>JADJOY010000039.1 GCA_016713535.1 Deltaproteobacteria bacterium
CCTCGAGCGTGCGGGATGGTGCACCGAACTGGCGGTCGAGCGCCAGGTTCACGCGCAGCACGTTGACGGTGGGCTCACCCAGGAACCCCAAGTCGCGCCCCTTCACGTGCGCCTGGATCACGGTTTCGACGCGCTCGGCGCTCAGGCCGCGCGCTCTGGCGATACGCGGCGCCTGCCACAGCGCCGCGGCGGGTGACACGTGTGGATCGAGACCACTGGCCGAGGTGGTGACGAGCTCCGCCGGTACCGCACCCTTGGCGTCCGGGTTCTCGCTCTGCAAACGCGTGACGTCAGCCGCCACCCGGTCGCGGAGCTTCTGCGAGGTGGGTCCGAGGTTCGAGCCGCCCGAGGCACCGGCGTCCCAACCGTCCGCCCCAGCGGCGGACGGCCGCGGCTGGAGGTACCCGGGGTTCTCGAACCCCTGCCCGATCAGGCTCGATCCGACCACGTTCCCGGCGGCGTCCACGACCATGCTGCCGTTCGCCTTGTCGGTGAACAGGGCCTGAGCGACGCCCGTCATGGCGAGCGGGTAGAGCAAGCCAGTCAGGACCAGGGTGACGACGGCGGTCCGGAGCGCAATCAACAGTTCGCGTTTCATGTTGCTTCTCTCCTCGATCACGTGAGCCCGACCACGGTGAGTGCCACGTCGATGATCTTGATGCCGATGAACGGCGCCACGATCCCGCCGAGGCCGTAGATGAGCAGCGAGCGCCTGAGCAGTGCCGCCGCGCCGATGGGCCGGTAGGCGACGCCGCGAAGAGCCAGCGGGATGAGCACGATGATGATGATGGCGTTGAAGATCACCGCGGCCAGGATCGCGCTCATCGGTGACGCCAGGTGCATGACGTTGAGCGGCGCGATCTCGGGGAACACGCCCATGAAGATCGCCGGCAGGATCGCGAAGTACTTGGCCACGTCGTTGGCGATCGAGAACGTGGTGAGCGTGCCGCGGGTCATGAGGAGCTGCTTCCCGACCTCGACCACCTCGAGGAGCTTGGTGGGGTTCGAGTCGAGGTCCACCATGTTTCCCGCTTCCTTCGCGGCCTGGGTGCCGGTGTTCATCGCGACACCCACGTCGGCCTGAGCGAGCGCCGGCGCGTCGTTGGTGCCGTCTCCGGTCATCGCCACGAGCTTGCCCTTGGCCTGCTCGTCACGGATGAACTTCATCTTCATCTCGGGGGTCGCCTCGGCGAGGAAGCTGTCGACCCCGGCCTCCGAGGCGATCGCCGCGGCGGTGCGCGGGTTGTCGCCGGTGATCATCACCGTGGTGATGCCCATGGCGCGAAAGCGCGCGAAGCGCTCCTTGATCCCTTCCTTGACCATGTCTTTGAGGTGGATGACCCCCAGTACTTGGTGGCCGTCGGCGACGGCGAGAGGCGTCCCGCCCGACGAGCCGATGCGGTCGGCGATGTCACGGAGCTCCTTGGGAACGTTGCCGCCCAGGGACTCGACCCACTGGGCCACCGAGTCGACCGCTCCCTTGCGGACCATGCGACCGTCGAGGTCGCAGCCGCTCATCCGGGTCTGGGCGGTGAAGGGGATGAAGTGAGCGCCGAGGCCGACGATGTTGCGAGCCCGGATCGCGAACTTCTCCTTGACCAGCACCACGATCGAGCGTCCCTCGGGCGTCTCGTCGGCGAGGCTGGCGAGCTGTGCCGCGTCGGCCAGGTCCTCGGTCCGCACTCCCGGCACCGGCACCAGCTCGTGCGCCATGCGGTTGCCGATGGTGATGGTGCCGGTCTTGTCGAGCAGCAGAGTGTTGACGTCGCCGGAGGCTTCGACGGCCTTGCCGCTCATGGCGAGGACGTTGTGTTGCATGACGCGGTCCATGCCGGCGATGCCGATGGCCGACAACAGGCCGCCGATGGTCGTCGGGATCAGGCAAACCAGCAGGGCGACGACGACCGTGGCGGAGAGCGTGATCCCCGAGTAGAGCGCGAGCGGCACCAGCGTCAGACACGCGAACAGGAAGATCAGCGTGAGGCCCACGAGCAGGATGTGGAGCGCGATCTCGTTCGGGGTCTTCTGGCGCGCGGCGCCCTCGACCAGCCCGATCATGCGGTCGAGGAAGCTCTCGCCGGGGTTGGCGCCGATCCGCACCACGATCCGGTCCGAGAGCACCTTGGTGCCGCCGGTGACCGAGGAGCGGTCACCGCCGCTCTCGCGGATGACCGGCGCGGACTCGCCGGTGATCGCCGACTCGTCGACCGAGGCGATGCCTTCGATGACCTCGCCGTCTCCGGGGATGAGCTCGCCGGCGTCGATGATCACCACGTCGCCCTTCTTGAGCTGCGACGCCGGAACGGTCTCTTCACCCTTGCCGACGCGGCGGCGCGCAGTCGTTTCCTTGCGCATGCGTCGCAAGGTCTGGGCCTGGGCCTTGCCGCGGCCCTCGGCCACGGCCTCGGCGAAGTTCGCGAACAGCACCGTGAACCACAGCCACACGCACACGGAGCCGGTGAACCAGTTCGGGGCGGCACCCGGTCCAGACGCCGCGATATCGCGGATCCACACCACCGCGGTCAGCACCGCACCGACACCGACCACGAACATCACCGGGTTCTTGGCGAGCAAACGGGGGTCGAGCTTGGTGAAGCTGTCGATCAGCGCCTGCTCGAGGATCGCGGGATCGAACAGCGACTTGGAGGCTTTCTCGTGGCGACTCATGGTCAGAACACCTTTCCGTTCGATGCGAGGAAGTGCTCGACGATCGGGCCCAGGCAGAGCGCGGGGAAGAACGTCAACGCACCCACGATCACGACCACGCTCACCAGCAGCATCACGAACGTCGCACCGTTGGTCGGGAACGTTCCCGGACCGGCGACGACGGTCTTCTTGCCCACCATCGAGCCGGCGATCGCGAGCGCCGGCAGGATCATCCAGAAGCGACCCGCCAGCATCGTGAGACCCAGCGTCACGTTCCAGAAGGGCACGTTGGCGTTGAGGCCGGCGAAGGCCGAGCCGTTGTTACCAGCACCGCTCGAGTAGGCGTAGAGGATCTCGCTGAGACCGTGGGGTCCGGCGTTGTTGAGCGACGACACGCCGTAGGGAGCCACCGCGGCCCAGGCCGAGTGGCCGAGGATCACGAGCGGGAAGATCAGCACGTAGAGCATCGCGAGCTTCATCTCGCGGCCCTCGATCTTCTTGCCCAGGTACTCGGGGGTCCGGCCGACCATCAGGCCAGCGATGAACACCGCGAGCAACGCATAGACCAGCATCCCGTAGAGCCCGGCGCCGACGCCGCCGAACACCACCTCGCCGAGCTGGATGTTGAAGAGCGGCACCAGCCCACCGAGCGGGTTGAAGCTGTCGTGCATGGCGTTCACCGCGCCGCACGACGCGCCGGTGGTGACCGTCGCGTAGAGCGCCGAGTTGGTGATGCCGTAGCGGCACTCCTTCCCTTCCATGTTGCCGGCGCTCTGGTCGACCGCCAGCCCGGCGAGCGCCGGGTTGGGCTTCGACTCGGCCCAGTAGGCGGTGGTCACACCGACGGCGAACAAGATCGCCATGGCCCCGAACAGCGCCCAGCCTTGGCGCTGGTCCTTCGCCATCCGGCCATAGGTGTAGGTGAGCCCCGCGGGGATCGCGAAGATCATGAACATCGACAGGAAGTTGGTGAACGGGGTGGGGTTCTCGAAGGGGTGTGCCGCGTTGGCGTTGAAGAAGCCGCCGCCGTTGGTGCCGAGCTGCTTGATGACTTCCTGGGAAGCGACCGGCCCCATCGCGATGGTCTGCTTGGCGCCCTCGAGGGTGGTGACCTGCTGGTAAGGAGCCAGGTTCTGGATCACGCCTTGCGACATCAGCACCACCGCGAGCACGATCGAGAGCGGCAGCAGCACGTAGAGCGTTCCGCGGATGACGTCGACCCAGAAGTTGCCGAGGGTCTTGGCTCCGGCCGGTCCTCCACGGCGCGTGAGGCCACGCGCCAGCGCGAGAGCGATGCCGATGCCCGCGGCCGCCGACATGAAGTTGTGCCAGGCGAGACCGGCCATCTGGGTCAGATAGCTCATGGTCGACTCGCCGCCGTACGACTGCCAGTTGGTGTTGGTCGTGAAGCTCGCCGCGGTGTTGAACGCCAGCGCCTCGCCGACCGGCGGCAGGCCCTGCGGGTTCCACGGCAGCACGAGCTGGAGGCGCTGGAAGCCGTATGTCACGAGCACCCCGAGCGCGCTGAAGGCCAGCACCGCGAACGCGTAGCCCTGCCAGACCTGCTCCTTCGACGGGTCGACACCGCACAGCTTGTAGAGCCCTCGCTCGAGGGGACCGAGGACGCGAGGGAGAGGCTGACGCTCGCCCTCGAACACCTGGAACATGTAGATCCCGAGTGGCTTGGCGATCGCGAGGATCGCGAGCGAGAAGAACAGGATCTGGAGCCAACCGTTGGCCGTCATGGCGATTCTCCGGACGACGTGTCTCTGAACTGCGTGCTCAGAACCGCTCGGGGCGGATCAGGGCGTAGACGAGATAGGCGGTGAGGGCGATCGCGAGCAGACCGCCCAACGCATAGTCGAGAGTCATGTGGATCCTCCGGGGTTCACAGGCGGTCGCAGGCGTGGACGTAGCCCCACGACAAGCCGAAGAAGACGACGATGACGGCGATGAAGACGAGATCGAGCATCGAAACCTCCGCACTCAGGGAGACGTCAGTCCGCGCGGGTTCGGGGGCGCGGAACCCACTGGAATGACTTTCGAGATCAGCCGCATGCAGTCCGCGTCGCACTCGGGAAGCCAGCTCAGCACCGTGGCGCGGGCGCGGCACTGCTCGTCGAGCGCCGGCTCGGGATCGTCGAGGCAGAGACTCTTGAACGTGCCGAGCTCGCGCTCGTAGAGCGCGAGGCGCTCCGCCGCGGGCAGGCGCAGGACGGCGCGACGCTCGGCACCCGTCCACCAGAACCAGGCGCCGAGCGCGACGATGGTTGCGAGCAGCCATCCGAGCACGCGGCGCGGCTTGACCTCGAGGGGAGACGGCGTGTCGTCGAAGCGGTCCGGCTTGTCGTCGAAAGGGCTCACGGTCGGCTCGTTCATGGTGACCGATCTCAGGGCAAGGGGCGTGCCGGCGACGGCGGCCGAAAGCGCCGTGGATCCGGGTCTCTTCGGCACTGGCGTCGTGCACGTTGCACGAACTCCACGGCTGCCCTCGTGCGAGTTGCACGAGCGCTTCGGCGGCGCGGCGACGATCGGCTCGGAATCGCAGCGAAATCGCGCGCCGCCTGCGAGGCACTCCACTTGCGATGGCGGGCGGCGGTGTCGGTGGCGGGATGGTGACGCGCGCTACCGGGGAGAGGACGCCGTGAAGCGAATCGAAGCGATCGTGAAGCCCTTCGAGCTCGACACGCGCGCACTGTCCTCTCGGGCGGCGGTCCGCACCGGCCGCGGCAACGACGCCTAGGCCCGGCGGGGATGGAGGCGTTCGAGGCCCAGATGGGGGAGCACGAGCCCGCGATGCGCGGCGCCGGCGCCGGCGTCGTCGCACGGCGACGTGAGCGGCGTCGACCTGGACACGGCGAGCGCCGCGTGGGCCCGGTTCGTCGACGTCGAGCGCACGATCCTGGCGCTTTCGCCTAACACCCGCGCCGCGGACGCCCACCCGCCCCGGTCACCGCCCCACCCTCGCTGAGGCGCCGTGCACATTGCACGGCGCCCCGTGCCCACATCGTGCGTGTTGCACGGTCGGCGGTGGTGCGCGGTGACCAGTCCCGCGAAATCGTTGCGGAACCGACCGGCTGGCCGGGGCACGTGGCTTGCGCTCTCGGCGCCCTCTTCGGCGCCCGCGCGCGCCGCTCGCGTTCGCTCCCGGAGATCCCATGCCCGCCCCCGCAGCAGCCCCTTCGCCCGACCCCGCCCCGCCCCCTCCGGAAGATCCTGGCCCCAAACGCAACGGCGACTCGTCCTTCTCGTTGCGCCGGCTGGTGATCGGCGCTCCCCGGGACCTGAGCGACACCTCGATCTTCCACCGCCCGTCGCTGATCCCGTTCCTGGCGTGGGTAGGGCTCGGCGCCGACGGGCTGTCGTCGTCGGCCTACGGCCCCGAGGAGGCGTTCCGCACCCTCGGCGACCACACCTATCTCGCGGTGGGACTGGCCGCGCTCACCGCGACCACGGTGTTCCTGATCTCGGCCGCCTACAGCCGGGGCGGCGGGTACGTGGTCGCCACCAAGCTCTTGGGCGAGCGCGTCGGCGTGATCTCGGGCTCGGCGCTGCTGGTCGACTACGTGCTCACCATCACGGTGTCGATCGCGGCGGCCGGTGACGCGCTCTTCAGCTTCGTGCCCGCATCCTGGCAAGCGTGGAAGCCCGCCTTCGAGATCGTCTCGATCATCGCCCTCACCACCCTCAACATCCGCGGCGTGAAGGAGTCGGTGCTGGTGCTGGCGCCGATCTTCGTGGCGTTCGTGATCACCCACGTGCTGCTGATCGTGGTCGGGATCGGCCGCCACGTCCCCGAGATCCCGGCGACCGCGGCCCACCTCTCCGAGGGCTTCCGCCACGGCTGGTCGACCCTCGGCGCGAGCGGGTTGCTGCTGCTCTTCGCTCACGCCTACTCGCTCGGCGGCGGCACCTACACCGGGATCGAGGCGGTCTCGAACGGCCTGCAGATCATGCGCGAGCCCAAGGTGCCGACGGCGCGGCACATGCCTCGCCTCCCCACCACACCGCCAGCCCGCCCCCCCGCGATGACCGTGTTCACGCTCATCACCGAGGGCGCGCTGTTGGTGGTGGCGGCGCAGGCCGGCTTCCTCGACGGCCCGCGGGTGCTCGCGAACATGGCGGTGGACTCGTGGGTGCCACGGCGGTTCGCCGCGGTGTCCGAGCGCCTCACCACCCAGGACGGCATCGTGCTGATGGGGACGCTCGCGCTCGCGGCCCTGCTCTACACCCACGGCAGCGTGAGCCGCCTCGTGGTCATGTACAGCATCAACGTGTTCCTGACCTTCTCGCCAGCACCAGCACCCACCCGCGAAGATCGGGCGGCGCCGCAACCTGGTGCTCTTCGGCGCGAGCTTCCTGCTCTGCGCCACGATCCTCGTCATCACCGTGGTGGAGAAGTTCCGCGAGGGCGGCTGGATCACGCTCTTCGTGACCACCGCGCTGGTGGTCTTCTGCTACCGGATCCGCCGTCACTACCGCGATCTGGCGAAGGTCGTCGAGGGGCTCTTCGCGTCGCCCAGCGACCTGCCGGCGTCGTCGCGGGCGGCCGTGGCCCAGCCCGACCCCGACCGCCCCACCGCCGCCGTGCTCGTCGCCGCGTACGGCGGGCTCGGCCTCCACACCGTGCTCAACCTCTTCCGCGCGTTCCCCAGGCACTACGAGAACCTGGTGTTCATCTCGGTCGGCGTCGTGGACTCGGGCGCCTTCAAGGGCGAGGAGACCGTCCCCGCGCTCGTCGAGCGGACCCGCGGCAACCTCCAGCGATACGTCGACTTCGCCCACCGCATGGGCATGCCCGACCTACCCCGCGGGGGCCGAGAACCCTGCCTGCGGGTGCTCGAGGAGTTCCCGCGCACGGTCTTCTTCGCGGGCAAGGTCATCTTCCAGCGCGAGCGCTGGTACCAGCGCCTGCTCCACAACGAGACCGCCCTCGCCCTGCAGAAGCGCCTGCAGTGGGACGGCCACACCATGGTGATCATCCCCGCGCGGATCACGTGACGGGGGGGGTGAGAGGCCGCCCGATGTAAAGCACTTGCTATACAAAATCGTAAAGCAACTGCTTTACATTTTTTGTAAAGCTACTGCTCCACAGCCGGATTTCGCGAGATTCGCCCGCAAAACACGCGAAATTGCCCCCTCTGAGGGGCTGCAGACAGCCCAGCCCGGTGTCGAAATACGCGCGGCAGGCTTATGCCGCCGCCCACATCTCCGACAGCACCTCGGCCTGCTCCAGCACCGTCTGCGTCGCCTTCTCCTGCTTGTCGGGCGGATAGCCGTGCTTGCGGAGGATGCGCTTCACCAGGACGCGGAGCTGAGCCCGGACGTTGTCGCGCACCGTCCAGTCGATGGTGACGTTCGCTCGCACCGTCCTAACCAGCTCGCGGGCGATGTCGCGTAGCGTGTCGTCGCCCAGCACCTTCACCGCGCTGTCGTTGGTTTCGAGCGCGTCGTAGAACGCGGAGTTCGTCCTCGGTGAGGTTGAGCGAGTCGCCGCGGGCGTTGGCCTCGCGCATCCCTGGCGAGGCCGATCAGCTCCTCGATCACCTGCGCTGCTTCCACCGCTCGGTTCTGGTAGCGGCGAATCGCGTGCTCCAGGAGCTCGGCGAACGACCGCGCCTGCACCACGTTGCGTCGTCCGCGCTTCCGGACCTCGCCGGCCAAGAGCTTCCTCAGCAACTCCACGGCCAGATTCCGGTGCGGCATTCCGCGCACCTCGGCCAGGAACTCCTCGGAGAGGATCGACAGGTCGGGCTTCTTGAGCCCCGCCGCCGCGAACAGGTCGACCACGCCATCGGATGAGACCGCCCGCGACACGATCTGTCGAACCGCGTGGTTCAGCTCTTCCTCGGTTCGCCGCTCGCCATCGACCCGCTTCGCGAGGATCGAGCGCACCGCCTGGAAGAACCCGACGTCGTCGCGGATTCGCATGGCCTCGGCATGGGGCACGGCCAAAGCGAACGCCTGCGACAGCTCCTGGACGATGCGGAGAAACCGATCCTTGCCGTCCTGCTGAGCCAGTACGTGCTCTTGCGCCG
This sequence comes from Deltaproteobacteria bacterium, assembly GCA_016713535.1. Lineage (GTDB taxonomy): Bacteria > JADJOY01 > JADJOY01 > JADJOY01 > JADJOY01 > JADJOY01. Next base: position 8,685 of record JADJOY010000039.1, read on the forward strand.
GCGGTAGCAGCCCGAGCCGCTGACTCGGAGTCCCCGAGATCCATTTCGTCCAGTCGAAGCCATGCAGGATCCCGCAGCACACCTCGTGCTTCTCCAGCATGAGCGCCACGGCTTCTTCCTGATCGAGCGCCGTGCGTCCCTGGCCACCGCTCTCCGTGTAGATCGCCAACGCCTGCTTCAGCTCGGGCGCGAGTCCCAGGTAATCGACCACCAGCCCGCCCGGCTTGTCGCGAAACACACGGTTCACCCGGGCGATGGCCTGCATGAGTCCGTGCCCACGCATCGGCTTGTCGAGATACATCGTGTGCAGCGAGGGCGCATCGAAGCCGGTCAGCCACATGTCACGGACCAGCACCAACCGCAGCGGGTCTCGGGGATCTCGAAACCTCTTCGCGAGCGCCTCCCGGCGCGGCTTGTTGCGGATGTGCGGCTGCCAGTCGAGTGGATCGGAGGCCGAGCCGGTCATCACGACCTTGATCGCGCCGCGCTCATCCTCGGCGTCGTGCCAGCTCGGCCGGATCTTCACGAGCTCGTCGTAGAGCTCCAGGCAGATCCGGCGGCTCATGCACACCACCATGCCCTTGCCCTCGATAGCTTCGAGGCGCCTCTCGAAGTGCTCGACGATGTCCCGGGCGATCAGCCCCACGCGCTTCTCGGCGCCCACCACAGCTTCGAGCTGTGCCCAGCGGTCTTGAGCTTCTCTTTTCGGTCGACCTCTTCCCCTTCGGTGGCCTCCTCGAACTCGGAGTCGATGGTCGGCTTTTCCTTCTCGGCCAGCTCCAGCTTGGCGAGGCGGCTCTCGTAGTAAATCGGCACCGTCGCCCCGTCGGCGACCGCGCGCTGGATGTCGTAGACGCTGATGTAGTCGCCGAAGACGGCTTTGCGTGTTCTTGTCGGTCAGCTCGACCGGCGTCCCAGTGAAGCCGATGAACGCGGCGTGCGGCAGCGCGTCCCGCATGTGGCGGAGGCGAAGCCATCGATGAAGTCGTACTGGCTGCGGTGCGCCTCGTCGGCGATCACCACGATGTTGCGGCGCTCGGAGAGCACCGGGTGCCGATCGCCCTTCTCGTCGGGCAGGAACTTCTGGATGGTGGTGAAGACCACGCCGCCGGCCTCGACGGCGAGGAGCTCGCGCAAGTCGGACCGGCTATCGGCCTGCGCCGGAGGCTGCCGCAACAACTCCTGACAGCGTGAGAACGTGCCGAAGAGCTGATCGTCGAGATCGTTCCGGTCCGTGAGCACCACCAACGTGGGGTTCCCCATCAGCGGCTCGCGGATCACCCGCCCGGCATAGAACGCCATCGTCAGGCTCTTCCCCGAGCCCTGGGTGTGCCACACCACGCCGATGCGCCGATCCCCGGGGCTGCCACCGGCCGCGCCCGTCTCGTACCGCCCCTCGCCGATCCGATCGGCCCCGCCACTCAGCTCCACCGCCCGCAGCGTTTCCGCAAGCGCGTGATTCACCGCGTGGAACTGGTGATACCCCGCCATCTTCTTGGCGAGCTTGCCGCTGCCGTCGTCCTCGAAGACCACGAAGTGCCGGATCAGCTCGAGCAACCGCTGCTTGTCGAAGAGACCGCGGAGCAACACCTCGAGCTCGGGCATCGCCGACGGCGCCAGCTCCTGACCGCCGATGGTCCGCCACGGCTTCCACCATTCGCGGCCGGCGGTGAGCGTGCCCACCCGGGCCTCGACCCCATCCGACGCCACCAGCACCGTGTTGAACGCGAAGAAACCCGGCAGCTCGGACCTGTAGGTCTGGAGCTGCTGAAAGGCCGTCCAAATGGTGGCGTTCTCGTCGGCGGCGTTCTTGAGCTCGATCGTCACCAGCGGCAGCCCGTTCACGAACAGCGCCACGTCCGGCCGCCGGTTGAACTTCCTCGGTCACCGTGAACTGATTGACCGCCAGGAAGTCGTTCTCTCCCACCAGATCGAAATCGATCAGCCGCGCCTGCGCCCCACCGATCGACCCATCCTTCCTCCGAAACTCGACCGGCACGCCCTCGACCAGCAGCTTGTGCACCGCCCGGTTCCGCGCCTCCAGCGTCGCCCCTTCCACCCGCAAGAGCTTCCGGAACGCCTCCTCCACTGCCTCCGCCGGCAACCCTCGATTCAGCCTCCCCAGCGCATCCCGCACCCGCCGTTCGAGCACCACCTGCGAGTAATCACCCCGCTCCGCCCCAGCCTCCCCCGGCGCGATCTCCGGCCCATGCGCCACCCCCCACCCGAGCTCCGAGAGCCACTCGAGCGCCGCGTCCTCGACGACGGATTCGGAGAACCGGGTCACGAAGGTGACGGGCTCCCACCGACCTCGCGCAACAGCGAATCGACGATCGCACGAAGCGGTTGTACGCGAGTTTGGATCGTTCGCCACACGAGCCGGTGATCGACAGCCGCGTAGCGGTGAATCAGGACATTCCGGAACCCGATGATCTCCCGAAGATCGGGGATCCGGGCACTGAGGTCTGGCCGCATCTTCGCGAGCTGACTGAGCGCCTCGCCGATGATCTCGAACTTCCGCTCGACCGCAGCCTGGACCATGGGATCGCCCAGGAAGTCCTCCAGAGTCTTACCCCTGGTGAACTGCTCGACGGCGCTGGCCGCGCTCTCAACATCCCAAAGAAACGCGGCCGCTTCACGCCGCATAGAGGAGCTCGCGGCTGCGCTCGATGTCGGACCGGACGTACGGATTCCGGACACTCGTCAGCATCACGAGGTCGACCGGACGCCCCACGAGTTCGGACAGCTCGTCGCGAAGCTCGAAGAACTCCTTGAGTGACGTGCCCTCGTCGTCTTCTTCGAACTCGACCAGGAAGTCGACATCCGATCGATCCGGCTCGAAATCGTCACCCCGTGCGGCCGATCCAAACACCTCGAGTCGCCGCACGCGATACCGCCGGCACACGTCCGCGATCTTGGCGCGATGCTCAGCGATCAGCGAATGCATGCCCCGCCTCCCCTGGCTCCGTCGATCATACAGCAGCCCCCGAACGACTGCGCGTCTGGTCACGGCGATCCGGCATCGCGGTCCCCGGCTGGAAATCGAGATCCGTTCCACCTACCGTGCCGACATGATCGACCGCCGGGAAAAACGAGCCACAGCGGACCTTCGAGACCAGCCTGCCTACACGCTCGCCGAAGCCGCGCGCTACCTCAGGGTTGCGCCCGCCACGCTGCGCTCGTGGACGCTGGGCCGGCGATACCCGAGCGCTGCCAAGACCGCCCACTTCCACCCACTCATTCAGCTCAGCTCGCGGCGTCCGCCACTCCTCTCGTTCCACGACCTCATTCAGGCCCACGTCCTCCGCTCGCTCCGGACCGATCACGGCGTGCCGCTCGGTGCGGTGCGCAAGGCCCTCGAATACGCCCAGGCCGAGCTGAAGATCGAACGTCTGTTGCTGCGGAAGGATCTGCGCACGGACGCCGGCCAGCTCTTCCTGGAGCGATACGGCGAGCTCCTGAGTCTCTCCGCGTCCGGCCAGCTCGCCATGCGCCGCGTCTTCGAGGAACACCTGAAGCGCGTCGACTGGGACGAGTGGACGTTCCCCGTTCGGCTCTACCCGTTCGTCCGCCCCGAGGGTTCCACCCACGAACGTCCGATCGCCATCGACCCCAAGGTCGCCTTCGGCCAGCCGGTCGTGATCCGCGCCGGCATCTCCACACGCCATCGCCCGAGTTTGAATCCATTTCGCCGTTCTGAGCACCCGGGCGGGCCTCCCTCTCGCGATTTCATTGGCGAAATCGCCTGCTCGGGGGCCGTTTTCAGCCCAAAACGCATAGGCACACGAGTTGTCATGTGACTCTTGCAGGTGATGTAGAAAGCGTGTAGATGCCTAGGCATGTACCTGCGCACCACCAAGCGCCGCAATGCCGACGGGTCCACCGTCCAGTACTTCCAGCTCGCCGAGAACGTCTGGGATCCCGAGAAGGGGCACGCCGTCGCGCGCGTCGTTCACAGCTTCGGACGCGCCGACGAGCTCGATCGCAGCGCCCTCCAGCGCCTCGCCAAGAGCATCCTGCGGGTCTTCGCCAGCGAGGAAGCGCTCGCCGCCGAGCCGGGGGTGCGCATCCTCGGCGCCTGGCACTACGGCGTCGTGCACGTCGTCGAGAGCTTCTGGCGGGAGCTCGGCATCGATCGGATCCTTCGCGACCAGCTCGCCCAGGCACGCATCCGCCAGCCCCTCGAGCGAGCGCTGCTCGCGCTGGTCACCCAGCGGGTCCACCGCCCCGCCTCCAAGCTCGCCTGCCACGAGCATTGGCTGCCCGACGAGGCGTTTTTCCCCGGCGCCGAAGGGCTCGCGCTTCACCACCTCTACCGGGCGCTCGACTTCCTCGAGGCCCACAAGGAGACCCTCGAGCGCGAGGTCTTCTTCCGCACCACCGACCTGTTCAACGTCGACGTCGATCTGATCTTCTACGACACCACCTCGCTGCACTTCGAGATCGACGACGAGGACAGGTCGCCGAGCAGGGCAACCGGCTCGCTGGCGCCCAGCGCTACGAGCCGCTGCGCCGGCGCGGCCACTCGAAGAACGGTCGCGGCGACGCGCCGCAGATCGTCGTCGGCCTCGCCGTCACGCGCGACGGCCTGCCGGTGCGCTCGTGGGTCTTCCCGGGCCAGACCACCGACGTGACGACGGTCGAGCAGGTCAAGAAGGACCTGCAGGGCTGGCGGCTCGGCCGGTGCGTCTTCGTCGGCGACGCCGGCATGAACAGCGAGGAGAACCGCCGCACGCTCGCGCTCGGCGCCGGCAAGTACATCCTCGCGACCCGGATCCGGGCTGGCGACGAGGTGAGCCGCGAGGTGGTCACCCGGGCCGGGCGCTACCAGAAGGTGGCCGACAACCTCCAGGTCAAGGAGGTCGTCGTCGGGGACGGCGAGCGTCGACGCCGCTACGTCGTGTGCTTCAACCCGGAGGAAGCCGAGCGTCAGCGCAAGCATCGCGAGAAAGTACTGGCGGCGCTCGAGGAAGAGCTCGCCACGCTGCGGGACCCCGAGCCGGGCGGGAAGCACTCCAAGCGCGCCTGCGATCTGCTGACCCGGCCGCGCTACGCGCGCTACCTGCGCCAGACGGCGACGGGGGCGTTGCGCATCGACCGGGCCGCGATCGACCACGAGGCGAAGCTCGACGGCAAGTGGGTGGTGACCTCGAACGACGACACGCTCACGGCCGAGGACATGGCGCTCGGGTACAAGCAGCTCATGCGGGTCGAGGCGTGTTGGCGGACGATCAAGACGGGGCTGCGGACCCGGCCGATCTTTCACTGGACGGCGCACCGGATCTGCGCGCACGTGTCGCTGTGCGTGCTGGCGCTGTTGATCGAGCGAATGGCCGAGATTCGGGCGCGTGATACGTGGCGGAACGTCGCGGCGACGCTCGAGACGATCCAGGTCGTCGAGTACGAACGAGCGGGGACGAAAGTCCGGCAAACCTCCGAGGTCCGGGGGGCGGCGGCCGAGCTGCTGCGGCGGCTCCAGGTCGCGATTCCGCCGAAAATCCACGCGGTTGGCCCAACCGAGGCCGCCGAACCCACCGCCGACGCTAGTAACAACCCCGCGGTCGTTTTCACCCCAACCTCGCGTACCTAGCTCCCCAATGTGTGCCCTCCGGTCTGGTGGAGGATTCAAACTCGGGCATCGCGGGGCGGCGACCCGGAGGCGCGCCCGCCGGATCGACGCCGGCGAGACCGTCGCCGACCTCGCCACCGACTACGACATGACCACCGAAGAGATCGAACTCGCCGTCGTCTACGAGCGGGCGGCATGACCTGCGCCTTGCCCTGCGGGCCTCCTGGCACCGCGCCCCCCTCAGCCTGAGCGCGGCCGAACGAGGCCTGCTACTCAATATTCACCACGAATGGACCGCTCCGAGCGACACAATAACCGCGCTTTACTACAAAGCACTCGACGGTGTGGCTGCCGGTGTACTTTGTCGATTCCCGCCGTGTGAGCCCCCCCACCTGCCCCGCCTCGATACTATCCTCCACGAACCCACCGCGGAGGTCGCGTGCTGCGGCAGCTTCGTCGCCTGTGTTCCCGATCTGCCAATACACAGCATCCGGGTCACTGACATCGGTTTCTGCGTTGAATGTGACCGTGCACCCCTTCGGCAAGGAATCAGAATCACTCTGAACCTCGCGAACACGAAACCCTGACCTCTCCAGGGTCGCAGTCCTGATTCTTACCGTGCCACCTGAGAATTCAGGCCACAACGGTGGTCGCTTGTGCGGCGCATCGAGGAGTCGGCGCAAACGGGCAGCCAGCCTACGCTCGCCAGGCTTGGCGCCAAGGATCTTGCGTCCTGCTGGGTAGCGGTTTGCCGCAGCCATCACCAACTCACGCCCCATCCTTGGAGCCAGGGCGTCGACAATCCCATCGACCTCCCGAAGGCCACTAGCCTTTGCAAAATCGCTCCGGACGGCGTGCATCCACTCGAAGAATGCTTCTTCTTTCTCCGGATGCACCACCCATCGATCCGCAAAATTCTCCCTCAATTCAACTGGATTAGCGATAAATGTTGGCCGCTTTGATCGGTCAATAAACCTGTCCATCCGTGCCAAAATTCCCAGGATAGCATCAGCAGCCGACATCTCACCTTCATAAGCGTATGCTGCAAGTGTAGTCAGAATGATTGAAGCAGGCTTTCGGCTGCTATCCTGCGAAAACTGTGTATCCCTGTGTCGCTTCCTCACTTGGATCGCAGTCTGCAATGGCGTTCTCACCCTGTACTCTGGAATAGCTTCGACGCTCGCCTTACGTTCACGTAATGCCATCTCCTGCCGCCGGGCCAAAAACAGAGGTGCGATCCTGGACCTGAACCATTCTCGATATGCCCTAGGATTGCTTATTGGCCAGTCCTCGGTACGCACCTCGTAAAGCGGATGCGTAGTGTCTGTGATTCCGATCGCGAGGTGCGCCCAAGGATGACTCGACGCGGTCGATGCCACTAAGTGTTGCTGGCGATATCCATCTGGGACAGCAGGCAAGATATCGATGTGGAATTGCGCACCGTCCGCATACTCAAGGGTCCAACATCGCCGCCCAGCGCCTCGGGGTGCGCATCCGTAGCGCGCGGCATAGGCACGAATTTCGCCTCCGAGGCGGTCCTTTAAATCGGCCTGTGACATGCGCCTCTTCGATAACGCGATCTCGCAGGCGATATCCAAATCGTAATCATCGTCTTCGTTGAGCGGACGAATCACCGTTCCGAGCGCAAATGAGCCTTGTGTATAAACGGTAGTGTGGGTGGACCCGAACACTGAATCGCGTCGGTTGAGCCATTCACCTATCGAGTGATAGCTCCGTTCGGCAGCTTCATATCGCTCTGGTGGAACATCCAGAGTCTCAGCGATCGCGTTGACCAGCTCGCTAGCTTCAGCCGTAGCTATCGGCGGTCTGCCTGAGTTCAAGCCCTACTCCGACTCATCCAACCGACGATCTCTTTGTGCTCATGACTGAAGTCATGATCGGCTCGGCTCAATAGATCATCAACCAAGCGGGTATCGTCAAGGTGGAGGTTGTCAGAAGAGAAATTAATCCGGAGATAGTTGCCATCAGGGAGTAGTAGGCGTGTGACGTTATTCGCCGTGAGAGACTGAAGATTTAGCAGCATATCGATGAACTTACTGATCCCCCAGCCGCGCGCAAAGCCCCATTTGACCTGAGAGAGGCTGTAGTATTTTAGACTGACCCCAGTGCCGATTGATAGAATCCGGACCTGGTCAAGCGGCACCTGCAGTCGCCGGACGGCTTCAGTGAGGGCAAGGAGTGAGGGATTGTTTGCCCAGATGCCCCCGTCGCAAAGAAAGTAGTTGCCCACCTTCGCCGGCGCGAAGAACGACGGGGCGCTGCAGGAGGCAACAATCGCATCTACGAGGCGAACGTTCCGATCGCGGACGAAATCAGCATCATACCCGGACTTAAAAATGTGAACGTCGCCGGTCCCGATATCGGTCGCCGGTATCATCAGCGGGACCTTCGCGTCGCGAAGGTACGCCTGCTTGAACACTGCAGCAAGCTCCTTACGAAGTGGTTCGCTTGAGTATTTCGGCCTCGCCAGTCCGCCCACGGACCACCGCCTACGCGCGAAAATGCTTGAGCCACGCTCGCGGTAGAGCTGCTTCACTCGGCCAAGCGGGACTCCAAAGGCAAGAGCAGCAGCGAGAATCGCGCCCGTGCTTGTTCCAGCGACCATGTCAAAATCGCGCGAATAGACGACGTTCAGCGTTTGTTGGATGCGCTCGAGGACGTGGGCGGAATAGATCCTCGGATGCCACCCCCGTCGATCGCTAAGATCCTCACGAAACTTCCCCGTCGGGCTGTGAATCGCCGGGAGGCGTCGAGGCCTTAAGTGAGGGGCCCGCTAGCAACCTGGGCAGTAGCGAATCGCGGATGATAGTTAGCCGACCAGACTCGATCGCATTCCCAACGAGCGCGTCGACAATCGGGGCGAAAACACGATCCGCAGCCTGCACCATCGGTTCATCTGGGATGACCGTCAGCGCTTCCGATAGGTGGTGGCGTTGGATGTGGCCCATCGTGGTTGCCTTGCTGGCTGCAATTCGGCGGAACGACGGAAGATGTTCGTGGATCCACAGGTAATAGACCCATTTGGGGACGCAACCTGACGTCACGCGGAAAAGGTGCTGATTGAGCGCTCCTGGTCCGCCGGTCCAGACCACGCACTCAAGTGAACCGGACCAAGAGAAGAGGACGTCGCCGTCCTGCACGATGTAATCGGGATCGAGCCGCGCGCTCGCTCGGTCGGAGCCGGCCGTATCGCCGGCTCGCAACTGAGCGATCTTGATCACAGGTAGGGACACTTCGCCGTCTGGAGGGAACTTCTGCAGGCGAGGCCATTGAGGAATCACGCGATTCCGTCAAGAGAGCGTACCGACCACCCCTTCGGGATCTCGCCCAGTTCGCTGTCCACGAACGAGTCGGGGAAGAGGTCGGCGAGGTGCTTCGGCAAGCCCAGGTCGCGGCCTTCGGCTTTGGCGCGGACGGGGTCGAAGTCGACGAACCAGGACTTGAAGAGTGCCCGCGCCATCGCTTCTAGCGTTTCGTTCATCCGGCGGTTCAGCTCGATCTTGTCGTCGAGGGTCCCGAGGATCTGAGTGATCCTCTCCCGTTCCGAGCGTGGCGGAAGGACGATGGGGAGTTTCGCCACGTCACCGAGATTGAGTGTGGCCTGCACAGTCGTGTTAAGCCGAGAATCGATCACCTGACGAGCTTCGGATGACTGCAGCGCCAGGCGAATCCAGTACGCGCCAACATCCTCGCGGACTGGAATCACGCCCACAGCCCTCGCCGTGTTCCAGCCACGAAGTGCATCCGGGACGATCGCAGTTTCGCCCACCGTCCCGACCAGCGTGAGGAGAAGTTCGCCACCCTGAAGGCGCGTCCGGGAAGGCTGCCTCGATCTCAGGCGCCACACGCATCGGAGCGCCAGTCGAGATCCGGCCGTCTCGCACGTCGGTGACCCGCACAATCGGCACGCCGTCGGCGAGGGGTGCCCCAGGCTGGACGATGCCGTACGAGATCGTTCGGCCGGGCGCGACGAGCTCCTCTAGCGCGACGACCTTCCACTCACCCCCCATACCCAAGCTCCCTCAGATTCTTCTCGATCTCCGCATCCAGTCGCCGCCCCTCGGCCATCTGCTCACGCAGCGTCGCAGTGAGCCGCTTCATCTTCTCGTCGAAGGCCTCGCCGTCGTCTTCGATCGCCGCGGCGCCGACGTAGCGGCCGGGGGTGAGGACGTGGGCGTGCTTGGCGATCTCGTCGTGGGTGGCGCTCTTGCAGAAACCTGGGATGTCTTCGTAAGCGGTCGCGACGGAGCGCGACCCTCCAGCGGATCGCCAGGCGTGGTAGGTGCGGACGATGCGGGTGATCTCGTCGGCGGTGAGCTCGCGGTGGGTGCGGTCGACGAGTTGGCCGAGCTTGCGAGCATCGATGAAGAGCACTTCGCCGCGGCGATCTCGGAAGCGGTGGTTCTTCTTGTCGCGAGCCAGGAACCACAGGCACGCGGGGATCTGGGTCGAGTAGAAGAGCTGGCCCGGCAGCGCGACCATGCAGTCGACGAGGTCGGCCTCGACCATGGCTTTCCGGATCTCGCCTTCACCGGACTGGTTCGAGGACATCGAGCCGTTGGCGAGGACGAAGCCGGCGAGGCCCGCAGGCGCCAAGTGGTGGACGAAGTGCTGCACCCAGGCGTAGTTGGCGTTCCCCACCGGCGGCACGCCGAACGTCCAGCGCTTGTCTTCGCGCAGGCGCTCGCCGCCCCAGTCGCTGTCGTTGAAGTGGGGATTCGCAAGGATGTAGTCGGCCTTGAGGTCCTTGTGGCCGTCGTTGTGGAAGGTGTCACCGTTCAGGATCTTGGCGTCGATGCCGCGGATCGCGAGGTTCATCTTCGCCAGGCGCCAGGTTGTGTAGTTCGATTCCTGGCCGTAGATGCTGATGTCGCCGATCTGGCCGCCGTGAGCGGCGATGAATTCCTCCGACTGGACGAACATCCCTGCCGAGCCGCAGCAGGGATCGTAGACACGGCCCTTGTAGGGTTCGAGCATCTCGACCAGCAGGCGGACCACGCAGCGCGGCGTGTAGAACTCGCCGCCCTTCTTCCCCTCGGCGCTCGCGAACTGCGAGAGGAAGTACTCGTAGACGCGGCCGAGCACGTCCTTGGCGCGGCTCTCGGAGTCGCCCACGCGGATGTTGCTGACCAGGTTGATGACCTGCCCGAGGCGCGTCTTGTCGAGGGCCGGACGGGCGTAGTCCCTCGGGAGCACGCCCTTGAGCTGGGGGTTGTCGCGCTCGACGGCGTCCATCGCGTCGTCGACGAGCTTGCCGATGGTCGGCTGCACGGCGTTCGCCTGGAGCACGGCCCAGCGCGCCTCCTTGGGAACCCAGAAGACCCGCAGCGCTCGGTACTCGTCCTTGTCTTCGGGATCGGCACCCTGGGCGCGCTCCGATTCGAGGCGGGCGTGGACCTCCTCGAAGGCGTCGGAGATGTACTTGAGGAAGATCAGGCCGAGGACGACGTGCTTGTACTCGGCGGGGTCCATGCTGCCGCGGAGAGCGTCGGCGGCCTTCCAGAGCGGGGTCTCGTAGCCGATGCGGGCGCCGGTGGTGGCGCCGTGCTTCGGTGTGGCGGCGGGCTTGGCGGCGTTCTTCTTGGGTCGCGGCATGCGGTGGCGGTCTCGGGGTTCGGGTTCGCTGGAGCCGCGCGATTATCCATCGAGCGAAGCGGATGCGGAACCCGCTGGGACTTCGGCAATATCCAGGGGATGGCTGACCGGTCGTTGCGTTGCCTCTTGCGTCGTCCGGCCTCAACTGATATAGTGAACATATATTCACATCAGGAGAAACGCGATGGCGATCGCTGCCGAGGTTCGGGCGAAGTTCGAGCGGGTGGAGGCGCTGGCGGCGGAGCTCACGCTGCTGGCCGCGCACATCGCGGCGGCGACGTACCGGTTCCTGGTGCTGCTGCGCGAGTTCGATCAGCTCGAGGGCTCGGGCGAGGCCGAGAGCCGGTCGACGGCGCTGTGGCTCAACTACCAGTGCGGGATGAGCCTGCGCACGGCGCAGGAGCAGCTCCGCGTGGCGCACGCGCTGCCGGCGCTTCCGAAGATCGCGGAGGCGTTCGCCAAGGGCGAGGTCAGCTTCTCGAAGGTGCGGGCGATGACTCGCGTGGCCACGCCGGCGAACGAGGACTACCTCCTGGGCTTCGCGCGCGCGGGGACGGCCTGGCACGTGGAGCAGCTCGTGCGGAAGTACCGCAGCGCCGAGCGGCGGCGCGAGACCGCCGAGGCGAAGCGGCAGCACGCCGAGCGTTCCCTCACCTACTGGTACGACTCGGACGGCTCGCTCGTCATCCACGGCCGGCTGCCGGCGGAGCTCGGTGGGATGGTCGTCAAGGCGCTGGAGGCGGCTGAGGAGGCGCTGTTCCGGAACGAGGCCGCCGCCGGCAGAGACGGCGAAGCCAGTGATTTCCACAGCGAGGCTGTGGATGAACGTTCCGCGGTGCGCGAGTCGGGTGCGGCGGCGACGGCGCCAGTAACCCTGGTGCGACCGCCGTGGATTCCCGAGGACCACGAAGGGCCGCAGGCGCGGCGCGCCGATGCGCTGGCCTTCGTGGCGGAGTCGTTCCTGGCGAGCGGCGGCGCGTCGCTCGCGGCGGGTGAGCGGTACCTGCTCCACGTCCACGTCGACGAGACGGCGCTACCGGCCGACGGCAACGGCGCCCGCTGCCACGTCGAGGACGGCACCGCGATCGCCGCCGAGACCGCGCGCCGGATCGGCTGCGACTGCAGCCGGGTCTGCATCCACGAGGGCGATGGCGGCGAGGTGCTGAGCGTGGGCCGGAAGACCCGCCAGATCCCGCCGGCGATCCGCCGCGCGCTCAGGTCCCGCGATGGCGGCTGCCAGTTCCCGGGCTGCATCGGGCGCCGCTTCGTCGATGGCCACCACGTCCAGCACTGGGCGGACGGCGGCGAGACCCGCCTCGAGAACCTCGTAACCCTGTGCCGCCGCCACCACCGGCTGGTCCACGAGGGCGGCTGCGGCGTGACCGCGTCGGAGAGCGGGTTCGTGTTCACCGATCCCGGCGGGCGGGTGCTGCGGTGCCGAACAGTGGCCGCGGTGATTCGCGGCGAAGCGGCGCTGGCGGCCGAGCACCGGCGGGCGGGCCTCGGGATCGGCCCTCGGACCATCCGGCCGCAGGGCTGGTACGGCGAACGCGTGGACTGGGGCTGGGCCGTCGAGAGCCTGCAGACGCGCGCCGATCGGGCCGGCTTGTAAAGCACTTGCTATACAAAATCGTAAAGCGACTGCTTTACAGTTTTTGTAAAGCTTAAGCTCCACAGACGGTTTTCGCGGGATCTCCGGTAAAAATAGGCCGAAAACGGCCCCCTAGGGGGCCACCTGGACGCGGTATTCGCCGGTCAAACCGACGTCGATTCGCCAGCCGCCGGGGACACGGCGGGGTGAAACCGACGTGACGCCTTCGCCGCTCACGGTGGGAGCGGTGTCGATATCGGAGGGCACCCACAGGTCGGCGGTGGAGGGTGCGTCGGTGGTCCCGGTGAAGGTCAGGTTCGCGTCGCAGGTCGGAGCCGCCAGGCTGGTCAGGCGTCCGGCGGTGGCGCGGGGGAACGCGCGCCGCGCGCACTGGGTGACCTGGAAGCGCGCGTGCCCGCAGCTCGCCGCCTGGTTCGCCACCCACTCCGGCGAGGGCGGCCACGCTCCCGACACGTTGTGCGGGTCGCCGCACTCCTGCTCCCACTGCCACCAGGCGCCACCGGCGCGAAGGTGCTCGTCCTCGAGCTTGCCGAAGCGCGCGAACCAGCTCTCGTTCTGCTCGGACGACGAGAAGCTGCCGTACTCGCCGGTCCAGAGCGGCGCCTGGTAGAGGGCGACGGCGAGATCGAAGAGCGAGAACGAGAGCTCGAGGAGACCGGGGAAGCTCGGGCCGATCGACTCGAAGTAGTTGTGGGAGGCGAACACCACGTTCGGGTCGCTGGTCCAGTCCCACGGCGGCAGCGCCGCGAACACCGTGGGCTCGAAGAACACGATGTGCCCCGGCGCGCCGGCGGCGCTCTCGGCGGCGCGGATCTCGGCGAGCGCCGACTGGTAGAACGCGGTGAGTCCCGCGATCGTGGCGTTGCCGTCGCCGCTGGTGCCGGGCTCGTTCAAGAGGTCGAAGCCCGCGACGCCCGCCTCGCCAGCGAACTCGCCAGCGATGAACCCCCACAGCTCGGCGAGCTCGTCGCGCACGCTGTCGCGGTTCGCGTAGAAGTTGGCCCACGCGGCGCGGACCGCGGGGCTGTCCTCCCGCCCCCCGGGCGTGCAGGTGGCGGCGCCGTCGGTGAACGTCGCCCACTCGGGCGCCCCGTCCCAGCCGATCTGGGGGCGCGTGCCGCTCGGGCAGCTCTCGTCGCGCGGCGTGAACACGAACCTCGACCACGCGTCCTGGTGCATGTCGATGACCACGTAGAGGCCATGGGCGTTGGCGTCGGCGACGGCGGCGCGCACCCTCTCGAGGTACGCGAGGTCGATCTGGTCGCGGACCGGCTCCCACGCCGACCACGTGGTGACGAGCCGGATCCCGTTGGCGCCCGTCGCCGCCACGTCGTGCCAGTCGTCCTCGCCGAGCGGCGCCACGTTGGGCAGCGCCGGGTCGGAGACGAAGTAGTCGCCCAGGTGGTTGAAGTTGACGCCGCGTAGCAGCACCTGCCGCCCCGAGGCGTCGAAGATCGCGGGACGGTTGCCACGCACCGCCACCAGCCGCGCGAGCGGAGCCTCCGCGCCGGGGTCGGTGGTGGCGGGCGGAGTGCCGTCGGGCACGCAGGCAGCGAGGAAGGTCAGCACGCTGGTGAGGGCGAGCGCCGCCCCTCGCCGAGATCGGGGCCGGAGTTCGGTCGTCATCCCACCATTGTGACGCGATCCATGCGACCGGCGAAAGGCGTGCGCGACGAATAGGCTGCCGCGGCTGCTCGTCGAACCTCCATGCGATCCCCCAGCCTCTATCTCTCCGCGGCCGGCATCACGCTGCTGCTCGGCGCCGCCAAGGTGCTCGGCTTCGTCGAGAAGCAGTTCCTCGCGTTTCGCTTCGGCGCGTCCGTGGACGTGGATGCGTTCCTGATCGCCTTCGGCTTGATGATGGTGATCTTCGATCTGGCGCGGGCGGTGGTCGGGCCCGCGCTGCTACCGCTGCTCACGCGCGCCGCCGCGAGCCACGGTGAGGGCGCCGCGTGGCGCGCGGCGGGCCGCGTCGCGGGGGTGATGGCGCTGGTGATGGCGGCGGTGAGCGCGGCGCTCGCGCTCGGCGCGCCACCGCTGGTGCGGCACGTCCTCGCACCCGGCCTCGACTCCGCGGCGCAGCACCACGTGGCCGTGCTCGCGCGCTGGGTGCTGCCGGCGCTGGTACCGCTCGGCGCGGCGCTCGTCACCTACACCGTGTTCCACGCGCTCGGCCGCTTCTTCGCACCGGCGCTCGGCGAGCTCACGTTCAAGCTCGCCGGCACGATCGCCCTGGTGGTCGTGTGGATCGACAGGACGGCGGGTCTCGAGGTCCTCGCCGCGGGCTACCTCGTGGGCGGCGTCGCGATGCTCGCCCTCCACCTCGTGGCGCTCGGTCCAGCGCGGCGCGCGCTCGTCGATCGCCAGGTCGCGCCCGCCCCGCTCGGCAGCGACACGTGGTCGGCGGCCTGGCCGATCGGCATCGCCGCGGCCGCGATCGGGCTGCGCCAGGTGCTGGAGGCGAGCTACGCGACCCACTTCGGAGGCGGCTCGGTGTCGCTGGTGGCGTACGCGTGGAAGCTCGTCGACCTGCCGACCGTGATCGCCGCAGAACCGCTCGCGGTCGTGTTCTTCGCGAGCTTCGCGCGCTCGGTGGCGAGCCGAGACGAAGCCGGCGCGCGTGCGGCCCTCGCGAGCGCGCTGCGCAGCTCGGTGCTGGTGGCGGTGCCGCTCGCGGTGGGCCTCGCGGCGCTCGCCGCGCCCACGGTCGCCTTGCTCTTCCAGTGGGGCTCGTTCGACGCCGGCGCGGCGGACGTGGCGGTGCGCCTGCTCCGCACCTACACGCCGGCGATGCCGCTGGTGTTCGTGGACCTGCTGCTCACCCGCTACGCGATCGCCCACGGCGAGGTTCGTCCCACGGTGCGCGCCGAGCTGGTCGCGACCGCGCTCAACATGCTCGCCTGGCCCGCGCTCGGCCGCTTCCTCGGCATCGCCGCGCTGCCCGCGGCCTTCGCTCTCGGCCGCGCGGTGAAGGTGACGCTGCTCGCCGCGCGGCTACGGGGGTCGCTCACCGCTGGCGAGGTGCGCAACGGCGTGAGCTTCGTGGCGCGGATCGCGGTCGCGGTGACCGTGGCGCGGCTGGTCCTCGGCGCCACCGCGACCGCGTTCGCCGACGGGACCCCCGACGAGGGCCTCGTCGAGCGCATGCTCGCGCTCGCCCTGCCGGGTGCCGCGTTCGTGGCCGGCTACGGGGCGCTCACGGCGCTGCTCGGCATCGCAGAGATGCGTGCCCTCGGCGCGTGGCTGCGGCGCGCCGCGAGGCCGGGACTCGCGGCGCTGCTGGTGCCCTTCGCTACCACCACCGTCGGCGCGGCCGGCGCGGCGGAGATCGAGTGGAACCCCGACGCCGTGACGCTCCTGCCGGGCCCGATCGCGTTCCAGGCCGAGCACGACGGCAACACGGACATCTACTTCTTCGACCCGTCGACGAGCGCCACGCGCCGGCTCACGGACGATCCCGCCGTCGATCGCTACCCCGCCTTCGCGGCCGATGGGAAGACCGTCTACTTCGTGTCGAACCGCGGCGGCGTCGCGGGCATCCACCGCGTGGCGCTCGCCACCGGTGTCACCGAGCCGGTCGTCGTCGGACCGGAGCGGGCGGAGGACCCCGCGCCCACCCCCGACGGCAAGAGCCTCCTCTTCACGCGCTCGCCGGGACGTCTCGGCTGGAACCTCGTCTCGCTCGACCTCGCGAGCGGCGCCGAGCGCCCGCTCACCCACGCCACGGTCGCCCGCTACGCGCATCCATCGGTCAGCGCGGACGGAGCCCGGGTCGCCTTCACGCGCAACGAGGGACGAGGCTGGCAGGTGGGCACGCTCGAGGTCGCGACGCCGGACCACGTCCGCGACGTCACGAGCGATCCCGGCGCGTGCCGCCCGGACGCCTCCGGCCCCGACGGCGCGATCGCGTTCGTGACCCAGCGCTGGGACGGCAAGGGTGACATCGCGGTCACCTCGCGGCGCGGCGGCGCCGCTCGCCGTATCACCGCGACGACCTCTTACGACTACTTCCCGGCGTGGAGCCGTGACGGGCGCTGGATCGCGTTCGCGTCCACCACCGCGAAGGACAAGGGGCCCGGCGGCCGCGGCCCCTGGCACCTGGCGCTCGCCGCGGCCGACGGCAGCCGCACGCTCTGGCTCACGCGCTCGTCGGGCAGCGAGCTCGAGCCGACCTTCGCGCCCTAACGCTTGGCCGCCTTCTTGGCAGGCTTGCCCGCCGCACCCGACTCGAGGGTGCGCGTGAGGTTGGCGAGGTACTGCTCGATCAAGGAGTCGTACTCGCGCTTCACGAACGGCGTGACCAGCGACTTCACGAGGCCCGGGAACGGCAGCTCCATGTCACCCTTGTTGAGCAGCCGCAGCCGGGTCTTTCCGCTCGGCAATCCGCTGACCTCCCAGCTTCCGCCCACGGTCGCGTTGCCCTCGCCGAGGATCGGCGTCCAGGTGACGGTCTTCTTCTTGGGATCGTTGACGTAGCGCGACGCGTAGACGGTCTGCACGAAGTACTTGTCGATGCCGATCTTCTGCGTCTCGAGCCGGTAGCCGCCGTCACCCAGGTCGGTGAGGCGCTCGATCTTGGGCAGGTGGCTCACCGACTTCGGCACGTCGGCCACCAGCGCGAACGCGGTCGCGGCGTCGCACGCCACCTCGATGGTACGGTCCACGGTCACGGACACGGTGAAGGCCATGGCTTCCTCCGGGAAGGCCCGCGTGGCGAGCCGCGCCCACCATCGCTCGGGCCGCAGACGTCGTCGAGCCCTTCCGGGCGTCTCGGGGCGCAGGTATCCTCGCGCGTCCCCGAATCCTCGGGGTCCGGCCTTCGCTCGCCCTCGGGACCCCGTCCATGTCCGATCGCGCCGCGCGACGAATCCAGGAAATCGACCAGCACGCCCTCGCTCGCGACCTCGCGGCCCTCAAGAGCGAGCTCGACGTCACCTCGGGCGAGGCCGACCTCGTCCACCTGCGCAAGATGATGCGCTGGAGCCGCGCCGCGTCGGTGCTGGGCTTCGCCACCGCGTGGATCGCGCCCAACCCGGTCTCGGCCGTGGCGCTCGGGCTCGCGGTGTTCACGCGCTGGGCGATCGTCGGTCACCACGTCTGCCACGGCGCCTACGACAAGATCCCGGGGCGCCCCGAGCACCCTCGACTCGAAGCGCTTCGGTCGCGGCTGGCGGCGCTTCGTCGACTGGTTCGACTGGCTGATCCCGGAGGCCTGGCACCAAGAGCACGACCTCGACCACCACTACAACCTCGGCGAAGCCGCCGATCCAGATACCGTCGACGTGAATACGCGCTGGATGAAGGAGCGCCGGCTGCCGATGGGCCTGCGCTACGCCTTCATCGGGCCGCTCGCGTCGACCTGGCGATTCAGCTACTACGCCGCCAACACGATCCACTCGATGCACGCGGCGCGCGAGCGCCGCGCCGGCACCGCCTCACCGAGCGGCGCGACGATGCTCAGGCGTGACCTGTGGCTGCCGTGGTACCCGCGTGGGCGCGACCTGGTGCTCCAGAGCTGGCTCGCCTACGGCCTCGCGCGCTTCGTGCTGCTCCCGCGCTCGTCTATCCGGTGAGCCCGTGGGCCGCGTTCTCGCTGGCGGTGAACCTGGTGCTCGGCGAGCTCTACGCGAACCTGCACAGCTTCGTGGTGATCGTGAGCAACCACGCCGGAGGCGACCTCTACCGCTTCGACCTGCCCGCCCGGAGCAAGGCCGAGTTCCAGCTCCGCCAGATCCTCGCCTCGGTGAACTTCCGCACCGGCGGCGACCTCAACGACTTCCTGCACGGCTTCCTCAACTACCAGATCGAGCACCACCTGTGGCCCTCGTGGAGCCCGCGCCAGTACCAGCGCGCCCAGCCGCGCGTGAAGGAGATCTGCGCGCGCCACGGCGTGCCCTACGTTCAGCAGCCGGTGTGGCAGCGGCTGCGGCGGCTGGTGGGCGTGATCGTGGGCACCGAGGAGCCGACGCTGGTCGACACCCGCGAGCCCGACGACGTGCTCACACCGGCCGCTTGAGCGCCCTGGGCAGCAGGAACGGCAGCTTCAGCACCGCCGCGACGTTGCCGCCGAGCTGCGACACGACGGCGCGCATCAGCGACGTCACCTCGCCGCCGTAGGGATACCACCAGCTCTCCTTGGGGCCGGTGCTCTTGTCGCTCAGCACGAACGCCGGGCGCGTCATCTCGAGGAGCCCGTACTTCGAGTTGGTCACGCCGTGACCCGTCTCCTTGACGCCGCCCCACGGCGCCGACGTCAGCGCGCCGGTGAAGACGCAGTTGTTGATCGTCGCGACGCCCACCTCGAGGCGCCGCGCCAGCACCTCGGCGCGCGCCAGGTCGGAAGTCCACACCGAGCCGGTGAGCCCGAACTTGGCGCGGTTCGCCTCCGCGATCGCCTCCTCGGCGTCCTTCACGCGGATGATCGGGAGCGTCGGCCCGAAGGTCTCCTCGACCAGGAAGGTGGCGTTGCGATCGGCCACCTCGATCACCGTGGGCTGGAAGAAGAGCGAGCCCGCGACGCGCTCGCCGCCCGCGAGGATCTTGCTGCCGGTGTCGCGCGCGTTCTGGACATGGCCCACGACCAGCGCCATCTGCTTGTCGTTGCGCAGCGGTCCGACGTCGTCGCCGAGGCGCAGCCGACCAACCCTCTCGACGAGCGCCGGGACGAAGCGATCGTAGATCGCGTCCTCCACGTAGAGCCGCTCGATCGAGGCGCAGTTCTGGCCGGCGTTGGTGAACGCCCCCCACAGCACACCGTTCACGGCCCGCTCGAACGGCGCGTCCGCGAGCACGATCGCCGCGTCCTTGCCGGAGAGCTCGGTCGAGCACGGGATCAGCCGCTCGCCGCAGCGCTTCGCGATCTCCTTTCCGACGCTCACCGAGCCGATGAAGTTGATCTTGTCGGCGAGCTCGATGACCACCCCGGGACCTCGCGCCCTCCGTAGCCCACGACCAGCACGTCCTTCGGGAGGTTCTCGACGAACACCTTCGCCAGGACCTGGCCGATGAGGGTCGCGTCGACCGACGGCTTGAACGCGACCGCGTTGCCCGCGACCAGCGCCGGCACGATCGCGCGCATCGGCAGCGCCACCGGGTAATTCCAGCTACTCAGCACCCCCACCACGCCGAGCGGGCGGTGCTCGATGACGCCGCGCTTGCCCGGGTAGTTGAGCGGGTTGATGGGCACCCGCTCGGGGGCGAGGATGCGCGCCGCGTGCTTGAGGTAGAAGTCGAAGAGCTCGAGGTTGGCGATGATCTCGCCGCCCAGGATCTCCGGTAACGGCTTGCCGGTCTCCTTGCGGACCGCGTCGATCAGCTCCTCGGAGCGCGCGTGGAACGCCTTGCGGCACTTCCGCAGCGCGTCGAGCCGCGCCGCGAGCCCGCGGGCGGCCCAGCCCGGCTGCGCGGCCCGCGCGGCGCGTACGCGCGCCTCCATCTCGGCGGGGGGCGTGCGCTCGATCTCGGCCACGACCTGACCATCGAGTGGGGACGTGATTCGCATGGTTGCGGCGCTCATCTCGCTGCTCCTCCTCGGGAATCGGGCCCCCAAGTGTGGCAGACGCGCCGCGGGATCGGCGGCTCCACCACGATTGTCAGGATTTACCCGATGATCGACGAACCATTGTCGCCACCACATCCTCCGCTCGATATGATCCGCGCATGTTCCATTCGGACCGACCCCACTCCGGCGAGAGCGCGCGCCGGCTCTCGACCTGGGCCTCGCGCGTCCGGCTGCCGTGGCTGTCGCGCCTCGCCGCGCTGTTCGCGGTCGGCATCGCGCTGGTCGGTCTCGGCGTCGACCGCGCGGCGCGCCACGAGTCCGAGCAGCACCTGCGCTCCGACCTGGAGAACAGCCTCGCCTCCTACGAAGCGATCCTCGCCACCTGGGCCCAGGGCCTCGAGGCGGTGGTCGCCGAGGCCGCGCGCGAGCCGAGCCTCACCGCCGAGGTACGCGATCTGGAGCGGCTCCGCGACCAGCCGGACGCGCTGCGCGCCTCGTCGGCGCTGGCACGGCTCCGCGAACGCCTCGCGCCGCTCACCGGTGACACCCGGGCGGCGGAGTTCGCGGTCCTCGACGCGAGAGGGCGGTGCCTCGCCGCGAGCGACGACGTCCACGTCGGCGCCGCGATCAACGACGAGCTCTCCGATTGGCTGCACCAGGCGCTTGCGGGCGCCGTCGCCGTCACACCTCCGCTCGAGCTGACGGTGCTCACCGCGCCCGACCATCCCGACCACCTCGAACCGCGCGTGACCGCGCTCGTCAGCGCACCGGTCACCGATCGGGATGGCGAGCCGAAGGCCGTGCTGGCCTTCCTGGTCGATCTGAACGCGACGCTGTCCCGGCTGCTCTCGACGTTCCAGCTCGAGAGCCAAGGCGCCGACGCCTACGCGTTCGACGGGGGCGGCCGCCGGATCGCAGGAGGCACCCACCGCGCGGCGCTGGTGGCGCTCGGGCACGGCGACGATCGGCTGGACCGCGGAGCGCCCGGCCCGACGCTGCGCGATCCGGGCGGCGACCTGCTCTCCGGCTTTCGCCCCACGGTCCCCACGGTGGGGCTGCCGCTCGTCCGCCCGGTGGCACTCGCGCTCAGCGGCACCGACGGCTACGACACCGAGGGTTACCGCTCCTACACGGGCCGGTACGTGGTGGGCGCGTGGAAGTGGCTCACCTCCTACGGGCTCGGGATCGTCACCGAGCGCGACCGCGACGCGGTCTTCCGCCACCACCGGGTGCCGCGCTTCGCGATCTCGATGGCGAGCGGGATCGCGCTCATGAGTGCCTTCGCGGGGCTGCTGTCGTCGTGGGCGTTCGCGCGTCTCGCCCAGGGCGCCGAGGCCGGACGGGCCGTCGGCCCCTACGAGCTGCTCGAGCGCATCGGCGTGGGCGCCATGGGGGAGGTGTTCCTCGCCCAGCACGCGCTGCTCAGGCGCCCGACCGCGATCAAGCTCATCCACTCCGACGTCACCGGCTCGAGGGCCACGCGGCGCTTCGAGAGCGAGGTCGCGACCACCGCGAGCCTGAGCCACCCCAACACCATCTCGATCTACGACTACGGCCGCACCAGCGACGGCACGCTCTACTTCGCGATGGAGTACCTGCGTGGCTTCACCGTGGGGAAGATGGTCGAGCGCTTCGGTGCGGTCCCGGAGCCGCGCGCCCTGCTGATCCTCGCCCGCATCGCGTCCGCGCTGGCGGAGGCACACGGCATCGGCATCGTGCACGGCGACATCAGCTCGCAGAACGTCATGCTCTGCAAGGTGGGCGGCATCGCCGACTTCGTGAAGATCCTCGATTTCGGCCTGGCGCGGCGCGCCGACCTAACGCCCCAGCGCACCGACGAGGAGGTGGTCGGCACGCCCGCGTTCATGGCCCCCGAGGCGTTCGATCACTCGAGCCCGATCGGCCCGCGCACCGACCTCTACGCCATCGGCGCGCTCGGCTACTACCTCGTGACCGGGCACGCGCCCTTCGAGCTCGCGAACGCGTTCCAGATCTACGAGGCGCACTTGCGCACCCCCGTGCCGCGCCCGAGCGAGCGCGCCGGACACCCCATCGATCCGACGCTCGAGCAGGTGCTGCTCGACTGCCTCGAGAAGGATCCGGAGCGGCGCCCGGCCGGCATCGCGGTGCTCGAGGCCCGCCTCAGGGCGTGCCCGGGCTTCGGCGCCTGGACCCTCGCCGACGCGGACCGGTGGTGGAACCAGCACGCGGCACAGCTCGTGCCCAAGCTCGAGTCGTTCCCGAGCGCGGAAGAAGACCTCGCGGCCGCGCGCGCCAAGACCGTGGCGCTGCTGCGCCCTCCCCGCCCCTGACCCGGCGAGCGCCCCACTCCTCTTTCCGCTCCTCGTGATGCGGATAGGCTGGGCCTTCATGTCCGCGGAGCGCCGCTGGCCGGTGTGAACCCATGGTGCGCAACCTCGACAACGTGCTGATCCACTTCGCGGCCGTGGCTTTCGCGATGGGATACGGTGCGTCGCTCGTGCCGGTGGTCGCGGGACGCATACCCGGCGGCCGCGAGGCAGGCGACTGAGCACGCGCATGGCCGCCACCGGCGATCTGCTCTCCGCCTTGCTGCTCGGTATCGTGAGCGGCTTCATCGGCTCGATCCTGGTCGCCGGGCCGATCTCGGTGCTGGTGCTGAGCCGCATCGCCCAGCACCACGACCGCGAAGGGTGGAGCCTCGCTGCGGGAGCGGCGGTCGCCGAGGGCACCTACGCCGCCCTGGCCGGGCTCGGCGCCAAGCTCCTGGTCGGCCTCGAGGGCATGCTCGCGACCGGCGGGCGCGCCCTCGGCGCGCTGCTGGTGCTCGCCCTCGGCTTGATGCTGGTCCGGCCGACCCACCTGCCGGGTGCGCCCCCGAAGCCGCGCGTGCAGCGCGCCGGACGGGGCTTCTGGCTCGGCTTCATGATCGCCGCGGTCAATCCAGCGCTCGCCGCCGGGTGGGCAGCGGCCATCGCGGCGCTCGTGTCGTGGGGACTGCTCTCGGGTGGCCACCTCTCGGCGATGGCGTTCGGACTGGGCGTGAGCGTCGGGGTGATCTCGTGGTTCACCCTCGCGATCCTGGGGCTCCGCAACGTCCGCGAGAAGATCCGCCCCACCACGGCGCTGCGCGTCCGTCACGCGGCGGGGATGGTGTTGATCTTGATCGGCGCCGCGCTGGCCCTCAAGATGCTGGCCGTCGAGCTCTTGTGACGGCGCCCCCCGGATGAAGCCAGCCACCGCCGAGTCATCCACACCCGGCGGCGAGCGCGCCGCCTCGGTCGAGGCGTTCCTCGGCACCCTCGACAAGGTGGTGCGGGGCATCCGCCTCTACGAAGGCCACGGCGACCTCCTCGAGCGCCTCTACGTCGAGCTCGAGAAGAAGCTCCGCCTCGCCACCGACGAGGGAGACGTGACGCTGCGCGTGGCGTCGTTCGGGCTGCTCCACCACGGCACCCTGGTGACGCCCGAGAACAAGCGTCTCCCCTACCTGTTCCGGCTCTTCTGCGACGGCTTGCGCGAGCTCACGATCACGCACGGTGCGAGCCTGGCCGACGTCAAGGCGCTGACCGAGGTGCTGGCGCAGGATCCACGCGCCGGCGAGGACGACCTCGTCACGTTGCTGTGGAAGCGCGATCTCCGCGGGGTCGAGGTGTACGCCGTCGACGCCCTCACCACCGGCGCCGAGATCGGGCCCGACGGCCAGCTCGTCCTCGGACGTCATGGCGCCAAAGCGCGGCTCGCGCGGGCCTCGACGGAGGGCGCGCTCGCCCTGGCGCTGAGCTCCGACGACGTGCGCGCGATCCACCCCGACGACGCGCTGGCGTGGGTGCACGTGGCGAGCCGCTTTCGCGGCGAGCCCGCCACCGTTGCCGCGTACGCGCTCGACGTCGCCGACGAACCGCACGCTCGAGAGCTGGCGCGCTTCGTGGAGATCGCCCTCGCACGCGCCGCCCGCGACGACGGCGGACCGAGCCCGCTGCTCGCCGGCGCGTGGGAGAGCGCCCTCGCCCAGCAAGACACCGAGACCGCGATGACGCTCGTCGAGACGCTCGCGCGGGTCGCCGAGCACGATCTCGCCCCCCCCGCCGACTCGGCCCCGCGGCGGGTGTGGCGAGCGCTCGCGACCCCGGCGGCGATGCGCGCGCTCGCGCCGTGGTACCCGCGCCACGCGGCGCGCCTCGCGGCGAGCCTCGCGACCCTCGCCGCGGGCGGTGGGCCCGAGCTGGTGGCGCTCCTGCTCGCCCTCCCGCCGGGCGAAGCGAGCGCCGCGATCGAGGACTTGCTGCGCGGACTGGGCGTCGACCTGACGCCGATGTACCGCACCCGGCTCGCCTCCGCGGACGAGGCCGTGCTCCTCGACGCGATCGCGGCGCTGGGACGGATCGGCACCGACGAGGCGGCCGACGCGTTGTGCGAGATCCTCCGCCACAACCGCACCCAGGTGCGCGCCGCGGTGCTCGCGGCGATGAAGAACTGCCCACCCGAGCGCATCCGCACCGCGGTGGGTCGCACGCTTCGC
Source organism: Deltaproteobacteria bacterium (assembly GCA_016713535.1). GTDB lineage: Bacteria > JADJOY01 > JADJOY01 > JADJOY01 > JADJOY01 > JADJOY01. The sequence continues at coordinate 33,484 of JADJOY010000039.1, forward strand.
GACATGGACCACGAGAACCGCCTGGCCTCGCTGCGCCTGCTCACGGTGTCGCGCGATCCGCGCGCGGCAGGCTTCGTGCTCTCCGCGGTGCGCGATCGCGAGTTCGCGACCCGCGAGACCGGCGAGCAGGAGACCTTCCTGCGCGCCCTCTCGAGCTTCCGCGACGGGCGCACCGCGGCCTTCTTCCGGGACCTGCTCGACGAGGTCCACCTCACCCGCAGCCGCGCCATCTCCGCACGGCAGCTCCTCGCGGTCCAGGCGCTGGTGGAGATCGGCAACCCGGAGGCCGAAGAGGCGCTGCGGGTCCAGCTCAAGAAGTGGCACCTCCCGCGCGAGGTCAAGGACGCGATCCGGGTGGCGCTGCGCGACGTGGACGCGCGCTCGTGAGCGAGAGCACCGACCGCACGGGCGACCAGGCGAGCGCCGCCGAGCTGGTATCCCTGCTCTTCGGGCTCGGGCGCGCGCTCAACCTCTACGAGGTCAACAACGCCGCCATCGGGCGGCTCGTGGACGGCGTCGCGGCGACGCTCGACAAGCACCGCGCGCACGGTGGTGGGCCGCTCAAGCTCGAGCTCCTCGCCGAGGAGTTCTTCGTGAACGGCTCGCTGCTCGCGGTCGACCCGCGGCTCTACGAGCGCGCCACCGAGCTCGCCCGGGGCCTCGATCGATTCCGCATCGGCTCGCTCGCCTTCGACGGGCCGTGCGAGCGCGCGGTGGTGACGCGCTTCGCCACCGACTGGGCCGCGAGCCTGCGCGGCGGCCAGAGCGCCTTCGCCGCCGACGGCTACCCGGGCATCACGCTCGGCCAGGCCGAGGTCTCGATCGCGTCGTTCCGCTTCGACCCCGACCGCCTCGCGCTGTGGCTCTACGCCAGCCTCCTCGATCTCACCGAGGAGGTGGCCGCCGACCACGCCGCGGGCGTGATCCCGAGCTTGTTGCAGGTGCGCCGGCTGCTCCAGCTCACGATCGACGGGCTCGCGCGCCATGCCCCCACCTACGAGCTGCTCGCCGCGGCCCGCAACCCGACGCGGGCGCTCGGCGCCGAGCGCCTGCGGGTGGCGATCGCCGTCGAGGCGATCGGCTTCGGCCACCACCTCGGTCTCGCGAAGCGGCGCTTGATGACGCTCGGCCTCGGGGGGCTCCTCGGCGGTCTCGCGAGCTCCGCGGACCCCGACGCCGCGGTCGAGCCGCTGCTCGGCTTCCCCGGCCTCGGCGACGCCGCGCCCGCGCTGGTGGTCACCCTCCACGACGCGCGCCGGATCCGCGCGGGTGGCACCGGCGGCCTGTCCGGTCACGTGCTGGCCCTCGCCGAGCGCTACGTCGAGGAGTGCTCGGGCGACGCCGATCCCGCCTCGCCCGTCCCCAACCCGGCGCGCGTGGTCGAGCGGCTCGCGAGCTCGGGCGATGCCCTCGCGAGCGCGTTCGCCGCCCACAAGGGCCGCTACCCGCTCGGCTCGCCGGTGACGTTGAGCGACGGCTCGCTCGCGGTGGTCCTGGCACTCGGCGCTGGCCCCGACCCGCGGCCGCCGGTGGTGGCGCACTGGCGCGCTCCCGCCGAGCTCGGCGAGCCGCTCGACCTCGCCGCCGAGGCCGAGCTCTCGATCATCGGTACACCGCCGCCGGCCGAGGCGGGTGTCGACCTCACCGCGGTTCGCGGCCGCGCGGACGACTCGACACCTCCGCCGTGACGCAGCAAGCTCCGCGATCCAAAGCCCCTTTCGGAGGATCGCATGCGCATCGCGGACGACATCACCAAGCTCATCGGCAACACCCCGCTGGTCCGCATCAACCGGATCGGCGCCGGTCTCCCGGGCCGGCTGGTCGCGAAGCTCGAGAGCTTCAACCCTGTCTCGTCGGTGAAGGACCGGATCGGTGTCGCGATGATCGAGGCCGCCGAGCGCGACGGGAAGATCCGGCCAGAGACGATCCTGCTCGAGCCGACCAGCGGCAACACCGGCATCGGCCTCGCGTTCGCGGCCGCGGCCAAGGGTCTCAAGCTGGTGCTGACCATGCCCGAGACCATGAGCATCGAGCGGCGCCGCATCCTCGCGGCGCTGGGCGCCGAGCTGGTGCTCACCCCGGGCGCCGAAGGCATGAAGGGCGCGATCGCGCGCGCCGAGCAGATGGCGGCCGGCGATCCGCGCTACCTCGTCCTCCAGCAGTTCGAGAACCCGGCCAACCCGGACATCCATCGCCGCACCACCGCCGAGGAGCTGTGGCGCGACACCGACGGCCAGCTCGACATCCTGGTGTGCGGCACCGGCACCGGCGGCACCGTGACCGGCTGCGCCGAGGTGCTCAAGCCACGCAAGCCGGGCCTGCGCGTGATCGCGGCCGAGCCCAAGGACTCGCCCGTGATCTCGGGCGGCAAGCCGGGCCCACACAAGATCCAGGGCTGGGGACCGGGGTTCGTGCCCAAGATCCTGCGCGCCGAGCTCCTCGACGAGGTGATCTCGGTCTCGAACGAAGACTCGGGCGTCATGGCGCGACGGCTCTGCACCGAGGAGGGGATCCTCTCGGGCATCTCCTGCGGCGGCGCGATGTGGGCCGCGGTCGAGGTCGCCAGGCGTCCCGAGAACGAAGGCAAGATGATCGTCGTGGTGCTGCCCGACACCGGCGAGCGGTACCTCTCGACCTGGCTCTTCGAAGAGATCGTGTCGTGACCGCGCCGGCCCCTGCTGCCGCGATCGCGGCCCTCGCGCCGGTCGCGGAGGTGCTCGCGAACGCCGCCCGTACCAGCTACAAGTTCGGCCCGGCGGGACGGATCTGCCTGCCCTCCCGGGACGTCGTGATCCACTGCGTCGAGGGCATTCGCCAGGCGCTCTTCCCGGGCTTCTTCGGTGACACCGACCTCGACGCGGTGGGGATCACGGCCTACGTCGGAGCGACGCTCGAGCGGGTCGCTCACGACCTGCTCGAGCAGATCGCGCGCGCGGTCGGGTTCGCCGAGGGGCGGGACTTCGCCACCTGCGGCTACTGCAAGGACGTCGCGGAGCGCGCCACCACCGAGCTGGTCAACCGGCTACCCGAGGTGCGGCGCAAGCTCGCCTCCGACGTCGAAGCGGCCTTCGAGGGAGACCCCGCGCTCAAGATCAAGGAGGAGGCGATCTTCAGCTACCCGGGCGTGTTCGCCCTCAGCGAGCAGCGCATCGCCCACGAGCTGCACCTCCTCGGCGTACCGCTGATCCCGCGCATGATCACCGAGAACGCCCACTCGATGACCGGGATCGACATCCACCCGGGTGCCGCGATCGGCGAGCGCTTCTTCATCGACCACGGCACCGGGGTGGTGATCGGCGAGACCGCGCGCATCGGCCGCAACGTGCGCATCTACCAGGGCGTGACGCTCGGCGCGCGCAGCTTCCCCTCGACCGCACCGGCAATCCGATCAAGGGGATCGACCGCCACCCGATCGTCGAGGACGACGTGGTGGTGTACGCGGGCGCCACGCTGCTCGGCCGGATCACCATCGGCCGCGGCTCGTCGATCGGCGGCAACGTGTGGCTCACCCACTCGGTTCCGCCCGGCAGCAGGATCACGCAGGCGGAGGCGAAGGAGCTCGCGTTCGAGGACGGCGGCGGGATCTGAGCGTTTCGAGGTGGTGACCGGAGCCCGGCAGCGTCCCCACCCCGTGACGCCCCCCCGCTGAAGCTCCCGGATTTCCCCACCCCTGCTGGGCACGATCCTTGCCCGTGATTGCGGGAATGGGCGCCGCGACCGTCGACCGATCCACGGCGCCGCACGGCGGGCGCGAGATCCCGTTCAACTACACATCCGCGAGCGACCGGCAGAGCGTCACGCTCCTCGCCGGACCGCGCATGTGGGAGCGCCTCGAGGAGTTGCGCTCACGGCGCGTGACCGGCCGCTCGGCGCGCCTGCTGATGCGCTTCCTCGGCGAGCTGCTGATCCATCGCCGCAACCCGTACCTCTTCCAGGCGCTCCTCGACTCCCGCAAGCGGCGGCGCTGGTTCTTCCGCGAGCTCGACGCGAGCCTCGCCGTCATCGCCCAGCACGCCGGTGGCGACGCGCTGGTGCTCGAGGTGCTCGCCGAGTGCCGCGGGCTGGCGGACGCGCTGCGCGACGAGATCACCTCCGCGCCGCGGCGGCGCGCCCGGCTCCGCGACGTGCTGGGCGAGATCGTCGGCGCCGACGACGTGCGCTTCGACCCGTTCACGCTCGTGAGCCACGCCACCGACGCCACCGACTGGCGGCTGCACCTGCCGCTCGCGGTGGTCACGCCGTCCACCGAGCCCCAGGTGGGGCCGCTGCTCGCGGCCCTCGCGGAGCTCGACCTGCGCGCCATTCCACGCGGCGCCGGCACGGGACTCACCGGCGGCGCGGTCCCGCTCAGGCGCGACTGCGTGGTGGTGAACACCGAGAAGCTCGATCGCATTCGCGGCTTCGACAAGCGCGAGCTTCTCCTCGACGACGGCCGCTCGGTGCTCGCCCATACCCTCGCGCTCGAAGCGGGCGTGATCACCGAGCACGCGATCCAGCACGCCGCGCGCCGGGGCCTGGTGTTCGCCACCGATCCGACCAGCGCCTGGGCGTGCACGATCGGCGGCAACATCGCGGAGAACGCGGGCGGCAAGGACTGCGTGCTGTGGGGCACCTGCATCGACAACGTCCTCGAGTTCCGCATCGCGATGCCGAGCGGCCGGAGCTGCACGGTACGCCGCATCAACCACCAGCACAGGAAGATCCTCCCGGAGGACGTCGTTCGCTTCGAGGTGGTCGACGAGGGCGGCGAGGTCCCTCGCGCCATCGAGCTCCGCGGCACCGAGATCCGCAAGCCGGGGCTCTGGAAGGACATCACCAACAAGGCGCTCGGCGGGCTACCGGGGCTCCAGAAGGAAGGGACCGACGGGATCGTCACCTCGGCGGTCTTCATCCTCTACACCGCATACCCGGAGCGCCGTACGCTGTGCCTCGAGTTCTTCGGACCGAGCTTCGACGAGGCGAGCGAGGTCATCCAGGACATCTCCGCGGCGATGCCCGACCGCGGCGAGGAGGCGCTCCAGGCGCTCGAGCACTTCGACGAGGAGTACGTGCGCGCGATCGGCTACCAGACCAAGAGCGCGCGCGCCGAGACGCCGCGCGCGGTGCTGGTGATCGACGTCGTGGGACACACCGACGGCCAGGTCGAGCGCGGCGTCGCGACCATCCGCGGGCTCCTGACCCGGCACGTCGACACGGTGATGAGCGTCGCCGCGAGCGCCGACGAGGCGGAGCGCTTCTGGGCCGATCGCAAGCGCCTCGGCGCGATCGCGCGGCGCACCAACGCGTTCAAGATCAACGAGGACGTGGTGCTGCCGCTCGCCGCGCTCGGCGAGTTCGCGCGCTTCGTGGACGCGGCCAACGTCGAGGAGGATCGCTTCGACCAGGACGCGCTGACGGCGCGCTACGCCGAGCACCTGCGCGCGCCCGGGCTCGCGGACTCGTCCCCCGGGCTCGATCGCAAGCTGCCGGCGGCGATCGCGCTCTGCGAGCAGGCACGCGCCGAGCTCGCCGCCGCCGACGCGGCCACCGTGCGCGCCGGTGACGTCACGCGGCGTCTGCGCCACCGCCTCGCCGATCTGGTGCGCGGCCACCCCGCGGTGATCGACCGCCTCGAGGCGATCACCACCGAAGTGCGCGCGCGCCGCATCGTCCTCGCCACCCACATGCACGCGGGCGACGGCAACGTCCACGTCAACATCCCGGTGCTCTCCAACGACCGCGCCATGCTCGACCGCGCCGATCGCGTGGTGGAGCGGGTGTTCGGGCGCGTCGAGGAGCTCGGCGGCGTGGTCTCGGGCGAGCACGGCATCGGCATCACGAAGCTGCGCTACTGGGACGCGGCGCAGCGCGCGGCGCTCGACGCCTACCGGGCCGCGGTCGACCCAGGCGGGCTCATGAACCCGGGCAAGCTCACGGACCTCGCCGTGCTCGACCAGGTGTTCACGCCATCCTTCAACCTCCTCGAGCTCGAGGCGCGGATCCTGAAGGCCGGACGCATCGAGGAGCTCGCCCGCAAGATCGCCACCTGCGTGCGGTGCGGGAAGTGCAAGGCCGACTGCTGCGTCTTCCACCCCGCCCGCGGGATGTTCTTCCACCCGCGCAACAAGAACCTCGCGATCGGCTCACTGATCGAGGCGCTGCTCTACGACGCGCAGCGGCGGCGCACCGGCTCGTTCGACATGTTGCGCTACCTGGAGGAGGTCGCGGACCACTGCACCATCTGTCACAAGTGCCTGAAGCCGTGCCCGGTCGACATCGACACGGGGGAGGTCTCGGTGCTGGAGCGCGAGCTGCTCGCGGCGTGGGGGCAGAAGCGCTCGTCGATCGCCACCCGGCTCACGCTGCGTTACCTGGACACGCGCTCGCCGTGGCTCGAGCGCGCGATGCACGCCGGGCTGGTCGAGCTGGGCGGACGCGCGCAGCGAGCAGCGCACCGCCTCGCCGAGCCCTTCCCACCCCGCGCGCCGGGGCGCCACACCTACCTTCTCGACGTGTTGCGCTCGCCGGTACCGCACGCGCCGCGGGACGCGCTCCGCGACGCGCGGCCGCCATGTGGGCCCGATCAGGTGCTCACCATCGAGCCCGACGGCGAGGCCAGGGCCACGGTCCTCTACTTCCCCGGCTGCGGCTCCGAGCGCCTCCACGGCGCGATCGCCAAGGCCGCGATCCACGTGCTCCTCGAGCTCGACACGCGCGTGGTGCTGACACCGCCGCTCCTGTGCTGCGGCTTCCCGAGCCACGCCAACGCCGGCACCGACGACTACCGCGCCACGCTGCTGCGCAACACCATCCTGATGAGCCAGATCCGCGAGATGTTCTCCTACCTGAGCTTCGACGCGGTGGTGGTGACGTGCGGCACCTGCCGAGAAGGTCTCGACGCGATCGAGCTGCCGCGGATCTTCGCCGCGCCGATCGTGGACGTGGCGCGCTTCGCGATCGATCGTGGCCTGGCCTTGCCCGGCCCGCACGGCGGCGACGGCCTCTACCCCGCGCCTTGCCACGATTCGCTCCAGGGCCAGGCCGAGCAGGTCCTCGGCAAGCTCGGCGGGTACCGGCTGAGCACCGTCCCCCATTGCTGCTCCGAGGCCGGGACTCTCGCGCTCTCGCGTCCCGACATCTCGGACGCCATGCTCGACCGCAAGCGCGACGCGCTCGGCGCGGCGCTGCTCGAGCGCGCGTCACGGGCGCGGATCCTCACCAACTGCCCGTCGTGCGTGCAGGGCCTCGAGCGCCACGCCGGGCTCGGCCTCGCGGTGCGCCACGTGACGATCGAGCTCGCCGAGCGCCTGAGCGGCGCGGGCTGGCCGGAGCGCTTCGCGGCGCGTGCGGCGCGCGCCACGGCCATCCGCATCTGAGAGAGCGCGCCGCGAGGCGGCGTCAGGGGCGCAGGGCGGTCTCGGCGTCGAAGGACACCAGGTCGGCGCGGGCGCGCGTCAGCCGCGCGTCGGCACTCTCCTCGTAGCAGCGGCGGCGCGCCTCCAGCAGCTCGCGGTTCCACGGCGGCCACGGTTCGAGCGGAGCGAGCGCCTCGCCGCAGAGCCCGGCGAAGTCGCTCGAGAGCCCCACCTGCGCGCGCAGCGTGATGCGCGTGTCCTCGAGGATCCGCACCGCGAACGGCTCGGAGAGCGTGTCGAAGAAGGCGCGACCGAACGCCGGGTCGCGGGTGGCCTCGGTGTAGAGCGCGGAGAGCGTGCGCAGCACCAGCGGCCGGTGCACCCAGGGATCGCCGCGCAAGAGGCGCAGCGCCCTCGAGCCCGTGGGCGGCGACCGCCGCGCGCTCGCGGCGGGCCGCCGCGAGGATCGTCCACAGGCACTCCGCGGTGGCCGGGCGCTCGCCGGCGAGACCGTCGATCCACTCTCTCGCGCGCGCATCCGCCTGGCTCGCGAGCAGCTCGGCGACCAGCACGCGATCGATCGGCGGCAGCGTGCCTGGCTCGAGCGGCGGTTCGATCGCGGTGGTGAAGCCGGGCCATAGCCAGGCCGCGCGCGCGAGATCGCCGCGAGCGTAGGCGAGGCGCGCCTGCCGGCGCGCCTCGGCGAGCGGACCGCCGGGCATCGACGCACCGGCGCCGGCCGCGGCGGGGTCACCTTCCTCGGCGAGGGCACGCGCCTGGCGCAGCTCCGCGACGTGCGTCCAGTCGAGGCCGAGCACGCCCTCCGGCCGCGCGGCGCCCAGGGACGCAGCGCTCGCGCGCACCTCGGCGACCGTCAGCGCGTCGCGGCGCGCCAGGTTTCGCGCCGCCGCGAACTCGAGGACGTTCAGGTCGTCGGTGTTGATCGGCGGCGGCGTGGACGCCGAGCTCACCAGCGCACGCGTGAACCTCGCGTCCGCGACGAAGCCGGTGTAGAGACCCGCCAGCCCATCCACTCCCCACACCACGTCGAGGGCGCGACGGAACGGCTCGCTCGCGGCTCGCGCCGCGAGACGCGCCTCGTCGTGGACGAGCGGTGCCGCGCTCGCGACCAAGAGCAGGTCGGTCGCGATCTGCGTCTCCCAGGTCTCGACGCTCGCGAACGCGGCGCCGAGGGTGGCGTACACCGAGCGCACCGTGGCGCGGTCGAGGTCGTAGACCTGGAGCCACTCGGCGAAGATCCCACCCGGTGCCAGGCGATCCGCGACCGCGTGGAAGAAGTCGAGGCTGAACAGGCTCGCGACGCCCGCGCGGTAGGGATTCGAGGGCTCCGAGAAGATCACGTCGTAGCGATCGGGTAGCTGGCGCAGCGCCTCGCGGGCGTCGGCGAAGATCAGCCGCACCCGGGGGTTCGCGAGCACGTCGTGGGTGGCCGCCGGGCCGCGGCGCGCGACCTCCAGCACCTCCGGCTCGAGCTCGACGACGTCGACACGCTCGATCCCCGGCACCTGCGCGAGCCAGCCCGCCGTCGAGCCCGTGCCGAAGCCGATCACCAGCGCCAGCCGCGGCGCAGGGTGTAGAGCCGCCGGGATCAGTCCCCCCATCGCCTGCGTCGGGGCGTCGGTGCGGATGTTGCCGTCCGACTTGCCGTTGACGAGCAGCGCGTCGCCGTCCTGGCTCGAAATCCCGATGGCGCTTTCCCGTCCGTCGCGCTCCCACACCAGCGCCCGGCGCACGGCGTTCAGGTAGTCGTGACGGGCGACCACGCTCGGGAAGACCCGTGGCACGGCGCCCACGCCGATCGGCTGGTGACGCCACGCCGCGCTCGGCCCTGGCGACGCGACCAGCACCGCGCCGCACGCCAGCGCGCCGAGCGTCGCCAGCATGCGGACGCGCTCGCGAAGGCCGCTCTCGCGCAGCGCGAGCGCCGCGGACGCGGCGCCGAGCGCCATCACCACCGCCGCCGCGACGCGCCAGCTCGGCACTGCTCCCAGCAGCGGCACCAGCACCAGGCCCCCACCCAGCGCCCCGACCACGTTGCCCGCGGCGTTCCACGCGAACACCGCGCCGCTCTCGCTCCCTGCCTCGCGACGCCCTTCGCCGGCGAGCGCGACCAGCAGCGGGAACTGGTAACCCGCGACCAGCGCCGCCGGCACCACGATCAGCGCCGCGAGACCACTCCACACGAGCACGAGCACGCCGAAACCGGCGTCACCGAGCCCACGCGTGGCGAGGGCGAGGACCGCCAGGCGGTCGCCGGCCGCGAGCGGCGCAGCGATGGCGACCGCCTCGAGGGCGCTCACCAGCGCCACGCTCGCGAGGGTCACCGTTGCGCGCCGCCGCACCACACCGTAGGCGAGCCCACCGACGCCGGTCCCCGCGAGCGCCAGCGCGAGGATCAGCCCGAACGTGTAGGTCGAGCCGCCGAGCAGCGGGGCGAGCATCCGGTACCACACGAGCTCGAGGAGCCCGAACGCCAGGCCGGCGAGCGCGGCGGCGGCGCACGCGCTCGCGACCCGCTGACTCCGGCCCTCCGGGCCGTTGCCGGCCCGCGCGGGCTCCACGGCCGCGTCGATGCCGGCCGATGGGTCGCCGAGCCGTCGCGCGACGAGCCACGAGACCAAGGCGACGGCGACCCCGACCGCCGCGCCCAGCCACGCCGTGGCGCGGTTGCCGAGCCACTCGAGGACCACGAACGTCGCGGCGCACACTCCGCCGAGCGCGCCGAGCGTGTTCGCGCCGTAGAGCCAGCCCACGCGGCGACGGGCGCCGTCGTCGTCGCTGGCGACGGCGCGGATCGCGGCCGGCAGCGTGCCGCCCATGAGGAAGGTGGGGACTCCCAGCACCAGCGCCGTGATCGCGAGGCGCAGCACGGTGCGTGGGACCTCGCCCAGGGGGAAGCTCGCGGCGAGCGCGTGGTAGGGCCGCTCGGCGAGAGCGATCGCGACCGGCGTCAGCGCCGCGGCCAGCGCGGCCTGGCCTTCGAGTCGCGCGTAGAGCGCCAGCGCGTTCGGCGCGCGGTCGACCCGCCGCCCGAAGTGCCGCGCGCCCAGGCCGAGGCCCGCGAGGAAACACGCCACCACCGCCGCGTGAGCCGCGGTGGACGCGCCGAACACGCCGCGGAAGAGCCGGAACCACGCGGTCTGGTCAAGGAGCGCCGCGAACCCCGAGGCGAGGACCAGAAGCGCGACCAACGCGAGCGGGGGCGAGTCGCGGTGCCGCATGGGGCGGGCAAGGTGGCCAACGAGCCCGTCGCAAGCAACGCTCCCGCCGTGAGCTACCTGGGCTGGCTGATCGGGCTCTCGGCGGGCTTCGCGCTCGCCGAGCGCGTCCGCCCCGCGCGCGCCGAGCAGCCGGCGGCGCGGCCGGAGCTCGCGAACGACCTCGCCTACCTCGCCTTCAACGGCCACCTCTACGCGCTCCTCACCGCGTCGGTGGCGGGCGCGCTCGTGGCCTTCACCCGCGGCCTGCTGTTCGGGTTCGGCTGGTCACCCGGCGCGGGGGTGCTGGCCGGTCGCGGGTTCGCGGTGCAGTTCGCGGTGGCCCTGGTGGTCTGCGACCTCGGGCAGTGGTGCGTCCACAACCTGCTCCACCGCGTGCCGTGGCTGTGGCAGCTCCACAAGGTCCACCACTCGGCGCGGAACATGGACTGGGCCGTGAACTTCCGCTTCCACTGGGCCGAGCTGATCGTGTACCGCTCGCTCCTCTTCGTGCCGGTGCTGTGGCTGGGTGGCGACCCGGGGCCGCTCATCGCGGTGGCGGTGTTCGGAACCTTCTGGGGACACCTGAACCACGCCAACCTGGACGTGGACCTGGGGCGCCTCGGCTACCTGATGAACAGCCCGCGGATGCACCTCTGGCACCACGACGCCTCCGACGAGGGCGGGCGTCACGGCAAGAACTTCGGCATCGTCCTGAGCGTGTGGGACTGGCTCTTCCGGACCGCGTACTGGCCGCGCGACCGCGTGCCCGAGCGACTCGGCTACCCGGGCGACGACGAGATGCCGCGTGATCTGCCGCGCCAGCTCGTGTTCCCGCTCACGCGGCGGTGACGCCGCCTCAGGCCGAAACCTGATCGAGCTCGTTCCAGCGCGCGTACGCAGCCTCGAGCTCGGCCTCGACCGCGGTGACGCGGCTCTTCAGCGAGGCGGCCTCGTCGGCCCCGCTGCGAAAGAACGTAGGATCGGCGAAGCGAGCGTGGATGGCTTCCTTCTCGGCCTCGAGGCGCTCGATGCGCTCGGGCAGCGCGGCGAGCTCCTGCTTCTCCTTGAAGCTGAGCTTGCGCTCCTTCGCCGCGCGCGGTGGTTCCTCCTTGCGCGCCGGCCTGGGCGGCGGCGCTGGCTTCGCGTCCTCGGACACCGGCCGTTGCGCCAGCCAGTCGTCGTAACCACCCGCGTACTCGACGACCCGCCCCTCGCCCTCCAGCACCAGCGTGCTGGTCACGACGTGGTTGAGGAACACGCGGTCGTGGCTGACGAGGAGGAGCGTGCCACGGTAGTCGACGAGGAGGTCCTCGAGGAGCTCGAGGGTCTCGACGTCGAGGTCGTTGGTGGGCTCGTCCATCACCAGCAGGTTGGCGGCCCGCGCACAGCAGCTTCGCGAGCAGCACGCGGTTGCGCTCGCCACCCGAGAGCGCCTTCACGGGCGTCTGCGCGCGCTCGGCCGGGAACAGGAAGTCGCGCAGGTAACCGATGATGTGGCGCGGCTTGCCGCCCACCTCCACGACGTCCTTGCCGTCGCCGACGTTGGCGGCGATCGAAGCCTCGGGATCGAGCACGTCGCGGGTCTGGTCGAAGTAGGCCACCTGCAGGTTGGTGCCGAGCTTCACGCGGCCGGCGGTCGGCTCGAGGTCGCCGAGCAGGAGCTTGAGCAGCGTGGTCTTGCCCGAGCCGTTGGGACCGATGACCGCGACCCGGTCGCCGCGCAGGATCGTCACGTCGAGGTCGCGAAACAGCGGTGCCTCGGCTCCGTCGTAGCGAAAGGTCACGCCCTGCGCGCGCGCCACGAGCTGACCCGAGCGCTCGGCCTCGCTCGTCTCCATGCGCACGTTGCCGATTCGCTTGCGCCGATCGCGGGCGTCCGCGCGCATCTTCTCGAGCGCCTTCACGCGCCCCTCGTTGCGGGTGCGGCGCGCCTTGATCCCCTGGCGCACCCAGGCCTCCTCCTGGCTCAGCTTCTTGTCGAACAGCGCCTCGGCGCGCTCCTCGGCCTCGAGCGCCGCCGCGCGCGCGGCGAGGTAGCGCTCGTAGCGGCCCGGATAGGACGTGAGCTTGCCCCGGTCGAGCTCGACGATGCGGGTGGCGAGGCGCGCCAGGAAGCCGCGGTCGTGGGTCACGAACAGCAGCGTGTGCGGTGCACGGAGCAGGAACGCCTCGAGCCACTCGATGGCGTCGATGTCGAGATGATTGGTGGGCTCGTCGAGGAGCAGCACCTGGGGATCGGTGACGAGGGCGCGCGCCAGCAGCACGCGCCGCTTGAGGCCCCCCGACAGCTCCTCGAAGCGGCGCTCCGGGTCGAGCGAGAGCCGGGTGAGCACCTCGTCGACGCGGCGCTGGATGTCCAGGCGCCGCTCTCCTCGATGCGGTGCTGGACCTCGGCGAGCTCCTCGAGGACGCTCTCACCTTCGCCGTGCGCGGCGCGGTGCGTGAGGGTCTCGTACGCCTCGACCAGCCGCGCCAGCGGACCGAGCGCCGCGGCGACCACCTCGACGACGCCGCCCTCGAGGTCGCGCGGCACCTCCTGCGGCAGGTGCGCCACCACGCAGCGGTCGGCGCGCCAGACGGTGCCCGAGTCGGGCGGTTCGTCGCCGGCGAGCAGTCTGAGCAGCGACGACTTGCCGGTGCCGTTACGGCCCACCAGCGCCACGCGCTCGGCGGGCTCGAGATCGAAGTCGAGATCGTGGAAGAGCGGCTCGGAGCCGTAGGAGAGCCCGAGACCACGGGTGCGCAGCAGGGTCATCCCGCCAAATTAGCGGATTTGCACGGTCCTGAGTGGCCCGCGCCAGAGGCGCGTCGCGAGCGCAGCGAAGCGCCTCAGGGGTGGGGCCCCACGAAAACCGCTTTTCGTGGGGCGGGGGGCTAGAAAAGCCCCCCGGGAGAACATCGGCTAGCCCGGGACCGCCTCCAACCGCGCCGGGACCCGCTTGTGCCACGGTGTGCCCGCGAACGGATCGCGATCCTCGGCCACGGTGAGCTCGTTGGGCGCGACGCCGGCGAGGGCGCGGTCGCCGTCGCCGCGGGGGAAATCGATGCCGAGCCCGTTCGGCAACGTGATGTGCCCGGGCTGCAGGGTGTCGCTGACCTCGACCGCGACCTCTACGCTCGCGCGCCGCGTGGTCAGGCGCGCGCGCCCACCGGTGACGAGGCCGAGGCGCTCGGCGTCGGCCGGGCTGACGCGCAAGGCACCCGCGGCGTCCTCCTTCCGCCACGCAGGATCGCGGAAGATCGTGTTGGCGGTGAACGCGCGGCGCTCGCCCGCGGCGAGGACGAAGGGGAAGTCGCGATCGGGCGCGGCGGACGGCAGCTCGTCGAGCTTGTCGAGCTCCTGCATGAGCTCGGGGACCACGAGCTGGATCTTGCCATCCGCGGTGGCGAGGCGCTTCCACGAGTCCTCGTAGTCGTCGATCGAGAACACCACGCCCGATCGGCCGTTCAGGATCGCGTCGAAGAGCTTCTCGCCGGGCTCGAAGCCTTCACCGGTGAAGCCGGCGCGGCGCACGGAATCGGGGTTCGCCATCGCGAAGAGGTGCGCGGCGCCCCACAGCGCCGCCGCCGACGCTGCGCCCTCGGGGAGCGTCGGCCCGAGGGTGCGATGGAGCACCACCGGCACCAGCCGCTGGAGCGACGGATTCATCGCGTTGAACGCAAAGAAGGCCTCGGCGAACGCCGCGCGGCCCTTCGCCGCCGCCGCGTGGAGCGGCTCGAGCAGCGCCGGATCGAGCGCGCCCAGGGCCTCCACCAGGCGCGCGTGGATCTCGGGCTCGGGCAGCGTGCCCTCGGGTGCCGCGAAGAGCGGCTTGCGGAGGTGGAAGTAGTTGCGCGGGAACTCGAAGTTGAAGAACGTCGCCTCCCACTTCTCGTATTGCGTCGGCGCCGGCAGCACGTAGTGGGCGAGGCGCGCGGTCTCGGTCAGGGCGACGTCGATCACCACCAGCGTGTCGAGGCTCGCGAGCGCCTCGCGCATCTTCGGGCTGTCGGCGAGCGAGTGCGCCGGGTTGGCGGCCTCGACGATCATCGCGCGGTAGCGGCCGGGTGATCGGCGAGGATCTCGTCGGCGATCACGTTGCACGGCACCAGTCCGCCGATGATCCGCGCGCCCACCACCGGGCTCGGCCTGGTGCGCGGCGAGGTGCTGAAGAGCTTGCCGAGCGTCGAGAACGCGTTCATCGCGCCCGGCTTCGCGTAGTTGCCGGTGAGCGCCCACAGGAGCTTCTCGACCCAGCTCACCAGGGTCGAGTGGCGGTTCATCTGCACGCCGAGGTCCTCGGCGATCGCGACGCTCTTCGCGGAGGCGAGGCGTCGCGCCACCAGCCGCACGACGTCCTCGGCGATCCCCGCGACCGCGGCGTAGCGCGCCACCGGGATCGACCGGAAGCGCGCCAGCACCTCCTCCGCTCCGCTGGTGTGCTCGCAGATCCAGGCGTGGTCCACGAGATCTTCCTGCACCAGCACCCCCACCATCGCCGCCACCAGCCACGCGTCGGTGCCGGGCTTCACCTGCAGGTGGATGTCGGCGAGCTCCGCGGTCTCGGTGCGGCGCGGGTCGATCACGATCAGGGTGCGCGCGGGGTCCTTGGAGATCTGGCGGAGCGTGTGGCGGGCCCGCGGCAGCCCGTGGGAGTGCCACGGATTCTTGCCGAGGAAGAGCGCGACCTCGGCGTGCTCGAAGTCGGCGCGCGCGCCGGTGCCGAGCATGAAGCCGTGCACCCAGAAGTCCCCGGTCTTCTCCTGGGCCAAGGCGCTCGAGCGATAGCGGGATCCGAGCGCCGAGAGGGTGGCGCCGGAGTACGCGCCGCCGAGGTGATTCCCCTGCCCGCCGCCGCCGTAATAGAAGATCGCCTCGCCGCCGTGGGTGTCACGGACCTTCGCGAGGCGCGCGGCGACCTCGCGGATCGCCGTGTCCCAGTCGATCTCCTCGAAGCGGCCGTCAGCACGCCGGCGCAGCGGGCGCGTGACGCGGTCGGGCCCGTGCTGGTAGTGGTCGAGGCGCAGCGCCTTGTTGCAGGTGTAGCCCTGCGACGATGGGTGCGCGCGATCGCCGCGGATCCGTGCCAGGTGGCGGCCGTCCTCGCCGCCGAGCTCGACCTGGATGCCGCAGTTGCACTCGCACAGGATGCACGCGGTCGCGTGCCAGGTGCCGGCCGAGGAAACGTCGGTCATCGCGGTGCCTCCCACCAGTGCGTTCGTTAGCGATACGAACGCTATCACCGTGCGTTCGTTACCGCAACGCACTATGCTGTGGACGACGCTCACCCCGCGCCCTGGAGCCTCGCCGATGAAGCGCACATCGTTCGCACGCTGGCCCTGCTCGATCGCCCGCACCGTCGATCTGGTCGGTGACTGGTGGACTCCGCTGGTGCTGCGCGAGGCCTTCTACGGCGTGACCCGCTTCGAGGACTGGCAACGCAACCTCGGCCTCGGCCGCAACGTCCTCGCCGAGCGGCTCAAGCGCCTCGTCGCCGAGGACATGCTCGCCCGCCACCGCTACCAGGAGCACCCCGAGCGCCACGAGTACCACCTGACCGAGAAGGGGCGCGACTTCTTCCCCGTGCTGATGGCGATGCTGAGCTGGGGCGACCGCTGGCTCGACGGCGGGCGCGGCGCGCCGGTCGCGCTGCGTCACCTGCCCTGCGGTCACCTCACGCGGCCGGAGGTGGTGTGCGGCCACTGCCGGCAGCCGCTCACACGCGAGGAGGTGCAGGGCGAGCTCGGCCCCGGCTTCCCCCCGAAGCTGCGGACGCTGCCGCTGGTCGAGAAGCGCTTCGCCCGCAAGGGCGAGAGGGTGAGCTCGTGAGCGCGGGACCGAAGCGGGGCTTCGTGGGTGTGGTGCTCATCCTGGTCGGGTGTGTCGCGCTCGCCGCGACGCTCACGGTCGTGGTCGTGAAGGGCCTGCACCTACCGACCCACCACGACCCGCCGGCTCGCACCGCCCCACCCTGATCCAGAGCGTCGCGAGCCGGCGGGGCGTGCGCCCCGGCTGGCGGAGGGCTGGAACGTGCTCGGGCGCGAGGCCACGCCCGGCTCGCCAAGGGGCGGGGCGCGCGGCGCGTCTTCGCGCCGGATTCAGGGTGGGGCCCCGTCCGGATTCACTCCGGACGGGGCGGGGTCTTGGAAAGACCCCGCAGGAGCTCAGAACTCGCCGAAGTCGCTGAGATCGTGGCCGGCGTGGCCGTTGCCGCCGGCGGCGGCCATCGCGATCGGAGGATCGGCCGGCGTCGTGGCGTCCGACGAGGCGGCGCTCGCCTTGGCGCGGGCCGGCTTCTTGCGCGGCGTGAGCGCCGCGACCTTCGCCCTCGGTGCCTCGGCCGCTACGGCGGCTGGCCGGTGGCCGTCCGCGCCCACCTTGAACTGTCCGACCAGGCTCTGGAGCTGATCGGCCTGGCTCGCCATGGTCTCCGAGGTGCTCGAGAGCTCTTCGGTCTGTGCTGCGTTCGACTGGGTGACGCGATCGAGCTGGGTCACGGCGACGTTCACCTGCTCGATCCCGCTCGACTGCTCGCCCGACGCCGCGGCGATCTCGCTGACGATGTCGTTGACGCGGGTGACCGCGGTGACGATCTCGTCGAGGGTCTTGCCGACCTCGTTCACCGAGCCGGCGCCGGTCTCGACCTTGCTCACCGAGTCCTGGATGAGGGCCTTGGTCTCCTTGGCCGCCGACGCGCTGCGCTGCGCGAGGTTCCGGACCTCCTCCGCCACCACCGCGAAGCCGCGGCCCTGCTCACCGGCGCGCGCAGCCTCGACCGCGGCATTGAGCGCCAGCAGGTTGGTCTGGAAAGCGATCTCGTCGATGGTGGTGATGATCTCGGCGATCTTCGCGGACGCGGTACGGATGTCGGTCATCGCCGACACCGCCTCGCGGGTGACCTTGCCGCCGCGCTCCGCGACGTCGCGGGCCGTGGACGAGAGCTGGCGGGCGCGCTCGGCGTTCTCGGCGTTCTGCTTCACCGCGCTGGTGATCTCCTCGAGGCTCGACGCGGTCTCCTCGAGGCTCGCGGCCTGCTCCTGGGCGCCGCTCGAGATCTCCTCCGAGGCCGCCGAGAGCTGCTGGGCGCCGCTCGCGACGCAGTCGGCCGTCGAGCGGACGTCGCTCAGCGCGTCACGCATCTTGCCGACGGTCTGGTCGAGCGCGGATCCCATCGCGCCGATCTCGTCCTTGGTCGTGAGGTTGAGCCGGGCGGTGAGGTCGCCGGCGGCGACCTGGGTGAGCACGTCGACCGTCTTGCCCAGCGGGCCGGTGATCGCGCGGGTGATCACGAAGGCGCACAGCAACCCGGCCACCACCGCGCTACACAGCACGATCACCATGCTCCGCTGGCTCGCCTCGATGTCGGCGTTGGTGGTGTTCATGGTCTCCTCCATGAGCTGCCGCTTGGAGGTTTCGAGCTCGTCGAACAACGCGTCGACCTCGTTGAGCTTCGCGCGCGCGGCCTTCAGCCCGGCCTGCGCCTCTGCGTCCTTGTCCTCGTAGGCGCGCTGGCGGAGCTGGTCGGTCGCGGGGCGGACCTCCTCCACGTAGAGCTTGAGCGCCGCCGCGGCCTTGGCCTTGTCCTCGGCGTTCACGATGTGGCTCTGGTACTGGGCGAACTCCTCGTCGAACGCCGCCGAGTATTTCTTGACGTCGGCGATTCGCTTCTCGACGTCGGCGGGAGTGTCGTCGAGGATCGCGTTGCGCACCGCGCGGCTGACGCGGATCGTGTCGAGGTTGGCCTCCTTGAGGGCCAGCGCGCCGAGCGCGTGGTTCTCGTAGAGGACCTGGAGCTTCTTCTGGACGTCCTCGTTGGTGCGGTAGGACTCGACACCGACGGCCACCGTCATCCCGATCACCAGCAAGAAGCCGAGCGTGAGCTTCACCCCGGTCTTCAGGTTCCGAAATGCGTTCATCTCGATCCTCCGCGGCGCGGGCCTCGTCCGCGCTGTCTCGTCCGCGCCAGGGCGGACCTCTCCTGCGCCCGCACGGGACCGGAGTGGACCCGCGCGTCTCGGTAAACACTTGCTGGATGGCCGAGCCGACGCCACGGCGTGGCGGGCGACGATGGTCGCTGAGCGCTGGACCTCGCCAGAGCCCGCTCGGTCAGCGCGATCCAGCGCAAGGGCCGTGCCCAACGCACCGCCTGCGCGCGGCCGGGGAGCGAGCCAGATCGAGCGCGACGAAGGGCGGTCCGGGCCACGAGGGCTCACCCGCCGGGACGGCGAAAACGCCCGGGAAAGGCCCTCTGGCGAACTCCTACCGAGAGCGTGGCGCTCGCGCCGTTACCAGCTCGGAAGGACGAAGGCCGCGACGCGAGCGTTCTTCATCGGCGAGGGCGTGAGGAGCAGTAGGCAAAGGTTGCCGGCGAGTGATCGTGTTTTGCGTGTTCGGCGGGTCTGCAGTGCCGAGCGCCCGAGCCAGCTCGTCGATGACGGCTCCGACCTTGGGCGAGCGGCGGCGACTCGGGGGATAGGCGGCGACGATCGGGTCGGCGACGGGACGCGGGAGTGCCCCGGCGACGACGACTTCTCCCGCGGCGAGGGCGTCGTCGACGATGAAGCGAGGCAGCACCGCGAGGCCGAGGCCGGCTCGAACCGCCTCCAGCATCGCCTCACCGTGATTGATCACCACGCGACTCACCAGCGCGAGCGTCCGAGGCGCGCCACCGGCACTCGCGGGCTCGAAGCGCCACAGCTGCGTGGCGCGTACGTTCGCGTAGCCGATCGTCGGATGCCGGGCGAGCTCCTCGAGGCTCGCCGGCAGCCCGACACGCGCTGCGTAGCGCGCCGACGCGCACACCACCCGCTCGCTCACTCCGAGCGTCCTCACCACCAGGGCCGAGTCGACGATCGGGCCGACCCGGATCGCGAGGTCGTAGCCGTCCCGCACCAGATCGACGGCGCGGTCGTCGAGGTCGAGCGCCAGGGCGAGACGTGGGTTGCGCTCCAGGAAAGCGAACAGCCGCGGTCCGACCACCCGCGCGCCGAACGTCGTCGGCGCGGTCATGCGCAGCGTCCCGCACAGGGCACCCGCGCGGCTCGCGACCTCGTCCGCCGCGTCGTCGAGCTCCCGCATGGCCCCCTTGGCACGCTCGTGGAACGCGAGCCCCTCGTCGGTGGCCACGATCCCACGCGTCGAGCGCGTGAGGAGCGCCACGCCGAGCGCCGCCTCGAGGTCGGCGACGCGCTTGCTCACCACCGACTTCGCCAGCCCGAGGCGACGCGCGGCCTCGCTCACCGAGCCGCTCTCGACCACCTGCAGGAAAGCCGCGAGCTGATCGAGCCCGAAGTTCACGTTCGCGTTCCCCGAACGGCGCGTTCGCCGAATGGCCCGTAGCGAGGTGGGCGGACCGAGCTTACTCTCCGCCGCGAGCCGTTCGACGGCTCGAGGAGACCAACGCCATGACGACGAAGATGAACGGCACGGCACGAGCCGTGCGCCGGGCGGTGCGCGGCCAGCCGACCAGCGACGGTGCCGGCGTGCGGTTGAACCGGGTGATCGGGACCGCCGCCCTCGCGGACGTCGACCCGTTCCTGATGCTCGACGAGTTCCGCTCGGACGACGCGAGCGACTACATCGCCGGGTTCCCGGACCACCCGCACCGCGGCTTCGAGACCGTCACCTACATGCTCGAGGGCCGCATGCGCCACCACGACAACCAGGGGAACTCCGGACTCCTCGGACCCGGCAGCGTACAGTGGATGACGGCCGGGCGCGGCATCGTCCACTCCGAGATGCCCGAGCAGGTGGACGGGCTGATGTGGGGCTTCCAGCTCTGGGTCAACCTACCGGCGCGCGACAAGATGACTGCGCCGCGCTACCAGGACATCGCGCCGGAGCGCATCCCCACGGTGGCGATCGAGCCGGGCGTGTCCGCGCGCGTGATCGCGGGCTCGTTCGGCGGAGCCGCCGGGCCGGTCCAGAACACCACCATCGCGCCGCTCTACCTCGACGTGGCGCTGGCGAGCGGACGCTCGCTCGAGGTGCCGGTGCCGGCCGCGCACGAAGGGTTCGTGTACCCGTTCGTGGGCTCGGTGCGGGTCGGCGACGGCGACGACGGCACGACGCTCGCGCGCGGCACCGCCGGCGTCCTCGGCGCCGGGGACCACGTCACGCTGAGCGCGAGCGACGGCGACGCCCGGCTCATCCTCGTCGCGGGCCAACCTCTACGCGAGCCGGTGGCGCGCTACGGCCCGTTCGTGATGACCACGATGGACGAGATTCGCCAGGCCATCCTCGACTACCAGTCGGGACGGCTGTGAGGGATGATGCGCGCATGAAGATCGTGCACTGCAAGGAACATGGCCCGCCGCGCTCGCTGGTCGTCGAGTCGGTCGCCGATCCCACCTGCGACGCGTGGAGCGTGCGGGTCGCGGTGCGGGCGGCGGGCATCAACTTCCCGGACCTGCTCATCATCCAGGGCAAGTATCAGTTCCAGCCGCCGCTGCCCTTCGCACCGGGCGGCGAGGTCGCCGGGGTGGTGACCGAGGTGGGAAGCGAGGTGCAGTCGTTCCGGGTCGGCGACCGCGTGATCGCCATCCCGGGCTGGAACGGCTTCGCCGAGCAGGTGGTGGTGCCCGAGGCGGTGTGCCTGCCGATCCCGGCGGAGATGGACTTCGACACGGCGGCGTCCTTCGCCATGACGTACGGCACCAGCTACTACGCCCTCGTCCAGCGCGCCCACCTCCAGCGTGGCGAGACCTTGCTGGTGCTGGGCGCGAGCGGCGGGGTCGGCAGCGCCGCGGTCGACATCGGCCGAGCGCTCGGAGCACGCGTCATCGCGGCCGGCTCGAACCCGGACAAGCTCGCGCTGGTGCGCACGCATTACGGCATCCACGACGTGCTGGTGACCGGGGACGGACGTCCACTCAAGGACTCGGTCGGCGCGCTCACCGGCGGCGAGGGCGCGGACGTGATCTACGATCCGGTGGGCGGCGAGCTGTTCGAGCAGGCGCTGCGCGCGGTCGCCTGGAACGGCCGGATCCTGGTGATCGGGTTCACCTCCGGCACCATCCCGAGCGCCAAGGCCAATCTCCTGCTGCTCAAGGGCTCGTCGGTGATCGGTGTCTTCTGGGGTGCCTTCACCCGCCGCGAGCCGGCGGTGAACGCCGCGAACTTCGCGCAGCTCTTCGCGTGGTACCGAGAGGGGCGCCTGGCCCCCTACATCTCGCACCGCTTCCCGCTCGAGGACGCGGCGGCGGCGCTCGAGACGCTGGAGCGCCGCGAGGTGGTCGGCAAGGCGGTGCTGCAGGTCGCGGGCTGACACCGGCCGCCGGCGAACTCAGAGTCTGTGAATCTTTCCGTCTGGGTCGCTCACGGTAGCCGCGTGGGCGCGGCGACGGGGGATGGAACCCCCGTCGCTACGATGGTTTTCGTAGCGCGGGGGGCTCCGTCCCCCCGCGGCGCTTTGCTCGCGCTCGATTCCTTCACAAACTCTCAGCTCGCGAGACGAACCGCGCTTGGCTTGCGGCCGGCGGAGAAGGCCGGCGCGAGCGCGCGGGCCAGAACCTCGAGCACCTCGACGTCGTCCCTCACGAACAGGCTCGAGCTCTTGCTCGCCGCGTCCGCGTAGAGAACGCCGACGACCGCGCCCTCGTCGAGGACCGGCACCGCGAGGATCGACCCGTGAACCGCGGCGCCGAGGACCTGGTCGTCCGTTTCGGCGGCGCCCGCGGAGGTGACTCCCGACAGCACCGCGCGGCCGGAGATCCCCGCGGCGCGGATCACGTCTCGAGCCCAGCTCGCGTCCGAGCCCGAGGCGGGGAGCTCGTCGTTGGTCGCGCTCGCCTCCATCGCCGGTTCGCCCTCGGGAACGAGCCGGAAGGCCGCCACGCGGTCGGCGCCCACCAGGCCGAGGAGGCCGAGCAGGGCCTGCTTGTAGACGAGGCTCTTGTGACGCCCGGCCCGCACCGCCTCCTTGAGCGAGGCGGCGAGCTTGGCGGTGCGCATCGCGCGCCGATCCGCCTCGGCGTCCGCGTCGATGACGCCGTCGCCGCGATCGGACGCGGACGGCATCGTCACGGCTCGCGCCGCCGTCCTCGCGAGCTTGGCGCCGAGCACAGCATCGGGCGCTGAGCGATCGTCCGCGACGACCTCCAGCACGGTCTTGCCCAGGCGGATGGTGTCCCCGGGGACCAGCTCCCGCTCCTCGGTCCCGAGCGGCTGGTCGCGCACGAACGTGCCGTTGTGGCTGCGCAGGTCGGTGATCGCGTAACCCGAGCCGGTCCAGCGGATCAGCGCGTGCCGGCGGGACACCTCGCCGTCCACGAGCTGAACCGGATTCTGCGGCCCGCGCCCGATGGTGAGGACCCGCGTGCCGAGTCGGTACGTGGTACCGCACGCCTTTCCGTCTCGAATCACGAGGCTCAGCATGAAGCGCTCTCTTTCAGGTCGGCGGTCGACGGCTCCTCGGGAAGGATCTGCGCCAGGTGCCACTTGCGCAGCAGGAGCTCGAGATCGCGCTTGTTGAGCTCGTCGCGGCACACGCCGCCCCACGCGGCGGCCACGAGGATGATCGCGAGGTTGGCGAAGAGCATGACGGTGATCGTCGGCACGCGCGGGAAGCTCACGATGTTGGGCAGGATGTGGATCGAGTCTGCCGAGAACGCGTAGCTCGGCGACAGCACGCCCGCGACCTCGAGCAGCGTGGGGGCGACGATGCCGATGCCGAGCCCGATCGCGACGAACGCCACGCGGCGCCGCTTCGACTCGGACATCGAGAACGAGAGCATGTTGACCGCGATCGCGGTCGGCACCAGCACCAGAGGCCCGAAGCCGCGGCTCGCCACCGCGAGGCTGAGCGACGTCAGGATCAGGAGACCGTACTGGCGGCGTGGCGTCACCACCTTCTCGCGTCCGCCCACGAACGCGTACGCACCCGCGAACAGGGTGACGGTCATGAAGAGTGCCAGGGTCCAGGGGTCGCGCAGGCCCATCCACACCAGCGCCGGCACGCAGAAGACCCAGCTCAGGTAACAGTAGGTGCCGAGCTGGAACCCGCGCTTCACCAGCTCGTTCGCCCCTTTGTCGAACTCCGCCTTGACCTGCGCCGGGACGTGGCGTGGGCGCTCGGAGAGCAGCCGCACCATCACCCGCAGCGCGCGTGGATCGTCCGGGGCGAGCGCCATGGCTCGACCGATCTCCTTCATCGCGGCCGCGCGGTCCGCGAGCGCCGAGTCGTCGTCGATCGTCAGCGCGCGCTCGACGAGTGCATCCGCGGCGGAGACGTGCTCGGCGGCGAGCTGGGCACGGAGCTCGAGATCCCGTTCGCCGTCGAGGTAGCGCTGGATGGCCTGGTAGAGCTCGTGCGCGGTGCCGAAGCGATCCTCGGGCTCGTAGGCGAGCGCCTTGGCGCAGATGGCGTCGAGCTCGGGCGGCACCTCTCGGTCGGCGGCGCGGTGCGACGGGCGTGGGTCGGGGGCGTCGATCGTGGCGGCGGCGCGCCTCGATGGCGTGTCGCCGCGAACGTAGCTCTGACCGGCCAGCACCTCGTAGAGCACTGCGCCCAGGCTCCAGATGTCCGAGCGGGCGCCGACCCGGGCCACGGCACCCGAGATCTGCTCGGGGGCGGCGTACCCGGGCGTGCCGATCTGCTGCGAAGAGCGGCGTGTCGACGGATCGCTCGAATCCAGCCCGCCTCCACCGCTGGTCGCTCGCTCGAGCGTGGCGGCCCCGCCGATCGTGAAGCCGCCGAACCAGGTGTCGACCGCGATGCCCCAGTCGAGGACGTATACCTCGCCGAAGTCGCCGAGCATCAGGTTGCCGGGCTTGAGATCGCGATGAACGACCCCGAGCACGTGGGCGTAGTCGATGGCGAGCGTCGCGCGCGCCACCGCCTCGATGAGGCGACGCCGCGGGTAGACCCGTGACGCGGCCTCGTCGCCGCCGGCGACGCGCTCGAGGATCTCGTGGAGCGTGACGCCGCGCACCTTCTTCATGGTGAAGAAGGTGCGTCCGTCGGGCATCCGCCCGATGTCGTACACCGGCACGATGGACGGATGCTCGAGGCGAGCCTGGAGCTTGAACTCGTGCTCGAACTGGCGGCGTGAGGCGTCGGAGGCGAGATCCTCTCGGAGCGTCTTGAGGGCAACCTCGCGACCGAGCAGCTCGTCGCGGACCGAGTGGACCTCCCCCATGCCTCCGACGCCGAGCACCTCCCGCTCCTGGTAGCGGTGGGTGTCGGCGGGACGTGCGGGCGACGCCGCGACCGCCGGCGATGCGCCGCGGTGCGGGGTGAAGCGGGTCGCAGATGGCTGAGTCGGCTCGGCAGGCTCGGGCACGATTCGTTTCCCCGGGATGGCGCGGACCGATGCAAGCAAAGTGCCCCTCGAGCGGCGCGGTAACCAACCGACATCATGGAAGAATTCAGGGATGACTTGCACCCGAGGCGTCAGGAATCCCGATCACCGTCGCGCAACTGACCCGCCGAGGTGGCGCTCGTGCAGCGCGGCGTGCGGTTTCCGCAGCCCCGGGCCGTGCGGATCGGCACGCCCCCGGCCTCAGGCCTGGAGGCGCTCGGAAAGAAACGACAGCACACGGTCCAGAGCGGCCCGAGTGGGGTGGCCCTCGCGGTCGAGCAGATCCTTGGTGAGCACCGAATGCGCGATCCGTGGGATCCGGTGGCCGTTGCCGGGTCCGGAGTCGATCTCGATCGCTTCGAAGCCGCCGTCGAGCTCTCGTCGGAGCGTGTCGAACCGCGCCCTGGGGCACATGAAGTCGTGGGTGAACCGCAGCCCCAGCACGACGAGCTGCTCGTCGCGGACCCGCTCCCTGAGCCGCGCGAGGTTCGAATCACTGAGGTGCAACGCCCGCTCGTGCGAGGGCGAGACCCCGACGGGAAGCGAGGGCTGGCTCAGGACCGGTGCCAGGACCCACGAATCGGCCGCCAGCGTGAGGGCGAAGTTCCCCGTGAGACACATCCCGATCCCGCCCACACCGCGCCCGCCACAGCGTTGGTGGACCTCGCGTCCGAGCGCACGCAGCCACTCGGTCACGGGGGACGCCCCTCGCCTCGAGAGCAAGCTGAACTCGCGGCTGACGCACGCGAACGCGAGCGCGCGAGCCATATCGCGGACCCCGTACTCGACCCCGGGCTCGTTGAAGAGGCTCGGCAGCACCGCCGTGAAACCGTGGTTGGCGACGCGCCGACCGAAGTCGGCGACCTCGCGGGTGATGCCCGGCACCTCGTGGACGATCAGTACGCCAGGCCCCTGCCCCAGCCAGTACACGGGGCGGGAGGCACCGAGCGCCGTGAACGAGCGCTCCTCGAAACCGTCGATGCAGTCATCCATCGGCACGACAGCTTACGGGACTCCATCACCCACGCCCATCCCGTGGCGTCCTTGACGCCGGCCTCGGCGGACAACTACGTTTCTGCGTTTTTTCGCCGGTCGCGAGGCTGGCCAGGTACGAGCCCATGAAGGTCCGGATCGACGATCTCCCGTCCGAAGGGCGGACCTTCGAGGTGGAGGTCGAGGGGGCTGACCTCGACCAGGCGCTCGGTCCCGATCGCGACCCGGGGCTCGTGTGGAGTGGACCGGCGCAAGGCACGATCACCCTGAACAAGGCCGGCAGGTCGCTCAGGGTTCAGGGAGAAGCGGGGTTCCGGTTCACCGAGCCCTGCGCACGTTGCCTGACCGAGGTGAACCAGTCGGAGCGGGCGGTCTTCGATCTGACCAAGCTGCTCGGCCCCGAGCCCGACCATCCCCGCACCCACGAGGTGCGCGACGACGAAGTCGACGAGGACTACCTCACCGAGCCGGAGATCGATCTGACGCAAGTCGTGCTCGAACAGGTGGCCCTGGAGCTGCCGCAGCGAGTACTGTGCACCGAGAGCTGCAAGGGGCTGTGCCCTCAGTGCGGCACCAACCTGAACAACGAGAGCTGTCGTTGCGCGCAGCAGGTGCTCGATCCGCGCTTCGCGATGCTCGCCAAGCTGCGCAAGGACGACGGCACCCCCACCGACCGCTGACCGACCGAGCCCCGTAACCGAGGAGATCGCACCATGGCCGTTCCCAAGAAAAAGACGTCGCGGATGAAGCGCGGCATGCGTCGCGCCCACAAGCGCGCCTCCGTGCCCACCGTGGTGCACTGCTCGCGCTGCGGTGAGCCGCGCCAGCCCCACCACGCTTGCCCGAGCTGCGGCTTCTACCGGCAGGGCGTGGAAGTGCCGATCGCTCAGAAGGACTGACGCGGTATCGCCGCCGCATGAAGATCGTCGTCGACGCCATGGGCGGCGACCACGCGCCAGGCGTGGTGGTCGACGGCGCGATTGCAGCGGTCCGCGACCTGGGCGTCGAGGTTCTCCTCACCGGGCCGGGTGAGATCGTTCAGCGCGAGCTCGCCGCACGTGGCGGCGAGAAGCTCATCGAGGTCCGGCACGCGTCCGAGATCGTCGGGATGGACGAGCCCCCCGCGGCGGCGGTCCGGCGCAAGCGGGACTCGTCGATCCGTGTGGGCCTCGACCTGGTCGCGTCGGGCGCGGCCGACGCGTTCGTGAGCGCCGGCAACACCGGCGCGGTCATGGCCACCGCCACGTTGGTGCTCAAGCGCACTGCCGGCGTCGAGCGACCCGGCATCCTGACACTCTTCCCGACCATCACCGGACAGCCCGCGATCCTCATCGACGCGGGCGCCAACGTCGACTGCAAGGCGGTCCACCTCGCCCACTTCGGCGTGATGGGCTCGGTCTACGCACAGGCCATCCTCGGCCGTGAATCCCCATCGGTCGGGGTGCTCTCCAACGGCGAGGAGGAGGGCAAAGGCAACGAGCTGACCCGCGAGGCGGATCAGCTCCTGCGTGGCACGTCGCTACGTTACGTCGGGTACGTCGAGGGGCGCGACCTGTTCAACGGCAAGGTCGACGTCGTGGTGTGTGATGGCTTCGTCGGCAACGTGGCGCTCAAGGCGAGTGAAGGCGTCGCCGACGCCATCCGCACGCTCCTCGAGCGCGGCTTCCGGGCCAACCTGCGCGGCAAGCTGGCCTACCTGCTCTCGAAGCCCGTGCTCCGGGACATGAAGAAGGCGTTCGACCATCACGAGTACGGCGGCGCGCCGCTGCTCGGGGTGCAAGGGGTGTGCATCATCGCCCACGGCAGCGCCAATGCCCACGCGATCCGCAACGCCATCCGCCAGGCCGCCAGCCAGCGACGCGAGGACGTGAGCATCCGCATCGAGCGCGCCCTCGGCGAGGCCCGGATCCTTCCCGAACTCACCAAGCGGCCCGGGGCGGACCGCGTGGTGTTCCTGAAGGAGCTGGCGAAGAAGATGCGCATCCCACGCCGCGCGCCAGCCACGCCGGAAGGCGGGCCCACCGCGCGCGCCGCGTTCGTCTTCCCGGGTCAGGGCTGTGAGTTCGTGGGCATGGGTAGCGAGCTCGCGAATCGGTACCCGATCGTCCGCGACACGCTGCGCGAGGCGAGTGAGGCCGCCGGGGTGGACCTCGCGACGATGGCTGCCCAGGGTCCGATCGAACGCCTCCGGCTCGCCGAGCACGCTCAGCCGGCCGTGGTCGCCGTCTCGGTGGGAGTCGCACGGCTGGTGCAGACCGAGCTCGGCGTCCGGCCCGCGATCGTCCTCGGCCACAGCGTCGGCGAGTACGCGGCGCTGGTCGCGTCGGGCGCGCTGGGATTCTCCGAGGCGATCCGCCTCGTCCGCGAGCGCGGCCGCCTCATGCACGAGGCGAGTCCACCCGGGCGCGGCTCGATGGCGGCGATCACCGGGCTCTCACTCGCCCAGGTCACCAAGATCTGCCACGAGGCCGCGCAGGGCGCGGTCCTCGACGTCGCCGACGAGCAGGGCCACGAGCACTTCGTGGTGTCGGGCGAAGCCCGCGCCGTCGACCGGGCGGTCGAGGCCGCCAACGGCGCCGGTGCGAGGCGCGCCGTGCTCCTGCCCGTCACCGGCCCGTTCCACTCCAGCCTCATGGCGCCCGCCTCGGAACGGTTCGCGCCGACGCTCGCGGCAGTGGCGATCCGAGAGCCGGAGGTGACGTTCGTCTCCAGCATCACCGGAACCCGGCTCGCTTCCGCCGAGGACATCCGCGCGGCGCTCGAGGTCCAGTTCTCGGGGCCGGTGCGGTGGTTCGCCGCCGCGCGGCACCTCGCCGAGAGCGCCCCCGAGCTGGTCGTACAGGCCGGTCCGGGGTCGTTCTTGACAGGCACCCTGCGCCGCATCGAACCTCGGCTGCGCACGTTCGTGGTCGACGACCTGGACGGCGTGAGGCAGCTCCGCGAGGCCGCCCACCGATTGTTGACACCCCGATGAGAATCGGTATGCTTGCCCGAAGTCGCCCGCTGGACGCGCGATCCACCCGATCTGTAACGCGTTTTTTGCCCGTAAAAGCGACAATTTCGCGAGCCTCGGCGTGCCCCTTCGCGGGTCCGGACCGATCCCGGTTCGCATCACGTTCGATAGACAACTGGGACACAAGGGAGAGGTGCAGATGACTCCAGACGAGATCATGGCGAAGGTCAAAGAGATCATCGTCGAGCAGCTCGGCGTGAACGAGGACGAAGTCGTCCCCGAGGCGTCGTTGCTCGAGGATCTGGGCGCGGACAGCCTCGACATCGTCGAGCTGGTGATGGCCTTCGAGGAAGAGTTCGACATGGAGATCTCGGACGAAGAGGCCGAGAAGATCCACACCGTCGGCGAGGCGGTGAAGTACATCCAGGATCACCTCTGAGAGCAGTCTGCGCTTCGAACCATCTGCTCGCCCCGAGCGGTTTCGCGACCGGCGAGCACACCGAGCGGACCCCACGTCGAGACGCCCCTCCCCGCGGAGGGGTTTCGTGTTTGGAGTGACGTGAGCGGGAGCGCTGTGCTATCCAGTGCGCTGCGCCCGTCCCCCGAAAACCGCCCGATTTCGTAGCGTTCCCCTCTCACGGAGGTCACGTGATCCTCGCCCTCGCCAGCGACCACGCCGGGTTCGAGCTCAAGGAAGACCTGAAGCGCTTCCTGGCGGACCTCAAGATCGAGGTCAAGGACTTCGGTCCACGCGACGACGCGTCGGTCGACTACCCCGACTTCGGCTCGCAGGTCGCGCTGGCCGTGGCCGCGGGGATCGCGCAGGGTGGCGTGCTGGTGGACGGCTCGGGCATCGGCATGTCGATCGTCGCCAACAAGTACCCGAAGGTACGCGCGGCGCTGGTGTCGAGCGTCTACGCGGCACGAATGGCGAAGCGCCACATGGGCGCGAACGTGCTCTGCCTCTCCGGCTGGTTCACCGGCAAGGGCGAAGCGCGTGAGATGGTTCGCACCTGGGTGGAGACCGAGTTCGAAGGCGGGCGCCACCAGCGGCGCCTCGACAAGATCCGCGAGATCGAAGATCGCGTGAAGACCGAGTGAGCCGAAAGAGACGAGATCCATGACAGCAAAGCCGAGTTCGTTCAGCACGCCGCTCGCGGCGAGCGACCCCGAGATCTTCCGCACGATCCAGGACGAGACGCGCCGTCAGGGCGGCCAGCTCGAGATGATCGCGTCCGAGAACTTCGTCAGCCGCGCCGTGCTTGAAACCGTCGGCACCGTGCTTACCAACAAGTACGCCGAGGGCTACCCGGGCCATCGCTATTACGGCGGCTGCGTGCACGTGGACGAGGCCGAGAACCTCGCTCGCGACCGCGCCAAGAAGCTGTTCGGTGCCGCGCACGTGAACGTGCAGCCCCACTCGGGCTCACAGGCGAACATGGCGGTCTACTTCGCGTGCCTGAAGCCGGGCGACACGATCCTCGCGATGGACCTCGCGCAGGGGGGGCACCTCACCCACGGCAGCCCGGTCAACTTCTCCGGCAGGCTCTACAAGGTGGTGTCGTACGGCGTGGAGCGCGGCTCCGGCCGGATCGACATGGATCAGGTGCGCCAGCTCGCTCACGCCGAGAAGCCGAAGCTGATCATGACCGGAGCCTCGGCCTACCCGCGCGCCATCGACTTCGCCGCGTTTCGCGTCATCGCCGACGAGATCGGCGCGGTGCTCGTCGCCGACATCGCTCACCCCGCGGGGCTGGTGGCGAAGGGCCTGCACCCGAGCCCGGTGCCCTATTGCGACTTCGTCACCACGACGACCCACAAGACGCTGCGTGGGCCGCGCGGCGGCATGATCATGGCCGGCGAGCAGAGCGCGAAGGCGGTCGACTCGCAGATCTTCCCAGGTATCCAGGGCGGTCCACTGATGCACGTGATCGCCGCAAAAGCGGTGGCGTTCCGCGAGGCGCTGAGCGACGACTTCGGGGCCTACGCGAAGCAGATCGTCTTGAACGCTCAGGCGCTCGCCGCGACCCTGGTCGGCGGTGGGCTCGATCTGTGCTCCGGCGGCACCGACAACCACCTGGTCTTGATCGACCTCACCAAGACCGGCATCTCCGGCAAGCAAGGCGAGCACGCCCTGGATCGAGCCGGGATCACGGTCAACAAGAACATGGTGCCCTACGACACCCGCAAGCCGATGGAGACGAGCGGTGTGCGGCTCGGCACCCCGGCGCTCACCACCCGCGGAATGAAGGTGGCGGAGATGGAAGCGATCGGGCGGATGATCGTTCGCGTGCTCGAGAACCCCGAGGACGCGAAGACGCTCGAGCAGGTGCGTGGCGAGGTCGACGATCTCTGCAAGGGCTTCCCGCTCTACACGGAGCGACTCGTCGGATGAAGTGTCCGTTCTGCGCCAAGGACAAGGACCGCGTCATCGACTCGCGGACCAGCCGCGACGGTGAGCTGATCCGGCGCCGCCGCGAGTGCCTGAAGTGTTCGCGGCGCTTCACCACCTACGAGCGGGTCGAAGAGAACCTGCCGATGGTGATCAAGAAGGACGGCCGGCGCGAGCCGTACGACCGTCAGAAGGTGATCGCGGGAATTCGGCGCGCATGCGAGAAGCGACCGGTGTCGACCGAGCAGGTCGAGCAGGTGGTGCGCAACATCGAGGGCTACCTGCAGGACACCGGCGAGTCCGAGATCGCGAGCCGTGACATCGGCGAGCGCGTGATGATCTCGCTGCGCGACCTCGACCAGGTCGCGTACGTGCGGTTCGCGTCGGTGTACCGTGAGTTCAAGGACCTGAACGCTTTCATCGAGCAACTCAACGAGCTGTTGCGCAAGGGTCCTCCCGCGGCGCACTCGTCGTGACATGTTCACCGGGCTGATCCAGGCGCTCGGCACGATCCGTCGCCGCGAGGCACGGGCCGGCGGGGTGCGCTTCGAGATCGAGAGCGCGACTCCTTTCGAGGACGTCGAGCTCGGCGAGAGCATCGCCGTCGACGGCGCTTGCCTCACGGTGGTGTCGTTCTCCGGTGCGCGGTTCGAGATCGACGCCTCCCCCGAGACCCTCGCGAAGACCACGTTGGGCGCGCGACGGGAAGGCCACCTGGTCCACCTGGAACGCGCGATGCGGGTCGGGGACCGCCTCGGCGGACACATCGTGCTCGGCCACGTCGACGGCGTGGGGAAGCTGATGGCCCGCCGCGTCGAGGGCGACTACACGTTCCTCACCTACGAGGCGCCGGCCGAGGTGCTGCCCTACCTCGTGCCGAAGGGCTCGATCGCGATCGACGGCGTCAGCCTCACGGTGAACGCGCTCACCGATCCACGCTTCGAGATCGCCATCATCCCCCACACCAGCGCCCACACCCACCTCACCCGCAAGGGGGTCGGCGAGGGCGTGAACCTGGAGGCGGACGTGCTCGCCAAGCACGTCGGACGGCTCCTCGAGGCATGGCGGGACACGACCTCCGGCGGCGCCCTCACCCGCGAGTTCCTCGAGAAACACGGCTACTGACGAAGGCCCCTGCATTCGCGGCGTTTCCTTGAAGCAGGAGCGCTCGCTCGATTACCCTCACGCGATGCCCATGAAGCACCGCGCCACGGTCGAGGAAGCGTGCGACGAGCTTCGTCGCGGGCGGATGCTCATCCTCGTCGACGACGAGGATCGCGAGAACGAGGGCGACCTGGCGATCGCGGCGGAGCACGCCACCGCCGAGGCGATCCACTTCATGACCCGCCACGGCCGCGGGCTGGTGTGCATCGCCCTGACCGAGGACCGCATCGCCGAGCTCGGCATTCGCATGATGACCGAGGAGAATCGGTCGAGCTTCGGCACCGCGTTCACGGTATCGGTCGACGCCCGCCTCGGCATCGAGTCCGGCGAAGGCGCCGCGGACCGGGCGCACACGGTGAAGGTGCTCCTCGACCCCGCCAGCTCGGCCGACGATCTCGCCAGTCCCGGTCACCTCTTCCCGCTGCGCGCCCGCAAGGGCGGCGTGCTGGTGCGTGCCGGCCAGACCGAGGGTTCGGTCGACCTCTCGCGGATCGCGGGGCTCCAGCCGGCTGCGGTGATCTGTGAGGTCATGCGTCCCGACGGGACGATGGCGCGCATGCCGGATCTCGAGGCCTTCGCGGGCGAGCACGACCTCAAGATCCTCACGGTCGCCGACCTCATCGCCTACCGGATGCGCAACGAGCGGCTCGTCCACCGCATCGCCGAGTCGAAGCTGCCCACCGTCCATGGCGGTGAGTTCCGGGTAATCGTCTACAAGAACGATGTGGATCCGCACGAGCACCTGGCACTGGTGAAGGGCACCCTCGAGCCGGGCCAGCCCACCCTGGTCCGCGTTCACTCCGAGTGCCTGACGGGTGACGTCTTCGGCTCGATGCGCTGTGACTGCGGCGAGCAGCTCCATGCCGCGATGGAGATGCTCGATCGGACCGGCAGTGGCGTGATCGTCTACATCCACCAGGAAGGTCGCGGCATCGGCCTCGGCAACAAGATCCTCGCGTACGCGCTCCAGGATCAGGGCAAGGACACCGTCGAGGCGAACGAGGCGCTCGGCTTCAAGCCCGACCTGCGCGACTACGGGCTCGGCGCGCAGATCATCCGCGACCTCGGCATCACCAAGATGCGGCTGATCACCAACAACCCCACGAAGATCACCGGGCTCGTGGGGTACGGGCTCTCGGTGGTCGACCGCGTGCCGATCGAGGTCCCGCCCAACGAGGTCAATCGGCGCTATCTCGAGACCAAACGCGCGAAGATGGGCCACGTGCTCAACCTCGAGCCGGACGCCGAGCCGGCAGCAGCGGCCAGGGAGGCGTGATGGCGGTGATCCACGAAGGTCAGCTCGTAGCCAGCGGGCGCAAGTTCGGCATCGTCGTCGGACGCTTCAACGCGTTCGTCACCGAGCGGCCCTCGACGGCGCCATGGACGCGCTGCTGCGTCACGGCGCGAGCGCCGAGGACGTCGAGGTGGTGCGCGTCCCCGGTTCCTTCGAGATCCCCCTCGCGCTCCAGTGGCTCGCGGCCGCCAAGCGCCATCACGCGATCATCTGCGTCGGCGCGGTGATCCGCGGCGGTACCCCTCACTTCGACTACGTCGCATCCGAGGTGACCAAAGGGGTCGCGCACGTCCAGCTACAGTACGGTATCCCCGTGGCGCTCGGCGTCCTGACCACCGACAGCATCGAGCAGGCGATCGAGCGGGCCGGCACCAAGGCAGGCAACAAGGGCTGGGACGCGGCGATGAGCGCGATCGAGATGGCCGACCTCGCCTCCCGACTTCGCGGCTGAACGAACCCGTCCCCACGCCGGGATCTGCCCGGCGAACCAGATCATGAGCTCCCGACACCGCGCACGGACGCTGGCGCTACAGGCGCTCTACGGCATGGAGCTCAAGGCGCCCCGTGACGTGGAAGCCGAGCTCGCCAAGTTCCTCGACCACTTCCACCCGGACGAGGGACTCAGACCGTTCTTCCTCGCGCTGGTGCGCGGCACCCTCGCCAACCGTGGCGAGATCGACGCCGCCCTCGAGCGCTGCTCGCAGAACTGGAAGCTCGAACGAATGCCGGCCGTCGACCGCAACCTGCTCAGACTGGCCTGCTACGAGATCCTCCACGAAGCCGACGTCCCCCCCGAGGTGACGATCACCGAGGCCGTCGACCTCGCCAAACGGTTCGGTGGCGCCGAGACCCCGGGGTTCGTCAACGCCATCCTCGACCGCGTCGCCCGCGAGTGTGGCCGTCTGGCCGAGAAGCCCGCCGCCCACGCGCGGTGAAGCGGCCGAGGGACAGCACATGAGCGAGATCAAGCTCGCGCTGTTCGCGGCCTTCGCGACCCTCTACGTCGTCGCGTGTGCCGCGACGGACGGACTCTTCAATCGCTTGATCTTCCGCGAGCACCGCCGGCTCTCGTACTTCTCCACCGAGAAGCGGCTCATCTACCTGCGCGGCGAGTGGTCGTGGATCTCGGTCCTGTTCCTCGTCTATCTGGGATTCGTCGCGCCGAGCCTGGCGAGCCTCGCGATCGGCGGGCTCCGCTACCTGTTCGTGTTCTGGCTGATTTTCCTGCTCGTGAACTGGGACGTGATCTTCGGGCGGATCGTCTTCGACGACTGGCTGGGCGACACGCCGAGCATGAAGCTCTTCGGCCTCGGCTGGATTCACACCTCGATCTGGGTGAGCATCGGTGCGAGGCTGGTGCTGGCGGCAGCGATCGCGTACGCGCTGCGTCGGTTCGGCTGAGCCGCCGCCCGGCGCTGGGCGCCGACACCGCGGATCTGCCACCCTTCGACGCTCTCGGAAAGGACCCTCATGCAGCCCGTTCGTCCACTGCTCGCGCGCACCCTCGTCACGGTCAAGCCGCTCGACACGATCGCCCACGCACGCAAGCTGGCGGTGCAGCATCGCATCAACCAGCTACCCGTCGTGCAGAAGGGAAAGCTGGTCGGGATCCTCACCGACCGGGACCTCCGCGACGCGTTCCCGTCCGTGTTCGACGAGGCGGCGCACGATGGCGCGGACAAGCACGCCAGCGGTTGGTCTCCCGACCACGTCCACGTCGAGTCGGTGATGACTCGCGACGTGCACACACTGGCGCCCGACATCAGCCTCGCCGACGCGGCCCGACTGATGCGCGGACAGCGCATCGGCGCGGTGCCGATCGTCGAGGCGGACGGGACGCTTCTCGGGCTCGTCACCCGCAGCGACGTCCTCGACGCCTACGTGCAGCTCGACGCGCGCAGGGGCTGAGTGGCCTCAGGGCGGCGCCGGGATCTCGCGCCGGAAGTTCAGCTTTCCGAGCAGCCACATCATCGGACACCACCGGCTGAAGGCGCTCTGAAGCAGGTTGAGTCCCACGAACGCCGTGAAGAGCAGGAAGCCCGGGTGGACCCAGTAGCCGAGCGCCACGCTCAGCAGGACGAAGAAGCCACCCACCATCCGAAGCGCTTCGTTGATCGTCATCACACGTCTCCTTCGACGGCGACGGCTCGCGGGCCGGTCTCGGCGCCTCGCACCATCGCGTAGATCACGGGCACCACGCCCAACGTGAACAGCGTCGAGGCGAAGATCCCGAAGATGAAAGCCCACGCAAGGCCCGAGAAGATCGGGTCGAGCGTGATCACCCAGGCACCGAAGATGGCCGCGCCGGCGGTGAGCAGGATCGGCCTGAGCCGCACAGCCCCGGCCTCGACGATGGCCTCGGCGAGCGGTCGACCGCGGCCACGCTCGACCTCGATGAAGTCGATCAGGATGATCGAGTTCCTGACCACGATGCCGGCCAGCGCGATCATCCCGATCATGGCCGTCGCGGTGAAGAAGATCGGTGACGAGTAACCCGCCACCGTCTTGCCGGCCACGACGTTGAGCAGCCAGAAGCCCGGCAGGATGCCGATGATCGTGAACGGGATCGCCGCCATGATGACGAGCGGGATACCGAAGCTCTGGGTCTGCGCCGCCAGCAACACGTAGATCCCGGCGAGCGCCACGCCGAACGCGATCCCGAGATCGCGGAACACGTCGAGGGTGATCTTCCACTCGCCCTCGCCCGCCAGGTCGACCCGGAAGCCCGCGGGCGATGGTTGCGCGGCGAGCTGGTCCTCGATGCCGAACACCGCTTCCACGGGCGAGGTGCCGGCGACCTCGGCGGTGACGAACGCGAAACGCCTCAGGTCCTTGTGGTAGTGGACCACCTCGTCCGTCTCGGAGACCGGGCGCACGAGGCTCGCGAGCGGCACGAGGCTTCCGTCCGCCGAGCGCAGTCGCAGCGTCAGCGCGTCGTCGAGCCGCGCACGTTGCGCCTCGGGCAGGCGGACCTGGATCGGTACCGCGTTGCGCTCGCCGCGCACGTGCAACGACCCCGCGGGCGCCCCGCCGATCGCCGCCGAGAGCGCCTTCACCACCTCGGCGGCGGCGATGCCGTGGAGCGCCGCCTTCTCCCGATCGACCTCCACCATGTGGCGTTCGCGCGGTTCTTCGGCCGTCGAGTCGACATCCACGACGCCGGGCACCGCTCGGAACAGCCCCCTCGACCCGCCGCGCTTCCGCGGCGATCTGCTGGTAGCTCGCCTCCTCCGGTCCGTAGACCTCGGCGACCACGGTGGCGAGCACGGGCGGCCCCGGGGGAGTCTCGACGATCTTCAGGTTCGCGCCCGTACGCGCAGCGATCTGCTCGATCTCGGGCCGGAGCCTGAGCGCGAGCTCGTGGCTCTGCATCTGGCGCTCGTGCTTCGGCAGGAGGTTCACCCGAACCTCCCCGACGTTCCCGCCGCGGCGCAGGAAGTAGTGGCGCACCATGCCGTTCATGTCCGTCGGACCGGCCTCGCCCACGTAGGTCTCGAAGTCGCGCACCTCGGGTACACGCGCGAAGAGAGCCTCGAGCTCACGCGCCACGCGGTCCGAGTCCTCGAGCGCGGTGCCATCCGCGGTGTCGATGACCACCACCAGCTCGTCCTTGTTGCCGAACGGCAGCATCTTCATCGGGACCAGACCGCCCAGCGCGAGCCCCACCGATGCCAGCAGCGCCACGACCACCGCGGACAGGAAGAGCGCACCGCGGCGCCGCGAGGCGAGAAGCCAGCGAGCGTGCCGGCGGTACATGTCCACCACCGGTCCCGAGGCCGACTCGTGCGCGGGGTCGGCCGCCGTGCTCGCGTCGCCGCTCGGACGCGGATGGTGCTCCTTCTTCAGCAGTCGATAGGCCGCCCACGGCGTCACGGTGAACGCCATCACGAGCGACAGCAGCATCGCGAGCGGGACGTGGTACGGCATCGGCCGCATGTAGGGTCCCATCATCCCTGTGACGAAGAACATCGGCAGGAACGACAGGATCACGGCGACGGTCGCGAGGATCGTCGGCGGCCGCACCTCGTCGACCGCGAAGAGCGTCGCCGCGCGCGGCGGCAGCTTCCCGAGCCGCAAGTGGCGGTGGATGTTCTCGACGTCGACGATCGGGTCGTCGACCAGAAGGCCCAGCGACAGGATCAGCGCGAACAGCGTCACGCGGTTGATCGTAGCCGACCATCCACCCGCCGAGCAGCGTGAGCGCCAGCGTCATCGGCACCGCGAGGGCCACGATCGCGGCCTCGCGGGTGCCGAGGCTGAGCGCCAGCAGCGCGATGATCGTCACCACCGCGATCGTGAGGTGCTTGACGAGCTCGTTCACCTTCTCGTTCGCTGTCTCGCCCCAGTTGCGGGTGACGCGGACGTCGACGTCGCTCGGGATCGACTTCCCGCGCAGCTCGTCGACGCGCGCCAGCACGTGCTCCGCCACGGTCACCGCGTTCGAGCCCTTGCGCTTGGCGACGGTGATGGTGGCCGCGATGCGTGTGTCGCCCGCCTCGGGCTCGCCCGGGCCAAACCCGATCCGTGAGTAGCTGGTGGTCTCGGCGCCGCCGTCGTGCACGGTCGCGACGTCGCGCAGGTACACCGGCGCCCCCCGCCGTGCCCCCACGACCACCCCCTCGACCTCCGCCGCGCTCGACAGAAACGGCCCGACGTCGACCGTGGTCTCGCGTCCATCGGCGACCAGGGCGCCGGCGCGGACCTGGCTCGAGGCTCCCGACAGCGCGCCGACCACCTCGGCGACGGTCACGTCACGCGAGACCAACCGCGCCGGATCCAGTGCGATCGTCACCTCCCTGCTCCGCCCGCCGATCACGTCGATCCGCGACGTGTCCTGGACCTGACCGAGTCGGAGCGCCGTCTCGTCCGCGATCCTGCGTAACGCCAGCTCGTCGACACCCGATCCCGGCTTGGGGAAGAGGGTGAGGGTGACGAAAGGCAGGTCGTCGATCTCGATCGGCTTGACCAGCCACCCCGCGACGCCTCGCGGCACGCGGTCCGCGTTCATGGCGATCTTGTTGTAGAGCTTGACGATGGATCGCTCGCGGTCCTCCCCGACCTTGAAGCGCACCGTCACCACCGCCTGGCCAGGGCTCGCCATCGAATAGACGTGCTCGACGCCGTCGATCTCCCACAGCAGCGATTCGAGCCGGGAGCTGACGAGGTCCTCGACCTCGCGTGCGCTAGCCCCCGGGAACGAGACCAGCACGTCCGCCACCGGCACGACGATCTGCGGTTCTTCCTCGCGCGGCATGCCGACCAGCGTCGCCACGCCCGCGAGCAGCGAGAAGACGATCAGCAGCGGCGAGAGCTTCGACGTCAGGAAGACGTCGACGATCTTCGCGGTGAAGCCCGTCGGTTCCGACTTCATGGCACGCTCCCCGGAACCACCACCTGGTCACCGGCGTGGAGCCCGGCCAGGACCTCGACCAGCTCACCACCCGACCCGAGCCCGCGCGCACCGGTGCGGACGTTGATCGCGCGGACGCCGTCCGCGCCGACCACGCGGACGGTCTCGATCTGTCCGACGCTCTCGATGGCCGCGGACGGCACCACCAGCACGCGCTCGGCGCCGGTCGGGATGGCGAGCCGCGCGAACGAGCCCGGCCGGGCGCCGGTCCCTTCGGGAAGCGCCGCCTTGACGAGCACGGTTCGCGTCGACGGGTCCGTCGCCGGGACGATCTCTTCGACCACCACGGACACCGGCCCCGCCGCGCCGTCGAGCTGCGCCTGGAGCACGGCGCCGACCGCGAGCCGGCGTGCCGAGTCCTCTCTCACGGTCGCCTCGACCCGCAGCTGCGACGGATCGAGGATGACCACCAGCGGAACGCCAGGGGCCGCCAGTGCTCCCGGGTCGGCGCGGCGTTCGGTCACCACGCCGTCGAACGGTGCGGTCAGCTCGGCTTCGGCGCTGAACACCCTCGCCTCGTCGACCGCGCGCCCAGCGCGGTCGGTCGAGGCCAGGGCTGCGCTCGCCGCCGCGCGCGCCTGCTCGAGCTGCTGCGGTGTCGCGGCCTTCTCGCCGAAGAGCTGCTCCATGCGCTCACGCTCGCGTCGCGCTTGGTCGGAAGCCGCCTGGGCGGCGGCGAGCGCGGCCTGCGCCTGGCTGAGCTTCGCCGCCACGTCCCGCGGGTCGAGCCGGACCAGGACTTGGCCGGCGCGAACCACGTCTCCCGGCTTCACGAGCACCTCGCGCACCGCGGCCTGGATACGAGGCGACAGGGCCGCCTCCGCCCGCGACCGGACCGTCCCCGGCGCCGTATCGGTGAGGGCCGACTCGAGCGCCATCACCGTCGCCGTCCGACTACCTGGCGGGACCCTCGGCGCACTCGCTGCAGGTGTGTCCTCGGGCCCGACACGATGCCCGCTGAACGCACCCTGCAGCCACGCGAACATCAGCGCCAGCGCGACGCCGGCACCGATCGTCGCCCACGCCTTGGGGCTCGGGCCCCGCTTCACGCTCGGCTTGCTCACGGTTCCTCCTTGCGCCCGTCCGCCGCGATGGTCGCGACCTGGACCAGCGAATCCTGAAGACGGCCCAGCGCCTGCTCGCGGCGAGCCCACGCGAGCCACACCTCGTAGCGCGCCGTCAGCTCGCCGAGGCGGGCGTTCGAGTGCGCCGACTCCGCCGAGACGAGCTCGGTCCACGTCGCGAGCCCCTGTTCGTAGCGCCTCTCGATCACGCGCTTCGCCTCGTTCGCGAGGCTCGCCGCGCCGACCGCAGTCGCCGCCCGCCCGCTCGCGGTCGCGAGCTGCGCGTCGCGCGTGCCGATCTCGAGGCGTGCTTGACGCTCTCGGGCCTCGAGGCGCGCCCGCGCGCCAGCGCTCGCGGCGTCCGCGGCGTCGACTCGCGCGAGGTCACCGCCTCCGGCAAGGAAGTTCCAGTCGAGAGCGACCCCCACCGCGTAGGAGGCCTCGCCGTCGACGCCGAACTGTTCGCGGTCCCACTGCTCGCTGGCCACGAGCCCGATCGAGGGCCAGAGCGCGGCGCGCGCGCCGGAGGCACCGGCCTCGGCCGCTTCGCGTTGGTGGCGCAGTGCCATGAGATCGGCTCGTCTCGCCAGGGCGGCCTCGAGCTCGCCCGCGCCCAGCTGACGGCGAGCGCGCTCGTCGAGGGACGGCGGCAGGCTCGTCAGCGGCCCCACGACATCCCCGCCACCGACGAGCGAAGCGAGCGCCAGCTCCGCGATACGCGCGTCACCGCGCGCGGTCTCGAGCGCCTGCAGCGTGCCGCGGTGGTGCACGTCCGCCTGGAGCGAGTCCGCCTCCAGCGTGGTCCCCGCCGACACGAGGGCGCGAGCCCGGCGCAGATCACCGGCCGCCGCCCTCTCCGCCTCCTCCGCCACCGCGACCGCGTCCCGCGCCAGCAGCAAGCCGACGTAGGACTCGACCACTCGCAGCGCGAGCCCCTCGCGAACAGCGGTCTCGGCTGCCGTTGCGGCGTCGGACACCGCCCCGGCGGCGCTTCGGTCGTACCACGCCGGCAGCGAGAAGATCGGCTGCTCCAAGGCGATCTTGGTGCGGAAGTGATCGAGGGCCGCTGGGTCGTTGAGCTTGGCGACGTCGAAGTCCGCCTCGGTGAAGCGGCCCTGTTCCAGCAGGGCCCCGAACGCGAACACCGGATCGTCGGAGCGCGCCCACGACTCGCGTAGCCCGATCTGCGGTAGCAGCCGCGCCGTGCTCTGGCGCCGGCTGGCGTCGGCAGCGGCGACGTCGGCGCTGGCGCCCGCTGCGAGCGGATGCTGTGCCAGCGCCAACCCGACCGCGGTCGTGAGATCGAGCGGCTCGGCGGCGTCGAGCTCGGCGCCGCTAGCCGGGCCGAGCCCACAGCCGAGCCACAGCAGCCCCAGCACGACATGCCGCATGGTTCGTCTCGTCATGAGAACCTCCACTCTGTCTATGAGCATATAGTCATATTCGCACTATAGTCAAGACTCATGCTAAGCTCCGAACCTGCGCTCGGTCGTGCCCCCCCGGGAGGACGTTTCGATGACGACCCGATCGGACCCGAAGAACCGTCAGCCGTTGCCGCCCGAGGCCTTCGACCTCATGTCGGAGCGATTCCAGGCCCTCGGCGCCCCCTCGCGCCTGGCGCTGCTGAGCTCGCTCATGGAGCGCGAGCGCACGGTTCAGGAACTCGTCGAAGCGACCGGGCTCACGCAGACCAACGTGTCTCGGCACCTCGCGGTGCTGCGGCAGGCGGGCCTCGTGACCCGCAGGGCGCGAGGCAACCAAGCTCTCTACTCGATCGGCGACCCGAGCATCGAGGCGCTCTGCCACCTCGTGTGCGACAGCCTCGCCGACCGCCTCAACGAACGGCTGGGAGCGCTCGGGCGCGCCGCGCCCGAGCCGCGGTCGACACGCAAGCTCAGACCATGAACACGGGTGAGCGCTGCACGGCGCGCATGTATTGAGCTCGCTCGAACGCCTCCGGGCTCTCGACGTGCTGCTGGCTCATGCTCCCCTGCATCTGTCGCACCGATTCGTACTCGTGGGCCGTCATCCACTCGACGAGGCCCCTGCGCACCTCGGTCAGATGGTCGAGTCCGTGCCGCATCAGCACCGAGCACAGCTCCGCCACGCTCGCTCCGACCATCAGGACCTTGAGGACGTCCTCGTGGGAGTGGATGCCGCTCGTCGCGGCGAAATCCACCTTCACTCGCCCGTAGAGGATCGCGATCCAGCGTAGCGGCAAGCGTAGCGCCTGAGGCGTCGAGAGCAGCACGTTGGGTCTCACCTCGAGATGATCGAGGTCGATGTCGGGCTGGTAGAAGCGATTGAAGAGCGTGAGACCGTCGGCGCCCGCGCCGGCGAGACGTAGCGCCACGTTGGCGAGATTCGTGAAGAACGGGCTGAGCTTGACCGCCAGCGGCACTCCCACCTCGGCTCTCACGGCGCGCACCACGTCGAGCAGCTCGTCCTCGACCCGCTCCGCGCCCTTCTCGACGTCGGTCGGGATGCCGTACAGGTTGAGCTCGACCGCGTCCGCGCCCGCGTCCTGCATGAGCCGTGCGTATTGCGTCCACTTCCCAGGGTGGCTGCCGTTCAGGCTCGCGATCACGGGGATCGACACCGCCGCCTTTACCTGGCGGATGTGCTCGAGGTAGCCGTCCGGTCCGATCGCGAAGCCCGCAGGCTCCGGGAAGAAGCTCTGCGCCTCGGCGAACGAGTCCGTGCCGAACGACAGGTGGTGATGAAGCTCGGCGCGATCACGGCGGATCTGCTCCTCGAACAGCGAGCGCAGCACCACCGCTCCCGCCCCCAGGTCCTCCATCCGTCGCACGTTGCCCACCTCGTCCGAGAGCGGTGAAGCCGAGGGCACGAGGGGGCTCGCGAGCGTGAGCCCCAGATAGCGCGTCGTCAGGTCCATCTCGACATCCTCCAGATCGAATCAGTGCGCGCGAGGCGCCGTCCTCACTTCGTTTCGCCGTCCGTCGCCTTGGGAGTCCCGTGAGGCTCGGCCAGTCGCTGGTAGAGCTGCCAGTTGTGGTTCACGTCCTGCTGGACCTCGCGGAACATCCCGCGTGCTTCGCCTGGCCGAGTGGCCGCGAGCATCCGGAAACGGTTCTCCATCTCCAGGTACTGCGAGACCGGGATCTTGGGCGCCTTGCTGTCGAGCTGGAGCGGGTTGTCGCCGCTCTCGGCGCGTTCGGGGTGATGCCGATAGAGCAACCAGTGGCCGCTCTCGACCGCCGCCTTCTGGTTGCGCATGCCGTGCTCCATCACGATGCCGTGCGCGATGCAGTGACTGTAGGCGATGATCAGTGAGGGGCCGGGATACGCCTCCGCCTCCAGGAAGGCCTTGAGCGTGTGCTCGTCGCGCGCGCCCATCGCGACCTGCGCCACGTACACGTTGCCGTACGTCATGGCGATCCGGCCGAGGTCCTTCTTCGGCCCGGGCTTTCCGCCGGCGGCGAACTTCGCGACCGCCGCGCGCGGCGTCGCCTTCGACATCTGCCCGCCGGTGTTCGAATAGACCTCGGTGTCGAGCACCAGCACGTTGACGTCCGCCCCGCTCGCCAGGACGTGGTCGAGACCGCCGAAGCCGATGTCGTAGGCCCAGCCGTCGCCGCCGATGATCCACACGCTCTTGCGCACGAGCATGTCGGCGAGGTCCTCGAGGCGACGCGCCTCGGCTCGGGCCGACGCCGCCAGCCTCTGCTTC
Organism: Deltaproteobacteria bacterium; assembly: GCA_016713535.1. Taxonomy (GTDB): domain Bacteria; phylum JADJOY01; class JADJOY01; order JADJOY01; family JADJOY01; genus JADJOY01. Next base: position 77,280 of record JADJOY010000039.1, read on the forward strand.
AGGATGGCTACGCGGGCACGCTGCTCGAAGATGCCGGCCTCGGTACGCTGATCAGCGCCCACCAGCCCCTCGACGAGCTCCTCGCCGAGCTCGCCGCGGAGCGCGAGCACCAGCTCGCTCGCCATCTCATGCTGCTTGTCGATGGCCAGACGCATGCCCATGCCGAACTCGGCATTGTCCTCGAACAGCGAATTGGACCAGGCGGGTCCGCGCCCTTCGGCGTTCTGCGACCATGGCGTGGTCGGCAGGTTGCCTCCGTAGATGGAAGAGCAGCCGGTGGCGTTCGCCACCACCATGCGGTCGCCGAAGAGCTGGGTGGCGAGCTTGATGTACGGTGTCTCGCCGCAGCCACTGCAGGCGCTCGGGAACTCGAAGAGCGGCTGCTGGATCTGCTGCTGTCGGATCGAACCTTCCTTGATGAGGCGACGGTCGAGCTCGGGCAAGCCGACGAAGAAGTCCCAGTTCCGTGACTCGGGCTCTCGGAGCGGTGGCTGGGCGTGCATGTTGAGAGCCTTGATCTTGTTGGCCGACTTGCTGCGCGCAGGGCAGATGTCGACGCAGATCGCGCAACCCGTGCAGTCCTCGGGCGCGACCTGGATCGAGTACCGCAGGCCGTCGAACTCCTTGTCCTTCGCCGCCATGGTCTTGAACGTCGGCGGCGCCGACACGATCGCCTCGGGCGGCATCACCTTGATGCGGATCACCGAGTGCGGACACACCATCGCGCACTTCCCGCACTGGATGCAGAGGTCCGGCTCCCACACCGGGATCTCGCGCGCGATGTTGCGCTTCTCCCAGCGCGAGGTCGCCGTCGGATAGGTGCCGTCGATCGGCATCGCGCTGACCGGCAGCTCGTCGCCCTTCCCCGCGATCACCTTGCCCAGCACGTTGCGCACGAAGTCGGGCGCCGCGACCGGAACCGGCAGCGGCTGGGGGGTGCCGCGCGCCACGCAGCCGGCGACGTCGACCTCGTGCATCTCCTCGAGTGCCCGGTCCACCGCGCGCTCGTTGCGCGTCACGACCTCCTCACCCTGGACGCCGTAGTCCTTCCGGATCGCGTACTTGATCGCGTTCACCGCCTCGTCGCGCGGCAGCACCCTGGAGAGCACGAAGAAGCACGTCTGCATCACCGTGTTGATGCGCCCGCCGAGCCCGCTCTCCTTCGCGACCTTGTGACCGTCGATCACGTAGAAGCGCAGCTTCTTGACGAGGATCGCGTCCTGGATCTCGCGTGGCAGCTCGGCCCACACCTCGGCGGGGCCGAACGGGCTGTTGAGCAGGAACGTTCCGCCCTCGACGATCGTGCCGAGGACCTCGTAGCGCTCGAGGAGCGACCACTGATGGCAGCCGACGAAACCGGCCTGCTCGATCAGGTAGCTGCCGCGAATCGGGCGCGGGCCGAAGCGAAGGTGCGAGATCGTGACCGCGCCGGATTTTCGTGAGTCGTAGACGAAGTAGCCCTGTGCGTACTCGTCGGTCCCCTCACCGATGATCTTGATCGAGCTCTTGTTGGCGCCGACGGTGCCATCCGAGCCGAGCCCCCAGAACACCGCCCGCACCACGTCGTCGGGTTCGATCGAGGCGGTCTTGTCGAAGAACAGGCTGGTGTGGGTGACGTCGTCGTGGATGCCCACCGTGAAGTGGTTGCGCGGGCGCTCGGTCGCGAGGTGGTCGTAGATCCCCATCACCATCGCGGGCGTGAACTCCTTCGAGGAGAGCCCGTAGCGGCCGCCCACCAGACGCGGCAGCAACGTGCGAACGCTCGCATCGGCATGCCCGGCGACGTCGACGTGCTCGGCGAGCGCCGCGACGCAGTCGAGGTAGAGCGGCTCGCCACCCGCGCCCGGCTCCTTGGTGCGATCGAGCACCGCGATGGCGCGCGCGGTGCGTGGCAGCGCCTCCACGAACCTCCGACCGTCGAACGGCCGGTAGAGGCGCACCTTGAGCACGCCGACTCGCTCGCCCTGCGAGACCAGATGATCGACCGTCTCGTGGGTGGTCTCGGCGCCGGATCCCATCATGACGATGACGCGCTCGGCCTCGGGATGGCCGTGATACTCGAACAGCTTGTACTGACGTCCGACGGTCTCGGCGAAGCGGTCCATCACCCGCTGCGTCGCGTCCGGGCACGCGTCGTAGAAGCGGTTCACCGTCTCACGGGCCTGGAAGTACACGTCGGGATTCTGCGCCGTCCCCCGCAGCACCGGGTGATCCGGCGAGAGCTTGCGCGCGCGGTGCGCCGCGACGGCCTTCTCGTCGATCACGGCGCGCAGCTCGTCGTCCCCAGCATCTGGATCTTCTGCACCTCGTGAGAGGTGCGGAAGCCATCGAAGAAGTGCAGAAACGGAATGCGCGTCTCGCGCGAGGCGGCCTGCGAGATGAGCGCCATGTCCATCGCTTCCTGCACCGAGCCCGAGCACAACATCGCCCAGCCCGTCGCGCGGCAGGCCATCACGTCGCTATGGTCGCCGAAGATCGAGAGCGCCTGGGCCGCGAGCGAGCGCGCCGCCACGTGGATCACGGCCGAGGTCAGCTCGCCGGCGATCTTGTACATGTTCGGGATCATCAGCAGCAGGCCCTGGGAGGCCGTGAACGTGGTGGTCAGCGCTCCCGCCTGGAGGGCGCCATGGACCGCGCCGGCCGCACCGCCCTCGCTCTGCATCTCGACGACCTTGGGGATCGTTCCCCACAGATTGGGGCGCTGCTCGGACGACCACTGGTCGGCCCACTCGCCCATCGCGGACGACGGAGTGATGGGGTAGATGGCGATGACTTCGTTGAGGCGGTGTGCGACGTAGGCCACGGCCTCGTTGCCGTCGAGGGTGGCGAATCGAGCTGACATGGTGGGTCTCCCGGAGAGGTCGCGGACGCACGCACGTGCGTTCGCGGATGCACCAATTCCGCGAACCGCAGTGCAACCGACGCGCCAGGACTCCCGAAGCCGCGATTTCGCCCGATTTCCCGTCACCGGGACCGCCGACACCGCGCGCGACGTCACGGATGCGTAGCAGGCTCCCCGCCGACCGAGCTCGAAGTGCCCTCCAGCAGCGACGCAAGCACCGCGAGCGAGGCGTCGTCGGCGGGTCGCCGGGCGTCCAGAGCGACGACCGGCGCGAGCTCCGCCGCTCCTGGATGCTCGAACCGACCGCGAGCGCGACGATAGACCTCGATCCCCGCGTCGGAGACTGCGCGTGGATCGAACGCACGCGCCCGCAGACGCTCCTCGACCACCTCCTGGGGCGCCTCGACGGCGAGCACCCTGGCCTGGACTCCGTGGAGGGCGGCGAGCCGGATGAACCGGGCACGCCACTCGGCGACCGGAAACGTGGCGTCGAGGATCACGCTGCGCCCGGCGGCCAGGTGGTGGCTCGCCTGGTCGTGCATCTCGTCGTAGGTGCGGCGGGTCCACTCCGGCGCGTAGGGACCACCGTCTGGATCGCCGTGCCAGTGCTCGGTCGGTTCCAAGCCGACCAGGCGCTTGCGGATTCGATCGCTCGACAGGACCACGCCGTCCACGGCGTGCTCGAGCGCCGCGGCGATCGTCGACTTCCCCGTGCCTGGCAACCCGCACACCACGAGCAGCGCGCGCGGCGCGAGGAAGCCCGCAGCCAGCGCGAGGTAACGCGCGCTCTCGAGCCGGGCGGGATCGTGTGGCGCAGGCGCGTCCGCGGCGGATGCGCGCAGCCACGCGACCTTGCTCCGCACCAGCGCTCGGTGCGTCAGATAGAGCGGCAAGACCTTCCCCAGCGTCGGGTCGCCACTCTCGATGCCGTAGCGGTGGGCGAGGTAGTTGCCGAAGGCCGGGAAGCCGCGCGCGTGCAGGTCCATCACCAGGAAGGCGAGATCGCACGCGACGTCCCCGCACCGCAGCGCCGGGTCGAACTCGATGCAGTCGTAGCCGATCACCCGATCGGCCAGGAAACACACATTGCCCGCGTGCAGATCGCCGTGACCGTCGCGAATCCGGCCCTCGGTCAGGCGCTCCCCGAGCACTGGCGCCAGCGAGGCGAGGAGCTCGGCCAGGCGCGCGCCGAGCAGGTCGATCAGCCGCGGATCGAGGTCGCGCGGGCACTCCGCCAGGTTGCCGAGCACGAGACGCCGGACGGCGTCCGGCTCACCATGCACGTCCACCCCCGGCCCGGTCGCAGCCTGGCGGTGGAAGTCGACGAGCACTCGAACGAGCCGCTCGAGCGGCTCGTTCGAGCTCTCCCGCCGCGAGCAGGCGGTCCATCATCCGATGCTCGGGTAGCCGCTCCATCTCGACCGCGTAGTCCTCCACCCGGCCCGCGCCGTCGAGCCGAAGCCGGCCCGACGGCATGCGACTCACCGCCACCACACGCCGGTAGATCCCGGGGGCCAGGCGCGCGTTGAGGCGCACCTCTTCCTCGCAGAAGAAGAGCCGCCGCTCGAGCGTCGAGTAGTCGAGGAAGGAGAGCCGAACCGGCTTCTTGACCTTGTAGACCCGGTCGCCTGCCAGGAACACCCACGAGATGTGAGTCTCGCGCAACTCGACGCGCGCGACCTCGAACGGGTAGGCGTCGGGGTTGGTCAGGGCGCTCGGGATCTCCGGCGCGGTCACTTCTCGGGTGGTCTGACCGTCAGGACCGGACACGGACAGCGCCGCACAACCTTCTCGGCGACGCTACCGATCAGGAGGTGCGACATCCCACCGCGGCCGTGCGTGCCCATCACCACGAGGTCGTAGCCACCCGACTTGGCGAAGGCGGCGATCTCGAGGTCGGGCGGCCCGGTGAGGACTCGCCAGTCGGTCGGGATCGAGCCGGGGATCTTCTCCTTGGCATACTTCTCGAGGTGCGCCTGGGTTTCCTTGACGATCGCTCGCTCCACTTCGAGGCGGTCGTAGACCCATGCCTCGTACGGGCCGAACTGTTCGGGCACGTGCACCACGTGGAGCGCGGTCACCGTCGCCTTCATCTGGGTCGCGAGCGCGATCAACGCATCGAGCGCGGTGTCCGAGCAATCGCTGAAGTCGGTGGGAAACAGGATCTTGCGAATCTGGTACGTGGCCATCGTTGGACCTCCACTTCCCGAGGGTACGGGATGAAAAGAAACACCAATTCGCGTGCCAGTCTCGATTCAGGCCGGGTCGACGAGCCCTTCCCTGCACACAGGCGCCGATTTTCGGAGCGCGTCCGCCCCCCTCCACGGCCACACCGTCACGACACCGTAACCCGAGCCCCACCCCCGTTACGACAGCACGACACGCGGCGGCGATAGGCTCGCGACGGGGCGCGTGGTAAACGAACGGAACCTCAACCGTCGACCCCATGCCCAACACCAAGCCACCCGCCCTTCACCACCTCTTCGACCTTCCGCCCGGGGTCATGGACCGCTTCTGCCAGACGGTCCTCGACAACGCCCGGCTGTTCGCCGTCGCACTCGAGCCGGGTGGGCGGGTGGTGTTCGCCAACCGCCGCCTCGCCGACCTCATGGGGCGAGCCGGCGAGTCCCTCGTCGGCGAGGACTGGCTCGCGCTCTTCGTGCCCGAAGAGCACCGCTCCGAGGTTCGGGCGGTCATGGCGCGACTCCTGGAGAGCGACGAGCCACGCCACCACTCGAATGCCGTGCAGGGTGCCGACGGCCGCCAGCGGCTCGTCGAGTGGGACAACGCGGTCCTGCGCGATCCCAAGGGCGCGCCGCTCTACCTGCTGTCCTTCGGCAACGACGTGACCGACCGCCAGCAGGCGAGCGAAGAGCTGCGGCGCAGCGTCGCGCGCCACCAGAACATCCTCGACCACGCCGTGAACGGTGTCGTCACGATCGACCAGCAGGGGCTCGTCCAGGAGTTCAACCGAGCGGCCGTGCGGATCTTCGGCTGGAAAGTCCCGGAGATCATCGGCCAGAACGTTTCGGTGCTCATGCCGTCGCCGGATCGCGAGCAGCACGACGAATACATCCGGCGTTACGTGTCCGGCGGCCCGCCACGCATCATCGGTGCCGGCCGCGAGGTCCTCGCGCTGCGTCGCGACGGCACCGTGTTCCCGCTGTTCCTCGGTGTCAGCGAAACCCGCGAGCCCGATGGCTCGCGGCTCTTCACTGCCGTTTGCCAGGACCTGACCGAACGCAAGCTCGGCGAGCAAGCGCTGCGCCGCGCCCACCGCGAGCTACAAGACGCCAACGACCGGCTTCTCGAGGAACAGGCGAAGCAGCTCCGTGCCGAGAAGCTTTCGTCGATCGGGCTCCTCGCCTCGGGAATGGCGCATGAGATCAACAACCCGCTCATGGGCATCATCAGCTGTGTGAAGGCACTTCGCGAGGGGAGCATCAACACCGAACGCCGCGAAGACTATTTCGAGGCGGTCCGCGACGGCCTCGAGCGAATCCAGATGACGGTGCGCAGCCTCCTCGACTACTCGCGCCAGCGCCCGCCCTCGCCGGAGGCGATCGCTCCCATCGAGCTGATCGACGCCTGCCTTCGGCTGCTCTCGCCCGCCATCCGCAAGAAGGACCTGCAGATCACCACGCGGGTCCACGACCCCGCCTTGATGCTGTTCGCGGATCGCTCACAGCTCATGCAAGCGCTCGCGAACCTGATGCTGAACGCGATCTACGCGCTCTCGCCGCGCGGGCACATCGTGGTGAGCGCCGAGCGAATCGGCGAACGGGTCGCCTTGTCCGTCGCTGACGACGGCCCCGGTATCGAGCCCGAGGTGTTGCACAAGGTCTGCGACCCGTTCTTCACCACCAAGCCGATCGGTGAAGGAACCGGGCTCGGCCTGGCCGTGACCCTCGGCATAGCTCGCGCCCACCGCGGCGACCTCGAGATCAAGAGCACCGTCGGCCAGGGAACCGAGGTGATCCTGTGGCTCCCGGTGCACGGCCTCTAGCCGGGCGCGGCCCGCTTGCCCGCCAGCCGTTGCGCGCTCGGCTCAGCCGATCGACACGGGCTCGTGGCCGAACGTGAGGGCCAGCTCGGCGGCGATCCAGTCGTCGCCGTGCGCGGGCGCACCGCGACCGCGTACCACGAACAGCTCGTACGCGAGTTCTTCGATGTGCCGGCCGGCCGCGCCTGCGCACGCCGCCCGCGCCCCCCCCTCGCTCTGCTCACGCGCGCGATCGAGCATGGCCCCGCCCACCCGCGGTGTCCCTTTCATGATCTGGTCCCCCCATCATCGAGCCCTTCCGGCGGCGAACTCGACCAGCCCCGCACCCACCGGTAAGCCGGACACGAGCCCCAATCCGGGTTCGGGGCGTCGCATGGCAACACCTCGGCCAGCGCGCCGGTCGCCCGCCGCCCGAGCGGCGAGCACCACGTCGCTCCGTCCGGATCCCGGATGTTGTATGGGCACGGCTCGGCGGTCTGCACCAGGACGAACCTCCGCGGCGACGATCAGGTCGGTGTGGCCTGGATCCCTCGTACGGCCGCGTCGAGAATCGCGCCCCGACCCGCGGTCCACTCGCTCTGACGCGCGAGGCGTGAGCGCTCGGTCTCCAGACGAGCGAGCGCGTCCAGGCGTCGCGCCGTGCTCCGACGTCGGCGCACGACGCCCATCAACTCGACCGTCAGCGGACCAGCCACTGGCGAGGTCGCGGACGGTGGGACTGTGGCGATCATCGGGAGCTCCTCGGCACGGCTGGTGGCGGCGTGGGTTGATGTGTGCTCGCGTTCGCTTCGAATCGGCTGCAGGTAGCGTGCCGCGGCCTAGCGCGAGTGCGCGAGCCTCACGAGGATCGTGTGCGCCGCCTGGAAACCGCGGCTCGGCTGGCCGAACACCCGGGTTACGCGGGAGTTTTCTTCGCGGTCACGGGAGCGTGACCGAGATCCCTCCGTGACGCCTCACCGCGCGCGGGGGCGCCTGGGTGCCGCGGAGCGGATCGGCCGTGGCCGGGCCGGCCATCGCTCCCGGCTCGACGGTCGATCTGAACCGCCCGACGCCTCACGCGGTCCCGGTCGGGACAGCGCGGGCGAGGAACGCATCGATGGCTCGAGCCGCGCGACGACCCGCGCCCATCGCGAGGATCACGGTCGCCGATCCAGTGACGATGTCACCGCCCGCGAACAAGCCCGCGATCGAGGTCATCTGGGTCTCGGGATCGACCAGGATGCAGCCGTGGCGATCGATCGCGAGCCTCGGTAGCGACGCAGCGATCGTCGGGTTGGGCGCGGTGCCGAGCGCCAGGATCACCGTGTCGACTTCGAGGCGGTGGATCGAGCCAGGGATGGGCACCGGCCGCGAGCGCCCCGACTCGTCCGGCTCACCGAGGCACATCCGCTCGAGATCGAGCCCGGTCACCCGGCCTCGCCCGTCGCCGACGATCCGCACCGGGTTGGTGAGCCAGCGCAGCTCGACGCCCTCCTCCTCGGCGTGTAGCAGCTCGGCGCTGCGCGCGGTGCTCTCGGCGCGGGTTCGCCTGTAGACCACCGACACCCGGGCCCCGAGCCTGAGCCCCACTCGCGCAGCGTCCATGGCGGTGTTGCCGCAGCCCACCACCGCCGCGGCATGCCCGAGGCCGAGCGGCGTGTCGCCCTCGCCGCGCGCTCCCATCAGGTTCACCCGCGTCAGGAACTCGTTCGCGCTCATCACGCCGGCCAGCCCTTCGCCCGGAATGCCGAGGAAGCGAGGCGCGCCGGCTCCGGTGCCCACGAAGATCGCCTCGAAGCCGAGCTCGTCGCGAAGCTGCTCGATCGTGAACAGCTTGCCGATGACATGGTCCAGCGCGAGATGCACCCCGAGAGCCCCGAGACCGCCGACCTCACGTTCCACCAACGACGGCGGCAGACGGAAACTGGGGATTCCGTAGCGAAGGACGCCCCCGGGGACGTGAAGCGCCTCGAACACCGTCACGTCGTGACCGAGCCGCGCCAGGTCGCCGGCGCACGCCACACCCGCCGGACCCGACCCGATGATCGCGACCTTGTGTCCCGTGGCCGGCGCATGCGCGGCCAGCGCCGAGTCCCAGCCGCTGGCGAGGCCGAGGTCGGCGACGTAGCGCTCGAGCGCGCCGATGGCCACCGGATCCTTCTTGAGCCCCAGCACGCACGCCGCCTCGCACTGGTGCTCCTGCGGGCACACCCGCCCGCACACCGCCGGCAAGCTGTTGGCCTGTCGCAGGATCGTGTACGCGTGGTGGGGATCGCCGCGGCGCACCGCGGCGATGAAGCCGGGCACGTCGACGGCGACCGGGCAGCCCTCGACACAGTGCGGCCGGGTGCACTCGAGGCAACGCTCGGCCTCACGGAACGCGTCGAGGGCCGCGAAGCCGTGGTCGACCTCGTCGAAGTCGCGCACGCGCTCGCACGCCGGGCGCACCCGCGTCGGAGTCCGAGTCGGTGCCACGTCGCGCACCGTCTTGCGTCGCCGTTGGTTCAGCATCGGTTCGCAAGACTGCATCGCGCGTACCGAACGCCTGCTGGCGATCGAATGGCGCGCTATGGCGCGCGGCGCCGCCACGACGCCGACAGCCCGGCCGCCGCCGGTTACCGAACGGTGGCCAGCGGCGCCCCACCTGTCCCGCGACGACCCCTCGGGACGCGCGACAGGACATCGGAATCGCTCGCGAAACTCCGTGGGGGTGACGCCGGTCGCGTTGCTGGCCGCGAATCTTGCACCGTTGTCTCGATCCCGCTCCGGGCGCCGATCGGTCCCGCGGCGGCGGAGGCAGGGCCTGCGATGCTCTACGACGTCTTGATCGTCGGTGCCGGGGTCACCGGGTGCGCCATCGCTCACGCGCTGAGCCGCCATCGCGTCGAGGTGGCTCTCGTCGAGCGTGAGTGCGAGGTCGGCTTCGGCACCAGCAAGGCCAACAGCGGGATCATCCACGGCGGTCACCACGCCGCGTCCACCACGCTCAAGGGACGCCTCGAATGGGAGGGCAATCAGCTCTGGGGCCCGCTCTGCGAGGAGCTCGGCTTCGGGTTCCGGCGGATCGGTGAGATCACGGTCGCCCTCGCCGAAGACGAGCGCGCGGTCCTCGACCGACTGCTCGCTCAAGGGCGCGCGAAGGGGGTGCCCGGGCTCGAGATCCTCGAACGCGAGCGGCTGCTTCGCGAGGAGCCGAACCTGTCGCCACAGGTGGTCGCGGGGCTGCTCGCCCCCACCACCGCAGTCGTGAACCCGTACGAGGCGTGCTTCGCGCTCGCCGAGAATGCCCACGCGAACGGCGTCGCGATCCACACCGGGTCACCGATCGTGGCGTTGCGAAGCGAGCGCGACGGCGAGCCATGGACCGTCCAGACCTCGCGCGACTCGCTCACGGCTCGGTTCGTCGTGAACGCGGCGGGCGTCCATGCCGACCGGATCTCGGAGCTCGCCGGCGTACGCGACTTCACGATCCACCTGCGCAAGGGCGAGGAGTACCTCCTCGACCGTCGCCTCGTGGGGATCGTGAGACACGTGATCTTCCCGTGCCCGACGCCGGTGTCGAAGGGCATCCTCGTCATCCCGACGTTCGACGGCACCGTGATGGTCGGCCCCACCGCGACCGACACCGAGGATCCCGACGACCTCACCACCAGCGCGGCCGGAGCCGAGCTGGTCTTCCGCTCGGTGCGGCGCGTCGTGCCCGGCATCAGCGAGCGCGACTGCATCGCCGAGTTCGCGGGGCTGCGCGCGGTGATCGCCGGCGAGGACTTCCGGATCGCGCCGACCGCGCGCAAGGGGTTCATCGAGGTGGTCGGCATCCAGTCCCCCGGCCTCACCGCCGCGCCCGCGATCGCCGAGCGAGTGATCGGCATCCTGCGCGCCGAAGGTCTCGAGCTCGAACCGCGCCCTCGCTTCGAGGAGCGTCTCGCGCGGCCGGTGCGCTTCGCCGACCTCGACACCGTCGAGCAGGCGCGGCTCGCCGAGCGGGATCCGCGCTTCGCGCGCATCGTCTGCCGCTGCGAAGCCATCACCGAGGGCGAGGTGCTCGAGGCCATCGCGCGTGGCGCGCGCACGCTCGATGGGGTCAAGTTCCGCTGCCGCGCCGGCATGGGCCGCTGCCAGGGCGGGTTCTGCACCACACGCGTGATGGAGCTCCTGGCACGGGAGCTCGGCGTTCCCCTCACCGCCATCACCAAGCGCGGCGGGCACTCGTGGGTGGTGTGCGAGCGCGAGGAGGGTTCGTGAACGGCTTGCGCCACCCGGAGCTGCGCGCGGCGTACGACGTCGTGGTCGTCGGCGGCGGTCCGGCGGGCCTCGCGGCCGCCATCGGCGCTCGCGAGGCCGGCGCCGAGAGGGTGCTCGTCGTGGATCGCGAGCAGGAGCCCGGCGGAATTCTCAACCAGTGCATCCACAACGGCTTCGGCCTCCACCACTTCGGTGAGGAGCTCACCGGGCCAGAGTACGCGCGCAGCGCTTCGCCGCCCTGGCCCGTGAGCGCGGCGTCGAGGTGTGCGCCGACACCCACGTCCTGGACATCGACGTCGAACGGCGCGTGAAGCTGATGAGCGCCGCGTCGGGCGTGCGGGTCGTCGAGAGCGGCGCAGCCGTGCTCGCGATGGGAGCGCGCGAGCGCACACGCGGCGCGATACGCATCGCCGGCAGTCGGCCGGCGGGGGTCCTCACCGCCGGACTCGCGCAGAAGCTGGTCAACCAGATGGGTCTGCTGCCCGGGCGGCGGGTGGTGATCCTGGGTTCGGGCGACATCGGTCTGATCATGGCGCGCCGGCTCACCCTCGAAGGCGTCGAGGTCGTCGGCGTGTTCGAGATCCAGCCGCACGTGACCGGCCTCAACCGCAACGTCGTCCAGTGCCTCCACGACTTCGCGATCCCCCTCCACCTCTCCACCACCGTGGTGCGGATCTCCGGCCGTGACCGCGTCGAAGGCGTCACCGTCGCGCCGGTCGACACCGAGCTACGGCCGCTGTTCGCGGAGTCCTGGGACATCGCGTGTGACACGCTCATGCTCTCGGTCGGCCTGATCCCCGAGAACGAGCTCTCCCGTCAGCTCGGGCTGGCGCTCGACCCGCTCACCGGCGGGCCGGTCGTATCGAGCGCGATGGCGACGTCGCAGCGCGGGGTCTTCGCCTGCGGGAACGTCGTGCACATCCACGACCTCGTGGACTTCGTGACCCAGGAGGCGTTGCTCGCCGGGCGCTCCGCCGCACGACACGCCGGCGGGTCCCAGCCCACCGCGGACAACATCCGGGTGATCCCCGGCGCGAACGTGGCGTCGTGCGTGCCCCATACGCTCGCGTCGGATCGCGAGCACACGCTCTACCTGCGCGTGCGCCGGCCGTTCGAGAAGTGCCTGATCCGGCTCGGCTCGGTGCTCGAGCGCAAGCTTCGCTACGCGGTGCCCTCGGAGACCGTGACGGTGAAGGTCGGCCCACGCGTGCTTCACTCCTTCCACGGCGAGGCGCTCACGATCGACGTCGTGCCGCGCGAGGACGCGGACCCGGTCGACGCCGCGGACGTCCACGAGAGGCACGTGTCGTGACCGCGCGTATCACCGTCTACCTGTGCATCGAGTGTCCGCTCGGTTGCCGGCTGGAGGTCGAGGAGCGCGACGGAGACGCGATCGAGGTGCGCGGGTTCTCCTGCAAGCGCGGCAGCGAGTACGCCCGCCAGGAGCACGTCGACCCGCGGCGCACGCTGACCACCACCGTCTCGATCTCCGGAGCGCGCTGGCCGCGACTGCCCGTGCGCACCGAACGGCCGATCCCCAGGGCGCGCGTGCGCGACGTGTGCAGAGCGCTGCGTGCGGTCCACGTCACCGCACCGGTCGCTCTCGGCGACGTCGTCGCGCACGATGTCGGCGGCCTGGGCGTCGACGTCGTCGCGACCCGCGCGATGAGCGTAGTCGCGACTCCTGTCTGATCTCGAGCCGTCGCTCCAGCTGGACGCTCTCGTACCTCCGAACCTCACCCGGACTGCTCGCTCCGGTCGGCGGCGGCGACGAGTCGGCAGGACTCCTCCACCGCTCGAGCCCGGCGCTCCTCGGCCCGGAAGCGCGGCTGGCGAAGGGCCAGGTCGGCGAAATCCACGGCGTGGCCATCGAACTCCGGTCCCTCGACGCACGCGAACCGCATGCGGCCGCCGACCAGCACGCGGCACGAGCCGCACATCCCGGTGCCGTCCACCATGATCGGGTTGAGGCTGACGATCGTGGGAACCGCTACCGCGCGTGTCAGCTCGGCGCACGCGCGCATCATCGCGAGCGGACCGATCGCCACCACCCGCTCGCCACAGCTCGAGTCGGCGATGCGCCGCGCAAGCACGTCGGTCACCCGCCCTCGCTCACCGCGGGTGCCATCCTCGGTGACCACGATCAGCTCGTCGCCGGCCGCGGCGAACCGATCTTCCCAGAATACTCGCGCGCGCGAGCGGAAGCCGACCACCGCCGTGACCCGTGCGCCGGCCGCGCGGAACGCCTTCACCTGCGGGTAGAGCGGCGCCACGCCGAGTCCTCCACCGACCAGGGTCACGCGCTCGACGGCCGGGATCTCGCTCGGCATCCCGAGGGGGCCGGCGAGCGACTGGAGGGTCGTCCCCTCCGGCGCCGCCATCATCTCGCGCGTGCTCTTCCCCGCGGCGAGCACCACCAGCGTGACGACGCCGCGGGCGGTGTCGAAGTCGGCCAGCGTGAGGGGGATGCGTTCCGAGCCCCCGTGGAGCCGCACCATCACGAACTGCCCGGGATGTGCGGCACGCGCCAGCGCGTCCGCCTCGACCTCCCACTCGAAGGTGTCGGCGGTGAGCTGGACGCGGCGGAGGATCCGCCCGGTCATGGCGCCCTCGACGGGGCGGGGGCCGGAGTCGGCCCCAGAAACGGTCAGTAACCCATGAGGCCGCGCTTGGGCCGCTCCATGAGATGGGACTGCGTACCATCGAACTTGGGCACCACGCAGCTGTTCGGACCGCCCTGCGTACCGTGGACGATCACCGGAAACCGATCCGCTTGCATCGTCATGACGGGGCTCGCGTAACCGAACGTGATCGCGCCGCGGCGGTTCTGGGTGGTGTTCCCGGGCGCGACGTGGATGAGGTCCTCGCGGAAGATGTAGAACTCGCCGGGCTTGCACACCATCGGCACCTTCTTCATCGGTACCCGCATCACGTTCTCGACCGTGCACTTGTTCACGTTCGGGCCCACGTACGGCGTGAAGAACTCCTGCTCGGCGCGGGTCAGCCCGCTGAGTGGCGGCGCGCGGAAGGTGTTCGGCCTCGTGGCGCTGAACAAGCTCACCGCGGCGCGTCCGATGCGCTGCATCCAGCCGAACGCCCGCAGCAGCACGCACAGCATCGCCCACTGGGACCGCGAGAACTTCCAGCGCCCGAGCTGGAAGTGCTGGAGGTTGTATTCCTCGAGGAAGTCCTTGGTCGGGTACATCGCGAGGTCGACGGGCGGCGTGCGCGGCTCACGCTCTCGGTCCCACTGCACGTACCAGGTGCCCGGAAACGCCCACAGGCACCCGCTCTCGGGCGTCGCTTCGTCGAGCGCCACCCAGATCGCGAGCACCGGCACCGGCTTCACCGGCCCGGGCACGGTCGGCCAGGTCTGATCGATGCGACCGTCGCGATGAACGCCGGTCGCGGGTGCCCCCGGCTGCTTCGAGAACGTCCACGCGCGCCACAGCAACACGTCGTTGCCGAGGATGTCCGCGAGCCGCTCGACCACGTTCGGGTGCGAGGCGATCTTGTACACCGGCTCGCTCACCATGTGCGCATCCATCGTGAGGTTCGCCCAGGGCGGACCTTTGGGGTCGTCGAGGATGCCTTTCAGCTGATCGCGCAGTCCCGCCATCTCCTCGGGCGTGCAGAGCTGGTACGGGCCGATCCAACCATCCCTGTGGAACTGTTCGAGCTCGGCCTGACTCAGCACCAGCGGGCCATTGGTTGCGCGATCGTGATTGCACATGTGTGTCTCTCCTCCGCGTGGACGCACCTATCCCCCGGGCGCCCAACCGCAAGCTCGATGCCACGCGGATCAGCGAACGCCGCTGCCGCGGAGGTCCTCGCCGTTCCACGTCGCGAGCCGCGCGCTCGCGACCGCCGCCTGGCCGACCGCGAGCCCGGCATCGGTGGCCGGGACGTGCTCGGCGAGGTGCACCACCAAGCCGCGCGATTCGAGACGATTTCGTAACGATTCCACGAGAATCGCATTCGATGCACAGCCACCCGAGAGAGCGACGTTATGGACGCCGGTCCAGCGTGCCAAGCGCACGGTCGCACGCGCGAGGTGGCCCGCGAGACCGAGATGGAATGCGAGTGCCGTGTGACCCGGGTCACGACCCGCTCGGATGCTCGCCACCACCTCGCGCACCAGCGAGAGCGTGTCGACGATCGCACTCGGTATCATCGGATCCCCGTCGGCGTCACGGTCCGGTGACGGCTCTCCGCCGCCAAGGGCGGCGTCGTTTCCGGCCGGCGCCGCCAGCGCGCGACGTGCCAGCGCCTCCACGAGCACGCCCCCACGCCCTTCCTCAGCGCGCTCGGTGACCAGTCCCAGCAACGCCGCGACCGCGTCGAAGAGGCGCGCGCACGAGGACGTGCGTGGCGCGGCGGGTCCCCCGGCGCGCGCCAATCCACGCGCCCTGTCCAGCCGCTCCCGACCGACGAGGTTCACGAGGCCGAGCTCGTCCGCGAGATCGGCTCCCGGGAACGCGGCCTCCAGCGCCGCCACCGCCATCCGCCACGGCTCGCGCGTGGCGGCGACCGCGCCACCGGGCATCGCCACGAGGGAGAGCCGCGCGAGTCGCCGGACCTCGTTCACTCCGCCCACGAGGATCTCGCCGCCCCACGCGGTACCGTCCAGCCCGAGCCCAGGCCCGTCCAGCACGACACCGAGGGCGGGACCACGCGTGGCTCGGTCGACCAGGCACGACGCGAAGTGAGCATGGTGATGCTGGACGGCGATCATCGGTAGGCCCAGCGACCGGGCCGCGCGCGAGCTCGCGCAGCCGTCGTCGAGATCGTGTGCGACGACGTCGGGCCACAGGTCGAGAAGCCGCGCGTGGTGAGTCACGGTGGCAACGAGCTCGTCGACCGCCGCCGGATGATCGAGGTCGCCGACGTGCGGCAGCAGGTGGACCCGGCCGTGGCCGGCGATGGCGGGCGCGTTCTTGCGATCACCCCCGATCGCGAGCACGGTCGGTCCGTTCGCGAGCGGGAGCGAGAGCGGCGCCGAGCCCCGTGACAGCCGGAGCGGACGCAACCGTCCGGCGATCGGCCGGAGAACCGGATCGTGATTGCGCCGCGCGATCGGCCGATCGTGGACCAGGAACGCGTCGGCCACCGCGCCGAGCCGCTCGACCGCCTCGCGATCGTCCGTCACCACCGGCCAGCCCGCGAGGTCTGCGGTGGTCGACACCAGCGCCGGGATCCGGCTCTCCGCGAGCAGCAGCACCTGCATCGGCGTGCTCGGCAGCATCAATCCCACCTCGTCGAGTCCGGGCGCGACGGCATCGGCGAGGGGGCCGCCGACGCGCGCGCAACGACGATCGGGCGCATCGCGCCGGTGAGCGCCTCGGCGTGCTCGCCGACCTCCACCAGCGCTCGCGCCGCATCCAGGTCCGCGACCAGCACCGACAGCGGCTCCTCGGGCCGCGCCTTGCGTGCACGCAATCGCTCCACGGTCTCGGCGCGGCTCGCGTCCGCGATCACCTGGTATCCGCCGTATCCCTTGACGGCGAGGATCGCGCCACGGCTCAGCAACCCCGCCGCGGCGCGCACCGGATCGTCGGCTCGACGCGCCCGCCCGAACGGCGCAGCGCCTCCGGGCGCCATGATCAGCCGCAGGCGTGGGCCACATGCCGGGCACGCCACGTTCTGAGCGTGAAAACGACGGTCCCGGGGATCACGCACCTCGCTCTCGCAGGCCGCGCACGGCGCGAACCGGAACATCGAGGTGCGTTCGCGATCGTACGGTAGGTCGAGGAGCACGGACGCACGCGGCCCACACGCCGCGCAATGGGTGAACGGGTACCGGAAGCGGCGATCGGCGGGATCGAGCATCTCGCGCCGACACTCGCCGCACATCGGCCAGTCGGGCGGGATCGAGGCACCAGCGCTCTCGAGCGCGCTGGTGAGGATCCGGAAATCGCGCTCCAGCCCGGGTGGCCGGATCGTCGCCGCGAGCGCGTCGATTCGCGCGCCGACCGGAAGCGACCCTCCGAGCGCCTGCGTGAAGGCCTCGGCGTCCTCTCGAAGTCCCTGGATCTCGATGTCGAGGACGGCACCGCGGTTGCGCACGAACCCGGAGAGGTGGTGCGCCACGGCCAGGCGGTGAACGTAGGCGCGCAGGCCCACGCCCTGGACCAGCCCCTGCATTTCCAGGCGACGCCGGGTGCGCAGCGTGGTCATTCGGCCCCCGTCCGAAGCCCGAGCAGCGCTTCGACCGCCGACACCACGGCTTCGGCCCATCCCACGAGTGCCGTGTCGTCCACGTCCCCGACGCCGACGTGAACACCGACGAACCACGCTTCCGCGGGAATCCGCTCGAGAGCGCCCGCGAGCCGCACCGCGTCGACGACCCCGAGCCCGTGCGAAGAGAAGGGCGCCACGGCGTGGACTCCGACCTCGAGGCTCCGCAACGGACAGGTCACGATCCGTCCGGTGGGCTCGCCGCGAACGGTGTCGACGACCACCACGCGCTTCACTCCCCGGAGCTGCTCGGCGAGATCCATCGCCGGCGCCATGACCGGTACGACCTCGACGCTCCCCCGCCGCGCCGTGGTTCGCGCCGCAAGGCGCTCCGCGACCATGAGTCCGAGCCGGTCCGCGCCGTGATCACTTCCCACGCACAGCACTCGCGTGGTCGCGATCTCCACCACCGGCGTGGCAGGCGAATCCAGGTGCTCGACGGTGAGCCGGACGAAGTGGGTCGCGCAGCTGATGCAAGGATCGTAGTTGCGGATCGCGACCTCGCACGCGTGGGTCGCCTCGGCGATCGGCAGGTCCACGATCCGGGGCGCCAGATCGCGCAGGTCGTCCTCGATGGTCGCCTGGTTCTGGGAGGTGGGTGGCACGATGCGCGCGCACACCACCAGGCCACGCTCGTCGAGCTCGAAGCGATGGAAGAGCGTCCCGCGGGGCGCCTCGGTCGCCGCGCAGCCCACCCCCGCACGCACCTCGGTCGCGACGAACGCGTGCTCGGGCGGGCGGTACGAGCGCGCGATCCGGGCGGCCTCGTCGATCGCGTAGAGGGTCTCGATGCCGCGCGCGATCACGCCCTGCGCGGGATCGGCCCGCGCGGGGTCGAAGCCGAGCGCACGTGCAGCGCCGGCGAGCTCACCGTCGAGACGATCGAGGTTGAGGGCGAGGCGCGCGATCGGTCCCACCAGATAGGCGCCGCGGCCGCGGATCCGCGCGTGGAGCGCGGTCGAATGCGGCACCTGGACCTCCTCGAAGGTCCCCTCCCAGTCCTCGACCGCCACGTCGAGCCCGCCGGTCGACACGATCCGCCCTTCGTTGAGCGGATATTCGTCCGGATGCCTGAGCGACACGCGCTCGACCTCGAGCGGCCGCGACCGGCGCTCGAAGGTGCCGATCCAGGCGAGGCTCGCGCGCCTGCTCCCGCGCGCGCTCGAGCTCGTCGGCGAGCACCGCCATCTCGGCGCGCGTGGGCACGCGGGTGAAGCCGCCCGGGCGCGCCGATACGGGATGGATCGCGCGGCCGCCGAGCAGCTCGAGAATGCGGTTCCCGACACGCCGCAACGCGAAGGCGCGCTCCACGTCCGCGCGGCACGCCGCGGCGAGCTCGACGACGCTCGGGACCCCGAAGGCGTCCGGCGCCGCGAGCATGGCCACGTGTAGCACGTGACTCTCGATCCACTCGCCACAGTAGAAGAGCCGCCGGAGCTCACGGATCTCGCGAGGCGGCGTGACGCCCAGGATCGACTCGATCGCGTGCAGTGCGCTCATCTGGTAGGCGACCGGGCAGATCCCGCAGATCCGTGCCACCAGGTCGGCCACCTCCAGGTAGCTGCGACCCCGCAGAAACGCCTCGAAGAAGCGCGGTGGCTCGAAGATCTCGAGCCGAACCTCGGTGACGCGCCCGCCGTCCACGGTGACGTGGACCGCGCCCTCGCCCTCGACCCGCGCGAGCGTGTCAACGCGGATGGTGCGCGTCTGGCCCGAGGCCATCGGCGGTCTCCCGGAAGGGGCCGAGCGCCCCGGTGATGCCGCGGAAGCGGCGCGCCAGCTCGTCGGGCGGGATTCCCATCGTCCGGTAGCGATGCGCCAGCGCGCGCGGCTCCGCGCCTGCACATGGCCCGAAGCACCCGTAGCAGTCGCGTCGCATGGACGGGCAGAGCGCGCCACAGCCGGAGCGCGTCACCGGCCCGAGGCACGGCAAGCCACGTGTCACCACCACGCACACGCGCCCCAGACGTTTGCAGTCGAGGCACACGTCGTGCTCGGCGAGCCGCGGCGTCGCGCCCGCGAGGAGCTGGGTCACGAACTGCACGAGCTCCGCGCCATCGATCGGACAGCCCGAGATCTCGAAGTCGACCTTGACGTGCTCCGCGATCGGCGTCGACGTCGAGAGCGCCTCGATCCACTCCGGGCGCGGGTACACCGCGCGCGCCATCTCCTCGACGTCGGCCCAGTTGCGCAGCGCCTGGATCCCGCCCGCGGTCGCGCACGCCCCGATGGTCACCAGCACCCGCGACGAGCGCCGGATCGCGAGGAGGCGCTCGACGTCACGCGCCGAGGTCACGCTTCCCTCGACGAAGCTCACGTCGTACGGGCCCGGTTGGACCTGACTCGAGGCCTCGAGGAAGTGCGCGATCTCGACCCGGCCCGCGAGCGCGAGCAGGCGCTCCTCGAGGTTGAGGAAGACCACCTGGCAGCCGTCGCAGGAGGCCAGCTTGAACACCGCGACACGCGGTCGGCTCGCGGGCGCCGCGGACATCAGAAGCCCGCCGCGCCGAACCAGCGGCGCACCGCCGGATACGGCAGGATCGGGCCGTCCTTGCACACGAACTTCCCACCGAGCTGGCAGTGGCCGCAGTGGCCCACGCCGCAGCGCATGTTGCGCTCGAGCGACAGGTAGATCGCCTCCGGCGCGATCCCCGCCGCGACGAGCCTACGGATCGCGAGCTTCATCATGATCTCGGGACCGCACATGAGCACCGCCGTGCGGGCCGGATCGAGCTCGATCGCGTCGAACAGGTCGAGCGGCACCCCGACGTGGTAGTGCCAGGTCTTGTCGGGCTGATCGACCGTGAGCAGCACGCGCGTGTCGGGGGTGCGTTTCCAGCGGTCGAAACGCTCTCGATAGAGCAGGTCCTTGGGCGTCTTCACGCCGTGGACGATCGTGAGTCGGCCGTACGAGGCGCGTCGGCGGATCATGTACTCGATCGCCCCGGTGACGGGCGCGCAACCGAGACCTCCCGTCACCACCACCACGTCGTTCCCCGCGATCGCGTCGAGAGGCCAGGGCGACCCGTACGGGCCGCGCAGGCCGAGCACGTCGCCACGCTCCGCGTGATCGAGCAGCCCGGTGACGCGGCCCACGATCCGCACCGTGTGGTCGAAGCCGTCGAGGTCGGCTGGATCCGAGGAGATCGAGATCGGCACCTCCCCGACCCCGAACACGTAGAGCATGTTGAACTGCCCCGGCTGGAACCGGTACGCGGACTGGACCTCCGGGTCCACGAACCGCATCCGGAACGTGAAGATGTGCTGCGCGTCGGGGCGCCGCTCGACGATCCGCGCGGGATGGATCGTGTACGGGTTCACGCGTCCCTCGGCGCCACGCGCAACGCGGCCGCTTCCTCGGTGAGGTCGATCGCCGCGGGACACCAGGTGATGCAGCGGCCGCAGCCCACGCACCCCGAACGGCCGAACTGCTCGACCCAACCGGCGAGCTTGTGCGTGAGCCACTGGCGGTACTTCTCGCGGGTGTGCGGGCGATAGTTCTTGCCGTGGACGTATCCGTGGTCCGGGGTGAAGCAGCTATCCCACGAGCGCGTCCGCTCCGCTCTCTCGCCGTCGAGCGAGAGGTGGTCGGAGGTCGTCTGGCAGAAGCAGGTCGGGCACACCATCGTGCAGTTCCCACACGCGACGCAGCGCTCGGCGACCTCGTCCCAGCGAGGATGGTCGAGGTTCGCGTAGAGCGCGTCGGCGAGCCCGGCCGGCTCGAGGGAGCGGCACTGGTCGTACGCGCAACGAGCGAGCGCGGCGCGCTCTTCGGCTTGCTCGGCGGCGCTCGCCTCGCGCGCCCCCAGCTCGTCGAGCAACACGCGACCACGGGCCGAACTCGCGTGGGCCACGAAGCCGGTCGCGAGCTCGGTGAGCGCGACGTCGTGGGGGGCCGTCACCTCGGGTCCGTCTCCGAGCGACGCGCAGAAACAGGTCGACGCGGCGCGGGTGCAATTGACGGCGACGAGGAACGCGTCGCGCCGGCGCGCGCCATAGCGCGGCTCCGGATAGCGTCCTCCGAGGAGCACGCGGTCCTGGATGGCGAGCGCCGCGAGGTCGCACGGTCGGGCGCCGAGGACCGCGATCGGCTCTGGCTGCGCGGCGCGGTCCTCGACGTGGAAGGTGCCGACCCCGCGCGCGACGGCGAGCACGGACTCGCTCGGCGCGAGGAAGAGACGCTTGAGGCCGCTCGGGCCGTTGGCGACTCCGAACGTCGCACCGCCAGGATCGGCCTCGATCCGGTAACGACCCGGCTCCTGGACGTCACGGAGCGCGCACGCCAGCTCGGTCACGTCGTGGATCTCGTCGAAGCCGATCGCACCATCGGCGGACACCGGGCCATACACGGTCCGCCCCCGACGCAGCAGCGCTTCCACGAGCGCGGCGAGGAGGGAGCGGTCGAGAAAGCGCGTGGGCATGGCGAACCGCGGAGTTGGCGGAGCTCGAGCCGTCCGCCGACAGTGCGATCGTGCAAGCCACGCACCGGGCGCGGCGAGCCGTCGCGTACGGCGCCCCCTGCACCGAACCTGCGGCTGGGCGTCACGCATGCGTAACGCCAGCACGTTCCGCGTTACCCTACCCCGCCCCTTGCGCTCTCGATTCGCAGGTACCACCCCGAGCGGCGCGCTCGGAGCTCAGGAAACCGACCTGCTGCCGAAACCCGTCCCGAACAGCCGCTGGTCTTCCGCCAGCGTCGCCAGCAGCGCGCGGCCGAGACGCGCGTATCGCGGCGCCGCCTCCAAGGCCGCGAGCTGATGCCCCAGTTCTCCGAGGCAAACACCGGCGTGGAGCTCGAGCAGCTTGCCCTGGAGCTCGGCCGCGAGGGCGGCCTCGAGCACCCGGCCGTGACCGAGGTACCGAGCCGTGATGCGGGCGAGCGCGGCCAAGACCAAGGCCTCGGACGGACGGGTCGCGTCGAGGGGCAAGGCAGCGACCACCGATGCTTCGTGACGGACATCCGCGGCAGCGTCCTTGCAGACCATCGAGATCGGGGTGTTCGGATCCGAGGCGAGGGACTCGTACTCGGCCTTCCACGTTCCCGGATCCAGGCTCCAAGATGTCTTCCAGGTCCTCGCTTCCTTCGGCACCTCCCGCGCGGGCTTCGTTCCTCCAGCGGTCGCGCAGCACGCGCACACGAGCCTCCGTCGGAGGCGCGGTCGTGAGCTCGCCGACCGAGCCATACACGCCAGCGCGGTGATGGTGGAACGCGGCGAGGTCACGTGGGTTCGAGAGTTGAGAGGCTCGAGATCTCATGCAGGGATTCGTTGAATGGAAGTTGCGGCGTTTCGTATCGCGAGGAATCAAGTCTCGTGCCGAACCCGAACGACACAGAAGCATTGCGACGAGGTGACTCCATGCTCGAGATTCTGCTGATCGACGACGAACCCTCGATTCGTCTCAGTGTCGGCGATGCGCTGGGTGCCGCTGGGCACCGCGTGACGCTCGCCTCCGATGGCCGCGAGGGTCTGCGCCTGGCGACCCACCGCGCATTCGACGTCGTCGTGACCGACGTGCGACTGCCTGGCGCGGACGGGCTGACGATCTTCCGCGAGGTCAAGCGTCTCGGGTCGACGACCGACGTGATCCTCATCACCGCATTCGGCGCCGTGGACGACGCCGTCACCGCGATGAAGGAAGGCGCCCACGACTACCTGACGAAGCCGTTCGATGTCGCCGAGCTGGTGCTGCGCATCGAGCGGATCGCGGACCGCCGCCGCATCCAGCGCGAGCTCGACCAGGCGCGCGCGGAGCTCGCCGCCCGCGACGCCGGCGCCCTGGTGGTCGGGCAGAGCCCGCCGATGGTGCGCCTGCTCGACCGGATCGAGACGATGGCGCAGAGCGACGCCGCGGTGCTCATCACCGGCGAGAGCGGTACCGGCAAGGAGCTGGTGGCGCGCGCGCTCCACGAGCACGGACCGCGGCGTGGGCGCCCCTTCGTGGCGGTGAACTGCGCCGCCTTCCCGGAGACCCTCCTCGAGGCCGAGCTCTTCGGCCACGAGCGCGGTGCCTTCACCGGCGCCGTGCGCAAGCGCGATGGCCGCTTTCGCGCCGCCGACGGCGGCACGCTCTTCCTCGACGAGATCGCCGAGATCCCGCTGCCCGCCCAGGCAAAGCTCCTGCGTGTGCTCCAGGACGGCGCGTTCGAGCCGCTCGGCACCAACACCTCGGTGCGCGTCGACGTCCGTCTGGTGTGCGCGACCCATCGCAACCTCAAGGAGCACATCGCGACCGCACGGTTCCGCGAGGACCTCTACTACCGCGTCAACGTGCTCGATCTGCACATTCCGGCGCTCCGCGAGCGGCGCGGCGACCTGCCGCTGCTCGCGCAGCACTTCCTGCGCCGCTACGTGAAGGGCGACGGGCCGGTGCCACCGATCGCGCCGCGCGCGTGGGCCGCGCTCAGCCAGTACCCGTTCCCGGGCAACGTCCGCGAGCTCGAGCATGCCCTCGAGCACGCGTTCGTACTGTCACGTGGCGCCGAGATCGACATCCAGCACCTTCCTGCCGACATCGCCGGTAGCGCCGGCGAGCTCGCGGCGCTGGCACCGCCCCGGAAGCCCCTCTGCGACCGCTGTCGGTGGCGATCAAGGAATTCGAGCGCGAGTACCTGCTGCGCGCGCTCAAGCTCGCCGAAGGCAAGCGCGCCAAGGCCGCCGAGATGCTCGGCATCTCTCGCAAGAACCTGTGGGAGAAGCTGAAGGACCACGGCGTCGGCGACTCCGACATCGAGGAGTGACGGCGCGGGCAGCCCTGCGGTTGCCAACCCGGACCGAGGTCGCGCCGATCCAGCCCCGAGCGGCTCGCGTCGAGGACGCTCGGCGCGCTCGCTCGTTCCCTGCCGGGCGGGCCGGTCCCGTGCGGATCGCGTGATATCGTAGCGCCCGCCGCGCGTGCGCGATATCCCTGGCTGCACGCGGCCCATTCCGAGGCCCCCAGCATGCAGCGCTCCCCGGTTCGCCCCAGGCTCGCCCCCGTGCGCCCGCTCACCGCGCACCTCCTCGTGACGGCCCTCCTTTGCGTCGCTTCCGCCTGTGGCGGCGGAGGTGGCGGCGGCTCGCCGAGCGCGGACGTCCACGTCGCGGACCTGACGAGCGCCGGCGGCAACGGGCCGCGGGCCGTCTACCTGCCCGTCAGCAAGAAGGCTCTCAACTTCCCGTTTCCTCACGACGCGTTCACCGTCCTCGATCCGACGACTCCGAGCGGGCGGCGCGTGAACCTTCCACTCGAGGGCGACACCGCGCTCGAGATCCGGACCCGCGAGCTCCTCAACGCCCAGGACGGCTTCGATCCCATGACGCCGCTCCAGCTCAGCTTCGACGAGCCGGTGGACCTCGCGACGCTCGCGGCGAACCGCGACGCCGATCCGTCGAACGACACCATCTACGTCGTCGACGTGAACCCGGCGAGCCCGCGTTTCGGCGAGCGCGCGGCGATGGACTTCGGGCAGGGCAACTACCCGCTCGACCGCCCCCCGCGAAGCTATTTCCCGAACGACCCGCTGAAGGGGGTGGGTCAATACGAGTTCCCGCTCGGCAACCGCGAGGACTTCTACGAGGACCAGAGCGATACGCTCATCATGCGTCCGATCACGCCCCTCGCTCCGGCGAGCACGTACGCCGTGCTGCTCACCCGCGGCGTGAAGGGGGAGGACGGCGAGCCGCTGCGCTCGCCGCACGCTCCCGACGTCGCGCTCGAGAGCCAGTTCGCCGACCTCGATCGCGCGCTGCCGGTGCTCGCGGACCTCGGCGTGGACCCGTCGCAGGTCGCGTACGCCTACACCTTCACGACAGGCACGCCGACGCTCGACCTGGAGCGCATCGAGGCAGGGCTGGTGCGCGGCGAGGGTCCGCTCGGTTACCTCCGCGACCGTTTTCCGGTGAACCTGAGCCTTCTGCCGTTCTCGTTCAACGAGGCCGACGATTTCCTCGACCTGGACGGTAACAACTCCCTCCTCGACCCGCCGGTCGTGAAGGTGGTCGCGAACATCGCCATTCCCCTGTTCGGAGGTGGCTCGGGGGACCTGATCCAGGCCGCGATCGACCAGCTCGCCGACCTCACGTCGATCCACTACTTCGCGCAGGGCACCTACCAGAGCCCCTTCTTCATCGGCAACGACGACGTCGCGTTCCAGCCCGAGGAGATGAACGGCAAGCGCCAGCTCCCCGCGAGCCAGACCGACGAGGTGCCGTGGTTCCTCGCGGTGCCGAAGCCCACCGCACGCAACGGCTTCGCCAAGCCGCCCTACCCGGTGTGCATCTTCCAGCATCCCAACTCGACCAGCCGCCTGATCGCGCTGGCGATCTCGAGCGTGCTCTCGGACTACGGCTTCGCGACCATCGGCATCGACGCCGCGGAGAACGGGCCGATCGCGCCCTACGCCACCGACCAGCTCCTCGCGCTCATCACCAGCGGCGACCCGAGCAGCGTCCCCCTCGCGGGGCTGCTCGAGATCATCCTCGACGGCGTGGGCGAAGCGGCCGAGGGGATCGCCTTCGTCGACGTCTTCGCGGGCACGGGACGCACGCCGAACGTCGACTTCAACGGCGATGGCCAGATCTCGTCGGGCGAGGAGAGCTACACCGGCGACATCGCCACGGTTCGAGACATCTTCCGCCAGACCGTGGTCGACCAGATCCAGCTCACCCGCATCCTGCGCTCGTTCGGCACCGACCGGAATCGCAACGGCAAGCTCGACCCCGAAGAAGGCGACTTCGACGGTGACGGCGTCGTCGACGTCGCCGGTCCCGGGGTCGAGATCGTCGCCGGCGCCGAGTCGCTCGGCACCTTCATGACGGCGCCCTTCCTCGCGGTGAGCCGGGACGTCGATCGTGCCGCGCTCAACGTCCCCGGAGGGGGCGCGATCGACTTCGTGTCCCGGATCGACTTCACCGTCGTCGATCAGCTCTTCGTGCAGCTCTTCGGACCCGCGATCGTCGGCCGCCCCTCGACGGCGGGGCACGGCGTAGACCTCACCCTCATCAACGACACCGGCGACGAGCGCAAGGCGCCGCGCGTCGGTCCCGTCGACCTGCCGCCGGGCACCGTGGTGCGCCTCGCCAACCTCGACAAGAGCGACCTGGCGCCGCGCACCGTCGACGCGAACCCGGACGGCACGTTCATGATCACGTTCCCGTCCGACCCCGGGAACCGCCTCGAGGTGTCCTTCACGGGTCCGACCGGACAGTCGCTCGGCATCCCGAGCTACCGCTTCACGAGCGAGCGCCAGGGCTTCGGCGTGCAGCGCAACACTCCGTCGCTACGGACCTTCGCGACGATCACCCAGACCCTCTTCGGTCCCGGCGACGGCGCCAACTACGCGACCCACTGGACGGCCGACCCACTCGAGGGGCGCGCCCCCAAGAACGTGCTGATCCAGCTCGATCCCGCGGACTTCACGGTGCCGTTCTCGACCGGGATCACGCTCGCCCGCTCGGCCGGCCTGGTCAGCACCGAGCGCATGACCGACCTCATCTCCAAGAACGTCGTCGTCGGCACCATCCCCGAGCTCGGCATCCACATGCAGATCCCGGAGCTGCCACTGGCGGCCGGTCGGGCCCGAATACACGAGCCTCGACTACGACCTCACCCGTACGTTCCCGGCCGAGAACCGCGTCCCGGGCTCGGGGCTCGCGCTCCAGCTCGCCGACAACCACGAGTACCTGTTCGCGCCGAGCCAGGGCGAGAGCGGACCGGTCGGCGCATGGCTCACGATCGCCGCTCAGGCGCAGATCGGCATCTTCCTCGAGCGTGGCGAGGTGGTGCTGCCGTTCCGTGACCTGATCGACGATCTGCGCGGCCGCGGTCGCGACATCCCGCGCATCCCCGGCGTCGACCCCTAGCTCCCAGAAAGAACGCCGCATGAAGAGCCTTCATCGCCCCGACCTCTACTGCTGGTCCACGTTCGACGAGAGCCGCAACGTCGACTTCCACGGCTGGGCCTGGATCCGCCCGGACGGGAACGTGCTCATCGACCCGCTTCCGCTGACCCCGCACGACGCCGAGCACCTGCGCGAGCTCGGCGGCGTGAGGTGGATCGTGATCACCAACTCCGATCACACGCGCGCGGCTCGCGAGCTGGCGGCGAGCTTCGGCGCGAGCCTCGCCGGACCTGCAGCCGAGCGCGAGAGCTTCCCCTTCCCGTGCGATCGATGGCTGGCCGAGGGCGACGAGCTGGTGCCCGGCCTTCGCGCCCTCTCCCTCGACGGCTCCAAGACTCCAGGCGAGCTCGCGCTCATGATCGAGGACACGACGCTGGTCACCGGCGATCTGATCCGGGCGCATCGCGGCGGTTCGCTCATGCTGCTGCCAGACGCCAAGCTCGGCGACAAGCCGCGCGCGGTGGCGTCGGTGCGCAAGCTCGTCGCCGAGAACCCGGCCATCGACGCCGTGCTGGTGGGTGACGGCTGGCCCGTGTTCCGCAACGGCCACCAGCGGCTCGCCGAGCTCGCGACGTCGCTGCCGCCGCTCGAGGTGCGCTCGTGAAGTGGAGCGAGCTCAAGGGCGCGGTCGGCAAGCTCGTCGGCGGAGGGCGTGGTCCAGGCGCCACCGCCGCGCCCACGGCGAGCGCGGCATCCAGCCTGAACGCCCTGCGGGAAGGACTGCGCTCGTCCGACGTCGGCGCGCGAGTCAGCGCGATCGCCGGCCTCGCCGAGCTCGCGGCGAACGATCCGTCCCAGCACTGGGCGGTGGTCGACCTGCTGGTCGGGTTCCTGCGAGACCGGTGCCCTTACCTCGGCAACGAGGTGAGCGACGGCCCGGCCGCCGACGTACAGGCCGTCGTCCAGGCCCTCGGCCAGCGCCGCCACGTCGAGACCGAGAAGCTGCCGCTCGGGCTCTTCCAGGTCGACCTCCGCAACACCGACTTCAGCGAGGCGCGCCTCGAGCACGCGGATTTCTCGCGGTCCCACCTCGAGGCCAGCGACTTCACCGGCGCCGCGCTCGCGGGTGCGAACTTCCAGGAGGCATACCTGGACGACGCCCACTTCATGAACGCCGACCTCGTCGGCGCCAACTTCCTCGCCGCCGACCTGCGTCGCACCAACTTCACCGGTGCCGTCTTGCGCACCGTTCACTTCGAGGAAGCGTCGATGGAGGGAGTGGTGCTCGTGGGCGCCCGCCTCGACGGCGCCGTGCTCACCGGCGCCAACCTGGCCGGTGCCAGGCTCGAGGGCGCGGACCTCGCGGGCGCTGTCGGGCTCGCGCGCGACCAGCTCGCGGGTGCGGTCACCGACGGTCGTACCGTGCTCCCTCACCTCGACTGACCGGCCGTTTCGCGATGCGCGTCCCCGAGCTTCCCACCGGATTGCTCTGGATCGAGCCGCTCTCGCCCCATTTCCCGCACTCCTGCAACGCCTACGCGGTGTGGGAGGACGACGGCACCTGGACCTGGATCGACCCCGGCGCCGCCGGCGACGAGAACTCGCTCGCACGCGCGCCGAGCTCGACCGCCTCGGGCTCCCGCTCGAGCGGCTCGGCCGCATCCTCGTCACCCACCCGCACGTCGATCACCTGTCGGCGGCCGGTGCGCTGGCCCTCCAGGGCGTCCGCGTGCCGGTGCTCTGCCACCCCGACGCCGCCGCGTGCGCGCGAGACCTCGACACGTTGGTCGCGAGCTTCGACTTCCACCTCGCGCTGGCACGCTTGCCCGCCGAGCGCGAACGGAGCGCCGCGGTGCTGGAGCGGATGCGGGCCTTCATCTTCGCCGGCCACGCGCCGTTCGTCGCAACGGAGCCGGAGCCCCTGCTCGTCGAGGGCGCCACGGTCGCCACCGGGCCGTTCACCTGGACCTGCATCCATACGCCTGGTCATGCTCCCGGACACGTGGTGTTCCACGAAGCCCGTCACGGCATGCTGATCGGCGGCGACCTGATCGGGACCTCGGTCGCCTGGCACAGCCCGAGCTCGGGCGGCGCCCATGGCTACCTCGCGAGCGTCGAGCGGCTGCGCGCGCTCGACCTGGCGCTCTTGCTCCCGTCCCACGGCCCGCCGTCGGACGAGCCCCGCGCGCTCGTCGAGAGGATGCGCAAACGCCTGCTCGACCGGGAACAGCGCATCCTCGATGCGCTCGCGAGCGGGACGAGCCGCTACGCCGACCTCTATGATCTGGTGAACGGCGACCCTGACCACGTCAGGCTCTTTCCCTTCGCACCCATGCTCGAGGGCCACCTCGCCCGGCTCGCGTCGCTGGGCGAGATCCACGAGTCAGAGAACGTCTTCGAGCGGGCGCGCTGACCGGCGCCGTCTCCCTTCGACCCCCACGAGGCCCCCGTGACCGCCACACCGGTTCGCAACGAGCTTTCGACCTACGAGTGGCTGCAGCTCAGGACGTGGCGAGGCGGCCTGGTCGTGCTGAGCGGCGTGCGCGGCGCCGGCGCCCCGATCGAGATGCGCGGGCTGGGCCTCACCGAGCACGCCTACGGTCCACACCCGCTCGAGCAGCTCGACCGGATCGCCAAGCCCGCAATCGCGACGCCGGCGGGAGTCCTCGTCTACATCCACGGCGGCGGCTGGGTGAGCGGCTCGCGAAAGCTGGTGCGTTGCGACGTCGCCGCCTGGGCACAGCGCGGCCTCGTGGTCTTCAACCTCGACTACCCGCTCGCGCCCGAGGCGCCGTTCCCGGTCGGCTTGAGCTCGGTGGTGCGAGCGCTGGCCTGGATCCGCGAGCGCGAGCCCGGCGCCGAGTCGGTGGCGATCGCCGGCGACTCGGCGGGCGGCAACCTCGCGACCATGGCGGCGGCAGTGCTCGAGGACAAAGCGCTCCTCGAGGAGATCGACCCCACGCTCGCCGAGCTCGAGCTGCCCACGATCTCCAAGGTGGTGTCGATCTACGGAGTGATGGACCGCTTCTCGTGGCTCGACCACGCGTTCCCCGCGGCGCGGATGTTCATGCGCAGCTACGGCGGCGCCGCCGCGTTCGAGCGCGAGGTGCGCCGCGCCAACGCCTTCACGCCGCTCGACCTGCCGATCACGCGGCTGCCACCGATCTTCCTCGCCGGCGCCGCCAAAGACCCGCTCTGCCCGTCGACCCGGCTCGCCCACGAGGCGTTCCGCGCCAAGGGCATCGACGCGCGCCTCGAGCTCTACCCGACCGAGGGCCACGGCTTCTTCAACATGCCGTACCGCAAGGCAAGCTGGACCCTCAAGCGGGACATCGCCGCGTTCCTCGCCGCGAGCTGAGCGTCCGACGAAAACGGGGGACCCCGCATGGGGTCCCCCGTGGGCCGCCCGGCGCTCATGCGCCGGGCGGATGGATCGTGGCTCGGATCACGGGCGCGCGCAGCCGCCCGGGGTCGCCGCGTTGCAGTCGTCGTCGACTCCGTTGCCGGGGATCTCGGTGGCGCCCGGGCTCACGGCGGCGTTGCCGTCGTTGCAGTCGGTCGCCGAGCCGTTCGGGCAGGCGGCACTACCCGGATTGCCGTAGCCGTCGCCGTCGCCGTCGGTGCAGACCGCGTCCGGCGTGCCGGGGTTGCAGTCGTCGTCGAGGCCGTTGCCCGGGACCTCGACCGCGCCGGGATTCACGCTCGCGTTGCCGTCATCGCAGTCGGTCGCGGCGCCATTCGGGCACACCGCGTTGCCCGGACTGCCGTAGCCGTCGGCGTCACCGTCGCTGCACACCGCGTCGGGCGTGCCGGGGTTGCAGTCGTCGTCGAGGCCGTTGCCGGGGACCTCGACCGCGCCGGGATTCACGCTGGCGTTGCCGTCGTCGCAGTCGGTCGCGGCGCCGTTCGGACACGCGGCGCTGCCGGGGCTGCCGTAGCCGTCACCATCCCCGTCGCTGCAGGTGTTGCCGATCGGCGTGTAGACGACCGACTGGGCGGTGGTGAGGGTGCCTGCGTGGTTGTGGGGTGCCAGGTGATGGCGCAGCGCGTTCCCTTCCGAGATGCCCACGGTCGGGGTGAGGCCGGTGTTGACGCTGCCGTAGTTGAAGCGGATCGAGCCGTCCTGGTCGAGGATCGTCTCGAAGTTGACCGGCGCGGAGCCCGAGTAGGTCTGGCCGACCCACCGGAACACGACGCTGGTCGGCGAGGCGGTGACGTAGATGTCCTCGCCGGCCTGCGCCGTCGAGTCGGTGCGCAGGTCGTCCCACAGCGCCGCGACCATCGGCCGCGCGATCAGGCCCGCGTCGGTGTTGGAATAGGCCGTGTTCGAGCCGCCGAAGTCGAGGATGCCGTTCGAGCACACCGACACGCTGCTTCGCGCCGTGCCGAAGTAGGTGAAGGTGAAGGGCAAGGTGTACGACCAGCACTGGTCGTCGGCGCGCCAGGTCTGGGCCGCGCCGCCGCCGAGGAACTGCGGACTGGCGAGCGTCTGCGTGTAGTAGGCGACGAGCACGTTGAAGTCGACCGAGTTGCTGGTCCCGGAGGGGTTCGTCACCGTGACCGCGTTGACGCCGGTGGGGAGGCCGCTCGGCACGGTGGCCACGATCGAGGTGTCGTTCCAGCTCGTCACCGCGGCCGCCACACCGTTGAAGCGCACCGTGCCGGTGCCCTGCGTGGCGCCGAAGCTCGCGCCGTTCAGGGTGACCGTGTCACCCACGGCGCCCCCGCTCGGGCTCAGGAAGTAGATGTGCGGCCCGCTCACGTTCGCGGTGAGCGCCTGATAGGCGTTGATGCGGCCACCGGTGAGGACCTTCCCCGCCAGGCCCGGCTTCGCTTCGGTGGTGAGGAGGATGCGGCTCTTCACCTGCGCCGCCGTGAGGCTCGGGTTCTGCGACCAGATGAGCGCCGCGAGGCCGGACACGTGCGGTGTGGCCATCGACGTACCGGAGAGCGAGGCGTAGCTACCCATGCTGACCGGGACGGTGCTGTAGGTGTTGACGCCGGGAGCCGCGACGTCGACGGTGGTCGCGCCGTAGCTGGAGAACGACGCCAGCGCGTCGTTGTGATCGGTCGCCGCCACCGCGATGACGTTCGCGTTGGGGTAGTTCGACGGGTAGTTGGCGACGGCGTCATTGTTCGAAGCCGCGTTGCCGGCTGCGGCGATGAAGAGGATGCCGGCGGTCTCGGCCGCGGTCAGCGCGTCCTGGAAGCTCTGGTCGTAGCCGCCACCGCCCCACGAGTTGCTGGTCAACCGCACACCCTTGGAGGTGGTGTACTGGAGGCACTCGGTGGCGTCGGCGATCGAGCCCGAACCGCCGGCGTTCAGGAACTTGCAGGGCAGGATCTTCACGTTCCAGGCGACGCCGACCACACCGACGCCGTTGTTGCCGACGGCGCCGATCGTGCCGGCGGTGTGGGTGCCGTGCTCGTTGTCGTCCATCGGATCGCCGCTGCCGGTGATCGTGTTGATGCCGTGGACGTCGTCGACGTAGCCGTTGGCGTCGTCGTCGATGCCGTTGCCGGCGACCTCACCCGGGTTCGTCCACACGTTGGCGGCGAGGTCCGGGTGGTTGTAGTCGAGGCCGGTGTCGATGTCTCCGACCAGCACCGAGCTCGAGCCGGTGGTGACGTCCCACGCCTCGGGAGCGTCGATGTCGGCGTCGGCGGTGCCACCGGTCTGGCCGGTGTTGTTCATGCCGTAGAGCAGCGAGTAGCTCGGGTCGTTCGGGGTCGCGAGCGTGTGAACGATGTGGTTCGGTTCTGCGTACTGGACCAGCGGGTTCTTGCTGAGGGAGGCGATCGCGGCCTCGGTGTCTTGGACCTTGAGACGGTGGACGTCGTTGATCCAGTAGCGCTTGATGACGGAAGCGCCTTCGGAAGCGATCACCGAGCTCACCTCGGAGGCGCGGACCCCGGCCTTGAACTTCACCAGGACCTCGCCCTTGACGTACTCGGGCGCCGCCGGCTTCGCGTGGACTCCTCGTGCGCACAGCAGCGCACCCACCACCGCCAACGCCCACACCACCGCCGAGCACGCTCGGCGCCACTGGGTTCCCATGCACCCCCTCCTTCGGTTGTTCGCGGACGATCCCACCCGGATCGTCATCCCCGATGGTACGACCGCGTGACGACGGGGTCAACGACGCCACCGCGTCGTATCACCCGACATCGGCTGCATCGGCCCGATCGGACACCCGTTCGAGCGCCGGGCTTGCTCCGCTTGCCCAGGGTCGCTATTGTAAATACATGCAACAAGAGGTCGAGGCGTGCCCGGTCGCCTGCGGCGACGCGAAGTGCTGCATCGAGCACTTTCGCGAAACCCTGCAAGTCCAGGGCAAGAGGCTCACGGACGAGCGCCGTGAGCTGATGCGGACGATCTGCTCGATCGACGGCCATTTCCGCCCGGAGGATCTGGAACGGATCCTGCTAGCCAAGGGGGTCACGATCTCGCTGCCGACCATCTACCGGAATCTCCCGGTGCTGATCGAAGCGGGGATCATCCGGCGAACCGACGCACAGGACGCACAGGAAGGCAGCCAGTACGAACACATCTGGGGGCACGAGCACCACGACCACCTGGTGTGCGTGCGGTGCAGGAAGCTCATCGAGTTCCAGTACCCCGCGATCGACGCGCTGCAGGAAGTGGTGGCCCGCGAGCACGGCTTCGACCTGATCAATCACCGGCTCGAGCTTCTGGGCGTGTGTGCCGACTGCCGGGCGCCGGCGTGATGTGCGACGAGATTCACGGAAATGCGGACGGGGGTTGACTGATAATGAGTATCAAACCGAGCATCGACACGCCGTCCACCCTCGACCAGGTGGCCGTGGGCGCCACCGCGATCGTCATCCAGGTGCTGGAGTCGAGCGAGGTCCGCGAGCACCTCGCGGCCCGCGGCATCGGCCCGGGCGTTCCGGTACGTGTTCTCAAGAACGGCGATCCATTGCTCGTGGCCGTCGATCAGTCGCGCTGGGCGATCGGCCGCCATCACGCGCGCTCGGTGGCGGTGGTCCCGGCCGGAGACGAGCCATGACCGTGCTCGCCGACCTCAAGCCGGGCCAGTGTGGGCTCATCTCGGGCTTTCGCGACCACGGCCCGCTCGTGCAGCGCATGATGACCCTCGGCGTCCTCGAGGGGAACGAGGTCAAGGTGATCCGCCTCGCCCCCGCGGGCGATCCGATCCAGATCGAGATCCTCGGCTACTCGCTCTCGCTGCGGCGCAGCGAGGCGGCGGTGATCGACGTCGAGAACGTGCGATGACCGCGATCACGACCACCGAGCTCGGCCGGACCACCGCCACGGTGGTGGTGATCGGCAACCCCAACACCGGCAAGAGCACGATCTTCACGGCGCTCACCGGCGTCCGCCAGAAGGTCGCCAACTATCCGGGTGTGACGGTCGAGAAGCGCTCCGGCCACCTCTCGCTCGACGGGATGGAGGTCGAGCTCGTCGATCTTCCGGGCACCTACTCGCTCGCGGCCCACAGCCCCGACGAGATGGTCGCGGTCGACGTGCTGTTCGGCGGTCTCGAGGGCATGGAGCACCCCGACGCGGTGCTGGTCGTGGTCGACGCCTCCAACCTGCGCCGCAACCTCTACCTCGCGAGCCAGGTGCTCGAGCTCGGGGTGCCGGTGGTGGTCGCGCTCAACATGGTCGACGTGGCCAAGGCGCGCGGCATCGAGATCGACGCCGAGGCGCTCGCCGCGCGCATCCGGGCCACCGTGGTGCCGATGGTCGCGAGCCACGACCAGGGACTCGACGAGCTGCGGGCCGCGCTCGCCAAGGCGTGCCGGGGCCAGCTCACGGCGCCCAGCGTGCACGTGCTCCCCGAGCTCTTCGCCGAGGCGGAGCGCATCGCGGCGAGCGAGGGCGAGCGCGGTCACCCGGTCAAGCGCTACGAGGTCGAGCGCGGCTTGATCGACGCCGGGGCCTTCGCCGAGACGCGCCTCATCGAGCGCGCCGGAGCGAGCCTGCGCGCCGAGCTCGAAGCCACGCGCGCCCGCCTCGGCAGCGGCCGGCCGCTCGCGGCCCTCGAGGCGCAACGCCGCTACGGCTGGATCGCGGCACAGCTCGACGGAGTCGAGAAACGCAGTGAGCCGCGCCGGACCTGGACCGACCGGATCGACGCCGTCATCACCCACAAGGTGTGGGGCTCGCTGGTGTTCGTGCTGGTGATGGGCGCGGTCTTCCAGTCGGTGTTTCGCTGGGCCACGCCCGTGATGGATGCCATCGACGGTGCCTTCAAGAGCCTCGGCACCGCGGTCGGCGACGCGCTGCCGCCGGGGGCGCTCGCGAGCCTCGTCACCGACGGCGTGATCGCGGGTGTGGGCAGCGTGCTGGTGTTCCTGCCGCAGATCCTCATCCTGTTCCTGTTCATCGGCGTGCTCGAGGACTCGGGCTACATGTCGCGCGCGGCGTTCCTCATGGACCGCGTGATGCGCTTCGCCGGGCTCTCGGGCCAGTCGTTCATCCCGATGCTCTCGAGCTTCGCCTGCGCGGTGCCGGGGATCATGGCGACCCGCGTGATCGCAGACCGCCGCGACCGCCTCACCACCATCCTGGTCGCGCCGCTCATGACGTGCTCGGCACGGCTGCCGATCTACACCGTGCTGATCGCGGCCTTCATCCCCCACCGCCACTTCGCGGGCGGCTGGCTCGGGCTCCAAGGGCTCGTGATGCTGTCGCTCTACCTGCTCGGGATCGTGCTCGCGGTGATCGCGGCGTCGATCTTCAAGCGCACCGTGCTCAAGGGACCGACTCCCACGTTCCTGATGGAGCTTCCCGCCTACAAGTGGCCGCGGCCGCGGGCGATGGTGCTCAGGCTGGTCGAGCGCGCCAAGGTGTTCGTGCTGCGCGCCGGCACGGTGATCTTCTCGGTCTCGGTGGTGGTGTGGGCGCTCTCGTATTTCCCCCGGCCGGCGTCGATCCACGAGCGCTTCGAGAACGAACGCGCCGAGGTGACGGCGAGCGCGAGCGGCGAAGCGCGCGACACCGCTCTCGCGAGCCTCGCCGCCGCCGAGGATGCGGCGTACCTCGAGCAGAGCGTGTTCGGACGGATGGGCCACGTGATCGAACCGGTGTTCCGGCCGCTCGGCTGGGCCTGGCGGGTGGCCATGGCCGCGATCGCGTCGTTCCCCGCGCGCGAGGTGGTGATCTCGGTGCTCGGCACCACCTATGCCCTCGGCAAGGACGTGGACGAGGGCTCGGACACGTTGCGCTCGGCGCTCCAGGGCGCCCGCTGGCCGGACGGCAAGCCGGTGTTCACGGCCGCGACGGCGCTCGGGTTGATGGTGTTCTTCGCGCTCTGCCTGCAGTGCGTGGCGACGGTCGCGACCATCCGCCGTGAGACCCAGTCGTGGAAGTGGCCCGCGTTCGCGTGGACCTACATGACCGTGCTGGCCTACGTCGGAGCGCTCCTCACCTATCAGATCGGTACCCGGCTGATGGCCGGCTGAGGTCGAGAGTTCGCCATGAACGGACAGGAATGGATCGCGCTCGCCATCGTGGCGCTGGTGGCGTGGCTCCAGCTGCGCTCGTGGCTGGCGGCCAGCAAGAGCGCCGCGAGGAGCGGCGCGGCGTGCGGAAGCAGTTGCTCGGGCTGCCCGGGCCGGCGCCCGAGCGCGGCCCACGGCGCGTGTCACTGACGGTGCGGCGCGCACGGCTGGCCGAGGCCGCGCTCGCCGCCGTCCTGACGCTCGGCGGCTGCGCGCCGAGCACGCCCCCGATCCCGCCCGACATCGCCTCCGTGATCGTCATCGGCAGGACCACCCTCGGCGACCTTCGCGAGCTCCTCGGCGAACCGCGGACGCTCGACTCGTCGCCGACCGGGCGCACGGCCACGTGGCGGCAGGACGAGTCGTCGACCCTCGGAACGGGCCACACCCGGCGGCTGGTCGTCGAGCTGGCGCCGACGGGCGAGGTGCGGTCCTTCGACTACCAGTCCAACGTGCCGGGCGAGGCTCCCTGACCGGGCACGACCTCCACAACCTGCCAGACATTTTCACCACTTATTGCCATTGCAAATCGACACATTACGCCATTCAAAACAGGTACAAACTGCTTTCCGACCCGCGTGAATCTCACGCAAAACAGGCCGAATTCGTGCCCCGTAGGCACCGGATCGGCCGCGTTCCTAGAGCGGATCGCCCTTGGGATGATTCCAGCGCCGGTTGAGGCGCGCGGCGAGCGCTTCGGCGGCCGGGTAGATCGCGCGCTGCACCGAGTGCGGCACGAAGTACTGGGGCCAGAGCAGCCGCTTCCAGCGCCGCCGGTCGCCAGGCGTGAGCGCGTGGCGGCGGATGCGCGTCACCGCCTCCGGGGCGATCGGGGTCGAGCCGGGGACGAGCTCGTAGCCGGGCGCGGGCCCCTCGACCGCTGCGCGCAGATGGTCGACCTTCTCCCACGGATAGTCGAGGACGTCGCACCAGAAGGCATCGCCGCGCAGCAGGTCGCGGTGCGCAACGAGGCGGTCGATCCGCACCGGCACCGTGAAGTGCGGCCCCAG
The DNA here is from genome assembly GCA_016713535.1 of Deltaproteobacteria bacterium. Taxonomy (GTDB): domain Bacteria; phylum JADJOY01; class JADJOY01; order JADJOY01; family JADJOY01; genus JADJOY01. The sequence continues at coordinate 114,909 of JADJOY010000039.1, forward strand.
TCCCGAGCCCAGGAACGCCCCGCCCCCGATCGAGATCGCCGGGCGTAGGAGCCGCGCCGCAGCCGTCACGACGCGGTCGATGCGATCGAAGTGGCGGTGATAGTCGCCCTTGGTACTCCAGCGCAGGGCACCGTAGAGGTTCTTCGCCGCGAGCGTGACGCCGCACTCCCAGTGGTACTTGGGCGCATAGGCGTCGATGACCAGGACGTTGGGATCGAGCATCGCCATCGGCACGTCGAGCGGGATCTCGAGGCCGTCGCACGTCACCCGCGCCCACTCACCCTCGGCCAGGCTCTCGAACGCCGCGCCTTCCTCCAGCAGCAGCTCGTCGTAGCCGCGCCGCCTGAGCAGCTCGGCGCCGGCGCGGCACGCGCGCTGGTCGCCCTCGGCCACCACCACGCTTGCGCCACGCGCCCGCGCCCAGCGGATCACGCCCCGGGTGAGGTCGGGATCGGTGAACGAGCCAGGGCAACCGGGCAGGCCGCCGCCCAGGTTCACCTTGACGAGGACGCGCCCGCCCGGGCGCATGAGCTCGTCGGCGTCGAGCGCGCCGAACGCTTCCTCGACGGCCTCGTGCGGCGTCACCCCGTCGAAGCGGCCACACCACAGGCGGCGATCGTCGGTGACGAGCGGTACCGCCACCTCCTTGCCCTCCCAGTGACCGCGCTTGCGATCCAGGTCGACCCACGGCACCAGGCCGCGCCCGTACTCCTCGCGCAGCCCCTTCTCCGCTCCGGCTCTGGCCATCGGTTCTCGGCTCCCTCTATATGAGATAACACCGCTCGCGGCGCGACACGCGCACGCCGGAGACCCCGATGCTCGATCCGCGCTTTCGACTGTTCGCCGAGGAGCTCGCCGAGCTCGCCGGCACCGTGATCCGACGCTACTACCGCCAGCCGGTCCAGATCGACGAAAAATCGGACGCGACGCCGGTGACGCAGGCCGACCGCGAGGCCGAGTCCGCGATGCGCGAGCTCATCGAGCGGCGCTTCCCCGAGCACGGCATCCTCGGTGAAGAGCACGGCGAGGTGAACGCGGGGGCGGAGTGGCGCTGGGTGCTCGATCCCGTCGACGGCACCAAGAGCTTCGTGCTCGGCATCCCGATGTTCGTGACGCTGATCGCCCTCGAGCACCGCGGCCAGCCGGTGCTAGGCGTGGTCGACCAGCCGATCTTGCGCGAGCGGGTGATCGGCGACGGCACCGAGACGCGCCTCAACGGCGCGCCGATCCGCGTGCGAGCCTGTCCGGCGCTCGCCAACGCCTACCTCCTCGCGACCGATCCACTCCTGGTCGAGAAGCACTTCGGCACCAAGGGCTTCGACCGCCTGACCCACTCGGTCAAGTGTTTCCGCGCCATCGGCGACGGCTACGCGTACGGATTGCTCGCCGCCGGCTACGCGGACGTGGTCCTGGACCCGATCATGAACCCGTGGGACGTGGCCGCGCTGATCCCGGTGGTGCGTGGCGCGGGCGGCGTGATCACCGACTGGCACGGCGGCGATCCGGTCGGGAAGTCGAGCACCGTGGCGGCGGCGCCGGAAATCCACGCCCAGGTGATCGCGACGCTCGCAGGCGCATGAGGAAGGCGTGGGCGGCGCGAGCGCGCGCCGCCGCTGGGATCGCCACGCTCGCGCTCGTGCTGGCGGCACAGCCCAGCGCCGCGTGGGCCGGGGCGACGCTCGGCTGGCGGATGGACGGCAACGGCGCCTTCCCGGATGCGGACCCGCCGCTCGAGTGGTCCACCTCCCGTGACGTGGCGTGGGCCACCCCCATGCCGAGTTGGAGCAACGCCTCGCCGGTGCTGGTGCAGGACCGGGGGCTGGTGGCGTCCGAGCCGGACCGCCTCCTGTGCGTGCGCAAGAGCGACGGCGCGCTCCTCTGGGAGCGCGCGAACCCGCTCGCCGACGCGATCCCCGCGCCGAGCCCGCGCCCCGCGATGCTCGACGCCATGACCGCCACCGCCAAGACCGCGGCGGCGCTGGGTGAGGAGGAGCGCGAGTTGACGAGGTTGCGCCACGAGCTGCGCCGCGCGCCGGACGAGACCGCGCTACAGTCCCGGATCGAGGCCCTCGCCGCGCAGGTCGCGAAGACCCGCCACCTGCTGGGCTCGCTCCTGATCGCCAAGCCGGAGGGCGTGACCGAGGCGACCGGCTTCTCGAGCCCCACCCCGGTCACCGACGGCAAGGTGGTGTACGCGCTCTTCGGCACCGGCGTGGCGGCGTCGTACGACGCCGACGGCCGGCGCCGCTGGATCCGCTACCTCGACCACTCGCAGGTGGGCGACGGCGCGGCGAGCTCGCCGGTGCTGGTGGGCGACACGCTGGTGGTGTCGATCAACGAGCTGATGGGCCTCGACGCCGCCACCGGCGCGGTCCGCTGGCGCGCGCCCGTGCCCTACCGGCCCGGCACGCCGGCGGCCGTGCGTATCGGCGACGTCGACGTCGTGGTCACGCCCACCGGCCACTGCGTGCGGGTGGCGGACGGCGAGATCCTGGCGAGCGGGATCGGCAACCTCGACTTCGCGTCGCCGGTGGTGCAGGACGGCGTGCTCTACATGATCGCGCAGCCGTCCCGGGCGTTCCGCATCCCGACCGCGCTCACCGAGCCGCTCGCGTTCGAGCCGCTCTGGAGCGCGCGGGTCAAGGGCGAGCGCTACTACGCCTCGCCGCTCGTCGCGGGTGGTCTCGTCTACGCGATCACCCGCGGCCAGATCCTGAACGTCCTCGATGCAGCGAGCGGCGAGCTCGTCTACGCGACCCGCCTCAAGCTCGGCTGGGCGGGCGCCTCGGACAGCGTGTTCTCGAGTCCAACCCTCGGCGGCGGACACGTGTTCGTGAGCGGCTTCAGCGGCACCACCGCGGTCGTGCCGCTCGGCCGGACCTTCGCGCAGGTGGCGTCGAACGAGCTCGAGAAGTTCCGCTCTTGCCCGGTGTTCGAGGGGAGCCGGATCTACGTGCGCGGCGCGACGAAGCTCTGGTGCCTGGCGAAGGGCGCGCGTCCGTGATCGTGCCGGCGTGGGCGTGGTGGTTCACGTACCTCGCGGTGCCGGTGGTGGCGGCGCTGCTGGCGACGCTGCGAAGGCTGGGACGGGGGGGAGGCGAAGCACGACCGGCGCGCCTCGCCCGGGTCCGCAAGGCGGTCGCGTTCGCGCTCGGGATCTCGGCGCTCTGCAACGCGTTCGACTTCCTGCGCATGCTCGGCGACGTGAGCGGCTTCGGCTCGCTCGTCTACCTCGCGATCCTGGCGTCGCAGGCGGGGCTCGCGACGACGCTCTCGCGCACGACACCACCGCGCACCGAAGCGGGGTTCGCCCTCGTCGCGGTCGCGATGACGATCACCATGCTGCTGGTGCGCGCCCAGGTGATCTGGATCTTCGCCTGAGCCCGGCCGCGCCGTGGCTCAGCCGCGCCGCGCGCGGACCCGCTCGACGAGCGCAGGCAGCAGCTCGACGCAGTCGCCCTCGAGGCGCACCGACGCGACGCCGTCGTGGGCGGTGTCGCCGCGGTTGACGATCACGTAGGGAGCACCGGCGCGACGCGCCGCCAGCGGCACGAGCGCCGCGGGCTGGACCTCGAGGGTCGAGCCGATCGCGAGGGCGGCATCGGCACGCGCCGCCGCGTCGAACGCACGCTCCATCTCAGCCTCCGGCATCGCCTGGCCGAACGAGATCGTGGCGCTCTTCACCGGCCCGCCGCAGCCGCAGCGCGGCGAGCGGCGACTGCGGCGGAACTCCTCCATCCACGGTCCGGGCTGACTTCGCTCGCCACAGCTCAGGCACACGATCCAGCGGTTGGTGCCGTGGATCTCGACGACCCGCGCCGGGTCGCTGCCCGCGTCCTGGTGGAGCCCGTCGATGTTCTGGGTGACGAGCAGCTCGACGATCCCCATCCGCTCGAGCTCGACGATCGCCGTGTGCGCCGCGTTCGGTCGCGCGAGCTGGAACTGATCCCACGACTCGAGCTTGAAGTCCCAGTGCTCGATCCTCGCATCCTCGGACGCGAGGAAATCCTGGAAGTAGACCGGCTGGCGGCGCTTCCACACGCCGTTCGGACCGCGGAAGTCCGGGATGCCCGAGCCGGTCGAGAGACCCGCGCCGGTGAAGACGAGCACGCGCCGCGACGCGCCGAGCACCGCCGCCGCGCGCTCGAGCGCGAGCTCGGTCGCGCCCTCGAGGTCCGCCGCCGTCATCCCACCCTCCTCGCCGCGCCGAGCCGGCGACTCGCACGCGCCAGGTCTGCTACCGTTCCGCTCCCGATGAGCGAGCCCACCACCTCGAGCGCCTCGCTGGAGGCGCATTATGCCGAGTTCTTCGGCGCCATCGCCGACATGGCGCCGGGGCTCCTCCACCTCCATTACGGGCTCTGCGAGACCGCGCCGACCACACCGTGGCACGCGCTGCGGGCCCTGGCGCGCGGCCCGGTGGCGCTCCTCGACGAGGTCTGGAAGGCGGGCGAGCTGGAGGCGCTGCCGGCGGGGTCACGCGGGCTCGACGTGGGCTGCGGCCTCGGCGGTACCTCGCTCGAGCTGGCGCGGCGCTTCGGGGTGCGGATGGTCGGCGTCGACCGCACCCGCTCGCAGGCGCGCCGCGCGCACCAGCGAACCAGGCGTTTCCCGGAGGGCGAGCGGATCCGCGTGGCGCAGGGCAACGGCCTCGCCCTGCCCTTCGCGGCGCGCACGTTCCAGGTGGCGACGTCGATCGAGGTGGTGTTCCACGTTCTCGACAAACCCACGCTCTTCGCCGAGGTGGCGCGCGTGCTCGCTCCTGGCGGCACGTGGCTCATCGTCGACCAGGAGAACCACGAGGCCGAGAACCGCCTGAGCGAGCTCTTCCAGTTCGCCGAGCCCGGCGACATCGAGCGCCTCGGCGGCAACGCCGGCTTCGAGCTGGTGCGCGAGGTGGACCTCTCGGCCGGGGTCGCGCGCTGGATGCAGACCTACGCGGCGATGGCGTCGCCGCCGTGGCAGGCGGCGCTGGTGCCGCTCGCGCTCGTGCGCGGCGGCCCGGCACTCGCGCGCCGCTACCTGCGCGGCGTCCGCACCTACGAGCAGCTCGTCCTCGAGAATGCCCAGCGCCGTGGCCTCGCCGCTCCGGAAGCGCGCGCCCGGGGCGCGATCCGCGAGCTCAGACTCCACACCCAGCGCTGCCTCGCGGACGGGCGCGCCGCCTACAAGGTCTGGGCGCTCAGGCGCCGCTGAGCGCCGGCCGGTGCCGTTCGGTTAGGCCGCCACCATGGACGCGGCCGGGTAGCGCGCGACGATCTGCGCCGCGAGCTTGCGGTCGGCCCACCGGTGGGCCGCGGCGAACGCCTTGCCGAGCCGCGGGTAGCGCGCGATCAGGTGCGACTGGTAGTCGAGGAGCGCCTCGCGCTCGGCGAGCTCGTATTCGGGCGTGCCGTCGAAGAAGAGCGGCGCCCACAGGCTGAGCCGCGCCGCGCGCACCCGGTGGTCCATGTCCTCGAGGATCTCCATCGCCTCGCGGGCGTCCATCGTCGCGTGCCGGAAGAAGGGCTGGTTGGTGCGGCCATCGTTCCAGTCGTGGAGCGCGAAGCGCGTCCGGGACTCGGGGCTCAGGAGCGGCACGCCCTCCATGCGCGTGTTGAGGAGCGCGAGCAGGTAGAAGTCGGGACGCGCGCGCTCGAGGAGCCGGTAGGTCTCCTCGGCGGTGGCGCGCGTCTCGCCCGGATAGCCGAGGATCAGCGTCACTATCGACGACACGCCGAGCTCGCGGCAGCGGATCAGCGCGTCGGCGTTCTTCGCGACCGTCTGGCGCTTGTTCATGTTGTCCAGGATGAGCTGGCTCCCCGACTCGGCGCCGATGTGGACCTGCACCAGCCCGGCGTCCCGCATCCGCGGCAGCAGGTCGTCGGTGACGAGGTCGTCGCCGCGCGCGTAGCAGATCCAGCGGATGTTCAGGCGGCGGCGCCGGAGCTCGTCGGTGAGCTCGCGGATCCGCGAGCGCGGCACGGTGAAGAGCGAGTCGAAGCAGCTCACCACCTCGACGCCGAGATCCTTCTCGAAGTGCTCCCAGTCGTCGGCGATGCGCTTGGCACTCTTCACGCGAAACGTCGTGTCGTCGAACAGGAACGGGAAGTTGCAGAACGAACATCGGTACGGACAGCCGCGCACGGACTCGTAGCGCACCATCCGCAGCCGTCGTCCGTGGCGCGCGGCGAAGCCCGCCCAGTCGGCGCGCGGCAAGCCGTCGAGGCTCTTCGAGGTGGGGCGGTGGGCGCGCACCACCTGGCAGCCGTCGCGGCCCTCGACGTCGTAGCCCTCGCCCGCGGGAAAGACCCCGTACCCCGCCCGGATCCAGCGCGCGATCGCCGGCACCAGCACCTCGCCGTAGCCGACCGCCAGCACGTCGACGCCGGACATCGGCTTCCAGTCGCGATGCATCAGGCCGATCAGCGCGCCACCGAGCACCACGCGCAGGCCCGGTCGGGCGATCAGCGCGACCAGCGGCTCCAGCTCGCTGAGATCCCGGATCAGCGTCGTGGACACCAACGCCACGCGGTGGTCGGCGAGGAGCCGCTCGCGGCGCTCGGGATCGGCGAACAGCTCGCTCAGCGTCACGCCGGTGAACTCGAGGCCCTCGGCCGCGAGCGCGCCCGCGAGCACCACCTCGGTGAGCGTGGGGGTCTCGGCCTCGAGGCGCTTCGCGAAGAAGCGCTCGACCGCGGGCACCCACGGCGCGTCGGGCAGTCGGCGCTGCGCGAGCGCGTGGGCCAGGAAGAGCTCGATCGGGGTGAGCTTGACCTTGAGGTCGAGCGCGCTCTTGGAGCTCGCCCGGTACTGGACGCGCTGCTTGCGGAGCTCGCTCCACACCGACGCGTGCGCGCCGGCGATCAGCGAGCCGGTGACCAGCAACACTCGCCGGTCGCGCGCCGTCATGGTCTCGGCCCCCGTCCTTCGTCGCAAGGGTCAGCGGTGGCGCAGCGCCTCGACCGGCTCGAGCCGCCACGCGCGCCACGCGGGAATCAGCGCCGCGAGCATACCCGCCACGAGCACGGTGCCCGTCGCGAACGTGAGCTGGCCCGGCTCGAACCGTCCCGTGACGCCCGCGCCGATCGAGAACCCGCCGACCGAAAACGCCGCGGCGGCGTCGAGCCCCGGAATGCCCACTCGCTCCAGATAGACGACGATCGCCCGCCCGACCCCGAGCCCGAGCGCCACGCCGATGCCGAGCAGCCACCCGGCCTGTGCCAGCACCAGCCCCGCCAGCGCGCGCGGCGACGCCCCCAGTGCCCCCGACCGTGCCGATGTCGCGCAGCCGCTCTTCGAGGCCGAGCCACAGGATGTCGGCGACAGCGAGCGCCACCAGCAGCACCTCGACCAGCAGGAACACGCGGTACACCGCCACGTTCACGTTCACGTAGTCGACGATCGCCGGCGCGACGAGGGTCCATGGCGCAACGTGGAGCGGTGTGGCCGTCACGGGAAGCGTCGCGCCGAGACCGCGGACGGCACCCGCGACGCGGTCGAGCGCGCGCGCGCCCGGCGGCAAGGCGAAGCCCACCTCGTGCGCGAGGCCACGGGCGTCGAGGAGTGAGCCCGCGAGGTCGAGATCGGCGAGCACCACGAACGCCTCGACGTCGCGCGACGCGGAGCCGAAGAGCCCCGCGACCGTCGCGCGCACGCCACGCGGCAACCCGAACCGATCGGTGGCCGTGAGCTCGACCTCGTCACCCGCGGCGACGTGCAGCGCCTCCGCCTGCACGGCGCTGAGCAGGACCCGCGGCGTCGCCTCGGCCGTGCTGGCCGCTGCCGCGCCGTCCGTGAGCGCCGCGAGCCCGGTGACGTCGCGCGACAGCCGCGCCTCGGCGCGGGGATCGACGCCGTGAAGGAACGCCGCGCGCTCGGAGTCCCCTTTGCCCACCAGCACCGGCACGATCAGACGCGGGGCCCCCGGACCGACGACGTCCGAGCGCGACCTCAGCGCCTCCAGCACCGGCCCCGGATCGAACACGTCGCCGGCGCGCCGTGAGGCGACGCTCGGCGCCGCCGTCACGACCCCATCGCCGAGCAGCGTGCCGGTGGCGCGATCGAACAGGTACTGCGCGAAGCCGGCGAGCGCGGCGAGCACCACCAGCACCACGGCGGTGCCGACCGCCACCGAGGTGATCGCGAGCCACGCGCGCCGCGGACGGCCCCACACCAGCTTCCACGCGAGTCGACCCAAGGTGCCGCGCCTCCTCACGTCGCCCGCAGCGCCGCGACCGGATCGAGGGCCGCGATGCGCCGCGCCGGCCACCACCCCGCCGCGGGCCCGACGATCAGGCCGAGCAGCGCGCCGAGCAGCACCTGCGCCGGCCCGATGTACGCCTTGATGACGGGCGGCATCACCTGGCCCGCCACCGCCAGCGAACGCGCGGACGCCGAGAAGTCGAGCCCGTGCGAGCCCAGGAACCAGGCCATCGGCACCGCCAGCGCCACACCCGCCGCCGCCCCGAGGGCGCTGGTGAGCCACGCCTCGAGGTGGATCAGCGCGCGCAGATCCCGCGGTCGCAGTCCGAGCGCGAGCAGCACGCCGAGCTCGCGGGTGCGGTCGACGAGGCTCAACACGAACGTGTTCGCGACACCGATCGTCTGCACCACCGCGAGGATCGCCACCAGCAAGTAGGTCGCGCGCGCCTGGACCTCGGTGATCCCCTCCACATCCGGTGCGGTCTCACGCCACGACACCACGGTGAGCGCGGGATCGGTGAGCTCGGCCCGGATCGCCGCGAGCCGCGCGAGCACGTCCGCACTCGACGCGCGCTCGTCGAACCCGATCCCCCACGAGGTGAGCGCCTCTCACCGATCAGCGCCTGCAGGTCTCCGAGCGCGAGCGAGAGGGTGAAGCGATCACTGGCGCCCGGGTCTCCCGGCGCCAGGGGTGTGAGGACGAGGGGCACCGAGCGCTCCTCGCCGGCGCCGTCGCGGAAGCGCACTCGCACCCGCGCGCCGGTGGCGGCGCCGAGCCGCTCGACGAGCTCGGCCGAGGCCCGGCCCGCGAGAGCAGCAGGCCGCGCGAGCGGCGCGCTCGACACGCCCCCCGCGGCGCCCTCGCGCGTGGCCTCGAGACGGACCGGCGCCTGATCGCGCGGCCCCTCGACGAGCGCCGGCCACTCGAGGATCGCGGTCCAGCGTGGCGCGAGCGCCACGGCGCGCTCGGCGCCGACCGGTGGCGGCGCGTCCGCGAACCGCAGCGCCGGATCGCGCGAGCGGTGATGCCCGGGCCGCTCCACGTGGCCGAGACCGTGCGCACCGGCGCTGGTGAGCCCGAGGAGGGTCTCGTGGCTCCAGCGCTGCAAGCCGAGCGAGAGGGCCATGGTCACCAGCCCGAGGGCGTTCGCGGTCACCAGCACCAGCGTGCGACGCCGATGATGGACGACGCCGCGCCACGCGACGCCGAGGAGCGCGCGCCACGGCGGTGGGCCCGAGGAAGGAGGATCAGAGGTAGCGGCGGACACGCTCGGCGTACTCGCGATGGGCCGCGCCGAAGCGCGCGGCCAGCACGCGGTCTTCCTCGACCGCGAGACCGTGGAACCCGAGCATGAGCGCGATCACCGCGAGCCCGCAAGCGAGGCTCGGGTTCCACACCCACTCCCCGGCGAGGAACAGCATCGAGCACACGTACACCGGGTGGCGCGAGAACGAGAAGGGCCCGCCGGTGGCGAGCTCCTGTGGCGCGAGCGGTCCGCTCTCCTCGAGCCCGACGCGAAGCGCGCGGCCCATCGCGAGCTGGGAGCCGACCATGCCGACGTGTCCGAGCCCGGCGACGACCCAGCCGGCGACTGCGGGCCACTCGACCAGCGGGCGTCCGAGCGCCGTGTCTTGCCACCCCGGGGCGAGCACGTGCGCGAGCACGGTCCCCGCCCACACCGCCGAGACGGCCCCCATGCCCACCTGGATCACGCGGTGGCGGGAGCGGGTGCGCGCGCGCCACGCCACGTGCGGCATCCGTCCGAAACGGGCTCGGTAGAGCAAGCTCGTGCCGAGGAACCCGGCGAACACGTGCCAGGCCACGAACGCGAGGCGGAGACCGACGACGATAGGCATGAGCGTGGAAAGATGGGCCATCCCCTCACCTGGCTCAAGCGTCCCCCGTTCCTTGGCGGGTCCCCGCGGCGCGGGTAGCATCGCAAGGCTGCGCGCGCCCTCCGCGCGGCCGAGGCCACGTTCCATGCGCGTCGCGCTGATCTCTCCCAAGGGCCCGCTCTACCGCCATCGCGGCGGGATCTTCAAGAAGTCGCTGCGCTACGCGCCGCTGACGCTGGTCACGCTGGCCGCGCTGGTCCCGGACGACGTCCCGGCCTCGATCGAGCTGATCGACGAGGGGATCGAGGACATCCCGCTCGACCTCCAGGCCGACCTCGTCGGCATGACCGTGATCACCGGCTCGTCGCAGCGCGCCTACGAGCTCGCCGACCACTTCCGCGCCCGCGGCATCCCGGTGGTGCTCGGTGGCCCCCACGTCACGCTCCTCCCCGAGGACGCGGCGCCACACGCCGACGCGCTGGTCCTCGGCTACGCCGAGGACACCTGGCCGCAGCTCCTGCGCGACTTCGCCGCGGGGCGCATGGCGCCGCGCTACCAGCAGGCGGCGGACTTCCAGCTCACCCACGACAACCTGAGGTTCCCGAAGCGCGAGCTGCACAAGCGCAACAACTACATCACCACCGCGGTGGTGGAGGCGACGCGCGGCTGCATCCACGACTGCGACTTCTGCGTGGTGCCATCGGCGTGGGGACGGCGGCCGTTCGAGAAGCCGATCGAGCACGTGGTCGAGGACGTGCGGCGCACCGGCGCCAAGCACGTGATCTTCATCGACCTCAACCTGATCTCGCACCCCGACTACGCCAAGGCGCTGTTCGCGGCGCTCATCCCGCTCCGTATCCACTGGTACGGGCTCTCCACCACCCGCATCACCCGCGACCCCGAGCTCCTCGACCTGGTGGTGCGCAGTGGCTGCAAGGGGCTCCTCCTCGGCTTCGAGACGCTCTCGCCCGACAACCTGCGCTCGAGCAAGAAGGGCTTCAACGATCCGCGCAACTACAAGGCGATCGTGAAGACCCTCCACGAGCGCGGCATCTCGATCAACGGGACGTTCGTGTTCGGGCTCGACCAGGACACGCCGGACATCTTCCAGCGCACCGCGGAGTTCGTGATCGACGCGGCGATCGACCTGCCGCGCTTCGCGGTCGCGACCCCGTTCCCCGGCACCACCCTCTTCAAGCGTCTCGAGGCCGAGGGCCGCATCCTGACCCGCGACTTCAGCCTCTACGACGGCCAGCACGTGGTGTTCCAGCCCGCCCGCATGACGCCGCAGCAGCTGATCGAGGGCCACACCGAGGTGTGGCGGAAGGTGTACTCGTGGACAGGAATGGCGCGGCGGATCGCCGGCGCGCGGGTACAGATCCCGCTCTCGATCGCCTCCAACCTGGGCTACCGCTTCTACGCGAAGAACCTGCACCAGTACTACACCTGCGATTGGTTCGTCGGCCGTGAGCCGCGCAACGAACGCCAGGCGGCCTGAGCAGCGACCGCCCGCGCCGCACCACGAGCCCGGCCCGCGGCGGTGGCCGCGGCCCACGAGTCGAGTGGGCCGCGGCGCTTCGCCGATCCCGCGGTCGTGGTGCAGTCCTGGTACGTGGCGGCGCGCGCCCGCGACCTCCCACGCGGCGGCGTCCTGCGCTCGCGGCCGACTGGCCGCGAGCTCGTGTTGTGGCGAGGTCTCGACGGCCGGGTGCACGCCGCCGATGCACGCTGCCCGCACCTCGGTGCCCACCTCGGCCATGGCCGAGTCGCGGGCGACGACCTGGTGTGTGCGCTCCATCACTTCCGGTTCGGGTCCGACGGCGCGCTGCTCGAAGCGCCCGGCGTGACGTCGCGACCGAGCTGCCGGGTCCGCACCTTCCCCACCACCGAGCGCTGGGGATTCGTGTGGGTGTGGCAGGGCCCTCGCGCGCTCCACCCGCTGCCGGGTCCCGCGACCGACGAGCGGCTTCGGGTGCTGGCGTTTCCAGAGCAGCGGTTCGCGTGTCATCACCACCTGATCGCGGTGAACGCGTGCGACACGCTCCACCTCGGACCGCTTCACGAGCTCGAGCTCGCGGAGGCGCCCGTCGTGACGATCGCCGACGATTTCAGCGCGACCATGCGCCTGCGCGGGCGGTTCAAAACGGCCTGGAAGCGCCGCGTCACCGGGTGCAATCGGCACGATTTCGACGCGCTGTTCACGGTGAGCGGCGGCAATCTGTGCTGGGTCGCGGTGGCGGCGCCGGTGCCCTTCCAGGTGATCTTCGCGGGACGTCCGGACGGGGCGACGGGTTCGATCACGCGCTCGCTGCTCTTCCTACCGCCTGGTAGCACTCGCCGGGTGTGGCGCGTGCTCGCGCTGTTGCTGCTGCTGCTCAAGCGCGACCACGACATCCTCGACGATCTCGCGTTCATGCGGGGTTTCACCGACGCGGACGAGGTGCTGGCGACCTTCGTGCGACACATCGACGCGATGCCGGTCGGGTAACGCCGCGCCGCGTACGGGACGCGCGCGTGGTCGATCGGGAACGTGTCGCACGATGCTCGTCGCATCGTGCAACGCCGAGGCGAGCTGCAACACACCGCGTCGTACGAGGACCACCACATCCCTCCGGTCGCGCTCGTCGAGTCCGGCATAAGCGCTGGATCTCACGAGGTTTTCCCGCAGCGATCGGATCGCTGCTCAAGATCCCGGCTTGGCGTGCCGTTTGCTCTATGGGTGCTCCTCGCCCCCGAGAACGCGGGACGCCGACCCGGGAACGACGTCGCGTTTGACGCGAGATCCCGGCGACCGTGGAGAATCGTCATGTATCGTGTGGAGCTGATCGACGGACGAATCGAGTGGATGGACGCGGAGGCGGTCTCTCACTACGCCGGGATCATCAAGGCGTTCGTCCTCGACGAGCCGACCGACTTCGAAGGTGAGGTCGAGCGGCTCTTCTCCGAGCTCGAGCCTGGCTCCGCTCGCACGCTCACCGCCGTCGCATCCTGACGCGCCAGGCGCGCACGCGCCCCGAGTAAATCGCCGACGTCCTGTTAACATCGCCACCTCCTCATCCTCCGAGGTGGCGGTGCGCCCAAACAGTCGGCTCCTCTCCCTGGTCATCCTCTCGGTGGCGTGCGCCGCGAGCACGGCGCACGCCCTCGAGGTCGTCACACAGAGCCATCATCTCGGCCGCTTCCGCCTCGAACCAGCCGAGCCGCTGGTTCTGCGCTTCGACGGCTCTCTCGATCCCACGTCGGTCGGCGCCGATGCCGTGCGCGTGCTGCGCACCGATCGCAGCGGGGTGATCGAGGTCGCCGGCGCCACCAGCCTCGAGTCCAGCACCCGCGGCAACGACACGCTGCGGTTCACGCCCGCGGATGGACGCTTCGAGTTCGGACGCAAGCACCGCATCGTGCTCGCGAGCTCGCTGCGCGGCCCCGGCGGTGTGGCCGCCGACGGGACGCTGCCGCGCGGTGACACCTTCGTTCCGAACAAGCCCAGCAACCTCTCCGAGGACCTGCTCGAGGTCTCGACCGCGCTGCTGGGCTACGACGTCTCGAGCCCGGAGAAGACCGACCCCAACGACCCGCTCCAGATCCCGGGGATCGCGACCACCGAAGCGTGGAAGGCGTCGATCGGCCGCCCCGACATCCTGATCGCGGTCCTCGACGACGGGCTCGAGAGCTACGGCTCGCGCTCGCTCCGCCACGCGCTCTTCCTGAATCGCGGCGAGCTGCCGAAGCCGGCCGGCGCGGGCGACTACGACGCGAACCGCGACGGTCGCTTCAACGCAGACGACTACGCCGCGGATCCCCGGGTCGGCGACCACGACCGCGACAGCCCCCGGACGCCGAGGACCTGATGGATGCGTTCTCGGACGGCAGGGATGGTGACGGCAACGGCCTGGTCGACGACGTCTCGGGGTGGGACTTCTTCCGCGATCACCCGCGCGCCCTCGGGGTGCGCGAGTTCCCGGAGGGCACCCACGGTCAGGGCCGCGCCGAGGAGGCGGTCGGCGCCGCGGGGGACACGGGCGCGGTGCCGGGGGGGTGCCCCGACTGCTCCCTCATCATGGCGCGGGTCAGCGACACCATCCTCGTCGAGGGCAACCTCTTCGCGAGGGGCCTTCGTTACGTGGTGTCGATGGGTGCGCGGGTCGTGCTCGCCGCGGTCGGCGGGGTCGACAACCCGGCGGCGCTCGCCGAAGCGGTGAAGGAAGCGAACGACGCGGGCGTGCTGCTGGTGGTGGCGTCCGGTGACGAGCTGAGCTTCCACCACAACTACCCCGCCGCGCTGCCCGGCACCTACCAGGTGAAGTCGATCTTCCCGCTTCCGTTCGGCGCGCCCCACTACGTCGAGACCTACTGCACCAACTGGGGCGCCCACATGGACACCGCGGTCAGCTCGAGCAACTGCAGCTCCGAGTCGACCGGCAATGCGGTGGGCCTGTTCGGCGGGCTCCTGTCGCGCGCCCGTGACCTGGGGATCGAGCTCGACGGGGAGGAGCTGCGCCAGCTACTGAACGGCACCGCCGACGACATCGCGTCGTCGTGCGTCTCGCTCACCGGCTCGAGCTGCCAGCCCGGGTTCGACGCCCACTTCGGCTACGGGCGCCCCAACGGGCGCAAGGCCATGGCGGCGCTCGGCGATCCGCCTGCGGGAAGGCCCGCGCGCATCCCACCCGCGGTCGAGATCGACGCCCCGGACTGGTTCGAGATCGTCGACCCGTCGGCTCGATCGTCCGTCGAAGTGCGCGGCACGATCGCCGCCCGCGGCCGCTCGTTCGAATATCGGCTCGAGGCGGCGGCCGGGGTCGAGCCTCGCGATGAGCAGTTCCGGGTGTTCGGGTCGGGTGGCGGCACCGACACCTTCGACGGTTCGTTCGGCGACGTGGACGTCGTGAGCCTGTTCGGCGGCGTCCCGCCGTCGGGAGCGGTGGCGCGTCCCGACGATCCCACCGTCACGGTGCGAGTGCGAGTCACCGCGGGAGACGGTGTGCGCGGCGAGATGCGTCGCGCATTCGCCGTGCACCGCGATCCGGACGCGCTGCCGAGCTTCCCCAAGCGGCTCGGTAGCTCGGGTGAGTCCTCGGCCTTGCTCGTCGACCTCGGCGGTGGCCCCCCGGGGAGCCGCGACCTCGTGGTCGCCACCAGCGATGGAATCGTCCACGCGTTCCGCCGCGACCCCGCGAGCGCAAGCTGGAACGAGGCGCCCGGGTTCCCGGTCGCGCTTCCCCACGAGGCGCCCGGCGGCGCCCCGGACGCGGTGATCGCTTCCGCAGCGTACGGCGACCTCTACGGCGACGGCAGCGGCTACGCGATCGTGGTCGCGACGGTGAGCGGACGGATCTACGCGGTGCGACCCGACGGCACCGCCCATGTCGACGGTCAGGGCAGGCCGAGCCCCTTCCTGCCTGGGTTCCCGGTGGAGGGCGTGCCGCTCGACCCGACGACGTCGCGCAGCTACGCCCACGGCCGTGCGTTCATCGCCTCGCCGACGCTGGTCGACCTCGATGGCGACGGCAGCCTGGAGATCGTCGCCGGCTCGTTCGATCAGCGGCTCTATGCCTTCGAGGCGCGCGACGGTGATGGCGACGACCACGCGGATCCGGTGCCGGGCTTCCCGGTGCTGTTGCGGAGCGAGGCCGGTCGCGTGCCCGCGGCGCGGGTGTGCCTCGATCGCGGTCAGCCGAGCATCGAGGCGTCGATCCTGAGCTCGCCGGTCGCCGTGATCCTCGAGCCCGCGAGCGCCAACCCCGATCTATCGAAGCGTCCGTCGATCGTCGCCGCCACCACCGAGCTCTGCGACGACGACGGCGACGGCGAGCCCGAGACCGGCCGCTACTACGCCGTCTGGCACGACGGCGAGCACCACGCGGGTGGACCGTTCGTGCCGGGCTGGCCGGTGCTGTCACCCACGACCAGCCTCGGGGCGACGATCCCGCTGCCGCCGCTCACGACCGGCGGCGACTTCGGCCCCGCCGCCGCCACGATCGACGGCGAGACGCTGATCTACGGCGGCAACTTCTTCGGCTTCCCGTTCGTGGTCGGATGCGCTCGGGCTCACCGTCGATCGAGCAGCTCCTCTCGGGCGACGGCGACCTCGCCTCGGGCGGCGGCGCCACGTTCGCGCGCTTCGACCCCGCATCGTCCACGCCGACGCTGCTGGTCCCGACCACGACCATCCTCGATCAGGGCAGCGGTATCCAGGCGCTCGATCACAACATCGTCGGGTGGGCCGCGAAGCCCCCCTACCCGCGCGCGATCCGCGCGCCCATGGACGACATCCAGTTCCTCTCCAACCCCGCCGTCGCCGACGTGTCCGGGGACGGCAAGCCCGAGGTGATCGGGGGCTCGGGTGGCTACCTGCTGCGCGCGTACGACGCGAGCCTGGCGATCGCGCAAGGCTGGCCGCGCTACACCCATGGATGGATCGTGGCGAGCCCGGCGATCGGAGACGTCGACGGCGACGGCAAGCTCGAGGTCGCGGTCCCGACCCGGGAGGGCAACCTCTTCGCTTGGCGCACGCGGGGCGCGACCTGCGCGGCCGATGGCTCGTGGCAGCCCTCGTGGTGGACCTACCACCACGACGAGCATCGCAGCGGGGTCCTCGACCACGACTCGCAGGCGCCCGAGCGGATTCGCGATCCAGCGAGAGCCACCACCCCCGACGGCTCGATCGAGCTCACGTGGACGGCCCCCGGCGGCGACGGCCCCTGTGGCCGTGCGTCGCGCTACGACGTCCGCTACGCGACCGACGCCGCGGTGGACCTGCGGGACCCGCGCGCCTTCAACGCGGCCGCGCCGGTTTCGAACCCACCCGCGCCGGCGGCTGCAGGGAGCGCCGAGCGGTTCCGTTTCGTCGCTCCCGCCGCGACGAGCTACGCCATCCGCGCCATCGACGATCACGGGTTGATCGGGCTGCCCTCGGTGGCATCGGAGGCGCCGCCACCCCAAGCGCAGCACCACGGATCGGGTGGGTGCACCATCACGCGCGGCGACGTGGCCGGGCGCGCCGCGTCGTGGAGCCTCGCGGTGGGCTCGCTCGCGGTCCTCGTCGCGCGACGCCGGGTGCGCACGCTCGCCCTAGAACGGCGAGTTGTCGTCGAAGCCGGGCGGTAGCGCGGGCAGGTCGTCGCCGGGCAGCTCGGGGATCGCGCCGTCGCTGTAGCCGAGCTCGAGGTTCGCGAACGTCGAGCGCTCCTTGATGAACGCAAGCTCGATGGTGTCGATCGGGCCGTTGCGCTGCTTGCCGATGATCACCTCGGCGATGCCCTTCTTCTCCGTGGCGGGTTTGTAGAACTCCTCGCGGTACACGAACATGATCACGTCCGCGTCCTGCTCGATCGCACCGCTCTCGCGGAGATCGGAGAGCATCGGGCGGCGATCGTTGCGCTCCTCGACCCGACGATTGAGCTGACTCAGCGCGACCACCGGCAGATCGAGCTCCTTGGCGATCGCCTTGAGCGCCTGGCTGATCTCGCTGATCTCCTTCTCGCGCGAGTCGTAGCGGGTGTTGGTGCGCCCGCGCATGAGCTGGAGGTAGTCGATCACGATCAGCCCGATGTCGTGCTCGCGCTTCAGGCGGCGCGCCTTGGCGTTGAGCTCGAGCACCGAGAGCGCGGCGGTGTCGTCGATGAACATCGGCGCCTTGCTGAGCTCGTCGGCGGAGCGGATCAGGCTCAGCCAGTCCTCCTCTCGCATCATGCCGCGGCGGATCTTCCAGGCGTCGATCTGCGCCTCGGCGGTCAACAGCCGCATGCCGAGCTGCACCTTGCTCATCTCGAGCGAGAACACCGCCACCGGGATGTTCTCGCGGATGCACGCGTGCGCGGCGATGCCCATCGCGAGGCTGGTCTTCCCCATCGAGGGACGCCCCGCGATGATGACGAGGTCGGATTTCTGCAGCCCGCAGGTGAGCTCGTCGAGCTTGCGGTAGCCGGTCGGAACACCCGTCGCCTGGCCGCCGTGGTCCACGATCCCCTCGATCATCCGGAAGCTCTCCTTCATGACCTTGGAGAGCGGATGGTACGAGGGCTTCACGCGCTCGTTGGCGATCTCGAAGAACGCGCGCTCGGAGTCGTTGAGGAAGAGCTCGAGGTCGGCCACGTCCTCGTAGCCGCGCTGGGCGATCTCCGACGACACCCGGATCACCTTGCGCAGGAGCGACCGTTCCTTGACGATCTTGACGTAGCTCAGGATGTTCGCGGCCGACGGCACCGTGTCCGCGAGCCACGACAGATAGGTGGCTCCGCCCACCTGATCGAGCACCGCCTGGCTCCGCAGGCGCTCGGTGAGGGTGATGATGTCGGTGGGCTCGCGGCGGTCGCGAAGCTCCAGCATCGCCTCGAAGATCTTCGAGTGCGCTGGCTTGTAGAAGTCGTCCGGGACCAGATGCTCCTGGACGTGGTCGATCGCCTCGTTATCGAGAAGAACGCCGCCGAGGACGGCGGTCTCCGCTTCGAGGCTATGGGGCGGTACGCGTGAAAGTGTAGCGCCGGCCGTGGGGGCCGCGGATCGCGGGGAGCCGGAACGCGCCACACCCGCTCCGAACGACCGTCACTCCGCCGACGCGGCGACGACCGCGGCCGCCGCGGGGGCAGGCGCGGGAGTACCGCCGATCGCCTGGACGGTGACCTTGACGGTGGCGAACACGCCCGACGCCAGGCGCACCGGAACAGCGAACTCCCCGAGCGCCTTGATCGGGTCGGCGAGGTGGATGCGCTTGCGGTCGACCTTGTGGCCGCGGGCCTCGAGCTCGCGATGGATGTCGATCGACGTCACCGAGCCGAACAGCCGGCCCTCGCCGCCGGCCTGCCGCTCGAAGGTCAGCGCGACGCCGCTCAGCGTCGCGGCGTGGGCCTGCGCTTCCTTGACGATTCGAGCGTGGCGAGCCTCGACGACGCGCTGCTGATGCTCGATCGCACGAATGCTGGACGCCGTCGCCTCGGCAGCCAGGCGCCGCGGCAGGAGATAGTTCCGGGCGTAACCCGGCTTCACGTTCACCACCACACCGGCCTTGCCGAGGGTGTCGATGTCTTCCATCAAGATCACGCGCATGACGAAACCTCTCGAAAACGGATGAAGCACCAGCCTCGCGACGGCACGCCGGCCGGCGAGCGCCGGCCTACGCCGCTCAGGCCTGGCCCGAGGTGAACGGCAGGAGCGACAGCACGCGGGCGCGCTTGATCGCAACGGTGAGCTTGCGCTGATGACGGGCGCAGTTCCCGGAGATGCGCCGCGGGATGATCTTGGCGCGCTCGGTCACGAAGTGCTTGAGCACGCCCGCGTCGCGGTAATCGATCTTGGAGTCCTTGTCCGCGCAGAAGCGGCACACCTTGCGGCGACCGAAACGACGCCGGAAATCAGGTCGCCGGCCGCGGCCCGCTGCGGCCTTGCGCTTCTTACCCCTACCACCACTGGTCGCCCGACTCATTCCTTGCCTCCCTCTTCCTCGTCACCGGGCACGTCCTCGTCGCCGCCCTCGGCGTCCGTATCGCGGTCGCCCCGTCCGCGACGCCCACGATCGTCGTCATCGTCGCCGCGTCCACCCAGGCCCCCGGCAGCGAGACCGAAGCCACCTTCCTCTTCGTCGGCAGGGACCTCGACCGGCCGCTCGCGCAGCAGGTGTTCGATGCCCCCGAGCCGAAGTCCGGCGCGATTCCGTCGAACGTCCCGAGCTTCTGCGCCGACGCTTCCTCGATACGCGCGCCCTCGATCTCTTCATCGACACGCGACGACAGATACCGGAACACACGGTCCGAGATCCGCAGGTTGCGCTCGAGCTCGTTCACGGTGGCGGCGCCTGCGGTGTAATGCAGGTGGAAGTACCGCCCACGCGTGAGGTGCTTGATCTGGTAGTTGAGCTTCTTGTTGCCCCAGTCCGAGAGCGTGAGCACCTCGCCCCCCGTGCGCCGGATCAGGTCGGCCGCGGCGGACACCACCGACTGCACGTATTCCTCGCGCAGGTCGGGGTGGACGACGAAGATGGTCTCGTAGTTCCTCACGGTTCGACTTCCTCCCTCTTGGTCTCGGTGCGTGCCGCCGCCTCGGGTGCCGTTCGCGACCTCGGCCGACTCATCGCCTGTTGTACTGGTTCATCGCGGCCGTCACTCCACGGCGCAGGATCGTTTCGACCGCTTCTGCGGCTCGCTCGATCGCCTGGTCGCGCGCCTCGATCTCGTCCTCACCGAATGGGCTCAGCACCCACTCGCTCACGTCTCCTCGTACCGTCGGCCGGCCGACGCCGACCCGAGCTCGCGCGAACTCCTCCGTGCCGAGCTCCGCGATGATGGAGCGTATGCCCTTGTGGCCGCCGTGGCTGCCGCGCTGAGCGATGCGCACCGTACCGAGCGGGAAGTCGACGTCATCGTAGACCACCACCAGCTCGCTCGCTGCCACGTCCAGCTCCCGCACGGCCGCCAGCACCGCCTCGCCGCTCGCGTTCATGAACGTACCGGGCTCGAGCAGGCCCACCGACTCCAGCCGCCCAGCGCCCCTTCCCGAACCGCCCCTTGAAGCGCCTGCTCTCGACTGCGATCTCGAAGCGCACCGCTAGCCGCTCGACCACCAGGAACCCGACGTTGTGCCGGGTAGCGGCATACGCGGGACCAGGGTTCCCGAGCCCGACGATCAGCTTCACCGGAGAGGCTCGCGAGGCACGCCGCGAAGCGGCGTGACGGGAGGACGGGCAGCAGGCGACTCACCTCAACCCTTCTTCTCTTTCTTGTCCTTGGCATCCGCGGCCGGTGCGGTCGCGGCGGCGGGTGCGGCGCCTTCGGCGGCGGCCACCGGCGCGGCCGAGGTCTCGGTCTGCGGCGCCACGACCGCGACGACGGCGAGGCGCGGATCCACGGTCGCCATCACGCCCTCGCTCAGCACGAGATCCGAGACGTGGATCGACTCGCCGATACCGAGAGACGACACGTCCACGTCGATCGCCGCCGGAATGCGGTCCGGAAGGCAGCGCACCTCGATCTCGCGGAGGATGTGCTCGAGCGTACCGCCCTCGTCGACGCCGGGCGCCTTGCCGGCGACGTGCACCGGCACCGTCACTTCGATCTCACGATCCATGCGGATCTCGAAGAAGTCGGCGTGGATGATGCGCCGCTTGACCGGATCGCGCTGCGCGTCCTTGAGGATCACCATCTGGCCGTCGAGCTCGTCACCCGCGCCGGTCTTGAAGCGCAGCAGGCGGTCCTTGCCGGTACGGCCGGCCACCGCGTGCACGGCGGTCGGGTCGAGGGTGAGCGGGATCGACGGACGGCCCGGGCCATAGAACACCCCCGGGATACGCCCCGCACCACGAAGCTTGCGCGCCATCCCCTTGCCGTGGGACGTGCGCCGTTCCACCAGGATCTCGTTCGACTCCATCGTTGGCTTACCTCGAATTCGGTTCGTCGATCGTCGACTCGACCGAAGGTCACACGAACAGATCGCTCAGCGAGTCGTTGTTCTGGATGCGGCGGATCGAGTCACCGATGAGCGGCGCCAGCGACACCACCTTGATCTTGCCACATGCGGCCGCCGGCTCCGCGAGCGGAATCGTGTTCGACACCACGATCTCCTGCAGCGGGCTCTCCTCGATGCGTTTCACCGCGGGGCCCGAGAGCACCGCGTGGGTGCAGCAGGCGTACACCGCCTTGGCGCCGTTGTCCTTGATGGCCTTGGCAGCCTGGGTCAAGGTGCCCGCGGTGTCCACCATGTCGTCGCAGATCACCGCGACCTTGTTCTTCACGTCACCGATCACGTTCATGACCTCGGCGACGTTGGGTCCCGAGCGACGCTTGTCGATCATCGCCAGCGACGCGCCGATGTTCTTGGCGTAGGCGCGCGCGCGCTCGGTTCCACCCGCGTCGGGGGACACCATCACCACCTGCTCACCGTCGAAGCGCTCCTCGATGTAGGGCAGGAAGATCGGCTTGGCGTACAGGTTGTCGACCGGGATGTCGAAGAATCCTGGATCTGACCGGCGTGCAGGTCGACCGTGAGCACCGCGATGTTCCGGCCGAGGTCAGCAGGTTGGCCACCAGCTTCGCGGTGATGGGGACCCGCGGAGCGACCTTTCGGTCCTGGCGTGCGTAGCCGTAATAGGGGATGACCGCGGTGATACGGTCCGCCGACGCGCGCCGGAACGCATCGACCAAGAGCAGGAGCTCCATCAGGTGGTCGTTCACCGGTGAGGACGTCGACTGGACCACGAAGACGTCGCGGCCGCGGACGTTCTCGTTGATCTCGACGCGGATCTCGCCGTCGCTGAACCGGGTGACCATCGCTTTACCGACCGGGATGCCGAGGTAGGCACAGATCTCCTCGGCGAGGGCCGGGTTCGAATTCCCGGAAAAGACCTTCGAGCGATGCCAAACGCCACTCCTGATGAGACGACGCCGAAACGTGGAGTCGGTGCCACGGCGCGGCGCCGAAAGATAAACGACTCTACCTACCTCACGCTCCACGGGATGTCAAGATCACCCGTCAAGCGAACCACGAACGATTTCAGGCGCTTTGGACTTCTTCCCGGGCTGGGGCGCCAGGATTCGAACCTGGATAACCGGCTCCAAAGGCCGGCGTCCTGCCGTTGGACGACACCCCAATGCGGCGCTCGCCGGCTGCCGCTGAGCCCCCGAGTGAAGCGCGGAATGCGACCTGACGTCAACGCGGCGCGCCGGGCGCGAGGCTCATGGCACGAGCCGGAGGCGAGCCTCGGCGTGCGCCACCACGTCGTCCACGGTGATCCACTGCTCGCGACGATCGTTGCTGAGCCAGAGCGCGAGCTGGTCGCCGTAGTGAATCGACGGATCGATGCCGACGGGCTGGAAGAGGCCCTTGTCCGGGTTCAGATCATTCTGACCACCCGGCAGGACGTTCACCGCGGTCGTGCTCGACGGCGTGAGCTCCACCACGTGGCGCATCACGGGGCCGTCCTGCGAACTCCACGGGGGTGGGCCATTCACGTAGGCCGGGTCGACGGTCTCGATCGCACCTGCGCGTGGGTAGCCGCGTGGCGTGCTGCCGAGGACCGACGCGGACGGGAGATTGAACACCGGCAGGATCGAGCCGAGCGCGAGGTCCTCGAAGGTGATGGTGTGGATCGTGCCCCATCGCCATCGATCCGGATCGTCGGAGCCGATCAGCGTCCTGAGATCCTCGATGGCGTCGGACATTGCCAGCGCGATCGTGCGATCCGGGCTCTCGATCCCCGGGGTGCGCAGATCATCGAAGAGCTTGCTCTGGCCGTCACTGCCCAAGGTGGCCACTCGCAGCGAACCGGTCTCGTCGAGGTCGTCGAGGAGGTGGTGGAGCACCACCAGCGTCGTACGGCTGCTGTACGGCGAGAGTCCGGCGCGCCCGAGCTCGTCGCCGAGCAGTCGATCGGGGAGTCGTCCGGCCCACGTGTGGAAGATGGAGCAGGCGACCGAGTCGTTGATCTCCTGGTCGGTCGGCTTGGCGCCGGTGAGCGCTTCCTCCACGCCGATCGGACAGTCGCCCGACCAGTTGTCGAGGCGCTTCCGAGCCTGGTCGAGGAGGCCACCCGGAACGGGTAGGCCGTCCCGCGCCTCGGCGTCGCTCAGCGCCGCCACGATGCGCGGCGCCATCTCCAGCCCGACCAGCGAAACGTGGTCGTTCTGGATCGAGATCATGTCGAGGAACGAAATCTTGCCCTTGGCGAGCTGCTCCTCGATCCGCTGGTGGATGCGACCGGCGCGAAGTCCTTCGGTCTCGTCCCAGCCGAGATAGATGCCGTCGTCGAGCAGGTCGTTGTCGTTGATGCCGCCGATCTGGTCGTTGTTGGCGGTGGCGAGCCAGCCGCGCTCGGGGTTGCGCGACTGCGGGATCTGGTCGTCGGCGAGGAACCGGGTGCTGCCGTCGCCGTTGGTCTGCCACTCGTAGCCGCCGGTCCCGGGCAGCGGCGAATACGGACCGAGCTCGGGCGTCATCACCGCCGCCGAGCGGATCGGAATGAGGGCGTGCGGGAAGTAGCCGATGTTCCCGTCCGCGTCGGCGCCGACGAAGTTCTGCGCGCCGACGCCGAAGCTGGTGAGCGCCGTGAAGAAGTCGTCGATGTTCCGGCTGCGCATCAGATCGTAGAAGGCCGCGAGGTCGCGGGTGACCTGATGCCCGGTCCAGCGGAACGTCATGTTTCCGACCGCATCGAGCCCGTTGACGTCGTCCGAGGGGTCGGGATCCGGAACCTGCGGACCATGGTGCGGGACGATGTCGATCGGACGCGTCACGGTCTTCGCCTTGCCTCCGACCAGCTGGCGGATCACGTAGCTCTGCTGGATGGTTCGCACCGGCACCTGGCGACCGTCGAAGCTCACGCTCTTGTTCGAGCCGCTCCCCGACACCTGCTCCTGGTAGACGTCGGTCACGTCGAAGTTCGCGACCGTGCCACCCCACGCGACTCGCTCGTTCTGACCGAGCAAGATGCCCGGGATCCCGGGGAACCCGGCGCCGTGCGCGTCGATCTCTCCTCCGGCGAAGGTCTTGTCGTCGAGGTGCACGAAGTAGAAGGTCGACGGGTTCGGCAGCGCCAGGTGCGGGTCGTTTGCCAGCATCGCGTGGCCCGACTCGGTGAGCGCGCCGCTCACGATCCAGTTGTTGGACCCGGCGCGGAACGTGCGTCCGAAGGGGCTGAAGCTGCGCGCTCGCTTCTCTGACGCGACGATCTTCTGTGCCAGTCGCGGGTCGAGCTTCGCGGGTGCGCTGGATTCAGCGTGGGTGGGTGCGACGGCCCGCGCCGCGGTGGGGGGCACGGTGAACCGTGGGATCTCCTCGGGCGGTAGCACCGTGGCTTCGTTGATCGGCTGGAAACGCTCCACGTCCTCGGCGGTACCGGCGGGGATCGCGCCGCTCGCCTCGGCCTCGCGCATCGCGGTGAGCCGGCCGAGGCGGTCGATCTCGGAGCCG
The DNA here is from genome assembly GCA_016713535.1 of Deltaproteobacteria bacterium. Taxonomy (GTDB): domain Bacteria; phylum JADJOY01; class JADJOY01; order JADJOY01; family JADJOY01; genus JADJOY01. Next base: position 139,824 of record JADJOY010000039.1, read on the forward strand.
AGCGTCTGCGACAGATCCCACTGCTGGAGCCGGCCGAGCACGAGGACGTGTTTGGGCTCCCAGCGCTCGATCGTGTAGGGCGAGCCGAGCGTGAAGAGCGTGTTGATCAGCTTGTACTGCTGCGGCTGCACCGCGCCGTTACGCCCCGCGTCGAGGTCGTCGAGGTACGCGTTGATGCCGTCGCAGTAGGCCTGGAGGAAGTCGAGGATCTCGGGGCGCGTCGAGGCCGCGTCCTCGACCAGGGCGTCCTCGATGCGGCCGCCGTCGGGAGTGGTGAAGAGCGTCCGGAAGTAGACCGAGGTCTCGAACACCGACGGATCGAGCTCGCCGAGGAGCTCCGTGAGCCGTCCCTGCGAGACCTTGCGCAAGAAGTCCATCTCGAAGAGCCGCTCGTGGGCCTGGATGTAGCCATTGGCGAACGCCGAATCGCGTGAGGCGTCGCGGGCATAGATGTGGTGGATGCCGTAGACGTCGCGCACCGCGTCCACCCGCCCCGTGAGCCCGGGGAGGCTGAGCTCTTGCGACACCGGCACGCTCTCGAGCTTCGCGGCGTCGACGCTCGCGGATCCGCCACCTCCATGGCCGCCACAACCCGCAACCGAGAGCGCGATCGCCACCAACGCGAAGCGGACCTTCCCCACGTTCCTCATGCTGACCTCGGCCGACCGCAGTGCGGTCGTGTGCTCGGGCTCGACGTCGGTCGCACATTGTGACGGTGTCGACCACGGCACGTAAAGGCACATTCGCGAAGGCCCGCGAGACCCCTCGGGTATGTTGCGCTCGTGCCGCGCCCGGTCGCCAACCCACCCAATCCCTGGCTCACGCGGTTCACCGAGTGGCTCGGCGAGCCGCCCGCGGCGACGCTCGAGGTGTTCGAGGAGCGAGCACGCTCGATCGTCACCGAGAACACCAGCCCGGACGTGCCGTTCCGGTGGGGCGTCAACCCGTACCGTGGCTGCTTCCACGGCTGCGCGTATTGCTACGCACGTCCATCGCATCAGTACCTCGACTGGGGAGCCGGCACCGACTTCGAGCGCAAGCTCGTCGCGAAGGTGAACGCGCCGGAGCTCTTGCGCGCACATTTCGAGAAGCGCTCCTGGCGGGGTGACCCGATCACGTTCTCCGGAGTGACCGATTGCTACCAGCCGCTGGAGGCGAGCTACGGCCTCACACGCGGCTGTCTGGAGGTGTGCGCGGCGTACGGGAACCCCGTGGGGATCATAACCAAGGGGCTGCTGGTGAGGCGCGACGCCGCCCTCCTCGCCCAGCTCGCCCGCGACGCATCCGCCCTCGTGTACGTGAGTGTCCCCTTCATCGACGCCGAGCGCGCCCGCAAGGCGGAGCCCTTCGTCCCCTCGCCCGCACAGCGCCTCGAGAGCATCCGGGTTCTGGCAGACGCCGGAGTCCCGACGGGAGTGGCGATCGCGCCGGTGATTCCCGGGCTCAACGATGCGGACCTCGGCGAGATCCTGGAGCGGGCACGGGACGCGGGCGCGACCCGTGCCTTCCACATCGCGTTGCGCCTGCCGGCCGAGGTCCGGGTGGTGTTCGAGGATCGCCTGCGGGCCGACTTCCCCGACCGAGCCGAGCGCGTCCTGAACGCGATCCGAGAGGTCCACGGCGGCCGCCTCAACGATCCTCGCTTCGGCTCGCGGATGCGCGGTAGCGGGGCGCGCTGGGACGCGATCGACCGGCTGTTCGAGGTCCAGTGCCGCAGGCTCGGCCTGCTCGCGGAGGAGTCCGAAGCGCCGCGCGCTTCGTCGTTCCGCCGCCCCTCGCCGCAAGGCGAGCTCTTCGCGTAAACCGGCGGCCGCCTCGCGGATTCTCGCCGCGACGGTCCGCTCGTGATGATCCCGTTCCCACTGACCCGGCCGCCAGCGCGAGTTGCTCGCCGAGGTGGGCTTCGTTGCCACCGACGTCGACGGGACCCTGACCACCGCAGGCGTGCTCACCGCCGCCGTGGTCGAGGCGATCGGGGCGCTCGCAGCGCTCGACGTCGAGGTCTTGCCCGTGAGCGGACGAGCGGCCGGCGAGGTACTCGGCCTCGTGCGCTACCTACCGGGGGTGCGCCGCGGTATCGCGGAGAACGGCCAGGTCCTGGTCGAGGCGGACCGCGCCCTCACCTGGCTCGCCGCTCCGCCCGACCGCGCTGCGATCGAGGCCGTCGCGCGGGAAATCGCCGCCGGCCAGGGTGATCCGCTGGTGCTCGCCCCCGACTGGTTCTGCCGCGTGGGCGACGTTGCCTTCGAGCGCGCGGGGCGCCCCGATTCGGCGATCGCACCGCTCGCGGAAGCCGCCTCGCAGCGAGGACTCCACGTGGTCTGGTCGAGCGTGCACATCCACTTCTCCGCTTCGCCTCCGGACAAGGGCGCGGCGCTGATGAAGGTGCTGGATTCGATCGGGATCGCCCGTCGCTCGGTGCTCACGATGGGAGACGCCCCGAACGACGTGGGCCTCTTCGTCCACGGGCGCTTCGGCCCGAGCGTCGGCACCCACGACGTGCGGGCGCACTCCGCCTACATGACGAGCCTTCCCGCCTTCGTGTGCGCGGAGCGGGAAGGCGCAGCCTTCCTCACCGTGGCGCGAGCGCTGTTGTCGTCCCGCGGAGCGTGAGCTGGAAGGTCAGGGAGAGCTGGCGACCCGCGTGGCGCTCCAGAGCCCGTGCTCCTCGATCGGTGACACCTGAAGCCAGTCACCCTCGATGAAGCTGCCGTTCTTGCGTGCCACCGCGTTCAGGATCAGATCGCCGCCGCGCGCCGAGACGTACATCGCGCCGGAGTCGTCGACCTTGCTCTCGAGCGGGTCGGTGTTGAGGAGCGTATCGAGGAAGTAGCCCTCGGGGTCGTAGACACCGTTGACGTCGTTGGGCGCGACGTCGAAATCCAGCCGGTAGTTGTTCGCGTTGATGCGGATCACCGCCAGGCTGGTGATCGCGTGAGTGCGCGAGTCGGAGGCGCTGACGAACGCGCCCTCGAAGATCCCCGAGATGTCAGGGGCCGTGGCGGTGGTGCCGTCCTGGTTCTGGTTGTCGATTCCGCATGCCCCGAGGAGCAGCAGCGAGCCGGCGACGAGGCTGAGGCAGCGGTGGCTGGGCATCGCGGAGGGCGTGGCTCGCAGCGAAGCGGCGAGCCGACGGCGCGGATCATAACCGGGCCCGTCGGCGAGACTCAACCGACTTCGTCGCGAATCCGTCGAACGGCGCCGGGGCGCGGACGGCCACATCGCCGCCCGCGCCTCGCGCCGCGCCGACCTCAGCAAGCGGCGCGAAACCGGCCCGCCGCGACCCTCCGGTGAAGTGGATCTCCTTCGTGACCCGGTCGATCGAGGCCCGCACGCGCGCGCCCTCGGCGAAGGTGCCGTCGAGGACCTTGAGCGCCAGCGGATCGAGCAGGTAGCGCTGGATCGCGCGCTTGAGAGGCCGCGCGCCGAAGACCGGATCGAAACCGACCTCGCCGAGGAAATCGAGCGCGGCGGTGTCGACATCGAGCGACATGCGCCGGTCGGCGAGCCGCTGCGCGAGCCGCGCGACCTGGATGTCCACGATACGACGGATCTGCTCCTTGCCGAGCGGATGGAAGACGATCTTGTCGTCGATCCGGTTCAGGAACTCGGGGCGGAACACGTGCTTCAGCACCTCGGTGACGATGCCGTCGACATCACCGCCACCGTGCTCGGCGCGCTCCTGGATCTCCCGGCTGCCCACGTTCGAAGTCATCACGATCAGGGTGTTGCGAAAGTCGACCGTGCGCCCCTTGCCGTCGGTGAGACGGCCGTCGTCGAGGATCTGCAGCAACGCGTTGAACACGTCCGGATGGGCCTTCTCGACCTCGTCGAAGAGCACCACCGAGTACGGACGCCGGCGCACCGCCTCCGTGAGCGCGCCACCCTCGTCGTAGCCCACGTAGCCGGGAGGTGCCCCGATCATGCGAGACACCGAGTGCTTCTCCATGTACTCGGACATGTCGAGGCGGATCATCGCCTTCTCGTCGCTGAAGAGCTGCTCCGCGAGCGCGCGGGCGAGCTCGGTCTTGCCGACGCCGGTGGGACCGAGGAAGAGGAACGAACCGATCGGCCGATCGGGGTCCTTGAGCCCGGCGCGGCTGCGGCGGATCGCGTTGGACACGGCGACGAGCGCTTGCTCCTGGCCGACCACACGCTCCCGCAGGCGGTCCTCGAGGTGAAGCACCTTCTCCATCTCGCCCTCGAGCATCTTCGACACCGGGATGCCGGTCCACTTCGACACGACCGCGGCGATCTGCTCGGACGTGACCTCCTCCTCGAGCATCGCGCCGTCGGCGTGGAGCTTGGTGATGCGCTCGTTCTCTTGCGCCAGATCGCGCTCGAGCTGCGCGATGGTGCCGTACTTGAGCTCGGCGGCCTTACCGAGATCGCCCCGGCGCTGTGCCGCGGCCTCCTCGAGGCGCGCCGCTTCGATGCGCTCCTTCACGCCCTGCAGACGGGTGATCACTTCCTTCTCGGCGCTCCAGCGGGCCTTGAGTGCTCCGCTCTGCTCGTTGAGCTCTGCGAGCTCCTTCTGGATCGCGGCCAGGCGCTCGCGGCTCGCGGCGTCCTTCTCGCGCTTCAACGCCTCCGCCTCGATCTGGAGGCGCATGATCTCTCGCTGCACCTCGTCGAGCTCGATCGGCAGGCTGTCGATCTGCATCCGAAGCGCGCTCGCCGCTTCGTCCACGAGGTCGATCGCCTTGTCCGGCAGGAAACGGTCGGTGATGTAGCGGCTGGAGAGCGTCGCAGCGGCGACCAGTGCCCCGTCCTGGATCCGCACGCCGTGGTGCACCTCGTAGCGCTCCTTCAGCCCGCGCAGGATCGAGATCGTGTCCTCGATCGAGGGCTGCCCGACCTGCACCGGCTGGAAGCGGCGTTCGAGGGCGGCGTCCTTCTCGACGTGCTTGCGGTACTCGTCGAGGGTCGTGGCGCCGATCGCGTAGCTCACCTCGCGCCAGTGCTGGCTTGAGCAGGTTGGACGCGTCCATGGCGCCCTCGGCGGCGCCCGCCCCGACGAGGGTGTGCATCTCGTCGATGAACAGGATCACCCGGCCGTTCGCCTCCGTGACCTCCTTCAGGACCGCCTTCAGCCGGTCCTCGAACTCGCCGCGGTACTTGGCGCCGGCGACCATCGCGCCGAGGTCGAGGGCCACGACGCGCTTGTCTCGCAAGCCCTCCGGAACGTCGCCGTTCACGATGCGCTGCGCGATGCCCTCGACGATGGCGGTCTTGCCGACGCCGGGCTCTCCGATCAGCACCGGGTTGTTCTTGGTGCGGCGCGACAGCACCTGGATGACGCGCCGGATCTCCTCGTCGCGTCCGACCACCGGGTCGAGCTTGCCCGAGCGCGCGAGCGCCACGAGGTCACGCCCGTAGCGCTCGAGCGCCTGGTACTTGTCCTCCGGGTTCGGATCGGTCACCCGCACGTTCCCGCGGACCTCGACGAGTGCCGCGAGGATCTTGTCACGGTCTGCTCCGACCGAGCCGAGGATCTTCCCGACCGGGTGCTTGGTGGCGCCGACGGCGGCGAGGAGGAGGTGCTCGGTGCTGACGTATTCGTCCTTGAGCGCCGAGGCCTCTCGAAACGCCGCGTCGAGGACCCGGGTCAGTCCCTGGCTCAGCGACGCGCCCGCGTCGGCCTCGCTGGCGAGCCGCGCGAGCTCACCCAGACGCGCATCCAGCCGCGCGTTCAAGGTGGCCGGATCCACTCCCGCCTTGCGGAGCACGGGCGTCACGATGCCGCCCTGCTGGGCCAGCAGCGCGACCATGAGATGCTCCACGTCGACCTCGGTGTGGAGGCGATCGGTGGCGAGGCGCTGTGCTTCGGCGAGAGCCTCACGAGCCTTCTCGGTCAAACGGTCCATGCGAATCATCGGAAACCTCCTGGGCCGCTGCGCGCATCGTCGACCGACGCAAGCGTCTCCGCAGCCATCGTGGAGGTAAGGCCGATTCGCATCGAGTCAATGCCAGCGGGTGCACTGCGCACCCCGGGGACCGAGGCACGCGGGGCACTCCGAGCTGCGGCGGATCCGCCCGGAAACGAAGACGCCGCCCGGCGGAGCCGGGCGGCGTCTTGCAGCAGTGGGATGAAACGGTCACGCGCGCTTGGCGACCTCGACGAACTGCAGTCGTAGCCGAT
>JADJOY010000040.1 GCA_016713535.1 Deltaproteobacteria bacterium
GATCTCCACGAGGTAACCAGCGCATGAACCAATGGACCCGACTGGTCGAGAAGCACCGCGGCCTGATGACGCGCTACCCGTACATCCTGCCGAGGATCGCGGCCAACTACTTCAAGCTGATGGTGCTCAAGAAGCCGGTGCTGCGCGGGGTCGAGTTCTCGGTCTCCAACGACTGCAACGCGGCGTGCGGCCACTGCTCGGCGTGGGAGCTGATGGAGGCCAGGCGACGTCCTCGACGTGGCCACGTCGGCGCGCATCCTCGGCGAGTGCATCGAGCTCGGCGCGCTCAACATCAACTTCACCGGCGGCGAGGCGCTCATGCGCCGCGAGATCTACGACCTGATCGGCGCGGCGCAGCCCGATCGCGTTGTGGTGTCGCTCGCCACCAACGGCATGATGCTCTCCGACGACGTCGTGCGGCGGCTCAAGGAGAGCGGCGTCCGGATCCTGTCCGTGGGGCTCGACAGCGCCCGCCCCGAGGTTCACGACGCGCGCAAGGCGCGTGTCGGCGCCTACGAGAAGCTCGTCGCGGGCGTGAAGCGCGCGGTGTCGCTCGACCTCGAGGTCTACCTTCTGCACCGTCATCACCCGCGAGAACCTCGCCAACGGCGACGCGTGGGAGATGGTCGAGCTGTCGCGGAACCTCGGCTGCCTGCTGACCGTGAACATCGCGTGTTCGGTGGGGGCGTGGAAGGACGACCAGGACCAGCTCCTGCGCCAGCACGAGATCCGCGAGTACGAGCGGATGCTCGAGGTGCCGCACGTGCGCTGGGAAGGCGGCTCGAACTACCTGAAGGAGGGCTGCCCGGCGGGGATCGAGAAGATCTACGTCACGGCCACCGGGGAAGTGGCGCCGTGCCCACGCGCCCACGTCTCGTTCGGCAACGCGCGCACCGAGCCGATGTCGGCGATCTGGCGGCGCATGCTCGGTGAGGAGGCGTTCGGCCACGTCCAGCCCGGCTGTCCGGCCGGCGACGATCCGCAGTTCATCCAGACCTACCTCGAGCCGATCCGCGAGAGCGGCCAGTCGTTCCTGCCGGTCGACGAGATCCACCGCCGCAAAGACCTCAAGTCGACGCGGGTGTCGCTGCCGGTGGCACCCCCGGGACACGCCTGATGGAGAGCGTCGTCCCGGTCCGCGCCGAGGGCGGCGGCGCGCCGGCCGCGGCGGCGATCGCGCTCGGCGCCGGGGGCGCGCGGCGCGGGCGCGGGCAGCGTGGCGCCCGGGGGATCCCGAGGTGGTGCTGGTCCAGGCCAAGACCGACATCCTCGACGCCTGGAAGTCGCACCCCACCTTGCCGCTCTCGCTGCTCGCGGCGGCGCGCAAGGTCGCCAGGACCCGCAACGTGGTGCTGGTCGACGAGCGCGTCGACGAGGGCTGGCGCGCGACGCTCGCGGCGCACCTCGCCCGCGAGCCGATCTGCGTCGCCATCTCCTCGGTGACCGGGCGGCAGCTCCTCCACGCGCTCGCGATCGCGCGCGCGGTGAAGGAGCTCTCGCCAGCGACGCCGGTGGTGTGGGGCGGGATCCACGGCACGCTGCTGCCCGAGCAGACGCTCGCCACCGGCCTCGTCGACGTGATCGCGATCGGCGAGGGCGAGGACACCTTCGCCGAGCTGGTCGACGCCCTCGCCGCGGGCCGGCCCGCGTGGGAGGTTCCCGGCACGGCCAGCCGCGACGGCTCCGGCGTGGTCCGCTTCGGCCCGCCGCGCGCCAAGCTCGACCTCGACACCCTCGATCCGATCCCCTACCCCCTCGCCGGCCCCGGCTACCTTTTCCTCCGCGGCGGGCGGCCCACCGCCTACTTCGAGACGTCACGCGGCTGCCCGTATCCGTGTGGCTACTGCTACACGAACGCGCTATTCGCGGTGAGCTGGCGAGGCCAGAGCCCCGAGGTCGTGCTCGAGCACCTGCGCCAGCTCCGCGCCGCGCTGCCCGGCGTCAGCCACGTCTCGATCACCGACGACTCCTACTTCACCCGCACCGAGCGGGCGCTCGAGATCGCCGAGGGCATCCTGCGCGAGGGCTGGGACCTCACCTATCAGGTGCAGGGCACCGTGATCCCGATCCTCAAGAAGCTCGACGACGACCAGCTCGCGCTGCTCCGCAGGAGCGGCATGGTGCGCGTCGACATGGGGGTCGAGTCGGGCTCGGAGCGGATCCAGAAGGAGATCGGCAAGGGGCTCAAGATCGCCGACGTGCGCGAGATCAACCGCCGCCTGGCCAAGCACGACATCGTGCCCTGGTACAACTTCATGTCGGGCTTCCCCGAGGAGAGCCCGGCCGAGTTCGGGTCGACGATCGACCTTCTGCTCGAGATGGTCCGCGACAACCCGCGGGCGCTGGTGTCGCCGGTCTATTGCCTCGCGCCCTACCCCGGCACCGACGCCTACCACATCGCCGCGCGCGCCGGGTTCCGGTTCCCGCCGCGCACCGAGGACTGGGCACGCTTCGCCCTCGACCGCTCGAACAACCCGTGGATGACGGAGAGCGCAGCGCAAGGCCCAGGAGGCGGCGTATTTCCTGTCGATCTTCGTGGACGGCAAGGTCCGCGAGTACGGGACCCTGCCGCTTCGGATCCTCGCCGCGCTCTACAAGCCGATCGCCAAGCTCCGCCTGCGCAAGCGCTGGTTCGCCTTCCTCCCCGAGAAGTGGCTCGCCGACCGCGTCACCGCGGCGTCGTGCTGAGCACCGGCGCGCGCGCGCCGCCACCCGTCATGAGCCGGACGGACTCGCTTCGCAACCGACTGGCGCTCACCGGCGCCTACCTCGCGGGCAACCCCGCGCCGGGCGGATGGCCGATGGAGCTCACGCTCGAGCTCACCAATCGGTGCGATCTGGGCTGCATCATGTGCCCGCGCAACTGGTCGGGGCGCGCGCCGGGCGACATGGACCTCGACCTGTTCCCTCGATCGTCGATCAGGCCGCCGATCACGTGGGGATGGTGGATCTCTGCCTCGCCGGTGAATCGCTGCTCCATCCCGGGATCTTCGACGCGATCGCCTACCTGCGCGCGAAGGGCATCCGCTCGTACCTGCAGACGAGCGGCCTCCACGTCGATCGCGAGCGCGCGACGCGCTTGCTGGACTCCGGTCTCGACTTCGTGTCGTTCTCGATCGACGGTTTCCGCCCCGAGACCTACGACACCATCCGCCGTGGCGGCGACTTCGCGCGCACCGTCGCCAACCTCGAGGCGTTCCTCGAACGCCGCCGCGAGCGCGGCGGCGGCGCACGCAGGCGGCCGTTCACGGTCGTGCAGATGATCGTGCAACGCGACAACGTGCACGAGGCCGACGAGTTCCGGCGCCGCTGGCAGCGCAGCGGCGTGGACGCGGTACGGCTGAAGCCGCTCGGCGTGAACCGCAACCACGTGCGCCGCATCGGTGACCGCCTCGTGGATCGCGGTGCCGAGCGGAACCCCTCCGCGGCCGCGGCCCCGTGTATCCGCGCGTGGCGGGGGCTGGCCGTCTACTGGGACGGCCGCGTCGTGCCCTGCTGCTACGACTTCGACGGCTGCGAGACGGTCGGTGACCTGCGTCGGGAACGCCTCGAGGACGTATGGCGGGGCGCCCCGATGAGGAGCCTGCGCGAGCGCCAGGCCGGCGGGCGCTACGACGAGATCCCGCTCTGCAAGGACTGCAACCGCAAGAACATGAACGTCTCGCGCCTCACCGCTGGACTGGGCAGCCTGGTCGGCGACACGGGGATGGTCCTGCGGGCGCTCCCCGCGCTGCAGCGCCTGGGAATCCGGCCCTGAGGGGCCAGCTGTGTACACGCCGGCTGGAGGGCGGCCGCTTCGTCGGCCGCCCCAGGCTTGGCTTGGCGTCGTCGACGAAGCGACTACCCCAAGCCAATCGATCTCTCCAACGATTTCAGGGATTGCAGAGATGGGACATCCTGGTGATGAAAATAGGACCATTCGAGTTGCATATCGCCGAACACCTCGGTAATATCGTACTGACGCAGTGCTGTATCGCAGGTGGAGCGCCCCCCACATGTTTCGAATGACCAAACAGACCGACTACGGGATCGTGCTGCTGACGCGGTTCGCTTCCGCCCCCATGGGCCAAGTCCACACCGCCCGCGACCTCTCGGAAGAGACCCTCCTGCCGCTTCCGATGGTCAGCAAGATCCTCAAGGTCCTCGGTCGATACGGCCTGCTCGTGTCGCACCGGGGCGTGAAGGGCGGCTACAGCCTGGCCCGCCGCCCCGAGCAGATCACGATGATCGACATCGTCGGTGCCCTCGAGGGTCCGGTGGCGATCACCGAATGCAGCCTGGAGCGGCCAGGAGCGTGCACGCAGGAGCCGCTCTGCCCGGTCCGCACCCACTGGCAACGGATCAATCAGGTGGTTCGCGACGCTCTCGCGGGGCTCACCCTCGCCGAGATGACCCAGCCGCTACCGGCGTCGCACGGGACGCGCGTGATGCTCGAGACGGTCGAGCTGTCGAGCGCGGCTGCCCGCGGCAACGGTCACGGGCACACCCCGGCGCCGTCGTCCGAGCTGGCGCCCGCCGCGCTCGCGACGCTGCCTGCCTCGCCCTCTCCCGTCGCACTGCTGAACGGCGGCTGCTGAGCCGGTCTCGCCGCACCGACCTCGCCGCGCCGCGCACGAACGGAAACGCACCCAGGAGCCCCTCGTCATGTCGACCTCCGAGACCACGCTCTCGACGCTCACCAACCAGGACTACAAGTACGGCTTCGTCACCGACATCGAGGCGGAGACCGTCCCGCCCGGCCTCAACGAGGACGTGGTCCGGCTCATCTCGGCCAAGAAGGGCGAGCCCGAGTGGCTGCTGGAGTGGCGCCTCAAGGCGTACCGGCACTGGCCGAACATGACCGGAGCCCACGTGGCAGAACGTCCATTACCCGCCCATCGACTACCAGGACATCATCTACTACTCAGCCCCCAAGTCGCCCGGCGACGGCCCCAAGAGCCTCGACGAGGTCGATCCGGAGCTGCTCAAGACCTACGAGAAGCTCGGCATCCCGCTCAAGGAGCAGGAGATGCTCGCTGGCGTCGCCGTGGACGCGGTCTTCGACAGCGTGTCCGTGGCGACCACGTTCCGCAGCAAGCTCTACGAGCTCGGCATCATCTTCTGTTCGTTCTCCGAGGCCGTGCAGGAGCACCCCGAGCTGGTGCGCAAGTACCTGGGCTCGGTGGTTCCGCCCGGCGACAACTACTTCGCCGCGCTCAACTCCGCGGTCTTCTCCGACGGCTCGTTCGTCTACATCCCCAAGGGCGTGCGCTGCCCGATGGAGCTGTCGACCTACTTCCGCATCAACGCCAAGAACACCGGCCAGTTCGAGCGCACGCTGATCATCGCCGACGCCGGCGCCTACGTCAGCTACCTCGAGGGCTGCACCGCGCCGATGCGCGACGAGAACCAGCTCCACGCCGCCGTGGTCGAGCTGGTCGCGCTCGACGACGCCGAGATCAAGTACTCGACCGTGCAGAACTGGTACCCGGGCGACAAGAACGGCAAGGGCGGCATCTACAACTTCGTGACCAAGCGCGGCGCCTGCCGCGGTCGGAACTCGAAGATCTCCTGGACGCAGGTCGAGACCGGCTCGGCGATCACCTGGAAGTACCCGAGCTGCATCCTCCGGGGCGACAACTCGGTGGGCGAGTTCTACTCGGTGGCCGTGACCAACAACTACCAGCAGGCCGATACCGGCACCAAGATGATCCACATCGGCAAGAACACGAAGAGCACCATCGTCTCGAAGGGCATCTCGGCCGGCCACGGCCAGAACACCTACCGCGGCCTGGTGCACATCAAGCCGGGCGCCGCCAACGCGCGCAACTACTCGCAGTGCGACTCGCTGCTGATCGGCGACGAGTGCGGCGCGCACACCTTCCCGTACATCGAGGTGCAGAACCCCACCGCCCAGATGGAACACGAGGCCAGCACCTCGAAGATCGGCGAGGACCAGATCTTCTACTGCCAGCAGCGCGGCATCTCGGCCGAGGACGCCGTGAACATGATCGTGAACGGCTTCTGCAAGCAGGTCTTCAAGGCGGCATCGACCTCACCATCCCCGACGGCGAGGTGCACGCGATCATGGGGCCGAACGGCTCCGGCAAGAGCACCCTCGCCCACGTCCTCGCCGGGCGCCCCGGCTACGAGGTCACCAGGGCAGGCGCTCCTGAGGGCGAGGACCTCCTGGCCCTCGCCCGAGGAGCGCGCCCGCGAGGGCGTCTTCCTGGCGTTCCAGTACCCGGTCGAGATCCCGGGCGTGAACAACACCTACTTCCTGCGCGCGGCGCTCAACGCCATCCGCAAGCACCGCGGGCAGGAGGAGCTCGACGCCATGGATTTCCTGGCGCTCCTGTCGCGGCCCGTCAACGAGGGCTTCTCCGGCGGCGAGAAGAAGCGCAACGAGATCTTCCAGATGGCCGTCCTGGAGCCCGTGCTGGCAGTGCTCGACGAGACCGACTCGGGACTCGACATCGACGCGCTGCGCGTGGTGGCCAAGGGCGTGAACGCGCTGCGCGGCCAGGGCCGCTCGTTCCTGGTGGTGACCCACTACCAGCGGCTGCTCTCGTACATCGTCCCGGACCACGTCCACGTGCTCGTGAACGGCAAGATCATGCGCTCGGGCGGCAAGGAGCTGGCGCTCGAGCTCGAGGCCAACGGCTACGCCGAGTACGCGGTGCAAAACCCCCGTCCTCCCCGCCCCGCAGCGGCGGCGGTCGGCGCGCGCGCCTGAGGGGATCGCCGGTCATGACCCAGACGAGCCCCTTCCTGTCGAGCTTCTCGAACCTGGTGCAGCCCAGCGCCAGCCCGGCCGCGCCGTGGCTCGCGCGACTGCGCGAGGCGGCGCTGGCGCGCGTCGGCGAGCTCGGGCTGCCGAGCACGCGCCACGAGGCGTGGCGCTACACGAGCGTCGAGCCGATCGCCCGCACCGCGTTCCGCCTCGCCGACGCGAGCGCCGTCACCGGCGTCTCCGGCGACGCGGTCGCGTCGCTCTCGCTCGGCGACCAGGCGAGCGCCGAGCTGGTGTTCGTCGACGGCCACTTCGCGCCGCACCTCTCGAGCGTGGCGAGCCCGCGGGCCGGCTTGCGGGTGGACTCCCTCGCGGCCGCCCTGCGCGAGCGGCCGGCCGACGTCGAGCCGCACCTCGGCCGCGTCGCCACCGGCGAGCGCGAGCCCTTCACCAGCCTCAACGCGGCGTTCGTCCAGGACGGCGCCTTGGTGCAGGTCGCGCGCGGCGCGGTGATCGAGAAGCCGATCCACCTCGTGTTCGTGGCCACCGCGCCGGCGGCGACGCCGATCGTGAGCCAGCCGCGGGTCCTGGTGATCGCCGAGGAGGCGAGCCAGCTCGCGATCGTCGAGCGCTTCGTGAGCCTCTGCACCGGCGTCCACTTGAGCAACGCCGTCACCGAGATCGCGCTCGGCGAGTCGGCCGTCCTCGAGCACGTGAAGCTCGGCCGCGAGCGCGAGAGCGGCTTCCACGTCGGCTCGCTCCACGTCCGGCAGGCGCGCGCGAGCAGCTTCTCGTCGCGCTGGATCGTGCTCGGCGGCGGGCTGGTGCGGAACGAGATCCGCACCCTGCTCGACGGCGAGGGAGCCTGCGCCACGCTCGACGGCCTCACCGTCGGCGGTGGTCAGCAGCACCTCGACAGCCAGACCTCGATCGAGCACCTCTCGCCACACTGCGAGAGCCGCCAGCTCTACAAGGCGGTGCTCGACGGCGCCTCGCGGAGCGTCTTCAACGGCCGGGTGCTGGTGGCCAAGAACGCGCAGAAGACCAGCGCCCAGCAGGTCAACCGGAACCTCTTGATCTCGAAGGAAGCGCGCGCCGACACCAAGCCGCAGCTCGAGATCTACGCCGACGACGTGAAGTGCTCGCACGGCGCGACCATCGGCAAGCTCGACGCCAACGCGATCTTCTACCTGCGCTCGCGCGGGCTCGGCGAGGCCGAGGCCCGCGCCGTGCTCACCCAGGCGTTCGCGGCCGAGGTCGTGTCGCGGATCGGCGTGGCGCCGGTGCGCGAGGAGCTCGAGCGATGGCTCTCGAGCTGGCTTCCCCTGACCCGTTCGTCCGAGGAGACGAGATGAGTTCCGCTGCTGCTCATCCGGTCGCGGCCTCGGCGCCCACGCACGAGCGCCTCGAGGCGCCCCAGCCGACGTCCGAGTTCGACGTCGAGCGCGTCCGTCGCGACTTCCCGATCCTGAGCCAGACGGTGCGCGGCAAGCCGCTCGTCTACCTCGACAACGCCGCCACCTCGCAGAAGCCGCGCGTGGTGATCGACGCGCTCACTCACTACTACACGCACGAGAACGCCAACATCCACCGCGGCGTCCACCTGCTGAGCGAGAAGGCGACGATCGCCTACGAGGGCGCGAGAGAGAAGCTCAAGCGCTGGATCAACGCGCCCACGCGCGCGAGGTGATCTTCGTGCGCGGCACCACCGAGGCCATCAACCTGGTGGCGTTCTCGTTCGGCAACCGCTTCGTCGGCGCCGGGGACGAGATCGTCATCTCGGTGCTCGAGCACCACTCGAACATCGTGCCGTGGCAGATGCTGTGCGAGCGCAGCGGCGCCCACCTGCGCGTCATCCCCATGAACGACGCGGGCGAGCTGCGCCTCGACGTCTACCAGGAGATGCTCAACCCGCGCGTGAAGCTCGTCGCGGTCAACCACGTCTCGAACGCGCTCGGCACCATCAACCCGGTGGTCGAGATCACGCGTCTCGCGCACCAGGTCGGCGCGAAGGTGCTGCTCGACGGCGCCCAGGCCGCGCCCCACCTGCGCGTCGACGTGCAGGCGATCGGCTGCGACTTCTACGCGCTCTCGGGCCACAAGCTCTTCGGGCCGACCGGCTCGGGGATCCTGTGGGGCCGAAGCGAGCTGCTCGACGCCATGCCGCCCTACCAGGGCGGCGGCGACATGATCCGCTCGGTCACCTTCGAGAAGAGCACCTACGCCGACCTGCCCGCCAAGTTCGAAGCGGGCACCCCCGACATCGGCTGCGGGATCGGCTTCGGCGCGGCGATCGACTACCTCGAATCGATCGACTTCGACGCCGCGAGCGCGTGGGAGATGGACCTGCTGCGCTACGCCACCGTGCGGCTCTCGGAAGTGCCCGGGGTCAAGCTGGTCGGGACCGCGGCCCAGAAGGCGAGCGTGGTGTCGTTCCTGCTCGACGGCATCCACCCCCACGACATCGGCACCATCCTCGACAGCGAGGGCATCGCGATCCGCACCGGCCACCACTGCGCGCAGCCGGTGATGGAGCGCTTCGGCATCCCGGCCACCGCCCGCGCCTCGCTCGCCTTCTACAACACCCCCGCCGAGATCGACACGCTGGTGCGTGGTCTCGCGAAGGTACGGGAGCTCTTCGGCTGATGTCCGAGCTACGCGACCTCTATCAGGAAGTGATCCTCGACCACGGCCGCCGGCCGCGGAACTTCAAGGTTCTCGACGGCGCCAACCGCAAGGCCGAGGGCTACAACCCGCTGTGCGGCGACCGCTTCACCGTGTACCTCGAGGTCGAGGACGGCGTGGTGAAGAGCGCGAGCTTCCAGGGCTCGGGCTGCGCGATCTCCACGGCCTCGGCATCGATGATGACCGAGATGGTGAAGGGCCGCACCGAGCAAGGAGCGCAGGCCCTGTTCCACACCTTTCACGAGATGGTGGCGCCGGGCGCGGCGACGCCGAGCGGCCAGCCCAAGGTCGACCTCGGCAAGCTCGCCGTGTTCACGGGCGTCACCGAGTACCCCACCCGGGTGAAGTGCGCGACTCTCGCGTGGCACACCCTCAACTCCGCGATCGAGGCGCCCGGCGCCACGGTCTCGACGGAATGACCCGCACGAATCGCCGCTCAGCGCGCGATTTGCGAGGACCTCGATGGTAGGCCCAATCGTCGACACCCTGAAGGACCTGGCGGGACGCTGGCTCATGCGCTCCGCGCGCACCGCCAAGGAGCATCCGTTCGACGCGCCCGTCCACTACGCGCCGCACGAGGAGCTGGCCGGCAACGGCGCTCACCCGTCCACGCCCGCCGCCCCGGCGGCGGCGCCGGCCATCGCCGAGCCCGCGGCGGCGCCGGCACCGGTGAACGGCAACGCGTACGCGCCGATCCCCGCACCCACCTCGAGCGAGGCGCCCGCGACGCCGGTGGCCCCGGCGATCGATGCCGCGGGCCCGACCCCGGGCGGTCGTACCTGGACGGGGGACATGCGCCAAGCCTCGCCCGAGCCCGAGGGGCCGATCGGTCACGCGATCGTGAGCGCGCTGCGCACCTGCTACGACCCCGAGATCCCGGTCAACATCTACGAGCTCGGGCTCATCTACGGGATCGAGCTCGACGAAGAGCAGAACGCGTGGCTGGTGATGACGCTGACCTCGCCGATGTGTCCGGTCGCCGGCTCGCTTCCTCCCGAGGTGCAGGGCAAGATCGCCGCGGTCGAGGGTGTGAGGTCCGCCAAGGTGGACGTGGTGTGGGATCCGCCCTGGAGCCCCGACATGATGAGCGAGGCCGCCAAGCTCGAGCTCGGGATGTTGTGATCGAGCGTCGCGGGGGGACGGAACCCCCCGTGCCACGAAAACCGTCGTAACGACGGCGGTTCCATCACCCGCGCGCGATCAGGTGGACCGCGAGCGCGACGAACGCTGCCACGACCGCGAGCGCGGCGCCCGTCCCCAGCCCGACCGCGACGTTTCGCCCCGCCGGCGTGGCGGGCGGGCGGTCCTTCATCGCCATGCCGAGCACGAACCCCGCGGCGAGGCCACCGACGTGGGCCGCGTTGTCGACGTTGATCACCACGCCGAGCAGGAACGTGTAGCCGATCGAGCGCAGGAGCTGCGCGCGCACGCGCTCCATGAAGACCCCGCCGCGCTTGACCGTGATCGCGAGCAGCACGCCGACGATCCCGAGCACCGCACCCGAGCCGCCCACCGAGAGGTGAGGCGTGCCGGTGATCAAGCTCCACGCGACACTCGCGCCGAAGCCCAGGATCCCCGTCACCACGTAGAGGAAGAGGTAGCGCGCCGAGCCGTAGTTGTGCTCGACCGCCGGCCCGAGATCGGCGAGCGCCATCGAGTTGAACGCCACGTGCATGAGGCCGCCGTGCACGAACATCGGCACCACCAGCCGCCACCACTCGCCCGCCAGCACCGACTGGGCGAAGGCGCCGGTCATCGTCCACACGAACGGCGCGCCAGCGAGGAACGAGCCCACCAGCCCCTGCCGGCCGAGAGATCCGAGCAGCGTGGTGATCACGAAGATCACCGCGTTCATCCCGAGCAACACCGCCGTGACCGGATACTCGCTGGGCACGAAGCGGCGCGCCGAGCGCGCCACCGCCGCGGGTGAGAACGTGAGGTTGGCACCGCACCTCGAGCAGTGCGTGACGCCCACGCACACGAGCTGGCCGCACGCGGGACAGAGGCTGGGGCGCTCGGTGCCGGGCATGGGAGGGATCGCGCTCGGGGCTTCGATCGCGCGATCGCCCGACGACGCGCCCGGAAGGTAGTGCCCGCGAGAGCCGCCCGCAACCACCGTCGGCGGTCCGGGCACGCTCGATCCCGTGCCTCGACACCCCTCGCTTGATTCGGCGCGAGCGGGCGGATAGCCCCACGGTTCGATGATCGACATCCTCCGCGACCTCGCCGACCTCTACGCCACCGCGCTCAAGGACACCGGCCGCTCCCTCCAGCGCGGCTGGATCGGCTTCGTCGCGGTGCCGCTCTACGGGATCGTGCTGACGCTCGTGACGCCGATGGTGATGCCGCTCGGCATCATCGGCGGCTTCATCCTGGGCTTCGTCAACGCCGTCGCGGCGGGGGCGCTGCTCGCGCTCGTCGAGCAGTGCCTGCTCGCGCGCCGGCTCAGCTTCGGCGACCTGCGCGACGCCCTCGGCCACTACTGGTGGGAGGTGATCGGCATCGGCTTCGTGCTGATGCTGCCGAGCTTCGTGCTCCAGCAGATCGGCGCCAACGCCTCGTTCGGCCCGTTCGCGGTGGTGGCGGTCTACATCCTCGCCGCGGTGTTCCTGAACCCCCTCCCCGAGATCGTCTACCAGGTGAAGGGCGCCAACCCGGTCGAGCACCTCGGCGAGTCGGTGCGCTTCATCCACCAGCACTGGATCGAGTGGTTCCTGCCGGCGGCGATCGTGGTGGCGCCGATCCTGCTCGCCGCCGAGCGCTCGCTGATCTCCGGGGCTTCAGGGCTCGACTTCGGGTTCGAGACCCTGCTGGCGGTGCCGCTCATGGTCGCGACGAGCGTCACCAAGCTGCTCGGCGTCACGCACCCGCTGGTCAGCGTGCTCCTCGCGGTGGTGCTGACCTCGGTGATCACCTTCGCGATGCTGGTCTTCCGCGGTCACCTGTTCGCGGCGCTGCGCGGCTCGACCCGTCGCGCGCGGGCATTCCGCCGCCGCATGAGCGGCTGACCGGTCACCGCGGGTCGCGAGCGCATGTCGGCGTCCCGACCGATCCTCGTCACCGGCGTCTCCGGGTTCGCCGGCTGGCACCTCGCGCGGGCCCTCGCGCGCCACGCGCCGGTGGTGGGCACCTACCACACCCGCCCCATCGAGGTCGCGGGCGTCACCACGCTCGCCATCGACCTCGCGGAATCCGCCGTGACGGGCGCGCTGATCCGGTCGCTCGCGCCGCGTGCCGTCGTCCACGCCGCTGCCCTCACCGACCCCAACGACTGCGAGCGCCGCCCCGAGGCCGCCACGCGCGCCAACGAGATCGCCACGGCGAACCTCGTGGTGGCCCTGGACGCGCTGGCGCCCGACGCGCCGCTGGTCTACTTTTCGACGGACCTGGTCTACCCAGGCGATCGCGCCTTCTCGCGCGAGACCGATCCCACCGGCCCGCTCATGCACTACGGCCGCACCAAGCTCGCCGGCGAGCGCCACGTCGCCGCCCGGCGCGGAGTGTGGACCGTGCTGCGCTGCGCCCTGCTCTATGGCCCGCCCGCGCCGTTCAAGAGCGGCGCCACCGGCTGGATGCGCGAGCGCATCCAGCGCGGCGAGCCGCTCACGCTCTTCACCGACGAGTACCGCACCCCGGTGCACGTCGACGACGTGATCGCGGCCGTCGAGCGCTGCGTGGACGGCGCGCCGGGTGCCGCGAACCGCATCCTCAACCTGGGCGGCGGCGAGCGCCTCACCCGCTTCACCATGGGCGAGGCCGTCGCCCGTGCCCTCGGCCGGCCCACCGACTGCCTGGTCCCGGCGCGCCTCGCCGACTCGACCTTCCCGGCCCCCCGCCCCGCCGACGTCTCGATGGACACCCGGGCCCTGGCTGCGCTCCTGGGCCGCCGCCTGCTATCGTTTCAGGATGGCGCGTCGCGTCGTAGCGACCCGCTCCCCTGAACCTCCTTCGCCCGTCCGCCGGGCCCACCAAGGCTGCTGAATGCTTTCGAGCTCGCCCACCGCCGACTCCCTCGCTCCTCGCCCCGTGTCGATCTCGCTCGAGACGATCCGGGTGTGGTCGCTCCACCTCCTGTGCTTCGTGCTGCCGCTCACCTGCCTCGCGTTCTCGCAGACCGCGCCGCACCCATGGTGGGCCTCGATCCCCCTGGTTCGGAGTGGTGGTCGCGTCGGTGTTCGCCGACGTCTACTCGACCAAGGAGCGCCGCCAGCCCGCCCCGCTGATGCCCGAC
The DNA here is from genome assembly GCA_016713535.1 of Deltaproteobacteria bacterium. Lineage (GTDB taxonomy): Bacteria > JADJOY01 > JADJOY01 > JADJOY01 > JADJOY01 > JADJOY01. The sequence continues at coordinate 13,629 of JADJOY010000040.1, forward strand.
TGGCCGTTCACCGGCGTGCTGCTCGGCCTCAGCGCGCTGCAGCTGGTCAACGTGTTCCTGTTCGTGAAGATGGTCGCGGCGAACGGCTTCTGGCGGATGGACACCCTGATCGGCGTGCTCCTCCAAGGCATCACCTCCGGGTACTCGGGGATCGTCGTCGCCCACGAGCTCATCCACCGCAAGGAGAAGTGGCTCCACCAGCTCGGGCGCGTGCTCCTCGGCGCGGTGCTCTACGAGCACTTCGCGACCGAGCACATCCGCGGCCACCACGTGCGCGTCGGCACCTCCGCCGACCCCGCCACCGCGCGCTTCGGCGAGACCCGCGTCGAGCACTTCAACCGCAACGTCCCCGACCAGCTCGAGAGCGCCTGGAAGCTCGAGACCACGCGCCTCGGCGACCCGGCGATGGGCGTCCTCGACCCGCGCCAGCTCGGCAACCGCGTGCTCCATGGCCTGGTCGCCGAGTGGGTCGTGGCGTTCGCGGTGCTCGCTTACCTCGGCCTCGGCGCGTTCGTCGCGTACGTGGCGCAGGCCTACATCGCCATCGTGCTCCTCGAGTGCGTGAACTTCTTCGAGCACTGGGGCTCGTCCGCAGCGAGCGCCGCGTCCAGCCGATGGACTCGTGGGACACCAGCTCGTGGTTCACGCTCTACACCCTGGTCGGGCTCTCGCGGCACGCCGACCACCACGCCTACTCGACCCGCCCCTACCAGCAGCTCCGCTACTTCGAGGAGAGCCCCAAGCTGCCGAGCGGCTACTTCGGCATGGTGGTGCTCGCGCTCTTCGCGCCCAAGCGCTACGAGCAGCTCATGACCGATCACCTGCGGCGGCGTAACCTCGGGCCGTTCGCCGAAGGCGCCGCGAACGCCGTGGATCCGGGCGTGCTGGCGGCCACGGCGAGCGAAGCGAGGCCGCTCACCGCAGCCCCCGCCGCCGTGTAGGCGCCCCCGCGACGCCCCGTGTATAAGGAGCGCCGCTCCACGCCCACTCGCCGGAGTGGCGGAATGGCAGACGCAGGGGACTCAAAATCCCCGAGGCTCGTCCTTGTGAGGGTTCGACTCCCTCCTCCGGCACCCGAAGAAAAGAGCTTTTCTCGCAGTAATCTCCGAGCGTTACCCGCTCCGTCCGAAAACGGCGGGGGCACGTTGGGGGCACGGAAGCGCCGACGGGGCGCCGCCAACCCGGCGTTCCGGCAGGCGCTCTACGACCAACTCGAGGCCGCCCACGGTGCGGGCGACATCGAGCGCGCGAAGCACATCGCTCGTCGGCTGAAGGCCGGCGAGGCGCGCTCGTGACGGCGCGCCCACCGATCCTACGCGCCGCGTTCGAGGGCCTGGTGGTCGACTCGTTCGCCGGCGGCGGCGGCGCCTCGACCGGCATCGAGGCCGCTCTCGGCCGCCCGGTCGACATCGCGATCAACCACGATCCCGAGGCGATCGCGCTGTGCGCCGACATCCCGTACCACACGTACCGGCAGGCGATGTGGCGGCTCAAGCAGGCGGGCACGCTCGCGGTCGAAGGGCGCGGCGTGCAGGCGACGTATCGACTGGCGGCCGGGGGCCGCGAGAAAGGACGGGGATGAAAGACGGATTCTGCGAGGAGTGTGGCGAGACCCTGGACCGTTGCGCCTGCCCTGGCAACCCGCTCGCGCGGACGTGTCGGTGCGGCTTCGACAAGCGATGCGCCGATGCTCTCGCCGACGAGGTTGCGGTCCTCGTGACCCGCCGAGTGATCGACTCGAGATCGGCCGCGGCGGATGCGCTGCTCGACTACCGGGAGCCACCGCGCACGCCGAGGTCGGACCGTCTTGCGGAGCTCGAACGCGAGCTCGCGAAGGCTGTCCCTACCAGAAACCCGGCTGCCGCGAAATCGTTGAGGTTCTGCCCGGCCGACCGGTAGCTTGATTGGACTATGCGATGGATCGGCCTGGCCCTCCGGATCCTCATCGACGTCCTCCGACCGCACTCCGCACTCGTCGCCGAGAACCTCCTCCTCCGTCATCAGCTCGCCGTGTTGCGACCCAAGGTCAAGCGGCCGCTGATCGACTTCGCCGACCGGCTCTTCTGGGTCCTGGTCTCGCGACTCTGGGACCGGTGGCGCGATGTGCTCGTCCTCGTGGAGCCCGACACCGTGATCCGGTGGCATCGCTCCGGCTTCCGGTCTTACTGGCGACGCAAGTCCCGGCGGCCGCCGGGACGGCCGCCCGTCTCGACCGAGATCCGTGCGCTCGTCCGCCAGATGAGCCTAGAGAATCCGCTCTGGGGCGCGCCCCGCATCCATGGCGAGATCCTGAAGCTCGGGATCTCGGTGTCCGAATCCACTGTCGCCAAGTACATGGTACGCCGAGGCGATCCGCGACGCTCGCAAACCTGGCGCACCTTCCTCCGCAACCACGCTCGGGAGCTCGTGTCGATCGACTTCTTCACCGTCCCCACCGCACGCTTCGCAACGCTCTACGTCTTCTTGGTCCTGGCCCACGACCGACGCCGGATCGTCCACCTGCGAGTGACCGCCGAGCCCTCAAGCGCATGGGTAAGCCAGCAGATGATCGAGGCGTTTCCTTGGGAAACCACGCCGCGCTTCCTGATCCGCGACCGAGACTCGATCTACTCGCCCGCGTTTCAATCCCGAGTGGATGGAATGGGCATTGACGACCACCCAAAAGCGCCCCGGTCGCCTTGGCAAAATCCGTACGTAGAGCGCCTGATTGGGTCCATCCGTCGCGACCTACTCGATCACGTGATCGTGTTCAACGCATCCCACCTGGAGCGCTTGCTCCGCGCCTATCTCGACTACTACCACCGGTCACGCAACCACCTCGCACTCGGGAAAGATCCGCCCGAGCATCGCGCTGCCGAGCGCTTCGGGAAGATCGTCGCCCTTCCCCAGCTCGGTGGGCTGCATCATCGCTACACCAGGCTCGCCGCATGAGCGCGGAGGGGTTTTCGGTAGGTGCTCGCTTGCTCAGACCTCGAGCGCCAATCGCTCTCCCTCGAACACGGCCACGAGCTCGAGGTGCCCACCGAGCGCCTCGACGTACTGGCGCAGCGTCGAGAGCTGTGGATCGGTGCTGTGTTCGGCGCGGGAAACGCTCGGCTGTTCGACGCCGAGCGCCTCGGCAAGCTCGGCCTGGGTACGGCCGCGGTGCTTCCGCAGCTCGGCGAGCTGGTAGCTGACGAGCTCACGGAGCGTTTCCTTCCAGAGACGCTCGACGTTCGCGCGCCGCTTGGGATCCGCCATGATCGGCTCGCTCAGCTCCTTGAAGTTCCGGACCTTCATGGGATCAACCCTTCCTTTCGGATCGCGTCCAGATACTCGGCATAGAGCGCCTCGGCTCGCGGGATCGCCACGCGGTACCACTCGGCCCACCGGCCCGACTTGTCCCCGCCCACGAGCAGCACGGCGCGCCGGACCGGATCGAAGATGAACAGCACCCGCAGGGCACCGCCCGCGCTGGCGCGAAGCTCTTTCAGGTTCGGCAGCGCGGAGCCGGCAAGGGTGTCCACGACGGGCCGCCCCAGGTTGGGGCCGTTCTGCTCGAGCAGTTGCACTCGGTCCACGATCGCGTCCTGCTGCTCGGCACCGAGCGTGTCCCACCACTCGCCGAATTCGTCGGTGAAGACGACCTCCCAGCCCACGCCCGGAGTATGCGTCATAACGTATAATGCAGTCAAGCGCATATCACCCCGACAGCCATTCCGGGCGTTCCGATCGGCGAGCGCGACCTCGCGGGAAAAGCCGCCGACGATGCGCTCGGCAGCCGCTCTGCCCTCGGGGTGCCCGGCTTCGTCATGTCCGCGGGCGCAGACGCCGTTCGCGGCCCCTGCGACACGCTCGAAGCCGGACCGCCGCGTGATCGACCGGCCTCGGTGAGGGCCTCACCGGCCCCGAAGAGCTCCCTGACCCCGAGGTCAGCCGAACAGCGCCTCGGCTACCCACCCGACGGGCGGGGCGGGGTCATCCAGGATGCAGGGCGTCGGACCGGATGCTCAGTCACCGGAGGCTCGCGAGCTTGTGGCGCAAGAGGCGCACCAGGTGGCGGACTCGTGCGGGATCGCCGGCCGCAGCCTCCATCTGATCGACGAGGGCGCGTACCGCGGCACCGGTCGCCTCGGACAAGGCTCGGCTTCCTACCGGACGTCCTACCGGCGGGTCACCACGGCCGCCGACGCCCTCCGCCTGGGTGGGGCTCGGTGCATTCGCGTTGAGTTTTTCGGGCGTGGGCGGACGGGAGAGGACAGGAACGCGGCTTCGACTCCCTCCTCCGGCACCAGCGGCTCGGAAGCGCAATCGATGTTTGCAGTGTTCAAGCAGGCGCGGATGGGTTCTGCTCGAGCCCGAAGACCGAGCAGGCGCGCCGACCGGACGCGAAGGTCGAGCGGGCGGACGATCGCTCACGCCACGGCTCGAGTGCTCTGCGGACCGTCGGGCCCGCACGCGAGCACGGCGACGCGTGGGGTGCTCGGTACGGGTCCCGGTGACCACCGACTCGTCCGCCGCGAGCCGCCGGGCTAGTCGCGCCTGTTCAGCTCGTGGTCGGCCTCGAGGCGCATCCAGAGCTCGGCACTGGTTCCCAGTGCGTCGGCGAGCTGCAACGCGGTTTCGCCGGTGATCCGTTTCTTTCCGCGGACGATCTCGTTCACCGCTTGCAGCGGGCGCCCCATCTGCCGCGCAAGCTGAGACTGTGTCAGCCCCCGCGCCGCAAGCTCTTCGGTCAGGACGTCGCCGGGTGGGATGACCAGATCGGGCCACACTCGTTCAGTCGCCATTGTGTCGGCTCACCTCCTCGATGCGGACGACCGTGAGCTCCGTGTCCGCAAACGCGACGATCAGACGCTCCCGGTCTCCCAACCGAATCGCATACTGCCCCTTCCGCTCCCCTTTCAGGGGATGGCAATCGAGCGCGCGGAGCGCGAATAGATCGCGAGCGTCCCTCGCGGCATGCAGGGTGTTGATGCGTTGTACATACATTCGGGCCACCCGCTCGCCCCACTCGCGCCGTGCCACCGCAACCTCGCGATAGCACTTCTCGAGCCTCTTGGTCGCGAAGCGGACCAGCATAGGTCACCAGTGCCAGACGGTACCCATTCACCCCAAAGGGTGTCAACATCGAGGCGACGTAGCGTCCTCCGGCGAAGAGACACCGCACGAGTGCTCCCGCGAACGCGTTCGGGCTGGCCGGGCTCATCCGTCCGCTCATTCGATGATCTCCGAAGGACGCGAACCGGCCGCCCGTTCGACGTCTCGCGCCCTCGCCTCCGGTGCCGGCGGCGTGCTGCGCACGTATCCGATCCCTCGGTACGCGACGAGCCGCTTCTCGTGCACGCGTCTCAGCATCGCCACCCCTCGATCGACGTAGTCGTAGATCCGCACCTCGGTCTTCCGCGGTCGATGATCGTGGCCTCGGATCGCGGCTCGGACGAGTGGCGCGCCACCTTCGCGGATCCGGTTCGAGCACGAAGCGCGATCCACCGCCTCAAGAGCGACGCTCACGACCTCGTCATCGAAGAAGATTCGTACGGCGCGCGCCTCGAGCCGGGCCGCGTCAAAGCCCAACCCGGAGGACCGAGGGCTGGACAGGGAGCCCGAAGCTGATTCACTCTCGCCTCGCCACGACACCGGGACGCAAGGGAAGATCCTTCTGAAATGCGAGGATCCCATCCTTCCGAGAGCCGACGGGTACGAGCGGAACGTGGTGGAGAACGACCCGCCGAGAGGACCGAACGATGACCGTGCCGACCTGTCCGAAGTGCGGCGGTGACGACGTCCAGAAGTTCCCCCCGCACGCCTCGTACATGATCGGCGCGGGCGAGCCGGAGGACTGGACGCAGCCGCTCCGATGCGATCGCTGCGGGCACGAGTGGACGATCAGCGTCCCGCCGCCCACCGAGCCCTACTCGACGTAGCGATCCTCACCTGGCGGAGAGTGGAACCCGGCGCGAGGTGGCGAACGCGCGCCGGGCCGGTGGCGGCGGCTTCGATCGTCGCCCGCAGCCTGGCGCCGTCGCCCTCCGTCGGCGCCGCTGGCCCTCCTCACGTCCGCGTTGCAGCACCCGGCGCCACAGCCCCCCTCAGGTCATCCGCTCGATCTCGTCCTCCGAGCTCGCTTTCGGGACGGTCTCGATGGGCCGCTCGGTTCGGCTCTCGTTCGGCGCTGCGCTCGAGGTGGCGCTCGGCGCTGATCCCGCGGAGAGCTGCGGGCGGCCGGCACGAAAGCTGCTCTCGCTCGAAGTTGCACGCGCGTGATCCGCACGACCGGCCGCATCGGCAAGGCGCACGAGCCGGGAACCGAGATCGACCGAGGCGCTCGCGCACGGCCATCGAGACGCCGCGCGCCGGAAACGGGCTGACCCGGCGTGAGCGGCCGTCGGGACCGACGTGCGAGCTCGAGAGGGGGATCGAATGGCACTGCCGGCCGGCGAGATGCATCGAAGCGGGCGTGCGCAGTGGTTGCGCGCAGCGGTGCTCGGGTCGGACGACGCCATCGTGTCGACCGCGAGCCTGATGATCGGCGTCGCGGCGTCCTCGGCGCCCAAGGGCGCCATCCTCGTCGCCGGTGCGGCGGGGCTCGTCGCGGGTGCGATGTCGATGGCCGTGGGCGAATACGTCTCGGTCAGCTCACAGCGCGATGCCGAGCAGGCGGACATCGAGCGCGAGAAGAAGGAGCTCGCGGATCGGCCTCGCGCCGAGCTGAACGAGCTCGCGACGATCTACGTGAAGCGCGGCGTCGAGAAGGAGCTGGCGATGCGAGTCGCACAGCAGCTCAGCGCCCACGACCGGCTCGGCGCCCACATGCAGGACGAGCTGGGGATCGAGCAGGGCGCGCTCGCCCGTCCGCTGCAGGCCGCGTGGATCTCGGCCGCGAGCTTCGCGTGCTTTGCCCTCGTTCCGATCGTCGCGCTCCTGGCCGCGCCGGCGGCCCTGCGGGCGCCGACGATCGCGGCGTGCTCACTGGTGAGCCTCGGGGCACTCGGCGCGTTCGGGGGCCGCCTCGGCGGTGCGCCGCTCGGCCGCGCCGCGCTCCGGGTCATGGTCGGCGGTGCCCTGGCGATGGGAGTCACCGCCGCCATCGGACGGCTTCTCGGAGTCGCGGTCGGATGACCGGCCGGGCGCTCCGCGCGGCGATCGCGACGGCGCTCTGAACCCCGGATGCACACGGCGTGTAAGCGTTACGAACGGCCCGCGCGGCCGCTCGCGCCGCTGCTCACGCGCCGCCGAGATCCCGGTTTGGATCCCACGGCGCGACCTCGCACGCCCGGCCGGCGCGGGCCTCGCTCTTGCACCGAAGTTACGTCGCGCCGACGAGCGGCGACACCCGAAGCAAGACCACCAAGCACCCTACCCACGAGGCCGTGCAAATCGACCCGAGAGAGCATCGCCATGATCCGAGATCCAGTTTGCGGCGCGAACGTCGATGAGAAGAGCCGGTTTCGAGTCGCGCGTGACGAGGGGATGATCTTCTTCTGCAGCGACCGCTGTCGGACCCAGTTCCTGTCGGAGTCCCGGCGCGCGGGAGCGATCGGTCCGACGCCTCCCCACGACGAGCGCACACCCAGCCGCTCCACCTGGATCGAGTCCGTGCCCCCGTCCACCGCGACGCCGGTCGTGAGGAAGGCGTCCTGATCCATGCGTGCCTCGCACGGAACGAACGCCACCGGGGCCATCGCCGGCGCCGGAGTCCATCGGCCGGAGGAAGCCATGTCGACCGCAACGGGTCTCCTAGCCAAGTCCTCGGCTCGCTCGCGCGCGTTCGGATCCGCCGTCGTAGCCGCGCTGCTGGCGCTCTCGAGCTGCGCACAGCCACCCGCGGAGACGCGCTCGCCCAGGTCGACCGCGCCGGCGCACCAGGACCTCCTCGTGGGCTATGACCTGCTCGCCGATACCCTGGCGGACGAGTCGCACCTGGGGACCCTCGACCTCTTCAAGACGCTGACGCTCAACGCCCCCAACGATGCCGTCGCCAAGCTGATGCACACCTTGAGCGACGCGTCGAAGCGGCGCGCGTCCGAGCTCGAGCGGCTCCGCCACCTGGCGCCCGACGTGTCGGACGAGCCGACCACGCCGAGCCCCATCGGTGACGCGATCACGGACGTGGCCAAGGAGTTCGGCAAGTCCGAGATGCTGAGCCGCAGCGGCGGATTCGACGTCCGCTTCGTGCTCCTCCAGGCGCAGGCCACCCGCATGGTGGCGGCCATGGCGACCGCGACCGCGCGCTTCGACCCCAACGCCGAGCGCAAAGCTTGGTTGAAGAGCCTCGCGAACGAGTTCGAGGGCTACCGGCGCGACCTGATCCGCTACATCGAGCCGCACGACAAAGCACGGTAGTACCGCTCCGCGCACCGGCAGGCCGCTCGCGAACGACGTCTCGACGGGCGAGCCCGGCGGCCGTCTCCCTGGATCCGGAGCAGTTCCGTCGGAGGGGGGAATCGCGCATGATTCGGCCCGGCCGGCACGGGCCGTCACGGGCAACCGGCGCCGCTCCACCCGAACCAGGAGAACGGAATGACTCGAACGGTCTGCGGAGCGCGATCGACGGGCGTCGCCCGGTGGGCGGCCGTCGGGCTGCTGGTGTTGGCCGCGCTCGGGCCGCCGTGCACCGCGCGCGCGGCGGAGGCCGCCGGCTCGCCGACCGAGGAAGGCTGGACCGTCGACGTGATCCCGTACCTGTGGGCGCTCTCGATGACCGGCACTGCGGGCGTGGCCGGCGTCGAGGCGGACCTCGACATGTCGTTCGGCGACATCCTGAACGACCTGAACATCGCGCTCATGGGAGCGGTCGAGGCGCGAAACGGGCGGTGGGGGTTCACCGTGAACCCGCTCTACTCGAGGCTCAGCGACGAGCCGAAGGCCACGGTCCTCGGTCAGCCGGCTTCGCTCGACGTCACGCTCGATCTCTTCGTCCTCCAGTTCGGCCTCAACTACCGCCTCGGCCCGTTCCCGCTCGGCCGCTGCGGCGGAGGCCCGGAGCTCTCGATCCTTCCCCAGATCGGCGGGCGCTACACCTACCTCGACACCGACGTCGAGCTCGACTTCTTGAGCTCCCGTGGCGGCAGCCTTACGAAGGACTGGGTGGATCCCCTGGTCGGGCTCCGCGGCGTGCTGGACCTGACGCCCGCGTGGTCGCTGACCGTCGCGGGCGACGTCGGCGGCTTCGACGTCGGTACGCAGCTCGCGTGGTCGGCGACCGGATACGTGGGCTATCGGTGGGACCTGACCGACTCGGTCACCGGCAGCGTGCTGCTCGGCTACCGGGCGCTCTACCAGGATTACGAGACGGGGGACGGGCTCGAGGAGTTCGTGTTCGACACCACGATGCACGGTCCGGTGATCGGGTTCGACTTCGGGTTCTGACGAGGCGTACCTCGCCAGGTCGCGCCCCGCCTCCAAATCCGCTGACCTTTCCACCCGCGGCACGCGCCGACTCGCCCCCCTACGGACGCACGCTCGCCCACTCGGCGTCGCCGTCGAGCTGGGCGCGCAGGAACCCGGCGAGGCCGGGTGTCGCCGCGAGCGGCACGGTCTCGGTCGCGCCGTGGCGATCGCCGGCGTAGAAGAACGTGCGCTGCTCGCTCGGCGCATGGCTCGGCGCAGCGGTGGTCAGCGCCGCGGCGAAGTCCTCGAGCCCCGCCTCCAGACGACCGTTCTCGACCGGGCTCAGCAGCGCCGCGTAGAGCACCCGGACGGTGGTGTCGGCGTAGGCGCACACCAGCGACGCTCGCGTGCCGGGGTGAAGCCTCAGGCTGGTCGCGTAGGCGGCGTGATAGCCGTCGCTCACGCACTCGGGGCACCACGGCTCGATGGTGCCGGTGAGCCCCCACGCGTCGCGGATCGTCCGGCTCGCGAGTGCCGAGAGGTAGGGCGGCCGCAGCACCGGTCCCGCGTCGTCGATCAGCGCCAGCTCGGGGCGGCCGACGCGCTCGAACGCCGTCGCGATCTGGTGGAAGCTCGCCGCCGCCCCCACTCCACCGGCGCTGAAGCCCGCCACCACGACCCGCGGCGCGTGGCGGAAGGTCGGCACGATCCGCGCGAGCGCCGCCGACACGTTCGCGTAGCCGACGTGGTGGACGCCGTATCCCGCGACGGCGTCGCCGAGGTGGAGGTCGCCGGTGCAATACGGGATCACCACGTAGCTCGCGTCGCCGAGCGGGTTGGTGGGGTCGTCGCGATCGAAGATCCCGGACTGCGCGTGCTCGCCGTCCGACATCCAGGTCGCGAGCGGATCGTCGCCCATCGGCCGCAGGTTGCCGGGCTGCACCGCGCACGTGAGCGCGTTCCAGCACGCGCCACCGCCCTGGAAGAACACCACCACGTCGCGGCTGCGCTCGGTGAGGTTCACCACCACGCCCGCCGAGGAGCCGTCGGCGCAGTGCATGTCGGGCACCGGCTCCCACACCCACGTCTCGAGCTCGGCGCGCGCCACCTCGATGGGCGGACCGAGCTCGCGAGCGCCGTCGTCCGGACCGCCACAGCCGCCGAGCGCCGCCAGCGCGACGATCCAGGACACGAGCACCACGACCGAGCGCCTCACGCAGGCCTCCCTCCTCCGGGCCGCCATCGTCGCACGGCGAGGCTGGCGTCGACGACCGGCCCCACATCGGGCGACGGGCGGTCCGGGCGGCGAGGCGGCCGCGCTCCCTCGCGCTCACCGGCCCGCCCTCCAGCCGTGCTCGCTTCCCCCGGGCGGGGATGCCGTGGTGCGCGCACAGCTCGTCGAGCGGCACGCTCGGGAGCGTGAACGGCCGAATCGGCGGCCGGGTCTCGCGGCGGCCGAGCGTCACCTCACGGCGGTCGCGCGCAGATGCGGATCGATCGACACTCGCGTCGACGGCGGCGCAGCTCGGCGGCGGCGGGATCGACACGGGGCGAGCGCTCCATGACCCACCAGGTGCCGATGCGGGTGCCGAAGAGCGAGACTGGCGACCTGGGCCGGGAGCCGGGGATGGTGCTCTCCCGCCGGCGCCTTGGGGACGCGACCTTCCACCGCTTCGCCGCCGCCGGTCTCGAGGCGCTCCGCGCCGAGCTCGTCGCCAACGGCCGCGGCCACCTCCTGAGCGCTGGCCGAGCCCAACCCCGTCGAGCGCCTCGGAGAGCCCATGACGAACCCGCCGCTTCGCTTCGGCATCCTCGGCGCCGCGCGCATCGCCCCGATGGCCCTGGTGCGGCCCGCGCGCGAGGGGACGGGAGTCGAGGTGGTCGCCGTCGCCGCTCGCGACGAGCGCCGCGCGCGCGCCTTCGCGCGCCGCCACCGCATCCCGCGGACGCACGGCTCGTATGCGGCGCTCCTCGCCGATCCCGAGGTGGACGCGGTCTACGTGCCGCTGCCGAACTCGCTCCACGCCGAGTGGACGATCCGTGCCCTCGAAGCCGGCAAGCACGTGCTGTGCGAGAAGCCGCTCGCATCGAACGCCGCCGAGGCGGCGCTCGTGATCGAGGCCGCCCACCGATCCGGTCGGCTGCTGATCGAGGCGTTCCACTGGCGCCACCACCCGCTCGCGGCGCGCATGCGCGAGATCGTGACGAGCGGCGAGCTCGGCGAGATCCGCCGCGTCGAGACCGCCATGTGCATCCCGCTGCCGCTGCCCGGCGACATCCGCTACCGGCTCGACCTCGGCGGTGGCGCGACGATGGACACCGGCTGCTACGCGATCGACATCGCGCGCTTCCTCGCCGCCGCCGAGCCCGAGGTGATCTCGGCCACGGCGCGGCTCTCGTCGCCACGGGTCGACCGCTGGATGCGCGCGGAGCTTCGCTTCCCGGGCGGCGTGGAGGGGCGCGCCACCTGTGCCCTCTTCTCGGCCACGCTCGTCGACGTGCGCGCGCGGGTGGTCGGCTCGCGCGGCGAGCTCCGCGTCTTCAATCCGGTGGCGCCCCACCTCTTCCACCGGCTGAGCGTCGTGAGCGGCGGCGCGATCCGGCGCGAGCGGATCGAGGGCGACACCACCTACTCCCACCAGCTCAGCGCCTTCGCGGCGGCGGTTCGTGGTGAGCGCGAGGCGAGCCCCTCGCTCGCCAGCTCGCTCGCGAACATGCGCGCGATCGACGCCGTCTATGACGCCGCGGGGCTCGGCCTCCGCGGCACCTGAGCCGCGCGGGCGCTAGACTCGCGCTCGAACCCCGTCGTCGAGGAATCCCCGTGGACTGGATCACCAACCCCGAGGCCTGGATCGCGTTCGCCACGCTCACGATGCTCGAGGTCGTCCTCGGCATCGACAACATCGTGTTCATCTCGATCCTCGCCGGGAAGCTGCCGCCCGAGCAGCAGGCGAAGGCACGCCGCATCGGCCTCGCCGTGGCGCTCGTGGGACGGATCGGTCTCCTGCTCTCGCTGTCGTGGGTGATCAAGCTCACGGCCCCGCTCTTCAGCGTGCTCGGCGAGGAGATCTCGGGTCGGGACCTGGTGCTCCTGGTGGGTGGTCTCTTCCTGATCGCGAAATCGACCCACGAGATCCACGACAAGCTCGAGGGCGAGGAAGGTCACGCCTCCGCGCGGGTCGCGCCGTCGTTCGCGAGCGTCATCTTCCAGGTGATGCTGCTCGACATCGTGTTCTCGCTCGACTCGGTGATCACCGCCGTGGGCATGGCCCAGGACATCGGGGTGATGGTCGGCGCCGTGGTGGTGGCGGTGGGCATCATGATGGCGGCGGCGGGCGTCATCAGCGACTTCGTGCACCGCCACCCGACCGTGAAGATGCTGGCGCTCTCCTTCCTGCTCTTGATCGGCGTGATGCTGATGGCCGAGGGCTTCGATCGCCACATCCCCAAGGGCTACGTCTACTTCGCGATGGCGTTCTCGGTGTTCGTGGAGATGCTGAACCTGCGCACGCGCGGCAAAGCGGCGCCGGTCCACCTCCACGAGCCGTACACGCCGTCTTCCTGACGCGACCGGGTCCGGGCGCGCGGCAACGCCGACCGCGGGGTTGCACGTGAGGCGGCACGGCGCGGGGCCGCGGCCCCGTGACCTGGCTCGATTGCCCCGGGGGGGCACGTGCCGCATCCTTCCGAGCACGGTCGGCTGAGCTTCGCCCGCACGGCTCGACGGTGAGCACCTCGAGCCAGGCGCTGTGCACGCGGAGGCGCCGCCGCGAGGAGGTGGCGCGTGCGAACCCTCGGCGTGTGGCGCTCGCGGCCACGGCTCGGTCACCCCTCGCCGTTGCGCGCGGCGCTCGTCACGGCGTTCGTGATCGTACGGCTCGCCACGGGCCGACCCGCCGCCGCGCAGTCCGGCGTGGTCGGCCCCACCCCGGGCCTCACCAATCAGATCCACTACTCGCTCGCGCACGACCCGTATCCCGCACACGAGTTCACGGCGCCGATCCTGGAGCAGACGTCCGTCGCGCTCACGTTCGATCCGGTCAGCCGCCGTCTCACCCTGCGCAACGTGAGCTTGCTCAGCGGCGGCGTGCCCAAGTGGTGCTGGGATTTTCACGTCTGCTACGACTACTGCACCATCGAGATCGAGCTCGATCCCGGCGCACCGCTCCCCGAGGCCGTCGTCGATCCGAGCGGCCACGTCGAGCTGGTGGTGCCGGTCGAGGTGCACTATCGGACCGGGTACGCGACCACCTGGTGCGAGCAGATGCCGCCCTCCGTGGCCCTCGGCTCGCTGGCGATGGCCGCGACGTTCGCGCACGACGAGGCGACCGGCGCGCTCGTGATGACGGATCTCGTCGCCAGCGGCTCGTGGCCGATGATCGGCTCGCTCGCGACCCTCGACGTGGCCGCCAACCTGGACGGCGCCACCGCCGCCCTCGCCCCGCTCGCCGGCCCGGTCCGCGTCGGCAGCCCGATCGTGCTGGATGGCGCGGGGATCACGCCCGACACCTTGCTCAAGGTGTTCGTCGCGACCTCCTGGGGCGCGGTCGACGTTCTGCCGGACGGACTCTCGCCCACGTCCACCAGCACCGGCACGTGGGCCGGTACGCTGCCGTGGCCGTGGCCCGTGGACGCGCCGCGCGACATCCTCCTCGGCAACGGCGTGGTGTCGCTCGAGCTCGTCCGGCCCGACCACGACTACGACGTGAGCAACGTGCGCACGGCGATCCTGCTCGGCAACCCGGCCGCAGGGGTTCCGGGGATCACGAGCCTCGGCGGCGTCGCGATCAGCCCGTCGAGCACCGACCCCACGATCGCCACCGCGAACGTCGAGACCGTCCTGGAGCCAGGCGAGCCGCTGGTCATCGGCGGCGACGGCTTCTCCGCGGCGCTCGTCAACTTGTTCACCACCGCCGGCAACCTCGGTCCGCTCGGTCCCACGGCGCAGACCGCCGAGTCCCTCGAGGTGACGATCCCAGCCGCGGCCCCGGTGGGCCCGGGAGCGGTCCAGGTCGTGAACCAAGCCGGCTACGGAGCCTCCAACGCCGTCTCGGTCCCGATCGGCACGGCGGTGACGGTCTCGGTCGTGGCCGTGTCGGGCGACACCATCACGCTCACGGGCACCGGGTTCTGTGACACCACGGTGGTCGACCTGTTCGCGTGGAGCGGCGGCTCGGTGGTCAACGCTGGCGGCCTCGACGCCAGCGGCCTGCCACGTATCGCGATCGTGATCGACGATTCCGACCAGCTCCACTTCACCCGCCCGTTGGGCCTCGATGCCGGCGCCGCCTACGCCACGGCGACCAATCCGCCCTTCATCCCCTTCACCAGCTCCGGAACCGGCCCTGGTGGGTCCTTCACGCTGCCGTGAACGGGCGCTCCGAGCCCCGGTCGCGGCGCCGAGACGACCGTCGATGGGTTCGAGGCGTTCGCGTACGGACGCGGGCTGGGTGATGGGCTACGAGACCTGCGGCCCCCCGTACCCGTCGTGTCGGGCGCGCTACCGCTCCTCGAGCGACGATGTCGATCGGGGTGACGCCACCGAACCCGGTACGCCGATCGTCCGCTCCCGACGGTACCTGTCCGAGCCACGCGCCGGTCCTCGGCTGGCGGCCGTGGGGCGGCACGCTCGGCACGCTGGTGCTCACCGCACCGGAGCTCTCGATCGGCGGGCTGTTCCGGGCTGCCACGTCGGGGAGCTCGCTCCTGGTCAAGCGGAACAGCGGTTCTGGCGGATGGGAATACGCGCCCATGCCGCTCACCATCGACTTCACGCAGACGCCGATCACCAGCGGCCACGACGGGTGCAGCAACGACTCGAGCCCGATCACCCCGACCGGCGCGAGTGGCCCTGTCGTCCAGCTCGACTCGGGTGGGCTCGACGGCGAGTGCCGCACCTTCCACGCGACCGGGACGCTCTAGCGAGCACTCCGGCGCCGTTGACCCCCGGTCAGTGGCGCTCACAGAGATCAGCAGCCGAGCGCCGCGCGGATCATGGTCACCAGCTCCGCGACGGGACGGGTTCCGTCCACGCGCAGCGCGTCGCCCGGCGTCTCGAGGGCGGCGAGCTGGCTCGGCAGCAACGCGGCGCCAGCGTAGTGACCACGACGACGCGCGAGACGGTCGCGCAAGACCGCGGCCGGCACCTCGAGGTACACCAGCCGAAGGTCTCGGCCGCGCGCGAGCCGCGCGCGATACCGTCCTTTGAGCGCCGAGCACGCGAGCACCAGCGAGTCTCCTCGATGGGCATCGAGGAGATCCTCGATGGCCGCGAGCCATGGCTCGCGGTCGAGGTCGGTCAGGCCTTCACCACGCGCCATCTTCGCGCGGTTGGCTTCGGAGTGAAGGTCGTCGGCCTCGAGGAAGAGCCAGCCGAGAGAGTGGGCGAGCGCGCGGCCGATCGTGGTCTTGCCAGCGCCGGCGACCCCCATCATCACGACGTGCAGCGGCTCGTTCATCCCGTCACGATACCCGCTCCGGCGCGGTGCCCGACGCCGCGCCGCGCTCACTCGTCCTGCGCGAAGGCGACGGTGCTGAGCAGGGCGTTTTCGGCCTGTCGCGAGTCGAGCCGCGTGTGCTGGACGACGATCGGCACGTCGGACTCGATGACGCTCGCGTAGTCCGTCGCGCGCGGGATCTCCTCGGGGTCGTGGAGGTCGTTGAAGCGCAGGTGGAGAGTTCGGCGCGCGCCAACCACCACGCGGTAGGGCCCGACGGGATCACGATCGGCGAAGAAGATGGTGATCGACACATTTGCTTCGTGCTGGCTCGTGTTGAGGATGCAGGCGGTCTCGTGGCTCACCATCTCGGGACGAGGACCGTGGCTCTCGGCCGGGATGTAGCCCTCCGCGATCGCCCAGCGAGTGCGGCCGATGGGCCGGCTGCCGAGTGCGGCGGTCATGTCACCTCCCGAGCTCCACCGCGAACGGCGGTGGCGCTCGGTATCGAGGTTCAATGCACGTGCCGCCGCCGCCCTCGCGGCGAGAGGCCTCTCGAGGAGAGCGCGAGCCGGGGGAGGTCACCTCGCCATCCGGACGGCCTCAGGTGGGAACCGCGGAGGAAGTAAGACCCGCACCCCCGATGTATGGATTTCAAGCCGCATCCACAACCTGCACGGCCAGCGTCCCGACCCAAGGCGGGTGCAGGCCGCTCACCACGGTCGCTTGCGGTCGGGGTAGAGCTGGTCGAGCGGCGCGAGCAGGCGCCCGATCTCGCGGTCGAACCCGTCGTAACCGCGCTCGTCCCCGGCCCGCGCCTCGATCTGCCGGAAGCCCACGAGCACCCGCTGCTCGCTCGCCGGATCGAGGAACCGCTCGACGAGCGGGAAGAGGCTGTGCTCCTCGGCGCGCAGGTGCTGGCGGAGGAGCTCGCTGTAGTCCGCGATGGGCTCGAGCGCGGGTTCGGCGCGCTTGGCGGTGACCCGTGCGAGGCGCTCCGTCGCCTGGAGGTGGACGTCCATGATCTCGCGGACGATGCCGGTGTCGGCCGGCACGCCGGCGCCGACCAGCGCGGGGATCAGGGCTTCCTCTTCCTTGGCGTCGTGGATGCCCTCGGCGAAGTCGCGGAAGAACCCGAGCAGCAACGCGAGGTGCTCGCGCTCGCGCTTGTCGACCTCACCCGGCGCCGTCAGGCGCGCCGCGCATCGCTCCAGCGCCACGGTGGCGCGCAGGATCAGGCCATGGTCTCGGACCAGGTCGGCGATCACGCCCGAGGGCGTCGCCGTCGATCCAGCCGGCGAGGCGGGTACGGTGGGCTTCGGCTCGGGCATCGTGGACCTCCCTCGCCGCCGCGTCGAGCCGCGAATCCGGGGACCCGCGTCGGCTCACGACGGCGTCCCGACGAGCACGACTACCCAGCTAGCACGATCGCGTGAACGCGGATAGTGCGGCCCGCGGCGCATGGAGCCCGACACGGCTCCCCACTCGCCGGCCCGGCGGCGCCCGTGCCAGGATCGGCGGCGAGATGAGCGGGGAGATCGACGTCGAGGGCGTGGTGCGCCGCTATGGGGACGCGACCGTGCTCCACGGCGTGAGCCTGACGGTCGAGGCGGGCGCCTTCGCGGCGCTGGTCGGCCCGTCGGGCTCGGGGAAGACGACCTTGCTCAACCTGATCGGTGGGCTCGACCGGCCCGACGCCGGCCGCATCGTGGTCGACGGTCTCGCGGTTTCCGACCTCGGCGCCGACGCTCGCGCCACCTACCGCCGCGATCGAGTGGGCTTCATCTTCCAGACCTTCAACCTGATCGACGTGCTCTCGGCGCAGGAGAACGTCGAGCTCCCGCTCGCGTTGCTCGGCGTCCCACCCCGGCGACGCGCCGAGCGCGCCGCCGCGATGCTCGCCGAGGTCGGCCTCGCCGACCACGCGCGCAAGCTCCCCACCCAGATGAGCGGCGGCCAGCAGCAGCGGGTGGCGGTGGCGCGCGCGCTGGTGAAGAATCCGGCGCTGGTGCTCGGCGACGAGCCCACCGCGAACCTCGACGCAGCGACCGGTGTAGCGCTCATGGACATGCTCGCCGCGCTCAACGAGCGGCGCGGCACCACACTCGTGATCGCCACCCACGACCCGCGCATGGTGGAGCGCACCCGGGTCGCCTACACGCTCTCCGACGGCCGGCTGGTCTCGTCCTGACCCGGCGCTTCGCCGGGTGACGTGGCACCGAGCGCCGTCCCCGCGGCTCGTCGGGCGGCGCACGAGGCCGGCCCGAGCGAGCGCCGCGGGGCCGGTCTGTAAAGCACTTGCTCTACAAAATCGTCTAGCTGATGCTTTACAGATTTTGTACGGCTGATGCTTTACAGCCGGCTTGGCCGGGTTTCTCCGTGAAATACGGGCTTTTCTGGGCCTCCTTGGGCCTCGTCTCGGGCCATGTTCCAAGCCCGGAGTGGACACCAATCGGCACGACGTGAGGTGATTCGGAGGTGATCCGGGGGCGCCTTCACCGGACCTGGAAAGGCACCGCCGCGAGGTCGGCGCCCCGCGACGACGTACCGACGCGCGCCACGTAGTCACCGCGCTCGACGACGAAGCCGTGGCTCCCCTCGTCCCAGTACCCGAGGGACGCCACCGGGACGCGGATCGAGACCGTGGTGGACTCGCCCGCCGCGAGCCGCACCTTCTGGAACCCGCGTAGCTCACGCGGCGCGCGCTCGACCGTCGCCGCGGGTGGCTCGACGTAGACCTGCAGCACCTCGCTGCCGGCTCGGGCGCCGGTGTTGGTGACGGTGGCGCGCACCACGAGCTCGCCGCTTCGTCCCACGCTCGCGTCTGCCAGCGAGACGTCGCTCACACCGAACGCGGTGTAGCCGAGCCCGAAACCGAAGGCGAAGGCGGGAGCCACGCCGTTGCGATCGAGCCAGCGATAGCCGTGGAAGAGTCCGTATTCGACCTCGCTCGCCGCAGAGTCGAAGGACGGAAGGTCGTCCTCGCTGCGCGGGAAGCTGCACGGCAGCTTGCCGCCCGGGTAGGCCCGTCCGAGGAGCACGTCGGCGAGGGCATGGCCACCCTCCATGCCCGGGTACCAGACCACCAGGATCGAGGGCACGGCCTCGCGCCAGACCTCGCTCACGATCGCGCTCCCGGTCACGACCACCGCGACGGTGCGCGGATTGAGGCGCGCGGCGTCGAGGAGCAGCGCCTCGTCCTCGGCGCGAAGCCGCAGGCTCTGCCGGTCGCCGCCCTTCACGAAGACGTTCTCGCCCTCGTCCTCGTGGCTGTAGCCGACCACGGCGACGACCACGTCCGCCGCGGCGATCGCCTCCTCGTGGCCGGCCAGCGACGCCCCCTCGATGGCCAGGATCTCGGCCCCCGGCAGCGCCTCGGTGAGGCCGGCGAGAGGGGTCACGATGTAGGGCGGACGCACCCGGCTCGAGCCCTCGTCGCCGATGTTGGGCGCCGAGATGAGCCGCCCCACCACCGCGACCCGCCGCAGCGCGGCCGCGTCGAGCGGCAAGAGCGGGCTCGCGCCACCCGCGGATTCGTTGCGGAGCAGCACCATCCCCTCGCTCGCGACCTGCCGCGCCAGCGCGGTGTGGTCGGGACCGGCCACGGCGCTCTGCTGGTACCGCTCGGGCTCGCCCACGGCGGCGAAGCGGCGGTGCTGGCGAACGAGGCGCTTCACCGCGTCGTCGAGCTGGGCCTCCGCCACCGCACCGCTTCGCACCGCGTCCACGAGCCGCGGTCCGTAGTGGATGGCGAGTGGCATCTCGAGGTCGAGGCCGGCGTTCATGGCCGCGACGCCGTCGCGGACGCCGAAGACGAAGTCCGACATGACGAAGCCGGCAAAGCCCCAGCCTTCCTTCAGGATGCCGGTCAGGAGCGTGCGGTTCTGGCCGCAGAACTCGCCGTTCACCTTGTTGTACGCGCTCATCACCGATGCCGCGCCGGCCTCCACGCACGCCTTGAAGTGAGGCAGGTAGACCTCGTGGAGGGCGCGCTCGCCGATCGTCACGTTCACGAAGAAGCGCGAGTCCTCGATGTTGTTGCACGCGAAGTGCTTCACGCAGGCCATGACGTGGCGCTGCGCTCCCTCCAGCAGCGCCACCCCCATCGCGGCGGTGAGCACCGGATCCTCGCCGAAGCACTCCTGGGCGCGGCCCCACGCCGGATGGCGGAGCAGGTTCACGCACACGCCGGCGAAGAGGTTGGCGCCCTGGGTGCGCGCCTCGACCCCGATGGCGTCCCCGACGCGCGCCTCGAGCTCGGGGTCGAACGTGGCGCCGCGCGCCATCGCCACCGGGAAGCACGTCGACTCGTACATCACGATCCCGCGCGGGCCGTCGGTGAAGGCGACGCTCGGGACGCCCCGCTCGGGCAGGCTGCCGCTCTCGATCGGCTCCTGGTTGTAGACCAGCAACGTGTTCAGCAGCGCCGCGATGGTGACCGGGGCAGCGCTCACCAGCTTCACCTTCTCGTCGAGGGAGAGCGTGGCGACGAAAGCGTCGAGGTCGGCTTCGGCGGTGCTCGATCCGGCTCCGCCGCCGCTCGAGCATCCGCCACCGAGCGCGCCACCCGCGGTGCCGAGCCCCGCCAGCGTCACCCAGCGGAACCACGTGCGGCGGCTCATCGGCCATCGGGTCGTCGGCGCCATGCGGCGATCCTCCATCGCTCCGCGCCGGCGCGCGGCGCGGAGCGGAGCGGGGTCCATCACGCGGGTGCGACGATCTCGGCGAGGCGGCGCGTCATCCGCGCGATCTGCGCCCAATCGTGGCTCACCACGTCTTGCGCGTGAGCGAGGTGATTACGCAGCGACTCGAGCTCCTTCGCGACCTGCCGCGCCGCCCGCCGCGAGGCGAAGCCGAAGTACGCGAGCTCCGCGTCGTCCTGCACCAGGATCTGCGCCTTGTCGGCGAGCTGCAGGCAGTCGAGCAGCTCGCAGGCGTGGCCGCGGCGAAGCCGCTCGGCGCGCAGCTCGTCGGCACGCGCCAGCCGGGCGCCCGCGACCAGTCCCCCCAGCTCCCGTCCGGGAAGCGCGCTCGGATCCGCTCCACCATCGTCAGCTCGATCAGCGTCACCATGCCGAAGAGCCACATCCGCGCGATCGGCTTGCCGACGTCGCCCCGGGTCACCACCGCGACAGGCTCACCCAGCACGGTCACGACGCCGTGCTCCCAGCCGGTGAGGACGTGGATCGCGTCCGCGAGGGTGGCGTCGCCGCGGACTCGCTGCCCGGGCGAGATGGGCCGCGCGACGGCACCGCAGGTGGCGCCGCTCGCCGCCGCGCGCTCGAGCTCGGCCAGGGTCGCCAAGCCCGTGACCGCGCCCCCTTCGCGGATCCCGGCCACGCCTCTCGCCGCGGCCACGAGGGCGTCGCGCGCGGACGCCGCCGGGCTCGCCGCGTCGAACGACCGCAGCGGCTCGGCGATGTCCTGCACCGCGAAGGCCTCGGCGAAGAGCCGCCGCACCCGAGCGCGACCCACCGGATCGCCGACCTGCGCCTCCTCCACCTCCACGGCGCCCGCGGCCTCGCGCTCGCGCCTCGACGGCGCCAGCTTCGCGCGGCAGCTCTCGAGGGTGCGCGTGGCGCGCTCGAGGAGCCGGGGCTCTCCCTCGCCGAGCACCGCGATCAGCGCCTCAGCCTCGGCCAGGAACCGCACCGCGAAGCGCGGGTCGTGGTGCGTGATGTCGACGGCGTTGTCGATCAGATCGGCGAGCTTCACGGTCTTGGCGCGCGGCGACGCGCCGGCGAGGTGGAGGCGATCGAGCTCCTTCCTGCGCGCGCGGTTGCCGTCGCCGGGCTTGCTGACGTCGGTCAGCTCCTCGACCAGCTTCGCGACGCCGGCGCCGAGGTCGCGCTCGATGTCGGCGAGCGTCGCCGGGCGTGTCCTCGACGGCGTCGTGGAGCCACGCCGCGGCGAGGGTCTCGGGATCGTCACTGACCTCGGCGACCAGCTCCGCCACGGCCTTGAGGTGCACGTCGTAGGGCTGGCCGCTGAACTTGCGGACGTGATCGATCCGTCTGTGGGTCGCGACCGCGAACTCGCGGGCCCGCGCCACCAGGCCGCTCGCCCGGTCACCCTCCACGCCGCGCCTCGAAGGCCTCCACCGCGGCCTCCAGGTTGAAGAACATGCGCTCGCGTCCGAGCCGCTCGGCGAGCGGTGTGCGGCGGATCATCTCGAGCGACTCGTTGCTGAGCGCCGCCAGCCACAGCTCGACTCCACGCTCCCGCAGCCGCTCCTCGCCTTCGATCAGCATCTTGAGTGCCGTGAATTCGAACCCGGGGATCCCGCTGCAATCGAGCACCAGCACCTGCGGCGCATGCGCGTCGACCAACGCGAGGAGCTTGGTGCCGATATTCTGCGCGTTGCCGAAATAGACCCGACCCTCGGTGCGCGCGATCGAGAGCCCCGGGAAGCTCTCGTCGTCGGAGTGCTCGTCCGAGCGAGGTCGGAATACGTTGGTTCCGCGCTTGCGGACCAGCAGGTACACGGGCGGGTTGTTGGCGAGGTGCATGAGGCTCGCCATCGACAGGATCACTGCGACCAGGATGCCCTTGAGCGTACCGAGCAGCACGACTCCCGCGCACGCCACCAGCGCCCAGCGGAACTCGATGCGGCGCACCTGGCGGATCGCCGCCAGCTCGGCGGGGCTGATGAGCCCGATCGAATACGCGATCACCACCGCCGCGAGCGTCGCGTTGGGCAACGCGCTCAGCACCGGCGCGAGCACCACCATCGCGCCCACCGCCACCGCCGCCGTGGTGAGCTCGGCCACCTGGGTGGTGGCGCCTGCGCTGCGGTTGACCGCGGTCTGCGAGGTGCCGCCGCCCGCCGGCATCGCGCCGAAGAGCGCGCCCAGCAGGTTGCCCGCGCCGATCGCCACCAGCTCTTGGTTGGGATCGGGACGCGGCTCCCCCTGACGTGCGAACGCGCGGCCCGCGGCGATCGTCTCGGTGAAGCTCATCAGCGCGATGCCGAGGGCAGGCGCCCACAGCTCCTCGAACAGCGCGAGCGTGGGCCGGGTCAAGTGCGGCAGGCCGCCTGGCACGTGGCCCACGGTGCTGACGCCGAGGTCGTGGAGGCCGAGGACCATGGACGCCGCGATGGCGCCGCCGACGGCAACCAGCGGCGCCGGCGCTCTCGGCACGAAGCGCTCGACGATCCCGAGCACGGCGAGCGTCGCCACGGCCACCGCGAGGGTCGCGAGCGAGGTCTCGGGAAGCGCCGAAGCGGTCGAATAGAGATCGCGGAAGAAGCCCGCCTTGGTAATGTGCAGCCCGAGGAGCTTGGGAAGCTGGTCGACCACGATCACCAGCCCGATGCCGGCCTTGAACCCCGCCAGCACCGGGTCGGAGATGAAGTTCGCGACGAAGCCCAGGCGGAAGAGCCGCGCCGCGAGCAGCACCGCGCCGACCAGCGCCGTGAGCGTCGCCGCGGCCACCAGCGGCTCGACCGGCTGTGGCAGGTGCGCCACCGCCGCGAGCTCGGCGCCAGCGAGGATCGCGATGGTGGTGGTGGTGCTCACGCTCAGCACCCGCGAGCTGCCGAGGAGCGCGTAGATCACCATCGGCACGAACGCCGTGTAGAGGCCGACCTCGAGCGGGAGTCCTGCGATGGTCGCGTAGGCCATCGCTTTCGGCAGCACGACCGCCGAGGTGGTGAGGCCCGCGACGACATCGGGCCGGAGCGCCGCGCGCTCGTAGCGTCGTAGCCAGTCGAACGCCGGGATCCAGGCTGTGGATCGCTCCCGTGTCATCGCGATCTCGATTCTCCGCATGAGCCGGTTCGAATTCCAGAACGCCGCGAGCTCGCGAGCGTTCCCTCTCCGTAACCTTGGCCCGCCGAGCCGGGTCAGGTCAGGTGTCCCCTTCGGGCAGGTTCCTGGCGAAGTGAGCTACGCATAGGCTGCGATTCGCCTAGCGGCGCCCCGTCTTCGAGTCGAGCCTGTGTTCTCATGTCGATGGCGTCGATCTTGTATTGTTGCACCACCCGGCACCGATCGGGACATTGCTGTCTGGAGGAATCCATGCGCCGAGTCAGGCTGGTGCTCTCCCTCGTCGTCCTCGGGCTGCTGCCCGCCCCCCACTCCGCCCGGGCCGCCGACGCGTGTGGCGTGGCGCCCACGGTCCAGCCGGTACGCGACGAGGACAAGGCCAAGCAGACGGTCACCTACGCTGGGGAGGCGCAGAACCGGGGCGACCGGACGGCACGCTTCACGTCGGTGCGACTGCAGGTCGTGAACCGGTCGAGCGGCGCGGTCCTGGGCGAAGCGTCGCAGGCCCTCGTCCCCGGCTCCCTCGCGCCCGGCCAGACCGCCAAGTTCAAGGTCACGGCCTCCAACGAGGGATCGAGCTACCTCGACGTGAAGGTCGACGAGAGGCTCACCTTCGAGGCCACGCGCTGCGAGGCACCCGACGCCGGCGCGGCTGCGAACGGGTCGAGCCAAGGCGCGTGCGACGTCGTGGTCAGCCAGCCGTTCGAGAAGTCGATCGACGACCAGGCGCACACCATCACCTTCACCGGCACGGTCGAGAACCGCGGCCGCGGCACCGCCAAGAACGTCGAGGTCACGGGCTGGGTGATCAGCCAGGACCAGCTGCTCGCGAAGAAGGCGGCCGGCTCCGAGCCGCGAAACCTCGGTCCCGGCGAGCGCGGAACCTTCAGCGTCACGGTCCCGCTCGAGGCCGGGCAGCGCAAGAGCATCAACGACCGCGTGACCGTCGCCGCCGAGCGGTGCGACTGAGCACCGAGCACCCCGCAGCGAAGCGAGGCCCAGCCATGAGCGCGAAGATCGGGATCGTCACCGGCGGCGGGGATTGCCCCGGGCTCAACGCGGTGATCCGCGCGGTCGCGCGCACCGCCGCCCATCAGGGCTGGGAGACGATCGGCTTCCTGGGTGGCTACGACGGGTTGCTCGAGCCGGCACAGGTCCGGCCGATCGAGTACCACGAGCTCGATGGCCTGCTGTTACGTGGCGGCACCATCCTCGGCACGGCCAACCGCGGCCGCTTCGCTGCCAAGACCGGCCACGGGGATGCGCAGCGCATCCCGGCCGCCACCCTCGACGAAGCCAGGGCGACGATCGACAAGCTCGGCGTCACCGCGCTGGTCTGCATCGGTGGCGACGGTTCCTCAGCATCGCCCACCAGCTCCACGAGCACGGCATCCCGATCGTGGGCATCCCCAAGACGATCGACAACGACCTCGCCGCCACCTACATGACCTTCGGTTTCGACTCGGCGGTCGCGTGCGCGACCGATGCGCTCGACCGCCTCCACACCACCGCCGAGAGCCATCGTCGCGTCATGATCCTCGAGGTGATGGGCCGCTACGCGGGGTGGATCGCGATGATGTCGGGGATCGCCGGAGGCGCCGAGGTGATCCTGATCCCCGAGATCCCGTTCCGCATCGAGAGCGTGTGCGAGGCGGTCGCGGCGCGTGAACGCCTCGGCAAGCACCACACCATCGTGGTCGCCGCCGAAGGGGCCCGCCCACACGGCGGGACCTTCGCCACCGTGGGTGAGCAGGCCAGCGATCGCGAGGCGCGCCTCGGCGGCCTCGGCGCGATGGTGGGCAGCGAGATCGAGAAGCGCACCGGCAAGGAGACGCGCGTGGTGGTGCTCGGACACCTCCAGCGCGGCGGCAGCCCGACCCACTGGGACCGCGCCCTGTGCACGGTATTCGGCGCCAAGGCCGTGGAGCTGGTGAAGGCCGGCGCGCTCGGCCGGATGGTGACCTACACCGGCTCGTCGGTGGACTCGGTACCCCTCGCCGACGCGGTCGGCCACATTCGCACGGTGCCGCCCGACGGTGGGCTCGCCAGCACCGCGCGCGCGCTCGGCATCTGCCTCGGCGAGTGAGCGTCCCGCGCCCACGGGGCGCCGGGAGAGTGCGATGGATGCGCCCAACGTGAAGCTCTCGCGAGAGTCGTGGGGCCGCTGGCTGCGCACCATTCGTGCCTTCGTCACCTCCGAGGTGGGTCGACGCGCGGCGGTGCTGTTCGCGCTGCTGCTCGCGTTCCTGGTCGGGATCAACGGCCTCAACGTGCTGAACAGCTACGTGGGCCGCGACTTCATGACGGAGATCGAGCACAAGTCGACGGCCGGATTCGTCTACAAGGGCGCGCTCTACGTCGGCGTGTTCGCGCTCACGACGATCGCCGCGGTGCTCTACCGGTTCACCGAGGAGCGCCTCGCGCTGCTTTGGCGGCAGTGGCTGACCCAGCGGATCGTGCGCCGCTACGTCTCGGACGCCACGTACTTCCGGCTCCGTGACGCGGGCGAGCTCGCCAACCCCGACCAGCGCATCGCCGACGACGTCCGCACCTTCACCGCGATGACGCTCTCGCTGGCGCTGGTGCTGCTCAACGCGACCTTCACCGTGATCGCGTTCGCGGGCGTCATGTGGTCGATCAGCCCGCGGCTCTTCGTCGTCGCGGCGGTGTACGCGGCGATCGGCTCGGTGCTGACGATCCTGTTCGGGCGGCCACTGGTGTGGCTCAACTACAACCAGGCGGACCGTGAGGCCAGCTTGCGCTCGGAGCTGGTGCACGTGCGCGAGAACGCCGAATCCATCGCGCTCGGGGGGCGCGAGGGGCAGCTCCGCGAGCGCATCCTGAACCGCGTCGACCAGGTGGTCGTGAACACCCGTCGCATCATCGCGGTGAACCGCAACCTCGGCTTCTTCACCACGGGCTACAACTACCTCATCCAGATCATCCCGGTGCTGATCGTGGCGCCGCTCTTCATCGCCGGGAAGGCCGAGTTCGGCGTGATCTCGCAATCGGCGATGGCGTTCTCTCACCTGGTCGCGGCGTTCTCGGTGATCATCAGTCAGTTCCAGGCCATCTCGTCCTACGCGGTCGTGCTCGCGCGGCTCGGGGTCCTCACCGAGGCCGTCGAGCAGGCCGACATCCGCGGCGCTGGCTCGCGGATCACCATCGACACCACGCGCGACGAGCTCGGCTACGCCGACCTGACGCTGCGCTCGGCGCGCGACGGGCGCACGCTGGTCGAGCGCCTCACCCTGGACGTGCCGCGCGGCCGACGAGTGCTGGTCGCGGGCCCGAACGAGTCCGCGCGCGTGGCGCTGTTCCGCGCCACCGCGGGACTCTTCGACTCCGGCGAGGGGCTCGTCCGGCGCCCCGCGAACGGACGCATCCTGTTCCTCACCGAGCGTCCGTACGTGCCACCCGGCAGCTTGCGGCAGGCGGTCGTGCCACCCGGCCGCGAGCGCGAGATCGACGACGCGCGCATCCTCGAGACCCTCGCCGCGCTCGGCGCCACCAAGGTCGCGGCGCGCGCCGGTGAGCTCGACGCGGAGCGCGACTGGGACGACTTGCTCTCGCTCGGCGAGCAGCAGCTCGTGGCGCTCGCCCGCGTGATCGTCGCAGCGCCGGTCTTCGCACTCCTCGATCGTCCCACCACCACGCTCGGCGACGAGAGCGTGCTCAACGTGCTCGACGTGCTCGCCGCGCGAGACATCACGGCCGTGACCTTCGCCGCCGACGCCATCCTCGTCGCGCACCACGACTGCTGCCTGACCCTCGAGGACGACGGGGGTTCCGCTGGCAGGCTGGCTGACCCGCGAACACCAAGGAGAACCTCCTCGATGACCCTGCTCGAACCGGCGCGACTCGAGAGCCCATCCGGGCTCGCGGTGCAGGTGTGCGCAAACGGCGCGATCCGGCGCGTCGACCACCGCGACGTGATGCTCAACCTCTTCCTCGGCACCGAGCTCGACGGCGCCGCGGGGGGGCTCTTCCTGCGCCGCCACGGTGAGCGATCGCGGTGGATCCCGCTCACCGGACCGCGCGCCCCGGGGAGGGTCTCGAGCGACGACGGCGGGCTGGTGATCGAGGGTGCCTGGGACGAGCTCGCGTTCCGCGCCGAGCTCCGCCTCGCCGAATCCGTGCCGGCCTGGTTCTGGCACGTGACGCTCGTGAACCAGGGCGAGGACGCCGAGACCGTCGACCTCGTGTTCGCGCAGGACCTGGCCCTCCACGACTACGGGATGATCCGGCTCAACGAGTACTACGTGAGCCAGTACGTCGACCACACGCCGCTCGACCATCCGAGCGTCGGAGTGGTGGTGGCCTCTCGCCAGAACCTGTCGGTGGCCGGGCGGCATCCGTGGACCGTGATCGGCTCGCTCGGGCGCGGCGTGAGCTTCGCCACCGACGCCCTCGACCTGGTCGGGCTCGCGGCGCGCGCGGGCACCGGTGCCGATGGGCTCGACACGGCGCGCCTCGCCGGGGTGCGCCACCAGCACGAGCACTCGCTGGTCGCGATCCAGGACGAGGCGACGGTGCTCGAGCCCGGCGCCTCGGCGACGCGCGGCTTCTTCGTGTGGTTCGAGCCCGACCACCCGGGGGTGACCGCGGAGGCCGACCTCTCCTTGGTCGACCAGGCGCTCGCCCTCCCCGAGGCGGACGGGACCGCCCGCGTGACCGCGGTGAAGGCCACGGCCGATCCGGGCGGAGGCGCCGCGACGCTCTTCTCGGCGTGCCCGCGCCTCGCCGTCCGCGAGCTCGACGAGGGTGAGCTCGAGCGCCACTTCGGGGCCGAGCGACGCGCGATCGAGCGCTCGGACGCGGGGCTGCTCTCGTTCTTCACCGGCACGCAGGCGCACGTGGCACTACCGGCCAAGGAGCTCGCCGGGCTGCGGCCACACGGTCAGATCCTGCGCTCCGGAGCGGCGCTCGTCCCCGAGGAGACGGCGCTCACGTCGACGGTGTGGATGGGGGGCGTCTTCCACTCGATGATCACGCAGGGGCACGTCAGCATCAACCGCTTCCTCTCGACCACCCACGGCTACCTCGGGCTCTTCCACTCCCACGGCCAGCGGATGTTCGTCGAGCTCGGCGGTGGCTGGCGGCTCCTCGACCAGCCCTCGGCGTTCGAGATGACACCGAGCAGCGCGCGCTGGCTCTACGCTCACGCCGAAGGGGTGCTGGAGATCCGGAGCTGGGCGAGCGTCGAGCGTCACGAGCTGTGGCTCGCGGCGCGAGTCCTCGAAGGCCTGCCGTGCCGCTTCCTGATCTCCCACCACGTCGCGATGAACGGCGACGACGGCGCGGTCCCCGGCCCGGTGCGCTTCGACCACGACGCCGCGGGCCTCGCGATCCGCGCGATCCCCGATAGCGACGTCGGGCGCCGTTTTCCCGAGGGGACCTTCCGCATCGACCCGACCCTCGGCACGAGCCTCGAGCGCGTCGGCGGCGACGAGCTGCTTTTCGTCGACGGCCGCTCGCGCAACCAGCCGTTCCTGACGCTCGTCACCGCGCCCAGCGCGTCGATCGGAGTGCGCATCACCGGTCACCTGATCGCCGAGGGCGACGATCCGATCCACGCCGAGGACGTGGACGACCACGCAGATACCGACGCCGCAGCAGCAGCGCGGCGGTGGGCGCGCTCCGAGCTCCCCCTCGCCTTGCCCGCCGCGACCACGAAAGCGCACGGCGCCGACGCGTCGACGACCGTCGCCGAGCTGCGCGAGATCCTTCCCTGGCTCGCCCACGACGCGCTCGTCCACTACCTCTCGCCGCGTGGCCTCGAGCAGTACTCGGGCGGCGGCTGGGGAACCCGCGACGTGTGCCAGGGGCCGGTCGAGCTGCTGCTCGCGATCGGCGAGTGGGGGCCGATCCGGGGCGTGCTGACACGCGTCTTCCGCAACCAGAACACCGACGGTGACTGGCCGCAGTGGTTCATGTTCTTCGAGCGCGAGCGCACCATCCGGCCCGGCGACTCGCACGGCGACATCGTGTTCTGGCCGCTGCTCTGCTCTCGGCCAGTATCTGCTCGCGTCCGACGACTTCGACTTCCTCGACGAGCTCGTGCCGTTCTTCCACGCCGACGGCGACGAGCACGCCGAGCACGCCCCGATCACCACCCACGTCGAGCGCGCGCTCGCGCTCGTCGAGACCCGCCTCATCCCCGGCACGCGCCTGGTCTCGTACGGCCACGGCGACTGGAACGACTCGCTCCAGCCCGTGGACCGGGACCTCGCCGAGCACCTCGTCAGCGCTTGGACCGTGACCCTCCATCACCAGTCCTTCGCGACGCTGGCGGCGGCGCTCGAGCGCGCCGGACGCGCGCCGCTGGCCGCGCGCCTCGCCGCGGCGCTGCCGGGGATCCGAGAGGATTTCCAGCGCGACGCGGTGATCGACGACGTCATCGCGGGTTTCGTGCATTTCCCCACCGAAGGCACGCCGCACCCGGTCATCCACCCCCGCGACGCGGCCACCGGGGTCCGCTACAGCTTGCTGCCGATGATCCACGCCATCCTCGCCGACCTGCTCACCCCGGCGCAGGTGGATCGCCACCGCGAGGTCATCCGCCGACACCTGCTCGCGCCCGACGGCGCTCGGCTCTTCGACCGGCCCTTCCCGTACCGGGGCGGTGTCCAGCGCCAGTTCCAGCGCGCGGAGGCGAGCACGTTCTTCGGCCGCGAGGTCGGCATCATGTACACGCACGCACACCTCCGGTACGCGGAGGCGATGGCGCACCTCGGCGACGCCGGGGCCTTGGTGCTCGCGCTGCGGCAGGCGAATCCTGTCGGGCTCGCCGGCGCGGTGCCCAATGCTCGGCTGCGGCAGGCGAACTGCTACACGTCGTCGTCGGACGCCGACTTCCGCGATCGTTACGACGCGATCGCCCACTACGACCGGCTTCTCTCCGGGAAGGTCGCCGTCGAAGGGGGATGGCGGGTCTACTCGAGCGGCGCGGGGATCGCTTTCCGGCTCATCCGCGAGTGTCTGCTCGGAGTGCGGCTCAGGCGCTCGACCGTCACCCTCGACCCGGTGCTCCCGCGCGCGTTCGACGGCCTCGTCGCGACGTTCGTGATCGACGGACGCGCCGTCGAGATCCACTACCGGGTCGGCGCGCGCGGTCACGGGCCCCGCGCCCTCACCCTCGACGGCAAGGATCTGCCGTTCGAGCGCGAGGCCAATCCCTGGCGCACCGGCGGCGCCGTCGTGGCGATGGACGCGTTGAGGGCGGGCCTCGGCGGCGGTCCACACGTGCTGACGGTCGAGCTCGACTGAGCGGAGCGACGATGCGTGACGAGATCCTCGACGATTTCCGCGACACCAGCGGCTGGCTCGCGGTCGCCTCCGGCCAGGCCGAGCTCACCCTCACCCCCGACCCGAGCCCCGGGGGCGCAGCGCTGCGCCTCGCGTACGACTTCCACGGCAGCGGCGGGTTCGTGGTCGCGCGCAAGGTCTTCGCGCGCGCGATGCCGAGCGTGTGGGCGCTGACCATGCGAGTGCGCGGCGCCGCACCCGCCAACAAGCTCGAGATCAAGCTCGCGGATCCCTCCGACAAGAACGTGTGGTGGTGGCACCGCGACGCTTACGAGTTCCCGGCGGAGTGGAGCACGCTACGCATCCGCTCGAGTGAGGTCGGCTTCGCGTGGGGCCCGGCGGGTGGCGGCTCACTCACCACGCTCGGCGCGCTCGAGATCGCGATCGCCGCCGGTCCCGGAGGGCGCGGCACGGTGTGGCTCGAGGACCTGCGCTTCGAGAACCTCGAGCTGACCGCCCCGCCGGTCGTTCGCGCGTCCTCGAGCGCCGCCGGTCATGCCGCCGGGAACGTGCTCGACCGATCGGCCGCCACGAGCTGGCGCGCCGCGAGCGACGGGGCGCCGGCCTGGCTCGCCCCCTAGACTTCGGCGCCGAGCACGAGCTCGGCGGCCTGGTGATCGACTGGGCCGATGCGAAACGTCCCGGTCGATCGCCGTGGAGACGAGCGACGACGGTGTCACGTGGGCCGAGCGGTGGAGCGCGGCCGACGCCGAGGGCGCGCGCAGCTACGTGTACCTGGCGGGCGGCGCGCGTACGCGCCATCTTCGCCTCCGCTTCCGCTCGGGCTCGGAAGGAGCGTTCGGCGTCACCCACCTCGACGTCCGACCGTTCGACTTCTCGCGATCGCTCGAGGAGTTCTTCCACGCGGTCGCGGCGAGCGAGCCGCGCGGCCACCATCCCCGCTGGCTGTCCCGCGAGCAGACGTACTGGACCCCGGTCAACGCCGACGGCGGCGCCGTCGCGCCGATCCTCAACGAGGAGGGGATGCTCGAGCCCGACCGGGCGAGTTTCTCGCTCGAGCCGTTCCTGTTCGTCGACGGCTCGCTCCTCACCTGGGCCGACGTCGAGGTCGCGACGTCGCTCGCCGACGGCGATCTGCCGATTCCCACGTCGTGCTGGCGCTCGCGCGACGGGTTCACGCTCACCACGACGGCGTTCGCCACCGACCCGGGCTGCGGCCCCGTCGCCTACGTCCGCTACCAGGTCACCAATGGCGGGGGCGAGGCACGCGCGGTGCGGCTCTTCCTCGCGATCCGGCCGTTCCAGGTGAGCCCGCCGTGGCAGGCCTTCCAGGGAATCGGCGGCACCAGCAAGATCTCCCGCCTCGTGTGGGCGGACGGCGCCGTCGAGGTCGAGGGACGGCTGCGCAAGCGGGTGGTGCCGATCACCGCGCCGAGCGGCTTCGGCGCCGCCGCGTTCGAGCAAGGTGGCGTGGTCCGCCACCTCGTGGCCGGCGAGCTGCCGGCTCGTGCGGAGGTGAGCGACCCCTTCGAGCACGCCTCGGGCGCTCTCGCCTGGGACCTCGCGCTGGCACCCGGTGCCTCGGCCGAGGTGCTGGTCGCGGTGCCGTACGGCGAGAGCGGCGCGGCCGCGGCGGACGTGCGGCAGGCCTCGGCCTCGATCTCGCTGGCCGAGCACACGCGCGGCTGGCGCGAGAAGCTCGGCCGGGTGCGGATCTCCCTCGGCGGCGGTCCCGCGGAGGCCGTCACGAGCGTACGCACCGCGACCGCCCACATCCTCGTCAACCGCGACCGCGTGGCGATCCAGCCCGGGCCGCGCCGCTACACCCGCTCGTGGGTGCGCGACGGCGCGACCATGGCGGCGGCGCTGCTGCGCATGGGTCTCACCGACGAGGTCCGCGACTTCATCCGCTGGTACGCGCCCTACCAGCGCGCCGACGGCAACGTGCCGTGCGCCGTCGACCACGCCGGCGCCGACTGGCTCCCCGAGCACGACAGCCACGGCCAGCTCGTGTTTCTGGTCGCCGAGTACTTCCGCTTCACCGGCGACCGCTCCCTGGTGAGCGAGCTGTGGTCGGCGGTGGTTCGCGCCGTGGACTACCTCGAGGTGCTGCGCGCCACGCGGCTCACTCCCGAGTTCGCGAGCCCGCCCCGTCAGGCGTGCTACGGGATCCTCCCCGAGTCGGCCAGCCACGAGGGCTACCTCGCCCATCCCGTGCACGCGTACTGGGACGACTTCTGGGCGCTGCGCGGGATCGGCGACGCGGTGCTGCTGGCGCGGGTGATGGGCGACGCGGCCGCCGAGACGCGCTTCGCCGCGCTCGCGCGGTCGTTCCACGACTGCCTCTACTCCTCGATCGCCGAGACCATCCGCGCGCGCGACATCCCGTACGTGCCGGGCTCCGTCGAGTGGGCGGACTTCGATCCCACCGCCACGTCCACGGCCATCTCCACCACCGACGCCGCCGATCGCTTACCGGCGAAGGCGCTGGCCTGGACCTACGACGAGTACCTGCGTGGCGTCGGCCAGCGGATCCGTGGCGAGATCGACTGGAACAACTACACCGCTTACGAGATCCGGACACTCGGCGCGCTGGTGCGCCTCGGGCGTCGGGCGGACGCGCTCATGCTGTTGGACTTCTTCCTCGCCGACCGCCGGCCGCGCGCGTGGAACCAGTGGCCCGAGATCTCGTGGCGCGACCCTCGGAGCCCGGGGCATCTCGGCGACGTGCCGCACTCGTGGATCGGCTCCGAGTTCGTGCTCGCGGTGCTCTCGCTCCTCGCCTACGAGCGGCCGAGCGACGAAGCGCTTGTGGTCGCGGCCGGCGTGGGGGAGAGCTGGATCGAGAGGACCGACGTCGAGGTCGAGAAGCTCCCCACCTGGTGGGGGGCCTCTCTCCTACCGGCTGAGGCGCACGGGTCCCCGGGAGCTCACGCTCGAGCTGAGGTCCGGGATCGCGGCGCCGCCGGGCGGGATCGTGGTCCAGCCGCCACTGCCGGGCGCCCTCACCCAGGTCGACGTGGACGGCGCGCCTCACGCGAGGTTCGACGCCTCGAGCGTGTCGCTCGACGCCGGCCCCGCGACGGTCGTGATGCGGTTCTGATCGGGCAGGCGCCGCCCCTTCCGGGCCTACCTGCCGGGAGGCGGGGCGCCCGACTCGAGCTGCTCGCGGGCCTTTTCGCGTTGGCCCTCGATGTCGGTCATGAGCTTGTACGCGACGTAGTACTTGTAGATGTTCCGCACGTAGGTGGTCGTCTCGCGGCCGACCTTCTCCGCCGTCACGATCTCGACGTTGTTGAACCACTTGTTCGGATCGAGGCCACGCTTCTCCGCTTCCTTGCGCATGCGCGCGATCTTCGCGGGCCCGGCGTTGTAGGAGGCGAACGCGAACAACGTGCGGTTCGTCTCCTCGAAGTGGGCGTCGGCGAAGTACTGCGCCATCAGGTGGTCCATGTACTTCGCGCCCGCGTGGATGTTGGCGTCCGCCTGGCGGATGTCACCGACCTTCATCGACTGACCGGTGGCCGGCATGAGCTGCATGATGCCGACCGCTCCCACGGGACTCTTGGCGTCCTGGCGGAGCTGCGACTCCTGGTAGCCCTGCGCCGCGAGCATGAGCGGATCGAACGAGTAGCTCGCGGCGTGCTTCTCGAAGTAGTCGAGCGTCTGCTGGAAGCGCTGCCACTCCTGCGAGTCGGTGCTGTTGGTGATCTGCTTGATGCCCTGCTGGTACTGCTTGAAGCGCACGGCCAGGACGCCCTGCTTCTTCATGTAGTTCACGTAGCAGTCGTCGAGCGCGGCCGCGAGCTCGGGGCTCCCCTTCCGGAAGGCCCAGCCCGTCTTGCCTCCCGCGTGCACCACGAGGTCCTCGCGAGGCTTCACCGCGGGCAGGATCCTGGCCCACAGGCGCGCCTTCCAGTCGTCGACGACGAGCAGGCCCACCAGCTTGGCCTGGAGCATCTCCATCAGGTCTTCGTCCTCGAGAGCATCAGGGACGAGGACGAGCGCGACCGCGGGCTTCTTCTCCGCCGCGAACCGCGCGTTGAGCGCGGTGAGGCTCTCGTAGCTGCTCGCCTTGCGCACGTGGACCGTCTTGCCGGCGAGGTCGTCGAGGCTTCCGACCTGCGGCGACGACGGTCCGGTCACCACGATCTCGCTCACCGGACGGCCCAGCTCGGGTGCGAAGAAGTCGACCTGCTCGAGGCGACCCTCGGTGACGGTCAGGTTGCCCGCGGCGATGTCGCCGAGCCCCTGCACGAGGCCCGGGATCAGCCGGTCACGGGTGGTCGGGATCATGTAGACGGTGAGCGGCCGCTTGCCGAGGCGCTTGGCGTACTTCTTGTTGAGGTAGCCCTCGAAGTCGCGCACCAATTCGGCGGTGAGCCCCCGCTCGCGCCCGCGGTCGTTGAAGTAGAGCGTGCGGCTGAACGGCACCAGCACCCGGATCAGGCGCCGGTCGAGCATCGCCTCGAAGTCGCCGGTCCACGGCTTGACCGTGGTGGGCAGCGCGCGAGGACGGGTGGGCGCCGGTTCGGCGCCTTCGCGCGCGGTCCCCGCTGGAGACGGTGTGGCGGGGGCGTCGCTCGGCGCTGGTCCCAGCGCCGGGGCCGGCGGGGCCACCACCAGCAAGCTCGCGATCGCGATCGCGATCGCCACCGCTCGCCGCACGGTCGGCATCTCGTTCACGCCTGCGCAGCGGCAACCAGGGCGGCGATGGCGCGCTCGGCGTCCAGCTTGTCCGTGTTGATCACCAGGTCGTAGTGGGTCGGCAGCTCCCTGTCGACCCCGTAGAAGCGCTTCAGGTAATCGGCTCGACCATCGTCGTCTCTGGCGATCTGGGCGCGGCCGTCTCCCCCCTGGAGGTCCTCGACACGCTTGGCACGCACCTCCGGGAGAGGCGGTGACCAGTACGCGCAGGACATCGGTCCTCGCGGCGAGCGCCATCGACGCCGCATGGGCGACGATCACCGCGCCACCCTCCTCGGCGATCTCGTGGATCGCCTGGCGGATCAGTGCTCGGTGGTCGTCGGGCGCCGGCTCGGGCTCCTTGCCACGCAGGTCGTAGTAGTCGAAGTCCATGGTCTTGCGGACCATGTCCATCCCCGCGACGCCGATCGACTCGAGGAGCCGCTTCATCACGCTCGGCTTGCGTTCGGTGGCCGCGAGCTCCTCGGGGCTGAGCTTGGCTTTGGCCGCGGCGCGCTCGATGACCTCTTCGTCGACGTAGCGAAAGCCGAGCTTCTCGGCGAGGACCTGCGCGAGCGCCACACCGACCGATCCGAACGTCCGCGACACGCACACCACTCGCACTTTCATGCGCACACCTCCGACGCAGGCTGATGGGGGAGCGCGATCGTAACACCAGCGTTCCCGCGCCAAAAACCCCGATCCAGCAGCCCACGCAACGCCCCGATCGGGCACGTGGACGGGGTGGTGGGAATGTCCGATGCTCCGCGGGCCGCCGCGGTGGCCACGATGCTCCAGGTACCGCGGCCACCCGACTCAGTCCCGGACGGAGGAGACCCATGGTCCCGCAATGGAAGCCGCTTGCCCTCGCCGTGGCGCTGGCGGGGCTCGCTCGAGCCGCCCCCGGCGCCGAGCCCGTCACCGCCCCCGCGACGGCGCTCTCCGCGGAGGCGGCCGACGCCACGCGATTCCGGCTCGAGGCCGAACGCCGCAAGGTCGTGGCCGCGAACCTGAGCCTCACGCCTGACGAGGCGAGCGCGTTCTGGCCCACCTACGACGAGTACCGCGCTCGGATGCACGCGCTCGACGTGCGCCACCTGGCCGTTCTCGAGCGCTACGCCGAGGCCTCGAGAAACGGCACGTGGACCGACTCCCAGGCGACGTCCATGCTCGACGAGCTGCTCGCGACCGGAACCGAGCGGGCCACCACCCGCAAGGATTGGCGCGAGCGCTTCGCCAGCGTGCTACCGCCGAGGAAGGTAGTCGCCGTCTACCAGCTCGAGAATCGCCTCGACGCCGTGGTCACGCTGGGCGTGGCCTCGCAGCTACCACTCGCACAGTGACGCGCCCCCGTCCGACGAGGCTCGATCCGAGCCGGCGAGCATCGAAGCCGCTCATCACCGTGGCGTGTCTGGTCGCGGTCCTCGTCTTCGCCGACGTCGCGCGAGCCACGAACGACTCGGCCGCCGAGGCGTCCGGCGTCGAGCCAGCCCCGGCGGCACCGGAGGCGACGGTTGCGGCCGAGAGGGCACGCCCCGACTTCATCCGCAACCGCGCTTACCTGCCGGAGTTCTTGCTCAAGGACAAGAAGGAAGGCTGGTACGTCACCGGGTTCCCCGCGATCGGCTGGGACGACGAGGAAGGGTTCGTGCTCGGCGCGATGGCCGAGGTCTACGACAACGGCTCGCGCGACGACGCCTTCTTCCGCTCCACGTCCTACCGCAAGCGCATCTCGATCGCGGCCACGTCGACCACCGAGGGCGTCCAGGACTACGGCGTCGCTCTCGACGCGCCTTACCTCGACGACTCGCCGTACCGGCTCAGGACCCGCGTCTACTACGGCCAGAACCCGCTCAACAACTACTTCGGGCGCGGCGACGAGGCGATGGGCCTGCTGCGCTTTCCGGGCTCGGAGAAGGGCTACGTCGACTACGACGAGTACGAAGCCGCGACACGCGTGGCCGTCGACGGCGAGACGTATGCCCGGTACGCGCAGTTCCTGACCCGCGAGCTGGGCGGGATCGTGATGGTCGAGCGCGACCTCGCCGGTGGCCTGGTGCGGCCGCTGATCGGGCTGCGCGTCTGGCACTCCGACATCCTCGACTACACCGGCCAGAAGGTGGACGCGATCGACTCGAGCGGTCAGAAGGTCGAGGCGATCGAGCGCCCCACGCGGATCCGCGAGGATCACGACGCCGGTCGCCTCACCGGCTTCGACGGTGGCTTCGACAACTACGTGAAGCTCGGGATCAGCGTCGACACCCGCGACTTCGAGCCCGATCCCAACGAAGGAATCCTCGGCCAGCTCACCGCCGAGCTCGCGACCAAGGCCCTCGGCTCGGATTTCGACTACCAGCGCGTCACCACCTCGCTGGCGGGCTTCCACGACCTCGCGCCGTGCGGCGAGCGGGTGGTGCTCGCAGGACGAGCGCTCTACTCGATGCAGTTCGGCGAGGTGCCGTTCTTCGCCGACAACACCCTCGCCTTCAACACCTTCGACATCACCGGGCTCGGCGGCGGTCGCACCCTGCGCGGGTTCAAGCGCGACCGCTTCGTGGGCGACTCCGGCGCGCTCCTCGACGGCGAGGTGCGCTGGAGCCTCACCGAGTTCGAGAAGTGGGACCAGCACTTCCGGCCGATGCTCGCCGGCTTCGTCGACACCGGGCGGGTCTTCGACGGGGTCGGTTTCAGCTTGAGGAAGTGGCGAGTGGGCTACGGTGTCGGCTTCCGCTTCGCGTGGAACCTCGCGACCGTGGTCAGCTTCGACTACGGCCGTAGCGAGGAGAGCGACATCCTCTACATGGCCTTCGGGCACCAGTTCTGACCGTACCGCCCCCCCCTTTCGGGCAGCCTTTCGCCCCGGCCGGAACCAGCTAAGATCCGTTGGTCCACCGGTGCGAGCGGCGGTCCCGCGCAGCGGGACGAGCCGGGGCGGGAGGGGCCATGGCATCGGAATTCCGACGTGCGGCGGCGTTTGCCTGTGCGGCGCTCATGATCTTCGGCGACCTGGCGGTGGTCGCCCAGGATGCGCCACCAGCGGCCGAGCCGACCGCGACCGCGGCGGCGCCTCCACCCGTCGCGGCGCCGGTCAAGGCGAACCCCGACCAGCTCGACTCGTTGGTGGCGCCGATCGCGCTCTATCCCGACCCGCTGCTGGCGCAGGTGCTGGTGGCCTCGACCTACCCGCTCGAGCTCATCCAGCTCCAGCAATGGCTGGCGAAGAATCCGGGTCTGAAGGACAAGGCACTGGTCGACGCCGTCGCCAAGCAACCGTGGGATCCCAGCATCCAGTCGATGGCGGCCTTCCCCGACGTGGTGAAGCGTCTCGCCGACGACATCCAGTGGACCACCGATCTCGGCAACGCGTTTCTCGCGCAGCAGCCGGAGGTCATGGACGCGGTCCAGCGGATGCGCACGAAGGCGCAAGCCAACGGTGCCTTGGTGTCGAACGAGCAGCAGACGGTCGAGACCAAGGTGATCGAGGAGAAGACCGTCATCGTGGTCGAGTCCGCGAGCCCCGAGGTCATCTACGTGCCTTCCTACAGCCCGACCTACGTCTATGGTCCTCCCATCTATCCCTACCCGCCGGTCTACTACCCGCCCTACCCGGCGGGAGCGGCGCTGGTGACGTTCGGCGTGGGGATGGCGGTGGGTGCCGCGGTGTGGGGCGGCTCGTGCTGCGGCTGCGGCTGGGGGCACAGCGACGTCGACATCAACGTCAACAACAACTTCAACAGGGTGAACAACGTCCACGGCAGCGGCGCGAACGGGAATTGGCAGCACAACCCCACCCACCGGGGAGGCGCGCCGTATTCGGACCGCGCGACCGCGGCGAAGTACGGCGGCACGGCGCGCGGGGAGTCGCTGAGCCAACGCCAGGCCAAGGCGACGCAGCAGGGTTCGCGCCCGGCCGCAACCGCCGCCAACCGTTCCGGCGGCGCGGGGGCGGGCGATCGTTCCGGCGCGGGCGCGGGGCGCTCTCCGTCGCCGAGCGCCACCACTCGCTCTGCCGGCGGCGGCACGAGCTGGTCCGGCGCGAGCGACCGCTCGGCCGGCGGCGGTGATCGCTCGAGTGGCGCCAGCCGCAGCAGCGGTGGTGGCGGCGAACGCGTGGGCGATCGCACCATCCCGAGCAGCGGCGGCTCCAAGGCGGGAGGATTCGGCGGAGGCTCGAGTGGCTACAGCGGGTCGAGCGCTCGGTCGGCCAGCTCGCGCGGCGCATCGAGCATGGGCGGATCCAGAGGCGCCGGACGTAGCGGCGGCGGGCGTGGCGGCGGCGGGAGACGATGACGATGGACGCGACGACTTCCAGGACGATGATTCGGACGGCACTCTTCGCCTACCTCACGTTCGCGTGTGCGACATCCCTGAGCGGGGACGCTGTCGCGGCCCCCGCGGCGGCGCAGCCGAAGGCGTTCAGCACGCCGGAGCAGGCGAGCGAGGCTCTGATCGACGCAGCCGAGCGCTTCGACGTGGACGCGCTCAAGGAGATCCTCGGCCCCGAGGGCGCCGACCTGGTCGTCACCGAGGATCCGGTCCTCGACAAGAACCGCAGCGCGGCCTTTGCCGCCCAGGCGCGCAAGCAGATGCACGTCACGCGCGACCCCGCGAAGCCGAAGCTCGCGACCCTCTCCATCGGCGACGACGGCTGGCCGGTGCCGATGCCGATCGTCGAGCGCGGCGGTAAATGGCGCTTCGACACCAAGGCCGCGCGCGAGGAAGTCCTCTACAGGCGCATCGGGGAGAACGAGCTCGACGCCATCGACGTGTGCCGCGGCTACGTAGCAGCGCAGCTCGAGTAC
Source organism: Deltaproteobacteria bacterium (assembly GCA_016713535.1). Lineage (GTDB taxonomy): Bacteria > JADJOY01 > JADJOY01 > JADJOY01 > JADJOY01 > JADJOY01. The sequence goes on from JADJOY010000040.1 coordinate 53,904, forward strand.
GCGTCGGAGAAGCACGACGGCTCGTCGGTGAACCAGTACGCTCAGCGCGTGATCAGCACCCCCGGCAAGCACGACGGACTCGCATGGCAGAACCCGGACGGCACCTGGGAAGGTCCGGTCGGCGAAGGGATCGCGCGGGTGATCGCCGAGGGCTACCACGATCGCTACGAGCCGTTTCACGGGTACTACTTCAAGATCCTCACCGGCCAGGGCAAGGCGGCGCCGCTCGGCGAGCTCGACTTCATGGTCAACGGCGTGATGATCGGCGGTTTCGCGCTCGTCGCCGCGCCGGCGGACTATCGCGCGACGGGCGTCAAGACCTTCATCGTGAGCCACGACGGCGTGGTCTTCGAGAAGGACCTCGGGCCCGAGACGCTCGAGGTGTTCCGCTCGATGACTCGCTTCGACCCCGACGACACCTGGACCCCCGTCTCCGAGTCCTGAGGGGGCCCGGCGGGCGGCGACGCTCCACCGCCCGCCCGGAGGCCCCTCGTTGCGCGGGTCGTGCCGCTCAGGGCGCGGCTTCGATGGCCTTGGCGGCGCCCGGGATGGCGACCGAACCGAAATACGCCTCCTTGGCGATGCCAGCCGCCTGGGTCAGGAAGAACGGCGGAGCCGACTCCTTGGCGAGGGACTCCGCGCGCGCCTGGAGTTCCTTCACGATCTCGGGATTCGCACTCGCGACGTTGGCCTTCTCACCCGGATCCCGGGCCAGGTCGTAGAGCTCGACCCGCGACGGCAGCAACGCCCACCACACCAGCTTCCAGTTGCCCTTGCGCACGGCGGCGCGGAACGGCTCGATTCCGTACACCACCTCGGTGCGCGGCGAAGGCTTGCCGGCGGCGATCGTGTCCCACGCGTCCAGGCCGTCGAGCGGCTTGCCACCGGCGGTGGACGCGCCGGCGAGCCCCGCGAGGGTCGGGTACATGTCCACCTGGTGGAGGGGTTGATCCACCACCGTCCCGGCGGCGATGTGTCCGGGCCAGTTGACCAGTGAGACCACCCGCGTGCCGCCCTCGTAGAGCGTCCCCTTCCCTTCTCGCCACGGGCCGTTGTCCGCGGGGGTCGTCCCTCCCGAGGTGTCGACCTCACCGGTGAACTTGGGGTCGCGCGGACCGCCGTTGTCGCTCGCGAACACGATCAGGGTGTTCTCGCGCATCTTGCGATCCTCGAGGGCCTTCACGACGCGCCCGATCTGGTCGTCGAGGGCGGTCACCATCGCCGCGTAGGTGCGGCGGTTGGTGTCCGCGATCGACCCGTACCGATCGACGTACTCCTGCGGCGCCTGGTAGGGCGCGTGTGGCGCGGTGAACGTGAGATAGAGGAACAGCGGCTTCGAGGTGTCGTGGGCGCCGATCTGCTTCACCGCCTCGTCGCCGATCAGCTGCGTCGCGTAGCCCTTCTCGTCGAGCGGCTCACCCTCCCGGAACCAGTCGACGACCCCGTGGGCGGAGTGGGTGTAGTAGTCGATCTCCCCGAGCAGCGCGCCGTACTGGCGGTCGAAGCCGCGACTCTGCGGCCAGTACTTCTTGTCGGCGTGGCCGAGGTGCCACTTCCCGACGATCGACGTCTGGTAACCCGCTTCCGCGAGGGACTGCGGCAGCAGGCGCTCGTCGGTCGGCAACCCGTACGTGCCCGCGGACGGGATCACCGCCGTCTGCAGCCCGTAGCGGTGCGGATACCGCCCGGTCATGAGGGCCGCCCGCGACGGCGTGCACATGGGCTGCGTGTAGAACTGCTCGAGTCGCGCTCCGCCCTTGGCGAGCGAGTCGATGTGCGGCGTCTGGATGTCGGAGCCGTGGAAGCCGACGTCTTTCCAGCCCAGATCGTCGGCGAGGACATAGACGACGTTGGGACGCGACCCCGCGTCCTTCGTCGCCGCCCGGCTCACCGCCGGTGCCACGACGATCATCCCCACGAGCAACAGCCACCTCGACACGATGTGTCGCTTCACGCGCATTCTCCTTTTGACAGCCCCTGGGCAGTCGCCGCCCCGGCCGATGGAAGTCCGCGATCTTACACGCGAGACTCGTGGAACGATACGCCCGCGTACCCACCGATTCGCGCGGCTCAGGCACGCAACGGCGCGGGCCCGACGGCGAAGATCTCGACGCGACCACCGCGCCCACGAAGCTCGACCTCGCCGATCGCCTCGATGGCGAGATCCGGCGTGGCCGGCAACAGCTCGCGGACCGCTCGCGAGATCAGCAGGCGACGACCGAGCGGGTTGCACTGCGACTGGATACGCGCGGCGATGTGCAGGACCTCGCTCAGGTAGACGATGTCGCGCTTCACCACGCCGATCTCGGCCGCCATCACCACGCCAGCGTTGACGCCCGCCTTGAAGCGCGGCACCTCGCCGTATTCCGAGAGGTAGTGCGCCGCGCGCTCGTCGAGGGTGCGGTCGAAGTCGGCGAGCACCCGGACGCAGTTGCCGTCACGCGCCGCGGCCTCCGGCCACCAGGTCAGCACCGCCTCGTCGCCTACGTACTGGTAGATCTCGGCGTCGTGGCGTACCGCGGCCTCGGTGAGGTCGCGGAAGCAATCCTGGATGAGCCGGCAGTAGCGCTCGTGACCGAGTCGCTCGGCGTGGCGGGTCGAGCCGTTGAGGTCGAGGAACAGGAACACCCGCTCCTCGGCCCGCGGGCGGCGGTAGTAGCCGAGCATCACGTTGCGGAGAACCCGTGGCCCGACCATGATCGAAACCTGACGCGCGAAGCCGAGGACCAGCGTCACGACCCCGACGTAAAGCAGGAGCGGAACCACCCGTCCGCTGCCCAGGAACTCGACCGACGACGAGCTCCAGGTCCCCGCCTGCTGTGCGCCGAGCGCGACGTTGGCCAGCGACGACGCCCGCGCCGTGAGCGCCCTGGCGAGGAGCATCACCGCGAGCTTGACCCCGAGCAGGAACACGAAAGACCGCGAACGGACCTGGGGGCGGTCCGACCACCGGTTCACCGCGGCGAAGAGCCCGCCCCACAGCACTCCGAGCGCTCCCAGCATCAGCGCCGCGGAGGCCGGGTGGGTGCCCCAGCTAGCCGGCAGCGGCCCCTTCCGGCCCATCACCAGGATGAGCAGGTAGAGCGCGAGGGCTGCGGTCCACGCGCCGATGGCGCGCAGCAGCTCGGTGGGCACGGCCAAGCGTTGGTTCCCGCCGGCGCGGCCCGGCCGAGCGCCGGCCTCGTCCGCCGGATGCGACGAGCGGTCCGTCACTCGTGAGCGCCGGGCTTGCCGGTGGCGGACCCCCGGTAGGGCTCGGTCACCGCGACCTTGATCCGCTCGCCGCCCGCGACCGGCGCCGAGGAGCCGAGCCGGTTGGCCATCGCGACGTAGCTCGGCGACCAGCTCGAGCGGGCGCGATCGACGAGCGCCTGCGCGGTCTCGCTGGCGCGCGCGGTCACGAGCCGCAGCCGGTCCTCGCGGATCGACGCGCGCTCGCTCGGATCGAGAGGGCCGAAGCTCTCGGCCACGTCGTCGAACACGCCACGCATCGCGGGCGCGCGGTCGGGGCTCGCGATGCCGGCGATCTCGTAGACCCGCCCGCGATAGGCAATCCAGGTCAGGTACGCGGAGACCGGTCCGTCGTCGGTGCGGGCGCGAATGTCGGCCCGCGCCGCCTTTCGGCCTCCCACCGTGACCGCCTTGGTCTCGCGCACCACGGGAGCGTTGGCGCGCGCCTCGAGCGCGCGAGCGCCGGCCATGGGATCGTCGCTCTCGGCGACGATCCGCACGATCGCCGCCGCGTCGCCCGGCTTGGCGGTCGCGAGGATCGCGCTCGGGCTGTTCTCGGTCTTCCAGCCCTCGGGGAAGCGCACGTGGAAGTCGAGGTCGGGGTGCAGGAAGGTCCGCCCGGAGAAGACCCCCTTGGAGGCGGGATCGCCGACCACGAGCCCGTCGAAGTGGTCCACGAAGTCGTTGCGGCTGGCGGCGATCGGGGTGCCCGCGGCGCGGGTCAGCGTACGCGCGAAGGCGACGCTCTCCTTCGCACGCTCGGCGCTGGCGGGGTGGGAGTCGAACCAGCTCGGGCGGCGCTGCGAGCCGCGCGTCAGCTCCTCCCGGCCCATGGTGTCGAAGGCGCGCGCCAGCGCGCCGGGGTCGTAGCCTGCGGCGGCGGCCATCTGCTGACCGATGCGATCGGCGTCGCTCTCCTGGCTGCGGCTGTAGGGCGCGGAGATCGCCTCGCTGGCGAGGCTACCGACGCCGCCCACGAGCGCGCCGATGCGCGGGAAGACGATCCCGGTCACCGCTCCCGGGATCGCGGTCAGCACCGAGAGCGGGCCCACCTTCGAGATCCGCTGCGCCGCGTGCCGCGCGGCGACGTGCGCGACCTCGTGGCCGAGGATGCAAGCGAGCTCGTCCTCGCCGTTCAAGAGCGCGAGGATGCCGCGGGACACGTAGACGTAGCCGCCCGGCAGCGCGAAGGCGTTGGGCTCGCTCTCGTCGACGACCTGGAAGCGGTAGCGGATGCCCTTGCGGGGGGAGTGGGCCGCGACCCGTTCGCCCACCTGCGCGACGTACGCCGTCAGCGGCCCGTCCTCGACGATCCCGATGCTGGTCTCGATCTCGCGCGCCGCCTCGGCCCCCGCCTTGGCCTCGGTCTCCTCCGAGATCAGCGACACCTCGGGTGTGCCGGTGACCGGGTTGAGCGCGCAGCTCGCCAGCAGCGAGGCGGCCAGCAGACCACGGGCAACACGCGTCACTCGGGCACCGCGCGAATTCGATCGAGACATGAACGGCTCCGACGAGGAGGGCGCACGACGTCCTTGCCGTGCGCCCTCGAATATGGACCGGATCGGCTCAGTTCGTCGCCGAAGAGGCCTTCGCGATGGCGCTCACCAGCGGCTCCGCCGCGGGGTTCGTCGCGGTTCCCTTGATCAGGATGTCGGTCGGCGTCACTTCCTGACCGTAGAAAGCCTTGTTCCAGCCCGGCTTCGTCTTCACGAGGGATCCCTCGAGGGAGATCCCCGCGTAGGCCCCCTTGGAGCGACTGTACGAGACGATGTCGGCGCTCAGCCCCGCCGTCGAGGCTTCTGCACCCGCACCGACGGGTCCGACCGCCATGCCGACATCCGCGCCGAGCTTCAAGGAGTCGGACAGCAGCGCGCTCACTCCACGGTCGGAGAGTGCGACCAGGACGACCTCGGACGCGTCGCCGCCCGCCTGCAGCCCGAAGCTCACGTCGCCGATCGTGTAGAAGGCCGGCGAGGACCACTTCCCGCTCGCCGAGTCCTTCGCCACGAAAACCCCGCTCCCCCCGGACGCTCCGACCACGAACGCGCCCCGGATCACCTGCGGTGCGACGAACACACCCTTGGCGCGCTTGAGGAGATCGTGCATCGGCTTCATCTGCGGGTCCGCGACGAACGTATCGAACGTGAGCTTCGCCTTCTCCACGAGCTGCTTGGTCTCGAGCGCGTCGTCCGCGCGTGCCGGCGCAGAGGCCGCGGCGCACACGATCAGTGCCGCGAAGGCTCGCGCGGTCGATCTCCATCCCGCGCCACGTGTTCGGTCGAGCATGATTCCTCCTCCTTCGTGAGAGTGGACTCCGGGACGCGCGCGTCACCCCGACTCGCGCGTGATCACACCAGAGTGAGCGGACCTCGAAGCGGCCCGCCTGCCGAGCCTACCCGAGGTGAACCGGTCCCCAGGTCTCGCGCCATCGAGCGGCTCGAGGATCCTACGTCCACCGAGAGCGAACGAGACGGGGGCGATCGCGATGGCCGCGTCGACATGATCTACTCCACCCACGAGCCGCGGTCGTCGTGGCTTGCACCCCCTCGGATCGGACGGCGATGGACGAGCTCGGACCGTTGTCGCGACACACAGCCAGCCGGGCGCTTGCCCTCGTGATCGCCGTGGCGCTGGGGCCGCTGACGAGTCATGCGGCCCGAGCGCAGGACCTCGAGCCGCGCGCATACGCGACGCTGCCGGTCGGGCTCAACTTCGCGCTCGCCGGGTACGCCTACTCGGTGGGGGGCATCGCCACCGACCCCGCGTTGCCGCTCGACGACGCGCACCTGGACGTCGACGTGAGCTTCCTTGCGTACGCGCGCTCGCTGGACGTCCTCGGACGCTCCGCCAAGGTCGACTTCGCCGTGCCGTACGCGTGGCTCTCGGGCAGCGCCACCTACCAAGGCGAGCCCATCCGGCGGGTGGTCGACGGCTTCGCCGACCCCAGCGCGCGCTTCTCGATGAACCTCGTCGGGGGACCGGCGCTCTCGCCGAGCGAGTTCGCGAGCTACGACGAGGACCTCGTGGTCGGCGCGAGCGCGCGCCTGTCGATCCCGCTCGGACGGTACGACTCCGAGCGGCTCGTGAACATCGGAACTCACCGCTGGGCCGTGAAGCCGGAGATCGGCGTCGTCAAGTCGTGGGGACGCTTGCAGCTCGAGCTCGCCAGCGGAGTGAGCATCTACTCGAGCAATCCGGACTTCTTCGGCGGCAAACACCGCGACCAGGCCCCGATATTCGCGCAGCAGGCACACCTGCTGGTGCGGATCGTGCGCGGAGTGTTCGTGGCCGCGGACGCCACGTACTACAGCGGCGGGCGGACCACCGTCGACGGTGTCGAAAAGGACGACGCGCTCTCGAACGCCCGCCTCGGAGGCACGGTGGTGGTGCCGCTCAGCCCCGACTACTCGCTCAAGGTCTACGGCAGCTCCGGCCTCTGGACCCGGTTCGGCAGCGACTTCGACACCGTCGGCGCCGCGCTCCAGTACCGATGGACCGACGCGGCGCCGAACGTCGTCCCGTGACCGCGGACGGCGGCCGCTGGTGGCCACCGTCCGGGCTCGTGGCCTGCAGCAGCTCACCTGGCCGGACAGCCGACGAGCTCCTGCTGGTAGTAGTCGAACACCTGGCTCACGCCCTTCGTGATGCGCGACTCCAGGTTCTTGCCCTGCGTGTCGACCGCGGAGTTGGACACGCCGCGAAGGACCAGCTCGTCGCCGGCGCGATCCACCATGTCGATGACCATCGCGCCGAGCGTGTATTCGGTGGCGACCAGCCAGCGGCAGTCGTAACCCCAGTAGTAACCCCAGCCGTAGGGGATGCACGCCTGCTCGAGCTGGATCTCCGTGCTCGAGTAGTACGCGCGATTCACCTTGAGGTCCGGGCGCTCGGCGTCGCGCGTCATCCCCAGCGCGGCGAACTCGTTGGCGATCGCCTCGGTGGCGATCGCATCCGCATTCGCCACCAGCTCCGGCTGGACCACGTCGCTACCCGGGATCACGCTGATGTCGTAGAAATCGTAGGTCCTGTAGGAGCAGAAATCCGCGCTGTCGAGTGTCTCGGCCACCGTGTCCACGTTCGGGCTGTCGCTGCCGCCGCAGGCGGCGATCAGCGAAACCGAGAGAAGACACGAAGTCCACGTCGTACGATTCATCTCATGCCACCTTTGCGGCCATGCCCAGCGGGTCTCGCCCCGGGCCGCGGGTTGAGGAACGTTTTCGTATCGTCTTCGAGATCGAGAGCGCCGGGGTGCGGACGCACTCCCCGCGACGGATCGCGCTCAACGCGACCGGTCCACCGAGCGCAGATGCTCGTGAAGGATGCGCCGCACCTCTTCGATGGTCGCCGGCTCGGCCTGCGTCGAGTGACCCGAGCGGACCACGAGCTCGGACGCGACGCCATCGAGGTGAGCGCTCTTGTACTCGACCACGCGGTCGTCGCCGTCGGCGATCGGGCCGCTGGTCGCGACCGGAATGATCGAGTGGGCGGTGACGCCGGGCGTGATCGGCAACGACACCAGCGTGCGCAGGAACGGGTTGTCCTCGCGCATGTTGTCGACCGCCGTCGGCACCTTGAAGTCCTTGAGTTTCCGGTTGGCCTTCAGGTCGGGGTTGCGGCGCATGACGTCGCCGATCGACTTGGTGAGGTTCGCCGGAGACTCGACCAGCCACGAGCCGATCCGGCCGATGATGCCCATCGACAGGAAGCTGCCGCGATGGGGTGTGGCGATGAAGATCAGCCGCTCGACGAACGGCAACGGCTCGACGAACAGCGCGCCACGGATCAGCTCGCGCGTCGCCGGCTCCATGTCGAGCTGATCGAAGGGCTCGTCGCTGAGCTGCTGCCAGAACGCATCACCGCTCGACACCGCGGTGAGCTTGGTGAGGAGGCCACCCTGGCTGTGTCCGACCACCACCATGTGGCGCAGCGCCTCGTCGGAGCCGGTGGGATCGAGTGCGGCGACCGCGTTGCGCAGGTCCTCGCGCAGCTTGCTCGCGGAGATCGCGATGGGCTGGCCGGTGTTGTACGTGAAGTACCAGAGCTGGCATCGCGCCGCGAGCTCGGGATCCCCGAGGAGCTCGTTCGCGAGCTCGGCCCAGCGCGCCGGGCTCGAGGCCGTGCCGTGCACCATCACCACCGGAACCCGGTCCGGACGATAGGGCAGCAACATCGCCAGGCCGTAGACACCCTCGCGGCGGAGGATCGGCAGGTCGGTGGAGCGAAAGCCGGCGATCTCCGTATCCCACACCGGCGCGCCGTCCAGGCTGTAAGCAAGGCTCACGCTCGGCTCGAACTCGGCGGCGTCGCGACCTCGACCGGCACCGTCGACGAATCGCCCATCGAGTGCAGCCCGAGGTGGCCCACGACCCGCCGCGCGCCCAGACCACGGTTGACGTCGTCGAAGCGCAGCAGGGCGGTGACCGGCACCAGCCCGCGCTTGGTCGACATCCACTTCTCCCGGCCCCTCGGTCACCTCCGCGTCACTCCGGCCGCGCCTTCGCCATCAGAGGAGCGCCGATCCCGGGCTCGCGGTAGCGATTGCGCATACCGCGGATCGCGTAGTCCGCCACCGACACGAACTCCTCGAGCGGCCGTCCGGCCCACGAGAATCCATCCGGATCCACGGCGATCCGGAGTTCGCCGAACAGCACCTCGACGTCCGCGCGGAGAGATCGAGCGCGGACCCTCCGTGTCGATCGACCAGCCCGGAGGCCAGGCCGCGGTTGTAGAGGTCGAGCGCGAGCCGCAATCGCGGATCGGTGGGCCGCGGGGCCGCGGAAGGATCGGCCGGAAAGAGAAACGCATAGGCGTAGACGGCCGAGGCGAGGAAACGAGCGGGATCACCGTTCGCGTCGGCGAGAAGAAAGGAGAGCTCGGCGAGGGCGAACAGCCGGTCGGCGTCCTCCAGTCCACCCAGCCCAGCGTGCAGCTCGGCGAGCACCGCCTCGGGACGCTCCTCCCACGCCGTGGCCAGGTCGAGGCGCAGCAGCACCTGCGACGTGCCGGCGCTCGGCTCCTCGTTCGTGAGGGCGCTCGCCGTGAGCGTCCGGTACACGTCGCGCGGCTCGACCCGCCGCACGCCGATCGGAGTGGCGCAGCCGGCGAGTAGGATCAGCGCCGCCAGCGCCGCGCGCCCGCAGCGACGCGAGCTCCCGTCCGCCGCGAGCGTGTGAGGTGTGCGCGGCTTCCCATCCTGCTGCCTCGTCCAGCCCGTGTTCATGAGATCCTCGGAGCGGAAATGGGAACGCGACCGTTTCCGATCCGTGCCACGTCCCGGATCGGCCCTTCCGGCGCGGGGCTCCCAAGGCGCCTGGCCGCGGCGCGAATCGTCGTGGTATCGGTCGCGTCGAAGGGTCGTCCCGGCGGCACCCGTATGTTTGGCAAGATCGGTGCCTCAAGTCGACGGGTTTTCGGCGAGTTCGCTAGTCGATTTCCCTTGAGGGCAGGTCACAGACGGCGCGGCAGGGTGTTTGCTGCGCTGATGATCCAATGCCGAGCTCCAGCTTCGAAAGCCGAGCCCGCAGGAGGGGGAGACGATGAGCACGAGATCGTACCGCTCGTTCGTGTCAGGATCCACGTCCGTGTGGCTGGCCATCGTATTCATCGCGGCGTCCGCTGGCCTTCTCGCCCCTGCGCCGGCCGTGGCGGCGTCGAAGGCCGGGCAGGCCGCGATCCGGAAGGCCACCACCGAAACCCTGAACCGGCTCTATGCGATGCAGCCCGCTGCCAAGAAGGCGATCCAGTCGGCCGCCGGCTATGCCGTGTTCAGCAACTTCGGCATGAAGCTGGGGTTTGCCGGCGGCGGCTCGGGCAAAGGCGTGGCGGTCGACGCCAAGAGCAGGAAGGAAACGTTCATGAAGATGATCGAGGCGCAGGCGGGCCTGGGCCTCGGCATCAAGAAGTTCCGGCTGGTGTGGATCTTCGAGACCAAGGATGCGCTCGATCGGTTCGTCGACGCCGGCTGGGAGCTCGGCGGCCAGTTCGGCGCGGGTGCCAAGATGGGCGATCAGGGCCTGGCGGCGGCCGGTGCGGTGTCGGTGTCGCCCGGGGTGTGGCTCTACCAGCTCACCGACGACGGGATCGCGGCGGAGATCACCGCGAAAGGCACCAAGTACTACAAGGCCGACGACCTCAACCGATGCTTCGAACGGGGGCCGATGTGTCGATCCGATTCCTGCGCAAGCTGCTCGCCCTAACCGCCGTGGCTCTGGTGGGCTGTGCGACCCGAGCACCGGACGTCTCGGTCTGGTCGCTGCAGAGCCCGCACCTCGGGTTGCCGACCACGAAGACCTACGCGTTCAGCAAATCAACCGGGCCGATCCAGGACCCGACCCGGGTGTGGGCACCGCCCGGGTTCGACCTGGAGGCGGCGCTCCGTCCCTTGGTGGAAGCGGAGCTCGCCGACCGCGACTACGCGCTAGCGAGCGAGGCGCCGTGGGTGACGATCTCGTACGAGATCTTGGCCGACCAGGCCCAGGTCGACAGCGCCGCCAAACGCCTCGGCGAGCTCAAGACGGCCAAGCCGATCGGCATCGGCACGCTGATCCTCGACATCGACGATCCGGCGAGCGGGCGCGTGCTGTGGCGAGGCGCGGCAGTGGGCGGCGTGAACGCCGGCCGATCGCTCGACGAGATCGACGAGCGACTGCACTACGCGATCGAGGAGATCTTCCGCGGGTTCCCCGAGTGATGCGGTCAGCGGTTCGCAGAGGCCATCGTGTCGCCACGGCGGTCGCGTGGGTGACGCTCGTCGGCTTCCTGACGTGGGCGGTGCTCGCGCTCGCGCTGTCCCCCATCCTTCCCGAGCGCTTCGCCACCGGCGGCGCGGCCGCCTTCGCCGTGGTTGCGCTGGGCGCCGGCGTGGTGGTCCGCCCGTGGCGACGCGCCTACGCGGTGCTCACCATCCTCGTGACGGGCGTGCTGGCGGCCTTCTTCTCGCTCACGGCGAGCAACGAGCGCGACTGGGCTCCGGACGTGGCGCGGGCGCCGTGGGCCACCTTCGACGGCGACCGGGTCACGCTCCACGAGGTCCGGAACTTCGACTACGTCACCGAGGCCGACTACACGGAACGCTGGGAGGACCGCACCTACGACCTCTCCAGGCTTGCGACCGTCGACCTCTCGCTCACGTACTGGGGATCCCCCCACATTGCCCACACCATCGTGAGCTTCGGCTTCACCGACGGTCAGTACCTCGCGGTCTCGATCGAAACGCGACGCGAGCGCACCGAATCCTACAGCGCCACGCGGGGCTTCTTCCGTCGGTACGAGCTCGCCTACGTGTTCGCCGACGAGCGCGACCTGCTCCGGCTACGCACCAACTACCGGCAAGGCGAGGACGTGTATCTGTTCCGGATCCACGCCACCCCGGAGCGGGCGCGTGCCCTGTTCCTCGACTATCTGAACACCGCGACCGAGCTCGCACGCAGACCCGGCTGGTACAACGCCCTCACGGGCAACTGCACCACCAACATCCGCACCCACGTCCAGAACAGCGGTCCAGCCAACCCGTGGAGCTGGCAGCTTCTCGCGAACGGCCACCTCGACGAGCTGCTCTACGCACGCGGCGCGATCGACACCAGCCTGCCTCTCGCCGAGCTCAAGACGCGCGTGTGGATCAACGACAAGGCGCGCGCGGCCGGTCAGGTGCCCGACTTCTCGACGCGCATCCGGGACGGCGTGCCGGGGATGGGCGGCTAGATTCGGGGCGACGTCGCCTTTCCTCGGCGGAGTGGCGGGCCGGGAGCGGCCTCACGACCGCTCCCGGTCCGAAGACCTCAACGCGCCGGACAGCTCGCGACCTGCTGTTCGTAGACGTTGAAGATCTCCTTCATCGCCTGGTCGATCACCGCCTCGAGCTTCTGGCCCTCGTTGCCCTGCTCCACCGTGCGCTCCGCGACGCCGCGGAATACCAGCTCGTCGTCCGCTCGGTCGACGAGGTCCACGACCATCGTTCCGATCGTGTAGTCGACCGGAACCAGCCAGCCGCACGAGTACCCGAACCAGAAGCCGTAGCCACCGCCGCTACCGATGCCGATGCACTGATCGATGAGCTCGGTCGATTCGCCCACGAAGTACATGCGGTTGATCTGGAGGTCCGGGAGCGTGTCCTCCTGGCGCAGCCCGAGGGCGTTCAGCTCGGAGGTGATCTCGTTCTGGCTGATGATCTCGGCCTGGCCGACGAGCCCAGGCTCCGTCGGCAGGCTCCCGGGGATCTCGTTCCAGTCGTAGAAGTCGAACGTCTCGTATCGGCAGAAGTCGGTGCCAGCCAGCGTCTGGACGTTCGTCTTGACCTCGGGCCCGTCATCGTCGCCGCCGCAGCCCGTGGCGAGTGCCGCCACCAGCCCCATCGCGGCGAGCCGATGGACCTGGTTCGAACCGGTTCTCATGGTGTTCCTTCCTCTCTCCCTTTGGGGTAGGAGTGATTGGCTTTGCGCGAGATCCGCGCACAATGATCACAATCCATGTGCCGACGCGAGGCGTGGCTCAGCTGCACGCGTAGGCGCATGCCTCGCCCTAAGATCGCCGCGTCGGTCACGGCTCGGAGGAGACTGCGATGTCTGGTCCCGTAAGGGTGTGCCGGTTTCGTCGTATGATCGCTCTGCTCGGCGGACTCGCCGTGGCGGGCTGCGCAACCAGCCAGCCGCCGCCGAGTTGGGACGGCCTTGAGCTCAGGCCCGCCAAGGGAATCGACGCCGTCTACCTGAAGCCGGGCGCCGACTTCGCCCGATACCGGACCGTCCTGATCGAACCCGTCCAGGTGGCGTTCAAGGACACCTGGAACCCCAACCAAGGTGAGCGCGGCGCGAGCCGCAACCTGTCCATCTCCGACGTCCAACAGCTCCGCGAGAACATGGCCTCGGCCTTCCGCAAGACGTTCGCCGACGAGCTTGCCAGGGGTGGCTACACGACCACCGACCGACCGGACGACGATACCCTGCGCGTCACGGCGGCGCTCGCGAACGTCTACATCGCCGCCCCCGCGCGCGACAGCTTCGGTCCGTCGCGCACCTACACGGTCGAGTCGGGCGAGATGACCTTGGTGCTGGAGCTTCGCGACAGCGTGTCGGGCGAGCTCCTCGGCCGCGTGGTCGACCGTAAGACCGGGATCGAGACCGGCCGCCTCCAGATGACCACCTCCACGACCAACCGCGCTGACTTCGACCGCGCGGTGAGTAGCTGGGCGCGGCGCCTCCGGGCCGGGCTCGACGCGGTGCACGTCAAGGCTCCCTGAGCGGCCCGGTCCTCCGATCCACGGCACATGATCGGGAGGACCACCCGCCACCGCGCGTGCGCCGTTCGCCATCCGGCGCAGCGTGTCGTGGCAGCAGTCCTCATCTTGGCCATGGCAGGCAGCGGATGCGCACGCCTGCAGCCCTGCCCCGAGCCACCACCGCCACGGCCTCCTCCACCGCAGCTGGTGCGGCGCGGTGGCGAAGAGCCGCCGCGCCTGGTTCGGAAACTCCGGAGCGGCCCCTCCCTCGGGGTCGCGAACACGCTCGAGCCGATCCCATTGCCCGAGCGTTCCCTCGCGCCCGCGGCCCCTACCGAGCAGGTCGACCTGTTCGCCGACCGCTACGTTCAGCAGCAGGCCGAGGCCCGCAAGCACCTGGGCATCATGTCGGCCGTCACGATCCTCTCCGGCGTGGCGATCATGACGCTCATGACCCTCCTGCCACAGGAGGCCACCAACTGGGACAGCGGCGACGACAAGTGGACCAACTTCAAGGACGCGTGGACCTCGCCGCCCGAGTGGGACAAGGACGACTGGCCCGTGAACTACCTCGTCCACCCGTGGATGGGCGCGATCTTCTACCTGCTCGCCCGCGACCTCGGCGCCGAGCCACTCGCGTCGTTCGCATACAGCACCGGGCTCTCTTTCAGCTGGGAGTACCTGGTCGAGAGCTGGTCCGAACAGCCCTCCGCCCAGGACCTGCTCACCACCTCGCCGATCGGATCGCTCCTCGGCGAGGGCTTCTATCGCCTGCGCACCGGGCCCCTTCACGACGACACCGACGGTTTCACCTGGAAGAAAGCGGCCGGCTGGATCCTCGACCCCGTCGACCTGACCTACACCTTGACCGGCATGAAGCCGGAGCCGCCGCCGCTACGTGCGAGCCCATCGGGATCGACGGAATCCGGCGCCGCTCCCTCGCCGTGACCGACGCGGCGCGGCTCCGACCTCAGAACGACACGAAGTCCCAGCTCCCCGTCGCCCCGATCGTGACCACGACCACATCGGAGATGGGGTTCAGGACCACTCGCGACTCGAGTCCCAGCGCGAAGTCGTCCCAACGGTAAACGGTGCCGCCGAGCCCGAACAGGTAGCCGAGACTGAGCCGGCTCGAGCTCGCGTTCACGCCCTCGACCTCGGCATCGGCCATCAGGTTCTCGAACGAGACCCCGAGCCGCGCCCGAAGACGCCAGAAGTCGATCACGAGGCCCGGGCTCAGCGCCCACATCGACAGGCTGTTCTCGGCCGTCACTTCACCAGCGGCGGTGCCCACCCGGTCGGTGGTGTCGGTGAGCGAGTAGTAGGCGAAATCGACGAACGGCGAGAGGAAGTAATCCGGCCGGTACACGGGCTCACGGCCCCGAACGGGCCGTTCTCGGACCCGCTCGACGAGATCAGCTGTGGTGCGTCCTGGGTGGCCGAGAACGTCACCCCGCCGGCGAGCTCGAGCGACAACACGTCGTATGGCATCTCGTACCGGAAGAGCCCCCAACCGGAGCTCGCGGGAGCGCTCTCCGCCGGTTGGGCTGCAGCCGCCGCATCCGGCTCCTCGGCGAGAGCCGGACCAGCGACGACCGTAGCGACGACGAGCCAGGCGGCGGTGAGGGCCGAGCCACGACGCGGTTTCATGGCACACCCCCATGGAGGAGTTGATAGCGGTTGAAGACGAGCGGCCCCCGGTCGGTGAGCAGCCCACCGAGACTTGGATCGGCGAGAGACTCGTCCACGAGCTCACGACGATTCACGGTCCAGTAGAGGCTCTTGATCCCCTTCGACTTCGCCTCGGCGAGCCGGTTCGGTGCGAAGCCTCGGGCAAGCTGGACCGCCCACACCTCGCAACCCGCCGCCTCGGCGTCCTCGAGCTCCTCCTCGGTGATGCAGCCGGCGCGCGAAGCGGGATCGATCTTCATGTATTCGTCGAACGTCTCCGGAGTCGGCAGCCCCACCAGCGCCTTGAAGCGGCGCCCGTCGGTCCTGGCGCGCTCGTTGTAACGACGCGCCAGCTCGTTGAGGGGGGCGATTGCTTCG
Source organism: Deltaproteobacteria bacterium (assembly GCA_016713535.1). Taxonomy (GTDB): domain Bacteria; phylum JADJOY01; class JADJOY01; order JADJOY01; family JADJOY01; genus JADJOY01. Next base: position 69,397 of record JADJOY010000040.1, read on the forward strand.
GGGACCTTGGCGTCGAGCCACAGGCCCCGCAGCCTGGTCTCGTCGTAGCCGGCCTTGAGCGTGTCCTCGATGGTGGCGATGCGTGCACCGTCATGGAGCTGGCAGTTGGCCTGGATCACCGAGAGCGGGTAGTCCGCGAGGCTTCCCACGCAGTAGGTACCCTTGGTGACCTTCGCGGTGAAGCTCGCGTCGTGGTAGGCGATGGGCACGCCGTCCTTGGTCAGGCGGGCGTCGACCTCGACTCCCTGGAAGCCGTAGGCCTCGGCGGCCAGCACCGCCTCGACGCTGTTCGACGGGATGCCGCAGTTGGCGGTGTCGTCGCACACCCCGTGGTGCGCCCCGACCAGGAAATCGTCCATCGGCACGAGCGGCGCCACGAACTCGAGCTCGGTGGCGCTGGCGAAGCTCGTGCCCTTCCCCATCCCGCCTTCGAGGCGAGCGCCGGGGAACCGGGCCACGTCGACGTCGGTGCGCCCCGCGCACAGCGCGGTGGCGAGCGTCACCGGCAGCACGTCGAGGCGCGCGAGGCCCGAGTCGTCCTGGTTTCCGTGGCGCCACACGCCTTCCAGGACGAGCCGCGTACCGCCGTCGAGGCAGCCCGCGTCCAGGATCGCGTACCAGGCTTGCTCGCTCCCGAACAGCGACACCTGCTTGGTGGTCGCGTGGACCACCATGGGGCTCCCGAACGGGTTGGCGAAGCCGGTGACCGAGGCGAGACCGGCGACCTGCACCAGCGCCTCGGGATCGACCGGCCGAGCCTGGGCAAGGAGGCCCCCGTCGGGGAAAGCGGGTGCTCGAATCCCCGAAGTCGCCACACCCGGAGAGAAACACCGCCAGCACCATCGAAGTCGCGAAGCGCCAGCGCTCAGAACACATAGCCGACCTCGAAGCGCGGATAGAGCACCGCATTGTCCACGTCGGAAAAGACCCAGAACACCTTGGATCCCGCCTGCTGATATTGCAGCGCCATCCCGTAGTAGAGATGGCCGCCGTCCTTCGACAGGTTCTCGATCATGAGCACGCCCTGCGCCCCGCCCAGGGTGGGCGGATGCGCATCGGTGATGGTTTCGTTGCCCACGTAGGCCTCGCGCTGCAGGTCGAGGGTCACCGAGAGATCGAGGCTGATGCGGACGTCGTTCCAGGCGTAGCCGATCCGCAGACCGGGCTGGTTGCCGAGGATCCAGGTGTTGGTGCTGAGCCCGAAACCGTTCGCGTAGCCGAAGGCCAGCGGAACCCGGTCCGAGACCATGACCGACCAGTGGTCGTCGAGATCGAGGCTCCAGCCGAGGCCCACGGAGGACGGCGTTGTTGACGAGGTTCCCCTCGAGCGCGGCCATGAGCCGGAAGCCCACCGGGAGCGCGGTTCGGAGGTTGAGGTTCAACCCCGGCAGCGCCGGCGGGATCGCGCCGGTCTCGTCGGCGGGCTCGACCGCCAGGTAGATCCCCGCCGAGAACCGGGTGCTCCAGTCGTCAGCGACCGCGGGGTCGAAGAGCCCCGGCTCGAACGAGCCGCCTTCGGCGCGCCCCACCGCGACGGGCATCGACATGGCGAGCAACAGCACCCACAGGAAGCGCGAGAGCGCCCGCGGACACTCTCGTCCCGGGGACTTCGCGCACGAGTACCTCGTGTTCACGGCCATCGTCGCTACGCCTCCCCTGCTCGGGCATGTCGACTCGACACGCCCGGTCGCGGACCGCCGGTTCACCGCCCCTCGTCGTAGAGCGTCGCGCCGACATAGATGTAGCGGGCACCGGGAGTTCCGCCGGTGGCCCGCCCGAGGTTGAACTCGACCTTCAGATTCGGCTGGCGCAGGTAGGTCATGCGCCGCTCGCTACCCGCGACGTTCACGTCCGACACGAACGCGTCGACCGGCTTGCCGAGGAGCTTCTGGATGTCCTCGGCCGGCGTGCCGCGCGGCAACATCTTGGCGATCGCCACCAGCCCGCGGAGCGTGGGCAGCTCCTTCCACTTCTTGGCTGCGTCCCAGAGCGCCTGGGTGGCGTCCTGATCGAGCGCCGGCAGAAAGACCTCCGAGCGGACGTAGCCGAGCTTGCCGCCGAGCGGCTGGTACAGGATCACCTCGACGGCGCGCTTGGCCGGCGCCTCACTGGCCACGGCGCCGGGCTTCGGCGACGCCATCGGTGTGACCTTGTAGGTCCAGGTCTGAGTGGTCTCACCCGGCTGAGGGCTGGTCGCCTTCACGCTCTCCGGATCGCCGAGGAGAGCTCGGAGTTCCTCGTAGGACGTGCCCTTCTTGAGCGCGTCGACCGCCCAGAAGAAGTCCTCGGCGGTCTGCGGGATCTTGCGGACCGGATCCGAGGGGGATGTCGCCGCGTCGCCATCCGCCGCGCTTGCGGCGCGCGCGCCGAGCGCGAGCGCGAGGACCGCCACCACCAACCGGGCTGCTCGTCGTCGTTCCATCATGGATTCCTTCTTCCTGGGTTTTCGAGGCCGTGCGAGCGGCGCCGTCCGAAGACGGCGCCGTCCCTTATCGCAAGCATGGCCGTCGATGTCGATCGCGAATCGCCTGCCGCGCCGGTCCGGCCGTAGCCGGCTGCGTGGCGCCCACACCGTGTTGGGAATCCGGTGGTCAAGGTCGCGGTCCGCTCGAGCGGTGGCTACCCGACGCTCGAGCTGTTCGCCGATCTGATCGACCTGCTCACGCTCGTCGCGATCACCAGCGCGCTGCTGATCCACGTCAACCGGCGCGGCCGCATCACCGGCCACCGCATCCGAGGGGCGATCGCCGCCTACCTGCTGCTCGCCGGCGTCTTCGCCAGCGCCTACCAGATCGTGGAACGAACGGTGCCCGGTTCGTTCGACATCGGCCACGAACGCACCGCGCCGGACGGACGTCAGGAAGAGCTCTTCTACTTCGCCATGATCACGCTCACCACCACCGGCTACGGCGACATCACGCCCGTGAGCCAGCCGGCACGCTCGCTCGCCATGCTGGAAGCGCTCATCGGCCAGCTCTATCCGACGATCCTGATCGCCCGGCTGGTGACGCTGGAGATCGAATCCCGCCGCGACGCCGCGTCCGACCTGTCCGACTGAGCCGCGAGCAGGCCCACCCGGTCGCTCCCTGGCAGCGCGTTTGCTCCCTCTTGAGGGAGCGTCTTGGGCAGCGCCACCGCGCCGCGTCCCGTCCTCTTCCGAGCGCGATGTCGCGCGCGTCCAAACGCGGAAGCCCGCAGGGACTTTCGGGCTTCGGGCAGCGTCGAATGGAATCCTGGACCGAGACCACCACAGTCGCTGCGACCGCTCGCCCGTCACCCGGGCGTAGCGACCCGTCCCCGCTCGTCGCCCACGCGCCACGTGCGCGGCGAGACATCCTACGTCACCGTGGCGGCACGCAGGCGTACCCGCTCGCGACGGCTCGCCGTCGCCATGGAGGTGTCCCATGTCGAACCTGAACGAATTGCTCGATCGGATCGATGCCGAGTTCGAGGCCGCGGAAGGCCGCATCGCGAAGTTCAAGGAGGAGAAAGCCGCCGAATACCACGGCCGGCAGGAGCGACTCGAGATGTTCGCCAAGGCGTGCGAACAGCTCCAGGCCGTGTGGCGTCCACGCCTCGATGCGCTCGCGGCGAAGTTCGGCAAGCGCGTCACGATCAACCCGGTGGTGACGCCGGCGTTGCGCACCGCGACGTTCAAGTTCCAGTCGGAGCTCGCCAAGATCGAGCTCAAGCTGTCGGCGTCCACGGACGCCGAGGTCCGTAAGCTGGTGCTGAGCTCGGACCTCGAGATCCTGCCGATCCTGATGGAGTTCACGCCGCACACCCGGGTCGAGATCCCGCTCGACGCGATCGATCCGGTGGTGGTGGCGAAGTGGACGGACGACTGCATCGTGGCTTTCGTGAAGACCTACGTCTCCCTGCACGAGAACGAGCGCTATCTGCGGAACTTCATGGTCGAGGATCCGATCGCCGGGGTTCGGTTTCCGAAATACGCGGCCGCCGGCACGGCCGTGGTGAACGGCAAGACCCACTACTTCATGAGCGAAGAGACCCAGAAGGAGTTCGAGGCGAAGCAGCGGCGCGCCGCATGACCGGGTCGGCGCCGGAGGCCGTGGAGGGCACGGCCTCCGGATCGCGCTCGCGGCCGCGCGCCTCAGCCACCTTTCGCGTCCGCGCCGCCGTCAGCGGGCGGTGGCGTCCACCCTCCTCCGAGCGCCTTGTAGAGCTGGATCATCGCCACGACGTTGTCGTGGGACGGTCTGGCTCTCGTCGAGCTCGGAGCCGAACAGCGACCGCTGCGCGTCGAGCACCTCCAGGTACGCCGACACCCCTCCGCGATAGCGGATCTCAGCCAGTTCGAGGCACCTTGCGCTCCGCCGCGACGCGGCTCGCCTGTGCCCTCCGCTGCGCGCCGGTGGTGCGGAAGCCGACCAGCGCGTCCTCGACCTCCCGGAACGCCTGGAGGATCGAGAGCTCGTAGGCGTAGAGCGCCTGCCGCTGCTGCCACTCGGTGGCCTCGACTCGCGCCAGGTTCTTCCCCGCGTTGAAGACCGGCTGCAGCAGCGCGCCGCTGATCGACCACGCCTTCGCCGGCCCCACGAACAGGTTGCCGAGGTCCGTGCTCTCCCAGCCGAAGAAGCCCGTCAGGCTGATCTGCGGGAAGAGCAGCGCCTTGGCCTCACCGATTCGCGCGTTGGCCGCCACCAGCGTGTGCTCGGCCTGACGGACGTCCGGACGGCGCTCGAGGAGATCCGACGGCAAGCCGGCCGGGATCGCCGGCGGCACCGGCTGCTCGACCAGCGTGCGGCCGCGCGGCACGGACACGGGGTTGCGACCGAGCAGGACGTCGAGGGAGTGCTCGGTGAGAGCGACCAGTCGCTCGAAGTCGTAGACGATGGTCTCGACGCGATGGAACTCGGCCTCGGCCTGACGCCAGTCGAGCTCGGAGGTCACGCCCCCCTCGAACCGCGCCTTCACCAGCTCGACGTAGTCGCGCCGCGCCTCCAGGGTGCGGCGCGCGATGTCGAAGCGAGCATCGAAGTCCCGCAGGTCCATGTAGGCCGTGGCGACCGCCGACACCAGCTCGATCACCACCGCCCGCCGTGCTTCCTCGGTGGCAAGCAACGTCGCCTGCTCGGCCTCGGTCGCGCGCCGGATTCGCCCGAAGAGATCGACCTCCCACGACAGGCTTCCACCCACCTGGAACGTGGCGCCTTCCGGATCCACGCTCTGCGGAATCGGGACGCGCCCTTCCTTGCTGGCCCGGCTGCGATCGGCCGCACCGTAGGCCTCGATCTTGGGGATCAGGTCGGCGCGCTGGAAGGCGTAGACGGCGCGCTGCTGCTCGATCCGAGCGACCGCGGTGGCGAGATCCTTGTTCTGCGCCAGCGCGGTGCGCAGCAGGTCCTGTAGCGTCGGGTCCTGGAACAGCTCCCACCACGGCGCGTTGGCGAACGCCTGTGCCTCGTGAACGTCGAGCTCCCGCCATTGGGGCGGGAGCTCGATCTGCGGCCGGGAATAGTCGGGACCGACCGCGCACCCGCTCGCGACGAGCAACGCCAGCGCGACGATGAGTCTCGTGGGTCGTCGGAGGTTCATCTCAGTGACCTCCTGCATGCGCGGACGCTTTCGGCGGCTCGGTCGGGCTGGTGGACACCGCGCGCTTCTTCGCTCCCAGCCCGGTGATGAACGCGTAGTTGCCGGGGATCAGGAACACGCCCAGCGCCGTGGCGACGAGCATCCCCCAGAACACCGCCGTTCCCATGACGTTCTGCGACCCGGCGCCCGCGCCCGAGGCGCGCATCAACGGGATCACGCCCATGATGAACGCGAATGCGGTCATGAGAATCGGCCGGAACCTGAGCCGCGCCGACTCGAGGGCCGCCTCCTCCACCGACATGCCCTCCTCGTGTTTCGCCTTGGCGAACTCGACGATGAGGATCGCGTTCTTCGCCGCCAAGCCGATCAGCATGATGTTGCCGATCTGCACGTAGACGTTGTTGTCATAGCCGGCCAGCCACACGCCGAAGAAGGCGCCCAGCGCGACCAGCGGCGAGCCGAGCAGCACCGCCCATGGCAGGCTCCAGCTCTCGTAGAGAGCCGCGAGCAGCAAGAACACGAAGATGATCGCCAGAGCAAACGTCGGGCCCGCCGGTGGCGCCACCTTCTCCTGATACGACATCTGCGAGTAGGCGAAACCCATCTCGGGTGGCATCGACTCCTTGAAGGTCTCTTCCAGCGCCTGCATCGCCTGACCCGAGCTGAAGCCGCGCCCGGGGACGCCATTGAACTCGACCGAACGCAGCATGTTGAAGCGGTTCGTGACCTCGGTGCCCGGCTGCTGACGGATCGACATCACCGTGGCGAGCGGAACCATCTCGTTGGTGGTCTTGCTGCGCACGTAGATCTCACCGATATCGTCCGGCTTGCGCCGGAACTCCGCCTCCGACTGGACGTAGACGCGGAACAGGCGGCCGAAGCGGTTGAAGTCGTTGACGTAGGCGCCACCCATGCTCGCGGAGAGCGCCTGGAACACGTCGTTGATCGGAACGCCGAGCTTGCGCGCGCCTTTTCGCGGTCCAGCTCGAGTCCGACCTGCAGGTACTGGGGATCGAACGACGTGAACAGATTGCCGATCTCCGGGGCGCTTCTTCGCCGCCTCCAGGAACACCCGCGACTGGCGCCCCAGCTCCTCGACCGACATCGAGCCGCTGCGGTCCTGGATCAGGAAGTTGAAGCCCGCCGAGGCGCCGAAGCCAGAGATGGTGGGGATGTTGAACGGGAAGATCACCGCCTCGGAGATCCTGCCGAGCTTGGGCACGAGCCCCGCCATGATCCCCCGCGCGTGGAGCGCCTCTCCCTTACGTTCGTCCCACGGGTGCAAGCGCACGAAGATGGTGCCGAAGTTGGGCTGGTAGGTGCTGGTCACCACTCCGAACCCGCCGATGGTCGAGAACGAATCGACGCCGTCGGTCTTGCTCAGGATGTCCTCGACCTGCGCCAGCACCGCGCTGGAGCGCTCCAGCGACGCGGCGGGCGGCAGTGTGACGTTGACGCCGAAGAGCCCCTGGTCCTCGTCCGGAATGAACCCGGCGGGCAGCGCCTTGCCGAACAGGCCGGCCCCGGCCGCGACCGCGGCCACGATCCCGATCGTGAGGATCGAGCGCCGCACCAGGAGCCGCGCCACCTTCACGTAGCCGCGGGTGGTGGCGTCGAATCCCTTGTTGAAGAGCGCGAAGAACTTGGCGATCGGGCCCTTCTTCGCCTCATGGGAAGCGGGCTTGAGGAGCATCGCCGCGAGCGCGGGCGAGAGCGACAGCGCGCTGAACGCGGAAAGAACCACCGAGATCGCGATGGTGAGCGCGAACTGCTGGTACATGCGACCGGTCAACCCTCCCAGGAACGCCACCGGCACGAACACCGCGCACAGGATCATGGCGATGCCGATCACCGCGCCCGAGACCTCCTTCATGGCCTGGATGGTCGCCTCCTTGGGCGCCATGCCGTGCTCGATGTGGTGCATCACCGCTTCCACCACGACGATCGCGTCGTCGACGACGATGCCGATCGCGAGCACCAGCCCGAACATCGAAAGCGTGTTGATCGAGAAGCCGAGCAGCGGGAAGAAGATGAACGTGCCGATCAGTGACACCGGCACGGTGAGCAGCGGGATCAGGGTGGCGCGAAAGTTCTGCAGGAAGATCAGCACCACGATGGTGACGAGGATCACCGCCTCGATGAACGTGTGCACGATCGATTCGATCGACGCTTCCACGGCCGGCGTGGTGTCGTAGACGATCTTGTAGTCCATGCCGGACGGAAACAGTTCCTTCGCCTTCCGCATGGTCTCGTAGATCTGCTCCGACGCCTGGAGCTGATTGGCGCCCGGCAACAGGTAGACGGCCATCTGGCCGGCCGGCTTTCCGTTCAACCGGCCGAACGAGTCGTAGCTCTGCGAGCCGAGCTCGGCGCGGCCCACGTCCTTCACCCGGATCGTGGCACCGGTCTCGGTCTCGCGGATGATGATGTTCTCGAACTCCTCGATGGTGACGAGGCGTCCGGGGGCGTTCACCGTGTAGGTGAACTCCTGATCCTTGGGCGACGGCGCGGTGCCGATACGCCCCGCCGGCGCCTGGAGGTTCTGCTCCTTGATGGCGGAGATGACGTCGGACGGCGTGAGCCCGAGCTTCGCGAGCTTGTCGGGACGGAGCCAGATCCGCATCCCGTAGTCGGCGCCACCGAAAAGATCGACCTGCGCGATGCCGGGGATGCGCAGCAGCTGGGCCCGAAGGTTGATGCCGCAGTAGTTGATCAAGAAGTTCGCGTCGTACGCGCCGTCCGGCGAGTAGACCGCGATGATGTTGAGGATGCTGGGGCTCATCTTCTTGACGGTGACGCCCTGCTGGATCACCTCCTGCGGCAACCGCGCCTGCGCCAGCGACACGCGGTTCTGGGTCAGGACGTTCGCCATGTCCTGGTTCACGCCCACCGCGAAGTTGACGTCGAGCTGCATGCGGCCGTCGCTGGTGTTCGACGACTTCATGTAGATCATGTTGTCGACGCCGTTGATCTCCTGCTCGACGGGCGTGGCGACCGACTGCTCCACGGCGACCGCCGAGGCGCCCGGATAGGTCGCGGTCACGCGCACCGTGGGCGGCGCCAGGAATGGGTACTGCTCGATGCTCAACCCCTTGAGGGTGAAGAGCCCCATCAGGACGATGAGGATCGAGATGACGATCGCGACGATGGGCCGGCGGATGAAGAAGTTCGCCATGGGTCACTTCCCGGCGACCGCAGGCGCCGCCGCGGGCGAAGCACCCGACGAGTTGCCTTCGTCGATCGTGACCGCCTGGGGATTCACCTTGATGCCGGGGCGGACCTTCTGTAGGCCCTCCACGACGATCTTGTCACCGGCCGTGAGGCCCGAATCGATCACCCACAACGAGCCCAGCCTCGTGGACGGCGTGACCATCCGCAGGTCGATCGTGGAGTCCGCCTTGACGACCGCGACGCTGTAGGTGCCCTGGGTCTCGAGGACCGCGCGCTGCGGCACCAGGATCGCCCCGTTCTTGAAATCGACGGCGGCGCGAACCCGCGCGTATTGACCCGGCCGCACGATGCGCGCCGGATTCGGAAACGCCGCCTCCATGAGGATGGTGCCGGTGGTCGGGTCGACGTTGCGGTCGGTGAACACCATCGTCCCCTTCGCGGGGTGCACGCTACCGTCGGCGAGCACCAGCTCGAACGGCACCGACGGCGTCTCGGCGGTGGCGCCACGAGCCTCCCGGCGACGCGCGTAGAACAGATAGTCCTTCTCCGGGATCGTGAAGCGGACATGGATCGGATCCACCTGCGACAGGTGCGTCAGGAGCGTCGAGCCGCCCTTTCCCACCAGGCTGCCACGGTAGACCTCGGTTCTGCCCGCGAGGCCATCCTCGGGTGCCGTGACCCTCGTGTAGCCGAGGTCGATCTGCGCGCTCTCCACGGCCGCCGCCGCGGCGGCGGTCGCGGCGACGGCGGCACGCTCCACGGCGACCGCGGTCTCGTACTCCATCCGCGAGATCGCGTTCTTCGCCACCAGCGGCTCGTAGCGCACCACGTCCTGACGGGCGCGTGCCTGCTGCGCCTGAGCTTCGGCCAGCTTGCCCTTGCTCTGGGCGAGCGCCGCCTCGTACGGCCTGGGATCGATCGTGTAGAGCAGATCGCCTTTCTTGACCGGGTTGCCCTCCCGGAAATCGACCGACTCGACGATGCCCTCGACCCTCGAGCGGACCTCGACCTCGGTCGAGCCTCGGGTCTGGCCGATCGCCTCGACGTAGACCGGGAGGTCGCGCTGCAGCACGGCGGCGACCTTCACCTCGGGCGGCGGTGGCGGCGGCGGCGCCTTTTTCTCGAACAGCTTGCATCCGAGCGTGCCGCCGCAAGCGCCGAGCGCGAGCCCCGCCCACACGACTGCTCCCATCCAAGGTCGTGCCATTCACCGCCTCCTTGCTGGACCTACGCTGGCGCGCCCCGTGTTCCTGGGGCGCGCGACTCGTCCCACTTCGCTGCATGCCGCTCGAACCGCAACCGCGCTGCCTTCCTCGACCGCGATACCATCACGGCGATGCTCGCGGCCCACCGACGGCCAACCCGACGGCGAAGGCCCCCTGGCACACCCTCGTCCGACGGCCGGCCGGGGTTTCGGATCCATCGCTACGGCTGGCTCTGCGCCGGCGCACTCTCGGGAGCCCCGTCGACATCCTCTTCGTCGGCGGCGCCCTTCTCTCGCGGGCAGTATCGCTTGCGGCACTTGTATTCACAGTCGGCCAGCTTGGTGCGGCAGGCCATCTCGCTGGCCGACGACGAGCCGCACATCCGGCCGGTCAGGCTGCAGTTCTGCCGGCACGCCAGGCAGGGGTCCGACGACAAACTGGGCGGCCCCCCCGACCAGGCCACCGCAGCCCACTGCGAACGCCAGTGTGAGCGCGGCGAGCGCGGCACCGGACGAACCGGTCGGCGAAGGGCGTCCGCCCTCGCGGCGCATCGAACGCCTGGTCATCGCGGCAGCTTCTCGAGCACCTGGTGGACCGCATGAGCAAATCGCTGGCGGCGCTGCTCGTCCGTGATGTCGTCGCGCACTGGCGCCACGACCGCGCCGCGCCACACCGGCTTGAGCGACGGGGTCCATCAGCTCGATGATGAGCGCCCCGGCCGAGTCGTTCTCGAGGTTCAGGTCGCCGGCCTTGTCGCGCACCAGCTTAGCCTGCTCGACGTTCGCGACGATGAGGAAGCCGACGTACACGTCCGGGTTCTTGTTCACCGGCCGCATGCCCCTGTCGCGCAGCTCCTTCTCGATCAGGAACCCGAACTCGTCGTTGACGTCGAAATCCGGCGCCTGCCACGCGGCGGTGGTGTCGCGCATGATCGAAGCGCCGATCGCCCACTCGTAGGTGCGCAAGCCCTTCACGTTCACCTTGGGATCCGACACGGCGCTGATCTGGATCCCCTCGTAGAGCGTCGAGCTCGCACAACCCGACGCGACCGCAAGCAACACCAGCCCTGCGATGTTCCGTTTCAGCATCTCGATCCCCTCCCTCGATTGCGGATTCCCCGGGCGGAGCCCGGATGGTCGTCGACCTTCACTTCACGGTGTAGTTGCGGCCCTCGAGGCAGACCGTGTAGGCGCGGCTCCACTCCCCCTGGTGGGCTTGCCGCTGCGCCTGCTGGTTCGCCTGGGCCTGCTGATACTGCTGTTGGTTCTGGCGCTCCTGGCCACGCTTGCCGAGCACACCAGCCGCTCCGCCTACACCGGCGCCGACCGCCGCGCCTTTGCCGGCGTCTCCCGCGATGGCGCCTCCGATCGCACCGAGGGCGGCACCTTTCGCGGCGCCTCGGACGGCAGAGCCGTCCGGTCCGGTCTGCTGCGGCGGCGGCGCAATCGGCGCGTCGGGCCGGGCCGGGTCGAAGCCCGTCTGCTCGATCGCCCACTGGTTGCACTCGCCTTTGTCCTTCGACATCAGCTCTTTGCTCTGGCCCCCCTTCGGGTAGATGTAGAGGCTCGACTGCGCGCTCGTTCCACTCGCCCACAGCCCGGCCGCCAGCACCGCCACCGACACTGCCGCTGCACGTCTGCTCGTCATCGCCAATTCTCCTCTCGTATGCGCGCGACCGGCCCCCCCGACCACGCGACCAGCGGTCCAAACCCTACTTGCGACGATCCTTCCGCGTGCGCTCGGTTCACCGGTGGCTCCCGAGCCCCTGAAAGTCGCCGGCGCCAGCCCGCGAGCGGTCCTCGGGCTCCGTGAACGCGCGCTCGGCGGTTCGCTTCAGGAGATCGAGCTCGGGGGCGAGGAGCGCGCCCCTCTCCGGCGGAAGCGCCGGGATGAGGCCCTCGAGCATCGCGCGCAGGCGGCGCGCGACCTGGATGCTGTCGCGCCCGAACTGACGGATCTCGGTCACCGCGAGCATCACGAAGTCTTCCCAGTCGGGCGTGTGGTAACGCACCCGAACCCGGCCCTCCCGGTCGCGCAGCTCGCCGCTGTCGAGGTGGCGCAAACCGACCTCTCGCAGCAGATGATGGAGCTGATCGAGGGCCAGGACGGCGGTCGTCGGGTCGTTGATCGCAGGCGACAGCGCCTTCGAGGCGATGTCGACGATGATGCGAAACGCGAACGCCGGGTCCTGCTCCATCGTGCGCTCGGGGCCCAGCGCGACGGCGCGCCGGAGCTCGGCTTCTGGAACCGTCGTCACGGCGCCGTACACGCGGAAGAGATCATCCCCGGTCGCGACGAAGTCGCCCACCTGCGGAACCAGCTCGAGCACGCAATCGAGCCGCGCCGCGAGCGCCACCAGTCCGTCCACGTCGAACTCGAGCAGCACCCCGGAGCGACCGGCGTACCTCACCAGGTGAGTCGACGCGTGCGATACGGGGCGTGGTGGCGCGGCCGCGAGCGGGCGCTCCGCCGAGATCGGCACCGGGTACACGGAGGCGATGACCTCCCGCCCTTCCTCGGCGACACCCGCGACGACCGCCACCGGACGCAGCGACTGCCCGAGGCGGTTGATGAGGAAGAGGAAGACCGCGAGACAGAGAACGCTACCGTAGATCGCCGCCTTGAGAGACCACGCGGACGTGAGCGTGCCCATGCGGCCGATCACACCGAGCGAATACGTGTACATGAAAAGGAAGATCCCGAGCGAGACCTTGGTCACCGGTTCACGAAAGGCGCGCGCGATGATGCGCGGGGTGAGCTGAGCGCTCGCGAGCTGCACGACCAGCAGCAGCATCGAGAAGACGAACACCGCCGAGGTCAGCAGCGCCGAGTTGAGGCTCGACAGCACCGCGCCGAACCCGGCGGTGTCGCCCTGGAAGCGCGCGAGCGCTCCAGACCGCTCCAGCGTTCCGACCGCCTGCGTGGTGATCACTCCCAGGACCAGTCCGATGAGCGGCTCCACCCACAGTGCGTCGCGGAGGTACCGGCGCAGCCGGCTACGCGTGTCCCAGCGCATGGTTCCTCGGGAGCGCCGCAGGTCCCGACGCGTGTTCGAGGTGTAGCCCGAATATTCCTATAGAGACAACCAGATAAAGGACACGCGACTCACCCGGCTGGCCCCGACCGGAGTCTTCGAGGGTAGTTCCTCCAGGCGGACGCGGACCACCTACCCTTTGGGGAAAGGGCTCGACCCGCCCCCGTGCTCGGCTCGCCCACGACCGACCTCGCGACCCACGTGTCGGCCAGCCGCGTCCGCGATGTGGCCGAATCGCCCGGGGCGTGCGATTTTCGCGTCCGCGAGCCCTCGCGAGACACCGATGTTCAGCATCCTCTATCTGTGGCCGATGGTCGCCGCGTCGTGCCTCACGCTCGCGGTGGTCCACGCGCTCGCGTCGGCGGACCGGAAGACGGCGCGCGAGAACGGGTGGTTCGCGGTGCTCGCGACGCTGGTCGCGGCCCTCGCGGTGCGAGCTGGCCATGATGCAGGCCCGCACCCCACGAGCGTTCGGGCTCGCGCAGCGCTGGACACACGTGCCGTTGTTCTTCACCTTGCTCACGTTGGTGGTCTTCGTCCGCGCAGCGTTCGGTACCGGCCGGCTCTGGCTGGCAGCCCTGTTCGTCACCTCTCGGGCCGCGATCCTCGTCGTCAACTTCGCATCGGACGTGAGCTTCAACTACAGCTCGATCTCGGCCGTCCACGCCGTCCACGTCCTCGGTGCGACGATCTCGTGCGTCGAGGCCGAGGCGAACCCGTGGGTGGTGCTCGGACCGGCCACCGGCATCGCTGCCCTCGCCTTCGTGCTCGACGCGTCGATCGCGCTCTGGCGACGCGGTGATGCGCGGAATCGCCAACGGGCCGTCACGATCGGTGGTGGGCTCCTCGTCTGGGTCGCGCTGATGATGGTGAGCGGAGCGGTGACGCACGCGGGACGGATCCATCCTCCTTACTTCCTGAGCTTCAGCTTCCTGCCGGTGATCGGCGCGGCGTCGTACGAGCTGAGCCGCCACATCCTGCGCCCCGGCCGGGTGAGCGCGAAGTTGCACGCCACCGAGGCGGAGCTCGACCTCGCCGTGGTCGCCGCCGATCTCGGGGTGTGGGCCTGGGAGATGCGCCGGGACGTGATCTCGGCGAGCCCGGAGGCGCGACGGATGTTCGGGCTCAGCGAGGACGAGCCGATCGACTTCCCCCGGTTCCTCGAGGCGGTTCATCCGAACGACCGCGAGGCGATCCAAGAAGCCGTTCGATCCGCGATCCGCACCGGCAGCGACTACCAGACTGAATACCGCGTGGGTCGAATCGACGACGTGGCGCCGCGCTGGATCGCCGCCCGCGGGCGGATCGAGCGAACTCGCGACGGTACCCCACACCGGATGCGCGGAGTCGTGTTCGACGTGACGGCGCGGCGCCGCTCCGACCTCGAGACCCAGGAGCTGCGCGACGCGCTCGCTCACTCGGGGCGGGTCAACGCGACCGGCCAGCTCGCCGCGACGCTCGCCCACGAGCTGAGCCAGCCGCTTGGCGCGATCCTCCGCAACGCGGAGGCGGCCACGCTGCTGCTTCGCGACCCCGATCCCGACCTCGACGAGCTACGCGCCATCGTCACCGACATCCGCGCGGACGATGCACGCGCGGCGAACGTCATCCAGCGCCTGCGCAGCCTGCTTGCGCGCGGTCGCCTCGACACACGCGTGCTCGCGGTCTCGCAACTCGTCTCCGGGGTGGTGGCGCTGCTTCGAGCCGAGGCGGAGGCGCGAGGCATCAAGCTCGAGATCGACATCGCTCCGGACGTGCCGCCGGTGCGGGGCGACGCGGTCCAGCTCCAGCAGGTGGTGCTCAACCTCGTGATGAACGCGATGGACGCGACCCTGGAGACCCCCTCGACGCTGCGCTCGGTCGTCCTCGGCGCGCGCGCCGTCGAGGGGGGGTGGGTCGAGGTGCGCGTGACCGACCTGGGCCACGGGATCTGCAGCGAGGTCGCCGACCGGCTGTTCGAACGGTTCTTCACCACCAAGGCGAACGGCATGGGCCTGGGGTTGCCGGTGTCGCGGACGATCGTCGAGGCTCACGGAGGCTCTCTCACGGCGGGGAACAACGTCGGCCCGGGCGCTACGTTTCGCTTCCTGCTTCCCGCCGTCATCGCGGAGCCGGGCGGATGACCGGGAGCACGCAGATCGTTCATGTCGTCGACGACGACGCGTCGTTCGCCCGCGCGCTCGCCCGCCAGCTCCGTGCCCACGGGTTCGAGGTCCAGACGTTCGCGTCGGCGACCGACTTCCTGGCTCAGGTGCCTCGCGATACGCGCGGATGCGTGGTCCTCGACCTCGCCATGCCGGTGCTCGACGGTCTCGCTCTCCAGGAAGCGATGGCACGCGCCGGACACTGCTTACCGATCGTGTTCCTGACCGGCCACGGGGACATCCCCAGCACGGTGCGCGCCATGCGCGGCGGCGCCGAGGACGTGATCACCAAGCTCGCGCCCGAGGAAGCGCTGCTCGCCGCGATCCGGCGGGCGCTGGCTCGAGACGAGCACCAGGCGGAGCTACGCGTGCGCGTTCGCGCCTTGCACGAGCGCTTCGCAGGACTCACCCCACGCGAGGTGCAGGTGCTGCACCTCGTGCTCCAGGGGCGTCTCAACAAGCAGATCGCCTGGGAGCTCGGCATCCACGAGCGCACGGTGAAGCTCCACCGCACCTCGCTCACGACCAAGGTCGGGGTATCGTCCGTCGCCGAGCTCGCGCAGCTCGCCCACGAGGCGGGCTGGCATCCCGACGAGGCCGGCTGAGGCGCGGGCCGGCGGGCGCAGCGGCACGTCGCTCGTCGACGCCGAGCCGTGCCGCCGGCGCAGGGCGACGCACAGCTGCCCTATCGGGCAGTGGTGACGCGAGGGTCGTGTCGATACGGTTCGGGCCGCCCTTCCGGGAGGCGCGTGCGTGGGGAGACTCGTGGCGGTCATCGACGATGACGAGAGCGTGCGCCGATCGTTCGGACGCCTGCTGCGCGCTGCGGACTTCCAGCCCGTCGGTTACGCGTCCGCCGAGGCGTATCTGGACGACCCGGCGCACGCGGCGGTCGACTGCCTCGTCCTCGACGTCCAGCTCGGTGGGATGTCGGGGCTCGAGCTCAACGATCGGATCGTCTCAGCCGGCCGGACCACGCCCGTGATCTTCGTCACGGCGCACGACGAAAGCGAGCTGCGCGCCAGAGCCTTCGCCACGGGGTGCGCGGGCTACTTCCTCAAGAGCGATCCAGGAGCCGCTGTGCTCGATGCAATCCGGGAAGCAACAAACGAGCTCGCCCCGTGAGCCGTCGTCGGGCGGCACGGCGCGACGCACCCCGTCTCGGACCGTGGATGACCGACCGCCCGAGCTTCGCGCGACGCACCCATGCACCGCTTCGCCGGCCGACACGCTACGTTGACCGTCGGCAGCCAAGTGCCTCCTCCGGGGGGCCACGGCCAGCGATGCCTCCGCGGCAACACCGCCAAGTCGCGCAGCACCGAGCGGCGCCCTATGCTCGACTCCCCGCCCACGCCAACCCAACCCGTGCATCGTCGGGCGCTGAAGCTCGAGCCCGTGCCTTGCGCGGTGTGCGGGGCGAGCGGGGCACCGATCGTCGGCTCGGGCGAGGACTTCGAGTATCGAACCAGCGACGACGAGTTCCGCGCGCGACGCTGTGACACGTGCGGGCTCGTTTACCTCGATCCACGACCGGCTGCGAGCGAGCTCGACCGGATCTACGGACCCGACTACCACGCGTTCGCGTTCACGGCGGAGGCCTACGGCCTCGTCCACCGGGTGCGGCGCCGGCTCGAGGCGCGCCGGCTCCTCTGCGCATGCGAGGGCCTCCCCGCGAACGCACGGATCCTCGATGTCGGCTGTGGCGATGGCTTCCACCTCGACCTGCTTCGCGAGTACGGCCGGCCCACGTGGCGGCTGATGGGCGTCGATCCCTCGTCGCTGGCCGTCGAGGCGGCGCGACGGCGTGGTCTCGACGTGCGGCTCGCTCGCGTCGAGGAAATCCCTGTCCCCGACGGCGGAGTCGACCTCGTGCTCCTGATCCAGACGATCGAGCACCTCGCCGAGCCGGGCGCAGCGCTGGTGGCGATCCGGCGCGCGCTCGCGCCAGGCGGGCGGCTGGTCGTCGTCACCGACAACACCGACTCGCCCGACTTCACCCTGTTTCGCCGCCGCCACTGGGGCGGCTACCACTTCCCGCGGCACTTCTGCCTGTTCGCGCCACGGCCGCTCACGAGACTCGCCGCCGCGTCCGGGCTCCACGTCGAGTCGCTAACGACGATCGTGAGCCCGGTCAACTGGGTCTACTCGATCCACAACCTCCTCGCCGACCACGGCGCGCCCGAGGCCATGGTGCGGTTCTTCACGCTGCGCTCGCCGCTCGCGCTCGGCGTCTTCACGGCGGTCGACCTCGGCTTCCAGCTCGTCGGACGCGGTGCGCTCCTGCGCGCCGTGCTCCGTCCGGAACCGCGCTGACCGACCCGGCGTCCACGGACCGCTCGCACCGCGCCGCCCGCTCCCCCGGCACGACGCGCACGCCCCGACGTTTGCCTCGCTCGATGCGCGCGGATAAAACGCGGCTCCTTCCGCATGCTCAGCTTGCCCGCGACGTCTCGATCGACGATGACGGATCTCGTCCCATCGGGAGGTGTGCTCCATCCGGGCCCGCCTCGCGGCGTGGTCGTTCGCTCGATGGAGCCGCGCTCGGGGGGCGACCGTGCCTGATGTCCTCGTCGTCGCCCCGAGCCCGATGGTGGAGCGGGCCTCCGCCGCGCTGCTGCGGATCGAGCCGTTCCATCTCGACGCCCGCGCATCTTCGGAGACCTCGGACACGCCGGACGACGGCGATCGAACCTCGTCGTGGTGGTTTCGCTGGCGTCCATCGCCGAGGCGAGAGGAAGCGGGTCGGCGGCTGCAGGAGCCGCTGGCCCGATGTCCCGATCGTCGTGATCGCCGCGGTCAGGCAGGCGCGCGACGCGGCGGCGCTGGTCCGGCGTGGTGCGATCGCCGTGGTGTCGGTGAACGAGACCACCAGCTCGATGAGCCACGCGATCGACGCCGCGCGCGCGCGCCGTCCGTACACCTCACCGTCGGTGGCCGCGCTGGTCGTCGAGGAGCTCTTCTCGCAGGTCGAGGAGGCCGCCCCTCTTCCGCCTCCCGCCACCTCGCTCAGCACGCGGGAGCGCGAGCTGCTCGGGCTGATCTGCGCGGGCAAGACCGATCGTGAAGCCGCCGCCGAGCTCGGCATCAGCGTGCACACGGTGCGCAGCCACCGTCAGAGCATGATGAAGAAGCTCGGCGTGAGGGGCGCGGCGCAGCTCGTGCGGACCGCGATCGAGCGGCGCCTGATCGATCGCTGAGCGAGCCCGGACAGGCGCTCACGGTGCGAACGTGGAGGCCGGGAAGGCCGACACGGTCGCCGCGGACGTGAACGTGATGTCGGCGGTGCGCCGCCCCATCGCCGTCGTGCACTCGTAGAACGGGAAGAGCCGACCGTCCACGGCGCGGAGCTCGTCGTACTCGGTCGTGAACTCGATCGTGAGCCGCCCGGGCGCCCCACCCGCACGGCCGATCGTGCGTACGATGTGACCGGTGGCCGGGTCGATCTCGAGGGTGAGGCTGCGCTCGTGCCCGAGGTCCATCTCGAGCACGTGACGCCGCGCCACCCCGCTGGTCACCTCGCCCCGATCGACGAGCTGTGCGCGGCGCTCCGTCAGCAGGCCGGGCAGCGCCAGACGGGCCGCCTGCAGCTGCATGGCGGCGAGGTTCGGGCCTGCGACCTCGACTCCATCCCGCCAGCCGCGCTCCCCGTCGACGATGCGGACCTCGGTGCCCTGACCGGGGAACGTAGTCTCGACCCGCAGCCGCGACGGGCCTGCGCTCTTGCGGACGACGGTGCCCACCAGCCCCGGGTGCATCGGCGAAACGATCCGCCCCACCTGCTCGAACGCGGCCGGCTCGCCGGAGTCCGGGGCGCCATAGGCGTCGAGCACCCGATCGACGACCGAACGCGGCGCCCGGGCCGCGCAGCCGCTCGCGATGACGAGGACGATCAGCGCCGCGAGCGCCTCGGCGAGCCAGCGCGCCCGCCCGCGGTTCA
Organism: Deltaproteobacteria bacterium; assembly: GCA_016713535.1. Taxonomy (GTDB): domain Bacteria; phylum JADJOY01; class JADJOY01; order JADJOY01; family JADJOY01; genus JADJOY01. Next base: position 88,447 of record JADJOY010000040.1, read on the forward strand.
CGGCTCCGCGCACCGCCTCAGAACTCGTAGCCGAGGGTCGCGACGAAGCGCGCGTCGGAATCGTCGCCGTGGATGTCGCTGTCGGTGTAGTGCAGGCCGAGACCGAGCCCGCTCCAGGTGCCGTTGGCGGAGATCGTCGCTCCGGCGGTCCAGTCGAGGTAGTCGCGGTCGGTGAGCACCGCGTACTCGGCGCGCGTATAGCCGAGGGTACCGTCGACCGAGATCCCCACCGGCGCCTCGTCTCCCAGAGGCAGCTCCATCGCCACGCCGGCGTTGAGGTACACGGCGTTGCCCGCGTACCCGTAGTAGTCGGGCGAGTAGCTTACCGATCCCGAGAGGGTGAGCGGCTCGGCCTCGTACTCGAGCTCGACCGGGAACTCCCAGTAGTCGTACTCGGACTCGTCGGACGGGTACCAGTAGAAGTAGGCCTCGACGTTCACCGACACGTCGCCGAGGGAGGTCTCGTAGCCACCGTAGAAGTCCTGCTCGAGCGAGCCGTCGCCGTCCTCGAAGCGTACGTTGGAGCCCCACGCGCCGAGGTGGAAGCCGCTCTCGTGCTCCCAGTCGAGCTCGCCCTGGAGGGCCGGGCGCTCGAGTGTCTGCGACACACCGCGGAACACGTAGTCGGAGGCGAGTGTCACACTCCCCGAGAACTTGCCGGGGAACTGGGGGCCGCTCTTCTCCTCCTCCCCCCCCTCGGCGGCTTCCTTCGCGCCGTTGCTCTTCGCCTCGGCGCCGTCCTCCGTCGTGGTCGCCGACGTCGCCTCCGCGCTGCCGGCGCCCTCGTCGGACGCCGCGCCGCAGCGGGCTCCTCGCCCTCGGCCGACCAGGCGAAAGCCGGGCGCGAGCGGCACCAGCGAGAAGGCGAGCCAGGCGGCGGCGAGCGTGTGGATGGAGCGCGGCTTCGACATGGATTCGTTCCCTTTCGAGTCGAACGGGGATCGGTGGCACCGAGAAATGTGAGACGAATGCGCCGTCCTACCGATTTTCGGCGGCGATGCCAAGCGGATCTCCCCCGAACACCCGGCCTTGCACGCTCCCGCCGGCGGCCCGATGCTGGTGCCATGAGCAGCGGACACTCGAGCCCGGATCGAGGCGAGCGTGAGCAACCGCTCTACGACGTCTCGGTGCCGACTCCGAGCCACGCCGAGCGAGCGCGCACCCTGGTCGCGTCGCTCCGCAGCGGTGCGCTCGCGACGGTCGCCGGGAGCCTCCGGGGCATCCGTACGGCTCGTTCGTGACGTACGCACTCGACGAGGGACGCCCGGTCTTCCTGGTGTCCGACCTCGCGGAGCACACGCGCAACCTACGCGCGGACGCGCGTGCGTCGCTGCTGGTAAGCGAGAGCCGTAGCGCCGATCCCCTCGCCAACGGCCGCGTCACGCTGATCGGCGAAGCGCGTCGCGCAGCAGCCGGGGCGGAGCTCGAGCGTGTTCGGGACGTGTTTCTCGCGATCCACCCGAAGGCGGAGTTCTACGCCGACTTCGGCGATTTCGCCTTCTGGCGACTCGAGGTGGCGTCGCTGCGCTACATCGGCGGTTATGGGCGCATGTCGTGGGTCGATCGCGATGCGTATCTCGCCGCCGAACCCGAACCCCCTTGCCCCCCACGCGGACGGCATCCTCGCGCACGTGAACTCCGAGCACACCGAGGCGCTCGCGCTGTGTTGCCGCGCGTTCACCCGGGCCGCCGACACCGAGGCCGCGGCGCTGACCGGAGTCGATCGCTACGGCTTCGAGATGTCCGCGAGCACGGCCGCGGGGCCGCGACCGCTCCGCCTCGGGTGGAGCGGCGAGGTCCACGGTCGAGGACGTCCGTCAGAGAGCTCATCAAGCTGGTGACCCGCGCTCGACGCGTCCTCTCCTGAGCTCCGGTCATCCGCCTTCGCTGGACGGTGCGTCGGGCGCGGGCGTGCCGCCCGCCGGTCCCGATCCGGACCCGCGGCGGCGGCGGCCGCCACGGCAGCGCGACCGCGGCCGCGCCGAGGCCATGGGCGCAGACGAAGGGGCGTACCGGTGACGTCGATCACGCCGTCGGAAGGCGCCGCGACGACACTCGCCACGTGGTCCCCGATCGCGAGCTCGGCGGACGCGGTAGCAGACACCGGCTCCGCGCGGGGCGCATGGGAGTGCGCGTGGGAAGCTGCGTCGCGCAGACGCACACGGCCACTGGGGAGGACCTCGAGGTCGCTCAGACGCCGCAGGCGCGTCACCAACCGCGGCGAGCCGGGCGGGCGCTGGAACCCAGCCGCCTTGAGCGCGACGGTGAGTCGATCGAGCCCGACGCCGGCGCCGGGGTCGGCGGTGGTCAGACGGGCGATGATCGCGCGGAGCTGCTCGTGCGATGCCGAGTGCGGTTCCGGCCCGTCCGGGCTCGCCGACGTGGGCGCGGCCGCCGCCGCGATCGGCGCAGGCATCGGCGCGGTGCGGTGGACGGCTGGTGAGGCGGCGGCGGGCGGAGGCGCGCTGGGCGAACGCGGCGGCGGGACCGCGATTCGGCGTCCGCGCCCACCCCGGCGCCGATTGGCGCGGGCGGCCGCGCCGTCCGCGCTCGCCTGCTCTCGCTCGGCGGCGCTCGGTTGGCCGCGATAGGTGACTCGCCGGAAGGTGATTCCCAGGCGCGTGGCGGCGTCCCCCACGGCATCGAAGGCGCGATCATGAGACACGATCTCGATGGTGTCGCCGGGCTGCGCGCGGCCGAGCCAGATCCCCGCGTGGACCGCGATCCACAGATCGCTCCAGTCCGAGACCCTCACCGCAGGCGCGCTGTGCACGAGGTGCGCGCCGCGCGCGGCGAGCGATCGACCGAGCCCCTGCCCGACGACGCGCCAGTTGCCGATCGCGGTCAGCTCGGTCGTCGCGCCGAGCTCCCGGATCTGTAGCTCGTCCAGAACGCGCAACAGGTCCGCCTCGCTCGAGGTGTTCTCGACGTCGATGAACACCATCCGGTGCGGCGGCCGAGGCACCACGACCGGCGCGGGCGCGGGCGTGGCCGTCGCCTCCGCGACGGGCGGAACCTTGGGTGCGCGGGTGCTCTTGGCGCGGGGCTTCTTGGATGTCGACTCGCTCTTCGAGGCGGGCTCGGCTGGCGCGGCTTTGCCGCGCGTCGGCGCCTCGGACGTTCGTTTGGTAGTTGCCATGACCGCTTTATCGCGCGGATCCCGCCGCTAGTCGAGTCGCGCCGCACCTCGCAGGGTCGGCGCACCGGCCGGAGCGGGCTATCTTTCCGGCATGATCGACCCCGACCGGAGTGACCGCCTCGACCGCTTCTACAAGTCCATCTTCCGCATCGTCGGCGCGATCCTGCTGGTGGGCGGACTGTGGATGTTCGGCTACTACCGCTCCGCCGCGAGCGCCCCGACCGGCACCGACGGTGGCCGCCGCACCGCCAGCTACGAAGAAACCATCCGGCAGGCACGCGCCGACGAGCGACGCCTCGGCTCGATCCTCGGGATGACCGGCGCCGGCATGGGTGTGGCCACCCTGGCGACCGCCGAGCTCCTGCCGCGCATCCGCCGGCGTGGCGCTCGGCTCGCGTCCTCCTGACGGTCCACGGGCCGGGGGGGTCAGTGGCTCGATGACGACGGTGCCGCAGGCGCGGTCGCGCCGTCGAGCCTGAGCCGCGCCACCTCCGTGATCCCCTGGCGTCCATAGTCGATCGACTCGCCGAGGATCCGCGCAACCTCCGCGGGCGCGTGGAAGCCCATCGAGTTCTCCGCGTTGATCAGGTCCGCGCGCCACTGGGCGCGGCGCTGCAGCTTGCGCGCGCTCGCAAGCTCATCGTCGCTCGCGCCCGCCGCCTTGGCGTCCCGGATCGCGACGATCAGCTCGACCAGCGCGATCTCGGCTCGATCGAGCAGGCCCTTGGTGCGGGCCTGGATCCCGTCGACCCGCGCCTGGAGCTCGGTCTCCGGTGTAGTTGTGGCACGTTTGGCACGACTGGTTGACGTGCGCCATGGGCGTCTGCACCTGGTGATCCGTGAACTTCATCGCGCCCTCGCGCTTGTACGGCATGTGGCAGTCGGCGCACGACACACCGCTGCGCGCGTGGATGCCCTGGCTCCAGGTCTCGAACTCGGGGTGCTGGGCCTTGAGGATCGGCGCGCCCGAGTCCTTGTGTGTCCAGTCGGTCCAGCCGACCTCGTCGTAGTAGGCCTCCATCTCCTCGGCCTTGAGGCCCTTGCTCCACGGGAACGTGAGCCGCTTCTGGTCGCCCTTGAAGTAGTACTCGACGTGGCACTGGCCACACGCGAGAGAGCGCATCTCCTGACGGCTCGCGAGCTGGTTGGGATCGTAGGGCGCCGCGCGATCGCCCTTGCGCCATTGCTCGATGCTCGGCAGGTGCGGAACGGGCTCGGCCGACGCGGCAAGGCTCGCGATGCCTTCGAGGAATGCGGGACGTGTGACACGCAGCCGCATCGACGCCGGATCGTGGCAGTCCAGGCACGTGATCGGATGCGTCACGAGCTTGGTGGCCTCGGCGTACGTCATCGGGTTGACCTTCTCCCAGCCTGCGAAGAGCTGCTTGCGCCCCGCGTCCGAGACGAGCGGGTCGGCGAGCGTCCCGGGCGCGCCGCTGTCGAGTCCGGCCTGGCGATAAGCGACCACGTTCGAAGCGTGGCAGTTGAGGCACGTCCCCGGCTGAGGTTTCTGCTTCACTCGCTCGGTCTCACGCTGGTCCTCGAGCATGAACGCGTGGCCGCGACGTTCGCGGTAGTCGATGGCGAACGCGTAGCCGTTGAAGATCGTGCGCAAGCGCGGGTCGCCGGCGAGCTTCGAGTCGGCCTTTGCCGCGTCCGACACGGCTTCCGCCGGCAGCCCGTCGCCCGAGCTCGGCGGGCGACCCTCACTCCACTTGAACCGTGCCCGCGAGTTGTCGGCAGTGCGGATGTAGCCGTCGTACTGTCGCGGGAAGTTCTTCCCCCACTCCGCGGCGTCGACCGTGGCCTCGGTGAGCTTCACGATCTCGACGGTGGTGCGCTGCGCCTCGAGCTTGCGGGCGTTGATGTTCGCGTAGAGCAGCATCGCCACCAGCGTGCCGGCCCCGAAGCCGACCGCCGCGACCACGAAAACCACCACCGCGAGTGAACGGCGAGAACGGGCTCGGGGTTCGGTCGTGGTGTTCATGGTCGGCCTCCTTCAGTGGATCGGTCCGTGTGCGACGGCCGCGTGACAGCGCACGCAGTCGAGCCCGCCGGTCGTGTCCACGAGACCACCCGCCGGAGCGAACGCGACCAGGCGGATCTCGTGGGTCGTCGCCGCGTGGCAGCGCACGCAGTTCTGCACGACGATGTGCCTGTCGGTGGGCGTGATCTGGATCGGCTCGTGGAAGTCCTGGAGCGTGAAGCCCTTCGAGTGCCGGTAGCCATGCTCCGCCTTGGCCAGGTACTTGGCGAGGACCGAGCTGTGCGGGACGTGGCAGTCGTTGCAGGTGGCGCGCGCGTGGTGCGGCCCTTTCGCCCAGCCGTCGAACTGCTCGTTCATGATGTGGCAATTCACGCACGCGGACGGGTCGTCCGAGAGGTAGGACGTGGCGCGCGCGTAATGCGCCGTGTATGCGACGGCCGTGACGAACGCCCCCAGCAAGGCACCGATCACCGCCGCGCCCGCGAGCCAGCGCTCCGATTGGTGGCGCAGCGGTGCGGCGCGGGGTGCGGGCGAGGACACGGGCCACCACCTTATGCGAGACACACTCCGGTACCGAGCGGGTTGAGACGCCCGCGAGGTGGCGCCATGCTGCCGCACGTGGGCCGAATCCACTGGATTTGCCGCGTGCTGCTGGTGCGCCCGGGGCGCGTGCTCGCCAACCTCGAGGTGGTCACTTCCTCGGGACACGTCCGGCACGTGCCGAACGCATGGCAGCTCACGCTGGGCGTGGTTCGCATGTGGCACCGCATGGTGTTCCGTAGCGAAACCGTCGGGCTGTGCGTCTCGCACCCGCCAAGGAGCAACTGGCGTGCCCGGGTCTTCCAGTATCGTCCGATCCGATTTCCGTTCCTGGTCTTCGAGCGTGCGATCGCCCCCCTCGACCTGACCGGCTTGCTGAGCTCACCGGCGCGCGTGACGAGACACCTCCTCGGAACTCACCACGACGGAAAGCAAGCGGCGTACGACCTCGAGCTGCTCGCGTGCTACCCGGGTGCGCTCGAGCGCCTGCGACACGAGGTGAACGCGCTGATCGGCCGGGACGACGCGCGCACGCGGTGGCTCCGCGATCTGGTGGTCTACGAGACCTACCACGAGCGACTGCACGAGGCCGTCGAAGCGGCGCTGCGAGGCGACCTCGGGCTCACCCCGGAGGAGGCCACGAACCCGGACCTCTCGTTCGTGGGATTCCTCGCCTGGTGCGCCGCTCAACCCGGTACGGCGCGCGAAACCCTGGCCGCGTGGCGCGCCGATCGCTACCGTGCGGCAACCGGCCGGACTCCCTCCTGAGCGCGGCTCAGGCTCAGGCCAGCCCGCGCAGCCGCTCCGCCGACGGGGCGAAGAAGTAGCCGCCGGAGACCGCGCGGGTGAACTCCATCAGTCGATCGTGCGCGCCATCGCCGCTGGTGCCGTACATGCGATGGAGCATCTTCTCGAAGGTCGAGAGAGTGCGGCAGTAGGCGATGAAGAGCAGGCCGTGCTCGCTGGTGGTGCCATAGGGGAAGCTGTGGCGGAGGATCTGCAGCTCCTCGCCGTGCTCCTCGATGACCACCCGGCTCACGTGCGAGGACGCGGGGCGAACGTCGTCGTCGAGCTCGCGGCTGTCCGGCTTGGTGCGCCCGACGATTCGCTCTTGCTCGGCGACCGGGATCGCCGACCAGCGCGCGAGGTCGTGGACGTAGCGATGCGACGTCACGTAGCTGCCGCCCGCGAAGCTCGGATCCTCGTCGCCGATCAGCGCCGCGGCGGGGCGCTCGTCGCCGGCTGGATTTTCGGTGCCGTCGATGAAGCCCGTCAGGTCGCGGCCATCCAGGTAGCGAAAGCCCGCCACCTCGTCGAGCGGCCGTACCAGCTCACCGAGCGAGACGCGCACCCGGCGCGCCAGCTCGAACGCCGCGTCGGTTCGGTTCGCGTGGACGTGGAGGAGCACGTCGCCACCGGTCGCGGGCGCGACCAGCGGTCCCGCGCCGATCGGCGAGAAGGCCCTGAGCTCACGCGGACGCACTCCCGGCGACACGCGCTCCCAGAGCTCGGCGCCGAACGACACCACCGACCGCAGGCCGGCGTCGGGCACCACCGATGCGACCTCGCCCTCGATGTCCCCGAGCGTCGCGAGCTTGGCGGCGATGCGCCCCGCATCGCGCGCGAGGTCGGTCGCCGACAACACCAGAAAGTGGGCCGCGGGCCCGGCCTCCGGCACGATTCCCGACTGAGGCTGGTTCATCTCGATGGCTCCCTCGCGCTCGCGCGACGAGCGTCGTGACGTGAACTGAACAGGCGCGTTCTGCACCGATCCGTTCGGATCGGCAAGTCACCCGGCGTGCGCTCGCGCAGCCCCCGCGGACGTCATCCGGGCGGGTCGTTCGCGCACAGCGCCGCGACCTCCCCGAGCGCTGCCTCCATCGCTCGATTCGCCGCCACGACACCCCCGGGCGGATCATCGCTCGAGGCCGGTACGGCCACGACCACGTCTCGCGTTGCCACCACCCGCCGCGCGTCGACCTCCACGAGCTGCACCCGCAGCGCGACCCGGACAAGGCTCGGATGGAACGAGAAATCCTGAACGAGCTCCACGACCTCGGTGTCGAGGCGCAACGTCGCGGCCACGCTGGTGGGCGCCTGCACCACCGCGGCGAAGCAGCCGGTGCTCTCGGCGGCGCGCGCGAGCAGCGGTTGCAGCATCCGCGCTGGTGTGTCGACCCACTGATGACGCGCGAAGTAGGCGAGCGCATGCGGCTCGGTCGCATACGCCATGCGCGGGCTGTCGAAGCCAGGGCCAGCGCGCGGGATGCCGATCAGCAGCGTCGGCGCGGCGCCGGACGGACGCGGCGCCGGCGCGGGACCGCTCCACCCCAGCGCATGGAGGCTCGGCATCTCGGCCCGGCTCGGCCCGAACAGCGAGCAGGCGAGGGTCCCCAACAGGAGCCACGCGAAGAAAACCAGCGCGACCGGGTTCCGTCTCACGTCACTCTCCCGGCCCCGTGGGGAGCGGCGGGGCGCCGCGGATGATCATGCTCGGGTCGCGCTCGAGCCGCTGCACGATCCGCGTCAGCGACGCGGTCAGCTCGCGGGTCTCGGTCACCAGCCGGCCGAGCTCGGGCAACGACTGGCTGCCGAAGTCGCGCAGCTCGCCGCTGGTGGCGTCGACCGCGTGCTGCGCGCTCTCCATCGCCTCGCGTGCGCTGCCACCAGCGCGCGCCACCTCGTTCGCCATGCGCTCGACGGCGTCTGCGCTGGCGCGGATCCGGGCCACCACCTCGACGAGCTGAGCGCTGATCTGCGCCGTGTTCTCGAGCGTCCGCGCCGCCCCCACCACGCCCCGATCGATGACGTCCTGGCGCTCCGCCAGGGTGTGAGTGACGCGTTCGATGTCCGCCAGCGCGCGCTTGAGCGTCTGGCGGTTTTCCTCGTCGAGGAGCGAGTTCAGGCTCTGCGAGCTCTTCTCGAGCCCGGTGAGCAGCGAGGTCGCCCCCTCGTAGAGCTGGCTCATCCGCGACGGCTCGCTGGCGATGACCGGGTAGCCTTAGCCCGGCCTGGCCGCGAGCGGTGGGGCCTCGCGCGACCCGCCGCCGAGGTCGACGTACGCGATGCCGGTGAGCCCCTGGCTCGACAGGACGGCCACCGAGTCGGTCTTCACCGGCGTGCCGTGGACGATGTCGAGGGTCAGGCGCTCGCTCGGATCACCAGGATCGAGGGCGATCTCGCGGACCACTCCGACCTCGACGCCACGGCTAGCCACCAGCGTTCAGATTGAGCCGCCACCGATTCGCCCATAGACACCTGGTAGCAGTCTGATCGGCCGACGATAGCGCTTTCCAGGAGCCGAGCGACAGCACCGCGTAACGATCGCCGCCGAGAGGAGAGCAGCACGAAGCCGCCCACGATCGTGTAGCTCACCTTGCTTTCCACGCCTGGTCCCAGGCCGACCGTCCGCGCGGGCCATGGAAGTACTGGCTCAGCACCGGATGGTCGGACGTCGAAAGCTCCTTCATGGTCCCCACGCCGAGGATGTGTCCGTCGGCCATGAAGGCCACGCGGTCGGCGACGCGCCAGAGGAGGTCGAGATCGTGGGTGATGACCACGAGCGTGAGCCCGAGGTTGTCGCGCAGGCTCCGCACCAGCTCGTCGAAGCCGGTGGCGCTGAGAGGATCGAGCCCGGCGGTGGGCTCGTCCAGGAACAACAGCTCGGGATCGAGGGCCATCGCCCGCGCCAGGGCGGCGCGCTTGCGCATGCCGCCCGAGAGCTCGGCGGGGTACTTCGGGCCCGCCGCGGGCGGCAGCCCGGCGAGCGCGATCTTGACCGCGGCGAGCTCGTCGACGAGCCGCTCGCCGAGGTGCTCGTGCTCACGGATCGGCAGGGCCACGTTCTCGGCGACCGTGAGCGAGCTGAAGAGCGCGCCGCGCTCGAACATCACGCCCCAGCTTCGCCTGAGCGGCCGGGCCTCTTCCTCGCCCATGCCAGCGAGATCGTGGCCGAGCACGCAGATCGAGCCCGACGCGGGACGCTCGAGCAGGATCAGCTCGCGCAGCAGCGTCGACTTGCCGCACCCCGAGGCGCCCGCGAGCGCGAAGATCTCGCCGCGCCGGACCGTGAGGCTGACGTCCGCGTGGACCACCTGCGCGCCGAAGCGGGTGCAGACGTGGCGGACGTCGATCACGGTGTCGTCACGAGGGTCCACGATCAGATCCCCAGGTAGCTGAAGGCCACCGAGAACGCGGCGTCGGCGACGATCACCAGGAAGATCGACTGCACCACGCTCACCGTGGTCTGCCGGCCCACGCTCTCGGCGTCGCCGCTCACCTGGAAGCCCTGGTAACAACCGACCACCGCGATGATCGCGGCGAACACCGGCGCCTTGCCGATCCCGACCAGGTAGTCGGGGAGGTCGATGGCGTGTTCGAAGCGGTCGAGGAAGTCGGCGTAGCCGACTCCGAGCGATGTCTTGGCCATCATCATGCCGCCCATCACCGCGAGCGCGTCCGCGTAGACGACCAGCAGCGGTAACGCGATCGTGAGCGCGATCAGCTTGGGTAGCACCAGCAAGTCGAAGGGCGCGATACCGACCGTGCGCAGCGCGTCGATCTCCTCGGTGACCTTCATGGTGCCGATCTGAGCCGCGTACGCGGAGCCGGACCGCCCCGCGACGATGATCGCGGTGAGCAGCGGTGAGAGCTCGCGCAGCATCGCGAGCCCGACCAAGTCGGCCACGAAGATGTTGGCGCCGTACCGCTCGAGCTGGGTGGCTCCCTGGTACGCGATCACCACGCCCATCAGGAACGACAGCAGCCCGGTGATCGGTAGCGCCCGGAAGCCGGCGCTCTCGATGTTGTGGAGCACCGGGCGCCAGCGCAGGCGGCGCGGGTGACGGAGCACGGCGGTCGCGGCGAAGGCGCTCTCGCCCACGAAGCCGAGGATGCCGAGGAGCTGACGAATCGAGCGAGCGGCCAGCTCGCCGACGCGCGCGAGGGCACCCTTGCTGCGCGCTCGCACGCTCTCGGCTCGATCCGCGACGCGCGCCCGGATCATCGCCACCAGCGCCTCGTGGTCGGGTCTCAGCCCGGCCACGCTCACCTCGTGGCGAGAGCGCGCGAGAGCTCGACGCGTCGACTCGAGCAGCCAGGCGCCCGCCGTGTCGAGCGCCGTCACGCGCGAGGCGTCGAGGATCAGCGGGCGGTCACGGGGCCACTCGAGGCGTGCGAGCTCCCGCTCGACGCCGCCGACCCGGCCGATCGTCCAGCACCCGGAGAACCGCGCCACCCCACCGTCGAGCGCAACGCGCGGCGCCCCCTCTCTCCCGAGCGGGTCCGGCGCGCGCATCGCTCATCTCCCATCCCCGTCACGGACGAGACGACGCGTCGCTCGCATCCAGACGCGAACGGCACACGGCGAGCGCCTCGGCGCGCATGTGCTGGAGCTGGTCCAGCAACCGCGCCACCGAGCCTGCGCGACCGCACACCCGCTCGACGTCCTCGAGTGGCAGGAAGCGGATGGGCCCAACCGGGCTGGGGTCGGTCCCGTCGCGCGCGACGAGCCGCGCGCGGAGCACCGCGATCTCGCGAGCCGTGACGCGCGCTTGCGCGCCCCGCTCCCGGGTCAGATGGGCGCAGGTGTCGAACACCACCTCGGCGCGTGCGAGGACCTCGTCGAGCACCAGATCGAGGAACGGGATCCCGACGCGCCCGTTCGCTTCACAGCAAGCCCACACCGGCACCGTGTCGAGCTCGGGGAGGTCGACACCGGCGGTGAGGCGCTGCGTGCGCAAGGTATCGACGGAGAGACGCGGGTCCAGCGCGTGTTTCACGCCGAGACGCAGGAGATCGCGTAGGTACCGCATCGGCGCGAGATCGATGGCGAGCACCCGCCGCCCCCACGCCTCGTGGACGTCGTCCGCGCGCAGACGCAGCGGTTCGTTGATGCCCACCAGCTCGCCCGGAGTGGGCGGGCTCGCAGTCAGGTCGCTCGCGTCACCACGGGCCGTTCGCATCATCTCGCTCATCGGCGGTCTCCTGGAGGACGGGCCGAAGCGATGTCGCGCAAGCATCGTGCCGGTGCCTGTGCTGGTCGCCCCACGCGGGCGAGACCACTCGGAAAAGCGCGCAATTGCGGAGGTCCGGATGGGTCCGCAGCAGCACCCGTCGGAAGCACGCTGTGGTGGGGTTCGCGGCTGGACACGCTCGACCGGATCGGCG
>JADJOY010000041.1 GCA_016713535.1 Deltaproteobacteria bacterium
CCAGCGCCTTGCTCAAGAGCTCCGCCTCAAGACCACGGCGCTCGAGCGCCGGTTCGAGCCCCTGGAGCAGCGACGCCTGCACCATGACTGCGAACGCCGCCGTGACCTCCCGATAGAGCGCGAGGAACCGGGGACCCATCACGAGCGGCTCCGAAGAGCTGGATGCGCGCGCGGCGGTGGTCGTGCTGGAACCACCGGAACAGGGCCTCGGGCATGTCGCCGGCACCTGGCTCGGGGCGACGCCGGCGCTGGTCTCGGCGCGGGACTCCGCCGCGACCAGCGCCGCCATCAGCCCACTCACGCACTCGGTCGCCACCTCGAGGAAGAGCTCCTCGCGGTTCGCGAACGACTCGTAGAAGTAGCGTTCGGTCAGGCCCGCTTCGGTGCAGAGCGCCTTGACGGTGGTTGCGGAGAAACCGTGGTTGCCGAACAGCTCGAGCCCGGCCTCGACGAACCTCCGGTGGCGCTCGGCGCTGCGATCCCCCGCCGCCTTGCCGCGGTAGCTGCGGCCCGCGCCGACTCCGTCCGTCTTCATGCGCGCATCTTGACATGAAGCGTTGTCACATGAAAACTGACACGAGCACATGTCAGATGGAGCCGGCCCACGCCGACGGGCCGGTGAGGAGGACTCGATGCCCCGAGCCGCGAAGACGAAGTCCCAGCCCGCTCCCAGGCGCCTCCGCGCTGCCGCCTCCGCGAAGCAGCCGACGCTCACCGCGCGCATCGGCATCCTCGGCTCGGGCTTCTCGGGCCCGGGGAATGGCGATCCAGCTTCGCCAGGCCGGGATCGAGAACTTCGTGATCCTCGAGAAGGCGGCCGACGTGGGGGGGACGTGGCGCGAGAACACCTACCCGGGCGCCGCGTGCGACGTCCCTTCTCATCTGTACTGCTACTCCTTCGAGCCCAAGGCGGACTGGTCACGGGTGTTCGCGCCGCAAGGCGAGATCCTCGACTACATCCGCCACTGCGCCGACAAGTACGGCATCCGGCCGAAGATCCGCTTCCACACCGAGGTCCTGTCGGCGCGCTTCGACGACGCCGCTCGGCACTGGGTGGTCGAGACTCGCGCCGGCGAGGTGTTCCACTTCCAGATCCTGGTCGCGGGCAAGGGGGCGCTGCACGTTCCGTCGAAGCCGAGGTTTCCGGGCGATGAGCGCTTCCGGGGGCCGGTGTTCCACTCGGCGGAGTGGGATCACTCGGTCGACCTCGCCGGCCAGCGAGCGTCGCCGTCATCGGCTCGGGCGCGAGCGCGATCCAGGTGGTGCCCGCGCTCGTCGATCGGGTGGCCCACCTCGACTATTACCAGCGCACTCCGTCGTGGGTGTTGCCGCGTGGCGACCGCGCGTACACCGATCGCGAGAAGGGTCTGTTCCGCAGCGTCCCCGCGCTGCGCTGGCTCCATCGCCAGCAGATCTACTGGAGCCACGAGCCGCGCGTGCTCGGGTTCACCGTCGCGCCGCGCATCATGACCCTCGCCGAGAACCTCGGCCGCTGGCACATCGCCAAGTACGTGAAGGACCGCGACCTTCGCAGGAAGCTCACGCCCCGCTACACGATGGGCTGCAAGCGCACGCTGCTCTCGGACGACTACTACCCGGCGCTGATCCGTCCCGACGTCGAGGTCGTCACCGACGGCATCGCCGAGGTGCGCAAGCACTCGATCGTCACGAGCGACGGACGGGAGCGCGCCACCGACGCGATCGTGTTGTGCACCGGCTTCAAGGTGAGCGAGCTGCTCTCGGGGCTCGACGTCAAGGGCGTCGGCGGGCGCGACCTCGAGACCGACTGGCGCGAGGGCGCGCGCACCCATCTAGGCATCACCGTGAGCGGCTACCCCAACCTCTTCTTCCTGATGGGGCCGAACACCGGGCTCGGCCACAACTCGATGATCTACATGATCGAGTCGCAGATCCACTTCGTGCTCGAGGCGATCCGCGCGATGGATGCCCGCCACGCCACCACGGTGGACCCACTCCCCGAGGTCCAGGACCGCTTCACCGACGACGTCCACGCGCGCCTCGCGCGCTCGGTGTGGGCGAGCGGCTGCCAGAGCTGGTACCTCGACGAGCAGGGGCGGAACAGCACCACCTGGCCGGGCTTCACGTTCGAGTACCGCGCCAGGACGAGGCGCTTCGACCCGAGCGCGTACCACATCGCCTGAGCCCCGCGCTCGTCGGGTGCTTGCGTCCGTTCCGCCAGGCGTGCGAAACGTCGCTGCGATGAACGCGCGACGATTCGGCCCGCTCGCCGGGATGGCTCTCGTCTTGTGGTTCGGCTGTGGCGGCGGCGGTGGCGCTTCACCTGGTACGCCGCCAGCCGACTCCCCCGAGGCGCTCGTCTCGGCGGAGTCGCCGTTCTCCGGGGACTGTGGCGGCGACTCGACCGGGACGCTCTACGCGCAGGCCGAGGTCGAGCCCTACCTGGCCATCAACCCGACCGACCCGGGCAACCTGATCGCGGTGTGGCAGCAGGACCGGTGGTCGGACGGCGGCGCCCGCGGGCTCGTGAGCGGCGCCTCCTTCGATGGCGGACGGACCTGGTCGCGAACGCCGTTGCCGGTGTCGCGCTGCGCAGGCGGGAGCCCGGCGAACGGCGCCGATTACCCCCGGGCCTCGGATCCGTGGGTCAGCTTCGCGCCCGACGGCACCGCGTTCGCGATCTCGCTCTCGTTCGCGGGCGGCAGCTTCACGCCGGGATCGGCGAGCGCCGTGCTGGTGGTGAGATCGACCGACGGCGGCCGCACCTGGAGCGCACCCGCGACGCTCATCGCCGACGGCGCCGACGCCTTCAACGACAAGCAGACGATCACCGCCGATCCCACCGACTCGAGGCGCGTCTACGCGGTGTGGGACCGGGTCGTGAGCGATGGTTCGGGCCCGACGTTCTTCGCGCGGACCCTCGATGGCGGCGAGAACTGGGAGCCGGCGCGACTCATCTACGATCCGGGCCCGTCGAGCCAGACGCTCGGCAACCTCGTCGTGGTGCTGCCCGACGGCACGCTGGTCAACGTCTTCACGCAGATCGACACCGCTCCCGATCAGACCCAGTCGGCGCGCTTCGCCGTGATGCGTTCGACCGACCACGGCGCCACCTGGGGCGACCCCGTGGTGGCGTCGGGCATGGCGGCGCTGGGCGCGGTAGATCCGGACACGCAGGCCGGCATCCGCAATTCGGCGGGGCTCGCGTCCGCCGCCGTCGCGCCCGATGGCACGCTGATCCTGGTGTGGCAGGACGCGCGCGCCGGAGGAGGTCTCCACGACGGCATCGCGTTCGCGACGTCCGCAGACGGTGGCGTCACCTGGAGCGACGGTCTCGGGATCAACGCCAACCCGAGCGTCGCCGCGTTCACGCCGTCGGTGGCGGTACGCGCGGACGGCACGGTCGGCGTGACCTACTTCGACTTCCGCGACAACACCTCGGATCCACGTTCGCTGCCGACCGACCTGTGGCTCATCGTGTCCGGCGACGGTGGCGCGACGTGGAGCGAGCAGCCGGTCGCGGGTCCGTTCGACCTCGACCTCGCCCCCAACGCACGCGGGCTCTTCCTCGGCGACTACCAGGGGCTCGCCAGCGATGAAGATCGCTTCGTGCCGCTCTACGCGCGCACCAACCCCCGCGCCTCGAACCGCACCGACATCTACGCGTGGGACGAGTCGCTCGCCCCCGGCGCACGGCGAGTGAGCGTGCGGCAGGCCAGCTCTAGCCGCCTCGTGCCACTCCCCGCGGAGACTCGCCGCAGGATCGGCGAGAGTATCGATCGGCAGAGGCGCGGCCGGCTGCGCGGTGAGGCGGGGCGGCGTGGTGACCGACGAGGAGGTCCACCCGGTCGGTTCGGATCACGCCACGTCCGGATGGCGTGAGCGCTTTGAGTCGCTCTGGCGTATCGATGCCGGGCGAGACGAGCAAGTTCATCGAGCGTCCGGCGTGGCGTTCCCGCGCACCGTCGGCGATCTTCGCCGCCGCGATCCCATCTCGCCGTGCCTGGAGGTGCGGTACGCGCACCCCCATCTCGAGCTCGAAGCGACAGCCGGCGTGGCTGCCGAGGATGGCGTGCTGGACGTGGAAGCGGTCCTCGGCCGAGTCGTCGCGGAGATCGTGGCCGCCGAGCCGGGGTGAGGATGGCCAAGACCGGCGCCAAGGCGTTCGGGAGCCACGATCAGGTACGGGGAGCCGTCGGTATGGGGATCTGGGCGGATGGCGAGAAGGAGCTCATGGCCTTGCTCGCCGTCGTCCCGGTGCTGGGCCGCGGCGTAGTCCTCAGCGTGACGTTCAATCGCGATCCCGAGGAAGCACATCCGATCGCGAGCGCGTCGAGCGCGCTCGACGCATTGGCGACGACGCTCGTCGGTTAGGCGCGTGTCGGGTGTTGCCTTCGCACCGCACCAGGCGCATCGCCGGCTCGATCACCACTTCGCGTACTGGTCCTCGACGAAGCCGCGCACGGCGCGGATCGCGACGGTGTCGCCGTCCTCGGTGCGGAGCTCGCCGCTGAAGCGGCCGAAGATCTGCTTGAAGTCGGAGGCGGCGAGGCCGAGGTCGAGGCGCTCGCGGTGCTGGCCCTCGGACTCGAAGGTGAGGGCCAGCCGGCCGTCGTTGCTGGTGACGCGCCACGGCTCGAGAGGTTTGTCCCAGTCGTATTCGAAGTGGCACAGGCCGAGCCGATGCACCCGGCCCTCGAGCCAGAAGCAGTTCTCGGTGAAGCTGGTCTCGTTCACCCCGCACGAGACGTTCACGCCCACGGCGCGGCCGTCGTCCGCTTCGCCGGAGAGGCACGCCCAGTTCCAGAAGGTCTCGCGACGCATGTAGCCGGCCGAGAAGTCGTGGTGGCCGAAGGAGCGTGCCGCGGCGAGGTCGAGCTCGGCGCCCTCGAAGCGGATGCGGCCGGTGACCGGCACGCCTGCGACCTTGTGGGCGTACACCCAGCCGTTGCGGCCGATGCGGGTGCAGAGCGACATCGGCTCGAAGCGGACCGCGGATTCGTCCATGCGCGCCTCCACGAGCAGCTCGCGGCCGAGCGTGACGCGCATCGACTTGGCGCGAGGCCGCTCCTCGTAGCCGAGCTCCACGGCGAGCGCGCCGGAGCGCAGGCGGCTCACGCCCGGCGATCGGCGAGCGCGACAGGTCGAGCCCCAGCCCGAGCGGCGTGCGGACGCTCTTCTCGATCACCAGCCCTCGCCCCGGAAGGTGGAGGTAGACGAAGGCGAGGCCGAGGGTGCGCAGGTTGGCGAGGGCGCAGCCGAACAGCAGCTCGTCGCTGATCACCCCGAAGTACTGGAACTGCTTGAAGCCGAGCCAGCTCGCCACCGCGCCCGCCGGGCCACCCATCGGCGAGCGGTGGCGATATGCGGCGATGTTGACCTCGCGCACCGCGTCGCCGAACACACCGAAGATCGGCCGGCCATCGGAGCCGATCAGCGTCGCCGGCGTCGGTGCGTTCGATGCGGTCGCGTGTCGCGCCGCCGATGGGGTGCGAGCGGGCTTGCGAGCGGCGCGGCGTGTGGCCATGGCGAACCTCGATCGAAACAGCGGGGGAGGGCGCGGGAGTGGCGAGGATAGCCGCTTCGCGGGCGCGCCAGCGTGGCTCCGCGTACGCACGCGACGGCCGTCCGCGACGTCCGCCGGGGACCGAGCCCTGCCCGTCCCGGGCGCGCCGCTACGGCGGATCGGGCGGCACGAGGCCGAGGGTGTCGGCGAGACGGACGAGCCCATCGACGGCCTCGCACGAACGCTTCCACGGCGCGACCACGAGGCGCGTCACGCCGAGCGCGCGCCATTGGGCCAGGTCGTCGGAGCGGCGTACGTCCGCGGTGACCGTGACCCCGAAGTCGTCGAACGCGCGGCCGTGGGCCTCGAGGCGAGCGCGCAGGCGCGCGATCTGCACGGAGGCCGTGTCGAGGTCGTGGCTCATGCCGATCCAGCCGTCACCGACGCGGGCGGCGCGGTCGAGCGCTCGTTCGCTCTCGCCGCCGATCGAGATCGGCGGCCACGGCTTCTGAATCGGCTTGGGCTCGAAGCGGACCGTGTCGAACTCGAAGAAGCGGCCGCGGTGGGCGATCTCGCGCTCGGTCCAGAGCCGCTTGCACACCACGATTGCCTCGTCGACCCGCTGTCCGCGGGTGGCGAAGTCGAGCCCGGCGGCTTTCCACTCTTCCCACAACCAGCTCGCGCCCACGCCCAGCTCGGCGCGCCCCCCGGACACGACGTCGAGGGACTGGACGGCACGGGCGGTCACGAACGGGTGGCGCAGGCCGATGTTGTAGACGCCCGTCCCGAGGCGGATCGAGCGGGTCCGGCCGGCGAGGAACGCCAGGTAGACGAATGCATCGAAGACCGGCGTGTCGGGCGGGATCGGTGGGTGGCCCTCACCGGGGTGTGGCGAGCCGCTCATCTCGCTCGGCAGGATCAGATGCTCGGGCAGCCACACCGACTCGTAGCCGAGTCGGTCCCCGGCAACCGTGACGTCGAGGAAGTCGTCCGGGTGCAGTCGTCCGAGGGCGATTCCGAGCTTCATCGAGGTGGGGCACCGAGGCTGAGGGCGGCGAACGGCTCAGGTTTCGCCGCGATCGTCGCTCAGCGCGTCGCGCGCGTCGAGGAGAGCGGCGCGCAGCTCGGAGGCCGTCGGGCGGTCGGCCGCGCGCTTCGCCATCGCCGACTCGACGGCCGAGACCAGCGCGGCCGGCAGGTCCGCTCGAAGGGACCCCAGAGGCGGAGGCGTCTCGCGCAGGTGCAGCATGGCCAGCGCGATCGGGTCGTAGTCGTCGAGCACGAACGGCGCTCGGCCCGCGATCAGCTGGTAGAGCACCACGCCGAGCGAGTAGACGTCGGCGCGACCGTCGCACGGCTCGCTCAGAAACCGCTCCGGCGCCATGTAGGTGGGGGTGCCGACCCAGCCGTCGAGGGTGAGGCGCGCGGAGCCAGCCGTCAGCTCGGCGATGCCGAAGTCGAGCAGCTTCACCTGCTCGCGTCCGCGACGGCTGGCGAGGAAGATGTTCGACGGCTTGACGTCCCGGTGCACGATGCCGAGGGCGTGCGCAGCCTCGAGCGCGTCGCACACCGGCATCACGATGTCGATGCAGCGCTCGAGCGGAAGCGTGTCCCCGCGCGATATCACCTCGTCCAGCGACAGACCCTCGAGCAGCTCCATGACCAGGTAGGCCGTGCTCTCGCCGTCGATCCCGAAGTCGAGGACGGCGACCGCGTTGGGATGGCGCAGCGCCCACGCCGCCTGCGCCTCGCGCTGGAAGCGCGCACGCCCCTCGGGGCGGCGGGCGTGATCGGGGTGAATCAGCTTGACCGCGACCTCGTCCTCGAGGATCAGGTGGCGGGCGCGATACACGACGCCGAAGGTGCCGGTGCCGATCACGTCGCCGAGCTCGTAGCGCTCCGCGAGGACGGTCCGGCCGTCGCTCCCCGCGGTGACGCCACGAGCGGTGTCACGTACACGGATGTGGGCGCCGACCCGCGCGGCGCACACGTCGAGGTCGAGAGGCTTGGTGATGAAATCGCTGGCGCCGATCTGGAACGCCTCGAACATCGGCCCGCGCGCGTTGGGCGGCGCCTGGACGATCACCGGCAGCTCGAGGGGCGTTGCGCCGCATGCGGATCTTGCGCAGCACCTCGAGCCCCGACATGTCGGGGAGGTCGAGCTCGAGCAGCACCAAGTCCGTGCCGTCGCGGGCGAGGGTCCTGAGCGCGCTCTGGCCGGTCGACGCGAGCTCGACCGTGACTCCCATCGGGCCTAGACGCTCCGCCAGCTCGCGCGCGACGTTCGACTCCTCGGTGACGATCAGCACCGAGCGGGTGGGTGTCGGCAGGGTCATGGGCGCTCGAGCCCGCGCGCTTGGCAGGCAGTTCAGGGGGCCGTGGGAGCATCTCGACACAGCAAGCGGGGTGCCGCTTCGCGGTGACGGGCCGAACGGCGTAAGGGCGCGAGAACGCAGGGACTCTCGATCGACCCACGGCCGGGTCGAAGCCAACGCCCGTACGCGCCTCGGACCCCGCGTTCGAGTTCCGTACAGGCGGCGAACAGCGATAGGGTCGCTCTGGCGGAGGTCCGATGAAGAAAGTTCTGATGCCCCTGCCCGACGCGGGCTTCGACGTGACCGAGGTCGCCGTGCCGTGGCGGCTGCTCACCCGGGCTGGCCACGGAGTGGTGTTCGCCACGGCCCGCGGCGGCCGTGCGCCCAGCGCCGATCCGCTGTTGCTTCGCGACGGGTGGTTCTTCGGCCCGCTCGGCGCGGCCGCGGAGGCGCGCCGCGCCCACGCGGAGCTCGTCGCCGATCCGGCGTTCCAGCACCCCATCCCGTGGGATGCCATGCCGGGCACGACGGCGGATGCGCTACTGCTTCCCGGTGGACACGCCCCAGGGATGAAGCCCTACCTCGAGAGCGAGGCCGTGCAGTCCGAGATCGCGCGCCGGTGGTCGCTCGCACAGCCGATCGCGGCGATCTGCCATGGCGTGATCGCCGTCGCGCGTAGCCACGACGCCGGCGGCGCGAGCCTGCGCGAGGTCGACGCACCACCGCGCTCCCGCCTACATGGAACGGACGGCCTATTGGCTCACCGCGTGCGCCCGGGCGCACTACCGACCTACCCCGAATACGTCGAGGACGAGGTGCGGCGAGCTCTCGGGCCAGATGGCGTGTTCGAGGTCGGGCCGCGAGTCCTCACCGAGCGCGGCACGGAGCACGACGACCGCGCGGCGCTGGTCGTCGAGGACGGTCACTACCTCTCGGCGCGCTGGCCGGGAGATGCGTATCTCTTCGCGCGCCGTCTGATCGCGAAGCTCGGCTGACGACGCGCCCCGGGTGCCTGGGCCGCGTCGGCCGTGCTCGGGAAAAAACCGGTCGTCGACGCAGAAAAGTCAGCTAGGATACGCGTCCCCGCTCGGTGATGCGGGGTCTGCTCGAGCATGTCGCCGCCCACCTCGACGCCCGACTGCACCGAGCCCACGCTCGTCGCACGCCTGCGTGCGGTGCTCGGGGGTGGGGCCACGGGGGCGCTCGATGCGACCTTCGCAGAGCGTTTCCCGCTCGCGATCCTGGTGGTCGAGGACAACAAGCTCAACCTCAAGGTGGCGCAGGGTCTGCTCGCGAGGCTCGGCTATGCGAGCGACGCCGCGACCAACGGGGTCGAGGCCATCCAGGCCACCGCGCGCAAGCGCTACGACGTGGTTCTCATGGACGTGCAGATGCCCGTCATGGACGGCCTGGCGGCGACGCGGCAGATCCGCGCTCGCTTCGGTGACTCGGCGCCGCGTGTGATCGCGATGACGGCCGCCGAGAGCGCCGACGAGCACCGTCAGTGCGCCGCCGTCGGGATGAGCGGTCTGGTGGCCAAGCCGGTCCGAGCGGAGACGTTGGCCGCGGCGCTCGCCGGTGCCGGCACCGCTTCGGCGAGCGGCGTCCTCGACCTCGCGGTGCTGGACGCACGCGTGGCCGGCGTAGGCGAGACGGGTGCGCGCGCCGAGCTGGCCACCGTCCTCGGCCGTGCCGAGGCGGCCGTCGCGCGCATCGTCCACGCGTTCGAGGTGGGCAACGCCGCGGGGGCCTCGGCGGCCTGCGCCGAGCTGGCGGCGAGCGCCGCGCGGGTCGGCGCGGTTGCCCTCGCCGCAACCGCGGGCGAGCTCGCTCGCCTCGGCGGGGGGAGTACGTCGGTGGACGAGCGCCCGTCCGCGGCGCGCGCTCTCGCCGCGGCGGCGCGCGAGGCCCAGGCGCTCGCGGACGTCGTCCTGGTCTCGCCGTCGGATCGGGCCCCGAGCGCTTGACGGAGCGCCACTCGCCGATGGCCTTCGACGCGCACGGCACCGCTGGTCCGTGGGGCCGGATGGTCGATCGGCTCATCCCCGAGCCCGTGCGGCGGCTCGATCTCGACACCGCCTTCCGCGCGCGTCTGGTGGTCGCGTTCGCGGTGATCTCGCTCGGAGCGTCGCTGCTCTTCGGCTCGATCCACGTCGCGCTCGAGATCTGGCCGGTGGCCGCGGCGCTGCTCGCCACCGGAGTGCTGATGACCGGCGTGCCGCTGCTCCTGCGGCTCACCCACTCGGTGCCGTGGGCGGCGAACTACGGGCTCGGCCTCACCTACCTGATCCTGGTCTTCTGCTCGATGGTGTCGGGCGGGCTGGAGGCCCCCGCGCTGCAGTTCAACGCGGTGCTGGTGGTCGCGGCGCTGCTCCTCGGCGGGACGGGCTCGGCGGTGCTGTGGACCGCGATGAGCGCGCTCGAGGTGGTGGTGTTCTACCGGTTGAGCACGGCCGGCGTGTCGTTGCCGCGGCTCGTGCCGCCGAGCGACGTGCGGCTGCTGTGGCTGCCCTGCACGATCGCGATCCAGGTGATGGCCTTCGCGATGGCGCGGCTCTACGAATCCTTCAAGGACCTGATGCTCCAGGAGCTGAGCGAGTCCAATCAGGCGCTCGAGCGAACCAACGAGGAGCTCGCGCACACCAACGACGCGCTGGCCATCGCTCGCGACCAGGCCGAGGCCGCGACCCGCGCGAAGGCCGAGTTCCTGGCCAACATGAGCCACGAGATCCGCACCCCGATGAACGCGGTGATCGGCATGACCAGCCTGCTCCTCGACAAGGGCCTGAGCGCGGAGCAGCGTGAATACGTCGAGACGGTGCGAGCGAGCGGCGAGCACCTTCTCACGCTGATCAACGACATCCTGGATTTCTCCAAGATCGAGGCCGGCAAGCTCGAGCTCGAGGAGCACCCTTTCAACGTCGAGCGCTGCGTCGAGGAGTGCCTCGACCTCGTTTCCCTCGAGGCGTCGAAGCGGAAGCTCGAGCTCGCTTGCTACGTGGACGCGAGCTGTCCGCCCGTGGTGGTGGGTGACGCCGGGCGAGTGCGCCAGGTGCTGGTCAACCTCCTCTCGAACGCGGTCAAGTTCACGCACGAGGGCGAGGTCGTGGTGCGGGTCACGGGCCGGGCGCTGCGTGGCCGGGAGGCCGAGCTCGAGGTGCGGGTCTCGGACACCGGGATCGGCATCCCGAGCGAGCGCGTGCACCGGCTCTTCCAGCCGTTCTCGCAGGTCGACTCCTCGACCACCCGGCAGTACGGCGGCACCGGGCTGGGCCTGGTGGTATCGAAGCGGCTCTGCGAGTTGATGGGCGGCGCGATCGGCGTCGAGAGCGTGACGGGCTCGGGGTCCACGTTCTGGTTCCGGATCCGCGTGCGGACGGGCGAGGCGACGGGCCGCACCGACTCGGTGCACATCCCCGCGACGCTGTCGGGACGGCGTGTCTTGATCGTCGACGACAACGCCACCAACCGCCGCATCCTGCGCGACTACACCGAGCTGTGGCGGATGACGCCGCGCGACACCGCCGAGCCACGCGAGGCGCTCGAGTGGCTCGACGGCGGCGAGGAATTCGACCTGGCGCTGCTCGACTTCCAGATGCCGCACATGGATGGCATCACCCTCGGCCAGGAGCTCAGGCGACGGCGCGACGCGCGCACTCTGCCGATGGTGCTGCTCACGTCGCTCGGAACGGGCGCGGGCGAGGCGCGTGCCCGGGGTGTCGCCTTCTCTGCACACCTCGCAAAGCCCATCAAGCCGTCGATGCTCCTCGACACGATCTCGGAGATCCTGACCGGTCGCGCCGCGCGGGCCGTTCGGCGCGAGCCCACCGCGACGGTCGTCGATACCGAGCTCGGTAAGCGGCATCCGCTGCGCATCCTGGTCGCCGAGGACAACCGCGTGAATCAGAAGGTCGCGGTGAGCATGCTCGAGAAGCTCGGCTACACCGCCGACGTCGCCGGCGACGGCGGCGAGGCCGTGCAGTCGCTCACGCGTCTCAGCTACGACGTCGTGCTGATGGACGTGCAGATGCCGGAGATGGACGGCCTCGAGGCGACGCGCCGGATCGTGCGACTTCCCGCCTGAGGAACGGCCTACATCGTCGCGATGACGGCCAACGCGATGTCCGGAGACCGCGAACGCTGCGTCGACGCGGGGATGCACGATTACCTCCCCAAGCCAGTGCGGATCGACGAGCTCGCCGCAGCGCTCGGGCGCTGCATCGCTCGCCAGGGGGGCGTCGACGGTCGGCCGCTCGCGAGAGCCCCGCTGGCGGCGCCCATCGCTGCTCCCGTGAGTGCCGACGTGGAGCAGGCGGGCACGGCCGGGTCGTTCGGCGCCGGTCTCGACTCCGCGACGCTGACGCGCCTTCGCGCGGAGCTCGGTGACGAGCTGGCGCGGTCGGTCCTCGAGAGCTACGTGGAGGACACCCCTCCCCTCGTGGACGCGCTTCGGGCCGGTCTCGGATCGTCCGATCTGGACGCGGTGCGGCGCGCCGCACACGACGAAGTCGACCAGCCCGTACGGTCGGCGCGCTCGACGCCGCGGCCGTGGCCGAGCGCATCGAGAGCGCAGCGCGCGAAGGCACCTCGGTGCAGGAAGCCGAGGTCGACCGCCTCGGGAGCGTGGTGACCGAAGCCGTCGGCCTCGTGGAGCGAGCCCTCGCTTCGTGACTTTCCGCGACGTCGCGGACGGATCGCCGCGATTGCGCCGGGTTCCGTCGCGCACCTACAATCGTCGGACGCGGGTG
The DNA here is from genome assembly GCA_016713535.1 of Deltaproteobacteria bacterium. Lineage (GTDB taxonomy): Bacteria > JADJOY01 > JADJOY01 > JADJOY01 > JADJOY01 > JADJOY01. Next base: position 12,549 of record JADJOY010000041.1, read on the forward strand.
CGGCAGTTCCGCCGCACCTGATCACACAAGGGGAGGGAGTCGGGATGAGAACCAGGGGATGGGTTTCTGCGCTGGCGCTGCTAGGGGTGGCGGCCGTCGGCACGGCACAGGCTGGGGACTACGTGCCCGGTCAGGTCATCGTGAAGCTCAAGAAGGGGGCGTCGTCGGCGTCGCTCGCCGCCGTGCAGGCGCCCGGCACCTCGGCGCGCCCGGTCGGCAAGGCGTCGCTGGTGTCGCTGCGTCCCGAGGTCTCGGTCGAGGCGGCGGTGGCGTCGCTGGCGGCGAGCGCGGACGTCGAGTATGTGCAGCCGAACTGGATCCGCCACATCCTCGCGACGCCCAACGACCCCTCGTACGGCAGCCAGTGGGGCTGGGCGAAGATCAGCGCGCCGCAGGCGTGGGACGTGACGACGGGCTCGAGCGCGATCGCGGTGAACATCACCGACACCGGCGCTGACCTCGACCACCCGGACCTCGTGGCCAACATCTGGACCAACGCGCTCGAGGCGTCGGGTGTGGCGGGCGTGGACGACGACGGCAACGGTTACGTCGACGACATCCACGGCTGGAACGCGATCACCAACACCGGCAATCCGCAGGACGACAACGGCCACGGCACGCACACGGCGGGCACCATCGGCGCGGGGACGAACAACGGCGTGGGCGTCGCGGGCGCCAACTGGACCTCCAAGATCGTGCCGTGCAAGTTCCTCAGCGGTACGGGGTCGGGCTCGGACGCGGACGCGGTCGAGTGCGTCGACTACATCATCGCGACCAAGAACAATCCCGCGAGCGGCGCCGACATCCGCGTGTCGAGCAACTCGTGGGGCGGCGGTGGCTCGGCACCGGCTCTCAAAGCGGCGATCCAGGAGGCGGGCGACAACGGCATCCTGTGGGTGAACGCGGCCGGTAACAGCGCCGTCGACAACGACTGCAAGCCGGCGGACGCGTATCCCTCGGTGGAGAACACCACCAACATGGTCGCGGTCGCGTCGACGACCTCGACCGACGCGATGTCCTCGTTCTCGCAGTACGGCGCCTCGTCCGTGGACATCGGCGCGCCGGGATCCAGCATCAACAGCACCTACTGGAACAACACCTACTCGTCGCTGAGCGGCACCAGCATGGCGACCCCGCACGTGGCCGGCGTCGCCGCGCTCGTGCTGTCGGTGAACCCGGGTCTCTCGATGACCCAGCTTCGCGAGCAGATCCTCCGCAACGGCGATTCGATCTCGTCGATGGACGGCACCACCACCACCGGCATGCGTCTCAACGCCTTCAAGGCCGTGACGAACGCAGTGACGGTGGCGCCCGATCGTGACGGCGACGGCGTGCCCGACCTGCGCGACAACTGCCCGTAGCGTGTCCAACGCGAGCCAGGCGGACGCGGACGCGGACGGCATCGGCGACGACTGCGTGCCGGCGGGCTGCAGCGGCGGTGGCTGCGGTGGCGGAGCGCCTCCCGCGGTGGAGTGATCGCCGGCGGACGATCCGTTCGCTCGATCGGTAAGGAACGCGGGCCGGAGGCGAACCTCCGGCCCGCGGTTTTTTGAAGGCGCACAACGATGCACCCGACTTTGACCCTCCTCGGCCATGTCGAGCGCACCTACCTCGTGGCTCACCTGGTGGGGATCGTGCTCGGGCTGGTCCTCGGCTGGCGTGAGCTGCGCCGGATCGGGCTGAGCGCGGCTCGTGCGGCCGCGACGCTCTGCGGGCTGGTGGTGGCCGCACACCTGGGCGCGCACGCCTACCACGTCGTCACCAACCCGGAGCACTACTGGCTCGGTCGGGGTGAGTGGCGGGACTTCGCGACCCAGGGGCTGTCGCTGCACGGAGGCATCCTCGGCGCCTACGTGGGGCTCTTGGTCGCCGCGCGTCTGCTATCGGTCGGCTCGTGGGTACTCGGCGATGCGCTCGCCCCGAGTGGTGCGCTCGCGCTCGGCGTGTTCAGGCTGGGCTGCTGGGCGGAGGGGTGCTGCTACGGTCGGCGGCTGCCCGCTGGCTCGTTGCTCGAAGGAGTCAGCACGATGCTGGTCCGGAACCAGCTCGTCAGCCTGCACCCAACGCAGCTCTATTGCGCCGGGTTTGCATTCGCGTTGTTCGGGTGGATGTGGGCGCGGCGGCGAAAGCAGCGTTTCGAGGGCGAGCTCGCCGTGGCCGGCATGGTCCTCTATCCGGCCTGGCGCTTCGTCGTGGAGTTCTGGCGCGCCGACACCCCCAAGAGCTTCCCGGTGCTCGGGCTGGCGCTGTCGTCGAATCAGCTCGTGGCGGCCGGGCTCTTCGCCCTCGGTCTGGCCTTCCTGTGGCGCCACCGAGAGGCGCTGCGTTCGGGGGCACCCGCGGGCGTATTGGGGGAGACCGCTGGTCCGGGCGCGACCGCTACGGACGGCGCGAGACGGCGAGGCGCGCGACGACGGCTTCGGGTCGAGTGGAGTCGACCATCGCGGCGGCGGCGCGGAGCGCGAGCGCCTCGATCGTGAGAGTCGGGTTGTAGCCCGAGCCGGTGGGCAGCACCGAGCCGTCGATGCACCACAGATTCCCGATGTCGTGGAAGCGCTGGAGCCTGTCGACGACCGAGGTCCGCGGATCGCTTCCCATCCGCATGGCGCCCATGACGTGGCGTGTGGTCGGCGTGACGTTGCCGTCGTAGCGCGGTGGCACGAACGCGAACTGGGCTCCGGCGGCGCCATGGATGTCGATCATCCTTTCGCCGTAGTAGCGGCTCGCCGACAGCTCGAAGGCGTGGGGCTGATACGTGATGCGCGCCGCCGGCTGACCGTGGATGTCCTTGACGTCGGGGTCGAGGTCGACGCGATTGGTCAGCTGCGGCGCATCCTCGCCCTGCAACGTCATCACGCCGATGTGGGCTCCGAACGGGCTCGCGCGCAGGAGCTTCTTCAAGAACCGCCCGCGGGCGAACAGCGAGTGCACGTAGTTCTTGGCTTCGGAGATCTTCTCCGAATTCGTGCCGAACTCGATGACGCCGCCGAGAGGATGGTCCGGATCGTTCGGCACGCCGCGAAAGTCCGCCATGCCAGAGGCGACCGAGCGTCCGCGCTCGCCGTGGAGGCTCTGGCGATAGATCCCGATCCCGAGCGTCTGGAAGTGGTACATGAGGCAGCGGCCGACGCGGTCGGACGAGTTGCCCACGCCGGGACCGTCGCGGTCGGAGAGCAGGCACAGCCGGGCCGACTCGATCCCACCCGCGGCGAGGATGTAGCGGTCCCCGCTCACGGTCGCCGGCTGTCCGGCGGGGTCGAGGTACTGGAGCCCGGTGACCTCGTTGCCTACGGCGTTGGTCACGATGCGCGTGACGATGCAGTTGTAGCGGAGCTGCACGCGGCCGGTCAGCAGCGCCTTGCGGATCGTGGTGACGGCGGGGGTGCCCTTCGCATTGGTCGGGCAGCCGTAGAAGCTGCACAGCCCACAGTCGTTGCACGCGGGGCGGCCGTCGTAGGCGCGCGACAGGTTGACGCCAGGGTACGGGAACGGCGTGTACCCGAGCTTGCGCGCGCCCTCGCCGATGAGCGCGCCGACGTACATGTCGGGGCCTGGTGGCAGCGGGTAGTCGGCCGAGCGGGGCGACTCGAACGGGTTCGCGCCGGCGCGCCCGGAGACCCCGACCTCGTGCTCGGCGGCAGCGTAGAACGGCTCGAGCTCGTCGTAGGTGAGCGGCCAGTCGGCCCAGTCCGCGTCGGGCATGTCGCCGAGCTCCGACCTCATGCGGAAGTCGAAGTCGTTGAAGCGCGGCGTCTTGCCGTCGGCGTGGATCTGGCCGCCACCGACGGCCTTGGGGAGGTTGTTCACCTCCCCGACGTAGGTGCGTTTCCCCTGCGCGACGGACTCGCGGAACGTGCGAGGCTCGACACGCGTCTGCTGCGACACCAGCCCGCGAGTGGAGAGCTTGAGCTCGTCGCTCGAGAAGAGCGGGATCGGGAAGCCCGGGCGCGGATCGTCGAGGCCGAGGAAGTAGTTGTTGCCGGCTTCGAGGATGCAAACGGTGAGACCCGCGTCCGCGAGGACGCGCACCGCCGAGCCGCCGCCCGGACCGCTGCCGATGATGACGACGTCGAAGTGGGCGAGGCTGGTGTTGCCCAGGACGTTCGGCACCCGCGACGGCAAGTTGGACATCAGTAGAACCGCTTCCCGCCCTGCGCGAGCGTCACGATCGTGAGCACCGTGACGATGTCTCTCTCGAAGCCGTCGTTGGGCAGGTTCGGATCCAGGGTCTGGCACGGTTGATCCGGACGGTCGCGCGACTCGCCGGTGGCCGGGTCGAAGAGGGTGTGCCCGAGCGGCTGGCTGTCACCGTCGTAGTGGTACTGGCGCCACGCGATCTGGTCGCGGTTGCCGCCGTACTCGGGGGCGCAGAACAGACCTTCGCAGAGGTGGTCGAGCACGGCGTCGCGAAAGAGCTTGGGTGTCCGATCGAAGAAGTCGAGGCGCTGCTCGGGCGTGCCATCGGCGTAGCTCGCGAGCCCCTCCTGCTGGGCGAGGGTTTCGAGCTGTGCCAGCCCGTCGTGATAGAGCGCGAGCCAGCCAGGCGTGGTCGGCACCGCGCCGTCGTTGATGTTGCCGTTCGGCACCGCGTCCGAGCCGAAGAACTCGATGCGGAACGCGGCTTCCTGAAGCCGCGTCGGCTCTAGCACGTCGTGGAAGTGGTTCGCGGGGAAGACGTTGCTCGCGTCCCCGGTCTTCGGATCCGGATAGGGGACTCGCCCGCTGTACGGGCCACCGCGGAAGAGCTGCGGCAACGGATGGTCGAAGGCTGCGAGCCAGCGATCGACGTATTCGACCGCTCCCGCCCCCAGCGCACCTACGGTCTCGTCCTCGGGGATGAGCGCCTCGGCCAGTGCTTCGAGCGTCGTGCGCTGACTCTCGGAGAGGTAGCGACGCGTGGGGCCGCTGGAGCTGCCGCACCCCGGGAGGCCGGTGCTCGCCGCGACCGCGGCGGCGCCCCCCGCCGCCACGGTGCGCAGGAAGTCACGGCGCCCGAAGTTCGAGAGCTCGCGCGCGGGCGTGTCGGTGTCGTCGCTGCTCATGGAGGTCACGCGTACCGCTTCCGATTACACGCGTGCCGGGGCCCGAATCAAGGTCGATGTTCGCGCGCGCCGAGCTAAGATCGGCGCATGGTCACTCGCAGAGCGGTGGTGCTCGCATTGGCGTGGCTTTGCTCGAGTGGGTGTGGAGGCGGGCGGGCCACCTCGCCGACTCCATGGCTCGCGGCGCATCCGGAGCTCGCCGATCGCAGCGCGTGGCGGATGGACGTCGACGCCGCCGCACGACCCGATGTCCGCGCCCTCGGCCCGGTCGGGGTCGGCAACGGCAAGGTCTTCGGCCTCCTCGGCGACGGTTACCCGCTCGCGACCTGGCACAACCTCGGTGGCCCCACCTACCACCGGCCCTTCAAGTGGTTCAGCGACCAGACGCCCCACCTGGTCGCGGAGGGCGCGCGCCGCGAGGCGCTTCACGAGACGCTCTCGTACGTCCGTCGCACCCCGGTGGCGATCGTCGAGGCGAGCGACACCGAGCTCGCATGGACACTCGTCGCGTTCGCGCCGCGCGGTGCCGGCGACTCCCGCACCGAGGACGCGCTCGTGGGAGTGTGGGTGGTGGCGAACCACTCGGAGCGTGCGATCACGGACGTGGGCCTCGAGCTCGGCGGCACCCTCGCTCGGTACGACGGCCGAGGCCTGGTCGAGAACGACACCTCGGATCGGCACCTTCACGTGCGCCCGGTGGGCACGGTCGAGACCACCGCCGCCGGCGAGAACGGCTTCACGATCGCGCTCGGCACGCTCGCGCCCGGTGAGGAGCGCGTCGTGCCGACGGCGCTCGTGTTCACGATCGGCGGGGCCGCGCCAGAGGCGATCTTCGAGGCCATCGAGTCCGCGGGCGTGGACGCGCTCCTCGACGCCACGCTCGCGTGGTGGAGCGAGTGGTTCTCCCGCGCCGCGCGCGTCGAGTCGCCCGACCCCGCGTTCGACGACCTCTTCGACGCGCTGGTCCTCGCGGTCAAGGTGAACCAGGCCTCCACCGGGGCTCTCAGCCAGATGAGCCAATACGCGTATACCTGGCTCCGCGATACCCACGGCCCGTCGATCTTCTACCCGCGCATCGGACTCGCGGCCGACTTTCGCGACATGCTCGACTACCAGTACGGGATCGCGGTCGTGAACGGCGATCTCTCGAACGCGTTGCCGGCGGACCAGGACCTCTCGGACCTGCCACCACCTCCCGACTGGCGGAACCTCCCCACCTACACATGGCGCACCCGCGCCGAGGGGCCGAGCTTCGTGGTCCTGGAGTACGAGCAATACGAGCGCGCCACCGCCGACGGCGAGCGCCCCGCGGCGCGCTTCGACATGCTCGCCCACGCGCTCGACGGCCAGCAGCTCGTGGACGGCTGCCTCCAGTACTACTCGGGCGACGAGACGTTCGAGGACGTGAAGGAGGCGACCTTCGGCCAGAACGCCCTCGCCGAGCCGGACGAGTCGACCCTCTCGGCGTATTCGTCGTACGCGATGATCCGGGCGGCTCGCTATCTAGCCGATCTCGCCACCCGCACGGGCCGTAGCGCCGACGCGGCTCACTTCGCCCAGCTCGCCGTGGACGTGGCGCGCTGTCTCGACGAGGTCTTCTGGATCCCGGATCGGGGTCACTATGCGATCGAGGCGAGCACCGCCACCCGGGTACCCGATCCGCGCCTCTACGAGGACGTGAGCACGATGCCGCTCTGGCTCGAGGTGATGGAGCCGAGCGATCCGAAGGCGGTGGCGAACTTCGACTCCCTGCTCGCCGAGCTCGCCCGTCCGGACGGGACCATCGTCTCCGCACTGCCCGCCGCGTACAAGTTGGTCTTCCAGCACGTCGAGCTCGGCGTGCAGACTGGGATGACGCAGGGCTACTGGCTGGTGAACCTCGATCGGATGTTCCACCCGATGGCCGACGAGACCTTCCGACGCTGGCGCGACATCCCGACACCAACGGGCTTCACCGAGGAAGCGCTGATCGTGGACGATTGGACTCACCTGCAGGTGATCCGCGAGCCATTCGGGTTCGTCGGCGACGTCTCGGCTCGTTACCGGAGCTGGGAAGCCGGGATCGTCGGCAACGCCTTGCTCACGCACCTCGCCGGCTACGATGCCGACGTGGCCAGGGGGAAGGTGCGCCTCGCGCCCCACCTGCCGCCCGAGTGGGACTACCACAGGTGGCGCGGGCTCTCGTTCGGAGCCGGGCGCTTCGACGTCGAGGTGCGGCGCCGCGGCGTGGCGGGGCGCGAGGTCGTTCTGGCCACGGACGCTTCGGCGGGCTTCGAGCTCGCGCTCGCGGTGCCGATCGACGGCGCCTTCGGCTCGGCCAGCGTCGACGGCGTGCCCGTCGAGGCCACCGCGAGGCTCAACCGCTACGGCCGGACGGTGGTGACCTTCCCGGCACTCGCCATCCCCGCCGGGCGCAGGACGGCGATCACGGTCGAGCCCGGCTGACGAGTGCGCGAAGCTCGCGGAGGAGTTCGTGCGGCCCCACGACTGGCTGGCCGCCTGCCCGCGGTCGAGAGCGCGCCGACGCGCGCCCTCCCTCGCTCATCGGGTCGAAACCGTGATCGGTGCGCCGCGCTCTTAGCAGTCTCTCGGGCCGGCTGCTAAAAAGAGAGCCTAACTTCTCGAAATCATTGAATCGCAAAAAACCGTCCGGCCCTTGACACGCCCCAGGGCCGAACTTAGATTGCGACGCGTTTCGGGGATCGGTCACAGCCGCACGGGGCGGGCTCGGACGATCTCTCGGCCCCGGCTCCACCGGTGCGCGAGCGCCGGTCGCGACGAAGGGCACTCACAGAATCAGGAGTCATGACGGTGACAGCGGCCGAGCCGGCCGCGGGAACCCCGATCGATCCGAGATCCACTCGCCGGCCGCGGCGAAGCTCGTCGACCCACGGCCCGACCGGCCCAGACGCAACGTCCATCGAAGCCAAGGAGGAGGAAACGAACATGGGCTCGAACATTCGACCGCTGCAGGACCGTCTTCTCGTGAAGCGTCTCGAGAAGGACTCGACCACGAAGGGCGGCATCATCATCCCCGACACCGCCAAGGAGAAGCCGCAGGAAGGCGAGGTGGTGGCGGTCGGCAAGGGCAAGGTCGCCGACGACGGCAAGCTCGTGCCGCTCGACGTCAAGAAGGGCGACAAGATCCTGTTCAGCAAGTACGCCGGCACCGAGATCAAGATCGACGGCCAGGAAATCCTCATCATGCGTGAGGAAGACGTCCTCGGCGTCATCGAGGCCTGAGCGTTCCGTCCGACCATCAACGTCAACCAAGGAGAATCCAATGGCAGCGAAGGTATTCCGGTTCCACGAGCCGGCGCGGGACGCGATCCTGCGCGGCGTCAACGTCCTCGCCAGCGCGGTGGGCGCCACCCTCGGTCCCCAGGGCCGCAACGTCATCCTCGAGAAGAGCTTCGGCTCGCCGACCGTCACCAAGGACGGCGTCACGGTCGCGAAGGAGATCGAGCTCGAGGACAAGTTCGAGAACATGGGCGCCAAGATGGTCCGCGAGGTCGCGAGCAAGACCTCGGACGTGGCCGGTGACGGCACCACCACGGCGACGGTTCTCGCGCAGGCGATCTACCGCGAGGGTCACAAGCTGGTCGCGGCCGGCAACGACCCGATGGAGATCAAGCGCGGCATCGAGAAGGCCGTCGAGGCCGTGATCGAGAACTTGAAGTCGATGTCGAAGGACACCAAGGACAAGAAGGAAATCGCCCAGGTCGGCGCCATCTCGGCGAACAACGACCAGGAGATCGGCGACATCATCGCCGAGGCGATGGAGAAGGTCGGCAAGGAAGGCGTGATCACGGTCGAGGAGGCCAAGGGCCTCGACACCACGCTCGACGTGGTCGAGGGCATGCAGTTCGACCGCGGCTACCTGTCGCCGTACTTCGTGACCAACGCCGACTCGATGGAGTGCGTGCTCGAGGACCCGTTCATCCTCTTCAACGAGAAGAAGATCTCGAGCCTCAAGGACCTCCTGCCGCTGCTCGAGAAGGTTGCCCAGTCGGGCCGTCCCTTCCTGATCGTGGCCGAAGAGGTCGAGGGCGAGGCGCTCGCGACGCTGGTCGTGAACAAGATCCGCGGCACGCTGCGCATCTCGGCGGTGAAGGCCCCGGGCTTCGGTGATCGCCGCAAGGCGATGCTGCAGGACATGGCCATCCTCACGGGCGGCAAGGTCATCGCCGAAGAGCTCGGCATCAAGCTCGAGAACGTCGGCATCGAGGACCTCGGCCGCGCGAAGAAGATCGTGATCGACAAGGACAACACCACGATCATCGAGGGTGCCGGCAAGGCCGCCGACATCGAGGGCCGCATCAAGCAGATCCGCGCCCAGGTCGAGGAGACCACCTCGGACTACGACCGCGAGAAGCTCCAGGAGCGGCTCGCGAAGCTGGTCGGCGGCGTGGCGGTGATCAACGTCGGTGCCGCGACCGAAGCCGAGATGAAGGAGAAGAAGGCGCGCGTCGAGGACGCTCTCCACGCGACCCGCGCGGCCGTCGAGGAAGGCATCGTTCCTGGCGGTGGCGTGGCGCTGATCCGCTCGATCGCGGTGCTCGAGAAGCTCAAGGTCTCGGGCCCCGAGCAGAAGCACGGTGTCGACATCGTGCGTCGCGCCCTCGAGGAGCCGCTGCGGCGCATCTCCGAGAACGCCGGCACCGACGGCTCGATCGCGGTGCAGCGCGTGAAGGAAGGCGAGGGGGCGTTCGGCTTCAACGCCTCGAGCGAGAAGTACGAGGACCTGGTGAAGGCCGGCGTCATCGACCCGACCAAGGTCGTGCGCACCGCGCTCCAGAACGCCGCGAGCGTCGCGGCTCTGCTCCTCACCACCGAGGTGATGATCGCCGAGAAGCCCAAGGACGATAAGTCGGGCGGCGGCATGCCCGGCGGCGGCGACTACGGCATGTGAGTCCCGCTTCCCACGGGAAGTCTCAAAGGCGGCCCTCGCGGGCCGCCTTTTTTTTCTCCTCGATGGCCGCCGCCGAGGGCCCGGTCATCGACGAAGCGATGACCCTCCAGCCGCTCGTGCTGCTCTGCTGGAGCGCGTCGGAGGGCTCGTGCGCGTCGCGACACCGGCAGTGCGGTGAGCGGCGAGCCGGGGACTGGGGCGGTAGACTGGCTTCAAACCCGTTTCCGGAGGCGACCATGGCCGACCTGACAGAGCTGCCGCAAGGCGGATCGTTCCTGTGGGAAGAGGCCGGCAGCCGGAAGATCATGGCCCCCGAGCTGTTCACCGACGAGCAGCGCGAGTTCGCACGCACGGCGCGGGAGTTCACCGAGAAGGAGATCCACCCGCGGCTTGCCTCGATCGAGGCGAAGGACCCCGGAGTGGTGCCGGACCTCCTGCGCAAAGCCGGTGAGCTCGGCCTGCTGATGGTGGACGTGCCGGAGGAGTACGGCGGGATCGGCGCCTCGAAGGTGACCAGCATGCTGGTCGCCGAGCAGTTCGCCACCATCGGTTCGTTCGCCGTGTCGCTCGGCGCCCACACCGGAATCGGCACCCTGCCGATCGTCTATTACGGAACTCCAGAGCAGAAGGCCCGGTACCTGCCGGACCTGGCGACCGGGAACAAGCTCGCGGCCTACGCGCTCACCGAGGCCAACTCGGGCTCGGATGCGCTCGCGGCGCAGGCGCGAGCCGTCCTCTCGCCGGACGGCAGCTACTACCGTCTCGACGGCAGCAAGCAGTTCATCACCAACGCCGGCTTCGCCGACCTCTTCACGGTGTTCGCGAAGATCGACGGCGAGCGCTTCACCGCGTTCCTGGTGGAGCGGCGCACGCGCGGCGTGAGCGTCGGCCCCGAAGAGCACAAGATGGGGATTCGGGGCTCGTCGACCTGCACGCTCATCCTGGACGACGTCCGCGTGCCCGCCGAGAACGTGCTCGGCGCCATCGGCCACGGCCACAAGATCGCTTTCAACACCCTCAACATCGGGCGCTTGAAGCTCGGGGTCGCGACCCTCGGCGGGTCGAAGGACGCGCTCGAGTTCGCGACCCGCTACGCCCTCGATCGCAAGCAGTTCGGCAAGCCCATCGCGAGCTTCGGGCTGATCCGCGAGAAGCTCGCCGACATGGCGCTCAGGATCCTGGTCAACGAGTCGCTCGGCTACCGCACCACGGGCATGATCGACGAGCACCTGGCCCACGCCGAGAACGACGAGGACAAGGCGCGCGCCATCGAGGAATTCTCGGTCGAGGCGTCGATCCTCAAGATCTACGGCTCGGAGGCGCTCGACTTCGTGGCTGACGAGGCGGTGCAGGTTCTGGGCGGCTACGGCTTCATCGAGGAGTACCCGGTGGCGCGCATCCTGCGCGACTCGCGGATCTTCCGGATCTTCGAGGGGACCAACGAGATCAACCGCCTGATCGTTCCGGGAACGCTCTTCCGCCGGGCCATGAAGGGGGAGCTGCCGCTCATGGACGTGACCGAGCGGGTCACGGCGGACGCGGCCGCGGGCCGGGTGCCGCCGGTGGGCGGCTCGCAGCACGAGATCGCGCGAGGCATCGCGGAGCGCGCAAAGTGGACGACGCTCTTCGTCACCCGGGCCGCGATCGAGAAGTACCTCGGGACGGTAGCCGAGGAGCAGGAAGTGCTGGGTGTGATCGCGGATCGCATCCAGGACTGCTTCGCGATCGACAGCCTGGTGGCCCGCAGCGCGGTGATCCGCGAGCACGGCAGCGACACCGCCAAGGATTTCGTGTCGGCCGCGTTGGTGGCGTACATCCCGCCGGTGTGGAGCAGGGTGTTCCACACCGCGCGCCACCTGCTCATGGACATGCTCGATGGGGAGGCGCTGGCCGCGAACCTGGAGGCGGTGTCGCACCTGGCCCACGACCTCCCCTGCAAGGTCATGAAGGCCCGACGCAAGATCGCCGACGCGGTGGTCGCGGCCGGCGGCTACCCGTTGTGAGGCGGTCGCGTGGGATCAGAGGCCCAGCATCGCCTTCTTGAGATCGCCGTCGACGGGTTTGGCGCCGAGCCAGATCTTGAGCAGCGCGACGTGGAAGTCCTCGCCCGGGATCGAGCCCATGACCTGGCCGTCGGCGGTCACCTGCGTGCCGGTGCCGGGCAGGTAGTCGAGGAAGATCTGTGAGCTCTTGGTGACGGTCGCTCGCGACGTCAGCATCCGGGTCAGGTCGGCGATCCTCGCTTCCAGCGGCGCTAGCTCGGCGGCCGACAGATTGGCGTCCAGCCCCTCGCGGAGCGCTTCGGCGAGTGTCTTCGACTCGAGGTCGCGGACCATGTGGATCAGGATCCGCTGCGCCCCTGGATCCGCGAGGACGGCCGCCGCGTCGTGGGTCGGAGCCGCGACATAGAGGCCGCCGACGTAGACCTTGATGACGATCTTGGTGCGGACGCCAGCGCCGTTGAGTGTGAGGTCGGTCGCGCCTGGCCCGAGCTGGACGTGCTCGGGGACGTCGACACCGACGACCTGCTTGGCCGCGACCGGCGCCGCCACGACGAGCAGGACGGCACCGACGAAGCACGAGCGAAAGCGAGTTCCACGGACCGACATCGGGCACCTCCCGGATTTTTCGCCGGCGGGAGGTCCTGGTCGAGCGTTCCGTCCAACACCCGGCCACGACGCCGCGGCGCTGCGACGTCGGAGGGTAACTCACCCGGCGGGCCTCCGGCACCGGCTGACCGAACGCTTCTCAGCGGCGTCGGCGACGTGGTATCGGGGCTGCGATGAAGCGGTGGTTCGGTGCGCGGGGATCGACCCGATCGCGGTCGGCCGAAATCGCGGTGGCGCTCGCGTGCCTCGCCGGCGCCGCCTGTGGAGAATCGGGGGCCCCCGGCGTGGGCTCCGCGGCGCTGGTCGCGGTCCTCAGCGCGATGCCGAGCGAGCTGGCGCCGAACCTGGCGGACGCCGAGATGACGCTGGCGGTCGACGTCGCTGGACGCGATGTCCGGATGGGCAGCCTGGGCGGTGTGCCGGTGGTGCTCGCGATGACCGGGATCGGCACCGCGAACGCGGCCGCGGTGTCGAGCGCCGTCCTGGATGCCTTCCCCGTGACCGGGGTGATCGTCAGCGGGGTGGCCCACCTCGCTGCGCATCGCGGACGTCAGCGTGATCGAGACCTGGATCACCCCCCGATGGAAGCGAGTTCCCCGCCGACCGTCGCTGGCTGGAGAAGGCGCGCGCGCTCGAGGAGCCGGGCGGCGTGGGGCTTCCGCGCTGCAGCGAGGAGGCGCCGGGAACGCCGGGCTCGCCGATCTGCGTCGACCACGATCCGCAGGTCGTCATCGGCGGTGTGGGCCACACCAGCGACCCGTTCGGCGGCGCGCCTTTCCCCTGTCTAGCGGGCGGAGGAGGTGTCTTCGGCTGCGCGCCGAGGCCGTCGGCGGACGGCGCCGCGGCTTCGGGACGGGCGGCGCCGGCCGGGCCGGCCGGGGTCGCCATGGAGGCTCAGGACATGGAGACCGCGATGATCGCCCGCGAGGCGAGCGCGCGCGGACTTCCGTTCATCGCGTTTCGCGCCACGTCGGACAGTGCTCGCGATCCGCTCGAGTCGCTCGGCGAGTTCTTCCACTTCTACGGGCTCGCGGCCGACACCGCGTCGCGAGCCACGCGCGCGTTCCTGGAGCGGATCGCGCACTGACCACAAGGAGATCCTCTCGTGAAGGTTCCGGACTCGTCGATCCTGCCGGCCAAGATCTTTCTCTCGGTGGTGTGGGCGTGGGCTTTCGTCTGCGTCGTGGCGCCCGGGTCGTTCTCTCACGCGGTGAGCCTGGTCGGCCGCTTCACGTTCTGGGGGATGGGGATCGCTCACGTGATCGAGCTCTTCGCCATGTGGATGCCGTACGTCGAGCGAGCGCCCGGGTCGTTCGCCGGCCACGTCGTGCAGGTCGTGCTCTACGGTCTGTTCCACGGCCACCAGCTCAAGAACGCCGAGGAGCGGGCAGCGGTGCGGGCCTGAGCCTCCGCCCTCAGAAGAAACGCAGTGCGAGCTGCGCCTCGGGGGTGACGCTCAGATCGAAGTTGCTCTCCACGAAGTCGTACTCCATCTCGAACTTGAGGCGGAGCCCGACGTCGCCCTCCATGCCCTCGAAGTACTTGGCGAAGCCGAGCGGCCCGAACGGGCTGCGCAGCCGGACAGCGATGATGCGATAGCCCGGAGCGGTCTGGCTGGTGCAGATCCCGTCGAGCTCACCGCCGGCGATCCCGCACCGCACCTCCTCCTCCACCTGCGGAAACACGTGCAGGTTGCGAGTGGGACGGAACGTCATGATCTCGGGAGAGTAGATCGCCGAGATCACGGCCTGGAGGCCCTTCGAGCGCGCGTCGTAGCCGATCCGGCCGAAATGCTCCTGGAGGCGCGCGTGAACGGTGAGCACGGGCGGGAACTCGAGCGGGTACGGTTGCGGGTCGAGGAGGTTCTGTGGGCGCTGTCCGTCGCGCAAGATCTCGCGGTAGTAGAAGAGCTCGGCCGTCGCGAGCCACCGGAACTCGTCGTCCTCGTCCTCCAGCAGCGCTTGGTACTCGTCTCCGTCGCGGTACGTCGTCTTCATCGACACACGCAGTCCTGCCCGCGACGGGCTCTCGGTGTCGGCGAAGGCGTGTCCGAGCTCGGTGAAGCTGCGTCCGTCGAGGTCGACGTCGGAGGTTCCGCGCTGGTCGTGCTCGAGCGCGTCGTCGAGGAGGCTCTCCTGGACGTAGGAGAGGAAGAGCTGCTGCAGATAGCGATTGCCCGTGAGCGAGTACACCGGGCCGAAGTCGATCATGTGGTAGTCGCCGAGACGCAGCCGCAGATTGCCTGCGTAGAGCTCGCGGCGATGGGGACCGAGCTCGATCGGATCGTCGATCTCCGCGAAGCTCGCCTCGGGTGACTCCTGCAACTCGATCGGATGCGAGCCGTGGATGTCGAAGCTCAGGCGCGTTCGCTCGTACTTCACGAACGACAACCGGCTCAGCATGCCGATCACGCCGAGGGCATCGGTCACGACGCCGGTCGCGCGCGGGTCGATGCGTTCGAGCGCGACCGAGTAGTAGTACGGGCTCTCGATGTACTGCAGATACCGTGGATCGCCCGCGAGCGCGGGTCCGACGAGCAGTGCGAGCGCGAGCGGCGCGAGCCCGAGACCGGCCGGGACGGCGGACCGGCGACGCGTGCGGGTCGGCTGGCCGGGCGTCGAGCGGGGCGAGGCGAGCGTGGCTGGCAGCATGAGTCGGAGAGGCCGGTCGCCTGTTCGCCCGCGACCAGCATGGTCGAATCCGCGCCCACCCGAAACCGGATGTCCGCGGATGGGCGCTTAGCCGCTCGTCGGAGAGCGCAGCCGATCCTCGATCTGGCGCAGGTTGGAGGTCTGCCCCATCAGCACGAGCCGGTCACCGGCCTCGATCTTCACCTCGGCGCGCGGGTTGAAGACCATCTCGCCCCCGGGCTTCTTGATCGCGATCACGATCAACCCGAGCTGGTCGCGCAATCCCGATTGCTGGATGGCCAGGCCCTCGCAGAACCCTCCCTTGGGCACCGTCACCTCCTCGATCTGCAGCTCGATCGATCGGTAGTGGGTGGCGAGGTCGATCACGTCGAGCACCGCGGGGCGGAGCAGCGCGTGCGCCATGCGATGGCCGCCGATCGTGTACGGCGACACGACGCGCGTCGCGCCCGCATGGAGGAGCTTGCGCTCGCTGCGCTCGTCCTCGGCGCGCGCCACGATGAGGAGCTCGGGGCCGAGCTCGCGGGCGGTCAACACGACGTACACGTTGTCCGCGTCCTTGGAGAGAGCGGCGACGAGGCCTCGAGCGCGCTGGATGCCGGCCTCGATCAGGACCTGGTCCTCGGTGGCGTCCCCGGCGAGGAAGGGGTAGTGCTCGGCCTCGAGGTCGCGCAGCATCTCGGGGTCTTTCTCGACCACCACGAACGGAACCGGTTTGGCCTCGAGCTCCTTGCACACGATGCGGCCCATGCGGCCGAAGCCACACACGATGTAGTGACCGGACATGTGAGCGATCTGACGTTGCACCTTGCGCCTCCCGAGGGCCTGCTGGACCGAGCCCTCGATGAGCTCCCGCGCCACCAGCGTGGCGCTGTAGAACACGATGCCGAGCCCCGTGAAGAGCAGCACCATGGTGAATGCCTGGCCCGCCGTGTCGAGCGGTTGCACCTCGCGGAAGCCGACCGTGGTGAGCGTGATGACGGTCATGTAGAGCGCATCCATGAAGCTCATGTGAGCGAGCGTCATGTATCCCGCCACGCCCACCAGCGTGAGCGCGAACAGCGCGAGGAGGGCCTGGCGGAGCGTCTGGACCGTCGACATGGAGGTCGCCCCGCACGGCCGCGGGCCCTCCTTCCTACGCGGAATCGCCTCGGCGGGGAAGGCGCCGCCCCGGGCCTCCGGCGTGCAGGCGCACGCCCCACCGGCCGCGTGGGCCCGCGCATTAGCGACGATCCGGCGCGGACCGTAGACTCCGGGGCTGATCGCGGAGGTCCCGTCGATGCGCCTCGACCCGGCAGCGCTCGCGCTCACCGTGCTTCTCTTCGCCGGATCGTGTGCGTCGCCGCCACCGTCACCTCCGAGCCCGCTACCCGACGACGTGCAGGCGCGGTGGCTGCGGGAGGACGTTGCGACCTGCGACCAGGGTGACGCGATGGCGTGCGAGCGCGTCGGCGATCGTTACGTCGACCGCGAGCCGGGCAGGCCGGACGGTCGCCGCGCGGCGACCTACTACGAGCGGGCCTGCGAGACCGGCGCGAACCCGGCCTGTCTCAAGCTCGCGCGGCTTCTCACTGAGGGTCAGTTGGTCGAACCCGATGCTTACCGTGCGCGGTCCCTCTTCGCTCGCGCCTGTGACGCGGGCGACGTCGACGCTTGCTACGAACTCGCGGTGTCGTTCGTGAACGGCGACGGTGGTGCACGCGATCCGGCGGCCGCCGCTCCACTCCTCGAGAAGGCGTGCGCACACGACCAGTCCCGTGCGTGCGACGCGCTGGACTCGCTGGAGCGGGAACGCATGGTTCGACCGGACCTGGGGCGGTTCGGCGCCGGCGCGCCCCCCCCGGAGGTGACACTGGCTCGGACCTCGGCGCCGTGGGCCGAGGGCTTGCGGGACTTCTTCCCGGACCTCATCGCCACTCCGTTCCCTTACCGCGCTTCGGAGCTTCCGGTGGCGCCGGCCGACCTGTGCCGGTTCACGAACGTACGCGTCGCGAGCGGCCGGGAAGGGTTCTCCATCACCGGGCGGCTCTCGGTCGGACCACTGCCACCGACGCTCGGGATCGGACGCCGCTCGGCGAGCCCAGGCGGCTACCGCCGCTGGCTGATGGCCTTCGTGATCGGCCGCGACGGTCGGGCGTCTTGGTCCGCGGAGGCCACATCGGTCGGCCGGGAATGGAGTGGCCCGGAGGGCGTGCGAAGCGCTCCGTTCACGGTCCGTGGCGCGGCGCCGGCCACGAGCCTCGCCGGCGCTACCCTCGTGCTGGTCCTTTCCGGCGATCCTCTCACGGTGTCGCCGCTCGACCGCGGGGGGATCGTGATACTCGGGCGTTTCACCAAGCGTCTGTGAAATCCGCCCGGGTTCGCGACCGCAACCTCGCCGTCGGACGCGACCGAACGTGGAGGGCGCCGCGGTTCGGTGGGCTCACGCGCGCTCCCTCTCGGGCAGCCAAGGCTCGTTCACCGCGTGGTGACGGAGCTTCCTCGGCGCGGGCGTGCGACCGAACCCGAGCTCGGGTGGCAGGAGCCGCTCGCGAGCGAGCTGGGTCGTGAGGGCGTCGAACCGGGTACCACCGACCAATCGGCGGCGAACGAGGTCGAGCAAGCTCGCGAGCAAATCGAGGTCGGTCCGGCCCGCTTCGCGCATCGCTGCGGCGACACGGATCACGCCCGACGCCGCGATCTTGCCGTGCGCTTCGAGAAGCACCGCCGGTTGCAGCGAGTCGCGCACCGGTATCACCGTCGGCCCGAACGGCGCGAAGCGGTCGGGATCGGTGCCATAGGCCAGATGGATGAAGATCCGCTGCACCGAGCGTGTGACCGGGATGCCGTCGGCGAAGCTCACGATCCACTCGGCGAGCTGGTACTCGGTGCGGTGGCGTTGCAGGATCCGCAGCAGGTCGGCGCCGCGGATCCGGCCGGCGACGACGTCGGCATAGAGGACGTAGATCAGGGCGTCGCTCTCGACGTCGTCGCCGAACAGGGTCTCGTGCGCCCCCGCCGGGAAGTCGAGGCGGTGCAGCAGTAGCCCCACCAGCTTGTACGCGAGCTGGGCCTTGAGCGCGCGCAGCCCGCCGCGCCGGACGTTCTGGACAGGGTCCTTGAGCGTGAGCCCGTCGAACTCGACACCGTCGAGCAACATCTTGCGCTCGAGGACCGAGCGCAGCTTCGGCGGGCTCGCCGAGATGAAGTAGAGGGGCGCTTCGATCGGCCGCTGGCCGGGTCCGCGGCGGAGCTCCTTCAAGAGCTGGGCGGTGCCCGGAAACGCGCGCTTGTCGATCGCGCCCTCGAAGGGGATCCGCATCAACCCCTTGAACGAGTCGAACTGGGTGTCGAGGTAGGTCTTGTCGACGTCCCAGATGTACACGTCACCGCGGAAGCCGGCGGGCAGCTCTCGATGATTGACGCGGTCGATGCCCAGCTCGGCGAGCGACGGGTCACCCGCGCCGGACCTCGACCGCGCCACCGCGATCTCGGCGGAGTGGCCGCTGGGGCCCGGGTTGCCCGGCTCGCGCTCTGGACTGGCGTCACGCGGTCGGGTGGGCATTCGTCTCCATCGTCGGCGGGCGTGTCATGAGGCTCTCGAGAACCTCGCTCGTCGCGGCGCCCTGGTAGAGCACCTGGTAGACACCCCGTGAGAGCGGCGCGTCGACCGGGGCCCGCTCCAGCAACGTGTGCAGCGCGTCGGCGGTCGGCACCCCCTCGGCGAAGTGGCCCACTTCGCGCATCGCGGCTTCGACCTTGCGGCCATGCGCGATGAGCTCGCCGACGGCGAAGTTGGCGCTCTCGCGGCTCATGCCCGAGCCGATCAGATCGCCGATGCCGGCGATGCCGTTGAACGTGGCGGGGTCCGCCCCCATGCGCACGCCGATCCGGATCATCTCGGCGAGCCCGCGGGTCACGATCAGCGACCGCGTGTTCTGACCCAACCCCATGCCTGCGACGAACCCCATCGCGAGCGAGAGCACGTTCTTCACCGCGGCGCCGATCTCGACGCCCACCACGTCGGTCGAGCCGTAGACACGGAAGAAGGGTCTGACGAAGAAGCGCTGCGCGGTCTCGATCACCTCGGGATAGCGTGAGGCGATCACCGTCGCGCTCGGCTGCTGCGCCAGCACCTCGGGCGCCAGGTTGGGACCCGAGAGCACACCGAACCGCTTGCAGCAGGTCTCGTCGCGGATGATCTGGTCATCCGCGCGGCGCTGCCGCGCTTCGAGCCCTTTGGCGGTGTGGATGACGAGATGGTCGGCGCGGACGTGTGGGCCGAGGGCGGTCACGACCGCGCGCATCGCGGTCGACGGCACCGCGAGCACCAGCGTGCTCGTCGCGCTCGCGAGCTCGCCGAGGTCGCTGGTGGCGTGGATCGCGCGGTCGAGGCGAACCTTCGGCAGCGAGCGCGAGTTGGTGTGCTTGGCGTGGATCTCGCGGATCACCGCGGGATCCACGTCCCACAGGATGGTGCCGTGGCCGGCGCCAGCCACGTGAGCGGCCAGGGTGGTCCCCCACGAGCCTGCTCCAACGATTCCAACGGTGTCCGCCGGGGGGCGCGTCGCGATCTTGGTGCGTGCTCTCGTCGCCATGATCAAAGCCCGTAGGGGAGGGTGCGATTCGAGTAGTAGAGCAGCAAGCCGGGATCGGTGGGGAAGACGCGGTCGCCTCGGCGCGTGGCGGGCGGCGTGGTGTGGTAGACGCCGAAGAGCTTGAGCCCTTCGCTCACCACCGCCTGTGCGTCCCAGCCCAGGCGCTCCTCTCCGTAGCGGACCTTCTCCTCCTTCACGAGCTTCTTGAGCTTGGCCAGCAGGCGCTCGGTGCGCGTGTGGACCTCGAGGAGCGGGAAGCCCTCGCTCTGTAGCGCGCTCTCACGCAGCAGGCGGTAGAGATCGAGCTTCGGATGTCTTTCCTTGCACATCTGGAAGAGCACCGCCGCCAGCAGGTGCGTTGCGAGCAGGGTGTTGTCCCTCGCGAAGGTGCGCATCACCGCGTCGCCGAGCTCGCGCGTGTACTCGGCGTCGCGCGCCTCGTCAGGGTGCACCTCGCCGTTCGACATGACGTAGCGCGAGATGTCGATGGGGCGACCGCGGTGGTCGACGCTCGTGCCGTCGGGCAGAACGCGGTTGCCGAACGGGTCGAGCGGCTCCGAGAACGTCACGTAGATCCGTGAATCGAGGCTGATCAAGCTGCGCAGGAAGTTGAGGATCCGGCCCGGCTTCGAGAACTCGTCGTCGGTGATGATGTAGCGCGCCTTGCCGGCTTCCTTGAGGCTGTCCTCGATGAGGGTCTCGGCCTCCAGCACCAGGGAGTACGAGAGCGTGCAGGGCACGACGAAGATCTTCGGCTTCTTTTTGCGGTTGCGCAGGTTGTTCTGGTACGCGAGCACTCCGGTGCCGAGGAGGCCGAGCTTGAGCTTGCGCTCCAGCGCGCCCGAGCGGCTGCGGGTCCCACCCGGGAAGAACAGGTTGTGGATCCCCATCTCGAGGGTGTAGGTCGCGTACTCCTTGAGCGTGTCCTTGTAGAGGTCGTCGCGCTTGAGGCGGTCGACCTTGTACGCGCCCAGGTTGTGCATGAAGTAGCCGATGATCGGGTTGGTGAAGAGGTTGAGCCCGGCGCCGTACGTGAAAGGCGGCAGCCCGACCTTGAAGAGCGAGTAGCCGATCACCGGTGAGTCCATGTTGCTCAGGTGGGTAGGCACCAGGATGACGGTGCCGATCTCGATGAGCTTGGAGATCGTGTCGAGCTCGCCGCGCACGATCAGGTGGTCGTCCAGGCTCGCGAGGCTGTCGAAGCCCGAGAGCAGCCGGGTCGGCGACATGGTGTTGAGCAGACCCGAGAGCGCGTACGGGATCACCTTGGTCGCGACCCGGTACACCTTGGGGTCGAAGTTGCCGATGATCTCCTGGAGGTAGCGGTGGATGACGCTGCCGAGGATGTCGCGTAGCTCGCGGTCCGACGCCCGCGAGAGCCGCTTCGAGACGCCTTTCCAGAACGCGGCGTCGGACTTCCAGGTCGGGCTCGATCGGTGGGTATCGAGCCGGCGGCGCTCGTGGTAGAGCGCGTCGTTCACGACCGTGGCCAGATCGAAGTTCGGGTCACGCTCGGTGAGGGCGTCTTTCGCCGCCAGCACGCGGGATTGGACCTCGATCAGGACCGCTTCCTTCTCGGCAGGTGAAAGTGCGCGCATCGCGGCGCTCCTCGTGGCTCGGGTTGGGAGAGGGGCCCGCGACGGTGGGGCGCGCCGAGCCTCGGAGCGGCGTTGCCGCGACCTCCCCCGGGGCATAGGATGGCCCGCTCTTCGGCCCGAGGGGAAGCTACACGTGGAATCGTCGTTGATCGATCTGCCCGATGACGTGATCGCCATCCGCGACACGGTGCGGCGCTTCGTCTACGAGCAGGTGATCCCGCGCGAGCACGAGATCGAAGAGCAGGCGCTCGTCCCACCCGACATCGTGCAACGGATGCGCGAGCTCGGGCTCTTCGGGCTCACGATCCCCGAAGCGTACGGGGGGATGGGGCTCGGCTCGCTCGCGTACGCCGTGGTGTCGGGTGAGATCTCGAAGGCGAACAGTGCGGTCCGCACCTACATCACGGTCAACAACTCGATCGGTTACAAGGCGATCCTCCTGGGCGGCAGCGACCAGCAGCGCCGCGAGTACCTGCCGCGCCTGGCGCGCGGCGAGTTCCTGACCTCGTTCGCGCTCACCGAGCCGGGCGCCGGGAGCGACGCCCAGGGCATCCAGACCTCCGCCGTGAGACGCGGCGACCGGTGGATCCTGAACGGCCGCAAGCACTACATCAGCCATGCGCACCGCGCCGAGCTGTTCACCGTGTTCGCGGTGACGGACAAGGAGAGGCGCGCGCGCGGCGGTATCTCCGCGTTCCTCGTGCCGAAGGGCTCGCCCGGACTCTCGCTCGGCAAGCAACAGGAGATGATGGGGGGACGGGGATCGCACCCGGGTGAGGTGGTGTTCGAGGACTGCGAGGTGCCGTCCGAGAACCTCCTCGGTGAGGTCGGCTACGGCTTCAAGCTCATCCAGGCGTGCCTGAACGACGGTCGCCTGAATCTCGCCGCGTGCGCGATCGGAGCCGCCGAGCGGCTCCTCGAGATGGGCACCGAGTACGCGAAGATCCGGCATGCGTTCGGCGCACCGATCGGCGCCAACCAGGGCATCCAGTGGATGCTCGCCGACAGCGCCACCGAGCTCGAGGCCGCGCGCGCTGGTGTACGCGACCGCGCGGGCGAAGGACGCGGAGCGCAACGTCGACCAGGAGTGCGCCATGGCGAAGCTCTTCGCCACCGAGATGGTGAACCGCGTCGCCGATCGGGTGCTCCAGATCCACGGAGGCGCCGGCTACACGAAGGGCTACCGATCGAACGCTTCTATCGCGACGTGCGCATGCTCACGATCGTGGAGGGCACGAGCGAGATCCAGCGTCGCTCGATCGCCCGATTCCTTCTCGGGTTCTGACTCGGATCCCGAACCCGTCCCGCCCAGGAGCTGCCATGGAGATCGTGCCGACCGAGCTGCCCGGTGTGTTGCTGATCCAGCCGAGAGTGCACCGCGACGAGCGCGGGTTCTTCCTGGAGAGCTTCCGCGACGACGCGCTGCGCGCCGCGGGCGTCACCGCGCCGTTCGTACAGGGCAACCATTCGCGCTCGGTGAAGGGCACCCTGCGGGGCTTGCACTTCCAGGTCCACCCGGGCCAGGCGAAGCTGGTGCGCTGCACGCGTGGCGCGGTGTGGGACGTGGTGGTCGACATCCGCCCGCGCTCGGCGACGTTCGGGCGCTGGATGTCGCAGCTCCTCGACGACGAAGGGCATCAGCAGCTCTTCATCCCGGTCGGTTTCGCGCACGGCTTCTGTGTCCTCTCCGACGAGGCGGACTTCATCTATCGGGTGAGCAATTACTACGACCCGGCGACCGAGTCCGGGATCGCGTGGGACGATCCCGATCTCGCGATCCCGTGGCCCGACCCCAAGCCGATCCTTTCCAAGCGCGACCTCGGCTTGCCACGCCTCACCGAGGTCAAGGACCGGCTTCCGGACGTGGCGGTCTGAGCGAGCGCTCGGGGCGCGAGAAGCGGAGCGCTGCGGATGCTGCTCGTGCTCGCCCGACACGGCGAGGCGCTCGACGCGTCGAGCGATCGGCTCCGCCCACTCAGCGCCGGAGGGCGCCAGGACGTCGAGCGCGTCGCGAGCGTGATCGCGGCCCAGGGCGTGCGGGTGACGCGAGTGATCCACAGCGGCCGGTCGCGTGCCGCGCAGACCGCGGAGATCTGGGCGCGCCGGGTCGCGCCAGGCGTGAGCCTCGAGATCGATCCGCGCCTCGACCCCGACGAGGATCCGGCTCCGGTCGCCGCGTGGCTCGCACACGTGAGCACCGACATCTTGCTGGTCGGCCATCTGCCGAGCTTGCCTCGCCTCGCCGGACGGCTGCTGCGCGGCGCGAACGAGGCGCCGCCGTTCGCGAGCTTCCGCCCCGGAACGGCGCTGTTGCTCGAACGCGGACCTTCCGGGACCTGGCGCCGCTCGGTACAGGTCGACCCGTGAACCCACGTCACGTGGGAACGATCGACCGAGCGAGCGGGTGAGGGGGGCCGCCGCGAGGCGGTGGCTCAGTTCACGGGCGTCGCGCTCAGGCGCTCGAATCGGATCACGCGCTTGCCGATGGTGCGCTGGTCCGCGAGGTCGAGCGCGCCGGTCTTGATCGAGCCGCTCCACTCCGCCTCGACGAAGCTCGAGCTGTTCTGCAGGTCGACGCGGGTCTTGAGGATCCGCGCGCTCGTCGGATCGACGAAGACGGTCCATCGGTCGGCGGGGGTCGCGCCCGCATCCGCGCGGAAACCGAGCGAGAGCGCCACGGCGGGGCGGCCGTCGGGCAAGGTGACCGGGCCCTTCTCCGCGAGGCGCACGCCCGGATCGTGGAGCTGAAACGGCAGCAACAGCCAGAACGAGTCGTTGTTGATTCGCTCGACCACGCGGCGCACCAGCTCGGGCGACTGCTGCTCACCGTTCACGCGCACGTCGCCGGT
Organism: Deltaproteobacteria bacterium; assembly: GCA_016713535.1. GTDB lineage: Bacteria > JADJOY01 > JADJOY01 > JADJOY01 > JADJOY01 > JADJOY01. The sequence goes on from JADJOY010000041.1 coordinate 36,784, forward strand.
TCGCCGGATGCGGTCGACCCTGGCCGCGAGCCGGCCCGGTGGGAGCGTGAGGCCGATCGCCTTCCACGAGCGGGTCTGATCGTCGAGGAAGGGTGAGCGCGCGAACGTCATCGCGTCGGTTTCGTACAGACACGGTCCACCCGCGAGCGCCATGACGTGGTGGAAGCGCGCCTTCTCGGCGCCGTCCTCGTAGCTCACGAAATCGAACGCCAGCGTCCGCGTCCGCTCGAAGGCGTCGTGCCCGCCGTAGGCGGCGGCGACTCGTTCGGCCCAGTGCTCGCCGCTCGCCGCGCCCGGCTCGCGCTTCTGGCATGCGATCCCCGCGGCCAGCACCGCGGCCAGTAGCACGATGATCCCGATCCGTTCGGCTCTCCGACTCGCCATTCCTCGTACTCCTCTCGGCGCCACCGTCCTCACCACCGTAGCCGCTCGGGCGCCGCGAGCAACAGGATCCCGAGCACGAGCACCACGAGGCCGCTCACCAGCTTCAGCCATCGTCCGCCGGTCGTGTCGAGCTTGCGACGGCTCAACGTGATCGTGACCAGCGCGACCATCAGCGTGTCGTCGGCGACGTAAGCGACGTTGTAGAGGACCAGATAGGCGTAGCGCGCGAGCGGATCGAGCGCCTGAAGTCCCAGGATCTGCGTGTAGAGCGCGGGCAGCCCCGCGGTGCACAGCAGTTCCACGACGTTTACCAGAACCGCGAGAACGAAGGCGCCGGCGAGCGCCGGGCCGAGGGCCTCGGCGTTCACGATCTTACGCACCCGGGTGTAGATGCCGGGCTTCGCCGCCTCCGGAATGCTGAGCGAGGGCCCACGTCCGAACGCGACGGCGTCCTTGACGTGGATGGTCCCGATCGCGAGCGCGATCACACCGAGCGCCACCTGCACCGCGCGCGACAGGCCGACCAGCAGGAACACGTTCAGCCACGCGGCCATGAACGCAAAGTAGGCGAGTCCGCTCACCATCACGAAGGTGCCTGCGATCAGCACGATCCTGCGCCTGTCCCGGAGGTTCACCAGGATCGAGAGCAGGAACAGGAGCACCCACATCGCGCACGGGTTGAACCCGTCGACCAGCCCCAGCACCACCGTGAAGAGCGGGAGCCCGAGGTCCTCCACTCGGACGCGCCCCAGCCCGATCACGTCGACGCCAGTGTCCTCCGAGCGCTCGTCGTCGAGGCCCGCCACCAGCGCTTCGATGCGGCGGCCGGTCGTGATGGCGTCGTCGAAGCCGACCCACACCGTCCCGCACATCGCGAAGGTCGGCACGCTGACTCCTGCGAAGCGCTCCCGGGCAGCGAGCGCACGCAGCGAGTCGAGAGCGTCGCGCTCGTGCTCCACGTCGTGCACCACCACCTCGATCCCCGGCTGGAGTCGCCGCAGATCGGCGAGGAAGCGACGTGCCTCCTCGCAGTGGGGGCACCCGGCCCTACTCCAGACTTCGATCCGCTCGCAGCGCGCCGCGTTCGCCGGAGAAGCCGCGAGCGCCCAGCTCAAGACGCTGGCCAGCGCGAGCCATCCCCAGCGCGAACGGTGTCCGAGCCGCGAGGTCCGCCTCAGCTCGTCGGTCCGGAGCCGCGCCGGTCCTTCCGACGTTTCAGATCGAGCGCCGTTCGCAGACCCTTGGTGCGGATGGTGTGGATCGCCAGGGACGCCTTCGTCATCCGGAAGAATCGATGCCCGTGGCGCGCCAGCGCGCGCTCGTCGAGGTGGATACCGAGCCCCGGCTCCTGAGGTACTGCGATGGTGCCATCGGGGGCGACCTCGATCGGCTGGGCCAAGATCCCGTCGCGCCCCGCCGGGGTCCACCCGGGTGGCTCGAACGGGTACTCCAGCACGTGGCGCTCCGGGTGGGCCGCGAAGGCGTGGAGGTTGACCAGCAGCCCGATCCCGTTGGTCCAGGTGTGGGGCGAGAACGAGAGTCCTTCGATCCTGCATTGGGCGAGCACCCGTCGGCTCGTCTCGAGCCCCCCGCAGAACATCGCGTAGGGCTGGTAGAGATCGAGCGAGCCGCGCTCGAACGCCGTGCGGACGTCGTGCCACCCCGAGAGCAGCTCGCCACCGGCGATCGGGGTGGTGGTCGACTTGCGGAGCTGGGCGAGCCCCTCGTAGTCGTGCATCTCGAGCGGCTCTTCGAGCCACGCCACCTCGAGCGGTTCGATCGCACGCGCGAAGCGCGTGGCGCGCTCGAGGTCCCAGAGCGGCGCGTCGTCGATCAGCGCGACCCGCCATCCCTGGTTGGCGTCGACCGCGATGGTGAAGCCGGAGCCGAGGTGGCGGCGCGCCGCCTCGACGATCGCCAGGTCCTCGCGCTCGTCGAACGAGTGCACACGTAGCTTCACCGCGGTGATGCCCATGTCGCGGATGCGGTCGAGGTAGGCCAGGCGCTCGGGGATCGGCCGCACGCTGCCGGTGGAGGCGTATACGGGCACGCGCTCGACCGGACCGATCTCGGGGTTGATCAGGCGGTAGACCGGCTTGCCCTCGAGCTTTCCCCGGATGTCCCAGAACGCCGGCTCGATCCACCAGTTGTGCCAGCCGAGAAACGACGCCTCGGTGAGGCGCTGGCGGATCTCGCTCAGATTGGTCGCGTCGGCCCCGATCAGATACGGGCCGAGAAGCGAACCGAGCCCCTCCCGTTCCCGCTCGAACGCGGTTCCCGCGCTGACGCCGACGATGCCGTCGTCGGTGGTCAGCCGGATCAGGGTCATCCGGTTCTGGGTCTGGGGGTAGCCCGGGATCCAGGACGGATGGAACGGCTCGTCGAGTGGGATCTCGACGTGGAAAAGCTCGACACGGGCGATTCGGCTCACGGTACCTCGCGTTGGCGGCTCGAGCCGCCGTTTCTCTCACGTCGGTCCTGCACGCGCAACGATTTCGGTAAGCTCGCGCAGCGCTCGTGAGGGAGCTTGCGGCATGGATTATGCTCGGCACGACGCTCGTCGCCGCGTCAGGAGCCCTCCCGGATGCACGAGTTCTTGCTGGCGGTCACCGCTGCCGTCTACTTCGGCAGCACCGTGGCCTACCTCGGTTATCTCCTCGTGGGCGCGCGCCCGCAGACGGCGCGCGTGGCGCGGATCGCGTTTGCGGTGGGGCTGGCGCTGCACTCGGCGGCGATCGCGGTGCGCTGCTCACACGGCCTGCCACCCACGATCTCGGCGGCCGACACGCTGAGCTTCTATGGCTGGGCGCTGGTGACGGGCTTCCTGGTGGTGCAGCTTCGCTATCCGCTACCCACGGTGGGCTCGTTCCTGAGCCCGCTGGTGTGCCTCCTCGTCCTCATGTCGCTCGCGCTCCCCAAGCCGATCACGCCGCTCGACCCGAAGTTCGCGACGATCTGGTTCCCGGTGCACGTCACGCTCGCGGTGGCCGGCGACGTCGCTTTCGTGCTGGCGGCCGCGGTCGGGCTCATGTACCTGATCCGTGAGACCTCGCTGAAGACCAAGCACATCTCGCCGGTCATCGACCGCTTGCCGAGTCTCGACCTTCTCGATCGCATCAACTACCGTCTCATCACGGTCGGCTTCTCGCTGCTCACCCTCGGCATGTTGACCGGTGGGCTGTGGATCTTCCTGGATCCCAAGCTCAAGGCTGCGGTGCACGACCCCAAGATCCTGTGGACCGTCTCCACCTGGGTGCTCTATGCCGTGCTGCTCAACGGTCGCGCGCTGGTGGGGCTGCGGGGACGCAAGGCGGCGCTGATGTCGGTGGCGGGATTCGCGATGGTCGTGGTGACGTTCGTCGGTGTGAACCTCCTCGGCCAGGGATTCCACTCCTTCCGCCAGTAACCCGGGATCGGATAGCGCGTCGTCACCATGGAGCACGTGGGTCTTCCGGAATGGGCGACACCGCTCGTCGTCGGGGTGAGCCATCACACCTCGTCGGTCGAGCTTCGCGAGAAGCTCGCGTTCGACGCCGGCGACCTGCCACGCGCCCTGGGACGACTCACCTCGCAGCCGGGCATGCGCGAGGCGATGATCCTCTCGACCTGCAACCGCGTCGAGCTGCTCGCGGTCGGCGAGACGCCCGAAGCCGCGGCCTCCGGGCTCTCGGGCTTCCTCGCCGAGGAGCGCGGCATCACGAGCGAGGATCTGGTGCGACACGCGTTCCGGTTCGCGGGTCCGAACGCCGCGCGCCACGTCTTCCGGGTGGCGGCGAGCCTGGACTCGATGGTGGTGGGCGAGCCGCAGATCCTCGGGCAGGTGAAGAGCGCCTACCGCGCCGCGGCGGAGAGCCATGCGGTAGGACCGGTTCTCAACCGGCTCTGCCACCGCGCGTTTCGCGTCGCGAAGCGGGTGCGAACCGAGACTCAGATCGGGGACCATGCGGTGAGCGTGGGGTTCGCCGCGGTCGAGCTCGCGCGCAAGATCTTCGATAGCCTCGACGGCAAGGTCGTGCTGGTCCTCGGCGCGGGCGAGATGGCCGAGCTCGCGACCCGCAACCTCGCGGCGGCGGGCGCGAGCAAGATCCTCATCGCCAACCGCACTCACCTCCGTGCGATCAGGATGGCCGAGGAGTTCCACGGCACCGCGGTGCCGTTCGACGAGCTGCCGACCCGTCTCGCCGACGCGGACATCGTGGTGTGCTCGACGGGTGCCTCCAGCTACGTGGTGACCCAGCCGATGGTGCAGGCGGCGCTCAAGCGCCGCAAGCGCCGCTCGATGTTCTTCATCGACATCTCGGTGCCGCGCAACGTCGATCCCGAGGTGAACCACCTCGACAACTCGTACCTCTACGATGTCGACGATCTCGAGCAGGTCGTGGACGCCAACTGGCAGACGCGCCGGGTCGAGGCGGCCCGCGCGGAGCAGATCCTCGACCAGGAGATCGAGCGCTTCCTCGACTGGCTCCACGAGCTCGACGCCAACCCGGTGATCCGCGAGATCCAGGATCGCTGGGAAGGGATCCGCCAGAGCGAGCTCGACCGCCATCGTGGGTGGCTCGCGCGCCTCTCCGAGGACGATCGCCGCGGTGTCGCGGAGCTGACCCGGTCCCTGATGGGCAAGCTGCTGCACGCGCCGCTCAGCCAGCTCAAGGCGTGTCGCGCGAACGGCAGCCTCGGCTACGTGGACGCGGCGCGCGTGCTCTTCGACCTCGACGACGAAGGCCGCAGCCGCAAGCCCCGTCCGAGGCCCGTGGCCGCCGCACCGCTGGAAGACACCGAGAGCACTTGATGAACCCACTTCGCATCGGTTCGCGCGGTAGCCCACTCGCCTTGTGGCAGGCCAACTGGGTGCAGGCTCGACTCCGCGAGCTCGCGCCGGATCGCGCCGTCGAGATCGAGATCATCAAGACGTCGGGTGACAAGTTCCTCGACGCGCCACTTGCCCGGGTGGGTGGCAAGGGGCTGTTCGTGAAGGAGATCGAGGATGCGCTGCTCGAGCGCCGGATCGATCTCGCGGTGCACAGCCTCAAGGACGTGCCGGCCGAGCTCCCGCCCGGTCTCATGCTCACGGCCTACCCCGAGCGCGAGGATCCGCGCGACGCGATGGTGGTCCCGGAGGGCGCGTCGCCCTCGCTCGAGGCCCTCGCGCGTGGGGCTCGGATGGGGACCACCAGCCTGAGGCGTCAGTCGCAGCTCCTCGCGAAGCGGCCCGATCTCGAGATCGTTCCGCTGCGCGGAAACGTCGGGACGCGGCTCGACAAGCTGGCTCGCGGCGAGGTCGACGCGATCATGCTCGCCCACGCCGGCCTGCGGCGGCTCGGCCTCGGAGAGCGTGCCGGCTACGTGTTCGGCGTCGACGAGCTGGTCCCCGCGGTGGGCCAGGGCGTGCTCGCGATCGAGACGCGCAGCGACGACGACGCGACCCGAGCGGTGGTGGAGCGACTCGATGTGCCCGCATCGCGCGCGGCGGTGACCGCCGAAAGGGCCTTCCTACTCACGCTGGAGGCCGGCTGCCTCGTGCCCGTGGGCGGCTACGCGACTCTGGAGGGAGAGCGGCTCCGGCTGCGTGGCATCATCGCGAGTCCTGACGGCGGCCTCCTCATCCGCCGCGAGGCGAGCGGACCGATCTCCTAGGCGGCAGCGATCGGGGTCGGAGTGGCCGAGGAGATCCTCGCCGCCGGAGGCGCCAGGATCCTGGCCGATCTCGCCGCGGCCGGCTGATCTCCGTGGCGACCGGCGGCGGACATCCGCCGCCGGAAGCGGCGGCCCACCTCGGTCCTGGTGGGGGGGATCGGGGGCCCGTGGCGGTGGTTGCGCTGCGGAGCGTTTATACTTCGCCCCCCTGTTTTCCCCTCCCGATCCTCGACACCGCGAACCCATGTCCTCGACCGACCTCCGCATCGTTCCTCGGCCTGAGCACACCGTCTCGCGCAAGCGCATCGACCCGAACGCGCTCAAGGTCATGTACCGGCTGCATCGTGCTGGATTCAAAGGATATTTGTGCGGCGGCGGGGTTCGGGACCTGCTCCTGGCGCGGCGCCCCAAGGACTTCGACATCGCCACGGACGCCCGGCCCCACGAGGTCAAATCGCTGTTTCGCAACTCGCGGATCATCGGCCGGCGCTTCAAGATCACCCAGGTCTATTTCAAGGACGGCACCATCGTTCAGGTGTCGACCTTCCGCGCCAGCTCGGAGTTCGAGGAAGTGGCCGACTCCGGCGGACCGCCGGAGGTGGGCGACGGCTTGGTCGGGGACGAGGTCGGCGCCGAAACCGCCGTCGATACGGTCGCCGGCGACGGGAGCGACGACATGCCGCTCGAAACCGGCGCCGTCGCGCGCGTGACCTCGGCCGCGTCTCCTCCTTCGTTGCTGATCCGCCGCGACAACGTGTACGGGACGCCGGAGGAGGACGCCTTCCGTCGTGACCTCACCATCAACGGACTTTTCTACGACATCAGCGACTTCTCCATCATCGACTACGTGGGCGGGCTCGCCGACCTCGAAGCGAAGGTGATCCGCATCATCGGCGACCCGGACATCCGCATCCAGGAGGATCCGGTGCGGATGGTCCGCGCCATCCGCCACTCGGCGCGCCTCGACTTCGCGATCGATTCCCCCACCCGGGAGGCGATCGTTCGCCACGCCGCACGACTCCTCGAGTGCTCGACGGCGCGCGTGCTCGACGAGCTCTACCGCGACCTTCGCGGCGGCGCGGCCGCGCCCGCCCTCAAGATGATGCTCGAGCTCGGGCTTCTCGATGCGATCCTCCCGGCCCTCGCGCGGTTCCTGCGCGACGGCCCCCGCGAAGAGATCGAACGCACCTGGCGTAGCGTCGAGGCCCTCGACGCGACCTCGGACTATGGCGACGCGCCTCAGCCGGGTGTGTTGTGGAGTGTCCTCGCGGGGCCGTATCTCCTGAGCCGGGTCGCGGTCGACGGGGAGAGCGGCTCGGGCGACTTCGGTACCGCGATCGAGCTCGCGTTTCGCGAGCTCACGCGCCCCCTTGCCGTGGGCCGCAAGGACGCCGAACGCGTCAAGCTGCTGTTACTCACCCGTCGACGCCTCGAGCAGGCGCTCGCCACTGGCCGGTTGCCCAAGACCCTCGTTCATCGTCCCTATTTCGAGGATGCCATCAGCTACTTCGACATGGTGATGCGCGCCGATGGTGGCGAGGTGCCGGGGTGGTTGCGGGCCGGCCGGGAGCTGGCACCCGTCGGTGGTGGCATGCCAGGGGCACCGGGTGATGTGAGCCCCACGGGGGACGAGGGCGCCACCTCCCCGGCGCCGCGACGCCGACGCCGTCGTCGTCGCCGAGGGGGGCGAAGCTCCTCGGTCGACTCGCCGCTCGCCACTCCCACCGGCGCAGAGGCGGAGGCCATCGTCGACACCGAGCCGATCGACGAGGAAGAGGGAGTCGCGGCGCTCGGCCTGACCGGGGGTGAGGTGGGCGAGCTCGCGCCAGCAGAGGACGCGGCGCCCGCGTCGGCGAAGCGTCGCCGACGTCGGGGCCGGCGCGGCCGGCGAGGTGGCGGTACGAGCACGCCACCGGCGGCCGAGTGAGCAGCGAAGCAATGTCACGAGTCGAACCGATGGACTCTCGCGGCCGCGCCGAGCGCCTCGGGGTGACCAGCGAGGCGATCGAGCTGATCGACTCGTGTGATGCGATCGACCTTCACCTCGACACGTTCATCGAGCACCGGCTCTTCGGCTACGACCTGCTCCGCGCGCACGGCCCGGGCCTCCTGAACGGACGGTTCTACGGTCACGCGGACCTTCCGCGCCTCGCCGAGGCTGGCTTCACCGGCGGGTTGTGGAGCATCACCACGAATCCGTTCCGGACCTCGGCCAGCCGCTCGCGCACGTTCTTCCGCAACCTCGCGCGTATCCGCGCGCTGTTCGACGGTGCCGCCGACCGAGCTCGGCTGGTACGGGACGTCGCCGAGTACCGCGTCGCCCGCGCCGCGGGAGCACACGGCGTATTCCTCTCGGTCCAGGGAGGCAACGCGCTCGATCACTCGCTCGACGACCTCGACCGCATCCCCGAGCGGCTGCTGGTGCGTGTCACTCTGGTGCACCTTTCGACCTCGCGCCTCGGAGTGACCAGCAACCCGTACGGGCGAACCGGAGCGGGACGTGGTCTCACGTCGCTGGGGCGCGACTACGTCCGGCGACTCGACGAGAAGCGCATCCTCGTCGACCTCGCACACATCAATCGTGAGGGGTTCTTCGACGCGGTGGAGGTGCACGATCGCTCGCTGCCGCTCATCGTGACCCACACGGGTGTCAACGGCGTGTACCGGCACTGGCGGAACCTGGACGACGACCAGCTTCGCGCGATCGCCGAGAGCGGTGGCACGGTCGGCGTGATGTATCAGTCGAGCTTCCTCGGCCCCTCGTGGTTCGCGGCCAAGGTGGACTGGGTGGTCGATCACCTGGAGCACATCGTGAAGGTGGTGGGCGACGACCACGCGTCCCTGGGAAGCGACTGGGACGGCGGCATCTGCCCACCCGACGACATGCTCACCTGTCTGGAATTCCCGCGGCTCGTGGACGCGATGCTACGCCGTGGGTGGTCCGCCGAGCGCATTCGCAAGATCCTCGGCGGTAACTTCCTGCGGGTGCTCGCGCAGATCCGCCCGAGCTGACCGACGTCCGGGACCGTCGTGACCCCGACACACGACGTGGCCGGCGGCGGATCGCCCGTCGGGGCGTTCGGCGGCCTGATTCTGGGAGTCGTCGCATACCTGCTGTTCACATGGGCCATGGCGAGCGGGCTCATCCCGGTGCCCAGCAAGGTCGCGCAACGTCGCGGCGCGCTGGCGCTGCTGGTGATCGCGGTCGGGATGCTCGCCGCGCAGCTCGCGCTCGTGGTGTGGTCGCAGCTCGAACGCTGAGCTCGTCGCCCGGTGCGCCCGGAACGGCTCGCGGGCACGGATCCATTGCGTGAGTCTCGGAGCGCTCGGTAGCATGACGTGGAGCGCGCGGCTCGACGGGCCGGGCGCGTTCGGCACGGGCGGAGGTTTTCAGGATGACGGCGAGACCGCGACGCGCCACGGCGCTGGGTGGGGTGATCTGCGGCTTGGCTGCGCTGGGCGCGACCTGCCAGCCGAACCAGGAGCCGGTAGCGCGAATCTCGTGCACGCCTGCCGCGGTCGCGGTCGGTGAGCCGGTGTCCTTCGGCTCGGGGGGCTCGATCGATCCGGATGGGACGTTGACGAGCTTCTCGTTCGCGTTCGGAGATGGCGGGGCGGCGATCGGAGAGGCGACGAGCCACGGCTACGCCGCACCCGGCGCCTACCGGGCGACGCTCACGGTTCGCGACGCCGCGGGTGCGACCGACGACTCATCGTGCGTCGTCGCGGTGGGTGCGTTTCCGGCCGGCAGCGGCGCGCTCGACGAGCTCGAGCTGGTTCCACCTCACTTCGACCCGGTGATCACGGAGGACATCGAGAAGCCGGAGCACGGTGGAACGATCCTCGGGTTCTTCCGCGCGGCCTCGAACCTCAAGGTGACCGAGGTGCATGTGAACGGCGAGCTCGCAGATCCCGCGCTCGGCGTCGTGCGGTGGTGCGAGGTGGTCGATCCCGAGCTGAGCGCCGGCGAGATCGGCATCGTGCGCTGTCACTCCAGCGATGCCCGGTTCGATGCCGGCAACGTCGCGACTCTCGACGTTCTCGCCGGCGCCGCGACGGTCTGGAGCAAGAGCGCGACGCGCGCGGCTCCCGAGCTCACGCCCAGCTACGTCACGGCCACCGAGGCGGGCGACGAGATCCTCGTTCATGTCCGGAACGACGCGAGCACCGGGCGAACCGTCACGGGTCTCGAGATCGATGGCGTCGACGTGACTTCGTTCGCCGTGTTCCAGAACGCGAGCCTGGCGCCGGGTGCGGTCGCGATCGTGCGCATACCTCGGCCCGACGGCGTGCCATTCGGACGCTGGCTGGCGTTCACGGTGCGAGGCACCGACGGCCCCCGCGCGCTGCGCACCACTCGTGCGCTGCGGCTCTTCCGGCCGCACTTCGGAGTGGGCGACTGGACCCAGGCCCAGAGCAGCGGCGCCGGTAGCCCTTACGCCGATCCAGGGGTGATGCAGGAGTACCTGGACCGCGGCATCGATCTGTTCCTGTGGACGCCGAGCCCGAGCGCGCCGCCGGAGCTGGTGCTCGACCAGCTCGCCGAGCAGCACGACATCCACGTGTGGATGCACGAGGGACAGCCGGACCCGGCGTTCGTCGCCCAGTGGGGCGGGCATCCGCGGCTGCTCTTCGACGCCGTCGCGGGCGAGCCGGAGTTCAGCGATCCCTCGTCGCTCACCCTCTCGGTGGTGAAGCACAACCGAGAGCTGTGGGGAGGCACCACGCCGCTGTGGGTCTACAACGCCTGCATGTACCGCTTCTCCGAGTGGGCGCCGCTCGGAGACGTCGGCGGCATGGACCACTACGCGGTCTGGGCGCCGAAGTGCAACACCAACCTGCCGCTCTTCTTCAACGACCTGATCCAGTACGTGGGCTCGTACGCGAGCGAGATCAAGCGCGCCGCCGAGCCGAGCCCTGCCTACATGTGGACGCAGGGACTCTACGAGAACGACGTGCGCTGTCCCACCGCGGACGAGATCCGTGCCCAGTGGTACCAGATCGTGGGGCGGGGAGCGAAGACGGTCTTGTGGTTCCTCGGCCGCCCCGAGCTCGACGACGTATGCCCTGCGTCCTCGCTCGCCGAGATGCGACGCCTCAAGGACGAGCTGGTGCCGATGCGATCCGCACTCCTCGAGGGGGACGTGGTGCCGGCTGGCACCGTGGCGCGAACCCTGACCCCCTTCATCGACGTCACGGCGACCGTGGGGCCGCGTGCGATCGTGCTGACGCTCACCGATTACTCGTACCAGCAGCTCTGGCTCACCGGGCTGGTGTGGCAGCCACGTGGCAACGTTCAGATCGACGTGACACCCCCCGGCGGATTCGAGGCCGCGCGGTTCGTCCAGCTCGACCATGCGAGCGCCACCGAGCTCGCCTACACCAAGATCGCAAGCAACACCTATCGGGTGACGGTGCCCGCGATGGCGGTCGCGACGCCGATCCTGGTAGAGCCGGAACCGTGAGCGACGAGGCCGGGTAGACTCGGCGGATCGGTCGGCGGGAGCGTCTCCCGGTTCACCCCGCTCCTGACACTCACCATTCCCGTGTCCGCTGCGCTGCCTCCCGCCCGCCTCGCGACGCTCGCCGACGAACGGCGCGCGTCAGAGGCCCAGAAGGATCAGGAACTGCGTGAGCTCTTCGCGGGGCGCGTGGCGGTGTTGCTCGCGGCCTTCGCGGGTCTGATCGCGATCCTCCAGCTCACCGGCTACCGGATCGGGGCGGCGCTGGGCTTCGTCCGGCTCGGCGCGGGCTACGTCTCGATCGGGCTCAACCTCGCCATCGTGCTGCTCTCGATACTCTTCCCTGCGGTCTCACCGGGCCGCGTTCGCGAGCCCGCAACGCCCGGTGCGGTGGGTGCGGCTCTCGACCCACGCTTACGTTTCCCTGGTGCTGGTCTGCATGCTCGGCCACGTCCACCTCGCCGGAAGCCAGAACACCATCAACGTCATGTTGATCCTGTTCGTGGCGCTCATGGTGCAGCGCATGCTCGGGGCGCGGGTGGGGTGGCTCTATTTCGCCGCGGGCACCCTGCTCTACGTCGGGGCGAGCGCCCTCGAGCAGGCGGGAGTCCTGTCCTACGCGCCGCTGCTCCAGCACGGCGACAGGCTGGGCGCTCTGCTCCTCGATCCGCGCTACTTCTGGGCGAACCTGCTCATCTTCGTGGTCGTGGCGCTCGTCGTGCTCGGCTCGTTCCAGCGGTTCGAGGAGGATCGGGTCGCGAAGCAACACGAGCTCCTCGAGGCCGAGCTCGAGATCGAGCGCCATCGGATCGAGGTGCAGCGGCTCCGGTCGCTGGTGCCGATGTGCGCGAGCTGCAAGAAGATCCGCGACGACGCCGGCTTCTGGCAGAGCGTCGAGGAGTACATCGAGGATCAGACTGCTCACCAGGTCACCCACGGCATCTGCCCGGAGTGCCGCAAGCGCCTCTACCCCGAGATCACGCTCGGCGACACGCCCGCGCCGGGGTCCGCCTCTCGCCGCCGCAAGCCGTGATCGGGGTCGATTCCGGGTAGCCCTGCCGCTCGCCGACATCCCGGTCGCGCTACTGGACGTATCCCAGAGCGCGCAGGGCGTCGGCGGTGTCCGCTGGCATCGCCGAGAGCGGTCGCGTCGTGGCGGCGTGCTCGCGCTGCAGCGCCAGCTCGCGGTCGGCGGCCGTCCGCATCCGGCCGAGCAGGTCGGGCCGACTCGCCGCCACGTCGTTGCGCTCTCGCGGGTCCGAGGTGACGTCGTAGAGCTGCTCGGGGCCGCCTCGCGCCCAAGCGAGGGGCCGCATGTATTTCCAGTCGCCGTCGGTGATCGCGAACCACTCGGGGGGCGAGGCGCTCCGGACGGTTACCGGGCGGGTGCGCGCGGCGTAGCGCGCGCGTTCCGAGAGCGGCCACATGCGGCCGGCGAACGTGGTGGGAACGGGCTGCGACGCCCAGGTCAGCACCGTGGGCGCGAGGTCGACGAGGCCGACCGGCTCCTCGACGCGGATTCCCTTCGCGAGACCACCGGGCGGCCGAACCAGCAGCGGCACGCGCACCATCTCGTCGTAGACCGTCGAGTTGTGCTCGAAGCGGCCATGCTCCCCGAAGGCTTCGCCGTGATCCGAGGTGACGACGAGCCAGACGCGCTCGAGCACCTCGAGGCCACGGAGGTAGGCGAGCAGGTCGTCGAGCTCGTGGTCCGCTACGCGGATGTTGGCGTCGTAGCGCGCGAGCAACGCCTCGCGCCCGGCGTCGTCGAGCTTGACCTCGCCCCGGTCCAGGGACTGCAGGAACGCCACCGCGCCGCTCACGCCCGCGGCGCTCGGTAGCTCGAAAGGCAACGCGAAGCCCTTGGGCGGCCGATACGGGGCGTGAGGGGGGAAGAAGTGAAGGTAGGCGAGCCACGGCCGCTCACCGCTGGCGAGGGTGGTGAGCGCCTCTTTCCAGGCCCGGCGGAATGCGCGCGCGTCGCCGGTGAGCTTGGGATCCACGAAGCGCAGCTCGAAGTCGTCCTCGATCCCGAATCCGCGCAGGATGCCCGAGCGGCTCGCGACCACCGACCGATACCCGGCGGGCGCGAGCAGGCGGGGGAGCGTGGGCACCTCGGCCGGAAGCGCGCGCTCGAACGTCGTCAGGGTGTGCTCGTCGGGTGGTCGCCCCGTGAGGATCGTGGCGACCGAGGCGAGGGTGTAGGGCGCGGACGACCGGGCCGTGGCGAAGAGCACCGACTCCTCGGCCAAGCGATCGAAGGTCGGGCTCGTCGGGCGCGTTCGGTACCCGTACGCACCCAGGTGGTCGGGGCGCAGGGCGTCGAACACCACGATCACCACCGAGGGGGTCGTCGCGGGCGTCTCCGCTGCGTGTGCCGCGGGCGTGGTCCCCTCGGCGCGAGCCGCGGCGGAGAGCGCCGCGCCGAGCGCCAGGAGGCCGGCGACGAGCGTGCGCGCGTTCACTCGAACTCCAGCGAGAGCGGACGGACGGGTCGAGTGGCGCCTTCGCGATAGGCCGCCTCGAACGCCGGGTGGGTCTCGAAGCGGTCGGTCCCCAGATCCTCGACCCACGCCGCAGCCTCTTCCTCGGTCACGGTCGAGAGGTCGAGGCGCTCGAACGGCGGGGTCGCGTGATAGAGCCCCCAGATCGAGTTGGCGTCCCACTGCTTGTACGTCCAGGGCGACCAGTGGATGCCGTGATCCCCGAGCAGCGCGAAGAAGCGCCGCATGCCCTCGATCGACTCGGGATCGGGAGCGTAGGTCGAGAACTCACCGAGCAGCAGCGGCCCGGGGAAGCGCCGCCCGAGCTCGTCGGCAGCGCTCGCGAGCTTCTCGACGAGGCCGGCGACGCGCTCGTCGGCCGTCGCGCCGTCGCCGTAGAAGTGCATCGAGAACATGTAGTTCTCCCAGCCCATCTCGACCGGCGACGGGACCAGGAAGAGCGGCAGGTAGCCGTCCTCGCTCATCACGATGTGGTGCCCATCGACGGCGCGGATCGCGTCGTAGATCGCCGCGAGCACGTGGGCGTGCTTGCCCTCGTCGTAGATGCTGAGCGGCTCGTTCAGGAGATCGAACCCCGCAACGTGCGGGTCGTCGGCGACGTAGCTCGCCACCGCCTGCCAGAGGCGGGCGGTCTTGGCGATGCAGCGCTCGTCGTTCCACAGCCGGTTGCCGTTCGACGTGCCGCTGTGGGTCTCGTTGTTCTGCCCTCCAGGTGCGCCGTGCATGTCGAGGAGCACGTAGAGGCGATGGGTGCGCGCCCATTCGAGGATCTGGTGAAGCAGGCGCCAGCCCTCCGGACGGAAGCGGGCACCCGCCGCGTCGTCGGACTCGAGCCAGTCGTACCAGAACGGCAATCTCACCATGTTCAGCCCGAGATCGTGGACCCGCGCGAAGTCGCTCTCGTCGATCCAACGCTCGCGGTAGGATCGACGGAGCGCTTGGCTCCGCTCCCAGCCGAACCGTTCGGAGGCCGCTCGCCAGAGGTCCTGCTCGCTGGTCACGTTCGGGGTGGCGTCGTACCACTGCCAGAACCGCGTGATCGCCTCGCCTTCACCGGCGAAGGCGTTCGTGGTGGTCCAGTCGCGCAGAAAACGGGCCACCTCGGAGCACGGCTTCTGCACCACGAAGTGCTGGAGGTAGGCCAGCGGGACGCCGACCTGCATGGTGCGCTTGCAGCCGAGCCGGGTGCACTCGGCGACCAACGCGTCGTTCCAGTCCGAGCAGTCGAGGTTGGTCTCGCCGATACCGGGGATCCAGCTCTCGACGAGCAGCCAGCCACCGAGGTTCACCCCCCGCAGCGCGACGCGAGCGCCTTGGTCGTCGAGGACGTCGGTGCCCGATGCGTGGAGCATCGGCAGCGTCGCCGGCGATGGCGTCGGACGATCGACGAACGCCTGGTCGTTGGGTTCGCAGAAGCCCTGCGGTGGCTCGCTCGTCGAGCCACCGCCCCCCGCAGCTCGCGAGGAGCGCAGTCACGAGAGCCACGAGCGCGGGTGGGAGCCTCGCCACACGCCGCCGAGGCACGCTGCGATCGGTCGGGGTCATCGGTCCGCGATGCCCGGCCGTGACGCCATCCAGCTCGCCGCCATGTCACCCAGCGGACCGGGAAGCGCCCGTACCAGCTTGCACACGCCGTCCGCGCCGTTCTCCACGAAGCTCGCCCGCCGCGTCGCCGTGCACAGCGCACGCGTCTCCAGCGCAGCCGTGAGGTCGAGGATGTCGATCAGGTCGCAGTAGAGCTCGTCGCCGGCGCGTGGCCCGAGCGAGAAGTACTCGGAGTAGAAGTTGGGGTGCTCCATCGGGCTACCTGCGCCTCCGCCGAACAGGAAGTCCGACACCGAGAAGTCGAGATAGTCACTGCGGGGCACGAAGTACCCGAGCTCGTTGGGAGCCAGCCCGACCAGCGCGAGACGTTCCGGAGCGTCCTTCATCCGACGTAGACCTTCGAGAGCCGGGAAGGCGGTGGTGCCGTAGTCGAACTCCGGGGTCGCGAAGTCGTAGCGCCTCGCGGCGCGCCCGTCGAGGCTCTCGGGAAAGAGCTCGCCCGGGGCGGTGACGAGCGTGGCGACACTGCCGAGATCGAGGCGGAACACCGGGGTGCGGATGCAGCCACAGTGACTGCAACCGCTCGGGCTCGGAGAAGTCGAACAGGCCCGCGCCGTCCCTGGTGAAGTAGGACGAACTGCCCGGGATGACTCCCGCCACCAGGCCCAGGACCAGGTTCAGGTTCTCCATCGGTAGTCGCGACTCGCGGCGACGGAACTCCAGGTGGTCGGGCTCGGTCGGCTCGACGCTCGACAGTGCGTCGGCCGCCTGTTCAGCGAGCTCGAAACCGAGCGAGCGCGCCTTGTCGAAGCCATCGTCGGCGATCCAGGAGCGGCCCGTTGCGGGATCCGTGGAGCGCTCGCCGGCTTCGTTCCAGTACGGGGTGATCGCGCCGTCGAGCGGCGTCAGCAGGCCACCGACCGCGCCGCTCACGTAGATGGCGGTGCCTCCGAGACGGGATTCGAGGCGTGCCCGCAGGTAACCGGGGTAGTCGGCCGAGAGCAGGTTGTTGCGCGAGCCGATGCTCTCGGGGTGGTTGGACCAGCTCACCAGCGTCGCGATCGTCTCGTCGTCCCGGCCAACCGCCTGGATCGCGAGCAGGTCGGCATCGCGGATCGTCGGCAGCCGGGTGTCGTTGGCGAGCCGGGGCGGCCTCGCCGGATCGAGGTAGCGGTGATCGAGGAATAGATCGTCGAGGCCGAGGTCGAGGGCCACGTCGGCGACTTTGATGCGCGCCTCGACGATCGCGCCGATCGCGCCGGCGACGGCCTCGACGATCGCGTCGTTCACTCGCGCGAGGTAGGCCGGGTCGGCGCCCGACTCGTATTGCGTCTTGCCCCAGAGCCCGAGCGTATCGGGGCCTTCGTGGTCGTGGATCGATGCGACGATCACCCGCTCGGGGTCGACGCTCGCCTCGCTCCGCAGACGGGCCAGGGCGGGCTCGATGGAGGGCGTGAGCAGGCCGACGAAGTCGCACGCCACGAGCACGGCGGTGAGGTCGCCTTGCTGGAAGGCGATCGCGCGCACCGTGATCGGGTCGTGGACGCCGAGCGCCGGATGGGCGTTGTCGAAGCCGGCCATCCAGACGGGCTCGAAGCGGCCGTTGCCCTCGGTGCCGGTCGGGTTCGTGACCGGATCGAAGTCGTCGCCGTCGGGATCCGGCCTCAGCGTGGGATCGAAACCCGGCTCGCGCGCCGACGGCAGTCCGTCCCGGCCGAAGTCGTCGTAGGGTTCCCCGTCGGCGAAGTCCCACAGGCCGTTGCCATTGGTATCGTGGAAGAGCTCCCAGGAGGTGGGCGTGACGTCGACCATCGCGACGCCAACTCGAAGCGGCGTTCCGCGGCCGGTCGCGTCACCGACGGTCTCGTGCGATCCGTCGCAACCCGACGTCAGCGCGACGATCAGCGCCACGGCGCGTGCCCAGCGTGACGCTGCCATCGCCCATCGGGCGGTGACGCGGGGGCGTGGGTGGGGTGGCAGCATGGGCGGAAGTGAGCGCGGCGCTCCACTCTTACTCGAGCACCGCAAGTGGCGCCAGGCCGGACGTCCGCGCGGCGCCAGCCTCCCGGGGTGCGTTGCGGTCCGCGCGGAGCCGTGCCAAAACCCCGCCTACCACCCGGCCGAGCCTCTCCGGCAGCGGCCCGAGAGGGACCAGCGTGACCCGGAAAGCCGTCGATTGGACCCCCGCAGAGCGCGCCGCGCTCGACGAGCTCCAGAGCCCGCGCGCGGTCCAGGAGTTCCTGGACGCGGTGTCGTACAGCGACGAGTCGCGCTATCGCTCGCCGCGTGAGGTCCTGGCCGATCGCCGCGCCCACTGCATGGACGGCGCGCTGTTCGCAGCCGCGGCGCTGGAGCGGATGGGCTACCCGCCGCTCCTGGTGGACCTGCGCGCAGTGCGCGACGACGACCACGTGCTCGCGATCTTCCGAGTCGACCGTCACTGGGGAGCGGTGGCCAAGTCCAACACCACCACGTTGCGATTCCGCGAGCCGATCTTCCGCAATCTGCGCGAGCTCGCTCTCTCGTACTTCGAGTTCTACTTCAACGTCGAGTCGGCGAAGACGCTGCGCTCCTATTCGCTGCCCGTGAACCTGCGACGCTTCCACCGTCAGCACTGGCACACCGACCCACGCGTCGTCGACGCGATCGTCGAGGTGCTCGACCAGCGCGAGCACAAGCCGCTCGTCACTCGAGCTCAGACCGCTCGCCTGAGCTCGGTCGACCGCGAGATCTACGACGCCGCGTTCCTGGGAGCGAATCCAGCGGGGCTCTACCAGCCCCCGCCGCGGCGGGCCTTCCGATCCAGGCGATCTTCCTGAGCCCGGAACGGCTCGCGACGCCGTGCGCATCGCATACGTCAGTCATGCCCGCGGCGGTGTGCTGCCCACCAGCCCGAGCCGGCCACGGCTGACGGCTACCGGCTGGTGCGGCCCGGTGGGTGATGGCGCGGGCCACGCTCCGCCGGGCCGTGCGCCGCGCGGGGCGTGACGCCGGCGCAGCCGGCGCACAGGGTGGCAGTGGGCTGAGCCTTCAGCCGCGCGACCTGGATCGGCCGTCCGCAGCCGAGGCAGGTCCCGTAGGTGCCCGTGTGGATCCGAGCGATGGCAGCGTCGATGGCGGCGATCTCGCGGCGCTCACGTTCGTCGAGACGGTCGAGGACGCCGATCAGGATCTCGTCCTGGGCGCGCTCCTCGAGCTCGGGCTCGACACGCTGCTCGGAGAGCGTGGCGAGGTCGGCTTCGGCCATCTGCGCTTCCCGCAGCAGGCTCGAGCGTTCACGTCCCAATGAAGCCTCGATCTCGTGGAGGGTGCGAATGTTCATCGATGTCCTCCTGGAAGGCAGAGCAGCCGCACAGCACCGGATGCAGAGCAGGATCCGCGCCGCGCGGCATCGTCGGCGCCGCGGAGAAGTACGAGTCGGTACGCCGCGGTGCGGCAAGGTCGGCGGCAGCCACACCCCACCCGTGTCGCCACGGTAACGAGTGGTGCTCGGGGGATCGGCATGGTGGCGCGATGCGACCACGAACACGAAGCCCCGCGGACCGGATGGGGTCCGCGGGGCTTCGACCGATGCGACCAGAGGAGGCCGGGTAGGGCTCAGGCGGCGCCGGCGATACCCGAGTCCTCGAAGACACCGCGCAACGTCTTGAGCGCCTGCGCCTCGATCTGACGGATCCGCTCGCGGGTGAGGCGGAAGCGGGTGCTGATCTCTTGCAGGCTGTGCGACGACACCTCGCCGACCCCGAAACGCAGCCGCAGGATCTTCTCCTCGCGTGGCGTGAGCTTGCCGAGCGCCACCTTGACGCGGTCGGCGAGCTCGACGAGCGACGCGTCCTCGAACGGCGAGGGTGCGTCCGGGTCCGCGAGCACGTCGCCGAGGCGCTGGCTGCCGTCGGCCGAGAGCGGCGTGTCGAGCGAGATGGCTTCGCTGCGCATCATCATGCGCTCTTCCACCCACTTCTCGTCGGTGGAGACCTTCTCGGCGATTTCCTCGGTCCGCGGCTTGCGGCCGAGCTCGAGGCCGAGGTCCCGGGTCGTGCGCATGATCTTGCGGCGCTCTTCCTGGAGGTAGAGCGGAACGCGGACCAGGCCGGCCTGGTTGTCGATCGAACGGCGAATGTACTGGTGGATCCACCACGACGCGTAGGTGCTGAAGCGGAAGCCGGTGTCGACTCGGTATCGCTCCACCGCCTTCATCAGGCCGATGTTGCCCTCTTGGACCAGGTCGAGCATCGGGATGCCGTGGCGGCGGTAGCGCTTCGCGATGTGGATCACCAAGCGCAGGTTGGCCTCGGTGAGCAGCGCCTTGGCCCTCTCGATGCCGTCGAGCGCGGCGGCGAGCTGTGCCGCGTAGCGCGTCAGGACGCCCTTCTGGCGCGCCTGGAACGCCTTGCGGGGGGCCAACGTGCCGCTGACCACCCCGTTCACGTCGTCGAGGACGGTGTAGCCGACGCGCTCGGGCAGCGTCTCCTCCATCGACCGTCCGCGCGGCTTGGCAAAGTCCTTGCCGAGCACGCGGGGGATCAGCGTGGGGGGCTCGTCGAGGAGGGCGTGCAGAACCTCGCGGGCCTTGTCGATGCCGCTCGCGAAGCGGATCTCACCCTCGCGCCGGGCCAGCGGGATGGCGCCCATCTCGCGGAAGTACAGGTCTTCGAGGTTGCCCGGGTCGGTCTCGTGCTCGGCGGCGTTCCACGCCGTACCGCCCGCCGTCGCCCGGGGCGCCTCATCCCCCGGCTCGAGGGGTTCGGTGTCCCCGTCAGCCATCGCGCCGAGCGAGGCGAGATCGTCTTCGCTCGGTCCAGAAGCCTCGGGCATGTTGAAGCTGTCCGAGACTCCCAGGTCGACGTCGTCCAGATCGAGTGGGTCTTTCATGGTGGCCTTCCTCTGCCTCTCGGCTCGAACCGGGAGTGGGAAAGAGGATAAAGGAGATGGAATTGGTACTGTATAGATCCACCCGTGGGGCTGTCAACAGCGGACCGCTCCGGTTTCCCTCGCGTCGTGGACCTGAAATCGCTGCGATTCCCGGGCTGTGATCGACGATCGAGGTGTCGTGTGGTGGGCGGCTCGGCTACCTCCTTCGATGAATTAGACGAATTTCCTGCGCGCCACATTCATCGCAGCGCCCTCGAATCAGCAAATCGGAAATTGTCACCAGGCGCTTGAGTCGCCGGACTGTCGTCGGCGCGGCGAGGCTGGCCGCCGCAGGCGGGACTCAGCCGCAGGTGTTGCGCGCGGGCTCGAGCGGGTCGAGGACCTGCACCCAGGGATCCATGCGCCGGAGGTACACCGAGTAGATCAGGTGGCTGAGGGTCCGCAGGCTCCCCATGTCACCCGCCTGGGTACGGTGCGCGTGGGAGAAGCGTCCGGCCATGTCGATGCAGGTCTCGGTGGGTGAGCAGTTCTGGTCGGGGTCCAGCACGTCGGTGTAGGGCTCGGGATCGCGTCCCATGAGCGGAGCCAGAAACCAGTAGCGGTTGAGGACCTCGAAGTAGCTCGGGGTTCGCCAGGGCGCGGCCCCGTCGAATGCCTCCCGCGGCTCGGCGGCGCGGCGGATGCCCTCCATCGCGAAGCGAGCCGCGAGCTGATGCTCGGGGTGGCACGTGAAGCCGTGGTAGGCGTCGAGGGTCAACACGACCGTGGGCTGGAAGCGCCGGATGGCGAGTGCGACTGCAGCCGACGGGTCGATCGCATCCTTCCACTTCGCCGCGATCACCTCTCGGGCGGGGAAGCTCTCGACGGGCAGGGGTGCGTTGTAGAGGCGGTAGTGCTCGAGCGTCGCGCCGTAGAGCGCGGCTGATTCCTCGAGCTCGTGACCCCGGACCGTGCCGAGGTCGGGGTGGCAGCCCTCGGGGAGCAGGCACTCGCCGCCGTCACCGTGGTTGAAGACGAGGAAGTAGCACGGCGTCTTCAGTCCCACGCACGCGTGGGTCAGCACCGAGCCGGCGAGCGCCTCGTCGTCGGGATGCGCCGAGATCCACATGACGCGCGCGTCGGCGCGCAGCACCTCTTCGATCGAAGGTTGGGTCGCCTCCGGGACGTGAGCGCCGGCGCACCCGAGCCCCAGCGCGGTCGCGAGCAGCGTGGCGAGGCGGCCGATGCGTGACTTCGTCATGGCGGGCTCCTCCGGGGGCCGTGGGCGTCGAACACGTTGAGCCCACGGCCGGCGACGTGGTCGCCGACGCGCGCCATCCACGCGAGCTCGTCGGGATCCATCGGGCCGCGATCGAGAGCGGTGAGCGCATGTTCGAGGTCGGCGCGGCTGCGCGGGCCCGTCATGCACATGTGGACGCCCGGGTGGCTCAGCGCGAACCGGTAGCAGTCGGCGGCGCTCGGGGTGCGCTCGTTAGGCGGCGTCTTGCGCGGATCGAGGAGGGTCGCCCACCGGGTCGCGGTGTACGCCACCATCCCCGGACCACCCGGGCCCGGGTCCAGGTGGGGAAAGGTCTCGCGTTCCGCGCCGCGGTGACCGGCGTTGTAGCGCAGGTGGTAGACGTCGAATGCCCGCTCGCGCTCGAGCTCGGCGAACAGGGTCCGGCGATGGCTCGAGATCGCCAGGTGTCGAACCCGTCCGCGGCGCTGGAGCTCGAGAGCTGCGTCGACGATCGCCCGGCGCGGCGGGTCGTTGAACCAGCCGAGGAGCAGCACGTCGGCGTATTCGGTGCCGAGGCGGAAGAGCGCGAGCTCGACGCTCGGCGCCATCAGCGCGGCCACGCGCGTGTACGACTGCAGGACCACGGCGAGCTTGTCGCGACCGTGTCCGCGCATCAGGCGCCGGATGCCGGCGGCGAACCGCTCGCGGCGCGCCGAGCCCCAGTAGAGGTAGTTCACGCCGCGCTCGAAGCCCATCTCCAGCGCGTCCGCGGGAACCCCGTACGACGCGGCGACCCCGAGCCGACCCACGGTGAGCCCGGTGCGTCCGAGCGTGATCGGGTTGCGCCAGTCGACCGTCACGGTTCCGTCCCCTCGCGCCGCGCGTTCAGTCGCGGGCGCTGATCAGCCCCTGATACCGCGCCATCCAGTAGGCGACCAGGTAGTCGACGCCCGGGTTCACCAGCGCGGGAGACCCGGCATCGCAGTCGACCACGTACGGGTTGCGTTGCCACAGAAAGTCCGTGCTGCACTGGAGCGGCACCGGGTAGGCCTCCAGGGCCTGCAGGCGCGCCGTGCCGATGATGTCGGACAGCGGTGGGTAGAGCTTCTGCAGCGCCACCAGCGTCACCGACCACGGTCGAGCGACGCGTCGGGCGGATCGACCGCGTAGCCGCGGTTGGGAGGCTCACGGAACGCCGTGAGGTCCTCGACGATCGACGCGTCGATCACCGCATCGTCCTCACCCTCGACCGAGCGGTGGATCAGCTCGAAGAGCGCGTTGTGGGCGAGATGCACGCTCTTGTGGATCTGGTCGCGGAAGTTGGTCTGGACGAGCTCGTGGATCTCGGGGACGTCACGGCTCAGCCGCTCGGCGTTCAGGTAGTTCTGGTGGCTCAGGTTGTTGCCGTAGAACTGGACGTAGCGGTTGTTGAAGCTGATCGTGGCGATCTCGTACAAGGTGCGGTTGGCGGCGATCTGGCGCGCGGCTTCGAGGTCCTGCGGGCGCCCGGCCACGTGGTGGGCGATCAGGTGCCAGTTGATCGCGAACGGCGGCAGCGCCTCCGGCCCCGCGGTGGTCTTGATGCCGTCGACGTCCACGATCACGTAGCCCTGGCGCGCGACCGCGTCGACCACCTCGGTGACGTCGTCGCGGATCGTCTGGCGCATGGTCTCGTCGTCGACGAAGTCGTAGGCGAGGGTCATGCCGAAGAACCAGCCGGTGTACTGGTCGCGGCTGGTGTTGCCGGTCCACAGGTCGCCGGCAAAGGGCCCCTCCGTGACGACGTGGCAGTTCTCGTCGTCCGGCTCGCAGCCCGCGACTCCCGGTGCGTCCGCCGGTGCGCGGTAGCGAGCGATGAAGCCCGGCCGCCCCGTCACCTTCAGGTGGTTGTGGAGGGTGTCGACGATCCTGATGACGTTGGCGCGCGCCTGCGTCTCGCCGGTGACCGCGTAGCGGTACGCCTGGCTGCCGAGGTAGGTGCCGGTCCAGATGGTCGAGTCGCCGCGCCCCTCGTACTGGAGCACGTCGGTGAGCGACTCGTCGGTGAACCGCACCTCGACGGTGGCGCCGTAGAGCGGCTGGTGATGCGCCTCGTGCCAGGAGTCGTAGCCGCGGGCCCGCTCGGTGAGCGGCCCTGCGGGCCCGCCGCTGCCGCCGCCGTCTCCCCCGCATCCCACGGCGAGCGTCGCCGCCAGCACCATCCCGGGCCACCGCGGTCGCAGCATCGAGCACCCTCCTCGCGTCAGCCCGGGACGCGTCGCCCGGGGTCAGCCGCCCTTGAAGTCGGGCTTGCGCTTTTCCATGAACGAGGCGAGCGCTTCGCCGAGGTCGTCGGACACCAGGAACGCCGAGTTCCACAACGCCACGTAGCGCAGCCCTTCGGCGATCTCCGCGCGGCGCGCCGACGCCATCACCTGTTTCGACCCTTGTACCGCGAGCGGGCTCAGGGAGGCGATCTCGTCGGCGAGCTCCTGCGCGCCCTCGAGCGCCGCCTCGCGGTCCGCGTACACGTGGTTCACCAGCCCGATCTCGCGGGCGCGCTCGGCGTCGATGTCCTTGCCCGTGTACACGAGCTCGGACGCGTGGCCCCGTCCGACGATACCGGGCAAGCGCTGCAGCGTGCCGAGGTCCGCGACGATCGCCATGCGGGTCTCGCGCACCGAGAAGATCGCGTCCTTCGCCGCCACGCGCATGTCGCACGCCGTGATCACGTCGATGCCGCCGCCGATGCAGTAGCCGTGGATCGCGGCGATGACGGGCTTCCTCACTCGCTCGATCGCGGTCACGCTCTCCTGCAGCCGCAGGATCTCCTGGTGCAGCGCGCGCCGCTGCTGCGCCTGCGTGCCCTCGAACGAGACCAGGCTTCCCACCGACTTGAGGTCGAGGCCGACGGTGAAGTGCTTGCCCTCCGCGGCGAGCACCGCGACCCGGCACGAGTCGTCACGGTCGATGTCGCCGAACACCTTGGGCAGTGCCTCCCACAGGTCCGGGCCCATCGCGTTGCGGCTCTCGGGCCGCGCCAGGAACACCCACGTGACGTGTCCTTCCTTCTGGACGCGCAGGGGGCCGACTTCCACCGACTCGGTGCTGATCATGGGGGGCTCCTCGGGAGAGTCCCGCGCCGCGGCGGCGCGGGTCGCGGAGGTCTAGCCCGTCGCGCGAGTGGGTGCCAGAGGCGGGCGTCGCCGATCGAGGAGCGACCGGCGTCGCCCGGCGCAGCGTCAGGCCGCCGGCTGCGTCGCCACGAGCGCGGGTGCGACCTCGCCGCGGCGTGCCACGCCGTCGCGACGGCGGCGCAACGCCTCGCTCGCCATCCACAACGCGTGCACCACGCGATAGCCGAGCAGCTCGACCATGAAGCCGAGGCGGAAGTGCTTGAGCCGCCAGCGTGCGATCGGACGGTAGAGCTCGATGAGCGCCGCGGCGAGGCGCGGCAACCCGTAGTCGCGGCTCTTGCGATCGACGCAGCTCGACACGAAATAGATCGCCCGGGTCTGAGCCCGGCTGAGCGCACCCGGCCAGGTGACGCCGCCGATCGCGCTCTCCATGTCGAAGGTGAGCCGGCTCCAGCCCTCGAGGGTGGTGGGCGAGGCGTGCCCGGCGGCCACCGCGTCGTCGAGCATCTCGGTGCCCGGCAGCGGCAGGTACGTGTAGAAGGGCGAGTTGCGGAAGTTCGGGTTCAGGTCCTGCAGCTCGAGCGCGAGCTCGATGGTCTCGCGCACGTCCTCGACCGTCTCGGTCGGGCTGCCCACGAAGAAGCTGCAGTAGAGCACGATCGGGTGCTTTGCGAAGCGCGCCACCTCGCGCTTCACGCGCTCCACCGAGGCGCTCTTCTTCATGCGCTTGCGGATCCGCGGCGAGCCCGACTCGATGCCGATCGAGATCCGCTTGAGCCCCGTGCCCGCGAGCGTCGCGAGCGTGGCGTCGTCGATCCGCGCCAGCGACGGGATGTCCGCGCCCTGTACCTGCCACGCGACACCGGTGCGCGCGATCCCTTCGCCGATCGCCACCGCGCGCGGCACGTCGAGGAAGAAGTTGTCGTCGACGAAGTAGAGCCCGCCCGGCGCATGGCGCCGCACCAGCCGCTCGACCCGCGCCACGGTGCGCTCCGCCGACAGCATGCGGAAGCGGCCCGCGTTGAGCGCGGTGTTGTAGCAAAACGTGCAGGGACGCGGGCAGCCGCGCGCGCTCTCGAGCGAGAGCGTGGGCGCGCCGTCCCAGTGCGGCATGTACGCGCGCACCGGCACCAGCTCGAAGTTGGGCTCCGGGAGCTCGTCCAGGTCCGGCAGCGTCGCGTCGGGACCGCGCACCACGGCGCCGGTGGTGTCACGAGCCAGCGTCCCGGGCGTCCCCGCGAGCGGTTCGCCGTGCGCGACCCGTTCGGCGACCTCCGCGAGGATGCCCTCGCCGTCGGCGACCACCACCGCGTCGACGAGCGGATCGGCGGCGGTCTGATCGGGCATCAGCGTCGCGTGCATGCCGCCCCACACCAGCGGCACGGGCGCGAGCCCGCGCACGAATCGCGCCACCTCGATCGCCGACGCGAGCATGGTGCCGCTCATCGAGGTGATGCCGACCAGCAGCACCGGTTCCTCGAACGCCCGACGCAGGCGCGCGCGCCAGTCGACCTCGCGGCGCAGATCGACGATCTCGATCGGATGGCCGCGTCCGGCGAGTGTCGACGCGTGAATCAGGTTGAGCGGGTAGAAGGGCGCGGAACGCATCCGCTCCCAGTCACCCGAGAACGGGTGCACCAAGACGATCTTGCGAGCGCTCATCGCTCGGCGGGGCGCGGGATGGGGTCGATCCGCTGATACTTTCGCGAACGTCTCGGGGTGACGCACCTTACCACGACCCCCGCGCGGCTCGCCGTGCAAGGGGCATGGCGGGCTCCCCTCCGCCGGCGCCATCCGGCGGCCCGCGGCGCGTTCGGCCCGGGGATGCGGTGCTGACGGACCGGCGCGCCCTCGCTATATCGTGCGGCCATGCTGGTCGTGGGCGTCGACGAGAACGGCCTCGGTCCCGGGCTCGGTCCGCTGGTCGTGACCGCGATCGTGCTCGAGGTGCCCGACGTCGGCGAGGACGCGCTCCGGCTCGACCGGCATGGCCTGCCGGCCTCGGTCGCGGACTCGAAGCTCGTGTTCAAGCGCACGGTGCGCTCCTACGCGACCGGTGAGGCGGTCGCGCTCGCGCTCGCGGGAGCGTTGCTCGCCGCGTGCGAGGGGCGGCACGTCTCCGGCTTCCTCGCGGCCTTGACCCGCGGTGCGTGCGCGCTCGCGCGGGAAGGTGCACCGCCCGAGCTCCACCACGCCGAGCTCCCGGTGCCGATATGGGGTGGCGATCCGGCACCGATCGAGGCCGCCCTGGCGGCGGCCGGAATCCGCGTCGTCGACGTCGCGTGTCGGGTGCTCTTCCCGGCGGAGTTCAACTGCGCGAGGACCGGACCGGGCGGCAAGCTCGCACTCAACTACCGGATCTTCGAGGAGGCGCTGGGGTTGCTCGCGGCCCGGCCGCCGCTCGCGCTGCTCGGCAAGATCGGTGGCACGCGCTTCTACCGCCCCTGGCTCGATGCGAGCCCGCGATTGAGCGACGTCGAGACGCTCGAGGAGGAGCCCGCCGAGAGCCGCTATCGCACTCGGTTCGGCGATGCGCCGCTCGAGCTGCGGTTCGTGCGCGACGGCGACGAAACCTACCTGCCCATCGCCGCCGCCAGCCTGGTCGGAAAATACGTACGCGAAGCCTCGATGCTGTGCCTCAACCGGGCGCTCGGTTTCGACGCGCCGATTCCCCACGCCAGCGGCTACTGGTCCGATCCCAAGACCCATCTGGCCATCGAGCGCTTCGAGGAACGGTTCGCGCGCACCGTGCCGCGCAGCGCCTTTCTCCGCGACGGGTAGCGCGCCCGGGTGGCGGCGCCGCTGGGTGGGTCGCACGACGCGGGATCTCGCCGTCGAGCCGCGCGTGCGGCTAGGATGGCGCGATACACCTCTGGTCGGCCGGCGCCACCCCTCGTGGCGGACCCCGCGCGGAGGGAGGTCCCGAAGATGATCCTTGGCTGGAACGACGATTCGCCGCGGCTCGCTCGGCGTCTGGGCGCAGGGTTGCTGGCGATTGCGACACTGCTCGTCCCGCGTCCCGCCGCGGCGCTCGACGAGGATCCCAAGCCCGAGGAGAAGAGCGACGGCTCGCTCTACCTCGTGCCGCTCCTCGCTCCCAAGGCGCCAGCGATCGACGGACGCCTGAACGAGGAAGGGTGGGGCAACGCCGCCGGCATCGTGCGCCTGCACAAGCTCGGTGCACCGAAGGAGAATCCTTCGCGCGCCACCGAGGTCTACCTGACCATCGACGCCGACAACCTCTACGTCGCGTTCCGCTGCGGCGAGCCGTTCCCCGAGCGCCGCAAGCGCTCCGCGAAGGGCCGCGATCTCGACGGGATCGCCGCCGACGACACCGTCTCGGTCCAGCTCCAGCCCGGGGAGGACGCCAAGGCGCCGTACTACGAGGTCACCGTGACCTCGACCGGCGCGGTCGCGCTCACCCAGCACGGCACGAAGTCGAAGGCCTGGAACGCCGGCGGTATCCAGGCCGCGGTGCGCGACGCGCTGGGCGGCTGGGTGGTCGAGGTGCGGGTGCCCTTCAAGGCGATGGGGCGGAGCACCCCCGAGGCCGGCGAGCGCTGGCGCGCGAACTTCGTTCGTCACATCGCCACGGTGGAGCCTCCCGAGCTTGCGACCTGGGCCCCCGCAGGCGACCGTCGAGGCGCGCCAGGCCGAGCACTTCGCCGAGCTGCGCTTCGAGTGACGGCGCCGGCTTCGCGGCGCGTCTTTGGGGCTCCACCAGACTTGCGGTTCGATGAGTCGCGGCTCCTCTCGCCCTCTGTGCGCGCTGGCGCTGGCCTGTGCGCTGAGTGGCGCCGCGGCGGCGCTCGCGCTCGCCGGCGAGCCCGTCGATAGCGCGGCGCCGCCCGCCTCGTCCTCGGCGCCACCGACGGCCCCCGTCGAGACCCCGGCGACGGACTGCCCCGCGCCGCCCGCCCCGCCGGGTGGCGCTCCCGGCGACGCGCCAGCGCGCCCGGTCCTACCGCTCACCGACGTCCGCATCGACGCCGACCTCGGCATCCCCACCGAGCAGATCCGCCGCGCACTGCCCGTGCAGCTCGGCGCGCCCCTCGCCGGGGACGCGGTCGTCGCGGTCACCAAGTTCCTGGCCTCGCTGCCGATCATCCGGTGCGCTCAGGTCAGCGTCGAGGACGCGCCCGACGGCGAGGTCCTGGTGCTCCACCTCGAGCGCCAGCTCGTGGTGCGCGACATCGCCTTCGACGGCATCTTCCCGGTCTTCGAGCGCGACGCGCTCAAGGCGCTGCGCATCCGCGCCGGCGATGCCTTCGACCCCGGCCAGCTCGAGGCGGAGGCGGAGCGGGTCGCGCAACTCATGGAGCAGAGCGGTTTCGAAGGCTCCACGTGCAGCGGTGCCGCCGTCGACGACGAGGGCGAGATCTCGGTCACCTACACCTGTCGCCGCGGCGACCTGAGCCGTGTCGGCGCCATCACCATCACGGGAGCCACGGCGATCCCCGCGGCCGAGATCGAGAGCGAGCTCAGGCCCTGGCTCTTCTTCACCACGAACCGGCTCAAGGAGCGGGTCGAAGCGCTCAAGACGCGCTACCACGAGCTCGGCTACGTGCGGGTCCGAATCAAGGCGGTCCCGGGCGCCGTCGACGACGACGGCCACGTGCCCCTCACGGTGACGATCGACGAAGGCAAGCAGCTCGTGGTGGAGATCGTGGGCGCCGAGAACCTCTCCATCGGCGACCTCGCCGAGGTGCTGCCGTTCGCCCGCGAAGGCGGCTACGGGACGTTCCTGGTCGAAGAGGGCGCCGAGGCGATCCGCGATCTCTACGAGGCGAGCGGCTTCCCGCACGTCGAGGTCGCCAAGGAGCGCATCGAGGGGGCCGAGCGGGTGACCGTGCGCTACGCGATCCGCGAGGGCGACGCGGAGCCGCTCGCGGCCGTGTGCATCGACGATCCCGAGGCGCTGCCGCCCCAGCGCGAGTCCGAGCCCGACGTGTGCCGGACCATCGTGCGGCGGCCGCCGCCGACCGCGGCCGCCTCCGCGGACGCGGCAAGCGCCGAGGCCGCAGCCGACGCGCCGTTTCCGCTCACGCCCCAGGACGCGCTGCGCAGCGGTCGCGCCCGCTGGCTGGTGCTCGCGCCGCGCTGGCAGTCGACGGTTCTCGAGGAGGACCGCGGCGCCCTCGTCGATTACTACCAGTCGGTCGGTTACGCGGACGTGGTGGTGGCCGCGCCGCGGATGGAGGAGATCGCCGACGGTGTGGTCGCGGTGTTCGCCGTCGACCGCGGTCCCGAGTACCGGATCACCGACGTCGCGATCGAGGGGAGCCGCGTCGACGTCGCCGAGGTGGTCGAGGCCAACCTCTCGCTCAAGCCCAACTCGGTCTATCGCGACGGTGACGTCGAGGGTGTCGCCACGGCCCTCGAGAAGGAGCTCCAGTCGCTCGGTTACCTGGGCGCGCGGGTCACCGGGGACACCGAGCTGGTGGCGCCGCCCGCGACCAAGGACGCCGCCGCGGCCGCCCGGGGTCGCGCGCGGGTTCATTTCCGCGTCGATCCCGGCCCGCTCTACCGGGTGACGGATGTGGTGCTGCTCGGCTCGAGCCACACCCAGAAGAACGTGGTGCGCCGGGCCTTCGCCCTCGAGCCGGGCGCGCTGCTCACGCCCGCCGCTCTCGCGGACACCCAGAAGAACGTGCGCGCGCTCGAGGTCTTCGACGCGATCCAGGTGGCGCCGATCGGCCTCGACGCAGTCGGCGCGCAGGGCGCGGCCACCGAGCCGATCGACGTGCCGGTCAAGGTCCAGGTCCGCGAGCGCCCGCGCACCGAGCTCGACCTGGGCTTCGGCTACGACACCGACCGTGGCGCCTCGGGCAAGTTCACGTACCGCGAGCTCAACCTCTTCGATCGCGCCAAGAAGCTCCCGCTGAGCGGCGTCTACGGCGAGCGCGACAAGGGCGCGAGCGCGGTGCTCTCCGACCCGCGGCTCTTCGGCTCGTCGGTGAAGGGCGCCGTGTCGTCGGCCTACGCCGACAGCGACCTCGAGGCGTTCGACGAGGAGAGCTTCAAGGTCGGCGGCACGCTCAGCCGCGAGCTGCCGTGGCATCTCACCTCGGCGATCGAGCTCGCCTACGAGTTCAGCGACATCAGCAACGTGGTCGCGGACGATCCCGACGCGCCCGAGGCGGGCGTCACCCACGAGCTGGTGCTGACGCCGTCGCTCGCCTACGACACCCGCAACGACCTGCTCTATCCCACCGCCGGATCGTTCGCCTCGGTGGCCGTCGGGCTCTCGTCGCGGGCCTTCCTGAGCGACGACAACTTCGTGCGCTACGACGTCCAGGGTCGCCGCTACCAGACGCTCTTCGACGGCGTCGTGGGGGTCGTGTCGGGCCGCTTCACGGACGTGGACCTGTACGGCTCGACGTCCACCGTGCCGACCCCCGAGCTGCTCTTCACCGGCGGCACCAGCACGGTGCGCGGCTTCGCCGAGGACCGCATCGGCCCCCTCGACGCCAACGGCAAGCCGCTCGGCGGCGGCTCGCGCATCGTCGCCAACTTCGAGCTGCGCTTCCCGCTGGTGTGGCTCCTCGAGGGCGCGGTGTTCTGCGACGCCGGTCAGGTCGCCCGCCAGCTCTCGGGCGTGTCGTTCGACGACTTCCAGATCGGCGCCGGCGGTGGGCTGCGGTTGCGCTCGCCGGTCGGCCCGTTGCGCATCGACCTCGGCTACGCGGTCGTGCCCGGTGACGCCTCCGAGCAGCTCCGCATCCACTTCTCGTTCGGGTACCCGTTCTGATGGTCGCCGGGGCGAAGCGCGTGGCGCGCGGGCTCGCCAAGCTCGTCGGCGGGCTGCTGCTCGCGGTGCTGGTGCTGGTGCTGGTGGTGGTGATGCTGCTCGGCAACGACTCGTTGCTGACCGCGGTCGCGCCGCGGGTGCTGCCGCTGGTCGGCTTCGAGCTCCACGTCGGGCTCCTGGCTCACGACCTAGGAAGGCGGATCGAGATCCGCGACGCCACGTTCGGTACGCCAGGCGAGGAGCCCTGGGTGCGCGTCGATCGGCTGGTGCTGCGCTACAGCCTGGCGGGGATCGCGAGCGGGCGCGTGGACGTGCCGAGCCTCACGATCGAGAAACCCCGGGTGCGCATGGGGCTCGCCGAGGACGGCACGTTCCAGTGGCCTCCCACGCCGGGGAAGGCCACGCCGTCGCCGCTCGAGCCGGAGGAGGCCGAGGAGCCGGTACCGCCCGGCGAGGACCACCTGATCCCGCCGCTCCCGATCGGCATCCACGTCGGCGAGGTCGAGCTCGGCGACGGGTTCTTCGAGCTCGCCGACCACGCGCCCGAGGGGCGGACCCTCGAGGTGGAAGGGATCTCGCTCAGGGCTGGCGGTGTGGTGACCCCGTCCGACCTGCACGCGACCCTCGATCTCGCCGAGGTCCGCTACGGGCGCGGCGGCGTCGGACCGCTCCACATCGAGGCCGCCCTCGACGGCGACCTGCTGCGGGTGGCGCGCGTCGACGTGACCACCCCCGACGGCGGAGTGCACGTCGAGGACGGCACCTTCGAGCCACTCACCCTCGCGACCCACGCCAAGGTCCATCTCGACCGGGTGCGCCTCGAGCCGATCGTCTCCGCGTTCACCGACGTCCCCGAGCTTCCTGGCCCGCTCACCGGAGATCTCACGCTCGACGGCGTCGTCCCGGACGACGTGAAGATCGGCATCGAGCGCCTCGACGCCGCCTACCTCGGCGAGACGATCTCCCTCGCCGGGCACGCGGCGGGCTCGTTCACGGATTACGAGGACCTCTCGATCACCGGATCGGTCGCGGACCTGCGCTTCACCGCCGATGGTCGGCTCGACGTGGTCGAGGACGGCACGGCCGTGCACGTGACCGCCGAGGCGCCGAGCCTGGCGCTCGCCGACTCGCTCGCCGGCGGCATCGGTCTCTCGGGTTCGGGACTGATCCTCGACGCCCATGCGCGCGGTCCGTTCGATGCGCTCGTGGTGGAGATCGGCAAGCTCGCGATCGCGAGCGCGGCGATCAACGATGCGCGCTTCGACCGCCTCGAGCTCACCGGCACGCTGCGCGGCACGGCGCTCGACGCCAGGCTCGGCTTCGCCGATCTGGCCGCGCCCGGCGTGTCGCTCGGCGCGGGCTGGCTGAGCGCGGGCGGCACGCTCGCGAAGATCGAGTTCGCCCTCGGCGTAGGCGGCGCGGTCGAAGCGACCGGCTCGTTCGACACCTCGACGCTCGTGCTCGCCACCAAGGGGACGATCCGCGAGCTCAGGCTCGAGCCGTTCCTGGCGCTCGGTGGGATCCGCGAGGCGCACGGCAAGCTCGGCAGCGCCGCCTTCCACGTCGCCGGGCCGGTCACCGACCTCGCCCGCATCGACGGCGCGGCCACGCTGAACGGTCTGGTGGTGAGCGCGGGCGGCGTGTCGCTGGCGCAGCGCGCGCCCCTCGACGTCACGCTCGCGGGTGGTCAGGCGACCGCCAAGGCCGCGCTCGCCCTGGGACGCGGCTCCCTCGACGCCGAAGGCATGGTCGGGCTTCGCGACCGCACCGTCGACGCGAAGGTCGTGGGCCAGCTCGAGGTCGCCGACCTCGCGGCGATGGCGCGCCCGTTCGCGCCGATGATCGCGGGCGGCGCGGGATCGCTCGAGATCCGCGCCAAGCTCAGGGGCCGGCTCGACGATCCCGGCACCGAGGCGTTCGTGTCGGGCCGCGATCTGATGGTGCAGATCGACCCCGCGGGTACCGAGTCCGCGAGCTCGCCGGCGCCACCGAGCTCGACCACCGCCGAGCCGGGGAAGGCGCCCGCGCCCGGCGAC
Organism: Deltaproteobacteria bacterium; assembly: GCA_016713535.1. Taxonomy (GTDB): domain Bacteria; phylum JADJOY01; class JADJOY01; order JADJOY01; family JADJOY01; genus JADJOY01. Next base: position 70,310 of record JADJOY010000041.1, read on the forward strand.
GAGCTCGCGTCCGACGCGGCGGCCGAACCGACTTCGACCGCTGCAGCGGAGGCGGCGGATGGTGCCGCCGGGCCGGATGCACCCGCAGCGCCTCCCGCGCCGCCCGCGCCCATCGAGGCGCGCATGCGCATCCTCGACTTCGGCGCCGCCGGCGACCTGAGCCGGCTCTACGGCACGGTGTGGGTCGACGGCGGCCAGGCGAGCGCCTACGGGCGCAAGCTGTGGGACATGTCGGGGCTCGTGAAGCTCGACGGTGGCGACGTGTGGGTCAACGACGTGCGCATGGCCCTCGAGGGCGTGTGGGTGGTCGCCTACGGCAGCATCGAGCGTGACGGCAGGCTCGGGCTCAACCTCAGGAGCGACGGCGGACGCGTCGAGGCGGTGAGCGACCTCACCAACCAGGACCTCTCCGGCGCTCTCGACATCCGGATCGCCAGCCACGGCACGCTGCGCGCGCCGGTCGCCGAGGCGACCATCACGGCGACCGATCTGTTCTTCCGCGAGCGGCCGATCGGCGAGCTGCGCGCGGCCGTGCACGCCGACGGCTCACGCGCGACGGCCTCGATCAAGCTCCCCGGCGACGGCGAGATCACCGCCGAATCGGGTCTCGCGCCCGGCTCGATCTTCACCGCCAGCGCGCGGGTGCGACGGCTGCCGCTCGACCCCGGGCTCAAGGGGTTCCAGAGCTTCCTGCCGCCGCCGTTCCGCGACCCCACGGGCTTCCTCGCCTTCGACGCGGACCTCGCGGGCCCGATCGACGCGCCCGCGTCGGTCAAGGGAACCGTGGTGCTGAACGCCCTCGAGATCACCGGCGCCGAGCAGACGCTGGGCCTCGCGGCACCGTGCACCGCGACCATCGACGGCACCACGGTCGAGGTGGGCCGCGCGCGGCTGGTGATCGGCGGTGGTTACGTCGAGGCGGCCGGGCGGATCTCGCCCGATCGCCAGGAGCTCGACCTCGCCGTCGACCTCGACCCGGCGCTCGCCGAGGGCGTCGCCAAGGGAGTCGAGATCGGTCACGGGCGCGTGGTGGTGAAGGACGGCCAGATCGTCCACGACGCGTCGGGACTGAGCGTGGTGGGCTCACTGCGCGCCAACCTCGACGCGGTGACGGTGCGCGGCTTGCCGGATGCGCTGCGCGACGTGGAGGTTGCGGCGCGCTTCGACGGCCGGCCGTTCAAGCTCGAGCGCGCGTTCTTCCGCATGGGGGACGGCGATCTGATCGCGACCGCGAGCGGTGACCTCGCGAGGCTCGCGCTCGACGCCTCGACGATCGACTTCCACGCGCTCCCGTACCGCATGCCCAAGACCGTGCGGGTCGCGACCAGCGGCAAGCTCTCGGTGACGGGTGACGCCAAGGACCTGCGCGTGGGTGGGCGCGTGCGCATCGACGAGGCGCTCTACGAGCGCGACGTGGAGGTGCTGCAGGGGCTCATCAAGCCCATCCAGGCGCCGGGGCGGAAGACCCGCACCTCGAGCGGCGCGCTGCCCGTCATCCTCGACGCGATCCACCTCGACGTGACGGTGGTGAGCGGCGAGGACCTGGTGGTGCGCAACAACGTGGCGCGCCTCGCGGCCACCGCCGACCTCAACGTGAAAGGCACCGCGGCGCGCCCGCAGATGCTCGGCCAGGTGCGGGTGGGCGAGGGCACGGTGCGGCTCTTCGGCCGCGTCTTCTCGATCGAGACCGGCACCATCGACTTCTCGAACCCGATCGCGATCGACCCCGACATCCACATCGGCACCAAGACCACCATCGACCGCGACTCGGGCAGCGTCGACGTGCTGGTCGACCTCGAGGGCACGGTCAGCAAGGGGCTCGCGCTCAAGCTCAGCTCGAGCCCCAGCTACACCCAGGACGACATCGTGTTCCTGCTCGCCACGGGCAAGACCCGCGAGGAGATCCAGTCGGGGAGCAAGGGCAGCGGCACCAGCATGACCGGGGCGGCGCTGATGGCGGTGAGCTTGCTCGGCGGCGATCGGGTCAAGGAGTCGCTCGGCCTCGAGGAGATCGGCCTCGAGGAAGGGGAGAACGGCGGTGCGCGAGTGAGCGTCGCGAAGCGGCTCGGCGTTCGCGTCACGGTGCGCGCGATCAACGAGATCGGCGGCAAGGGCAAGGCGCCGGTGTCGGTGGCCGTCGAGTACCAGCTCCTCGACCGCGTGCTGCTGGTCGCCACGCCACAGTCGAACGGGGCCTTCGGCGCCGAGGTGCGGTTCCGCTTCCTGTTCCGTTAGTCGGGGCGTGGGTCGCGCGCCGCGCGACCGGCGATACGCCTCGGCTTGCGAGGCGCGCGAGCGCGCGATTAGCTTCGCCGCGTTCCGGGGCGCGGTTCGGACGGCCGCGCGTGACACCCGGGACCCGGGAGGAGGATCGTGATGGTCGAGGTCGGCAAGGCGGCGCCCGATTTCCAGCTCGAGAGCCACACCGGTGGCACGGTCGGCAAGAAGGACCTCGCCGGGAAGTGGGTGGTGATCTACTTCTATCCGAAGGACTCGACCCCCGGTTGCACCACCGAGGCGTGCGACTTCCGCGACAACTGGACGCGCGTCCAGAAGGCCGGCGCGCAGGTCCTCGGCGTCAGCGCCGACTCGATCAAGTCGCACCAGAAGTTCGCCACCAACCAGGGCCTGCCGTTCCCGCTGCTCAGCGACCCTGACAAGAAGATGATCGAGGACTACGGGGCGTGGGGCGAGAAGAAGATGTACGGCCGCAGCATGATGGGCATCATCCGCAGCACCGTGCTGATCGATCCCAAAGGTGTGGTGCGCGAGGTGTGGCGGAAGGTGAAGGTCGCCGGTCACGTCGACGCCGTGCTCGCGCGGCTCGCGGAGCTTCAGGGCTGAGCCAGGCTTCGCCGGGCGCGCCGCCACGGCCGCTCGAGACGATCGCGACCGCGCTCGGCCTGGCGGCGCTCTTCGGCGCCGGCTATTTCGGCGTGCCCCACTGGCTGGTGAGCCGCGGAGTGTCGGGGATCGACCTCGCCACGCCCCTCGATCGCGCGATCCCGTACGCGCCGGCCGCCGCGTACGCCTACGCGCTGTGCTACGTGCTGATCTTCGTGCCACCGCTGGTGGCGTGGGACGCGCGTCTCTTCCGCCACGCCGCGCGCGGCATCACCGCCGTGCTGGTCACGAGCTTCGCGTGCTTCGTCGCGTTCCCGGCGCGGGTACGCTACCCACCGATCGGTGGTGACGTGGGTGAGTGGATCTTGCGCAAGAACGCGCTCTTCGCCGATTTCGGGTTCAACGCGTTCCCGAGCCTGCACGTGGCGCTCGCGGTGTTCGCGGCGCTCTCGGTCCACGACGCACGCCCGGCGCTGCGCGTGCCGGTGTGGCTCGCCACCGTCGCGATCGCGCTGTCGACGGTGCTCGTGAAGCGTCACTTCGTGGTGGACGTGCCGGCCGGTGCGTGGCTCGGCGGGGCGTGTTATCGGGTCCTCCTCGCGGGCGAGGTCGCGACCTGGCGCGCGTCGCTCGCGCCGCAGGGAGCGCGCGATGCGAGCGCCTGACGGAGCAACGCTTCGCGCGGCGCTCGCCGCCGGCCTCTGGGTGCTCGCGGTCTCGCCGCGGGCCGCGGCGGGCGGGGACGCCGCCCGGCTGCGGGCCGAGCGCTACTTCGAGGTCGTCGAGCTCGCGGGCATGACCGTGGAGGAGCGGGCCTTCGCGTTTCGCGACGGGCGTTGGACAGCGGTGCCCGCCCAGCCGCCCGCCGACGGCGACGCCGCGTTGGCCCTGGCCGAGAGCGCCGGCGAGCTGGCGCCCGCACCGGCCCCCGGCGGTCTCCGCGAGGTCCGCCTCCACGACCCCCTCTCGGGTGCCGACGGCTACCTCTACGTGGGGCGCGGCGAGGCCGTCGACGCGGCGCCGTCCCCGGCGGCGCCCACGCCCACACGCTATCAGGCCGACGCGCGCCGGATCACCGCGGCGTGCTACGCGATCGACTTCGACGGTGAAGACCCCGCGCTCTTCACCGCGCTCGCCGTCGAGCCGGGCTGCGGCGGGTCCGGTCGCAACGTGTTCGCCGGCCTCGACTCCCACTCCACCGCGACGCTCGTGGGCGTCGGCCTCGACGTCCACACCGACCGGGGCGATCTCGTCTCGGAGGTCCGCGGCGTGCGCGGCGGGCGGCTCGCGGTGGCGCGCACCGTCGGCTACAGCGTGAAGCTCCCGCTCGGCCGGACCAGCGCCGAGACGGTCCAGACCGCGCGCTTCTACCCGTACCACTACGTGTTCCCGGTGCGACTCGCGCTGCCGGCGATCGTCGACTACGTGGTGCGCCGCCTCGACATCGAGATGTCGGGGTTCTGGCGCGCCGACGCCGCGCCCTTCTCCTTCACGACCGGCGACGGTGCACACGCCACCTTCGACGGGCACCCCGACGAGAGCGAGAGCGCCCTCGACGGCCAGCCCTTCACCGGCTGGCGAGTTGCGAGCGCCGATGGGGTCGTGGTGAACCTCCTCGCCCTCGATGCGGCGGCGCCGTTCGCCGCGCGGCTGCGCTACCGGGACGAGCGGACCGAGCGGGGCGGCGTCGCGGCGCTCGGTCCGGTGGGCCTGGTGCTGCGCGCCACCGGCGACGTGAGCGGGCGCGAGTGGCGCGCCACCTCCACCACGCTCTTCCCACGCGCCGGCGACGAGCGCTCGCCGGCCGAGTTCGCGCGCATCCTCGCGCACCCGCTGGTGGTGACGGAGATGGACGGGGCGGCGCCGTGACCGCGGTCCTCGACGTGCTGCTCACCGCGTGGCGCGCGGGGGTGATCGTGTTCTGGCACGTGCTGATCGCGATCCCGTCGATCGTGCTGGTCGCGCTGCGTCCCGACGGCGGCTCGATCGGGCAGCGGATCTTCGCGCGCTTCTGGGGGCGCGTGACGCTCGCGATGTGCGGCGTGCCGTGGAGCGCGCGCGGCTTCGAGAAGCTCGAGCCCGGCCAGCCCTACGTGCTGGTCGCCAACCACGCGAGCGAGCTCGACTTCTACGCGCTCGCGGCCTCCATGCGCTTCCAGTGGCGCGCGCTGATGAAGCCCGGTCTACGGAAGATCCCCGGCTACGGCTGGACCGCGGAGCGCAGCGGCATGGTGTTCGTGCGCCAGGGAGATCCGGATACCACCCCCCGCGCCTTCGCGCTCGCCCTCGAGCAGATGCGGCGCGGGCACTCGCTGCTGGTGTTCGCCGAAGGGAAGCGCTCGTTCGACGGCAAGCTCCGGCCGCTCAAGCGCGGCGCCTTCGTGCTCGCGATCGAGGCCCAGGTGCCGCTGGTGCCGGTGGCGATCGAGGAGCGCCTCGCGGCGCCGCGCCGGATGGTGCTCGGGCGTGCGCTGGCGCACCGCATCCGCGAGCTGCGCGTGGTGGTCGGCGATCCGATCCCGACCGCGGGTGCCACCCTCGTCGACATCCCGCTGCTCACCGAGCGCGTGGTGGCGGCGCTCGTGGCGGGACACGTCGACCCGCCCGAGGTGGTGAGCGCGGCCAACGAGCGCGCGAGCGCCGCCGCTGCGAAGCCGGCGACGGGTTGAACCGCGCGAGAGCGCTCACGTACGCTTCGCGGTTCGGAGGACGTCATGACCACGAGCGCGACATCGAGCGCCACCACCGCGAGCGCGGTGGAGGCGGCACCCATCCGCCACGACTGGAGCACCGACGAGATCGCCACGATCCTCGGCTCACCGCTCCTCGAGCTGGTGCACCGCGCGGGCCTCGTCCACCACGCCCACAATCGCCCCAACACCGTGCAGCTCGCGACGCTGCTCAGCATCAAGACCGGCGGTTGTCCCGAGGACTGTGGCTACTGCCCGCAGTCGGCCCACTACGATGCGCCGGTCGAGAAGCAGCCCCTCATGCTCGTCGACGAAGTCCTCACCGCGGCGCGTCGCGCCCGCGAGGTGGGAGCCTCGCGCTTCTGCATGGGCGCCGCGTGGCGCGAGGTGAAGGACGGGCCCGAGTTCGACGCCGTCCTCGAGATGGTGCGTGGTGTCCACGGCCTCGGGCTCGAGGCATGCGTGACCCTCGGCATGCTCAGCGACGCGCAGGCCAAGCGCCTCGCCGACGCCGGGCTGACGGCCTACAACCACAACCTCGACACCAGCCCCGAGTACTACGGCGAGATCATCACCACCCGCACCTACGAGGACCGGCTGCGTACCCTCGACCACGTGCGCGAGGCGGGGATCACGATCTGCTGCGGCGGCATCATCGGCCTCGGCGAGTCGACCCGCGACCGCGCCCGCATGCTCGAGACGCTGGCCAACATGAACCCGCATCCGGAGAGCGTGCCGATCAACGGCCTGGTGCGCGTCGAGGGCACCCCGCTCGAGGGCGAGAAGCCGTTCGATCCCCTCGACCTGGTGCGGATGATCGCCACGGCGCGCATCCTCATGCCGAAGAGCCAGGTACGCCTCAGCGCGGGACGGACGAGCCTCACCCGCGAGGCGCAGGTGCTGTGTTTCCTCGCCGGCGCCAACTCGATCTTCTACGGCGAGAAGCTGCTCACCACGGCGAACCCCGAGACCGACGCCGACCTCGAGCTGCTGCGCGCGATCGGCGTCGAGACCGTGGCCGCGCCGCCGCCAGCCGCCGAGCCGGCGATCAAGTTCAAGAGCGCACGCGCGGCCTCGCTGCCGGTGGCACCCAGCCAGGCCGCGCCGCGGGCCTGACCGGCCGCGCCACGAGGCCGCGGGAAGCCGGCGGCGGGGGATGGAACCCCCGCCGCTACGGCGGATCTCGTAGTGCGGGGGGCTCCGTCCCCCCGCGAGCGCAGGGGGATCGCCGAGCGCCTGCTCAGCGATACGTGGTCAGCATGTTCTGCAGACGCGTGACCTGACCGCTCGAGAAGCGGTTCATGCACGAGTCGTCGCTGTAGTCCATGAAGTTGGTGATCGGGTCCTTGCCCGACTTGGTGGTGCAGCTATCGCGCCCCGTCGGGCAGCCGTAGGCCGGGCTCGACTCGTAGTTGGTGTCGCTCACGCTGTCGCCGGGGCTGGTACAGCCGCCCTGGAACGTGTGGTAGAGCCCAGCCCAGTGACCGACCTCGTGGGTCGCGGTGTCGCCCTCGTCGTAGGGCACCGCCGAGCCACCGGGCAGGGACGTGTAGAGGACCACCACTCCGTCGCTGGATGGCTGCGACGCGTAGTCCCACGGGAACGTGGCCCAGCCGAGCAACCCGCCGCTCGGGTTGGCCGTGTAGAGGTTCAAGTCGCCCTTGCCGCCGCGCCTGAGCGCGCTCTTCGCCTGCGCCTCCGCCGTGGTGCCGGGAGCCATCGTGAACCAGGTGGCGTTCTTGGTGCGGTCGGTGGCGGCGAGCTTGAAGGTGAGCCCGGCTCCCGCGTACGCGGTGTTGAGCACCGCGAGCTGCGAGGAGACTTGCGCGTCGGTGAGCTTGCCGCGGGTGCCGTCGTGGATGACGTGGACGTAGACGTTCACGACCCGCGAGAAGACCTCGGGGGCGGGATGGCGCGCGAGTTCGTCGCGCACGAACGCGTCGATCCCCGCGGCGGTGTCGGGATCGACCTCGGGCGTGGCGCAGCGCCGCAGCCGGCCGAACGCCTCCTGGCTCACGTACTCCTGATCGCCGAGCCGAAACGGCCGGTCCTCGGTGGCGAGCGCGCCGCCCACGAGCAGCGTGACGGCGCCGCACGCGAGCAGCGCGGCGAGCGAGATTCTTCGGGTATGGCGGAGCTTCATCGGTTTCCTCCCGCGCGTGGCCGTGCACGCGCGCTCGAATGCGGGTGGACGGGTTCGTCCGCTGCGCAACCGCCGTGCCCGGCGGAGACCGAGAAAAGGTCGAAAGATTCTGGCGGTGGGAGTGCCGCGAGCGCGCGGCGTGGGGCGCACCGCAGCGCCCTCGCGCTCACGGCAGCCGCCGCTCACCAACGAGAACGGGCGCCCCGGAGGGCGCCCGTCTCGGACTTCGGCGCGGGCGGCGCGCGCGGCGCCGCCCGCGCGTGTCAGCGGTAGGTCGTCATCTGGCTCTGCATGCGGCTCACCTGGCCGGTGCTGAAGGTGTTCATGCAGGAGTCGTCGGTGTAGTCCATGAAGTTCTTGATCGGGTCGAGACCCGCCTTGGCTCTGCACGTGTCACGGTTCGTCGGGCAGCCGTAGGCCGCGCTGCGCTCGGCCGGCGTGTCGGAGACGCTGTCGCCCGAGCCGTTACAGCCACCCTGGAACGTGTGGTAGAGGCCGGCCCAGTGACCCACCTCGTGGGTGCCGGTGTCGCCTTCGTTGTAGGGCGTGGCGGTGCCGCCGGGCAGCGACTGGTTGAGGAGCACGACGCCGTCCATCTTGGGCGCCGCGTTGTAGCTCGAGGGGAACGTGGCCCAGCCGAGCAGTCCGCCGCCGATGTTGGCGAGGTAGAGGTTGAGGTCGGCCTTGCCGCCCTTGCGGAGGGCGTTCTTGGCCGCCGACTCGGCGCTCGAGCCGGGGGTCATCGTGTACCAGGTGGCGTTGCTGGTGCGGTCGGTCGAGACCAGGCTGAACGACAGCCCGGCGCTCGCGTAGGCGGAGTTGAGGACCGAGATCTGCGCCGAGATCATCGAGTCCGAGATGTTGCCCGCGGAGCCGTTGGTGATGACGTGGACGTACACCGGCACCACCCGCGAGAACGCGCGCGAGCCGGGGTGGCTCGACAGGTAGTCGGCGACGTACGCGTCGATCTCGGCGACCTCGTCGGCGTCGAGGTTGGGGGTCGCGCAGCGGTGCCCGCCACGGACGAACGCTTCCTGGCTCACGTACTCGGTGCCCCCGAAGGTGAAGGGACGATCCTCCGCCGGAGCGGCCTGGGCGACGCCCCCGAACGTGGCGGCGAGCGCGCCGATCGCGAGCGAGCGGGTGAGGAGAGAGCTGCGCTTCATGTACGGCTCCTTGCTGTCGTGAACGACATGGGGTTGTTCGGATTCTCACGATCGTACGGACTCGGGTGGCGCGCGGTCAACGACCGCGTGGGATCCGGCGGGCGCAGCCCAGGGACGCTGGCCGGGCGCTGGGCGCGCCGCGCGGCGCTGCGGCGTGGCGCGCCGCCGTCGACGATGTCTGCGGCGAGCGAGCCGGCACGGCTTTCGCTGGTGCTCGGCGCGGTGGCGCGGCCGGTCCGCAGCGCCCACAGGGGAGGAACCATGACCTCGACGATGGCGATCGGTGCCTGCCTGCTCGCGGGAGGCGCGCTGCTCGGGCTCGGCGTCACCCGCCTCGTTACCCACCTGCCGCGCGCGGTGGCGGCGAGCCGCTCGGGCCAGCGGGTGGTGCCGAGCCTGGTCCCCGCGGCGGCGGCGCTCCGGCTCGGCCTCGCCGGCGTGGCGCTGGTGGTGCTCGGCTTCGGCTGGCTCGCCGAGGTGAGCTGGCTCGGCAGCTTCGCGATCGTGTTCGGCCTCGAGGAGCTCTACGAGACCACCGCGGTCGTGGGGCTCTTGCGGTGGGCCGAGCGCCACCCGCCGCCGGCAGCGGCGCCGCTCAGCGCGACGCCGGCGCGTGCCTTGCGCGCGCGCTGCCCGGGGCGTGGCCGTCGCCGTGGCGGACGGCGCGCTGGGTGTGAGCGCGGCGCGCTCGCGGCGCTCCTCGAGCTCGTCGAGGGAGCGCGGCCAGTCCTTCTTGAGCAGCCTCGAGAGGGCGCGGTCGGCGAGCAGCTTGCCGCCGGTCTGGCAGCGCGCGCAGTAGTTGGCCTCGTTCTCGGCGAACACCAGCCGCTGCACCGCGGCGCCGCAGTCGGGGCACGGCTTCCCGAAGCGTCCGTGGACCGCCATGCCGTCGCGGAACGCGGTGACCTTCTCTGGAAAGCCGTCGCCGACCTCGGCGCGCAGCCGCTCGGTCCAGTCGATGAGCGTGGAGCGCGTCGCGTCGAAGAGCCGCGGCCAGGTCTCGTCGTCGAGGCGGCTGGTGAGCGTCACCGGCGAGAGCCGCGCGCGGTGCAGGATCTCGTCCGAGTAGGCGTTGCCGATGCCGCTCACCAGCGTGGGATCGGTGAGGGCGCGCTTGAGGGTGCGGTTCTCGCGGGCGAGGACCGCGCGGAACGCCGGCTCGTCGCACGCGAGGGGCTCGATGCCGCCGGGATCGTGGGCGGCGAGCGCCGCCTCGCCGCCCACCAGATGGATCGCCGCGCGCTTGCGGGTGGTCGGCTCGGTGAAGAGCAATGTGCCGGTCGGGAAGTCGAACGCGGCGAGCCCGAGCTTGCCGGGCACCTTCGCGCCGCGGTCGCGCCAGCGGAGCCGACCCGCGATCATGAGGTGCATGACCAGAAAGAGCTCGTCCTCGAGCGCCAGCACGATGCGCTTGCCGAGGCGCCGCAGCGCGAGGACGCGCTTCCCTTCCACGGCGCGGATCGGCGGCTCCGCGGTGCGGACCACGAACGGGCTCGCCACCCGCACCCGCTCGATCGGCTGCCCGAGCACCCGCGGCGCCAGGCATTCGAGGTAGACCGTGATGTCGGGTAGCTCCGGCATGAGCGCCGCAGTATCGCGTGGTGTGGATTCGCTCGACACGGCTGGCGCGCACCGCCCGTGGATCGCGCGCCGGCGCATTGACCGCCCCTGGGGCTGGGCGTAGCGTCGATCGAGCGAGCTCGGGTCGCTTCTCGGCGCGTTCCACCAGCCGGGGAGCACTCCGGATCGCGGCGGATGATGCAGCGAACCCACCGACGGTCGACGACCGCAAGCGAGACCCGCCGTAGGGGGCTTCCCGCGCGGCTCGCCGCGGCGGCCCTGGCTCTCTGCGTCGCGCCCTTCGAGCTGGCCTGCGGCTTCACGATCACGTCGGTCTCACCCGGCGTTGCGTCGGTGGGGCAGATCGTCACGATCCAGGGCTCGGGCTTCGGATCCGTTCAGGGGACCAGCACGGTGCTGTTCGGAGGCACCCCGGCGGGCATGGCCGTGACCTGGTCGGACACGACCATCACCGTCGCAGTCCCCTCTGGCGCACGTACAGGGAGTGTCGCTGTGAAAGTGGGCGCGCTCACCAGTAATCCGGTCCCGTTCATCGCATCGGCTCCCGCAAAGAGCGGCCTTCCTCTACCGGTCCAGCTCAAGTTCCCTGCCGAGGTATTCGCAGACCTCGCTGCTTCGACTCGGGTTCCCACGAAGGCTTCAGAGGGGGCCGGTGGGAACTCGAGCAATTCGTCCCAATCCACGGTGGCGGTTGCCGACTTCGACGAGGACGGCGACCCAGATCTCGTGACGGGGAACCAGCGATGGGTGTGTATGTTTCCAAACACGGGCGGCGGCCTATCCGAAGGGCATTGTACGAGCGTCGCATCGGCCGGCAACTTCGTCGGTGGCTTGGGCGTTGGAGACTTCAATGGCGATCATCACCTGGACCTTGCGTACGCTGCGGGTGTTGGCGCGAACGGTGTGATCGCGATCCAACTGGGCGACGGCGCCGGCGGTTTCGGATCCCCGATCGTCAGTGGATACGGCTATTTGCCTCACGAGATCGTGGTCGATGATTGGAATGGCGATGGCCACCCCGACATCGCGAGCCTGAGCCAAAGCACCTTGATCGTTCTCTCTGGGAACGGATCAGGCGGCTTCGGCCAGGTCACCTATGGGGTGGGTGCCGGAGCGCGCGCGATCGGCAGCGGCGACCTGAATGGCGACCACCGTACCGATCTCGTGGTGTCGAATGGTGGCAATACCTCCGGCGTGCCCGGTGATCTGTCGATCCTGCTGAACACCGGATCCGGCTTCGCACCGGAGTACCGAGTGGCGACCGATCCGCAGCCGGCGGGACTCGTGGTGCAGGACCTGAACGGCGACGGCAAGACCGACGTGGCGGTCGCGCACAACACGGTGTTCGGCACCAACAACGTGGTGATCTTCCGAGGCAACGGGCTCGGTCAGCTCACGCGCGGGCAGAGCATCGAGGTGCCGAGCAGCGTCGATGCGCTCGCCAGTGCGGACCTGAACGGCGACGGACTCGTGGATCTGCTCGCGAGCGGCGCGGAGCTGTTGCACTCACTGCTCGGCTACGGTGACGGCACGTTTCTACGGGTCGACACGCGCAGCGCGCACCACGGCATCGGGCTTGCGGTCGCCGACTTCAACGAGGACGGGCGCGCCGATTTCTTCGTCGAGGGCAACGGCTCGTCCCTCGTTCTCGGCGATGGGTCGGGCCACTTTGCGGCACCGGATTTTCCGATCGTGTCGTCGGGCTCGACGGCCGTACTCGCGGTGCGCAAGGGCGACCTCAACGAGGATGGCCAGGACGACCTGGCCGTCCTCGAGAGCGATCAATCGACCGGCAAGTTGGTGCTCGATCTGCTCTCTGCGCCGGGTGGGGCGTTCGCGCGGACGACGATTCCATTGACGACGGCGTACTCGAGCACGGGCGCGGAAACGCTTTCGGTGGGCGACTTCGATGGCGACGGCCATCTGGATCTCGTCATCCAGGCTCAGGTCAATTTCGTGTTCCAGCTCCTGACCTTCCGCGGTGACGGTCACGGTGGGTTCTCGGCGTGGGCGTCGACGGACCTACCGTCGGCATCTCAGACGTTGGCCGTGGGCGCCTTGAATGCGGACACGAAGAGCGACGTGGTGTTGTCGTTCGCGCCGCCCGCTCGCACCGAGATCTGGCACGCCACAGGAGTGGGCACGTTCGGAACCCCGCAGACGCTAGCGGCGGGCTCGATTCCGATCACCTTGGAAGGGCTCGCCGTGGGGCGTCTCAACGGGGATTCTCGGCCGGACATCGTCTATGCGGACTGGGGGTGAGCGGCGGCGACGGCTCGATCCGGGTGCTGCTCGCGAATGGCTCAGGCGGGTACGACCTGGCGCAGACGATCCCGGCCAGCGCGGGCACGGTCCGTCTGGCCGACCTGGATCAGGACGGCGACCTCGATATCGTCTACGCCGACGACACCAGCGAGGCCGCCCCTCCACCGATGTATCAGTCGTACCTGGGTGACGGCACGGGGCACTTCAGCGGACCGGTCGAGTCGCCGTATCTCGGGGCGCTCTCGGCGGTGAACGACTTCACCAACGACGGGTTCCCGGACGTGGTCACGCTGGGGACCACGAATCGCGTATTGCCGGGTACGGGCACGGGATCATTCCTGAGCCCGGCGGACAGCTACGACGGGAACTTCGGTGCGGGCTACGAGCCGCTCTGGATCACCGGAGACTTCAACGCGGACGGGAATCAGGACGCGGTGGTGGGCAACGCGTACGGCGACCTGATGATCTTCCACGGCGACGGCCACGGCGGGTTCGTCGACCTGACGCCGCCGTGAGGGCTTGGCCGCGCTGAGGCTCGCCCGCGGATTGCGCCGGCCGCGCGGGCTCGACTACCTTGCGGCGCTCTTCTCGAGCGAACACGCGGGGGACACCATGAAGCTCAACGTCGGTGACAAGGCGCCCGAGTTCACCACCCAGGACACCACCGGCAAGACGGTGAAGCTCGCGGACTTCCGCGGCAAGAAGATCGTCCTCTACTTCTACCCGAAGGACGACACGCCGGGGTGCACCAAGGAAGCGTGCAGCTTCCGTGACCACATCTCGGAGATCCGCGCCAAGGGGGCCGAGGTGCTCGGCGTGTCGAGCGACGACGTCGCCTCGCACCAGAAGTTCACCAGCAAGTTCAAGCTCAACTTCCCGCTCCTCGCCGATCCCGACAAGACGATCGGCAAGGCGTACGGCACGATCGGCGGGCTGATGGGCGTCCTCGGCCTCAACCGGCGCTGGACGTTCATCATCGACGAGCAGGGCAAGATCGCCCACGTCTTCGACGACGTGCACGCGGCCCGCCACGCCGACGAAGTGCTCGCCGTGCTGTGAGCGGGCAACCGCGTCCCGCCGCCGTGCGCGGCGTGCTCTTCGACATGGACGGGGTGCTGGTCGAGAGCTACGAGGTGTGGTTCCACCTCATCGACGGCGCGGCGCGCGAGCTCGGCTATCCGCGGGTCACCCGCGCGGCCTTCCACGCGTCGTGGGGGCAGGGTGTGGACGCCGACGTCGCGAGCTTCTACCCGCGCCACACGGCGGCCGAGGTCGAGCGTTACTACACGGCGCACTTCCGCGACCACGGCGCGCACCTGAAGATCGACCCCGATGGCGCCGGGGTGCTGGCGCGGCTCGCCGCGAGCGGCGTGCGCACCGCGGTCATCACCAACACGCCCCACGACCTGGCGCTCGAGATCCTCGCGGTGGCGAAGCTCGCGCCCGAGGTGGTGGTGGGCGGGAACGACGTGGCGGCGGCCAAGCCGGCACCCGACATGGTGGTGAAGGCGTGCGCCGAGCTCGGGCTGGGCGCGGACGAGGTGATCGTGGTCGGTGACTCGCGCTTCGACGAGGAGGCAGCGCGTGGTGCTGGCGTCCACTTCGTGGGCTACCGGCGGCCGGGCGAGAGCCGGGTGGAGAGCCTGCCCGCGGTGCTCGAGCTCGCGGGTGTAGTGGCGTGAGCGGCGCGCTCTCGATCCTCGACGCGCTGGTGAGCGAGCTGGCGGCGCGCGCGCTGCACGAAGGACGAGGCGAGCCCGGGCCCGACACCCTCGCCGCGTGGTGGAGCGCGGTCCGCCCCGCGACAGCGAGCTGGGCCGAGCCGGTCGATCGCGCCATCGCCCGCGGCGCCCGCGCCGAGCGGATCGCGTTCGCGTTCGCCGCCGGCTACCAGGCGGCGCTGAGAAGGCTGGTGCCGGAGCTCGCCGACGACGTGATGGTGTCGCTCTGCATCACCGAGGCGAAGGGGAACCACCCGCGGGCGATCGAGACGCGGCTCACGCCGGACCCGGCGAGCGGCGGCTTCCGCGTGAGCGGCGATAAGCGCTGGGCGACGGCCTCGCCGCAGGCTCTCGAGCTCCTGGTGGCGGCACGCGCCGGCGAGCGCGCCGACGGGCGCCCCGAGATCAAGCTGGCGCGGGTGCGCGGCGGCGCGCCCGGGCTCGTGATCGAGCCGATGCACGGGATCGCGTTCGTGCCCGAGATCGCCCACGGCCGTGTGACGCTCGACGGCGTCGCGGTCGCGCCGGACGACGTGCTGCCCGGCGACGGCTACGAGCGCTACGTGAAGCCCTTCCGGACGATCGAGGACGCCCACGTCGCGGCGGCGCTCGGCGCCCACCTGCTGGCGCTCGCCTTCCGCTTCGGCTGGGCGCGCGAGGTCCGCGAGCGGCTCCTCGCCCACCTCGTGGCCGCGCGGGCGCTCGCCCTGGCCGACCCGGGATCGGCTGCGACTCACCTCGCGCTCGCCGGACTCTTCGCCGAGCAGGGGCGGCTCTTGCTCGCGATCGAGCCGTGCTGGGAGCTCGCCGACCCCGCCACGCGGGCGCGCTGGGAGCGCGACTCGGCGCTCCTCTCCGTGGCCGGAACGGCCCGGGAAAAGCGCCGCGAAGTGGCCTGGAATCGCCTCGAAAACCCCTGAATAGAGGGCCCTGGGGCCAGTTTTCACGGAGTCGGCGCGAAAACGGCCTGTAAAGCTTTAGCTTTACAAAAACTGTAAAGCAGATGCTTTACGATCTTGTATAGCAAGTGCTTTACAGCGGCCCGCCGGGAGGCGGGCCCTCCGAGGGGTGGAGCCGGCGCCTCGGGCGGATTCGGAGGGACGGCCTCCCGGCCGTCCGCAGCGTGGGGATCCGAGGCGCCGGTGTCTCGGGCCGGTTCGGAGGGACGGCCTCCCGGCCGTCCGCCAGCGTGGGGATCCAAGGAGGTGGCGCCGGCGTCTCGGGTCGATCCGGAGGGGACGGCCTCTCTGGCCGTCCGCCCGTCGCACGGCCGCTCAGTCGTCGTCGTCGCCTTGGATGATCTCACCGCGGGCGAGGGCGTCGAGGCGCGCCTTGGCACCGTTCAGCAGAGCGAGGCTCGGCTCCAGGTCCTGGGTCAGGTCGAGCCGCCAGGTGCCGTCCTCGAGGCGGAACGTGAGGCGCCCCGGGTGGCCGCTCTGATAGCGGATCAGCACGATCGCTTCATCGCCGTGGAGCTCGCTGCCGGTCAGCTCGGGCGCCTGCCGGCCGAAGTTCTGGAGGAACGCGTCGAGGACGTTGTCGGGGACGTTGGTCGCGTGGATGCTCACCGCGGCGGTCTGGATCTCCCGCATCAGCTCGAGGGTGCGCGCCGTCACGAAGCGGCGCGCGGCGCGCTCGTCCACCTTGGCGGCCGCGTGGCGCAGCCCCCAGAACGCCGCCTCGGGTGTCTCGGCGGGCGGCGGCCGGTGGCACGCGCCGGCGAGCACCAGCCCGATCACGAGCAGTCCGGCGCGCAGTCCCGGACGGTGGTGGGCACCGACGATCACAGCCCTCCGCGGCGTCGTAGCGGGCGCTCATCTTCGCGACACTACCACTCATCATCGCGCGCCTGGGAAGCCCCAGGAACCGCAGCTCGTCGGCGATCGGGTGCTGGCCGAGGGTGAGCTCGGCGCCACCGAGGCGGAAGCCGAGGCCGCTGCCGCTCGCCGAGAACGGCGTCTTGCGCAGTACGCCGTCGAGGGTGGCGAGCGCCACCAACGGGGCCTCGTGGAAGGTGCGCTTGCCGCCGCTACCCACCTTGAGCGTGAGCACGTGGTCGTCGCCCGAGGTGAGGGTGGCGATGTGCTGGCCGGCCTCCTCGCGGATCGTGATCTTCTCGACGGTCTTGGGCAGGCCCCAGATGGCGCGTCCCGCGTCGCGCGAGAACTCGGTGGTGACCGGCAACCGGTGGATGTAGGTGCCGATGTTGCCGCGCATCGAGTCGAGGGTCAGGCCGATGAAAGGCAGTGCGCGCCCGCCGCCGAGCCGCACCACGAACGCGATCGCGAGCTCGTTGTACCGGCCGAGGTCGTTCTCGCGGTACTCGATCGCCGCGACGCTCGCCATCGCCCGCCCCGGGAAGACCTCGGCGAGCTCGACGCGCGCGTTGCCGATCACCGCCTTGGCGGCGCGGGTCGGCACCAGGAAGCTCGCGAACATCACGCTCGCGTCGCGCACCCACACGGGGAGCGACACGATCTGGTCCTGGATCCGGAACTGGCCGGGTTCGAACGGGGTCTCGGCGGTGCGCGCGCCCTTCGCCTTGGCGGTCATCGGTCGTCTCCTGTCAAGCGCGGCCCGATCGGATCAGGTCGGAGCACTTCTCGCCGATCATGATCGAGGGGGCGTTGGTGTTGCCGCCCACGATCTTGGGCATGATCGACGCGTCCGCGACGCGCAGCCCGGCCACGCCGTGCACCCGGAGCTCGTGGTTCACCACCGCGAGCGGGTCGTTGCCCATCTTGCAGGTGCCGACCGGGTGGTAAATGGTCTTGCCGAACATCCGCACGTGCGCCTCCAGCTGCTGGCGGCTCGAGCACGCCGGCCCCGGCGTGCGCTCGGCGATCACGTAGCGCTTGAACGCCGCCTCGCCCGCCACGGCGCGCGCGATCTCGAGCCCGCGCACCATCACCCGCATGTCGTCCGGGTCCTCGAGGTAGCGAGGGTCGATGCTGGGCGCGACGTTGGGGTCGGTGCTCTGGAGGCGGATCTCGCCGCGGCTCTTCGGGTAGATCATGCCGGCGAGCACGGTGAAGCTCGGCTTCTTCGAGATGACCCCCTTCTTGGGGCCGTCGTCGTTGGGCTCGGGGTACGCCCACGGCAGGCCGAAGAACTGCAGATCCGGGATCGGCTCCTCGGCGCGCGTCTTCACGAACGCGCCGCCCTCGAGGAAGGTCTTGCCGAACCAGCCCTTGTTGAAGAGGAAGTCGCGCAGCATGCCGCCGATGTAGTGGGGCGCGGTGCTGGTGTGTCCGGCGTCGGCGGTGGTCTCGTAGCGGACCGGCACCATGAGGTGGTCGTGGAGGTTCTGGCCGACGCCGGGCAGGTCCGCGACCACGTCGACGCCGACCTTCTTCAGGTGGTCCGCAGGACCTACCCCCGAGAGCATCAGGATCTGCGGCGAGCCGATCGCGCCTCCCGAGAGGATCACCTCGGCGCCCGCGCGCGCCGTGAACGTGGCGCCGCCCTTCGAGTAGACGACGCCGGTGGCGCGGCCGTTCTCGATCACGATCTTGTGCACCAGCGCCTGGTCGGCGACCTCGACGTTGCCGCGCGCCATCGCCGGGTAGAGGAACGCCACCGAGGTGCTGATGCGCTTCCGGTTGGCGCACGTCTGGTGGTACGAGCACGCACCTTCCTGCTGCTCGCCGTTGAAGTCGTCGATGACGCGCACGCCGCAGGCGCTCGCGATCGCCTCGTTGAAGCCGAGCGTGACGACCGACTGGTTCTCCTGGCTGGTCACGCCGAGCGGCCCGCGCCCGCCGTGGTACTTGCCCTCGCCCTTCTCGAAGCTCTCCGACTTCTTGAAGTAGGGGAGCACGTCGTCGTAGCCCCAGCCCGGGTTCCCCCAGTCCCGCCACTCGTCGTAGTTGGCGCGGTGGCCGCGGATGTAGAGCATGCCGTTCACCGAGCTGCAGCCGCCCAGCACCTTGCCGCGGGTCCACGGCATGACGCGGCCGTCCATGGCCTTCTGCGGCGCGGTCTTGTAGCCCCAGTCGCTCATCGCCTTGAGCTGCGGGCTCTCGTAGACGATCGCGAGGGCGCCGGGCCGGCGGAACAGGAACGACTTGTCGCTGCCGCCGGCCTCGATCACCAGGATCCGCGCCTTGGGATCCTCGCCGAGGCGGTTGGCGATGACGCAACCGGCGGAGCCCGCGCCGATCACGATGTAGTCGTAGCTCTGCGTCGACATGGACCTGCTCCTGCCGTGGGTGTGAGGGGGAGCGTCCGATGTAGAACGTGTTCTACCGCGAGTCAAGTCACGGGCCGGGGCCGGTGGGTGGGCGCCCGCGCGGCGACCGCCTTGCCCCCGCGGGCGGCGCTCCGTAGCGTGGGCGGCGCTGCGGCGCCGTGCGCCGCCGCATCACCGATCGATGCCTGACCTGGATCTCGCGTCCGCGCGCACCCGCTCCGACGAGCCGAGCGTGGCTCTCGCCCTGGCGCTCGTGCTGTTCCTGAGCGTGCTGGTGGGCGCGCGCGCGGCGCTGCCGTTCGCGGGGCAGCTCTTCTCGCCCGCGCCGACGTGGGCGGTCGAGCACGCCGTGGCCGCCGACATGCTCGAGGTCACGGCGCGCATCCGCGCCACCACCGGCCGCGCGTGGGGCTACGACCCGCACGTGATGGCGGGCTATCCGTTCACCGCGCTCGAGCACAACTTCGCGTCGTTCCAGCTCGCGGCGCTCGCCTGGCCGTCGCTCGGCGGGGCGGCGTGGCTCCGCCTCGGCACCGTGCTGGCGTGGGCCTCCATTCCGGCGCTGGTGTTCGGGTCGCTGCTGGGCTTCGGTCTGGGCCGGCGCGCGGCGCTCGCCGGCGCGGTCGCGGGCGCGCTGCTCCTCGCCACGTCCGAGCTCGAGCTCTTCCGCGCCACGGGCGCGATCGTGGGCGGCTACGTGAGCGTGCTGCTCCTGCCCGCGCTCGCCGGCGCCCATGCCTACCTGGCGCGTGGGCGCACCACGGGTGCTCTCGCCTGCGCGGGGTTCGCGGCGCTCGCGCTCTTGGTCCACAAGGGCGCCGCGCTGCTGGTGCCGGTGCCGGTGCTCGTGTGGGTGCTTGCTTACGGGCGAGGCCAGCCGAGGCGGGTGTTGGCGCTGCTGGCGCTCGGCGTCGCGTGTACGGCGGCGCTCAACGTGGGATGGATCCTGCCGGCGCTGCGGTATCGCCACTGGCTGAGCGCCGTGCCGTGGCCGCTCTGGCTCCAGCACGACCCGCTGCGATTGGCTCGCGAGGCGCTCACGCCGGTCGCGGGCTTCGACGGCTTCGACGCCTCCGCGGTGCTCGGGGAGTCGCTGTGGGGGAGCTGGCTGGCGCGCAACGTGGTGCTGGGGTTCGGCCTGATCGGGCTCGCTCGTCTCGGCGATCGCCGCCTCGCGATGGCGCTGGCGGCGGCGCTGGCGTGGCTGGCGGCGATCGCGTTCTTCGGCTCGTGGCTCGCGCCGATCGCGGCGTTCGAGCCGTTCCGCTACGTGATCGCGTACCGCCTGCTGTGGGTGGTGCCCGCGGCGGTGGGCCTGATCGAGACGCGCGACGCGTGGTTCGCGCGGGGCGCGCGACCGAGGTGGCTGCCGCCGGTGGCCGCCGCGGTCACGGCGTTCGCCTGCCTTCTCCTGCCGACGTACGCGGCGTTCGTGGCGCGCCAGCCGATGAGCGCGAGCCCGCCGCCGTCGTTCGGCGCGCTCGTCGACTTCGCGCGCGACCCGGTGTCGGGCGAGGGGAGGCTGATGGTCGAGGACGCGTTCCTCGGCGCCGAGGATCCCGGGCCTTACGGGGGCGCCTACGTGCTCGGCCAGCTCGCGCTCGCGACCGGTCGTGAGCTGATCGGCGGCCGCTCGCCGTGGATCCGCATGTTGCACCGCTTCGCGAGCTTCACCGACGGCGAGGCCTTCGGAACGCGCCTCGCCGAGCTCACTCGCGGCGAGCTCCTCGGCTACCTGGAGCGCTACGACGTCACCGCGGTCGCCGCGTGGAGCGCCGAGAGCAAGCGCGTCTTCGACGCCCTCGCCCCGGAGGTCACGCGCGTCGGCGAGCGCGGGCCGCTCTCGCTCTACCGGGTGGCGCGGGTGGCGTCACGGTTCGAGAGGGGCCGCGGCCACGTCGCCTCGACGTGGGGCGAGCTCGCGCTCAGCGACGTGGAGGCGGATGGAGGCGAGGTCGTGCTTCGCTACCACTGGGCCGAGGGCCTGACGGCGACGCCCGCGGCGCGTCGAGCCGATCGCGCTCGGCGACGACCCCGTGCCCTTCATCCGGGTGCTCGATCCGCCGCGCTCGTTCCGGCTGCGGCTCTAGATGCATCGTCACGATTCGTAGCGACCGGTCTCGGCGTCCCATCGGCTTCGGCGGCGACGAAGCGCCGCCCTCCAGCCCGTTCGGCGCAAGGGCGATCCAAATCGTGGTGGCCCATTTGGGCTCGAGCGTGCGTTCCGGAGGAGCGCCGGCCCGAGGGGAGCCTTCGCGCACGCTTCGGAGAGACGGCCTCCCGGCCGTCCGCCGCCGGCCCGACGGGAGTCGGGCCCTCCGAGGGGTGCGCGGAACCGATCAGGCGGAGCTTCGGAGGGACGGCCCCCTGGGCGTCCCCGAACGGCGGCCCGCGGGACGCGGGCCTAGCGTCGTCGGGTCGGCGCGCGCGGGGGGACCGAGCCGTGGGCGGCCGTCGAGGGTCGGCGCGGCTTCTGGTCCGTCCAGCGGCGGGCTCGCGAGCGCCTTCGCGACGCGGTCGAGCTCGGCCTGCACGGCGTTGAGGTCGGTGCGCAGCGAGCCGAGCGTCTGGGTGACCTCGACGCGCAGGCCCCGGACCTCGTCGAGCATCTCCCGGAGCAGATCGATGACCACGTCGGCTGCGCGGGCGAAGCTCGATACGTTCTCCATCATGGCTTTCCCCCGTGATCGGTGCCGTCAGAGTCGTGACGCAGCGTCAGGTCGGTGCACATGCCGACGTCCGTCGGCCCCCGACTGTCGCGGAGGGCTCGAATCACTGCCCACCGAAACCGCCGTTCTGATTCAAATTGTCATGAATCGTGTGGGACGTGTCTAGCGCCGCCCGAGCGCCCCGAGCGGTACGGAACCTGCTTTCCTGAAGGCCGAGGCATCCTTCGGCCGTGGGCCGAGTCGAGGGCGGGGCGGCGAACATGCGGATCACGTGCACAAACTGTCAGTCGGCATTCAACCTGAATCTCGATGGCATCCACCATCAGCGGTTCCAGTTCAAGTGCCCGAGCTGCGCGGGACTGGTGATGGTGGACCGGGCCGACGCGCCCGCGCCGATCAAGGTGGCCGGGGCTTCGGCGGTGCTCGTCCCCGCCGGTAGCAACCCGGGCCCGGCGCCGGCGCCCCAGCCGATCGTGACGCCGCCGCCCCCGCGCCGTGCCGAGGCGCCCGCGCCGGCGGTGCCGGACGCCGCCGCCGACGAGGACCTACCCAACGCCAAGTTCCGCGAGGCACCGACCGACCGTGTGGGCGTGATCGCGCCACCCAAGGCCGTCGAGTCGCCGTCGGTACCGGCTGGGCCGGTGCGAAGCGCGGTCGCGAACGCCGCGACCGCGCCGGCGGCGCTGCCGCTGCCGCCGGTCCCGCAGGCCGCGGGGGCGAGTGTCGCGGCGAAGCTACCGCCGCGCGAGGCCCGCCCGGCGGTCGCCGCGAAGGTCGAGGTCGCGCCGGCGAGCGCCGCCCCGATGAAGGTCACGCCCGCCGCGAGGGTCGCCGAGCCAGCGCCGGGGAGGTCCGCCGACTCATCCGAGAGGTCAGAGCCCGCGAAGCCGGCGGCCGCCGATGCGCTCGAGGCCGCGCGCCGAGATCCTGGCGCAGCACGCCGAGCTCACGAAGAAGAACTGGTTCGAGCTCCTCGGCGTGAAGCAGGACGCGCCGCTCGACGAGGTCAAGAGCGCCTACTTCAAGCTCGCCAAGCAGTATCACCCCGATCGTTTCGTCGCGACCATGAGCGAGAGCGAGCTCGCCAAGGTGCGCGAGCTCTCGTCGCGGGTGAACCAGGCGTTCCAGGACCTGCGCAACGAGACCACCCGGCAGGAGTACCTGAAGAAGCTCGCCGATCCCGAGCGCGAGAAGAAGCGCCTCGAGGCGAGCGGCATCATCGAGGCCATGATCGACCACGAGAAGGGCCGCATGGCGCTCAAGCAATCGAACTTCGAGCTCGCGCTGCAGCACTTCCAGCGTGCCTCGGCGCTGCACCCCGGCGAGGCCGAGTACCACTTCATGATCGCCCAGTCGCTGCAGCGCGCCCGCGGAGTGGAGAACTCCTCCAACCGCGCCGCGATCGAGTCGGAGCTGCGCAAGGCCGTCGACCTGCAGCCCAACAACGCCGGCTACCGCATCGGTATCGGCCACTACTGGAAGGCGCGCGGCGAGATGGAGAAGGCGTTCGGTCACTACAAGGAAGCGCTCAAGCTCGATCCCAAGAACCACGAGGCGATCCGGGAGATCCGACCTTCGGAGTCGCGCAAGGAGAAGGAACGTGAAGAGCGTAAGCGCGCGGCCCCGTCGAGCCGCGCGGGTTCCGCGCGCGCTTCGGGCTGCGTTGACCCGACGACGCGACGAGCGTCCCTGGCCGTGGCGCATCCTCGGCTCTGGCGCGCCGGGCCGGTTCGATGAGATCCTGATCGAGGCGAGTGCGCTCTTCCGGCGCCCTCGGGAAGGTCGAGCCACTCACCGCATGTCTTCCGAGCCACCTTCCCGCGCCGGCGCCGACCACGGTCCGCCGCGGTCGGCCTACGGTCATCTGGTCGACCGGGTGCATCTGCTGCCCGAGGTCATGCGCAGCTTCTCGCGTCGCCTGCCCGAGCGCGACATCCCCGACGTGCTCCTCGACGCGGTCGACAAGCTCTTCCGTCCGCGCCGCGTCATCGTGTTGCTGCGCGGTCAACGCGGCGGGCCGCTCGAGCCGCGCTCGCTCAAGGGCTACGACCTCGATCGGCGCCGCACCTTCGACGTCGAGCCGGGAATCGGCCTGGTGGGGCGAGCCGCGATGGGTAGCGTGGTGGTGAGCCGCGACGCCGCGCGCGGGCTGTTCGCGATCAACGATCGAGAGCGGCGCCCGGTGCGTCCCTGCGACGAGGGGCTCGACGTGGCGGCGCCGATCGTGTGGGAGCGCGAGGTGCTGGGCGTGGCGGCGATGGGCGGTGTCGAGCCCGGGCTCTCACCGGGAACCAAGAGCCTGCTCGCGAGCCTCGGCGTCGTGGCCGGCACCGCACTCAAGCAGGCGGCGCTGACGCGCCAGCTCGAGGAGAAGGCCGAGTCGGATCCGCTCACCGGCCTCAAGAACAAGCGCTACTTCCTCGAAAACCTGGTGCGCGAGGTCGACGAGGCGCGCGACACCGGCAAACAGCTCTCGCTCTTTCTCTTCGACATCGACTGGTTCAAGCACTACAACGACACCAACGGCCATCCCGCGGGAGACACCGTGCTCTCGGAGATGGCGATGCTGGTCAAGAAGAACTTCCCGCGCGCCGTGGACGTATCCGCGCGCTACGGCGGCGAGGAGTTCGTGGTGCTGTTCCGGCGCACGCCCAAGGACGTGGCCGAGTTCATGGCGGACCGCTTCCGGCACTTCGTCGAGAAGCACCCGTTCCCGCACGCCGAGCGCCAGCCGCGCGGCGCCGTCACGCTGAGCGGTGGGATCGCCACGTTCCCGGAGGACGCCACCAACGCCGACGAGCTGCTCAAGGCCGCCGACGACTGGCTCTACGAGGCCAAGCGCTCCGGTCGCAACCGCGTCCTCGCCGCCATGCCCGGCCAGAAGTCCCGCCTCACGGACATCACCGAGAATCGGTAGTTTCTCGGGGGGCTTCTCAAGCCCCCCGCCCGCTGGAGGGGCGCAACGGCGGCTGCCGTGCCG
>JADJOY010000042.1 GCA_016713535.1 Deltaproteobacteria bacterium
CATTTGGCGGCACCATTTGAGTAGCGCTCTTCGAGAGGCCTTCGGTCGTGATGTGGTCTTCGGTGTCGGTGATGCGGTCCGACTTCATCTCCTTGGGCGACACCCATGGAATGTCACCCTGCCAATACTCAGGCTTGCCCTTGTCGGGCGTGCCACCGCCGGCCGTTCGACAAAGGTGTTTGATTCGCGCCAGAGGCCACGAAGGCGGCGTGCCTCCTACCCACTCGGTCACGCTCACCTCGTCACCGCAACAGTCGGACGATCTCGTCCTCGGCGTCCTTCAGCTCGGCGTCGATCTCGTTCAAGCTGCGCGGCGGCGTGAACACGTAGAAGTGTCGGTTGAAGTTGATCTCGTAGCCGACCTTGTCCTTGCTCCGATCCATCCACGCGTCCGGGACGTGCGGCTTCACCTCGCGCTCGAAGTACGCCTCCACGTCCTCCGTGAGCGGCACGTTCTCGAAGTCGCGCAGGTCGGCGTCGGCTTCGAAGCCCGAGTCACGACCACCCGCCGGCACGGGCTCGGACTTCGCGTCGCGCTGCGTGAACACCGAGCGAAACAGCTTCTGCTCGGTCGCCTTCCAGCGGCTCCCGCGCTTCTTCAGGAGCGCCTCGACCTCGTCCCACGCCGTCGGCCAGTCGAGGCGCGGTTCCCGCCCGAGCGCCTTGTCGATCGACTGCACGTCGTCGAGCAGGTGCGGGCAGGCGTCTAGGAAGCGCGCCTTATCTTCCGTCGTCATCTGGTAGCGCAGGCGAAGCGGGCGCTCGATGGTGACGCGGGTGTAGCCGAAGTCGGCGTTGTCGAAGATCTTGGAGCGCGGGCCCCCCTCGAACTTGCCGTAGAGGCGCACGACCTCGTCGATCTGCGCGATGGTCATGTGCCGCCGCTTGTCGCCGAGGCTGCGCTTACTGTCCTCGCTCCCGCCCGCCGTCCACACCTCGCGCGCGTCAACGAGCTGCACCTTGCCCTTGCGCCGCTTCTCCTTGCGGTTGGTGACGACCCAGACGTAGGTGCCGATGCCGGTGTTGTAGAACATCGACTCCGGCAAGGCGACGATGGCCTCGAGCCAGTCGTTCTCGAGGAGCCACCTGCGGATCTCGCTCTCGCCCGAGCCCGCGCCGCCGGTGAACATGGGCGAGCCGGAAAAGACGATCGCGAGCCGCGAGCCCTCCTTGTGCTCCTTCGGCTTCACGTCCTCGCGCTTGCTCCACATGTGCTGCAGGAACAGGAGCGCGCCGTCGTTCACGCGCGGCAGGCCAGCGCCGAAGCGGCCGTCGAAGCCGCGCTTCTCGTGCTCTTTCTGGATCTCCTTCTGCTGCTTCTTCCAGTCCACGCCGAAGGGCGGGTTGCTGAGGAAGTAGTCGAAAGGTTTCGGACGGGAAACTGGTCTTCGGTGAAGATGTCGCCGAAGCGCACGTTGTCGCCGCCGCCGTTGTGGCTCACCTCCTTCATGAGCATGTCGGAGGCCGCCGTGGCGAAGGCCCGCTTGTTGTAGTCCTGCCCGTAGGCGTAGAGCTTCGCTTCGGTGTTGTGCTCGCGCAGGTAGCGCTGCGCCTCGGCCAGCATGCCGCCGGTGCCGCACGCCGGGTCGAGGAGCTTGCGCACCGTGCCGGCCGTGGCGAGCAGCTTGTCGTCGTGGATGAAGAGCAGGTTGACCATGAGGCGGATCACTTCGCGGGGCGTGAAGTGATCGCCGGCCGTCTCGTTCGCGAGTTCGTTGAAGCGGCGGATGAGGTTCTCGAAGATGAGCCCCATCTGCTCGTTCGGCACGTTCGACGGGTGCAGATCCACGTCGGCGAACTTCGAGACCACGAGGTAGAGGATGTTCGCCTCGTGCATCTTCTCGATCTCGGCTTCGAACTCGAAGTACTCGAAGATGCGCTGGACGTTGGTCGAGAAGCCCTTGATGTAGCTGACCAGGTGCTTGTTGATGTTGTCCGGGTCGCCCTTGAGCTTCGCGAAGTCGAGCGGCGAGTGGTTGTGGAAGCGCTGGCCCGCGACCTTGTTCAGCGTGGTGTCGAGCGCGTCGCCCGCGAGCTTGCCGCCCTTGTGCTTTTCCTGCGCGGCGACGACCTTGGCCTTCGTCTCGGCGAGGACGCAGTCAAAGCGACGAAGCACCGTCATCGGCAGCATCACGCGCTCGTACTGCGGCGGGCGGTAGGGGCCGCGCAGAAGGTCAGCGATCTGCCAGATGAGAAAGGCGCTCATCCATGTGCGGAATCGTTTGTTACCTGGGCCACAAGCCCGCGTTGCCATCCTCCTCGACGGGCTGCACCGCCTCGAGTACCGAGGGTACGACTCGGCGGGGGTGGCGCTGCTCGAGAACGGAGCGCTCCGGGTCGACAAGGCCAAGGGCAAGGTCCGCGAGCTCGAGAAGGTGGTCTACGCCACGCCCTCCACGGCGCACGCGGGCATCGCCCACACCCGCTGGGCGACCCACGGTAAGCCCTCGGCGGAGAACGCCCATCCCCACGGCGACTGCGGCGGCAACGTCTTCGTCATCCACAACGGGATCGTCGAGAACTACCAGGACCTGAAGACCAAGCTCATGGCGGGCGGGCACACCTTCAAGTCCGAGACCGACACCGAGGTCCTGGCCCACCTGATCGAGGAGCACCTGAAGGACCCCACGGCGACCTCGAGGAGGCGGTGCTCGCGGCGCTGCGCGAGGTGCGCGGCACCTTCGGCCTCGGCGTGGTGGCGAAGGGCAAGACCGAGCAGATCGTGGTCGCTCGCCGCGGCAGCCCGCTGATCCTCGGCATCGGCGACGGCGAGGTGTTCGCGGCCTCCGACGTGTCGGCGCTGGTGAGCCACACCAAGAACGTCGTCTACCTCCAGGACGACGACGTCGCGGTGCTCACCCCCAAGGGCTACCACCTGCGCAACCTCGAGGAGAGCAAGGTCTTCCGCGCGCCCACCACGGTGGACTGGGACATCAGCGCGGCCGAGAAGCAGGGCTACGCCCACTTCATGCTCAAGGAGATCCACGAGCAGCCGGACGCGGTGGCGAACGCGATGCGCGGACGCATCATCGAGCCCGAGGGGATCGCGAAGCTCGGCGGTCTCGACGCGGTCCTCGACCGTCTCGCCGACATGGACCGGCTCATCATCATCTCGTGCGGCACCTCGTATTACGCGGGGCTGCTCGGGCGCTACGTGCTGGAGACGGCCACGGACTACTCGGTCGAGGTCGACCTCGCGAGCGAGTTCCGCTACCGCAAGCTCAACTTCCGGCCCAAGACCGCGGTGCTGGCGATCAGCCAGTCGGGCGAGACCCTCGACACGCTGGCGGCCGTTCAGGAAGCGAAGCGCAAGGGTGCCCTCGTGCTCGGCATCGTCAACGTGGTGGGCTCGAACATCGCCCGCGAGACCCACGCCGGCGTCTACAACCACGCCGGGCCGGAGATCGGCGTGGCCTCGACGAAGGCCTTCATCTCCCAGCTCACGATCGTCTACCTGCTGACGCTGCTCCTCGCACGCCGTCAGCGTATGGACGTGAACGAGGGGCGTCAGTTCATCCGCGAGCTCGAGGCGATCCCGGAGAAGATCCAGCGCATCCTGGCGCAAGCCGACCAGATCCACGCCGTCGCGAAGAAGTACGCCCAGTTCTCCAACTTTTTGTACGTGGGCCGCAAGTTCAACTACCCGATCGCGCTCGAAGGCGCCCTGAAGCTCAAGGAGATCTCGTACCTGCACGCCGAGGCGTACGCGGCGGGCGAGATGAAGCACGGCCCGATCGCGCTCATCGACCCGAACTTCCCGTCGATGTGCCTGGTCCCGCGCGACAGCTCCTACGAGAAGATGGTCTCCAACATCCAGGAGATCCGCGCCCGCAGCGGCCCGGTGATCTGTGTCGCCACCGAGGGCGACCGCGACATCTACCGGATGGCCGACGACGTGATCCACGTCCCGGCGTCGGACGAGCTCTTCACTCCGCTGCTCACCGTCGTGCCGCTCCAGCTGTTCGCCTACTACGTGGCGCTCGAGCGCGGCTGCGAGATCGACCAGCCACGGAACCTCGCCAAGTCCGTCACCGTCGAGTGAGCGGCGGGTCGACGCGCGCATGACGAGCCAGCTCGCGTTGCCGATGGCGAGCACCGCGCTGGTGCGGGCCTCGGCGGCGGCGCTGGCGCGGCTGCCGCACGCGGCGGGCGAGGGCGGCTCGATCCTGAGCGCCTTCCACCCGGTCATCCAGACCTGGTTCACGAGCCGTTTCCGCGGTCCCACCGAGCCCCAGGCACGCGGTTGGGCGGAGATCCTCGCCGGACGCGACACGCTGATCGCGGCGCCCACCGGTTCGGGGAAGACCCTCGCGGCGTTCCTCACCAGCCTCGACCGGCTCTACCGCGCGGCCGAAGGGGGGGGACTCGAGGACCGGATCGAGGTGGTCTACGTCTCGCCGCTCAAGGCCCTCTCGAACGACATCCAGCGCAACCTCGACGAGCCTCTCGCCCAGCTCGCCGTGACCGCCGCGGCGCTCGGCTATCCGCCGCCCGAGATCCGCACCTGGGTCCGCACCGGCGACACCCCCGCCGCCGAGCGCCAGAAGGCCCTCAAGAAGCCGCCCCACATCCTCATCACGACACCCGAGTCGCTCTACCTGATGGTGACCGCGGAGAAGAGCCGCGAGGTGCTGCGCCACGTACGCACCGTGATCGTCGACGAGATCCACGCGCTGGTCCGCGACAAGCGCGGTAGTCACCTCTCGCTCACCCTCGCGCGCCTCGATCACGTCTGCCACGCGCGGCCGGCGCGAATCGGGCTCTCGGCCACGCAGCGGCCGATCGAGCAGACCGCGCGCTACCTGGTGGGGGCGGCGCGGGTGCGGCCGGACGGCGAGCCGGTGTGCTCGATCGTCGACGCCGGCCACCTGCGCACCCTCAAGCTCGAGATCGCGACCCCCACCACCGAGCTCGCCGCGGTCGCTTCGGGCGAGCAGTGGAACGACCTCTACGAGCGCCTCGCCGAGCTGATCCGCGCCCACCGCACCACCTTGGTGTTCGTGAACACGCGGCGCGCCGCGGAGCGGGTGGCGCACGCGCTGGTCGAGCGCCTCGGCGAGGAGGCGGTCGCGAGCCACCACGGCAGCCTCTCGAAGGAGCGCCGCCACGACCTCGAGAAGCGCCTCAAGGCGGGGCGCATGAAGGCGGTGGTCGCCACCGCCTCCCTCGAGCTCGGCATCGACGTGGGCACCGTGGACCTGGTGTGCCAGCTCCGGCGCGCCGCGCCGATCGCCGTGCTTCCGCGCGTGGCCGCTCGCGCTCAGCCACGCCTCGGCCAGCGGCCGCACTGCATCCCCTTCACCCGCGACCACCTCGTCGAGTGCGCCGCCTGCTGGTGCGGGCGTTGCAGGGCGCCGCATCGACCACCTCGTGATGCGAAGGCGCCGCTCGACATCGTGGCGCAGCAGATCGTCGCCGAGTGCTCGTCCGAGCCGTGGCGCGAGGACGATCTCTTCGAGCTGGTCCGCGAGGCGTGGCCGTTCGCGGACCTCGAGCGCGCCCAGTACGACGCGCTGATCGCGATGCTGAGCGAGGGCATCCCCACCGGCAACGGACGCGCGGCGGCGCACCTCCACCGCGACCGCATCCACGGTGTCGTGCGCGGACGGCGCGGCGCGCGGATGGTGGCGGTGCAGTGCGGCGGCGCGATCCCCGAGCTCGCCGACTACAAGGTGATCGCCGAGCCCGAGGGCATGTTCGTCGGCACCGTCGACGAGGACTTCGCCATCGAGAGCATGGCGGGCGACATCTTCTTGCTCGGCACCACCTCGTGGAAGATCCAGCGCGTCGAGAGCGGCGTGGTGCGGGTCGAGAACGCCCACGGCGCTCCACCCTCGATCCCGTTCTGGTTCGGCGAGGCGCCAGGCGCTCGATCGCGAGCTCTCCGAGGAGGGGTGTCGGCGCTGCGCAGCGACCGTCGAGGGCGCAGCTCGCCCGCACCAACGGCGAGATCGCCGGCGCGTTGCTCGACGGCCCGCGCCGGGCTGCGCTCCGGAGCCGCGGCGCAGGCTGCTCCGCTACATCCGCGCCCAGAAGGCGGCGCTGGGCGTGCTGCCGACCACCACCGAGCTGGTGCTGGAGCGGTTCTTCGACGAGAGCGGCGGCAGTCAGGTGGTGCTGCACGCGCCCTTCGGCAGCCGCATCAACCGCGCCATCGGCCTCACCATGCGCAAGCGCTTCTGCCGCAGCTTCGACTTCGAGCTGCAGGCGGCGGCCACCGACGACGCGGTGCTGCTCTCGCTCGGCGCCCAGCAGAGCTTCCCGCTCGAAGACCTGGTGGGCCTGCTGCGCCCGAACGGCGCCCGCGAGACGCTCGTCCAGGCGCTGCTCGCGGCGCCGATGTTCGGCGCGCGCTGGCGCTGGAACGCCACCCGCGCGCTGGCGATCCTGCGCCAGAGGAACGGCCGCCGCGTGCCGCCGCCGATCCAGCGCATGCGCGCCGAGGACCTGCTCGCCGCGGTCTTCCCGCGCCAGGTCGCGTGCCAGGAGAACGTCACGGGCCCGATCGAGGCTGCCCGAGCACCCGCTCGTCGACCAGACGGTCCACGACTGCCTGCACGAGGCGATGGACCTCGACGGGCTCACCGGGGTGCTCGAGCGCATCCGCTCCGGCGAGATCCGCGTGCACGCCCGCGACACCACCGAGCCGTCGCCGTTCACCCACGAGATCCTGTCGTCGAAGCCCTACACGTTCCTCGACGACGCGCCCCTCGAGGAGCGCCGCGCGCGCGCCGTGCAGACCCGCCGCGTGCTCTCCGACGAGGACCGCGCGCTCGCGGCCCTCGACCCGGAGGCGATCGCACGAGTGTGCGAGGAGGCGTGGCCCGACCCCCGCGACGTGAACGAGCTCCACGAGGCGCTGCTCGGCCTGGTGGCGATCGCCGAGGACGAGAGCGTCGAGTGGAGCGCGCTCGCGGCGGAGCTGGTCGCGTCCGGTCGCGCGGCGTTCGTGGAGGTGGGCGCGGGACCGGCGGTATCGGTCTCCGACGACGAAGCGCGGGGCTCGTCCCCGCCACGATGGAGGCGAGGACGAGCCCGCGTCACCGGTGACTCCAGGGGCGATCGCCGGGCACCGCATGCTTTTCGCCGCCGAGAGCCTGCGCGCCATCGAGGCGCTCCATCCCGGCGCCGCGGGCGCCGCCCCTCGCGCTGCCGCCCGAGCTGGTGGGCGCGGCGATCGACCCCGACGCCGTCGCCGCGAGCCTCGTCGAGGGCCACCTCGCGTGCCGCGGCCCGCAGAGCTACCTCGAGCTCGCCCAGGCCACGGCGCTGCCGGTGACGCGCGTGAAGGTCGCGGTCGCCCACCTCGAAGGTGGGCAGCGCCATCCGTGGCCGCTTCCGCCCCGGCGTGACCGAAGAAGAGGTCTGCGATCGGCGCCTCCTGGCGCGGATCCACCGCTACACCCTCGACCGCCTGCGCAAGGAGATCGAGCCGGTCTCGGGCCAGGACCACGTGCGCTTCCTGCTGCGCTGGCAGCACGTGGCGCCCGGCACGCGCCTCGAGGGCAAGCGCGGCGTGCTGCGCATCGTCGAGCAGCTCCAGGGCTTCGACATCCCGGTGAGCGTGTGGGAGCGCGACATCCTCCCGACGCGCGTCCTCGGCTACAAGCCCGCGTGGCTCGACGAGCTGTGCCTGAGCGGCGAGGTCGCGTGGGGGCGGCTGGCGCTGGGCCGCGCCGCGAGCGACGACAAGGCGCGCGCGCTGCCGGCGTCGGCGGTGACCCCGGTCTCGATCATGCGCCGCGCCGACGTGCCTTGGCTCGCCGCCGGCGTGCGTGAGAGCGCCGGCGCGGTCGCGACCTCCACGAGCGGACCCACCGTCGACGTCCTCGAGCTCCTCGCGCGCCGGGGAGCGCTCTTCTTCGACGAGATCGTCGCGGGCAGCGGGCGGCTTCGCAGCGAGGTCGAGCGCGCGCTGTGGGAGGCGGTGGCGCGAGGATTGGTGAGCGCCGACGGCTTCCAGGCGCTGCGCGCGCTCAGCCCCGAGGCCCGCGAGGCGCACCGCAAGGAGCGTGGCACCAAGCGCGGCAGCCGCCCCAGCGCCGCCGGTCTGGCGGCGGGGCGCTGGTCGCTCTTCCACGCCGCGAGCGCGGCGCCTGGCGCCGCACTCTCCGAGGAGGCGCTCGCCGAGCGCTGGGCGCTGCTGCTCCTCAAGCGCTACGGCATCGTGTGCCGCGCGATCCTCGAGCGCGAGTGTTTGACCGTGCCGTGGCGCGCGGTGCTGCGGGTGCTCAGGCGGCTCGAGGCGCGCGGGCAGGTGAGGGGAGGACGCTTCGTCGCCGGTCTCAGCGGCGAGCAATACGCCGACCCGGAGGCGGTCGACCTGCTGCGCAGCGTCCGTCGCACCGCGGGCCAGGGGGAAGAGGTCACGCTCGCGGCGGTGGATCCCCTCAACCTGGTGGGGATCTTGACGCCCGGCGCGCGCGTGCCCGCGACGCCCAACGGCACCGTGACCTGGCGCGACGGGCTCGCGGTGACGTGAGCGCGACCCGGCGCACCCGCGCTCCCGCCCGATAGCCGCAGCGCAACGCTCCGGCGGAGCCGAACCGCTCGACACTCCGCAGCTCGAGTGCGTGGCGGGCCGGCCGACGAGTCACACCGAGCCGGCGGACGCGACCGCGCTCGGCCGCGACGCGAGGACGGCGTTCTTCACGAGCGCGGCCCCCCCTCGGCGTCGTCCGCGGGCTCTGCCACGGCGGTCCCCTGCGGATGAGCGAGGCGAGCGAGGGCGTTCTGCACCGCCGCGCGAACGTCGCCCTGCGGGTCGTCGGCGTGCTCCTCGAGCGCGGGTCGGATCTCGGGCGAGATGGCGCCCAGGTCGCCGAGCGCGATCGCCGTGAACTTGCGGGTCGCGCGGTCGGGGTCGTCGAGGAGCTCGATGAGACGTGGCACGGCGGCGCGTGCCTCGGGGCCGCCGATGAGGCCGATCGCTCGCACCGCGGTCTGACGCACGCTCAGCTCCGGGCGATCGAGAGCGCGCACCAGCGGCTGGATCGAGCGCGCCGCGGGCGGGCCGACCTTGCCGAGGGCGAAGGCCGCCAGCGTCGCCTTCTGGGCGTCGCCGTCCGCGAGGACGCCCTCGAGCGGCTGGATCGAGGGCGAACCGATCCGTCCGAGGGCGGTGGCGACCCGCCAGTGGACGGTCAGGTCGTCGCTGGCGAGAGCCTCGACGAGCACCCCGACCGCACTCGAGGCACCCGGGCCGATCAGGCCGAGCGCGTGCACGGCCCCTTCGCGGACCTTCCCGTCCGACGACTTCACCAGCTTCGTCAGGGCGGGCACCGCGGGCTCCGCGGCGGCGCCGAAGCGGCCCAGCGCGGTGGCGGTGGCCCGCTGCAGATCCCGCTCGGGCGCGGTGAGCGCGGCGACGAGCGCGGGCACGGCGCTCGCGGCTTCGGGAGGGCCGATCTTGCCGAGGGCGTTCGCGGCGCTGATGCGCGCCTCGACGCTCGGGCCGCCGAGCGCCGCCACGAGCAACGGCACTGCGGCCTTCGCGGCGGGTCCCCGCAGCTCGCCGAGCGCGCCGAGCGCCGCGCCGCGCACGGTGTGGTCCGGGTCGTGCTCGGCGAGCTCGAGGAGGCGGGGCAACACCTCGGGCGTCACGGCACCGGTCTTTCCGAGCGAGCCGGTCGCGGCGCGACGGACCTCGGGGCGCTCGTCGTGGGTCATCTCGAGGAGGATCGGCACGGCCGCGGGCGACGAGGTGCCGATGTTCGCCAGGGCGCGCGCGGCGCGCAGCCGCACCGGGGTCGCGGCGTCGTCGAGCGCCTCGACCAGCGCCGCCTCGGCGCTGGCCGCGGCGTCACCCATGTTGCCGAGGGCGAACGCGGCGCGCTCGCGGACCGTGGCCTCGGGGTCGGCGAGCAGCGCGGTCAGCTTCGGCACGGCCTGCTGGGCGGCGGGGTGGCCGAGCTTGCCGATGGCCCACGCGGCCTGCTCGCGCACCGTGGCGTCGGGATCGTCGAGGCCGGCGACCAGCAGCGCCAGGCCGGTGATCGCGCGATCGCCAGCGCCGCCGATCGCCCACAACACGTCGCGGCGGACCGCGGGGTTGGGGTCTCGGGCGCGCACGGCCCAGTCGGCGGGTGGCGAGCTCTCGCTCGCGCGCGCGGAACGCGAGTCGCGCTCGCGATGGCCGCGCTCGCACGCGGCGGTGCCCGCGAGCGTCGCGGCGACGAGGACGGCGATCGGAAGACGGCTGTGACGGGTCATCGCTGCTGCTCGCGGTCGCGCGGGGGCGTCACCATACGTCGGCACCTCGCTCGCGCGCCACCGCGCTCGGGGTGCGGCGGCGCCGCGGCCGGCGACGGCACGGGAGCGGCTTGGTGGTGGGGGTGCGAGCGGTTACGATCCGCGCGCGATGAGCCAGAAGCCGAGCCCCTCGCGCGCCGTCGCGCGCATCTCCCCGATCCGCCATGCCTCGAAGCGGGCGATCGCGAAGGTGCGCCCGGAGCCATCGACCCGGGTTACCCGCGACACCCCGCTCTCGGATTCACAGGTGCGGGGGCTGATCGTCGAGCTGTGCCAGCAGTTCTACGGTCAGGGCTGGCGGGACCGGCGGTGGCATCAGCGTGAAGCGTGGCGACGCGATCTACATGGCGCCGAGTGGAGTGCAGAAGGAGCGCATCCGCCCCGCCGACCTCTTCACCGTCGACGAGAATGGCGCGGTGCTGAGCCGGCCCGCCGATCCGTCGCTCAAGCTCAGCGAGTGCGCGCCGCTCTTCCTCAACGCGTACCGGTTGCGCGGCGCCGGCGCCGTGCTGCACAGCCACAGCATCCACGCGATGCTCGCGACGCTGATCTTCGACGGCGCGTTCCGGGTCACGCATCTCGAGATGATGAAGGGCATCCGGGGCGTGGGGTTCCACGACGTTCTCGAGGTACCGATCATCGACAACACCGCGCGCGAGTGCGACCTCGCCGATCGCATGGCGGCGGCGATCGAGGCGTATCCCGAGACCCACGCGGTGCTGGTGCGGCGCCACGGGGTGTACATCTGGGGTCGCGACTGGGTCGAGGCGAAGACCCAGGCCGAGTGCTACGACTACCTGTTCCGGGCCGCGGTCGAGATGAAGCAGATGGGCCTCGATCCGGCCCGCGACCCACGCGGCGCAACGCCGGAAGGAGACGTCGAGATGAAGGCGACCTGGCTGGAAGGTGCCGACGCGGGGCAGGCGATCGCCCCCGACTTCCTCGTGGCGGACGGAATCCCGTACGAGCACATCGTCCTCGATGCGAACGCGTATCAGGCGACGCTCGATCGCTACCGGGGCGAGCGCGGTTACGTGACGCAGGACGAGGTCGCGCTCTCGCCGTCGACTCCCGGCCTGGACGCGCTGCGCGAGAAGTTCTCGGGCGAGCACTTCCACGACGACGACGAGGTGCGCTTCGTCCTCGAAGGCGCGGGGATCTTCGACATCCGCTCGGGCGACGATCGCTGGATGCGCGTCGAGGTGGAGCCCGGCGACCTGATCATCGTGCCCGCGGGACGCTTCCACCGCTTCTTCCTGACCGACGCCAACCAGATCCGCTGCGTCCGCCTGTTCAAGGACCCGGCGGGCTGGGCAGCCAAGTACCGCCCCGCCGCCTGATCGGCGAGCGGCGACGCCGCATCGAGCGCGGCTGCTCCGTCAGCCGCCAGGCTTCACTCGCCGGGCCCGCACGCCGCATCGAGCACCCGCCACACCGGCGCGAGCCCGTGCGCGGGGTCGCGTACCGCGGCCAGCACGTCCGACGCTTCGCCCTCGCTCCAGCCGACTCCGTGCACGATGAGGCCGCGCGCCTTCGAGTCGAGGTCGTCGTCCGAGAGCGGGGCCTCGGGGTCGCCGCGCGGTGACAGCGCTTCGGCGCGGTGCTCGTGGCCATCGGCGGTGAGCACCTGGACCTCCGAGCCCCACTGGCCGGGGTACGCGGTGTCGAAGCGCGGATCGACCTCGAAGCGCACCCGGGCGCGGAGCGCCGCGATGGTGGGATCGGCGACCGTGGCTTCGTCGAACGCGCCGATCGCGACCTCGCCACGCGCCAGCGCGACCGCGACGCAGTGCTGCACGCTGAAGCGCGCTCGCGCCGGGCTGGCGGGCGCGGGCGCGTCACAGAGCTCCGCGATCGTTCGGTAGCCGCGCACCACGACCCCGGTGATCGCCGCCGGCTCGAGCGTGGCGAGGCGCAGCGCTGCATCGATGGCGGGGTGCGTGTGCCTGCACGAACCCCAGGGCTTGAAGCTGGTCTCGGCGATCTTCCAGCCGCTCGCGGGCTCGGAAAGCGCGCCGGGCCGCGCGTCGGCGCCGCAGAAGGCGGCGAAGAATCCTCTCGGTCCCTCCAGGATCCGCTCGGGACCGGTCAGCCCGTTCGCGGCCAGCCGCGCCGCGGTGACGCCGCTGCGCGAGGCGTGCCCGGCGTGCAGCGGCTTGGTGGCGGTGGCCTCGACGTTGAACTGCCAGAGCCCGCCGGCGACCGAGCCCGCGTTGCCGAGCGCCCATACGCTCCGCTCCTCGTCGAGGCCGAGGAGGGAGGCGCACGCCGCCGCGGCGCCGAAAGGCCCGCAGGTGGCGGTGTTGTGGAAGATCCGGTAGTGCGCGGCGCCGACGGCTTCCCCGATCCGCGTCATCACCTCGTAACCGCGCACGATGGCGTCGAGGGTGGCGTCCCGGCTCGGCTGGGCGGCCCCTCGCGCGATGACCAGCGCCGCGGGAATCACCACACACGCCGGATGCGTGACCGAGGCCCGATGGAGATCGTCGAGCTCGAGCGTGTGGGCGAGGGCGCCCCACACGAACGCGCGCGCCTCGGGGCCGGTGTCCGCGCCGGAGGTCGCGCGGACGATCCGGGCTTCCGGCGTGTCGCGTGCCCCGGCGAGGCAGCCCAGCGTGTCGACCAGGACCCGCACCGCGTGGGCGCGGGCGGCCGCGTCGACGGGCCGCGCCACCCGCCGGGCCAGGGCACGCGTGGCGCCGTCGGGGATGTCTTCGCTCATCGTCCTGGCGCCCTTCGCTCCACGGCGGAGGCGCGACGATAGCACGCGACTCGCGAGCCCTCGGCGGATCCTCCGACCACAGGCGGACCACACCGGTGGACGACGCCGCCGGACCGGTGCCGTCGCCGGAGCCGGACCGCCGAGGCGGTCCCACCGACGGTGGGAGGTGAGCCGGTCGACGTCCGCGCAAACGTCTGCAACGGCCTGCTAACCTCTCGTTCGTGAACGCGTCGCGCAAGACATCCACCTCGGGCACGAAACACGCGCCGGAGACCAAGAAGGCTTCGCCGGCGGCGCACGCGCACGCCCAGCGCCTCTCCGCCGAGGACGAGTCGTTCGTGCGCGCCGCGGCGGCTTTCCTCGAGCGGCCGAGCTTCCTGATCCGGGTTGCCGATCTGGTCGGCCGGCCGGTCGAGGCGGCGCTCGACAAGCTGCCCCAGAGCGCTCAGCGCCTGGTGGCGCGGGCGGTCGACGGCGCCCTGGCACGCGGCCTGGACTGGGCGAGTGGCGGCCTCGGCGCGGCGCCGCTCGAGATCGCGAGCGTGAGCGCCGCGGGAACGCGAGCGCGCGGACGCGGGCGACGCATGAGCCTCGTCGCCGCGGCGAGCGGGGCGGTGGGTGGCTTCGCCGGGATCGCGGTGCTCCCCCTCGAGCTGCCGGTCAGCACCCTGATCCTGCTGCGCTCGATCGCCGCCACGGCCCACGAGATGGGCGCCGACCTGAACGATCCCATCACCCGCCTCGAGTGCCTGTCGGTGCTGAGCCTGGGGAGCCCCTCGCGGTCCGACGACGCGGCCGAGGTGGGCTACTGGGCCACCCGCGTGGGCCTCGCGAGCGCGGTGCGGGAAGCCGCGCGCGTGGCGGCAAAGGTCGGCGCCGACGACCTGACGCGCATCGCGTTCGACCGCACCGCGCCGGCGCTGCTCAGGCTCGTCGGCATGATCGCGGGGCGCTTCGAGGCCGTGGTGACCGAGCGCGCCCTGGCGCAGCTCCTGCCGGTGGTGGGAGCGCTCTCGGGGGCGGTCGTGAACACCGCCTTCGCCCAGCACTTCCACACCGTCGCGCTGTATCATTTCGGGCTGCGCCGGCTGGAGCGGCAGCACGGCGGCGTGATCGTCGAAGAGCGCTACCGCGCCGCGCACCGTGCCCTGCACCACGCGCCAGCCCGCGCGTTGCTCGGCGCCGGTCACTGACCCGATAGCGTCCGGCACTCCTCGCACCGCCGCCGTGACGCTGCCGCGCCACGGACGGTGACCGCACCTCCCCCACCAGGAGCACGTCTCGAACATGTGGCTCGTAGGCGACCTGCTGACCCACAGGTACAACCCCGATCTCGGTGTCGGGCGAATCGTCGCGATCGAGGGTCGCACCCTGCGGGTGCGTTTTCCGACCGCCAACTCCGAGCTGCGCATGACCACCGCCGCCGACGTGCTGGTGCCGCTGGTCCTCGAGCCCGGCACCCGCGCACGCCTCGACCCGGGCGGCGAGGAGGTGGTGATCGCCGAGGCGCTGCGCGGCGGCGAGGCCGGCTATCGCCTCGCCGACGGCCGCAACGTGCCGCGCGGCAGCGTCTTCCCGCTCGCCCCCGCGGCGTCGGTGGTGGACCGGCTCGCGCGCGGCGAGGCCGACGACTACCGCGACTTCGCGAACCGGATCGACGCCGCTCGCCTGGTCACGATGCGGCGCACCAGCGGGCTCGGCTCGTTCCTCGGCGGACGCATCCGGCTCTACCCGCACCAGCTCTACGTCGCCGAGCGGGCCACCGCCACCGACCCGGTGCGCTGGCTGCTCGCCGACGAGGTCGGCCTCGGCAAGACGATCGAGGCCTGCCTGGTCCTCAACCACCTCGAGCGCACCGGCAAGGCGGAGCGCGCGCTGGTGGTCGCACCATCCACGCTCACCGTGCAGTGGCTCGGCGAGCTCTACCGCAAGTACCATCAGGTCTTCGTCCACCTCGACGACGACCGCCTGAAGGACGTGGCGCGCGACCTCGGCGCCGACTTCAACCCGTTCGATGCCCACCCGCGGGCCGTGATCGCCGCCGAGCTGCTGGTCGAGCGGCCCGAGCTGGTGCGCGCCGCCGCCGAAGCGGGGCTCGACCTGCTGGTGGTCGACGAGGCGCATCATCTCGAACGGCCGCCCGGGCAGCCGGGCAATCCGCGCTACCGGGCGATCGCGCCGCTGACACAGGTGGCGCGGCACGTCTTGCTGCTCACCGCGACCCCCCTCGCCGAGGACGTGAACGGCTTCTTCCGGCTACTCGAGCTGCTCTGCCCCCACGAGTTCGCGGGCGAGGATTCGTTCGAGCACCGTGTCGAGACGGGGTCCATCTACCGCCCTGCACCAGCTCCACTCGCCGCGTCGAGATCGGCGGCTTCCCACCCCGGCTAGGGCTCCCCGTCGACCTCGCGGCGAGCGAAGGCCTCGCGCCGTGGGCCGAGCTCGAGAGCGAGGTCGTGGCGATGGCCGCCGGCGATGCGGCGGCGCGCAAGCGCAAGCTCGATCGCTACCGTCGCTGCCTGTCGTCCGCACAGGCGCTGCCACCTCCCCGTGACGCGGTGCACGCGACCTGGACCCAGCGCATGCAGTCGATCTTCGAGGCCGATCCGCGCGTCGAGTGGGTGGTGCGTGAGGCGACCCGGTGGCACGAGGCCGGCGAGAAGACCCTCATCTTCGTCGCGTATCCGGAGACCTTCGAGGCGCTGCGCAAGCTCCTCGAGGTGCGCCTGCGACGGCGGGTCGCGGTCTTCCACGAGGGTCTGAACGCGGGGCGCCGCGACATCGAGGTGGCGCAGTTCCGCACGCCCTCCGGTCCCTCGATCCTGATCTCGACCGAGTGTGGTGGCGAGGGGCGGAACTTCGAGTTCTGCCGCCGCATCGTGCTCTTCGACCTGCCGTGGGATCCGCTCGCCCTCGAGCAGCGCATCGGTCGCCTCGATCGCATCGGCCGCAACGTGCCCG
This sequence comes from Deltaproteobacteria bacterium, assembly GCA_016713535.1. GTDB lineage: Bacteria > JADJOY01 > JADJOY01 > JADJOY01 > JADJOY01 > JADJOY01. The sequence continues at coordinate 15,935 of JADJOY010000042.1, forward strand.
TCGAGATCGTGTACTTCCGCGCGCCGCGGGGCCTCGGCCGCGCGGTCGCGCAGGTGATGGAGGCGAGCGGCGTGTTCGCCGAGCCGCTCGCCGGGCTGACCCACGAGCTGGCGCGGATCGAGGCCGAGATCGAGCGCGCAGCGCTCGGCGCCGACGCCATGGACCTGCCGGCCGACCGGTTCGGCGCGGTGATCGGCGACGCGCGGGCCGCACTCGGCCGGATCGAGGAGGGCGCTTACCAGGAGCTGCACCGCGATCCGTACCGGCCGGAGCTCGCGCCGGGGATCCTCGCCCGGATCCCTGCAGGCCTGGAGGCGCTCACCGAGCGCGTCGTGCTCGACGCGTGCGAGCGCTTCGGCTTCGACGTGGTGCCCGAGCGCAGCCGGTCGAGCTACTCGATCGAGTTCGGCGCCCACGCGGTGGTCGACTCGATCCCCGGCGTGGCGGGCGGCAAGCGCTTCATGGGCACGTTCGATCGTGAGGAGGCGGTCGCCAACGAGACCATCGACTTCTTCGCCGCGGGGCATCCGCTGGTCGAGGGGATCTTGCTCGAGCTCGAGGACGGCGACCGGGGGCGCACCGCGGCGTTCGATCTCATCTGGCCGAGCGACGACGAAACCAGCGCCTCCGACGACGAGGCGCTCGGGCTGTGGGGCGTGCTCGCGATCGTCGACGACGACCACGCGCCGATCCGGATCGTGGACGGGTTGGGCCAGCGGCGACCCGAGTGGGAGGCGCTCGTGGGCGAGGGGGGATCCGCGCCGCGACGTCTCGACCGCGCCGACCTGCCCGACGCCGAGACCTGGGCCGAGGGGATGCGCGCGCTCGCCGAGGTGGTGCGCGGAACCGGCGAGATCGAGGCCATCGCAGCGGTGCGGCTGCTACGCGAGCCCGATCCGCGCGTCGAGGTGTGAGCGCGCGCCGGGCCTCACCGCGCGATCAGCCGCCGACGTAGCGGCTGAACAAGAGCGGCGCGCCGTGGACGAACACCACCGCGAGGATCGCGACGGCGGTCAGCCAGGCGGCCCGCGAGAGGGACCGCAGCCGCTCCAGGAACGCGCCGCCGAGGACCGCCCACAGCGGAAAGATCTGCAGGAGGTAGGTGGCCTTGATCGTGTCGCCCTTGCCTGGATTGGGATACATGACGAGGAACCAGCCGTAGCCCACGAGAGTGCCGAGGATCGTGACGGTGAGCACGAACGTGGCGCCGCGGTCGGGATCGTCCACCGGGTGCGTGAGCGCGGCCAGCGCCGAGCGCGTGCCGAGCGCGAGAGCCACGAGCGCGAGCACGGTGGGGGCGAGTGCGAGCAGGTTCGCCCGTCCCAGGTACGCAGCCACGGCGGCGCGGTTGGTGGCGAGCGATGTGGCCGGCTCGCCCGCGAGGAGGCGGCCCTCGAGCTCGGGTCCGGAGACCCAGCGGTCGGCGGCGAGGTCGCGTCCCCACACCGCCCAGTAGCACCAGTAATCCCCCCACGCCTCGCTCAACAGGATCGGACCGAGCTGGTTCGGGAACCCGGGACGGACGGGATCCGAGAAGAGCCGTCCGTTGCCCGCCCCGGCGTAGAACTCCGGCGGCTGGTTGGTCAGCGAGAAGCTCTCGGCGTGGGCGCGGTTGAACGCCATCGCGGAGCCCGAGCGAAGGTGAAGGTAGGCGTAGAACCAGCCGCCCGCCTGGAGCGCGAGGATCGAGGCGACGACGATCGAGGTGAGCCGCTCCCGCGCCAGCGCTGGCTCGGCCCGCGCCCGTTGCAGCGCGAGCAGCGCCACGGCGGGGAGCGCGGCCGCGCCCCACTGGCGCGACAGCAACGCGAACCCGCCGAGGGCGCCGAGCCCCACGACCCGCCGCAGCGGAACGCGAGACATGCCAAGGGTGCCGAGGGCGTGCTCGAGGACGAGCGCCACGAAACACGCGGCGTACGGCTCCCCGCGGAGGAACGCGAAGGACTTGAAGTACACGGGAGCGAGTGCGAGGAGCGCGAGGGCGCCTCGCCGCACGGCGATGTGCGCCGAGAGCCGCCCCGCGAGCCGCAGCACGGTCAGCGTGAGCGCCACCGAAACGGCGACCTGCGCGATCAGCGCCCCGCGCAACGCCGCGGCTTCGCCGAGACCGGCGCGCAGCAAGAGCGCGGGCACCACGTACGGCAGGGGCGGCGAGAAGAACTCGGTGGTGTCCCAGAACGTCGGCAACCGTCCCTCGGCGAGGGTCCGGACGTAGGCGACGTGTGAGTCGGCGTCGTAGCCGATCGTCGGGTCGTGGCGAAGCGCGTTGACCAGCACCACGCCGTTCACGAGGGCGAACAGCGCGACCGTCCATCGGTCGAGACGCTCGCCGTCGCGAAGAGACGCGGCGCGACGAGGCGGAGGCGAGGCGGAGGCGTCCATCGACCGTGGCTGACGCGTGGAAACGAGGGAACCTCGCGCGGCGCGGATCATACCCCGTGGACCGAGCCGCGCCGGGCTCAGCCGCCGTCGAGCGGGACGCCGTCCACGCGGGTGCGGTCGCGAAACGCCGCGTCGATGCGCGCGGTGATCGGGCCGGGCACGGCGCCGGCGAGCGGCGCGCCGTCGAGGGAGCCGATCGCCACGACGCGTGCGCCCGTGCCGGTGAGAAGGCCTCGTCCGCGCCGAACAGGTCGATGCGGCCGACGGTGGCCTCGCGATGCGGGATGCCGAGGGCCGCGGCCAGCTCGAGCACGGTGGAGCGCGTGACGCCCTCGAGCGCGCCGTCGGTGGCTGGTGGAGTGAGCAACACGCCGCGCTTCACCAGGAAGACGTTGGCGACGCTCGCCTCCGCGATCTGGCCCGCGTGGTTGAGGATCAGCGCCTCGTCGGCGCCACGCAGCTTGGCCTCGCGCTTGGCGAGGACACTGTTCAGGTAGTTGAGGCTCTTGACCCTCGGATCGAGCACGTCGGGCGCCGGACGGCGCACGCTCGCGGTCACCAGATCGAGTCCCTTCGCGAGCTTCTCGGCCGAGTAGAGCTGCACCTGGTCGACCAGGCACACGACCCGTGGCGTCGGGCAGAGCAACGGATCCACGCCCAGCGGGCCGTCGCCACGACTCACGATGAGCCGGACGTAGGACTCGTCGGCGCCGAACGCGCGCGTGGTCTCGAGGACCACCGCGCGCATCGCGGCGAGGCCGCCCGGTAGCTCGAGACCGATGCTGCGGGCCGAGATGGCGAGGCGCTCGAGGTGCCGCTCGAGACGGAAGACCCGCCGCGCGTAGACGCGGATCCCCTCGAACACGCCATCGCCGTAGAGGAACCCGTGATCGACCACCGGAATGCGGGCCTCGGCGGCGTCCATCACCCGGCCATCCAGCCACACCTTCATGAAGAGCTCCCTTCCAGGCGCGCTGCGATCGTGCGCGCCGCATCGAGCGTCACGTTCAGGATCTTGCGTTTCGCCGCCCCGGTGAAGCGAGCGGCAGGGACCGCCGCGGCGACGGCCCCGAGGAGCTCGCCGCCGACGCGCACCGGCGCGGCGACGAAGCTGAGGCCCGGGATCCATTCCTCACGGCTATCGGCCCAGCCGCGGCGCGCGACCTCGGCGCTCGCGCGCGCGAGCGCCGACGCGCTGGCGAGAGTCCGCGGAGTGAAGCGCTCGAGCACGCCGGTCGGGACGGCGACGCGCGCGGGCGCGAGCGCGAGATAGAGCTTCCCCACCGCCGTGGCGTGCAGCGGCGCGCTCTCGCCGATGCGCGGCGCGGCACGCAACATCCCGGTGCCTTCGACCTTGTCGAGGACGACGATCGCACCCTCGCGGATCGTGGCGAGGAAGTAGGTCTCGCCGGCGCCGCGGGCCGCCGCCTCGAGGGCCGGGCGCGCCGCCTCGATGAGCGGCTCGCGGGCGAGCACCGCAAGGCCGAGGCGGACGAGCCGGAACCCGAGGCGGTAGCGGCCATCCTCGGTGCGCTCCCGTAGCCCCGGCTCGCCAGGCTCGCAAGCAGGCGGTGGACGCTGGCCTTGGGCATCGCGAGGGCGCGGCCGATCTCGGAGACGCCGCACGGGTAGCGCTGGAGCTCGAGGTGCGCGAGGAGGTCCAATGCCTTCTCGACGCTTCCCGGGGATGTGCCGGCTCGTTCCGCCATATGGAACACCGTTCCATTCAGATCCATCTGAAACTAGCGTGCGAGGCGCGCGCAGCGCAAGCGTGGCGCAACCGCGTGCTCAAGAGGCGGACGCGACGGGCAGCGTCAGCGCAGACGGAAAGCGCGGCCCGCGCAGCACGTGCAGCTCGGGCGAGGGGCCGGGCAGGATCGCGAAGTGGTCGGCGTCGGCGCCCGCGATCGCGAGCCGGATCGAGTGGCCGCCTTCGAAGCGGTACGCCACCGGCAGCAGGTCGAACACCAGCTCGGCCGGCTCACCGGGAACCAGCGGCGCGCCGTGGATCCGCCGGTAGGTGCGGTAGGGGCTTGGCGTCGGATAGGGGGGCCATCGACGGTGCGGCGGTGGAGGGCGCGCAGCAGGCCCTCGGTCACGTACGTGACCTGACCGCGCTCGTCGATGTCCTCGAGGTAGGCGAAGATCGTCGCGTCCGGGGTGCTGGAGACGACCCACAGCGTGACGAGCGGGTGCCCGGCGATCTCGAGGGCGGCGCGAAGCGGCGCGGAGTCGTAGGTCAGGAGCTTGTGGTCCGCGGCCGCGCGGTCGGGGTAGTCGATGGTGTGGTGAAAGCCGATGAGGCTGTCCCAGCGCGCCCGGGCGCCGGTCCCCGCGGTCGGATCGACGCGGTAGACGTCGTGGCGGTCGGTGGACCATGGCGCGTGCGGCGCCAGGCGCCGTCCTTCGCCGACGAAGAAGCGCTTCTCGACCACCCCGGGTGGTGGCCAGGTCGGTGCCGAGCGCCACCGCTCCTCGCCCATCGCGAAGTAGTGGACGGCTGGCTCGGTTCCGATCCCGTCGTCCACGCCGCGCACATGGAGATCGAAGAACCGCAGCAGCTCGCCCACGGCGTCGAAGCGCGTCGCGCGCGAGCCGCCCCGCGGGCTGGTGTGGAGCGCGCCGCCGTGCTCCCACGGGCCGAGGACGAGGCGTGAGCCAGCCGTGGCCACGGCGCGGAAGCGCTTGATCGCCGAGTGCGGATAGGCCGAGTCGTGCCAGCCGCTGATGCTGGCGATCGGGATGCCGGCGGCACGAGCGGCGTCCGCGAAGGTGTGTGGGCTGAAGGCGTCGGGTGTGAAGTCGGGGCGCCCCGGTGGGGCGTCGTCACGATAGGTGAGACTCACGGCATCGGCGTGTGGATCGTGGTTGCGGGCGTGGCTCGCGATCGCCCCGGCGAGCAGGGTCCGCGCGGAGTCCGCGTCGACGGGCCGAACGCCGGCCACGAGCTGCCGGGCCAGCGCGCGCAGCGCCGCTTCCGCGGGATCCCCATCGACAAGGGCGGCGAAGCGGCGAGCCCACGGAGGCATGGCGCCCGAGTCCTTGACGGCATGGGCGAACAGTCTGAGCGTCCCGGCGAGCGCGTCGTCGAAGCGCCCGCTGTCGAGCGAGCGGTTGTAGCGGGCCCAGTTACGCGTGAACCACGCGAGCTGCACTCCGCCGGGGAACGCGATGTCGGTGTAGACGTCGTAGAGGGAGAAGCGCGGTGCCACGGCGCGCACGGCTGGGTGGGCGAGGGTGCCGAGGAACTCGGCGGTCGTCCCCTCGTACGAGACCCCGTCGACCCGACGCGGCCGTTCGACCACGGCTGGGCGACGATCCAGCTCACCACCTCGCCGCCGTCGGCGACCTCGTCGCGCGACCACGGATGGGGGCGCTCGCCGAACGAGGCGCCCGAGCCTCGCGCGTCGACGTCCACCCACGCGTAGCCGCTCTCGAGGAAGCGGGCCCGAGTGAGCGATTCGCCTTCGAGGAGGTCGGGGGAGATCCAGCGTCGTCCCACCGGCGTGAAGGCGAGCGACCGGTAGTAGCGCGTCTGGCGCAGCATCGTCGGCAGCCGGATGCCTGTGCCCTCGAGAGCCACCGGAAGGTGCACGTCCAGCGCGATCCGGTTCCCGTCCCGCATCGGCAGAAGCAAGGACCACCGCTTCACGGCGGTTCGTGCGCTCCCGGGCGCCGGGGTCGCGGCGAGGCGCGGCGCCCAGTGGGCGTCGGTCCGATCGCGGCGCGGAAAGTGGCTGCACGAGGATCGGTGCTCGAGGGAGCTCAACGGAACCTCCAGCGGTCGGCCAGCGGGAGGTGCGAAGTCTATCGAGGTCACGGTCGCGCCTGCGCGATCGAGATCGACGTCGCTGGCTCGCGAATTGCGTCCTCGAACGCCGAGACCACGGCGCGTCGGGCGTGCCTGCCCACCCCTCGAGCGATGCGCCACCACGAACCCTGGGGGGGGCGCATGTCCACGAACGTCCATGGACATTATCTCGACCGGCTCTCGAGCTGGCGCAAGATGGCAGCGGTCGCGTGGTCTCCGCCCGACGACCCGACCATCTACGGGACGATCGACGTCGACATGACCGATGCGCTCCCGTTGCTGTCCGTACTCTCCGAGCGCTCCGGGAGAGCACGTGACGGTAACGCACCTCGTCGTGAAGGCTCTCGCCGACACCCTCGCCAGACACCCGGAGTGCAACGGGATGATCCGCGCGGGGCGGATCTTCCTGCGCGACACCGTGGATCTCTCCGTGCTGGTGGCGATGGAGCCGGACGAGATGGACGAGCGTCGTCACGACCAGGCCATCGACCTGTCCGAGGCGATGGTCCGGGACGCGGACAAGAAGTCGGTCGTCGAGATCGCGCGAGAGATCCGCGCGGGCGTGCGGACCATCCGCAAGCACCAGGACCCGTTCCTGGAGCGCACCAAGAAGCTCTTCGATCTGCTGCCGCCGGCTCTCCTCGGTCCCATTCTCCGGATGACGGTCTTCCTCGAGTACCAGCTCAACGTGGATCTCACGCGCCTCGGGGTGCCGCGGGACCCCTTCGGCAGTGGCATGGTGACGAGCGTCGGGATGCTCGGGATCACCGAGGCCTTCGGGCCGATCCCGCCGTTCAGCGGAGTCACGATGCTGGTGGCGCTCGGGCGCGTCGAGGACCGCCCGGTCGCGCGGAACGGGCGCGTGGTGGTACGGCCGATCATGCGCATCACGGCGACCTTCGACCACCGCTTCATCGACGGCTTCCAGGGCGGGCGGCTCGGCAACACGTTCCGCCGCCTCATGGCCGACCCGGTCGCGAGCTTCTGGCCGGCCGAGCTCGGGCCTGCGCCCCGGCGGGTGCGAGCGCCGGCCAAGCGCAAGACCCGGTCGGCCAAGCGCAAGACACGTCGGGGTTGAGGCGCGGGCCCCGTCGAAGGTCGGGCGGACGCATTCCACGACACCTCTCCGGCTCGGAGCCCGGCGCGGACGGCTCCACTCGTGTGAACGCGCGCATGGCCGGGTCGTGCTTGGAGGGACTCCGCCGGGTCGGGTAAATCCCTCGGCCGCATCGGACCGTCGGAGGATCTCTTGGGTCGCGTCAACGACCACTACCTGAAGCTCAAGGCCGGCTATCTCTTTCCCGAGATCGGACGCCGGGTGCGCGCCTTCGAGGCCGCGAACCCCAACGCCAAGGTGATCCGGCTCGGGATCGGTGACGTCACCGAGCCGATGCCTCCCGCGATCGCCGCCGCCATGCATGCGGCCGTCGACGAGATGGCCCGCCGCGAGACGTTCCGTGGCTACGGTCCCGAGCAGGGCTACGACTTCCTGCGCGAGAAGATCGCCGAGCACGACTTCCGTTCGCGCGGCGCGGAGGTCGCGGCCGACGAGATCTTCGTGTCCGACGGCTGCAAGTGCGACAGCGGCAACTTCCTGGACGTGCTCGCGACGGGCGCCAACGTCACCGCGGTGACCGACCCCGTCTACCCGGTCTACGTCGACACGAACGTCATGGCAGGGAACACCGGCGTGGCCAACGAGCGCGGCGAGTTCGAGCGCATCGTCTACCTGCCCGCGACGGTCGCCAACGGCTTCTCGCCGGCCGTGCCTGGCAGGCACGTCGACGTCATCTACCTGTGCTCGCCGAACAACCCGACGGGCGCGGTGCTGACCCGCGAAGCGCTCACGCGCTGGGTCGACTACGCGCGCCGGGAAGGGGCGTTGATCCTCTTCGACGCCGCCTACGAGGCGTTCATCACCGATCCCGCGATCCCGCACTCGATCTACGAGATCCCCGGGGCCCGGGACGTCGCCGTCGAGCTACGGAGCTTCTCGAAGACCGCCGGCTTCACCGGCACTCGCTGCGCCTTCACGGTCGTCACCAAGACCCTGATGGGGAAGACCGCCGACGGCCAGGAGGTCCAGCTTCATGCGCTCTGGACCCGCCGTCACACCACCAAGTTCAATGGCGTGAGCTACGTCGTCCAGCGCGGAGCCGAGGCGGTCTACGGGACCGAGGGGCAGGCGCAGGTCCGCGCGCTCATCTATTTCTATCTCGGTAACGCCGAGGTCATCCGCGAGCGGCTCTCTGCGGTCGGTCTCGAGGTTCACGGGGGCGTGAACGCGCCGTACGTGTGGATCGCCACCCCCGAGGGCGGGGACGGGCGGCGGGCCGAGAGCTGGGCCTTCTTCGATCGGCTCCTCGCCGAGGCCAACGTGGTGGTGACGCCGGGGAGCGGCTTCGGCGCCGCCGGCGAAGGCTTCGTGCGGATCAGCGCATTCAACAGTCGCGCCAACGTCGAGGAAGCGACCCGGCGCATCGTGGCGATGCTGGGACGTGCCTGAGCACGAGAACGGGGGCTCCATGAAAGTACACCATCTCAACTGCGCGACGCTCTGCCCGCCCGCTCCCGGACCGCTCCTGAATCCGGAGCGGAAGATGGTGTGCCACTGCTTGCTGGTCGAGACTCGCGATGGTCTGGTCCTGATCGATACGGGCCTCGGGCTCGACGACGTGGCGCGACCTCGAGCGCGACTCGGAGGGACCTTCGTCCTGCTGGTGGGGCCGAAGCTCGACGCGGCCGAGACCGCCGCACGTCAGGTGGAGGCCCTCGGCTTCCAGCGCAAGGACGTGCGCCACATCGTGCCGACCCACCTCGACCTCGACCACGCCGGGGGCTTGAGCGACTTCCCGGACGCCGAGGTCCACGTCCACGACCCGGAGATCACCGCCGCGCTGAAGCCGCTCACGCGCCTTGAGCGGGAGCGCTACCGCGCCGCGCAGTGGGCGCACGGCCCGCGCTGGGACCGGCGCAAGCTCGAAGGGGACCACTGGTTCGGCTTCGAGGCGGTGCGGGCGGTTCCAGGGCTCGGCGACGAGGTACTGATCGTACCGACGGCGGGTCACACCCGCGGTCACGCGGCCATCGCCGTGCGCACCGGCGACACGTGGCTTCTCCACTGCGGCGATGCCTACTTCTACCGCGGCGAGATGGACCCCGACCGGCGACGCGTCACGCCACTCCTCGACATCTTCCAGCGCATCGTCCAGGTCGAGGGTGAAGCGCGCGTGCGCAACCAGGAACGGCTGCGGATCCTGGCGCGCGAGCACGCCGCCCAGGTGCGGGTGATGTGCGCACACGACCCGCTCGAATTCGAGCGCTTCGCGCACGGCGCCGCGCCTCGCTGAATCGCGGGCTCAGCGCGCGGGCTTCGAGGCGGCGCCGTCGCCGGGGAGCCGCTCACCGTCCGCAGCGTCGGACGCCGGCCGCTGCGAGGGTTCCCGCCCATCTTCCCGTACCGCGGTGGGCAGCGTCGGTGCGCCGGGTGTCGAGGCGAGCACCGGGAAATACGCCGGCGCCTCCATCTGGAACTCGGCCGAGTCGCGGAAGAACCGCTCTTCCTGGAGAATGCGGGCCGGCCGGGTGCGCGGCCAGTGGAACACCTGGCTCTGCGAGATCACGTAGGTACCCCATTCCTGGCGGTACGTCGTGCGAGCCTCGAAGACCGTGCCGCCAAAGGGCGTGCGCCGCACCTGCCGCACCAGCAGGTCGCCACGCTCGATACGCATCAGCAGCAGGTGCGCGGACTGGTCGTTGTTGTGACAGTAGAGGCTCTTCCGTCGCAGGCGCCGCCCCGGCTCGCTGGTGTCGACGAAATCGCCCGTGCCGAGGCGCTGCCACGCGCCGCACAGCTTGCGGCGGATGCCGGCCAGATCGAGGGGCAGGTAGAGCGGGGGTGCCACCAGGCCGGTACGTGCCTCGATCTCGTCGCGGCGAACCGGTCCGCTCTCGTGGCGGAAGTAATGGACGCCGCCGATGTACGCCATCTTGAGGCCGTACGACTGCTGCATCCGCAGGTGGGTCAACGTGCTCCGCGTGCTCGAGAGCAGCAGCGAGTCGTGAGACGCGAGCAGCGGCACCGGGCCCCAGAACACCTTGATGCCGAGCGAATGGGCCTGGAACGGGTCGCCGCTGATCTGGATCGGCGCCGCACGCGGGGTACCGTCCTGGAACGAGTAGTGGATCGAGACCAGGCCGCCTTCCTTGAGCGCCACCTGGTGAGCCGGCTGCAGTACCGACATCTCGCCCTCCCCGGCGAGTCGGCCGGGATTGATGCCGAGGTGGTGGAGCAGGCGCGCCAGAATGCCCTTCACGATCGCCTCGGCGAGCGCGCCGACACCGCGCAACGAGAACGTGCGCGCGCCACTCGGCGAGCGACCGACGATCGACGGGATGAGGAGCAGGGAGCTCTCACCGCCGAAGCTGGTCGGCGTCGTGGTCGGCAGCGAGCCGACCCCACCGAGGAAGGTGCGGTTCGAGAACAGCCCCTCCGCGAGCCCCCCTTCGGTGACGGATGTCGACCGGCCCCACGGATCGAACGCCTCGACCCGCAGCTTGGTGGTGCCGAAGATGCCTTCCTCGAAGACCACCTTCGGGATCCGCGCCAGGTAGCCGGTGAGGGTCTTCGTCTTCTTGACCAGGTCGCCCGAGAAGAAGCCGGCCGAGCCGGGGCCACCGACGGCGTGGCTGCCGATCCGCTGCCAGCGCCCGTCGATCCGCGCGATCGAGATCCGCGCCGGGACGATCGTGGCTTGCTTCGTGAAGTAGTCGATGAACCGGGTTCGGGCGCGCTTCGAGAACGGCGTGACCAGCACCCGCGTGATGGGGTTGGACCGCATGGGCTGCGCGAAGAGCCCGAACATCAGCCCCGGGACGCCGGCGAACACCGCGTTGTCGGCGGCGGTCCCGGCTGGGTAGGGCACGATCGAGCGGATCCACGGATAGAGCCCGCGGAAGGTCTCCGCCTGCGACGCCTCGGCGAGCCCGCCGAGGTCGAGGTAGGGCGCCTGAAGCGTGACCTTGGTGGGAAAGAGCGCGGCGAGGACCGCGAGACGCAAGAGCGGATCGTTGGGCTTGCGGCGGGTCTTGCGGGCGATCCGCTTGGCGCTCGCGCCACGCCGGATCAACAGATCGATCTGTCCCCGCAGGACCCAGCACGCCTTCACGTTGGGGTCGGTCGGCGCGACCGCGGGCAACGGATCGTCGAGACCGAAGCTGCGCCGAAGGTCTTCCGGGATGCGCCCCAAGTCCTGCTGGGTGATGCCGGACACCTGGATCGACCCGGGACGCTCGCGCACCCGGTCCGGGTAGAAGGCGTAGAAGGCCGCGAGCAGGAAGTGGTGGTCGAGGGTGCCGTCCCCACCCACCACGATCACGTCCAGAGGTGCCGGCTGGGCGGCGAGTTCGAGGAGCTTGTCGCGGATGCGGCGGGTGCTCGACAGGTGGTCGGCGTGGGTCTCGACCACGTGGATCGCGAACCCGCGCTCGGCCAGACCCTCGAAGAGACCGTCCGGCAAACGCGCGCGTTTCGCCGGATGCAGCACCACGAGGGTGTTTCCCGGGCTCCGGTCCTGGTGAATCCCCGCAATGATGTAATGCTCGAGCTGGTCGGCCGGAAGAGCCGAAATCACTCGAGAAGGAGTCGGAAGATCGACGAGAGTGGGGCGCCCCGGAAGCACCGCCTCGGGGGCGACCGGCGGGACCGGCTCGGCGCTCGAACGGGGGGGCGGCGGCTCGGCCGCGTCTTCGTCGATCGGTGCCTGACGGGGAAGGACCGCCTCGCCCGGAGTCGACGTGCTGGTCTCGGCCGGCGACGCGTGGTACCCGTCGTCCGGCTCGCCGGACCACCAGCCCGGTGGATCGCCGATCTCGTGGTCGAAAGGCATGGTCGTGGGTGAACGAGAGACCGGCGCGGTGGCGGGACCCGGCCAGCCTACGCGGCCTTCTGTGTGGTCGGTAACGGGGGCGAAGTCAAGTCGCGCCCGCGGCAGGTACGCCGAACGGGTGCCGTCGCACGTCGTCGGAATCGACGACGGACCATTCGAGCGAGGAACCCGCGGCAAGGTGCTGGTGGTGGGGACCGTCTACGCGGGGCTCCGGCTCGACGGCGTGATCTCGACCACGGTCCGCCGGGACGGCGACGAGGCGACCCGCGCGATCGCCGAGATGGTCCGCGGGTCGCGGTTCGCGCCCCAGGTTCAGCTCGTGATGTTGCAGGGAATCACCGTCGCCGGATTCAACGTGATCGACGTGGCGGCGTTGCACGCCGAGCTCGCGGTGCCGGTCCTGGTGGTCGCGCGGCGCGCCCCGGACCTCACGGCGATCGGAGCCGCGCTGCGCGCCAGGGTGCGTGGAGGAGGCGCGAAATGGGCCCGGATCCAGGCGGCGGGGCCGATGGAACCGGTCGGGAGCGTGTGGATCCAGCGGGTGGGCATCTCCCTTGCCGCGAGCGCCCGGTTGATCGAGGATCTCGCGGCCCACGGGCACCTCCCCGAGCCCCTGCGTGTGGCGCACCTCGTGGCCGGCGCCCTCGTCCGCGGTCAGAGCCGTGGCTCGGCCTGAGGACACGGGGCGATGGTCCCGACCCGGGGGCCCAGCGGGACCTGCGGGAGCTCAGGCGCCTTTGAAGTACTTGTTGAAGGTCGGCATGCTAACGCCCAGGATTTTCGCCGCCTTCGTCTTGACGCCGCTCGCCTTCTTCAAGGCCTCCTGGAGCTGCTCGGCCGTCAGGTTGAGCTTGCGACCTCGCCCACCGCGCGACTTGCTCTGGCCCCGGAGGTCTTTCGCCGCCCACCCTTGGCGGAGCTGGAAGCTGGCCGAGAGGGGGTCGTCGGGGGACCGAGGCGGAGGACCTGGGCGAGCGGGGCGAGGAGGCGCTCGGCCTCCTCGAGGCGGCGCTGAACCGCGACGTCGAACACTCCACCGAGGTCGTGACCGAGTCCCGCCGCGAGCTTGCGCGCGTTCTTCACCAGGCGCTTGAGATCACGCTCGACCTGATTCAGGGTGCGGAGGGATTGCTTGAAGTCGTCCCGGTTCATCGTCGTTCCTCCTCGGCAAGTGGGCCAGGAGGCCGTGTTATGGCAGGGTCACGACGCGCTTCGCAAGACGACGCGGGGAGTCGAACGATGAACATCGCGGGACTGGGAGCGCGTATCCGGCAGGTCGCCCTGACCAGCGCGGACGGTACCTCGCAGGCGGTCCGGCTCTACGAAGTCGACGACCTCGAGCGCTACGTGGACGTCGGCGCGCTGCTCGGCGAGCGGGATCCGGTCGACCCACCGTATTGGGCGCTGGTGTGGTCGGGCGCCGAGGCGGTTGCGTGCGCCCTCATGGCCGGGCCGAGCCTGGTCGGCCAGACGGTCCTCGACCTCGGCGCGGGCCTCGGTCTCGCCGGAGTCGCGGCCGCGCTGCGGGGCGCACGGGTCTGCTTTGCCGATCGCTGCCCGGAGGCCCTCGCGTACGCCGCGGCGAGCGCCGCCGCGAACGGACTGGTGGGCTGGGACTGCGTGCAGCTCGACTTCACCTCCGATCAGATCGCGCGCCGCTTCGATCGCATTCTCGCCGCCGACGTCGTCTACGACCGGGCTCACCACGCGGCGCTGGCGAGCTTCCTGGAGCGACACCTCGCCCACGGAGGCTCGATCTGGCTCACCGACCGACTCTACGTGGCGACCGACGCATTCTTCGCCGACATGTGCGCTCGAGGCTTCGCCGACGACGTCGAGGACTTGGTCGTCCCCGAGATGGGAGAGACCATGAAGACGCGCCTGCATCGACTCACCCGCCAGGTGAGCGTGGGCGCGCCCGCGGCTCAGCCTACGTGACGGACGTCGTACGCTGGCTGCGCCCGCGGTCGAGCCAGTCGAGAAGCGCGAAGGTCGCGAGTCCCGCGAAGCTCAGCAGGATCGCTTCCACCTGGAGGCGGTAGCGGAAGTTCACGTGGACGATGGCGGCCTTCGCGAAGAAGGCGGCCAGTAGCCAGAGGTACAGGCCGATCGGCAGGCGCTTCCTGATGGCGACCAGAACACCCGCCACGAAGGCCGAGAGCACGAAGCCGTACCACACCCGCGAGACCCACACGAAGCTCGGCTTCCAGAACGAGAACGCCGGGCTCAACGCGAAGAACCGAGCCCACTTGAGGGCGACGTAGGTGGGCATGTCGGCCCGGTTTTCCCACCAGAACTGACGCACCAGCTCCTTGCAGCGGCGATCGATGTCGATCTCGCTCGTGAGGCCCGCGAAACGCTCGTCGCGAGCCAGGTCCGGCCCCTCCAGGTAGGCGCCGTAGTCGTTGGCCTCGGGGTGGCCCGGCCACGGATACCAGAATCCCTTGATCCCCGAGTTGTGCATGCTCTCGAGGTTGTTGGTCTGCCAGAGGATGTATCCCGCTTCGGTGGTCAGGGGGACGAAGTGCCCCGTGACCCGGTAGTTGCGGATCTGCCAGGGCGCGAGCAAGAGCTCCACGGTGAGGCCTGCCGTGATCGCGACCGTCAGCCAGCGCTTCCACGGCCGGATGCGGAACGCGAGCCAGGCGACGATCGCCGGACCGAGGGTGATGGCGTCCGGCCGGAAGTAGACCGTCAGCGCGCACAGCCCGCCGAGCACCACGGCGCGCCGGACGTCCAGGCGATCGGCCCGGCTCGCCGCGTAATACACCGTCCACGTGCTGAGCGCGATCGTGAGCGACTCCGCCCACAGCCGCCAGTCGTAGAACACCAGGAACGGGTCGAGGATCGCCAGCACCGCCGCCACCAATGCGGCGCCCGGGCCGAGCAGACATCGCGTGAGCAGATGGATCGCGACCGGCGTCGTCGAGCCGATCGCCGCCTGCACGGCGCGGGGAGCGAACAGCGTCGAGCCGGTGAGGCTCTGGATCGACGCGATCAGCATCGGGTAGCCCGGCATCCGATGCGCGGTCGGCTTCTCCGCGGTCATGCCGAGGATGCCGTTCTCGCGCACGCCGCGCGCGAGCTCCGTGTAGACGACCTCGTCGCCGAGCGGGGCGGCGCGTGGCGCGAGGATCAGAAGCCGAGGACGGCACGGACGCCGAGCGCGGCGAGCCAGATCGCCCACGGCAACCGCCGGTGCTCACTCAGGCGGCGGAGCAGGGAGGTGATTCGCATCGGTGGCGGCTTCGAGCGAGCGGCTCAGTACGGCTCGGGCTCGGCGGCGACCTCGATCTCGGCGAGGCCAGCTCGGATGGACCGGACGAAACGCAGGACGCTCCCTTGGGTTTCCTCGAGCGGCTGAGCGACGGCGACGGGCTGCGTGAGTCGCGGAAAAGGATCCGAACCCGGGAACGGGAACCCTGGCTGGTACGACATCCGGCCTGCCTGGTTCTCGAGATTAGCACCGTGGGACGCGGGATTCTGCTGAACCAGCGCAGCGGTCGCGGTGCGCCCGTCGACCTGGCGATTGCCGCGTACCACGCTCGGAACGGCAGCCAGCCCGGGAACCGCCCGGGCGAACGGGCTGGCCTGGTCGAGACCGATCGCCCGCGCGAGCGCCTCGTTCGAGACGTTCGGCACGACCTCGTCCCCCATCGCCTCGATCAGCATCACGCTCTTGGGCGAGTTGCGCTCGAAGCCGCTCACCGTGAGCGGCTCGTTCACCAGGTGGGGCGCGAACGCGAGGGAGTCGCCAGCCTCGACGATGGTCTGCGCGACGTTGACGAATGGCATCCAGCGATCGGGATAGCCCTTCGTCAGGTCGAGACCGAACAGAGTCGCGATCAATGGGATGTTCTCGCCACCCTCGACCGGTGAGTTCACGAGGAGATAGTTCGCGAGACCACCGCCACCGACGTTGAGGATCGCCCCCTCGACATACGGATCGACCGCGGCGAACAGCGCGCTCATGATGGCACCGAGGCTGTTGCCGACCACGGTCAGGTGGCTCGGGTCGAGTCGGGGGGACCCCGGCGCGATCGACAGATCGAGAGCCGGATTGCGAATCAACCGCACAAGCTCGAGGAGATCGACGGCGCTCTGGCGGAAG
Source organism: Deltaproteobacteria bacterium (assembly GCA_016713535.1). Lineage (GTDB taxonomy): Bacteria > JADJOY01 > JADJOY01 > JADJOY01 > JADJOY01 > JADJOY01. The sequence goes on from JADJOY010000042.1 coordinate 32,127, forward strand.
TTGTCGCGGATCGCGAGTAGATCGAGGAAGCCCTCGAAGAAGCCGACGGGCACCTGACTGCCGTCGACCTCGGCGAAGCCGTCTGGCCCGGGAGCGCCGGTGAAGTTGTGGATCGCGTCGGTCGTCTGGTAGCGAAGACCGTGGGCGACGGCGTCGATGCCCACGGTCGCGTACCCCTCGGCTGCGAAGGTGTTCGCGAGCCCGAACATGGACTCGCGAGAGCCCCCGAGCCCGTGCTGGTAGATGACGACCGGGTAGCCGCTCGGCGGCGCTGGCGAGCGGGGCAAGACCACCGTCACGGGGACGCGATCCTGGCGCTGACGCACGGGCTCGCCGTCGACGTCGACGAAGCGGTCGTCGTCGAACCTGGCCAGCACCACGCGCTCGGCCAGCCCTCGCGCGGGCGACTTGTACCAATCGCTGAGGAACGACGCGCTCACGACGGCGCCGATCGCGTCGTGGACCACGCCGCCAGGATTGTCCAGGCCGGCGCGAGGCGTCTCAGGCACTCCCAGGAGCTCGTCGAGCGCCTCGGGGGTCGAAAAGACGTGCGTGTAGAGCGGATCGGACGTGTCGAGGACCGGAGCCGGCCGGCGTTCGAGCTGGGCGCGCACGGCGGTGAGGTCACGCGCGGTGCGCTGGGTCGTGAAGACGGTGAGGCACGCGAGGTCGTCGATCGAGAGCCCGGTCTCGTCGAGAACCGTCGTCACGGCGTCCTCGTACCGCGACTGGATCCGATCGAGCGTGGTGTTCTTCGGATCGCGACGCTTGTCGACCGCGGTCAGGAAGTCGGGCGAAGGGGCGACCGGTCCCATCGCACCGGTCTCCGGATGCGTCCCGCGAACGGCCCGGGTCACGACGGCGGCGTAGCGGGTGCTGGCCCGCAACGGAACTCCCGCCTCCGGTAACAGCGCGAGGGTGCGGGTCGACGGATCCCAGCGCAGCTCGATCGGATGCTTGGGGTGGGGACCGGCGTCACTCGACGCCTCCATCAAGAACACGCTCGCGCCACTCCCGATCGTGTCCAGGACGGTGGCCGGCAGGCTCGCCGGATCGATGTCTCCGTCGAAGCGGAAGTAGATCGCGGTGCTGAGGCCGAACCCGTCGAGCTGAGCGAGTCCCTGGCGCAGGACGTCGGAGAGCTGCGGCACGACTGCGTCGAGCCCCGCGACCGTGAGATGATCGAACCCATCCTCGTCGGGGATCAAGAAGCCGTCGCTGGGGAAGGGGACGTCCGTGAAGTGCAGCTCGTCGCCGTCGGGTCGAACCGCGAACAGCGCCGTGGGACCCGGATCGGGCGCGACCGACCCGCCGCTCGAGCCACATGCGCTGGCGAGCGCTGCGGCGAGAACGAGCGGACGAAAGAACCTGACTTGGGGACTCGGGAGCACGGTAACCTCGAGGAAGAGCTCACGACGTTCGAGCGATTCTACAGAAGATCCCGGCTCTTCGGCTTGCAGCAGTGCAACACGGTCGGTAACTTTCGGCCCTTTTCGCTCCGGGGGCACCCCAACGTGAGCAACGACCCCTTCCGTCACGTCCGCTGGCTCGAGCAGGTTTCCCGCGCCGATCTCGAATCGGTGGGCGCCAAGGCCGCCTGCCTCGGTGAGCTGGCGGCCGGTGGGCTGGCGGTGCCGCGGGGCTTCGTGATCCCGGCCGAGTCCCTCGGGCTGCGCGGGGGCGGAGGAACCGCGGGTCTCGCCGAGGACCTGATCGTCGAGATCCGCGCAGCCTACGACGAGCTGCTCCGGCGAACCGGCCGGGCGGCGGTCGCCGTGCGCTCCTCGGGCGTCCTGGAGGACCGGGAGTCCGCATCCTTCGCGGGCATCTACCGGACGCTCCTCAACGTGAGTGGCGGCGACGAGGTCGTACGGGCGGTCTTCGAATGCCTGCGGTCGTCTCTCGACGAAGGCGTCGATCGATACCGGCGCGCACGTGGCCTCGAGGATGACGGTGCCCGCCTCTCGGTCTTGGTCCAGGACCTGGTGGGCGCGGACGTCGCCGGGGTCGCCTTCACGCTGGATCCGCTCACCGGCGAGGCGGATCGCATCGTCGTGGACTCGACGTTCGGGCTCGGCGCCGCCGTGGTCTCGGGCGCAGTGGTGCCGGATCACTTCGTCGTGTCGCGCTCGAGCGGCGAGCTCCTCGACGTGCGGCTGGCGTTCAAGGACCGCCAGATGCGCGCCAGCAAGGAGGGCCAGGGCACCGAGACGGTCCGCATCAGTCACCAGAAGGCGAACACTCCGAGCCTCAATCGCGAGGAGCTGCGCGAGCTCTGCCGGATCGCGCTCGAGGCCGAGCGCCTCATGGGTGCGCCTCAAGACGTCGAATGGGCGCGCGCCCGCGGGCAGTTCTTCGTGCTCCAGAGCCGCCCGGTCACGACCCAGACGCGCGAGCTCGCGAGCGACGATCGCGACGCCGCCGAGGTCGAGACCGGGCTCACGACCGCGCTGCTCGACGAGCTCGTGCCGACACCGCTGGCGCGCTTCGCTGCCAGCTTCGTCGAGCCCGTCGCCATCGGTGGCGTCGACCAGGCCAGCCGCTGGCGACGGGTGCCGATCGCGCGTGGCACGGCGATCCTGGGCCGCGGAGCGCCGCGCTGGTCGGCCGCTCCACTGGAAGCGATGGCGAGAGACCTGCCGAGCCCGTTCGATCAAGGACTCGATGCGCGAATCCGCAGCGTCGGCCGTTCGCCTTCCCCTCTCGAACGGGTGGGTGTGAGCGCGGCGCTGCGGAGTCGTGCCAAGGAGGTGTCGGATCTCGCGGTGCGCGTCGAGTCGTTCTTCTGGTGGCAGGGGATGGTCGACCTCGAGGGCATCTCGGCCAAGAAGGCCACCGAGAGCCTGCGCGAGTTCCAGGATCGCCTCACGGCCGTGCTCGCGCGACGCATCGACGCCGTGTACCAGGCGTCCGCCATCGTGGGGCGGCTGGGCGCCCGCCTGGACGCGATCCCGACCTTGAGTGACCGCGAGCGCGCCGACGCGTGGCTGGGCGTTCGCGACCACACTCTCGGCCGCTTCCTCACCCGGTTCGTCGAGATCGCACACCTGGCCACGGAGGCTCCGAAGCTCGCCGCGATCCTTCGCGGCGAAGCGATCGAGGTGCTGCCGCGGCTCGAGCGCGAATGGTCCGGCACCGCGCGTCGCATGCGCTCCGCGGTCAAGGAGGTCCTACGCGACTACGGCCATTGGTCCTTCAGCGACCTCGACGTGTCGATGCCGTCGTGGCGAGAGGACCCGACCCCCCTGATCGCCCTGATGGGCAACTACCTCGAGCTCGACCCGCTCGCTTTTCCGACGGCGCGCATGGCGCGCGCGGTGGAGCGCGGGGGGACGGCACGGAGACAGGCGCTGGATGGTGTCTCGACCCTGCGGCGACCCGGACTGTCGCGCCTCTTCGAGCGCCACGCGGACGCGATGCGTCAGCTGATCGAACTCCAGGATCACCTCTCTCGCGTCACCGACCGGACCCGCGTCTACGTGTCGGCGCTCGGCAGCCGACTCACCGCGGACGGCCGCCTCGCGGCCGTCAACGAGATCCACTGGCTGGGTTTCGACGAGGTCGGAAAGATCGGGGAGGCGTCCGCCGGCGAGAGCGTTCGCCGCCGGGTCCCGGCACCGGTGGTACCGGTCTCACCGTCGGTCGACTCCCGGCCACTACCGCGACGAGGGAAGGGGGCATCACCCGGCAAGGGGCAGGGCCCGCTCCGTCGCATCGCGAGCCCCGCCGACCTCAAGCGCTTGGCACCCGGGGACGTTGCATGGACCCCGTGCCCCGGCCGTGTGTGGATCCCGTATCTGCCCTTGCTCGCCGGGCTGGTGGTCGAGGCTGGCGCGCCGCTCGCGCTCGGCGTCGTCGGCGCCAGGGAGCTCGACCTCCCGACCGTGATCGGCGCCGGAGCGGCCCCAGCGGACATCGCCGAAGGGACCTTGGTGGCGATCGACGGCCTGACGGGAGAGGTCGGTCTCGCCGGTCAGGCGGCGCGGGTGGTGCAAGCGTTGCCGTGACCGCGACGGGCTCGGCCCCGGCGCGCATCCGGCTCAGGTCTTGGCGGTCTTCCTCTTGTTGCTGGCACCCTTGGGGCTGGCCTTGGCCTGCGGGTTCGCATCCAGGAATTTCTGCACTCCGATGGTCGCGTTCTTGAGGGTCGGGCCAATCAGGCTGGCCACGAAGCGTTCGATCTCGGCGCCGACCTTCTTCTTGAGCAGGCCTGGAACCATCGGCAGATCCATCACACGGATCTCCAGGTTGCCTTCGATGCGCACCTCGGTGGCCCCTTAGCCGCTGGCGCTGAAACGGGTCGTGCCGTAGCACTTCACGCTCTCGCGGAAAAAAAACGTCTCGAGCTTCCACGTCGCGGTTCGGTTCGCATCGTCCCACGTGGCATCGTCGCGCCACGACAACATGTCGGGTTTCACGAACGAGCGCGCGACCGGCGGGATCTCCCCGACCGCATACCAGTGGTTGACGAGGTGAACCTTCCCCTTGCCGAGCATCTCGCGCTTTCGACGACGATCCGGTCGACGTTGCGGATGTACTCGGTGATCTCGGGCATTCGATCCCGGAACGTCTCGTAGACCTCGTCGACCGGGTGGTTCACGACGTCGGTGGAGCGGATCTCCATGAGCGGCCTCGCCTGGGGGTACGGGAAAGTGCGGCGGCAAACGGGCGGCGGATCGTAGGAAGGCGCCTGTGGGCGCGTCAAGCGTCGCGGTGAGCGAGACGCCCGGTGCGCGGGTACTCCTCGCAGCGCGAGAGGCGCCCCACGCCAGCGGGGTCTCGGCGTCCGTGCAACGGCGACGCGCGAGCCGCCAACCCCTCGACAGTTGACAACACCATCCTCCGTCATTATCTCCACGCCACGAGAAAGTCCCGAGAATTCGGGCATTTCGCCACGCGGCGCGTCCGGCTCGCGCGACGGCGACCGCGTATGCTCCCATCCGGGAGCCGCCGCAAGTCGTCGGCTGACACGTGTCCGACCGACTGCCGAGCCCCACGTCACTCCATCCCTGCAAGCGAGAGTCACCACCCGTGGCCACGAAGCGTGACTACTACGAAGTACTCGGTGTTCCGCGGGACGCCGACGACAACACGATCAAGAAGGCCTATCGCAAACTCGCCCTCGAGAACCATCCAGACCGCCGTCCTGACGACCCCGAGGCGGAGGAGCGGTTCAAAGAGGCCGCCGAGGCCTACGAGGTGCTGCGCGACGCCGAGAAGCGACGGCTCTACGACTCGTACGGCCACGACGGGGTGCGCGGGTCTGGATTCCAGGGTTTCCGTAGCTACGACGACATATTCGCGCACTTCGGCGACGTGTTCGGCTTCGGCGACGTGCTCGGTGATCTGTTCGGCGGCGGCCGCCGCCGCGATCCCAACCGCCCACGTCGGGGCGAGGACCTGAGCACGCAGATCGCCATCGAGTTCCGCGAGGCTGCGCGCGGCTGCTCCAAGGAGATCGAGGTCGAACGAGTCATCGACTGCAAGGCGTGCGAAGCGTCCGGGTGTGCGCCCGGGTCGCGGCCGGAGACGTGCCCGACCTGTCGCGGTACAGGCCAGGCGAGCATGTCGCGCGGCCCCTTCCTCATGACCACGACTTGCCCCACTTGCCAGGGGCGTGGCCGCCGGATCACCAAGCCATGCGAAGAGTGCCGCGGTGCCGGACGCGTGCGTCAACACGAGACGCTCAAGGTCGAGATCCCGGCCGGCATCGAGAGCGGGATGCAGCTCCGGCTCACCGGAAAGGGCGGGACCGGCGTCCGCGGCGGTCCGCCGGGCGATCTCTACGTCGGGATCGGCGTCCACGACGATCCCGTTTTTTCACGCGGGGCGGAGCACCTGTTGATCGAATTGGACGTTCCGTTCGTCCAATGTGCGCTGGGAGGCGAGGTTCAGGTGCCGACGCTCGACGAGCCCACCACCCTCAAGGTCCCCGCGGGCACCCAGGCCGGGGCCGTGTTCCGGGTCGAAGGGCAGGGGCTCGCGCGACTTCGCGGCCGCGGGCGCGGTGATCTCGTGGTCCGCGTTCGTATCCCGGTGCCCACCAAGCTCAGCTCCAAGGAGAAGGCTTTGCTGAAGGATCTCGCGGCGGAGGAAGGCTTGGCGGTGGGCAGCGGGAAACGTGGACTGGTGGACCGGATTCGCGAGAACCTGAACGGCTGATGATGCCGCATCGTGAGCGTGCTCGAGCGCCCGGGGTCGACCCGCCGCCGCTACGGGGCCGCTCGAGGAGCGTGGTCGTGTGAGGCTCGGACTCGCGCGCACGCCGAGGAGATGGACTGGTGAACGGACGACGTGAAGAGAGTTCCACGGTGACGGGCGCGCGCCCTGGACCTGGGCGCGCGCTCTTGTGGCTGGCGATCGGGATGGTGGTCGGTGGCGTTGGGGCGGCCGGGTGTCGAAGGCGTTCTTCGGCAAGGACCCGAGCCCAAGCCACAGGACGCGCCGGCAGCGAGCGCCAGCTCTACCGCGCCTCGAGCGCCGGGGATGTTCCCCGTCAGCTTCGCGGACCTCTACGACCATCAGAAGCGCGCAGTGGTGAACCTGAGCACCACCAAGGTGATCCACCACCCGCCCGTGGGGCGCGGACGCCCCGAGCTACGCGACTTCTTCGGCGACAACGACGAGTTCTGGAAGTTCTTCGGCGCTCCCGACGGCGAGAACCTCAAGCAGCGCAGCCTCGGCTCCGGGTTCGTGATCGACAAGGACGGAGACATCATCACCAACAGCCACGTCGTGAAAGGCGCGGACGAGGTGCTCGTCAAGTTCCAGGACGGCCACGAGGAGAAGGCGAAGATCGTCGGCACCGACGAGAAGACCGACGTGGCGCTCATCAAGGTCGACTCCCCGAAAGGCGACCTTCCTCACGTCGAGCTGGGTGACTCGGACGCGGTCCGGATCGGCGACTGGGTCATCGCCATCGGCAACCCGTTCGGCCTCGAGCACACGATGACCGCCGGCATCGTCTCCGCGAAGGAGCGCGCCATCGGCACCGGGCCGTACGACGACTTCATCCAGACCGATGCGTCGATCAACCCGGGCAACTCCGGGGGACCGCTGTTCGACATCGATGGCCGCGTGATCGGGATCAACACGGCCATCACCGCGACCGGCAGCGGGATCGGCTTCGCGGTGCCGATCAACATGGCGAAGCAGGTGGTCGAGGAGCTCAAGTCGTCCGGCAAGGTCACGCGTGGCTGGCTCGGAGTGAAGATCCAGGACGTGAATGCCGATCTCGCCAAGTCCCTCGGTCTCGAATCCTCGGGCGGCGCGCTGATCGCGGAAGTGGTGAACGACGGCCCCGCCGCCAAGGCTGGGCTCAAGCGCGGCGATGTCGTGGTCGAGTTCGACGGCAAGAAGATCTCTTCGATTCGCGAGCTGACGCGGACCGTCGCGTCGGTGGACCCCGGCAAGAAAGTCGCGATGGAGGTCCTCCGGACCGATCGGGGGAAGGGGGAGACCTCGAAGGGCAAGCCCGAGAAGCTCCGGGTCGACGTCGAGGTCGGGACGTACCCGGCCGACGAAGCCGTCGCTGCTGGGCGTGACGGCGAAAGTCAGGTGCTCGGGTTGGAGGTTCAGGCGCTGTCCAGCAAGCTGGCGGAGCAGCTCGGCACGGACGACCTCAAGGGCGTCGTCGTGACGCAAGCACGCGGTCCGGCGGCCGAAGCCGGGATCCAGCGCGGCGACATCGTCCGGGAAGTGAATCGCAATTCGGTCGAGACGGTCGACGACTTCGCCAGCGCCATCAAGGAGCTCGAGAAGGACCAGCCTGCGTTGCTGCTCATCGAGCGAAAGGGCTCGACGCTGTTCGTGACGGTGAAGCCGCAGAACTGAGCAGTCGTGCCTCCGGGCACGACATCCACGAGAACACACGAGGAACACCCTGGCCGCGCCGAGCGCCGGCCGGGATACACGAGGCCGGCCGCCAACACGTGCACCGGCCGAGGAGGTTCGATGGCCCGCATCACCGTCGACGATTGCCTGCGCGAGGTTCCGAATCGGTTTCACCTCGTTCACACGGCGTCCGCTCGTACCAAGCAGCTCCTCTCCGGGTCGAAGCCACGTGTGGCGCCGCGCCGGGAGAAGCCGATCGTGGTGGCGCTGCGGGAGATCGCTGCGCGCAAGGTCCACCTGAAGCTCGTGGAGCGCGAGGAACCGAAGCCTGCCGTTCCCGAGGAGCTGCTCAGCGGCGGGGCTTGAACCCCGAGCCCCCCGAGATCGCGGGGGTACCGACGAACGCCGGCGTCCGGGTGCGCATAGCGCCCGGGCGCCGTCGCCGTTTCGTGAGGTACGTTGCCCGAAAACGAGCGATGATGGGTGCGGAGAACCGGGCGCTTCGAAGGAGTGCCGCGGATCGCTACGTTCGAGGAGGGCTCCAGATGCGCGAAGGACAGTCGATCGATCCGAGGCGGGCAGGGCGAATGCGCGGCGTACGCCCCGGAGTGCTAGCGGCGCACGCATCGGCCGTGCTGCTCGCCGCGGCTTGGTCGGTGGTTTGCGCTGGATGTGGCGGCTCCTCGACACCCGCCTCGACCCCGACCGAGGCCTTACCCAAGGGTTACTTCGACGTCGAGGTTCGAGACGCCGATACCAACGAACTCCTGCCTGCCAAGATCAGCATCTTCGACGCCAACGACGACTCGGCCGCGGTCATCCCGGGGAACTCGGAGGGTGACCTGCTGCGGATCAAGCTGAACGAGATCTACCTCGGCCGAGGCACGGGCCGGATCCACCTCTACGACGGGCAGTGGGACCTCTATTTTTCGCACGGACTCGAATACACGGTCGTCAAGAAGCACCTCGACATCACGTTTCCGGTCGGGCAGCAGAAGATCACGCTCAAGCGAGCGATCGATACGACCGGCTACCTCTCGGCCGACTTCCACATCCACGCGCGCCCCAGCTTCGAGTCCTCGCTCCAGCCGGGCGGGCTCCCGACGCTCGAAGACCGGGTCATCACGTACCTGGCGGAGGGGGTCGAGATCATGGGGTCGTCCGACCACCAGTGCATCGTCGACTACGCCTCGACGATCGCGCAACTCGGCGTCACGGACCGGATCGGATCACTGGTCGGTGTCGAGGCCACGCCTCCGATCACCTCGTATCCGAGCGGCGACGGCAACTGCAGCGACTACCGGTTCGTGCCACCGCCGCTCTTCACCGAGCCCGGGCACTGGAACGCGTTCCCGCTGGATCCCGGGCAGAGCTACGACACCACCTCGGACAAGGGCGTGAACGCCGCGACGCTCTACGACCGCCTCCGCAAGCTCGGGACGCCAGGCGGCGACGCACCACTGGTCCAGCTGAATCATCCGTTCTACGAGCTGGGCTTCATCAACATCGGCTGGCTCCAGCGTCGCGGATACCGCTTCGGAGCGCCGGTCCCGTTCTCGAACCCCCTGGCTCCGAACGCCTTCCTCGCGGAGGTTTCCTCGGACGCAGGCAGCAAGACACGGTCCATCGACTTCGACGCCATGGAGCTGTGGTCCGGTGGCTCCTACGTGTACGGAATCCCCGCGCGCAACGCCTGGTTCGAGTTCCTGAACCAGGGCCTGCTCAAGATCGGGACCTCGAACTCCGACTCGCACAACACCAAGATCACTGCGGGCTATCCGCGCAACTTCGTCCACATCGGCACGGACGACCCGTCGCGGGTGACGCCGAAGCAGATCGCCGCGGCGGTCCGGTCCGGCAAGGTGGCTGGCACCACCGGTCCGTTCGTGCGGGTGTTCGCTGGCGCAAGCGAACCCGGCGACTTGGTGGCCGCCTCGAACGGCAGCATCAGCCTCAGGGTCAACGTTCAGGCGGCCCCGTGGGTCCCCGTCGAGCAGGTCCGGATCTACACCAACGGGACCCTGGCGCGGGAGATCCCGGTCAGCAACGGCGACAAGGCCGTCCGGTACGACAAGAACGTCACGCTCGATCTGGCGAGAGATGCCTGGGTCGTCGTCGAAGCCGGGGCCGCGCTTCCGAGCGATCCGTCCCAGGAGCCCGCGGAGCCCGACGTGTACAAGCACATCACGGTCGGGACCAACGGCTTCCGGCCGATCGGGTTCACGAATCCGCTGTTCGTCGACGTCGATGGTAACGGCAAGTTCGACGCGCCAGGTCTGCCGTAGGCTCACGAGCAGCATCGGCGCCCAAAGCTCTCGTGGTCCCGCGCCAGGGTTCGACGTCTGATAATATATATTATGTAAACCTACGCGGCAAGCCCTCCTCCCCCCGCACCGACACGCCTTTTGGGCCTTCACAACCCACCGTGCTACGGTCCGCGGCGCCGCAGGTCCCCCTCCGCGGAAAGCCAGAATTCAGACCGAAGATGCGTAAGCTGAAGGTCGTGTTCCTCGAGCGCCTCGCGATGGAGAAGCTCGGGCTGATGTACATCTCGGCGATGGTGCGACGCGCCGGGCACGAATCGCAGTTGTTCCTCGAAGGCGCCGAGGGAAGCCGGTTCCTCGACCGGGTCGTCGAGGCACGACCGGACGTCGTGGCCTTCTCGGTCACGACCGGCATGCACCGATGGGCACTCGAGGTATCCGCTCGCCTCAAGGCGAGGATGGATACCAGGATCTTGTTCGGCGGACCTCACGCGTCTTACACGCCGGAAGTGATCGAGAAAGATCCGGTCGACCTGGTATGCCGGGGCGAGGGCGAAGAGGCGATCGTGGGCCTGCTCGAATGCCTCGCGGCTGGCGAGAGCCCGCGTAACGTTCCGAATTTGTGGGTGAAAGAAGAGGGCGTCGTGCATCGAAACGACGTCCGCCCGCTCACCCAGGACCTCGACGCGGTTCCCTTCCCTGACTGGGACCTCTACTACCGGTATCCGTACCTTCGCCGGCTTCGCTCGAAGCCCTTGCTCACTGGCCGCGGCTGCAGCTTCCAGTGCACGTTCTGCCACAACCACCTCGACATGCCGGTCTGCTCGGGCAAGGGCAACTGGGTCCGCAAACGGTCCCCCGAGAACGTGGTCGCCGAGATCCGCGAGTTGCGTCAGCGCTATCCCATCGAAGTCCTGAACCTCGAGCGTGATGACCACCTCACCATCCAGCGCGACTGGACCTTCGAGTTCCTCGAGGCGTATGCCAGGCAGGTCGACCTGCCCTTCGTGCTCCAATGCCGGCCGGAGACCATCGACCTGGAAACCGCTGATGCCCTGGCCCGCGCCCGCTGTGCCTCGGTCACGATCTCGTTCGAGACCGCGGACGCCCGCCTGCGCAACTCGCTTTTACGTAAGGAAATCAGTGACGAGGACGTAGTCCAGGCAGTGACGCTCCTAAAGGAGCGCGGAATCTTCGTGAAGACCTTGAACATGATCGGGCTTCCGGGCGAGGACCTCGACGGTGCGCTCGAGACCCTGGCGTTCAACGTCCGGCTCCGCCCTCAGTTCGCGCGCTGCTCGATTGCCACCCCGTTCCCGGGCACGCGCCTGTTCGAGCAGTCCGTGAGTGCCGGCATGCTCGCGCCGGACCACTCGTCCGAGGACTACTTCGAGGACTACTTCCAGAAGACCGTGCTCGACCATCCCGATGGCGCGCGCCTCGAAAACCTCCACAAGTTCTTCAGCATCGTCGTGACGTTCCCCTGGATCCTTCCGCTGGTGAAGCTGCTGGTACGCCTTCCGCCGAATCCGGTCTTCTACCGCCTCTACCTCGCGGCCTTCGTTCTCTACGGCTCGTCCTTCGCCGGGCTCAGCGCACGCAACATCGTCGACCTGATCCGTTTCACGCCGAGCCCCCTACCCGCACCGAAGGCCGCGCGTCGGTCCTGGACGTTGCTCGCCGTTCTCGAGCGCTTCTCGTTCAACTTCGACTGAGCCGTCCCGTCGCTCTCGGCCGTGTCAGCCCCGCTTTGGGCTCTCAGCCGGCCGGACTCGCTTCCAGCTCCGGGGTGAACTCGATCACCCCGGCCGAGGTGGCCGCGATGACCTTACCGTCCCCGAGCGGCTCGAAGTAGCGGATCTTGCGGCCGAGGAACACCCGTGCTCGTAGTTCGAGCGTGTCCGCATCGACCACGAAGAAGTGGCCGCGGACGAATCCGCCCACGTAGACCCGGCGGCGCGTCGGGTCTACCCGCACCCAGCGGATCCCCGGCTCGAGCTCGAGCTCCCCGACGAGCGCGCCGTTCCTTCTGTCGACTCGGTAAAGCTTCCCCGACTGAAGGCTTGTCGAAAATAGATAATGAGATCCGTCATCTGAAACTACTTTGTTGAAGTGATTGACGAAGGTCGCCTTGTTGAAGCGATCCGCTTGCAACCATTGTGGCAAATGTTCGTCATAGAGCCTCAGAATCACCTCACATTGTTCACTTCCACCGAGATGGCAGCGCTCCAGGCGACCGTTGCGTACGATGAACGCCTCGCGACGAGCAGTCGAAACGGAGAAGCCCATGATGGTGCCGCCATCCACGACGATCCGACACTCGTGCGTCCCGGGGTCGTACGAGGCGAGGTGCTCGCCGCCCGGGTAGCCGAGGAGGAGCGTTCGTTCCTGGTCGAAGTCGACCACCGTGGGGCCGGCGAAGCCACAGGACTCGAAAGGCTTGTCCACCTCGAAGGTCGACAGATCCACGCTCCAGAGCTTCTCCTGAACCATCTCGGGTACCCAGACCTTCCCGCGGCCGCAGTCGAGCGCGTACTGGTCGCCCGGAGGAAACCGGACCTCATGCCATGGATCGGCCGAACCCGATCGCAGGTAGATCGCATCCAAGGTCCCGACGATCCGGCTGTCGGTGGCACAGCCCCGCATCGCGACGCGTAGGTCGTGCCAGTTGATCGGCATCCCGAAGCGCGACCCGAGCCCCGGATTCGGCCACGATGGCATCACCAGCCGGGCGCCCGGCAAAGCCGCCAGAACAGGCGTCGCGTCGGCTGTGGGTAGGAGCCAGAAGAGCAGTGCTCGGAGCGCTACCGACGCCACCAGCACCGCCGCCCCCACGCCAGGCAGCTCAGCCGCCGCCCAACCCGAGCTCCAACCAGCCACACGAAGAGCCAGAAGCCGAATCCCACCGAGACGAGGATCGCGCCCCGAGTGAGCGGTCCAGGTGGCATCGGCGGCGCTGCCGCGAGGGGGACCGACAGGCAGGCGGCCAGCCCGACCGCGCGATGGCCGTGCTCTCGCACCCGGAAGGCGACCAGGCAGGCCACGACAGCGGCGGCGGCGGCGTAGCCCCAGTCGGACGGAGCCAGGAAGGGGCCGAGGCGCCCCAGCGTGAACGTCGTAGCTGCCGCGACCGTCAGGTAGAGCACGGTCAGCAACCATCCGACGGCTGGCCTGCGCCGGCGTAGCGCGATTTCACCGAGCCACAGAAAGCCGACCACTGGCGCGAGTGGCAGGCTAGCGGGGAACCACACCAGGCCGCCGAAGAGCGTGGCACCGAACCAGCGCCGCCAGAAGAACGAGCCCCGCCGCTCTTCGCGCCGAGCCCGCGAGCCCTCGGACATCACGCCGGCGTGCAGGCCACGAGGAGACAACCCTCGATTCCTGGGTCCAGCCCAACCCGGTAGTTGGCGAAGAACAACCGCCGTGCCTCGGGGCTGCGAGCCAGCCACGCCAGCTGGCGCGGGACCGATCGCAACCAGTCCCCGAGCTCCTCGACCACCGTGGCGAGCTCCTGACGGATGGGGAAGCCCTCGGCGCGGATCACGTCGAACCCAGCTCCTCGCACCACCCTCTCCCACTCGGACACCGTCAGCAGGTTCAGAGTCCGCTCCCCGAGTAGCCGCTGGAAGTCGGCCGCTGGTGGCACGTGGTCAGGTCGGCGCGCGATGTCGACGAGGCCGATCCGGCCGCCGGGGACGAGCACACGCGCAACCTCGGGCAACACCGCGTCGAGCGGCGCGGCATAGGCGACCGCCTCGAGAAGTACCGCATCGAAGCTGCCTGCGCGAAATGGCAACGCCATCGCGTCGGCTCGCACCAGGGGGAGACCCCGCGTGAACGAGTGCCGGCGCGCACGCCAGCGCGCTCGCCCCAGGCTACGCCCCGAGCGGTCGAGCCCGATCACCAGAACCTCGTGTTCGGTCGCGACGAGCACGGCGCTCTTTGCCGATCCGCAGCCCACGTCGAGGACCCTGGCGCCGGGCGCCAGCTCCAGCGCGGACGCGAGCCGACGAGTCGATCCGCTCTGCCCGGCGTGCTGGGAGGCATCGCTGCGAGCCACCAGCCACTCCTGAAACTCGAGCGGACGCGCGTCAGGGCCCGTGCGCGCCATCCCGTCCTCAACGGCTCTCGACCAGACGCAAGCAGGTCGCGGTTGGTCAGGCCGGCAGCGCCTGGGGCGGCGGCAGCGGGCGTGCCGCCGGGACCACGACCAGACGCGCGCGGCGGAGGAGTCGGCGGACCAACTGCGGAATGGCGATCGGACCGACGTGTCGCAGCAGGCGTAGCGCGCGGGAGGGGCGCACATAGAACGTCAGCCACGCGGCCATCCAATAGAGACGCACCGCCCATTTCGGCATGTGTTGGGTTCCACTCATGACCCGATCGTTGGCGAAGTCGCCCCATGAGATGTCCGCAGCCGGACGTGCGTGCAGGACATCCGAGACCCGCGTGCCGACGTGTGGGCTGAATCCGAAGATCCACGCCGAATCGAGGTCGATCCGGGCGAGCAACCGGATCGTCTTCCATGCATCGGACAGCCGCTCCTCGGGGTAGCCCACGATGAAGAACCCTTCGGTGCGGATCCGCGTCTCTCGCCGCAGGATCCGCAGCGCGCTCTCGACGTCGTCCAGCGCGAAGCGCTTCCCCATCGCGTGGACGATGCGCTCCGAGCCGCTCTCGATTCCGAAGCCGACCTTCTCGCATCCCGCGGCGTCGAGGAGACGAGCGAGCGCCACGTCGATCGTATCGGCGCGGATGCCGTTCGACGCGGCATCCCATCGTACGTTCACCCGCCGCCGCACCATCTCTTCGCAGAAGGCGTCCACGTAGCGGCGGTCGTTGGTGAACGCGTCGTCCGAAATCGAGAAGCCCTGCACGCCGAAGACGTCGCGCAGGTGCTCGATCTCGTCGATCACGAACTCGACGCTGTGATGGCGGAGTTTCTTCCCCGAATTCACGGGAGCGGCGCAGAACGTACAGGGGAACGGACAACCGCGGGTGGTGAGGATCGGAACGTAGGGAATCGGTCGGTCGAGCCAAGGCTCACGCTTCTGGAGCTCGACGTGCTCGCGCGGCTGGAGGAGATCCCAGGCCGGGAGGCCGAGTGCATCGAGGTCGTCGGGAAAGTCCTGCGCACCGACCAGCACGCCGGTTTCGGTCCGGCGCACGAGCCCGGGCACCCGAGAGAGGTCACTCCCCTCCGAGATCCCGTCGATGAGCATCGGCAGCGCACGCTCCGCCTCACCCACGATCGCGAAGTCGGCCTCGGGCAGGCTTTCGAGCGCCCGCGCGCGGAACCCCGAGACGTGCGGCCCCCCCGCGACGGTACGGACATCTCGTCTGGCGGACCGCGCCTCGACCATGTAGCTGCGAGCGCGACCGACCGTGTGATCGAAGACCTTCACACCGAACCAGTCCGGCTGGAATTCTACGACGCGCTCACGAACGCTGCGCGGCTTGCCGCGCATCTCGTCGAGCTCGGGGTCGGCGACCGCGACCTGATGTCCAGATCGACGTAGCGCCGTCGCCAGGTAGCCGAGCCCGATGTCGGGACCCGCCGTGGCCGGCAGCGTCTTGATCAGCAGCACGCGCACGTGGCCGCCTCGGATGGCGCTCGGCTCATGCAGCGCCGGGCGCGCATGAGCGACGCCGCGGCGCGAGGGCCGCGATCGTCGAGCGCGCGTTGGCCTGAGGAACCGTCACCGATGCGATGGGATCACGGCAGGGGGGCAGAACGGATCTTAGGGGCGCGTCCCTGCCGGGGTCAACGTACCGGCTTCCGGCAGCGGGACCTGCAGCGGGACCGAGGCTGGGGACGCGGCAAGATCGTCGCGCTCACGGTCGCTCAGCGTGAGAACCTCGACCCCGGAATCGGTCACGATGACCGTGTGCTCGAACTGCGCGGACAGCGAGCGGTCGCGGGTCACGGCCGTCCAGCCGTCCGCGAGAACCTCGACGTGCCAGTCGCCGGCGTTGATCATCGGCTCGATCGTGAACGTCATGCCGGGTCGCAGTCTCTCTCCGCTCCCGGGGCGTCCGACGTGATGTACGGTCGGGGCGGTGTGAAAGATCCGCCCAATGCCGTGTCCGGTGAAGTCGCGCACCACGGAGAATCCGCGCCCTTCCGCGAAGCTCTGGATCGCATGACCGACGTCACCGAGCGTCGCGCCCGGGCGCACGGCGCGGATGCCTCTCCACAGCGCCTCGCGAGTCGTTTCGACGAGCCGGCGGGCAGCTAGCGAGGGACTCCCAACGTAGAAGGTTCTGGAGCTGTCGCCATGGAAGCCCTCCAGAACCGGTGTGACGTCGACGTTCACGATGTCACCGTCGCACAGCACCTGGTCGTCGCGAGGAATTCCGTGGCACACGACCTCGTTGATGGACGTGCAGACGTGTTTGGGGAACCCGCGGTATCCGAATGGCGCGCTCTCCGCGCCGGCAGCGCGGGTCGCTTCGTCCACCAACGCGTCGATCGCGCCGGTCGTGACGCCAGGACGGATCGCGGTCTCCACCAGATCGAGGAGGTGAGCCGCGATCCGGCCGACTTCCCGCATACGGTCCACCTGGAACGCGTTCATCCGGATCGGCTTCGGCGGCTTTCGGAATTCGGACCTTCTCATGGCTTCGTGGGGCTTCGTCCGGTGGAATCGAAAGGGGCTCGGCGTCGCGCACCCGGATCGGGAGTCGGATCGTGGTTCGATGCCGTCCTGACGCAGGCTCCGCTTCTCGCGCAATCTCGCATCGCCCACGGCCGACGGCCAGCCTGCCGGGCCAACGCCGCAGGCGCGGAGTCTCGCATGGCGCCCTCGCCCAAGTCGAGGCGCGACGGCACCTCTGGATTCGGTAGACGACCCCCCGGGGGCCGGTTACTCTCCGCCGCCTTCCGCACGGAGAAGCATATCCATCATGGGCACCTCGGAAGCACTGACACGCGGCGTACGAGTTCGGGTGCGCTCGCAATACGTGCCCGAGCGATCACAACCGCCACAGGGCGAGTGGTTCTTCACCTACTCGGTGAGGATCGCCAACGAGGGCGAGGAGCCGGTGCAGCTCGTCAGCCGTCATTGGATCATCACCGATGCGAATGGGCACGTCGAAGAAGTGAAGGGGCCCGGTGTCGTCGGCGAAACGCCGATCCTCGAGCCCGGCGACTTCTTCGAGTACACGTCCGCGTGCCCGTTGTCGACTCCGTTCGGTTCGATGCGCGGGACCTACCAGATGGTCACATCGAAGAACGACCGGTTCGACGCCGAGATCGCCGCTTTCTCGCTCAGCGAGCCCTATTCCATCAACTGATGGATCGTGTCGCCCGGACCGGCGCCACGTCAGTAGAGCTTGGGATCGCCGACCGGGCGAGTCTTCCATCGTCGGTGACCCCAGAGCCATTGCTCCGGAAACCGGCGAATGACGTCCTCGGTGACCCGAGCGACCTCCTGCGTCGTCGTGATCGCATCCTCGCGTGGATGACCGGTGGACACCGGTTCGATGACCGGCCCTACGTGGATCGTGTGGAAACCGTCGGTGTCGCGTGAAATGAAGGCCGGCACGATCGCGGCCTTCGTCTTCAGCGCGAGCTTCGCGATGCTGACGTGAGTGCAGGCGGGCCGACCGAAGAACTGGACGAACTCGCCCTCCTCGCGGGTCGCATTCTGGTCTCCCAAGATGCCGAGCACGCCGCCGCTTCGCAACACCCGGAAGGCGTCCTTCCCGCTTCCCTTCTTGTCCAGCACCTCGTTTCCGAACCTACGTCGCATGTCGTTCAAGAGCTCGTAGACGAGGGGGCTGTCCATCGGGCGGGCGAGGAAGCTGAGCGGATGTCCGTGCGCGCTGTGCGCGAGGGCCATGAGGTCGAAGTTGCCGACGTGTCCGGTGAGGATCACCACGGGTCGGCCTGCGGCTCGGATGCTCTCGTAGACCTCGACTCCGTCGTACCGCACTCGAGCCCGGATCTCCTCGGCGCTCGCGCGCGCCATGTGCGCGACCTCGATCGTGCTCGCGACGACGTGTGCGTACATGCCACGGATGATGCGGTCGGCGCCGCCGAGCTCGACGAGCCGATCGCCGAACGCCAGCTCGAGATTGACTCGCGCGATTCCACGGTGCCGGCGGTCGAGAGCGACGACGAGCGGCACGGCCAGTCGCCCTATCCGCGGCGCCCAGCTCCACGGGATGAAACGGAACAGCCAGAACATCGCTCTGGCGGCCGCGAGCTCGGCTCGAGCCTGAAGGCTCTCGGGCGCGCGCTCAGCCATCGAGGGTCGGCACGGAAAGCAACGCAAACAACTCGTCCCGGATGCGCCCGAGGAGCTCGTCCGCTTCGATACGAGCGAGGCCCCCCTCGGCGAAGCTCATCTCCATCTGCACTTCGTTCCGGTACGTGTACATCGCGAGCGTGGCGGGCATGGGGTAGCCGCACTGGTACACGTGACGAGTGTAGAGGACGCGAGCGCCGCCGATGTGTTCCGCCGTCGAGCCGTCAGGGCGCTGCCAGATCGGTCCCACGTTGCTCACCGTCAGCGTCGGGGTCGTCCGCGCCACGCTCCTGCGGGTGAGCACCGAACGCATCGAACGGACGACCCACCGGTACGGCAGGCCGAAGAGCATCATGGATCTCGCCAGGGTGACGAGTGGCAGAGGTGTCGCCTTGAGCGCGCGAGTCTGGGCGCGGATTGCGTGAATGAGCTCGTCGCGGTCGTCCAGCCACCGCGCGGACACGTGGATCTCGACCGCGATCCCTTGGTTCGCGACGCTCTCGCGTGGATCGAGGTGACGGTAGGCTCGCAGGTTCATCGGCACCGCGAGCGTCACCTTTCGCATCCGGACGTTTCGGTGCCTGGCGTACGCCACCACCGCGCGAGCCACCGCCGCGAGCACCGCGTCGTTGAACGAGATCGCGCGTGCGCGTGCAGCTGCCCGCACCTCGGCAAAGCGGTCGCTCGGAATGACCCGCTTGACGCTCAGCGTCGGGCTTCGCCGGCTCCTCCAGCGTACCGGCAGCGGCTCGTTCACGCGCGGGCGGTTCCACCGCCCCACGCGCGAGTGAGCGATCCACGCCGCGAGCATTCCGCGAAGGCCCACCGCCCGGAAGTACTGCCCCATCCCACGCGGCGCGATCGCCTTCTGCCGGCGGTCTGGGCGCAATCCCCGCGCGAGCTCGTCGACGATCTCCACCAGGTCCTGACTCAGGACGGCGAGGGCGATGCCGTCGAGAGCGGAATGGTGGATGCGGATCAGTAACCCGGTCTCGCTGCCTCGGCCTTCGACGATCACGAGCTCGATGGGAGGTTGCCGCTCGAGATCCATCGGCCGGTTGCCATGCTCCTCGAGCGCCCGGTCGAGTCGTTCGGCAAAGCTCTCTTCGACGCCCCCTGACGCCTGCGCCTCGACCACGAACACAGGGCCGAACTCGCGCTCGTAGACTTCCTTCCAAGCGAACCCCGACCAGCCGTGCTCGAGCCAGCGGCGGCGCACCAGCACCGATCGGACGATGGGGTACCGGTCGCCGAGGATGTTCCACGCCTCGCGCACCAGCTCGCGCGGCAACCGGCCCTCGAAACCGATCGCGAAGGCGGCGCCGAGACCCAACCCAGCCTCGTGCGCGGCCAGGAAGAATCGCTCGATCACGCTCAGGACTTGCATGGGCTCAGGGCACGCTCCTCCACGAGACCCGCGAACTCGGCGAGCGTGGAGGCGGAGAAATGGCTCTTTCGAACACAAAAAGAAAGCGTCAGCTCGCTGCGAGATGGGCTGACCGCGTCGAGGGTCCAGGAAGGATATGCGCTGCCCTCGACGCGAAGCCGCGATAGCTCCAGGTCGCCGAAACGCCCGACCAGCCCATCGAGTAGCCCGAAGTTCGAGAGCAAGAGCGTCGGACCGAGGGTGAGCAGCGCGTCGCCCATCAGCCGCGTCAGTGCCCGCCCGACCCACACCCCGACCTCGGTCGGGTGAGTTCGCACGGGCCAGCGCGGCGCCATCGACCAGGCACGGTGGTCGCGGTCCGCGTCAGCTTTCGCCGTGCGCACCGCGGCGAGTATCTCCGCGAAGGTAGCGTAGCGTCCGATCCTCGCCCCCAGGTCGAGGTTGAGCGTGAAGGTACCCGTCACGTTCGCGGCGACGAGCGTCGAACGGTCCGTCGGACGAAGGTTCGCGGGCAGATCGATCGAAGCAAAGCGTGCCCGGGAGCCGTGGCTCGCGTTCCACTCCGTGTACGCCGTGAGGGCGGCCGCGGCCAGCCAGTCGTTTATCGTCACGGCACCTACCCGGGCCGCCTCCCGGATGACGCCGAGCGGAAGCACCACGTGGTGGTGGAGGGTTCCCCTGGCGCCGGCGATGCCGGTGCGCACGATCGGGTCGGCGCTGCGCGCGACCGTGCGGCCAGATCCCGGATCGACGAAACGACGCCCGGGGTTCCTCTTCACGTCGGCCGGCCGAGGGGCGTAGAGCCGCCCCTCGCGACGCAACCGGACTTCGTCGACGGCGGGCTCGAGGATCCGCGGAAACGCGTCATACTGTTCGAGGACCGTGCGAACGACGCGGGCGAAGCCCACGGCGTCGAACGCGACATGACTCATCTCGAACGCAAGCGAACCGGTACCGACGTGCACCCGGAGCGGTGGCTCACGAATCAGGTCGAAGGTCCGCGGTTCGGCGTAGGCTCCATGAAGGTACGCCCTGGCCTCGAACGGCCGGCACCGCCAACGGTAGAAGAGGCCGCCGAAGCGTTCGATCTGCGCGCCGGCCACCGGATGGTGCCGCGTGACCGCCAGCTCGAGCGACGCCGCCAGTCGTTCCACATCGAGGTGACCGCCGAGGTCGAAGACGAACACCAGAGCATCCGTGAGCCCCGGAAACCGAAAGGAGCGCGCGAAACAGCCCAGCGTATCGACGGGCAACGTGAGGCCTGGCTCTGGACGGGCCACGTTCACGGCCGACCAACCTACTCCACGCGCTCGCTCACGGCTCGCCACGCGCGCCACGGGGTAGCCCCTTGAATCCGACGGCGTCACTGCTCGAACTCGTTCGGTGTCCGTGGTGCAAGGGGCCGTTGTCCACCGTCGCCAGCGCGATGACGTGTGCGCCGTGCAGGGCGAGCTATCCGTGGCATCGGGAGCTCGGGTGTTGGGACCTACGCCCGCCCGCGCCCGATCGCCAGAGCGACCGGATTCGGAGCGTTCGCTCCCAGGTGACCCGTAGCTCGGCTCGCCAGCGCCAGGATCGACTATGGCGTGCGCTGAGTAGCGTGAGCTCGGAGATCCCCCGCCAGGGGCTCGTCGTGCGGATCGACGTGCTCGGTGGCGAGCGGCTCAGCGATGAATTCCGTCACGAGGCCCAGCTCGTGACGAGCGTAGGCGCGGCCATTGCGCGACAGGCGGATCTCGACCAAGCAACCGCACCGTTGGCACTCGTCGACCCGTGCTTTCTTCCCGTCCTCAGCCAGTGCGTCGATCTCGTCGACGCCGAGCTCCTCGACGCACCGCCCGCAGACCTCGAGACCCGCCTCGCCGAGGTTCATCGTGTGCTCGCAGCGTCGGGACGGGCCTACCTGACCGGACGCTCGCGTTCGGCGGCGCTCGAACTGGCGGACCTCGCCGCACGAGCCTCGTTCGCCGACGGGTTCGGCTGGGCCGATGGCGGACCGCGTGCACGCTCCCGCGTCCGCATGGCGGCGGTTCACCGACACGTACAGGCGTGGGTCGGATTCGAGTACACGCTCGGACGCGGCATTTCGGCGCCCAGGCCCTCGTTCATCGGGCGCTGGCTCGGCCGGTTGCGTCGCGAGCGTGAGCTCGTGTGCTGGCGCACCCGACCTGGAACCGAAGACTGGAAACTACCGCCCTCGGACGAGCCCATGGTCTTCGGTCGGTTCCATTTCCCAGCGTCCGCTCCGACCGCCTGATTTCTTCGCCAGGCGAAACGGGCCGAGCTGCATCCCCGATCGACGGCCTTGCACATGTCGTAGATCGTGAGCGCCGCCGCGGTCGCCGCTGTGAGGGCTTCCATCTCGACGCCGGTAGGACCCGTGCAACGGACGGTCACGGAGACGTCGATACGCGCGGGTGCCCGGCCCGCGACGAGCGCCACGTCGACACCGCTGAGGGCCAAGGGATGGCACATCGGAATCCAGTCGGACGTTCGCTTGGCAGCCTGGATCGCTGCCACACGCGCGACCGCCAGCACCTCACCCTTCTCGACCTCACCACGCTCGATCCGATCGAGCGTGGCGTCGTTCATCACCACGGAGCCCAGCGCGGTGGCCTCGCGCCGGGTTCGCTTCTTGCGGGTCACGTCGACCATGCGAGCGCGCCCCGCGGCGTCGAAGTGGCTGAAACGCGGCATCGGTGCTCTCCGGGAAGTGCTGCGCGGCGTTGGCTTTGCGACGATCGGGGCGGACGATAGCATCGAGCGCTTGCTTCGCCTGCAGCGCCTCGTGCCCGCCCTCGTTGACCAGCCATGACCGCCGCGCTCAGCTCGCCACGTAGACCCTGGCTAGCGCCGGCCCTCTTCGCCCTCGCCGCGGCGGCCGTCCTCGCGCCGAGCGTGCTCGGCTCGGCGCCCATCTACGGTTTCGACACCGTGCAGGAGAAGTTCTTCTGGCGTAGCTGGGCGTACGCACGAATCGCCAACGGGGAATGGCCGTGGTGGTGCGCCGGGCTCGTCGGAGGTTTCCCGCTCACCGCAGAGCCGATCACCCAGTTCTGGTACCCACCCGTCGCCGTGCTCCATCTGCTTTTTCCGATCGGACGTGCGCTGAATCTCACGTGGTGGGTCCATCTCACATGGGGCGGGCTCGGGATGTACCGCCTGCTCCGATCGCGGCGACTCGGTGCACCAGCCGCAGGGCTGGGCGGGCTAGCCTATGGGCTGTCGGGCTGGATGGTCGGACACGTGCCCATGGGGGGTCTCCCCCACCTGGCGAGCTGCGCCTGGGCACCTTGGCTCCTTACCTCCCTGCTGAGAGTCGTCGAAGGTGCTGACCACCCCCGACCCCGCGACGTCGCGGTTGCCGCCCTGGCCTTCGGGGCCAGCTTGCTCGCCGGCCACGCTCAGTTCACCTACGGCGCGCTGCTCTTCTTCGTGATCTTCGTGCCGCTCGTGCGGGTGAAGCGCGGCGGGGGCGCCCGCTCGGATGGCGGTACGCACACCGCGACCGTGGGGCGTGTCCTGGCACTGGCCCTGGCGCTCGCCCTCGGCGCGGCGCTCGCAGCAACGATGCTCGTCCCGTACGCGAAGCTTCTCGCCGCTTCGAACCGGGGGGAGGCGCTCCCCGCCGAATTCGCGGACTTCGGCGCGCGTCTCCCGTTGGTGCAGCTCCTCGGCGCGTATGCACCCAGCTTCTTCGGCGGCTCCCGGGGTGTGTCTTACTGGGGCTTTCCGACCCGCGAAGCCGTAACGCCCTACCTGGGCATCGTCCCACTCGCGTTGGCACTCTCGCCCGTGCCCCGCCGCGCGCGACGTGAAGCCTGGGCGCTCCGGATGATCGGGGTCTTCGGACTCGTGCTGGCGATGGGACCGGCGACCCCGGTGCTCGGTCTGCTGAGGTCCGTCGCACCGCTGGTCGATCGCGCCCGCCATCCAGCGCGCTGGCTCGAGCTCTCCATCCTCGCGGGAAGCTGGCTCGCCGCGTGGGGTGCGCAACGCATCATCGAATGGACTGGCGAAACCCGGCTCGGTGCTGCCCCCCACCCGCAGAGAGGGCCCGGCGGGACCGGCCTCGTGATCGTCGCGGCCTGCGCCCTCGCTACCTGGTGGGCCATCGCCTCTGGGTCAGCAGCGACTGCCCGATACGGGTCCCTGGTAGCATCTCGGATCGACGAGAGCTCGCTCGCGGAGGGAGATGCGCTGCGCAGCGCGCTTCCGGCCGCCCTCGAGCAGGCGAGAGAGTGCTCCGAAGCCTCGTGTCTCCGCGCTCTGGCCTACGCCGCCGCCGCGCTCGGACTGGTGGCAGCGGCGCGCCTAGCACGCCAGTCTCGAGGTGCCGCATGGGCGCTGGTGGGACTCACCGCGATCGATCTGGTCAGCCTTGGGAGGCGCGAGATCGTCCCGTTCGATCAGACCGCCCTGCCCTGGCCGGACGATATCGCGCACACCGCAGCGGACGCCTCCCCGGAGATGCGTATCGCGACCGCGGTTCCCGGTGCTCGGTTTCCGTTTCCGTCGGCCTTCCGGGGGTCGCACGAGATCCTGAGCCGGATCGGACAGGCCGACATGCATCGTCCTCTCCTCGTCGGTGCGGCCACGCCTCAGGGCGGGATTCCGACGACGCCGGTTCGCTGGCTCCGCCTGGCGGTGGGCGTCGGCTCGTACGACTTCAACTACACCCCCGTCGGTCCGAGGACCGTGGTCGATCGCCTCTCGGTCGGCCTGTTGATCACCGCGCCCGGGCAGCGTCCAGAGGGAGCCGACTGGACACGCGTGGTCGCGAACGAGCAGCAATGGCTGTGGCGAAACACGAACGCGCTGCGACGCGCGTCGCTGGTCCATCGGTGTGTCGCGCTCGCCGGTCCGGATCAAGTGCTCCACACGTTGCGCGATCCTCGACGCGAGCTGCCCGACGGCGTAGCGCTGATCTCGGGTGCTTGCCCCCCGGGGATCGAGGCACGGGACCCGGGTGAACCATCCACCGAAAGCGTGCGCTGGCTCGAGGCCACCGACGAGCGCGTGATTCTCGAGACCGCCGCGTCCTCCGGCGCACTCCTGCGCCTCGCCGATGCCGCCATGCCCGGCTGGTCCGCGACGGTGGACGACGTGGCGGCGCAGATCCATACCGTCGACTTCGCACTCCGCGGCGTCGTGGTCCCGCCGGGTACGCATCGGGTCGTGTTCCACTACCGTCCTGCGGCGGCCTGGCTGGGCATCCTCGTCAGTGTGACGGCGCTCTGCGCCGTTGGCATGCTGCTGGCGCTCCCTGATCGCCGGACGACCGGGAGGTGCCCGTCGAGGCGCGATCCGGCCCCGGTCACCGGTGGATGACGTCGACCAGCCTCCGCCAGCGTTCGTTCGGGTCACGTCCCGGCACGAACGGCCAGTAGAGCGATACACGGTCGAGCACGCCCGCGTACCTCTCTCGGATCAGCTCGGGGATCTCGTCCCAGGTTCCCGTCACGGCGCAATGCTCGAGCATCTCGTCGCTGATCAAGCCGGGCATGTCGCCCCACCCGCCGGTGCGGGAGAGCTCGCTGAGCCGGTCACCGATCTCCTGCCAGCCGTGCGTCTCGAGGATCTTCGCGTACGTGCGAGTGGACGCGTAAAACGAGAGCTGGCTGCGCACCAGGGCACGCATCGGCTCGCGTTCCGCCTCCGTGTCGCCCGCGATCACGAACACGCTGCTCGAGAGGGCCACCCGCGAGGGATCGCGCCCGGTCTTCGCCGCTCCCTCGGCGACCAGCGGCCGCACGAACTCGCGCACGTATCGGGTGGTGTGGAACGGGTGCACGTGAAACCCGTCACACAGCTCGCCTGCGAGACGGCACATGTACTCGTTCACGCCCGCGATGTAGATCGGAATGCGCGGATGCTCGATCGGTCCCCCGCTGAAGAACGGCGTCATCAGCGAGAACCGATAGAAGCGCCCCTGGTAGTCGAGTGGCGTTCCGTTCTGGAAAGTGTCCCAGATCGCTCGGATCGAGAGAATCATCTCGCGGAGCTTCGGCCCCGGCGACTCCCATGGCACCGAGAAACGCCTCTCGTTGTGGCCCTTGACCTGAGTGCCCAAGCCGAGGATGAAGCGACCGCCACTTGCGGCCTGGAGATCCCAGGCGACCTGTGCCGTGACCATGGGCGATCGCGGGAACGCGACAGCGATCGCCGTCCCCAGCTCGAGCCGCCGCGAATGAACCGCGGCGACCGCGAGCGGCAAGTAGGGGTTGTGCGCCGCTTCCGAGGTCCACAGACCGTCGAAGCCCAGCGCCTCCGCCTCGCGCGCCACGTCGGGGATCGCCGTGAGCGCGTTCGTTTCGATACCCGCGTCGATCTTCATGGTGCTCCTCCGTGTCCAGGACGAGCCTAGCGCGGCGCTGCGATCGATGGCTGCGCTCGGGCGCCGTGCGCCAGCCTCGAGGCTGCGGTTTAGAATGGGAAGCCGTGGACGACTGGCTGACCCCGCGACGACGCTATGCGGCGCTCGTCGAACGCGCCGACGAGGAGATCGAGCTCGAGCGGGCAGCGGCGACGATCGCACTGATCGCTTATCCCGACCTGGCCATCGAGACGGTGATCCGGCAGATCCAGGCCCTGGCAGACCGGGTGCGGGGGCACGTCGGTGCGACCGATGATCCTCAGGCCCGCCGCGCCGCCCTCGACCGCGTGCTCTTCGCCGATCTCGGATTGCGCGGCAACGAGGCCGACTACTACGACCCGCGGAACAGCTTCCTGAACGACGTCTTGGACAGGCGGCTGGGCATCCCGATCACCCTCTCGGTGCTCTACATCGCGGTAGGACGTCGCGCAGGAATGGACGTCGAAGGTGTCGGATTCCCAGGCCACTTCCTCGTACGAATCCTGCTCGGGGGGGGCGAATCCGTGCTGGTCGACCCGTTCGCGCAGGGTCGCGACGTCTCCGACCGCGATCTCCGCGCCTTGCTCAGCCACATCGCCGGTCGGGACACATCGGTCCCCCCCGAATACCTCGCGCGCTCCTCGACCCGAGACGTGCTGGCGCGGGTGCTGGGCAACCTGCGTGGCATCTACGCCGGTCGCGGCGACGCGATGAAGACCCTCGAAGTGATGGAGTGGCTGGTGCTGACGCACCCCGGGAACGCCACGCTCAAGCGCGACCGGGGGCTCCTCTACTACCGCCTCGGCTCGATGGCGGCGGCCGTCGCAGACCTTCGCGCCTACCTGTTCGCGATCCCCGCTGCGGAGGACCGCGTGACCATCGAACAGGTGGTGAAACGTGCCCTGAAGTCGAAGCCTACGGTCCACTGACCATCGGCTTCGTTCACGGCTTGGGGACCTTCTTCCAGTCCGAGAGGAACTTCTCGAGACCGATGTCCGTGAGCGGGTGCTGCGCGAGCTGCATCATGACTTTCCAGGGCATCGTCCCTACGTCCGCACCGATGCGTGCGGCATCGAGGACGTGCACTGGATGCCGGATCGAGGCCACCAGAATTTCCGTCTCGAAGTCGTAGTTGTCGAAGATCTGGCGGATGTCCTCGATGATGTCCATTCCCTGCTGACTGATGTCGTCGAGCCGTCCGATGAATGGACTCACGTACGACGCGCCCGCCTTTGCCGCCAGCAGCGCCTGAGTCGGCGAGAAGATCAGCGTGACGTTCGTCCGGATTCCCTCGGCCGACAGGCGCCGAACGGCCTTGAGGCCCTCTGGAATGAGCGGCACCTTCACTACGACGTTCTTGTGGATGGCCGCGAGCTCGCGTCCCTCCTTCACGATCCCATCAGCCTCGACCGACACCACCTCGAGTCTCACCGGGCCGTCGACCAGCGCCAGGATCTGATCCACGACCTCCCGGAACGGCTTTCCTTCCTTTGCAACCAGGCTCGGATTCGTCGTGATCCCATCCACGAGTCCGGCGTCCAGCCCTTCCTTCACTTCGTCGATGTTGGCGGTGTCGAGAAAAAATTTCATCGTGGGTCTCCGGATCCTCGAAGCTTCCAGGGGGGGCTGGCCCCCACCGGCGACCGCCAGAATGGCGGGCGATGGTGAGCCCGGCTTGCGGCCTGCGTGCGCGGCGGGCGAACTCGGCGCCAGTCTACGGGGGGCCAACCCGGAGTCAAGGCGGCCCAGCGGACCTCTACCGTGCTGGCTCGCTGTTATCCTCGGCGATTCGAAGTCGACACCGTGAGCGATCCATGACCCAGGCTTCTCCTCTCGACTCCCTTTTCGACGATCGGAATCGCGCGGCGCGGGCGCTGCTCGCGCTCTTGACGCTGCTCGGCATCATGGCCTGGTTCGCGTTCGCCGGGCCGATGCACGAGATCACCTTCGCGAATTGCATCGCCGAGCCGGAGAGATGGGAAGGCAAGGAGCTTCGGTTGTCGGTCACTCGCGTCCGCGGGATCGAGGATGGGCTCATCCTCGTTCGTGCCGGACGAGAGATCGGCCGAGTGCGTCCTCCGGATGGGCAGCTTCCAGCCGGTTTGAACGCCGGCGATACGATCAGCGTAGAGGGCGTGTTTCGGTCGACGGGGATACTCGAGTCCCGGCGCGTCTACGTCCACGAAGCACGTCCGTGGAAGAACCGGGCCTCGCTCGTCGGGATGTGCGTCGCGGTGGGCGCGGGACTGGTCGTGTTCCGGTGGGATCGAGCGCGCGGCGGGCTCGTGGAGCGCTTCGACGATGCCTGACCTCATCACGCACAGCGTCGCGGGCCACCTCGTCGCTCGCGTCACCCGGCTGCGTCACGGGCTCGTGCTGCTCGTGATCGGGAATTGCCTCCCGGACCTCCTCAGCCGGCTGCCGGTTCGTGTCATCGGAGAAATCAACTTCCGCACCGGCCACCTCGCTGAACCCTATTGGTACTGGATGTGGATGCCTGGCCACCTGCCGGTCGGGCTCCTGCTCGCCTCCTACGTGCTCGCGCACCTCTTCGTTCGTGAGCGTCGGCGCGCCGCCTTCTTCACCCTCCTCGGTGGATCGTTCACTCACTTGCTCATGGACTCGTTTCAATGGCACGCGTCCGGCGGCGAGCCGATCTTCTGGCCCTTCACCTGGAACGGTTACGAGATCGGCCTCGTGTCCCCGGAGGCGAGCCTCACCTGGATCCCGGCCCTGCTGGTCGCGAGCGCCGTGGTCGAGACGGTCCACCAAGCCGCCAAGGCGTTCGTCACCCGGCGTGCCGCGGAGCGGCGCACCGACGGGCCCGTGGGCCACTGACTCAGTCGACTCCGGAACAAGAAGACCCTGCGCGCCTCTGCGCCGACGGTGCTGACGCGAGCCACCAGACCATAGACGCCCGACGGCGCGTTCGCGGGGATCCTGCGCCCGACGGCAGCCTGGAACGTCCCGGACTTACCGTGGAGGACGCGCCGCGCGCCGAGGGAAGGAATGTCCTCCTGGCTGGGCCCGCGCACCCAGAGATCGATCGACACGTCGCCACCGCCCGACGGGGCATTCGAGAGCTCGTACACTGCCACCAGTTGCACCGTATCGCCTGGTACGAACCGTGGACTCGCCTCCGGGACGCCGACCGCATGCGAGGCGTAGAGCTCTCGAACCTTCAGGGCAGGCGCGATCGCAGGAGGCCCACCGCTCTCGGGGGGCTCCGGAACGATGAGCATCTTGGGCTCGGTGTGCGGCACCGGTCGAGAGCTACCATCCGCCCGGGGTTCAGCCGCGAGCTGCGGAGACCGCTCGACGGACGTGGTTCCCCGGTGAATGACCTCGGCCGCCTCGGCGGGAACATCCGCATCGATCGTGGCTTCGCTTGCGGTCGATCGGGTCGCGGACTTGACCTTGGCCAGGCGTTCGCGTGCAGCCTTCTCCTTCGCTTCTTTGGCAGCTTTCTCCTTGGCCTCTCTGGCAGCCTTGGCCTTCGCCTCGCGATCACGTTCGCGCTGAAGTTCACGCTCTCGCTTCAGCGCAGCCTGTGTCTCTCGGGTATCGTCGGCGATACCGGCTTCGATCTCGACGGCGGGAACGGCATCCGGAGGTGGCACCTCCTCGGAGCGCAGCTCCACCACCCCGTCGAACCGAGGCTCTGGAACGTCGGGGGCTGCCGCGTCGACCATGGAGTCGGACGGAGGAGGCTCGTCCTCGTGGTCCGCTACTCGGGGTGCGGGTAAAGGTGTGGCCTGCCCTGGTGGCGAGTCGGGCACAAGGCTCCGCTCGCCGGACGAAGGCTCCGGACTCGGCTCAGGCTGGGGCGACCTGCGATCCTGCGGTGCGGGGCTGATGCCTCCGGCAGGCATCCTCGACCCTGACGGGAGGTCTGCGCTTCGGTCGACCGCGCCCGCCGCGATGCTCGGAGGCGGCGCCACGACGGGCTCCCGGGGAGCGGCCCACCGGCGGACCGCTGGACCGCCGAGGGCTCCGGCGACGATCAGCGTACATGCGGCAGCGGTGATCGCCACCCAGCGACGGCCCGCCGGTTCGGGCGACGATGTCGCTCCAGCACCCGCTGCTCGGGCGGACGCCGCCCCAGGTTCAGACGAGCGGATCGGCGCGCCCTCACCCCGCAGATCCTGAACGACCTCGCGGATCAACCCGGCATGGATCGGTCTCGTTCCGGTCGCGTACCCCATCGAGAGCGCGCCGTCGCAGACCACGTTGATGAGCCGGGGGATGCCGCGTGCGTAGTCGTGTATCGCCTCGAACGCGCCAATCGCGAAGATCCCCTCGGACTCGGCTCCAGCCACCGAGAGCCGGTGCTTCACGTAAGCGGTGCACTCGGTGAGCGTGAGCGGGTGAATGGTCGTCGATAGGGCGATGCGCTGCCGGAGCGGTTCCAGAGCGGGAGCTTCGAGACGGCGGCGAAACTCCGGCTGGCCCACGAGCAGCATCTGGATCAGCTTCCGATCGTGCGTCTCGAGGTTCGAGAGCAGCCGGAAGTCCTCCAGCACGTCGTCACGCACGTCTTGGGCTTCGTCGATGACCAGCACCGGGTTGATCGTGGTCGCGTCGGAGGCCGAGAGACGCTCCCACAGGAGCTTCATCGCATCGCTACGGTCGATCCCGCTAGAGGAAAGACCGAGCGCACCGAGCAATTCGCGGACGATCGCCGAGAAATCAGCCTTCGGGTCGCGGATCCGAACGAAGACACAATCGCTCGCGAGGCGCTCGAACAGGCCTTCGAGGAGCGTGGTCTTGCCGGTGCCGACACCCCCGGTCAGCGCCACGATCCCCTTGCGCTCCCGGATACCGTAGATCAGGGTCGCGAGCGCCTCTCGATGGGCCGGCCCGAGGTAAAGAAATCGGGGATCCGGGGTGATCCGGAACGGCGATTCGGTGAGGCCGAAGAACTTGTTGTACACGTCGGGCCCGAAGCTCGTTCGAGGTGATCACGAGGCGGCGCGCAGGATAGCTGTTCTCCGGAGTCGGGGGCAGTGCCGGAGGCGAACGCGGATTCCGTCGTTGACAACCAGGAAACGGCGACGATATGAGTTGCGCGCCGTGCAAGTGGCCCCGTCGTGCGCAGGTGGAGGACGTTCATGCTGCATCCGATCCGCAACCAGCGCGGTGGCATCACGCCGCGGCAGATGCTCGTCATCGCCATCGTGGCGGGGTCCATCTTCAGCGTCTCCGACTACGTCGGTGCTTACTGGCAGTGGTACAAGGTGCGGAGCGCCGCGCTCGAGATCGCGCAGTTCAGTCGCGGCATGTCCGACGAGCAGATCAAGGCCGATCTGCAGAAGGCGCTCAAGGTGCTCAAGATCACCAAGTACAGCAACGTGATGCTCCAGCGTGAACCGGTGGACCAGAGCAAGGTTCACCTGAGCTTCGACTACATCCGCCCGATCTTCGTGCCCCCCGTCGAGGGGGGAGTGGAAGAAGGTCATCACGCAGAAGTTCAAGGTCGACGTCGAGCAAGGCCTGCCGATGGTCAAGGGTCACATGTGATCCGTCCCGACCGCGGCTGATCAGACCTGCGTCCCGCCTCTCGCCCCATCCTCCAGCTCCAGCGGACGGCGGTACTGCCGGCGCGCCTTGCGCGCCAGCACCGCCAGGATCCCGCGAGCAGCCAGCGGAAGGTCTCGCGACAGACGCACCTTGGTATCCGGATCGTCTCGCCACCGCACGGGCACGTCACGTACCTCGAGCCCGGCTTCCACGGCCGCGACCAGCACCTCGACATCGAAGCTCCAATCCGACAGGGTCACGCGCCGAAACAGCGCGCGTCCTTCCGGACCCGTGAACGCCTTGAAGCCACAAGTCAGGTCGCTGACCGGTATGTCCAGCAGCCAGCGCGTGATCCGGCGAAACATGTCCCCGAGCATCTCGCGTACCCGGCCCTGGTGAACCTCGATCTCGGACCCCGCCATTCGCCGCGAGCCCACCACCACCTGAGCGCCTTGCGCCAGCACCGGCCATACGCGGTCGAGCGTGTCGACCGGAGTAGACAGATCGACGTCGAGGAAGACCACGATGTCGCCGTGACTCGCGAGAACTCCCTCGCGCACCGCGTGCCCCTTGCCGCGGTTATGCGCGGACCGAACCAGCCGGACCCGCGCATCCCTGCCCGCGATGGTCGACACGAGCTCGGCCGTCCGATCCGTGGAACCGTCGTCGACCACGACGATCTCGTAGCAGTGCTCGCGCGCAGCGAGATGACCGGTGACGGCGTCGAGCGCACGCTCGATGGCGCGTTCCTCGTTGTACGCGGGAAGCACGACCGAGAGGAGGCGCCGACGCTCCCCATCGGTCATGGCGATGCTCCAGGTCCAGCGATGCGAAAGAGGCGCACCAAGGGCACGTCATCGAAGCTGGCCGAGTAAAGAGCGGGCACCCGATCGAGCGCACTCATCCGTTCGCCTCCGAGCACCGCCACGCGAGAGAGGACGAGCTGAAACGGGAGCTCGGCACCGCTCGTGAAGCTCAGGTCGGGGCGGAGCCGGCCACGCGCCTGCAAATACCGGAAGTAGAACGGATCGCCGACAGGTAGGTTGATCTCGGCGGAAGGCGGCAGGAGAGCTTGCACGTCGCGAAGAACCCGAGGCGTGAACGCTTCCATCCAGTAGGTGACTTCCAGGCCACGGGATCGCGCTCCCGACAGACCCGCGACGAGTTCGTTGTAATAGCTGAGCTGGTAGGGATGGTAAACCCAGGTCGCCGACGCTTGCACACCCACCACGGCGCTCGCGGTGATCACCAGCGCCACGGCACCCCGTGGCGAGTCGCCGAGGCTTGCTCTCAGCCAGAAGCGTCCGAGGAGGCTCCCCCACTCCGCGAGTTCGACAGCGGCGAGCGCCGCCACGAACGGCAGCAGCGGCATCAGCAGACGCAGGCCGTCATGGTTCGGCGCTTGCGGCAGAAGCGTGGCCACGAGTGGCACCGACATCGCCGCCACCCACATCGATGAATCCGGATCCCGCCCGCGGCGCACCGTCGCGCGCAGGATGCCAACCAGCCCTGGAACCCAGAGGGTCAGCGGCGTGCCGACCGCGATCATGGTGAACGGCTGGGTCCAGGGCGCGTGGAACGGGTAGGCCTTGCCCCACAGCAGCCCCGCGATCGGCGTGTGACTCTCGCGCGAAGTCGATGCGCGGACGAATGCGACGACGCCTCCAACAGGATCGTGCCACCAGTACGGTACGGCCAGGATCGCGATACCGAGCGCCAGGGGCGCGGCGGCCGTCAACGCGAGCAAGCCGGCGCGATCGCGATGTCGAGCCGACCAGAGCACCAGAGGCACCGGAAGCAGGAAGGCGGTGAACTTCGTGGCGACCGCGAGCCCGAGTAGCACGCCGAGCGCCACGATGCCGTCGCGGCGCTCCCTGGACCGCCAGAACGCGGCCACGGTGGCCACTCCGAAGAAGGTCATGGGCGTGTCGGTCGCAGCGAAATGGGCGTGAGCGAACACGGGTGGGATCGTCGCCCACAATGCGGCAGCGAACACGCCGACGCGGACGCCCTTGGCACGCGCGACCAGCCACCCCAGCAGCACGCCGGTCACCGCGTAGAGCGTCGCCGGAGTCAGGCGATACGCGGTGAAGTCATCGACCGATCGAGGTGTCAGCCAGCGCGTGAGGTTCGCGAGCAGCTTGTAGAACGGTGGATGCGGGTTGTGGTACGGATCCGGGTCCCAGCCGAGCCGGAGGCCCTCTCGAGAGAGGGCCTGGTCCGGAGCACGCACCAGTTGCGCGAACCAACGCTGCTGCTTCTCTTGAGCCCAGAAGTAGTAGGGCTCGTCCCAGGTGAGCCCGTAGTCGCCCAGCGTCCCCACGCCCGCGACCAGCAGCGCCACGAGCAGCGCGCCGAACCACCGCAGCCGACTCACCGAGCGATCCGGAACCGACTCCCACGACGTGCTCACGTGACTCGGCTCCCGGCTGCGAGTGCTGCATATCCATACCGGTTGCGCCCGAACCGCTCAAGCACGCTGCCCGAATCGCCTGGTGAAGACCGTTCCCGACGGGGGGATCACCGCCGAGACCCCGTGGTATCCTCGGCGGCTCTGCATGTGGCCGAGCCGAGAGCCCGGAGATCCCCGAACGTGCGACGAGCCGTGATCACCGGTGCGGGCCTGGTGACCTGCCTCGGCACCGGAACCGAAGCCACCTGGCAGGCGGTGCGCAGCGGGACGTCCGGAATCACGACGATCGAGGCGTTCGACACGCGCGATCTGCGCACGCACATCGGTGGCGAGGTGCGCGGCTTCGTCGCGCGCGACTTCGTGGAGCACAAAGATGTGCGCCACATGGACCGATTCATCCAGTACGCGGTGGCGAGCGCTCGGCTGGCGCTCGATCAGTCGGGCCTGCGAATCGGGGGAGCGTTCGCCGAACGGGTGGGCGTGAGCGTGTCGAGCGGGATCGGCGGTATCGGAACGATCCACCACTTCGCGCGGTCGCTCGAGGGGCCCGGCCATGGTCGGCTCTCGCCCTACTTCCTGCCGATGGTTCTGATCAACCTGGCGGCCGGGCAGATTGCGATCCGGTGCGGCGCGCGAGGCCCGATCGTATCGCCGGTGAGCGCCTGTGCCAGCGGCTCGCACTCCATCGGCGTCGCCCTCGACTGGATCCGAGCGGGCCGAGCGGATGCGGTGATCGCGGGCGGCAGCGAAGCCGCGCTCTGCCGGCTCGGTCTCGCCTCCTTCGAGGCCATGCGCGCGCTCTCGAACCGAAACGACGACCCACCTCGCGCGAGCCGTCCCTTCGACCGAGGGCGGGACGGCTTCGTGATGAGCGACGGCGCGGGGGTGGTGGTGCTGGAAGAGCGCGCGCATGCCCTCGATCGTGGCGCACCCATCCTCGGCGAGGTCCTGGGCTATGGCATGAGTGGGGACGCCCACCACGTGACCGCACCTCCACCCGGTGGTGAGGGTGCGGTGCGTTGCATGCGGCTGGCGCTCGAAGATGCGCGCCTCGCGCCTGGGGACGTCGAGTACGTGAACGCGCACGGTACCGGGACGCCAATGAACGACGTCGAGGAGACGCGTGCCATCCGGACGGTGTTCGGAAGCCACGCGGACGCTCTACCCGTGTCCAGCACCAAGTCGATGCTCGGGCACTCGCTGGGTGCGACCGGGGCGATCGAAGCCGTCCTGACGGCTCTCGCCCTGCGTGATCGAGTACTGCCGCCCACGATCAACCTCGACGATCCGGACCCGGCCTGCGACCTCGACTACGTGCCCAACGCTGCTCGCGCGGTTGGCGTCGATTTCGCGCTATCGAACTCGTTGGGCTTCGGCGGGACGAACGTGACGCTCGCGATCGCATCTCCGGCGCGCGCGCGCGCCGAGCGTTCGAACGGATAGGTCCAGCGTCGGACCTTCTCGAGTCCCTCGACCCGGTAGAAGACTCGATAAGGCGGGACGTCCCGCTCCTTGAACGACAGTCCGGCGCGGGCGAGCGCAGCACGGAATCCGCTGGCCGCATCTCCGAGAAGCACGAACGCCGGATTGGGGTCCCTGTCGACGTCCGCGCTCATCTCCGGGATGCGGTCCACGACCACGTGACCGTACGGCCGGGCACGGATTCGCTCACCGCTCTCGAACGCCAGCCGATACGAGACCCAGTAGTCCGTGTACACACTCCGGATCTGGAGCTTGTCGAGGACCGCCAGCAGGCGATCGTTGCTGCGCGCGACGCGCTGCCCCGCCGAGATCCCGAGCATCAGCGCAGGATCCTGGCGCACGATGCCGGTCACGTGGCCCGCCAGCAGGGCGGCCGCGGCGACGACGGCCCAGCTGCGCTTCGTCGTCCACGCTCGACCGACGGTGACGCCGAACGAGAGCGCGAGGGCGGTGTAGGCTGGAAACAGGTAGCGCGGCTCACGCGTTTCCGCGCCGTAGGTGCTCGCGGCGTCGATCGCGAGTGCGAGGAGCGCGGTGAGCCACACGAGCGCGACCGCAGTCCGGCGCCCACGCGCCTCGTGCCCCTTCGGCGCTCCTGCGAAGCAGCCGATCACCGCCAAGAGGTTGAGTACGGCGAGTAGAGCGGTCATCCCAGGCTCGGCGTCCTCGAAGGCCCAGATCCCTCGCGCACCGATCATCACCGGCAGTGCATCCCGGATGAGCCCGTAGAGCTGCGCCAGCGCTGTGCCGGTGGCTACCCAGTGAACGTTCCCGAGTGACTGGAATCCGGTTTCGAGGTTTCGCCACAGGAAGGGCGCGCCGCCGAGCGCGGCACCCGCCAGCGCGACAGCGATCGTCGACCGCCAGCTGCGTCGCGGTGTCGAGATCAGCCAGATCACGGCGACCGCGGGGAAGTAGATCGCGACCAGCGTGTGCGTCCAGAAGCCGAACCCCGCCAGGATTCCCAGGCCGAGCGCTGCCACGTGGCGTCGTCGACCATCGACGGATCCGAGGCGACTCGCGCCGGCGAGCAGCAAGTTGCCGACCGTCACGGTCTCCACGTAGCCACCCCGCGCCTTGAGGCCGTAGATCGCGAGGAAGGCCGGCGGCACGGCTGCATAGAGCCCCGCGAACAGGCCCGTTTGCCGACCGACGAGCTGTCGCCCCACCACGACGAACGAACCGACCATCAGCAGGTCGAGCACCAACATCGTGGTCTTGAGGGCAAGCGTGGATGAGCCCATGACCGCGAACGCGACGGCTGCGGCATAAGCCTCGAACGATCCCATGTACTCCTGGCCGTAGAAGAAAACCGGCCGGGCTCCCCGCTCCAGGATGTGGCGCGCCATCAGGCCGATGACGGCCTCGTCCGAGTCGAGGGTGACACCGTGATCCGTCGCGAGGAGAGCCATTCGCACGACGGCGGCCAGCAGTAACACCCCACCAACCAAGATCTGATCCGACCGGCCTCCCCCCCGCCCCCCGCCCGACTTCGAGGAGTGTGAGGCGCGCTCTGCGTCCCGTCGTGCGCCGCCCCCCTCCGGCGGTTCGCGGACCGTCATCGAGGACTCACAGCTCGAAGTCGATCTCGGTGAGGCTTCGCCCGGCCACTACGTCGATCACTCGACTCGGTGAGGGACCGAGGAGCGGATCCTGCGCGACGATCCGGTAGCTCCGGCCCGACTCCAACCAGCGTCGGGAGAGGGTGAATACGCCCTCCTCGGTCGTTTTCGCCGCCGCAACTCGCTGAGCGCCGAGCCACGCACTCACCTCGATACCCGATAGGGGCGCCGCCCCTTCCCGTCTGCTTCGCACCCGACCGGTGACCGCGACGAAGGCATCGCGGAGCGTCTCGAGCTCGCTCGTACCGTACCCGGCATAGGGAAATCCGGAGGTGTACCGGGTTCCGTCTCGACTCGTGTCTCGGCTGGTCGCGACCGAGGGTTTCGTCGGTTCCACCTCGCTCCCCTCGTTCCATTCATTGAAGCTCGTGACCAGCACGACCGGGTTGCGCGGATCGAGGAACGGGTGCGCGAGGCGCTCGATGTAGGTCGCGAGCGTGCTCCCGTCGGGCGCGCTCGGCCTCACTCGCCGTGGGATCGGGAAATGATCGATCGCAGCGAGCCGCATCACTCGATCGTTGTAACCGGGAAGAACCTGAGGGAAGAGCACGGTCCGCGACCCGCTAGCCTCCCGGTACCGCCGGTACAGCTTGGCGGAATCGGCGAGGAGGCGCGGAAGTCCGCGGTAACCGCGGTGCTGCTGGAACTCGCCCTCGTACAGATTGTAGGACGTGATCGCGTCGAACAGCTGCACGCGGCTGGGCACCGGTTCCCGCTGGTCCGCCTCGAGCGTGTCACCCCGCTTCACCTTCCAGAAGATCTCGTCTCCGACCAGGAAAAGATCGAAGCCGCGCTTGCGCATTCGTCTTCGGAGCTGGTGGATCGCGTCGGGATACAGACCCGTGTACGTCCGCGTGATGTAGAGCATCACGACTGGCCGACCGTCGATCCGTAGGTAGCTCGGGTTCGTGAAGTAGCGGTCAGCGATGGTATCGAAGTGACGGAGAAATTCCTCCACGGTCGCGCCACCGAAGTTGACCGTTCCGAGCCCTGGGTGGAATGCGAGCCCCTGGGATTCGTAAAGGAGGCAGAACTTGATGTCGGCGAGGTTGCGCGCCTTCAGAAACCCCTCTTGCGCGCGACGCTCGATCTCAGGATCCTGAGGCCACCACGACAGCACGAAGAAATCGATGCCGTGCTCGGTCGCCCACCGAATGTGTTGCTCCGCGACCTTTGGATCGAGCGAGGAGTACTTCCCGAGTACCGGCTCGATCGGCGGATCGGTGCGGTCACCGATCCAACCCAATTTCCAGTTCTCCGGGAACCACACGTAGTAGTACGCGCCGACCAGGGTCCGCGACCACGCGTCGTGCACGCGGCTGGCGAGCTGACGCGGCAGGACGAGAGCCGTGGCCGCCGCAAGCACCACGACGGCTAGCAGGAACCTACGGACGGCTCGGGCGGCTCGCGCGGGACGTGGACGGATCATGCGTGATCCCCGCCTCCTCAGCTTCCTGCGGGTCGCGCTTCATGGTCCATTCGAGCTCGCCCCGTCAACCGCTGCGTCAGCACTCGCACCGGTTGACGGATGTCGGGTCGCCCGCTAACTCGCAGATCACGCAGCAGCGCCGGCCACGGATCGTGACCGGAAGCGCGTCGAGGTGCCAATCACGTGGACGATCGTCGAGGCTTCACCTACCGCGACGCCGGAGTCGACGTCGAGGCTGCGGAGGATCTGATCGGACAGTTCAGGGCGCTGGCTGCCGCAAGCCGCCGTCCTGAGGTCATCGGCGACCTCGGCGGGTTCGGCGCGCTGTTCCGGTTCGACGCGAAGCGCTATCGCGACCCGGTGCTGGTCTCCTCCACGGATGGAGTCGGGACCAAGCTGCGGATCGCCTTCCAGATGGGCCGGCACGACACCGTCGGCATCGATCTCGTCGCGATGGTCGTGAACGACCTGATCCCACAAGGCGCAGAGCCCCTGTTCTTCCTCGACTACTTCGCGACCGGGCTCCTCGAGGCTGGCGTTGCCGAAGCGGTCGTCGCCGGAATCAACGCGGGATGCCGAGAGGCCGGTTGCGCGCTGATCGGCGGCGAGACCGCCGAGATGCCCGATTCCTATCCGCCCGGTGAATACGACCTCGCCGGCTTCGCGGTCGGCGCGGTGGAACGAGACCGGATTCCGTCTCCGGCCGGCGTCACCGCCGGAGACGTCGTGCTAGGCCTGCCGTCCAGCGGGCTTCACTCCAACGGTTATTCGCTGGTTCGGCGGGTCCTCTTCGAGTTCCACAAGCTCGATCCGTTTGCCTCGGTGGCCAGTCTCGGCCCGGAGCGGCTCGGCGACCTGGTGCTGACCCCGACGAGGATCTATTGCCGCGCGGTGCTGGCGGCGTTCGAGACCGGCGCGGTGCGAGGCGCAGCCCACATCACCGGTGGAAGCTTCGCCAAGAAACTCCCCCGCGCGCTGCCGGCACACCTCGCCGCGCGAATCGATCGCCGGGCTTGGACGCCGCCCCCCATCTTCCGTTTCCTGGTCGAGAAGGGTGTCGACGCCGAGGAGGCCTGGCGCACCTTCAACATGGGCATCGGAATGGTCTTGATCGTGCCACGCGAGCGGAGCGACGAGATCGTCACTTTGCTCGAGCGTGTCGGCGAGGAGTCCGTCCGGATCGGGGAACTCGTTCCGAGAGCCTCGCCCGACGAACCGATCGAATGGCTGGGCCAACCGTGAGCCGGCGAAGGCTCACCCTCGGGGTGTTGATCTCGGGCAGCGGAACCAACCTCCAGGCGATCCTCGACCAGATCGCCGACGGACGCCTGACCTGTACGATCGGCGTCGTGCTGAGCAACGATGCAGGCGCCAAGGGCCTGGACCGAGCGCGAGCCGCCGCGGTGCCCGTGGTCGTGGTTCCCCACCGGGGATTCGCGAGCAGGGAGGATTTCGAGAGAACCGTGACCGAGGAGCTCGAGCGTCACTCGGTGGAACTGGTGATACTCGCCGGCTTCATGCGAGTCCTCAGTCCCTGGTTCGTACGCCGTTGGTCGAGCCGCCTCGTGAACATTCATCCGGCACTACTGCCCGCGTTTCCGGGGGTTCACGGCCAGAAGCAGGCATTCGACTACGGAGTTCGGTTCGCAGGATGTACGGTCCACTTCGTCGACGAAGGAACCGACACCGGACCGATCATCGCTCAGGCAGTGGTCCCGGTCATACCGGACGACGACGAGGATGCGCTCGCTGCGCGCATCCTGGCGGCCGAGCACCGCATCTTGCCGCAAGCGATTCAATGGATAGCCGACGGGCGCGTCCGGGTCGTAGGTCGACGAGTCTGGGTGGAGGGAGTCCGACCCGGGAGCGACGACGCACGCTTCAACCCGGCGCTCGACACATCCCGGTGATCGCGGAGCGTGCCGCTCCACCCGACGTCACGAGGCAAACCGCCATGAAGATCCCGCCCGCCGTCATCCGGGTTCAGGCACCCGCAACCCATTTCGGTAGTGACGACCGCTCGGTGCCCTGCGTGATCGCAGGACAGGCACCAGTTCTTGCGCAAGCAATCCCGATCGAGGAATTCGTCGTCGAGCAGGTGAACTTCCGTGTCGAAGGCGACGTCCTGGTGATCGACGATCCTCGCATCACCTTCGACCCCCTGCGGAGCCTGCGGATCGACGACGCTCTCGACGTCGGGTTCAGCTCGCGTCCCGCCGACGGGATCATCGCGCTCGCCTGGGACGACTTCCTGACCCGACAGGCCGCAAGCGCTCGAGCCTGAGCTTCACCCGCCGGACGCGCGGCAGCCTCCTGTGCGAGGCGGGTAAGCCTCCGAGTGGCCCGCTCGCCCGCCCTCCCCTGCCGCGAGGGGGGGGACCGCGGTCAGGCGCTCGCGTCGATCAATCGTCGAGGTCCATGGCACTCGACGCCCCACTATCGCCGTCGGCGCTCTCGCCACGAGCAGCGAGCTTGCCAACCCGCGCGCTGGTGATCTGGTCGTAGTTGACCCAGTCGGCGTCCTCCGTCAGGTCCTGCAGACCCGACAACTGCTTGTCGATGTCGGCGCGCGAGATCTGACGGTCCTTGAGGTTACGATCGAGCATACGGATGTCGAACCGCTTCTCGTCTTCGGTCTTCATAGCGAGGTCTTTCCTTCGGGGGTGACCACCCGACCGGATGAACCGGCGGCTCGAGCGGTGGTCGAAACGCCGGTCCGCCTTGATCGATGATCAGTCGGATGTTAGGGTTTGTGTTCGGTTTTTTTCCGGAGGGTTTCCAACATGCGCGCCTGTGAAATTTGTGGCAAGAGCTATCTCAAGGGACGGCAGGTCAGCCACTCCCACATTCGGACGATCAAGCGCTCGCAACCGAATCTCAAGAGCGTTCGGGTTCAGCTCCGGAGCGCGTTGCCCGGATGCGTGTGTGTACCGGCTGCATCCGTTCGGGTCGCGTCAAGAAGGCTGCCTAACTCCTCGCCTCGATCGCGACTGGCCTGCCGTCCGCCCGACGGGCGGACTCCCGAGGGTCCGTCAGCGGTCCGAGCAGACCGCGATCACTTCCAGCTCGATCCGGGCTCCACGCGGCAACGCGGCTACCTGAACCGTCGAGCGCGCCGGCCGGTGGTCGCCGAGAAAACTGCCGTACAGTTCGTTCACGGTGGCGAAGTCAGCAAGGTCGGTCAGGAAGATCGTTGCCTTGGCGATCGCGCTCGCGTCGACGCCTGCGGCGGCGAGCACGGCTCGGAGGTTCTCCAGAACCCTCGTGGTCTGCTCTCGGATCCCGCCCGGCACCAAGTCGCCGGTGGCGGGATCCAGTGGGATCTGGCCGGACAGGAAGAGAAGGTTCCCGGCTCGGACCGCTTGCGAATACGGCCCGATGGCACGAGGCGCGAGGTCCGTGTGCACGATGTCCATGGCGGCGTCGGTATGACACGCCGCCCTCCCCGGCGCAAGCGCGGGTGGTCGAGTGGTGCACTCGGGGCCATCGCCATGGTCGGAATGCTGCTCGTTCCGAAGTTTGGACCGGCAGCCGACGTGCCGGGTGATCGCATCCGTCACGTCGATGTCCAGATCCGGCCGATCTTCGACCCGACCGACGATTCCACCTTTGCCGGGTTCCCCTACTCCTGGGTCAATACGCTCAAGCTTCCTACGTACGATTACGTCGTGCGCGACGAGGTGCTGCTTCGCCCCGGCGACACCGTGGACGAGCGCCTGCTCCGGGAAAGCGAGCGCAATCTCCGCTCACTCGGCTATCTCCGGGAGGTCCGCGTCGAGGTCGTCCCGGTGGAGCCGGCTGGGTCGATCTGCGCGTGGTCGCTCAGGAGACATGGACCTTCCAGCCTCAGTTCAATGTGGCCGGGGGCGGTGGTCGCATCGTGGGCACCGGTGGCCTCCAGGAGAACGATTTCCTCGGCCTCGGCAAGCAGATGCGCGCCTTCTACACCCACGACGTGGAGCGCGACCAGATCCAGCTCCAGTACATCGATCCACGGATCCTGCGCTCACGGTACAAGACCGCGCTCGAGTTCGATCAGCTCACCGATGGCCGGTTTCGCTACGCGTCCTTCGAGCGTCCTTTCTTCTCGTACGACACTCGCATCGCATACGGCGCTTCCGGCTTCGACAACTCTTCGACCGACCACCTCTACGACCAAGGTGACACGGTTCGTGAGTGGCGGCACGCCGAGCGTGCGGTGGCGGCGACGTTCGGCTGGCGCGCAAACACGGCCGCTTCCGTCGCACACCGATTGATCGGCTCGTACAACTTCCACGAGGACGAGTTCGCCGAGCTCGAGGTCGATCCGAGCGAACCGTTGCCCGAGGACCGGCGCCGGAGCGGTGTCGGGCTGACCTGGCAATGGGTCGAGGACGATTTCGTGATGCGTCGGAACATCCGCTCGTTCGGTGTGCAGGAGGACTATGCGCTCGGCTGGAACTCGAGTGTCGGGTTCGGAGTCCAGCCCGAAGCGCTGGGGTCCGCGTTCGACACTCAGTCCTTCGCTGCGACCTGGCACCATGGGCTCGCCACCGAACACCTGATCGTTCTGGTCGATCTCGGGCTGTCGTCGAGGATCCACGACGCCCGAACCGAGAACCTGGTCGGGAGCTGGTGGACCGAGGCCTACCTCACCGGCCTCCCTCGGCAGACGATCGCGTTCGAGTGGCGTGGCGAGGTCACTCACGACCGCGATGCCGAGGACCGCTTCGTGCTGGGCGGACTCAACGGGCTGCGCGGCTACCCGGATCGCTTCGTCAACGGCGATGGCGGCACGCTCGTGCACCTGGAAGACCGAATCTTCATCTGGGACCGGATCCTCGGGCTCGCCTCGCTCGGCACGGTCGCGTTCTACGATGCGGCGCTTCCCATCGACGAAGATCGGCCGGTGCAGATCGCTGCCATCAAGCAGTCGGTCGGCGTCGGCCTGCGCGTCGGGCTACCAGCCTCCGCGATCGGGAAGGTCCTGCGGCTCGACGTAGGATTCGCGCTCAATTCGACCGGCGACGAGCCACGTCTCAACGTCTCGTTCGGCACCGGGCAGGTGTTCGATCTCCCAACTCGTTTGCGCTAGGGCGAGACGAAGTCACCCGCAACACGAGCCCTCGCGCGCAGGAGCGTTGCTCATGACCCAGAATCCGATCGATGGCTCGCCCGCGGCCGCGCTCGCGCACGCCTTCCGGCCGTTCGCCGAGAAGATGCAACGCGAGCAGCTCCCCGACGTGGCGATCCGCGCGTTCCAGCGCGCCTATGGCCTGCTTCGCTCGGGCGCGAAATTGCTCGTGTCGGAGTCCGACATTCGTCCGGTCGAATCCGTCCCGTCT
Organism: Deltaproteobacteria bacterium; assembly: GCA_016713535.1. Lineage (GTDB taxonomy): Bacteria > JADJOY01 > JADJOY01 > JADJOY01 > JADJOY01 > JADJOY01. Next base: position 76,008 of record JADJOY010000042.1, read on the forward strand.
CTCGCCGACCTGTCGAAGTACCACGACCGGGGCCTCGAAGCTCTCGCTTCGACCGCCCTCGTCAAGCTCAACGGTGGCCTCGGCACATCGATGGGCCTCGACGGTCCGAAGTCCCTGATCGAAGTTCGGCCAGGCCTCACCTTCCTGGACATCGTCGCCCGACAGGTAGAGGCGCTCGCACGAAATCGCGGCACTCGCGTCCCGCTCGTGCTGATGAACAGCTTCCGCACCGAAGCCGAAAGTCTCGCGCGCCTGTCCGCGTACCCCGGCCTATCGGGTTCGATCCGGCCCAGCTTCCTTCAGCACAAGGTGCCCAAGGTGGACGCTCACGAGCTCCGCCCGGCGAGCCGTCCCACGGATCCCGAGCTCGAATGGTGCCCTCCCGGACACGGCGACCTATACGCCGCGATCGTGACGTCCGGGGTGCTCGAGGAGTTCCTCCACGCCGGCATCCGCTGGGTCTTCGTCTCGAACGTCGACAACCTCGGGGCGGCGCTCGACCCGTGCATCCTCGGCTACCTCGCGTCCGAGTCGATTCCGTTCCTGATGGAGGTGACCGATCGCACGGCGGCCGATCGCAAAGGGGGGCCACCTCGCCGAGCTCCTGACGGGCCGTCTCACCCTGCGTGAGATCGCTCAGACGCCCGCCGATGAGCTCGAAGCGTTTCAGGACATCCAGCGGCATCGCTATTTCAACACCAACAACCTGTGGATCGACCTGGTGGCGTGGAAGGGGCTCTTGGCAGCGCACGACCAAATCGTCCCGTTGCCGCTGATCCGCAACGAGAAGACCGTCGACCCGGCAGACGCGCGGTGCGACCTGGTGATTCAGCTCGGGAGCGCGATGGGAGCTGCGATGGAGTTGTTCGACGGCGCTCGCGCGGTGCGAGTGCCTCGCACACGGTTCGCCGCGGTGAAAACCTGCTCGGACCTCGTGGTCGTGGGATCGGACGCTTATCTCGTCGACGACGATTACCACCTCGTTCCGAACCCGGCCCGCTCGGCACCAAGCCCACTGGTGGAGCTCGACGGGCGGTTCTACAAGCTGTACCGAGAGTTTCGAGCACGGTTTCCCGAGGGTATGCCGTCCCTCGTCGCCTGCGACCGTCTCTCGGTGCGAGGCGACATCCGGTTCGGAGGTGGCGTCACCCTGGAAGACTCCGTCTCGGTGATCAACGACGGCGACGGCCAGGCGTCGGTGCCATCCGGCGCTCGACTTCGAGGCGAGGTGCGCCTGTCCGGCTGACCGCGAACTTCCGACCTCGGCGCCTCAGCTAGCGGAGCCGAACGGCCACGGTGGGCTCGGTGTCTCGACGCGATCTACCGCGCGCGGGGTCGTCCAGGTGTCCACGCGCCTCCGACAGGTTCAGCCGCACCCGGCATCCGAAATCGTCCGGGATGAAGGTCAGCCCCAACCTCAAGCGTTCACCATTCCGCACGTACGGCAGGACGCCGCTCTCGCGCCGCGCCGCGACCGAGGCAGCGCGCATCCCGGCGCACTGGCGCAGTCGCCGAACCAGCTCGCGATAAAGCGACGCATGAGGCTCGGCGATGGTCACCTCACCGCCGTCAGCCTCTGCCGTCACCCGTAGCCCCGCCGGGGTCATCCCGATCCCGATCCCCTGGGCTCCGAGGTCCAAGGCCACCCCGATCCAGGTTCGGATGAGCGGTTCGAGCGAGGCCCGAGCGTCCGCGAATGCGACGCGTCGAGTCGGCGGCGCGACTGGCACCAAGGCGACGCTCTCAACCCGCGTAGCCCGCGGATAGAACCGATCGAGGATGCTGGCGATCGCGGGGTCGGCGGCGAGCCATGCCTCGACCGGATGCCCCGTGAGCGCCTCGATCTCGCGCAGCGCGCGTACGTTGTGTGGGTCGCAGGTGGCCACGATGAGGGTGATCCGAATGGATTGCGATCGGCACAGCGTTCGCTTGGCGCGCGGCTTCGGACGGCACCAGCGCCAGCAGTGCGGGGTCTAGGTTCTGTTCGCGGATCAGTACGGGCCGAGTTCGCCACTGCGCCGCCATCAGCCTCAGGAACTCGCGCTCTTCGAGGTAACCAAGGCGGATCAGCAGCGAGCCGATACGACCTCCGTCGTCCCGTTGCCAGAGCAACGCGCGATCCACGTGGGCGGGCGTAACCAATCCTTCGTGAATCAGGATCTCGCCGAGCTTGCGCATCCAGCCAACCTCCTGCCGCGTGACTCGGAGCGGCAGGCAAAGGAAAGCAAGACCTGGACCGCCGTCCCGCATCCGCATGTGGTTGAAAGAGTTGGAATATTTGATTCCAGCTCGCCGGGTCGCCATTCTGCGTCAGCCGATTGTCG
>JADJOY010000043.1 GCA_016713535.1 Deltaproteobacteria bacterium
ACCATCGACGACGAGGTCCACCGCCAGTCCACCCGCAATCGCCTACGCTTCCACGTGCCCACGAACAAGGACGTGTTCTGCTACGTGTACACGTCCGGCACCACCGGGTTGCCGAAGGCGGCAGTGATCCGCAACCAGCGCATGCTGGGCGCCAACTTGGTCTTCGGGCACCTCATGCACCGCTCCGGTCCCGGCGACGTGATCTACGTGCCACTCCCGCTCTTCCACTCGAACGCGCTCTTCCTCGGCTGGGGCTCGGCGCTCGCCACCGGCGCCGCGATCGCGCTCAAGCGCAAGTTCTCGGTGTCGAGCTTCTGGAGCGACATCCTCGAGTACCGGGCGACCTCGTTCGTCTACATCGGTGAGCTCTGCCGCTACCTGCTGCAGGCGCCGGTGCGGCCCGAGGAGACTCGGCACCACCTCGAGGTGGCGGTGGGCAACGGGCTCAGGCCGGAGATCTGGGAGCGCTTCCAGAAGCGCTTCGCCATCCCCGCGATCCGCGAGTTCTACGGCTCGACCGAGGGCAACGCGCCGACCCTCAACTGGCGCGGGCGGCCGGGCCTGATCGGCCGCAAGCTGCGCAACCAGGCGGTGATCCGCTGCGACGCCGAGAGCGGCGAGGTGGTGCGCGACGCGACGGGCTTCTGCACCCGGGTGAGCGTGGGTGACTCCGGGCTGCTGGTGGGGCGGATCTCGCCGCTCCTCACGTTCGACGGCTACGTCGACGCCAAGGCCACCGAGCAGAAGATCCTCACCGACGTCTTCAAGCGCGGCGACCGTTACTTCAACACCGGCGACCTCGTCGAGTTGCACGCCTACGGCTGGCTCTCGTTCCTCGATCGCCTCGGCGACACCTATCGCTGGAAAGGCGAGAACGTCTCGACCCAGGAGGTCGCCGAGATCCTCCACCGCGCACCCGGCGTGCTCGACGCGAACGTCTTTGGCGTGAGCATGCCGCACGCCGATGGACGCGCCGGCATGGCGGCGCTCCGGGTCCACGGACGCTTCTCGCCCGGCGGGCTAGCGCACTACGTGCGGGACCACCTCGCGGTGGCGCAGCGACCGCTCTTCGTGCGCGTGCTGCGCGACGAGATGCAGGTCACGTCGACGCTCAAGCCCAAGAAGGGCGAGTACCGCGCGCAGGGCTACGACCTGAAACAGGTGCGCGACCCGGTCTACGTGCTGCGCGGCGGGCGCTACGTGCGCCTCACGCCGAAGCTCGTCGCGGGTCTCACGGCCGGCGCCTGGCAGCCGGGGTAACGCGACATCATCGGGGTGGCGGGTCGTCGCTTCGTCGACGACCCCAGGGGCGTGCGCGGGGCGACCGACGAAGCGGTCGCCCTCCGGACGCGGGTTGACGCGCAACGCGCGCGTCAACCAGGCCGCACGAGCTTCTTGAGGCGCGCGCGGATCGGGTTCGGGGTCTCGCGCGCGAGCTCGTCCATCGCCGCCTGCATCTTGGCCATGATCTCGTCGTAGCAGCGATCGATCACCTCGGGGTCCTTCGCGCGCTTCGGCCCGAGCTTCCGCCAGTCGATCGGCTTCAGGATCTGCACCGTCACCTTCGCCGGTAGCGGCACCCCCGGCAGCGCCGGCGAGATCCCCCACGGAAGCTGCAGCAGGATCGGGTACGTCTTCATGCGGATCCGGTCCATGCGCAGGAGCTTCGCGAGCTTCTCGCCGCGACTCAGCACGACCAGCGTGTGGTGGCCGCCGTGGCCGACGATGGGCACGATCGGCACCCGCTTCTCGATCGCGACGCGGATGAAGCCCTTGTGGCCGCCGAAGTCGACTTTGTCGCGGTCGGGCCACGGCCGGTACACCTCGTGGACTCCACCGGGATAGACGAGCACCGCCGCGCCCTCGTCGAGCGCCCGGCCGACGTTCTCCCAGTTGGCGGGCACCTGGCCGATCTTGCGCATCAGGTCGCGAAAGCCCGGGATGCCGAACGCGGTGTCGAAGGCGAGGCCGATGAGCGGCTGCTCGAAGCCGCGCTCGCGGTACCAGCCCGCCATCACCGCCGCGGTGTCGGGAGTGAGTGCCCCGCCCGAGTGATTGCCGATCAGCAGCATCGGCCCGGAGGCCGGGATGTTCTCCCAGCCACGCACCTCGGCGTCGAAGTAGCGGCCCCACAGCTCCATCAGCGGCAAGAGCTTCTTCAGGAACTCCGGATCGCGCTGAAACGCGGGCAGGGCCACCTCGCGGCGGATCGCGTCCGCCCATGACTCGACGAGCCCGACGCGCTTCCTCGAGCGCTCGGTCGTGGCGCGTTTCGATGACGACGGTGCAGGCGGTGCGGGTTCCTCGGCCGCGCGGCGGCGTGCGCGGCTGGCGGCCGGCGCGGCGACGCGCGCGGGAGCGCGCTTCGCCGCAGGCGCTCGCGATCGAGCGCCGTCGCTCGCGGCGGTTGCGGACACGCGCCGGGCGGTCGTCTTGCGGGCGCTCGTCGCCATCTCGTCCTCCTTCACGCCGGGCCGCACTGTGCGGCGAGCGTCGAGAGCACGACGCCGCGCATGCCGAGGCGGATCACGTCACGATCGAAGCCGTTGGTGAGACACACGAACGAGAGCCCGGTGGCCGGGTCGGCCCACGCCACCTGCCCGCCCGCTCCGGGATGACCGAACGCGAGCGGAGAGGTCGCGGCTCCGAAGCCACGGAAAACGCGGTCGTCGTCGCCGGCGACCACCACGCCGAGACCGCGCTGGGCGCGGCGTCGGGTCATGGGATCGATCAGGTCACCGGTGCGGAGCTCGAGGGCGCGCGCGATCGTCGCCGGGCGCCACACGCGGTGCTCGCCGTCCTTCGCCGCCAGATCGTGCAGCAGTCCCTGGTAGAAGAGCGCGAGCGCCGACGCGGCGGCGACGCCGCCGCTCGCAGGCGCGCCCACGGCGCGGATCGCCGGCTGGTTGTAGGCCTCGAAGTACTTCTCGTCGTCGGTGACGCTCGCCGGCAAGCTCAGACCGAGCCCGGCGAGCGCCTCCGCCGCGGGGCGCTCACCCACGTGCACCACGTCGGCGACGCGCGCATCCACGCCCTCGGTGGCGCCCAGGAAGAGATCGGCGATCCCGAGCGGCCCGACGATCCGCTCGCGGACGAAGGCGCGGAAGTCCTGGCCGGCGCGGCGCTCGATCACCTCGGCGAGCACCCAGAAGCTCGTCATCGGGTGGTAGACGAAGCGGCTGCCCGGCTCCCAGTCGAGGCGCCACTTCGCGAAGCGCGCGAGGCGCTTCTCGCGGTCGTTCCAGTCGAGCGGCGCGAATGGCGCCCCCGGGAAGCCGCAGGTGTGCGTGAGGAGCTGCTCGACGGTGACGACGTCCTTGCCGTGGGTGCCGAACTCGGGGATCACGTCGGCGACGCGCTCGCCGACGTCGAGCTTGCCGTCCTGCTCGAGCAGCCACGCCGCCGACGCGGTGATCGCCTTGGTACACGAGAAGATCGTGTAGAGCGTGTGATCGCCCACGTCGCGCGTCTTCGCGTACGTCCGGCTCGCGATCACGCGGCCGCGGTGCGCGACGGCGAGCTGGAGCGACGGCAGCACGCCGCCCTCGACGAAGCTCGCCGCGATCGAGTGCAGCTCGCCCAGTGGCCCGTCGGTCGTGGTGCTCACAGGTGCGCCTCCTCGCCGAAGTCGGCGAGCAGGCGCGGCCGCACGATGCTCGTCCACAGCGCGTAGCCCGCGCCGTTCAGGTGCAGCCCGTCCCAGCGGAAGAGCTCGCGGCGCGCTCGCCCGTGACCGTCGAGCATCGGGGTCGCGACGTCGACGTAGTGGAGATGCGGATCGCGCGCGGCGAGCGCCACGAGGCCCTGGTTGGCGCGCTCCATGCGCGGCCACTGGCTGGCGCGCAACGGAGTCGGCTTGATCGAGAGCAGGTAGATCGGCAGCTCCGCACCGAGGCGCTCGCGCATGGCGGCCACGAAGTCCTCGAAGTCCTCGACCACCCCGCTCACGCTGCGCGGGCTCAAGCGGCCGAGGTCGTTGTCCCCCGCGTACAGGACGATCGCGCGCGGCGCACGCGTGTACACGATGCGGTCCGCGAAGTAGGTCACGTGCTCCGCGTGGGCGCCGCCGAAGCCGCGGTTGAGGACGTAGAGGGGCCGCATGTCTGCGGCCAGTGTCGACCAGAAGCGGATCGACGAGCTGCCCGTGAAGAGGATCGCGCTCGGGGCCGGGGGATGAGCGCGATCGATCCGCTCGAAGCGACGGATCTCGCGCTCCCACACCCGAGGACGCGCCATCCAGCGCTTGAGGTCACCGAGGCCCATCGCGCTCGCGAATCTGTCCCAAGCCCGCGCGCCGAGGAAGAGCGCGCTCGGTCGGTCGATGTCACGACGGCCGGCCGGAGGCGAGCTCGTCGAGAAGCGCGGTGAACTCGGCGGGCGGGGCGACCGCGACGCGCCTGGCCTCGATCGCGACCGGCACATGCACCAGCGCGCCGCCACGCCACCAGTAGACGTTGGAGCTGAGCGATCCGGGCCCCTTCTGGTGCATGCCGGCGGTGATCTGGGCGAGCGTGGGCACTGCGTGGATCACCTTCGCGTCGACGATCGGATACACGATGAGCGCGTGGCGGTGGGGCACGGCGACCAGCAGTCCGTGCGGCCCGGCGAGGTGGAAGATCTCGCCGAGGCGCAGCAACTGCGACGCCGTGAAGAAGCTCTCACCGGAGAGCACCTGGAACTCGAAGCCGGTTCCGGTGCCCACCGCTTCGAAGCGGCCGATCGGCTCGCGGGCGAGGTTGTCGAGGCCGATCGCGCGCGCGTCGTCGGCCTCGAGCTCCCACCCCGCGAGGTGCTCGACCGGCACGCCGCACACCGTGCTCGGCAGGTCGTAGCAGAGCGCGCCGAGGAGCCCGGGCGCGACCGGCCAGGTGAGCATCTTCTCGGCGGCGTCGGCGTAGTCGTCGGGATAGACGCGGACCTTCACGAGCTCGCGGGCGCGCGCGAGGTCACGACCGAGCGCCCCGAGCTCGCGGTTGCCATGCTCCACCGCGGTCACGCTGGCGAAGTGCTCGCGGATCACCGCGAGCCACGCGCGCTCGGGCATGGCGGCGCAGCGCTGCGCGATGTTCTGCAGGCCACAGGTGATGGTCTGACCATCGCGGCGCGCCTCGACGACGCCGTCACCGAGCACGAGCTCGAAGCCGAGGTCCCTCAGGTGGCGGCAGGCGAGGTCGAGGAAGCGCTCGTAGCGCTCCGCCGAGTCGAAGGCGCTCCAGCTCGGCGCGGCGCACCCACCCGGCCTCGTCTCCCGACCGAGCAAGCGATCGAACAGCCCCATCTCCACCTCCTGGCGGCCGCGGGCGCCAGCACGCATCTGCGCGCCCGCCGAGCGATGCTGGCCGAGCGTTCAGTCGCTCGGCCAGCGCTCGTGGCGGCGGCGGCGCTCGGCGCGGTAGTTGGTGATCTCGAAGCGCAGGCCGTCGGGATCGGTGACGAAGGTCGCCACGTAGTCGGCAGCGTACTCGGGGAAGTGCCGCGGCTCGGTGGCGGCAATCCCCGCCGCCGCCAGCTCGGCCGCAGCGCTTCGCACGTCCTCGGCGCTCTCGACACGCAGGCACAGGTGATGGAGACCCGGCGCATAGGGATCGTGCGGCGCCGCACCGGCGCGCGCCGGCCGGAGCACAACCCCGAAGTGGCGGTTGAAGTACTGGACGTGGCGCTCGCCGCCGAGCGCGAACTCGTTCTTGCGGAAACCCAAGACCTCGAAGAGGCGATCGTAGAACGCTTCCGAGCGCGCGGGGTCCGAGACCGAGAGGTACACGTGGTCGGTCCCGATCACCTCGACCATCGCACCCTCTCTCCGCGCCGTCGCGGCGACGCCGCGGCTCCGGCTCACAGCGTCTTGAGGTACTCGATCACGGCGCGGCGCTCGCGCGCCGTCAGCCGGTCGCCGAACGTGTGGCCGCCGTTCGACTGGCTCCAGTAGGTGGTGTCGAAGACGTGCTTGCGCTCGCCGTCCGGGGCGTCGGCCTGCGAATACGGCACCTCGGCCCACGGCCACCCCATCGCCTCTTCGTCGAAGTGGGTGCTGTCGGAGTCGACCCGCTTCCAGTGGCGGGGCCGCGCCTCGCTGTCGAGCACCAGCGCGATGCTGGGCACCGAGCCGTTGTGGAAGTACGGCGCGGTCGCCCAGATGCCGTCGAGCGGCGGCGCGATGTAGCCGGGGAACGGGTCGGCGGGTGTCATGCGCGTGATGCGGCCGTAGAACGAGTTGTTGTACCACTCGACCAGCTCGGGCGCGTGGATCACACCCGCGTTCGCGACCACCGGATCGGTTCCGATCACGTCGAGGGGAAAGAGCAGGTTCGGGTAGGTGTCGCTCGAGTCGTCGTCGGGATCGGCGGCGTGGGTGCCGTGGCAGTTGGCGCAGTCGGCGAGGAACACCGCGCGCCCCTGCCCGGCGAGGTCGCGATCGATGCCGCGCGTGTAGTGAGGAGCCTTGAGCGTACCGATGTAGGTCTGCATGTCCTTGAACATGCCGTCGACCCTCTTCGCCTGCTCGACGTCGTCGACGCACACCGAGGTCGCGAGCGCCATGGTGCCGCGGTGATCGCCGCGCGCCATGCCGTTGTAGAAGAGCGCGTTCTTCTTGTGGGCGCGCCACCACGGCGGCGGATCCGACGTGACGCGCGCGTCCTCGAGGGACATGCGGTTGCCGTGCTCGTCGCGCGGCTCGAGGGGCGCCAACGGCTCGTCGCTCCACGCCAGCGTGTCGCGGTCGTGATGGGCCATGAGCACGACCGCGACGATCTCCGCCGGGTTGTTGCCCACGGTGCGCATGCGGGTCTGCGTCAGCGCGCCCGCGGCGCTGAGCATGCGCGTGAGGTTGGCCTTCCCCGCTGCGCTCAGGCCGAGGAGGTCGAGGAGGCTCTCGGGGATCGTCACCGCCGGCAGCCCGACCGTCCAGTCCGCCGCCGCGTTGCCGAGGCCGACGTAGAGCTGGCCGTCGAACTCACCGCCGTGGCAGGTGAGGCAATTCGAGTTCACCACCTCGGCGCCGTTGGGCGCCGTGAACGCGTTCATCGAGTACGGCATGCGCCGGTTGTGGCCCTCGCGACCGTCGAGCTCGTGGCCGTCGCCGAAGCCGCCGAGAAACGGCGCCAGGAGCGGGTTGCCCACGATCTTGTACGGGATGCCGCAGGTCATGTAGCCGCCATTGAGGAGCATCGTCCGGCCGGCGGCGGCGTCCCCTGGATCCTGCGGCTCGGCGGGTAGCACCACGCTGCCATAGGGACCACGGTCGCCGTTCCAGGTGGCGCTGCCGTCGCTGGACGACCCACACGCCGCGACACCAACGAGCGCGAGCACCGCAAAGAGAGCGCGCGCCGCTCGGACCGGCGCTCGCAGGACGGATCGGGTCATCGAGGCGCTCCCCGCCCCCACTGGCAGCTACCGGCCCACCGGTAGGCATCGAGGGGCGGGCCGCATCCTACAGCCAGCTCCCTCCGAACCGGGAGCGTCAGGTGTCGCCGGGCTCGGTCGGCCCGGGCGCGGGCCGTGCGTCGTTGGCCGCGCCCGCCTCCGACGAGACTCCGCCCGGGGCGAGGCGCCGGGGCAACCCGAGCACGACGAGCGCGCCGGCGGCCGCGCTCTTGAGCAGCCGGTAGAGCCCGTCCTGGCGCGGACGGTCGGCCTGCACCTGGTTCCACGCCACCTCGGGTAGCGTCGCGTCGACCTGGACCCCGCCGTTCTCGAAGCGCTCGTGGGCGTCGGGGAGCAGGTCGTGAAGGAGCTTGAGCATGTCCTTGTTGTCGGCGAGCACCCAGCACCGGAACGACTTCACGTGGCGTTCGCGCGCCGCAGCGATGAGCCTCATCAGCAGCAGGCTGCCGAGTCCCTTCCCCTGCACGTCGTCGAGGACCGTGACCGCCGCCTCCGCCACGTCGGGCTCCTCGGCGAGCCGGACGAATCGCGCGACGCCCAGGCCCTCCTCACCGCCGTCGGCGCCGGCGACCGACGCGCCGATCGCGACGTGCGCCTCGCCGTCGACGTCCGTCAGGTAGCGCGCCTCGGCCTGACTGAGCCGCGGCTTGGGCGAGAAGAAGCGGTAGTAGCGCGAGCGCTCCGAGAGCTTCTCGAAGCCGCGCTCGAGCAGCTCACGGTCCTCGGCGCGCAGGAGTCGACGCGTCGCCGCGGTGCCGTCACGCAGCACCACGGGCTCTCGGTAGTCCTGGTCGAAGCGGCGCTCGGTCATGGGTACGTCGCGAATCCACGCCACGGCGGCCATCGAGTGTACGAGCATGGGTCCCCCGGCAGGAACCCACGCGCCGCCCTCACGATCCGGTGGGCGCGAGCTCCCCCGCAACAGTCATCGGCGCGAGGGCCCCACAACCTGAGCCCGACGCCACCTCGCCAGGCTGCGCGGGACGGCGCCACGGCTCACGCCGGGTGTGGGAAGAGCAGTCCGCGCAGACCTCGTCCCGCGCTGAACCGCGCCACGTGCTCGCTGGAGCGGAGGTGATCCGCCACCGAGCGGTACGGCACGCAACACTGCGCGCACACCGGCAGCCCGGCGGTCACCTGGGCGCGGAATGCGCGGTAGCGCCGACCGTTCCAGTGCGTTTCGAGCGGCGCCTCGCGGACATTGCCGAGCCGCCAGCCGTCGAGCGACTGGCAGGCGAGGAGGTCGCCGTAGGGGCCGATCATCGCCACCCCCCAGGGCCAGGTGCAGCCGGCCTCGGCGCGCGTCGTGGCGCCCGCGAGCAGGAGCCGATCGACATCGATAGCGACGGCGCCGCGCGCACGCGCCGCGGCGATCGCCTCGAGCAGCTCGGCTGGGAGCCCGCCGGGGGCGCGTCCACCCGATGCCGACTTGCGCGAGAACTGGAGGGTCGCCGCACCCGGCGCGCCGAGGCGCTCTTCGGTCGCGGCGACCACCTCGCGGCCGAGGTCGCTCACGTGATGGAACGCGAGCCGCGCCGCGCCCACGCGCTCGGCGAGCGCCACCAGCGGTACCAGCGCGTCGCGGTTCTCGGGCAGCACCGTCACGTTCACGAAGAGCTGCGGGCCGCGCGCGCCGGCGGTGAGCTTCGCCGCCGCAAGCCGCTCGAGCCCGGCGACGATCGCGTCGAAGGCGCCCTCGCGGCCGCGGATGCGGTCGTGCATCTCGCCCACGCCGTCGAGCGACACCCACAACACGTCGAGCCCGCTCGCCACGAGCCGCTCCACCACGGCGGCGTCGAGGTGCAGCCCGTTGGTCTGGAGCCGCACGAACGGCAGTCGCGGGGTCGCCGCGTCGACGACGTCGAGGAGGTCGGGCCGCAGGAACGGCTCGCCGCCGGTCAGGATCAGGCTCCGCGTGCCGCGATCGGCCGCCTCGTCGAAGAGCGCGGTCAACTCGGCGAGCGAGAGCAGCTCGCGACCCGCCTCCTCGTACACTCCCTGCCAGAAGCGGCACATCCTGCAGCGCAGGTCGCACTCGGCGTTGAGCACCACGTAGAGCTGGACCGGCGTCCCGGCGCGCTCGGTGCGTAGCGCCAGCCGCGCCAGGGACTCGGCGCCGGCGAGCGGACGGCGCGCGGCGCGCGCCAGACGGGTCGAGACCGGCGCGGCCAACGCGGCTCCCGGTGCACGCGCGCGCGGCTCACGCCGCGGCGGCGAGCGCCTCGGCGTGCGGACGCGGATCGTTGCGCCAGCGGTCGGGCTCGACCACCAGCTCGCCGTCGCGCGCGACGTGCCAGCCGTAGCGGACGAACGGCACCAGCGGGATGCCGGTCGAGCGCTTGAGCCCGATCGCGTACGCGATGCGGCCGACCGCGAAGTAGAGCGGATTCACGGGCGCGTTCACGAGCCAGCGCACCACCCGCTGTGGCAGCCCGAGGGCGACGCACAGGTACATGATCTGCTGGAGGTTGATGAGCGTGGCCGGTGGACGGCGGTCGCGCACCTCGGCGAGCTGCGAGAGCGGCGCGCCGGGGTCGAGGCGCAACACGTCCGAGTCCACCACCACCGGGCGCGTCGCGACGTTCATCGCGTAGGTCTCGAACGCACGATCGAGGTCCTCCCCCGGCGAGCCCAGGATGTTGTTGGCCTGGAACAGGATGCCGTGGGCGCGCAGGCGGCGGGCGGCCTCCAGGTAGGCCGCGCCGGTCTCACGCTTGCCGAGGACGCGGCGGCGGATCTCCTCGTTGCCGCTCTCGTAGGCGCAGATGATCGAGTGGCAGCCGCTCGCCGCGAGCTCGCGCACCGTGGCGTCGGTGAGGAACGCAGGCCGCGCCACGCCGCGGAACGGCAGCCGGACACGCTCCCGGTAGAGCGCGAAGAACCGCGCCACCCACTCCTCGCCGAGCAGGAAGAGCGTGTCCTCGAACTTGAACATGCGCGCGCCGAAGCGCGCCCGCGCCCACAGGAGCTCCTCGATCACGTTCTCGGGCGAGCGCTTGCGGATCGGCAAGCCGTTGCCGGCGTACATCGCGCGCTGGGTCGGCACCACACAGTAGGTACAGAGCTCGGTGCAGCCGCGCCCGGTCATGATCGGGTAGGTGAATCGGTAGAAGTCGCGGACGAACGGGTAGCGGAAGTAGTCGCTCGGATCGGCGAACGGGAGCGCGTCGAGGTCGTCGACGAGCCTCCGCGACGGGTTCTTGTGCCAGCGCCCGGCGCGGTGGCTCCACACGTTGCGCACCGCGCCGGCGTCGCCGCCGCCCTCGAGCACGCCGAGCAGCTCCGGGCAGCGCGTCGTCGCACTCGCCGCGGCACACGTAGTCGACCGACTCGTCGGCGAGGAAGTACTCGGGGTCGAAGGTCGCGTACGAGCCGCCCGCGAGGATCGGGCCGCGGAAGCCGTGGCGGCTGCGCAGCTCGCGGGCGGTGTCGCGCGCCCAGCGCTCGACGCCGAGCACGGTGGGCAGCGCGATCGCGTCGGGGCGCTCGGCGGCGAGGATCGCCAGCACTCCACCGCGCTCCTCCGGCACGATGCGCAGCGCCGCGTCGTGACCCGCGGCGCGCACCGCCGCGATGCACGCGGTGGTGCCGTTCCAGATGATCGGGTCGAGCTGGAGGAAGAGAGTCTTCACGGACGCGCCGGTGCGGGATCGGGAAGCGGGATCGGCACGGCGTCACGCGGCGGGGACGCTCATTATCTGGCCGGCTCAGGGCACCGTCAAAGCTGCGGCCCAGGGTGGCCCCCGGCGGCGGCCCACCTTTCGGTAGCGGCCCGACGGGGGCGCGAGTACCATCGGCGTCGCGGACGCGACACCCCACCCCACTCGTCCACGGAGGCCAGCGATGATCACCGTGCAGTCGATCCTGAAGAGCAAGGGGAACAAGGTCCACCACGTGACGCCGGACGCGAGCGTGTTCGAGGCGCTCGAGGTGATGGCGAAGCACAACGTCGGCGCGCTGGTGGTGATGGACGGCGAGCGGGTGGTCGGAATGATCTCGGAGCGCGACTACGCGCGGAAGGTCATCCTGGTGGGCAAGGTGTCGAAGGACACTCCCGTCCGCGACATCATGAGCTCGAGCGTCGTGCACGTGCCGCCCGAGGCGAGCGTGGAGGCGTGCATGGGGGTCATGACGGAGCGACGCTTCCGCCACCTGGTGGTGAAGGATGGCGAGAGGCTCTGTGGCGTGATCTCGATCGGCGACGTCGTGAAGGCGGTGATCGACGAGCAGCGCTTCACCATCGAGCAGCTCGAGGGCTACATCGCCGGCTACGTGTGAGCGCGAGGGCCGTTGCGTCGGGCACGAGCGGTCGGGCGGCGCACACCCGCAGGCGCGGCGACGCTCAGGGCGCGGGATACGACGAGCTGATCCGCGCGGTGTCGACGACCACCTTGCGCAGGAGCCGCATCCCTCCGGCGCAGGTCGCGCCGTCGCCCCCCACGCAGCGGTCCTCGACCGTGACGCCCTCCATGTCCGGGATCGTCCGGTAGGCGTCCCAGGAGAGCGGCAGCGTCACGACGCGATCGGCGAGCTCGAGGCGGACGCGCCCCGGGGCCCAGTCGAGGCGCTTCGAGGTCGGAGGCGGCGGAGGTGCCGGCTTGCCCGCGGTGGACCCCGCCGCGGCCTCCGACACCGTCGAGGTGGCCTCGGTGCCACCGGGTGGAACGTCGGGCGGCAGGTCGGTGGGCTCCACCTCCGCCCACGACGGGATCAGCGGCCAGGTCAGCGGATCGTCGGGATCGATCTGCGCCAGCCCCGCGAACCCCTGCTCGTCGGAGGTCGCCTCGATGGCGCGGCCGAGCCACCGGTCCGCGTCGATCGTGATCCGTGCCCCGACGAGCGGTGCCTCGTGGCCGTCGATCAGCCGCAGCAGCCCACGAAACGCAGCCATCACGTGCGGTCCCTCGTTCGCCACGAAGCGGTTCTCGCGCCCCACCGCGCTCTCGTTCACGAGCTCGGTGTCGACCAGCAAGATCCCGCCCGCGCCGTTGCGCTCGAAGGTGTTGGGCCGCTCGGCCGAGCCCACGCGCACCCGCGCCTCGAGCGGCGGTGTCAGCACGGCGAGGACCGTGCCGCTCACCTCCATCCCGTAGCCGCGGCTGCCGCGCACGAGGTTGCCGATCACGGTCACGTCGCCGCCGCTCACGCGGATCCCCGCCACGCTGTCCTCGATGCGATTTCCCGCGATGCGCGCGCGGCGCGCGCCGTCGCCGGGCGCTGACGGATGCACGCTGATCGCCGCCTCGAAGCCACCGACGACCTCGTTCCCCGCCACCTCGACGTCGTCGACACGGCCGTCGAGCTCGATCCCCTCGTCGGGGGCCTCGAGGCGATTCCCCGGGCCGGGCACCGGACACAGGCGCGCGAGCGGATCGTCCTTCTTCGCGCGCTTCTCCGCGGCGCCGCCGCCCACCGTCACCCGCGCGGCGCCACCCGCGATCTTGACCGGGCTCGCGGTGCCCTCGAAGAGGTTGCGGCGGATCTTCGTGCCACGCCCGCCGAACACCGCCACGCCGGCGTGCACCGCGCCGAGCAGGTTGCACTCGACCACCGCGTCGTCGGTGTCGTTGAGGAACACCCCGAGGGTCTGCGACGTCGACGGCTCGGCGAACCAGTTGCCGCGCACCTGCACGTCGGTGACGCGCGGCAGCCCCTTGCGCCCGAACACGTCGCGGGCGCGCGTCACCAGCACCGCGCTCGGCTCCTCGCCGCGAAACACGTTGAGGCTCGCGGGATCGGGCCGGTCGGAGCGCGCGCCGATGACCACGCCGCCGACCTCGGTGATCTCGGGCTCGCGACCGAACGCCTCCGCGGGACCACCCACGAACACCGCGGTGTGGCCCATGCCGCGGAAGACGTTGCCGGTGATCCACGCGTCACGGCCACCGGCGCCGCAGCGCGGCTCGGCCTCGCCGCGGCGATCGACCAGGATCGCCGCGCGACCCGGTGTCTCGTCGAACGCGATCCCGCTCACGACCACGTCCGGCGCCGAGATCTCGAGGAGCGGCACCACCGACTCGCGGCCGTCGCCGACCGCTCCCGCCGCCGCCGTGAGCGCCGGTAGACCGACCGGCTCGCGGCGCGCCGCCAGGTCGCCGCGCATGGCGCCCGGCTGGCTGTAGCCGTCGATCACGGTGCTCGCGCGCAGCACCGTGACCGGTGCGCCGCCGAGCTCGATGGGCGCGTAGCTCGCCGCACCATCGTCGCAGTGGAGCGGCTCGAGGGCGAACCGGATGCGTGGGGAGGGCTCGCTGGCGGGGACGGCGTTGGCCTGGCACACCGCCCATCGCAACGTACCCGCCGCGCTGGCGAGGCGCGCGGCGTCCGCGCACAGCCGGTCGCTACAGCCGGCGACGCGAGCCTCGGACGCGAGGGGATCGTCACCACGCGTCACGCAGAAGACCGGCGGGTGCTCGCCGGCGGCACGGGCGCGCGCGTCGCACTCGAGCTGCGCGAGCGCCGCCTCGCCGGCGCGCCGATCGCACGGCTCGATGACGTCGCGGCCGAGGATGGCGCGTCCCTTCTCGATGGCGCTGAGCGCGGCGCGACCGTCGCCGCGGCCGAGCGCGTCTTCGATGGCGTCGACGAGCGGGCAGAGACCCGCGTCGCACCACGCGGGGTCACCACTCGCGACGGCGATGGAGCCGGTCGGGCCACGCCCGGCGGCCCAGGCGCGCAGGCGCAGCAGCGCCGCGTCGACGGTGGCCGGGATCGGCGGGTGCGTGGCGAGCGCGCTCGGCTCGATCGTCGCGCCGCCGCGCTCTCCGCCCGGGGTCGCACCGGGTGCCGTCGCGGGCGCGGCCGCCGAGCCCGGCGCGGCGTCGTTTCCCGGAAACCGCATGAAGCGTGACCCTCGTGGCTGGGCCGAAGGTGTTCCACCGCTGACCTGCGCGCGCGCCGACGTCGCGAGCGCCCCCGTGGCCACCGCCGCCAGCAGCAGCGCGAGCGCGAAGGGCGCCACCCTGCGCCGCTCGGCGCCACGGCGCATGCCACCAGGGCCGGGCGGTCGCGGTCGCCCCGTCACGAGGCCCCGCGCACGAGCTGCGTGAGCACGGCGGGGTCGCGGATCACCTTCTCGCTCGGCGTGCGCGGGATCGCGCCGATCGCCCACAGCTTGGGCACCTTGAACCCCGCGACGCGCTCGCGCAGCTCGCGCCCGAGCGTCCCGGCGTCGAGGGCCGCACCCGCGCTCGGCTCGACCAGCGCCGCGATCGCCATGCCCCAGGTGCGGTCGGGCACGCCGAACACCACGGCTTCGCGAACCTGCGGCAGCGTGCGCAGCGCGGCCTCGATCTCCTCGGGGTACACGTTCATGCCGCCGGTGATGATCATGCCGCCTTCGCGTCCGATCAAGGACAATGCCCCGTCGGCGGCGAGCACGCCCCAGTCACCGACGCTCAGCGCGGCGCCCTGCCTGAGCGGGGGCGTCTCGTTCTCCGAGCCCGGACCGCGGTGGTAGTCGATCATGAGGGTCGGGCTCTCGACGTAGACGCGGCCGGGCACGCCGGGGGGCCGCTCGGTGCCGTCGTCACCGACGATGCGGATCGACACGTTGGGCTCGGCGAAGCCGACCGTCCCGGCGTGCGCGCGCTGGCGGTACGGCGGCAACGTGGTGACCGTGCCGGTCTCGGTGGTGCCGTAGAACTCCACAGCACATCCTCACCGAGCAGCTCGACGAGCTCGAGGCGAGTCTCGACGTCGATCGCGCTGCCGGCCGTCCATGCCACACGCAAGCGCGGGCGCGGCGCTCCGCGACGGATCGCCTCCAGCAACATCCTCCACTGCGTCGGCACCAGGAAAAGCGTGGTCACCTCGCCCGACGCGAGGATCCGCGCGACGCGCTCGGCGTCGAAGTGGCCGAGCACGAGCTGGCGCGCGCCGAGGGCGCGGTGGATCGTCGAGAAGATCCCGGGCCCCGAGTGATAAAGAGGCCCGGCGACGAGATGGACGTCGTCGGGCGTCAGCCCGTAGGTGGCGATCGACTGCTCGACGCGCGCCTGGTCGCCGGCGTGCGGCCGCAGCACTCCCTTCGGCCGGCCGCTGGACCCGGAGGTGTAGAGGAGCTGCGCTGCACTCGACGGCACGGGGCCGCTCGCCAGCGGCGCGGGAGGCGCCGCGAGGGAGAAGCCCCAGTCCTCGATCGCAAGCTCGCCGGACGCGAGCGCGGGGTCGCCGACCACCAGCAGCGGCTCGGCGTTGCGCAGGATCCAGTCGCGCTCGGGAGGCGCGAGACGGCTACCAACGGGAACGAACGTGAGCCCGGCCTGGATTGCGGCTTCCTTGAGCAGCACCCACGCCGGGTGGTTGGCGCCGACCACCGCGAGGCGGTCGCCGGTGCGCGCCCCACGCTCGGCGAGCGCCCGCACCACGCCGCCGACACGCGCGGCGGCGGCACCGTACGTCCACTCGGCGGAGTCGGCCGCGTCGAGCCAGACCCAGCCGATGCGCTCGGGATCGGTGCAGGCGAGGTCGTGGAGCGAGCGCGTCCGCGTCATTTCCCGAGGATCGCGCGCAGCGCGGCGTCGGGCTCGACGAAGCGGAACCCGTAGCCGAGCTCGAGAGCGCGTGCCGGCACCACGCGCTGACCGTCGAGCACCACGGTCGCGGCCTCGCCGAGCAGGGCCTTGATGCCGAAGCTCGGCGCGGGCAGGAACGAAGGGCGGCCGAGGACGTGACCGATCGTCTCCGAGAGCTCACGGTTGGTGACCGGATTGGGCGCGGTGCCGTTGAGGACGCCGCGCACGCGCTGCTGGTCGATCGCGAACAGGACGAGCCCGACGAGATCGTCGAGTGCGATCCACGACACCCACTGCTGGCCGTCGCCCGCGGGTCCGCCCACGAAGAGCTTGAACGGCAGGAGCAGCTTGGGCAGCGCGCCACCGTCCGCGCCGAGCACGACTCCCACGCGGATCACCACGGTGCGCACGCCGGCATCCTGCGCCGCGAGCGCCTCGGCCTCCCAGTCGCGACAAACGCCGGCGAGGAAGTCGGTGCCGCTCGGCGCGCTCTCGTCGAGCTCCTGGTTGCCGGAGGTGCCGTAGTAGCCGATCGCGGACGCGCTCACGAACACCGAGGGGCGAGGCTCGGCCTGGGCGAGGGCCTGGACGAGGGCACGGGTGCCGTGGACCCGGCTGTCGTGGATGCGCGCCTTCTGCGCAGCGGTCCAGCGCTTCCCGACCACTGGCTCGCCGGCGAGATTCACCACCGCGTCGACGCCCGCGAGGCTCGATGCGATGGCCACGACGTCGTCGGGATCCCACCGCACCGCCACCGCCTCGGGCTCGAGGCGGTCGGCGGCCGCCTCGGGATCTCGCGTGAACGCGACGACCTCGTCTCCTCGCTCGTCGAGCGCCCGCGACAGCGCTCGTCCGACGAACCCCGTGGCTCCGGTGATCGCGACCCGCATCGCGTCCTCCTCCGTACTGCAGCCCGCGCAGGCGCGGCGCCGCTCGAGGCGCCGCCGACCGTCGCCGCGGCGCGCGTTCCGAAGCCTAGCAGGCGCGCACGCGAAATCGGCCGTCCCCTGAAGGCGTGCGCGCGCCCGATCCGCCGTGTATCGTCGCCGCCCCTCCTGCGACACCGTCCGCGCGCGCCCATGCACGTCGTCCTCGGTGGTCTCTTGATCCCATTCGTGGTCACGATGCTGTCGCTGATCGGATGGCGCGCCGGACGAGCGGACGGGAAGCGAGCGCCGTGGTGGCCGTGGGCGCTCGGCGCGGTGGCCGTGGGGACCGGCCTGCTCCTCGCGATCCACCATCACCGCCCGATCCCGAGCCGGAACTGGTTCGACCTCGCGATCAAGGTGGTGCCGCTCGCGGTATGGGGGATCGCGATGGTGCCACCGCACCGGCTGTGCCAGCGGAGGTGGACGTTCGTCGCGCTGTCCCTGGCGATCGCCGCAGTGAGCTACGTGGCGGTGGGCCTCGTCGAGGAAGCGATCGGCGTCCCCGAGGCGTGATCAGCGCAAGAGCGGACGTGCCCGCGGTGATCCGAGCCGGGCCGCCGGGATGAGGCACGACCGAGCCTCGACCTACCGTGATCAGCGAAGGGCCAGGTGTCGCGCCGTCGCGTATCGCCGGGCGCGCGACGCGCCCCTCCTACGGGGGGACGGAGCCCCCCGAGCTACGAAAAACCACCGTAGCGACGGGCGTTCCATCCCCTGTCGCCAGCCACGCGGCTTCCGTGAGCAAGCCAGATGGGAAGATTCACAGCCCCAGCGCGACGCCGGCGAGCGCAGCGAAGCCACCTCGAGTGGGCCCCGCACGAATTCACGTCGGGCCGCCAGGGACCGAGAACGATCACGGTCCGGATCCGTGCACGACCAGACTCGGCGATGTGCACGCGCCCGAGGCGCGCGCCGCTTTCGCGGCGGCCTTTGGGGTGGGGCCCCGTCCGGATTCACTCCGGACGGGGCGGGGTCTTGACGAAGACCCCGAAAAACTCAGTGCGGATCCACCTCACACGACCACGCGCCGGCGGCCGGCAGGTAACAGTGCGTCACGTAGTCCATCACCATGCGGTCGGTGTTGAAGCGCCACCCGAGGGTGCGCACCGCGCGCTTGACCCGCGCCAGCCAGCGCACCGGCAGCCCCCACGAGTCACGCTCGTAGAAGAGCGGCACGATCTCTTCCTCGAGCACCCGCATCAGGTCCGCGGCGTCGCGCTCCTCTTGCACCTGCGAGGAGACGTGCACCTCGCCCGAGCCGATCGCGAAGCCGTTCTGGCCGTCGTAGCCCTCGGGGAACCAGCCGTCGAGGATCGAGAAGTTGCGGCCGCCGTTGAGCAGCACCTTCTGGCCGCTGGTGCCGCTCGCCTCCAGCGGGCGCGTCGGAGTGTTGAGCCACACGTCCACGCCCTGCACCAGGTGCCGCGCGACGTTGATGTCGAAATCGTCGATGAAGGCGAGGCGGCCCTGGAACGCCGGGTCCGACATCGCGTGGCGGATCTCGCGGATCAGGCCCTTGCCGATCTCGTCGTGCGGGTGCGCCTTGCCGGCGAAGATGATCTGCACCGGGCGCGACGAGTTGGTCAGGATCCGCTTGAGCCGCTCGCGATCACGCAGGATCAGCGTGGCGCGCTTGTACTGCGCGAAGCGGCGCGCGAAGCCGATCGTGAGCACGTTGGGATCGAACGCGTCCGCCACCATCGTCGCCACGTCCGGATCCAGCCCGTCGGCGTGCTCGCCTTGCTGGACGAGCCGCCGCCGCACGAAGCGCACCAGCTTCGACTTGAGGATCTGGAGCGTCCCCCAGAGCTCGATGTCGGGCACCTCGTCGATCCCCATCCACGTCTCGGGGTGCGCCAGGTGCACCGGCCAGTTGGCGCGCAGGTGGCGGTCGTAGAGGACCCGCATCTCGGGCGCGAGCCAGGTGGGCACGTGCACGCCGTTGGTGACGTGGCCGATCGGCACCTCCTGCTCGCCGTGGTGCGGCCACAGCGAGTGCCACATGCGCCGCGTGACGCGTCCGTGGAGCGCGCTCACGCCGTTCGACTTGGTGGCGCACTTGAGCGCGAGCACCGTCATGCAGAACGGCTCGCCGGCGTCCTGCGGGTTGACGCGACCAAGCGACATGAACCCCTCGCGGCTGAGACCGAGGCTCTCGCGCAGGCCGACGAGGTGGGCCTCCACCTGGTCCGGCTCGAAGCGGTCATGCCCCGCTTCCACCGGCGTGTGGGTGGTGAACACCACCTTCTGGCGTACCTCGCGCATGGCATCGGCGAAGCTCATGCCGTCCTCGTGCATGCGCTGCCGCGCCAGCTCGAGGACCGCGAACGCGCTGTGGCCTTCGTTGAGGTGAACCACCCCCGGCACGATGCCGAGCGCCTTGAGCGCGATCACGCCGCCGACGCCGAGGAGGATCTCCTGACGGATGCGGGTCTCGCGGTCGCCGCCGTAGAGCCGCGTGCCCACCGCGCGGTCGCGCTCGTCGTTCTCGGGGACGTGCGGGTCGAGCAGCACCAGGCTCGCGCGGCCGACGTCGACGCGCCACACGCGGGCGCGGATCACCGAGCCGTTCGAGCCGACCGGCACCTCGATCGTGACCTTGCGGCCGTCCTTGCCGATCGCCTCGCGGACCGGCTGCACCGCCGAGTCGAAGTTCGCGTAGGTCTCGCGCTGGTACCCCGAGCGATCGATCCACTGCCGGAAGTAGCCCTCGCGATAGAGAAGGCTCACACCCACCAGCGGGAGGCCGAGATCCGACGCGCTCTTGATGTGATCGCCGGCGAGCACTCCCAGACCACCCGAGTAGAGCGGTAGCGACTCGTGCAGGCCGAACTCCGCCGAGAAGTACGCGACCGGGCGCGCCAGCAAGGCACCGGCATGCGCGATCGCCCAGGTGCGGGTGTCGGTCAGGTAGGTCTCGAGGCTGCGGTAGGCACCCTCGATGCGCGCGTTCAGCTCGAGGTCGTGGGAGCGCTCGATGATGAGCGCGTCGCTCATGCTGCGCAGCATCGCGACCGGGTTGTGATCACACCGCCGCCACAGATCGGGGTCGAGCTGGCGGAACACCTGGATCACCTCGGGATGCCACGCCCACCACAGGTTCTGGGAGAGGCGCTCCAGCTTGAGGCGCAAGAGCTTCGCTTCGTCGCGGGTGATCATGGCGGGGAACCTGGGCTTTCCTGGCGTGCCGACCTCGCGGGCTGCACGCGCGAGCGATGGGTCGAGCCAAACGAGCGGTGTGACGCCCAAGCACGTCCCGGGCCAGGAACGTGAAGGGCGGCGCGCACTCTAGCTCCGGCGCACAGCGGGAAAAATGGCCCCACGCATGGATTTTGTGACGTGGGACGCAGGGACCAGCGACTGGCCCGTCGGGACCAGCCGGCGACTTGCTCGCGGCTCGGCAGCGCCGCCCGCCGATCAGCTCGGACGGCGGATCTCGGCGGTGATCTCGCGGTCGTCGTCGACGGTCGCGACGTTCCCGCCGGCGGCCTTGCTCTGGTAGAGCGCGGCGTCCGCCGCGGCGAGCAGCGCGGCGACGTCGTGGAGCGGCGTGCGACCGAGCGCGATCCCCACGCTGGCGCCCACCTGGACCACCTGCGCCTCGAGCTGGATCGGGCGCCGGACCGCGTCGATCAGCTTGCGACCCAGCGCGAGCGCCTCGCCTCGCGCGCGCACCCCGAACTGGATCACCACGAACTCGTCGCCGCCCATGCGCACCGTGAGGTCCTCGCGGCGCGTGGTCTGCACCAGCCGCTCGGCGACGATCTTGAGGACCTCGTCGCCCGCCTGATGGCCGAGGGTGTCGTTGACGCCCTTGAAGAGATCGAGATCGATGAAGTGGACCGCCACCAGCTCGTCCGAGTGACGGCGCCCATCGTGACGCAGCCGCTCGAGCCGCTCGACCAGGTGCTCGCGGTTCGAGAGCCCCGTGAGCCCGTCGTGGAAGGCGAGGTGCCTGAGCTTCTCGAACTCCTGCTGATCCGTGAGGTCCTGGAGCACGCCCTCGAAGACGGGCTCGCGGCCGCGCGGGCGTGGGATCGGGCGGCCGCGCAGGACGGCCCGGAAACGCGAGCCGTCCCCGCGCACCATCTCGAGCTCGCAGCGAAGCTCGCGGCGTGGCGAGGACGAGTCGAGCATCCCGCGCACCGCCGCGTGGCAAGCCGGATCGACCAGCTCGAGGAACTCGTCCAGCGTCGATGGCAACCGGCGATCCTTCCTCCAGCCGAGCATCGCGCGCGCGACCTCGTCGAGCCGGAAGCGGCCCGCGCCCGGGTCCCACGACCAGCCCGCCACCGACGCGACATGCTGGAGGTCGCGCGCTCGCGCCTCCGCGCGCGTCAGCGCGTCGAGCGCGCGGCGGCGCTCCACGAGGCTCCACACCCGCCTCGCTACGCGCTCGATCATCTGCGCGTCGTCCGGCCCGTACGGCGCCTCCTTGTTCCCCACCCCCATCAGCATCCGGCTCTGACCGTTCACCATCACCGGCACGCCGAGATGCCGGACCAGGTGCGCGTGACCCGCGGGGTAGCCGCGCCGGTCGGGGAGCGAGGGGTAGTCGTTGTGGATCACCGGCACGCCGAGGCGCGCCGTGTCCGCCCACACCCCTGCCGCGTCGATCGGGTAGTGGCGATCGAAGACCGCGGTGCAGTACTGCAAGGTGCTGCGGGACCAGGTCACCAGCTCGATCGTCGACTGGTCGTCGTTGACGAAGTGCAGGTAGCCGATCTCGCTATCAGTCAGCTCCACGGCGAGGTCGATGCCGCGCTGGACGATCTGCTGCTCGTCGGCCGTACACGCCAGCTCGAGCAGCTCGACGTGGACGGCAAGCTCGCGCGGACCTGGCGGCGCTTCGGACGTGGCGATGTCGGCATCTCCCCGACAACCGATGGTAGTTCCCTAATCTCGCTCGGTCCACAATGACCGAGCGCCGGCGAGCGACCGCGTCGCATCGGCGAGCGACCGATTGCCGCCCGCGAACCCGCGGGCGCCGCGGCCGCCGAGCCGGCCCGCGCGGTCTACCTCCCTGCGAGCGACTGTGTTATCTAAGCCGACCGCGCCCGCAAGGCGAGCGCATGGTGGGTGTAGCTCAGTCGGTTAGAGCGCCAGGTTGTGGCCCTGGAGGTCGCCGGTTCGAACCCGGTCACTCACCCCAGACGAGACGTAGGCCGTCGGGATCCTCTCCCGGCGGCTTTTCTGCGTCGGCACAGGTAGGGGTTTCGCAATCATCCCGAGCGGTTCGCGGGAAGTCACCGTGAGCTGACCGTCCGCCCTTCTCGGGTCGACGAACGCAGCGACCGACGCCGTCGGCTAGACTCGTCCCCATGACGACACGTGAAGGACGAGCGAATTCGATACCGAACGCCGGCACGAGCCGGGACGCCGAGATCGCGGCCCTCTTGGGAGTCGACCTGATCGAGAGCATCGCGATCGATCTGGACCTCCCGAAGGCGCCACGGCCCCGTTCAGCACCGAGCGCAGAGCCTGCGACGCACTGGTCCTGAGGATGGGCGCTCTGGGCTATTCGATGCGGGAAGCGCGGCGAGGCTTTCCGCCGGATGACCCGCTAGCGGTGTACGCCAGCTTCTCCCGTTCGCTGCGCGAGGGTGGGCCTTCGCCTCGGGTGAAGGGGCAGGACCACAGCGACGCGGTCTCCGGGGCGGCGCTGGCCGCACTCCTTCACTGGCGATGAACGGCGCCAGTGCCGCTCGGTTCCCCGCGGCTTTTCCGCGCTGAGCACCACGCTCCCAGCCGCCGCGCCCCGCCGACAACAGAGCGACGGTGGCCGCTGCTCAGTGGGCACGGTGATCCCTGCAGGCGCGCTGGGAATCGCCTTGGTGGCGAGCGTCCCAGCTGCGCGAGTGGCCTCCAGGTTCTCCTCGGGGACTGGCTGCGAAGCGGCCCGAAGTGAGCGCACCCGGCTCCGCTCGGGCGCGCGAATGCCGGCATCCGCCGTGAGCAACGTGCGCGCACGCGCTGGCACCGGACACCGGCGCGCGGTGCGTATGCAAACGCCGGTGGTGCCGAGGAGGTCGCGGTGCTCGGCGCGGTAGACCAGCAGCACGGTCCGACGCTCGGGGTGCCTCGCGATCATCCCTGGAGAACGAACGGGTCGACGGGCACGCGAGGCGCCTCGCCTCGCGCGTGCGCCGCCTCCTCGATGGCGACCAGCACCGCGAGCACGACGGACTCGTGCCACGGACGACCGACGACCTGCACCGCGACCGGCAGCCCGGCGCTGCGGGCCGCGACCGCCGCCGCGCGCCGCTCGAACCGGTCACCGTCGAGAGGAAGGTGCGCCTCGCTGGCGCGCACCCGGGTCGCCGGCACCACGCCGCCGGGGAACCCGGTCAGGTTGAAGCGTCCGAAGTAGGAGAAGATGAGAGAGAAGTCATGGTCCATGCCGATGGGTACCGCCGGCGAGGCCGACGCAGGCAGAATCAGGGCGTCCAGGCGCTCGTCTCTCCACCAGTCGATCTCGGCCGCCACGCGCCGCGTGCGCTCGTCGGCAAGCCGCCACAGCGCGGCCGCGCGGCGCTCGCCGGTCGAGCGAACGATCCACGCGAGGCGTTCCTCGCCGGCCCCGTCGAGCCCCCACGCCACCGCCCGTCTCGCCCAGCGCGGCACGCTGCCCGCGGCCCACAGCGTCCGTAACGCTGGCACCGGCGGCTCGCCCGCGAAGGCCTCCTTCAGCGTCCGCATACCGTCACTGCTCGTGCCCGCCAGGTAGCAGGCCACGATCTCCGCCTGATCCGGCAGGGTCACCTCGACGAGCTCGGCACCGAGCGCCACGAGGCTGTCGCGCGCCTCGTGGACCGCGCGGCGCATCGCGGGCGCGGGCGGGAAGAAGCCATCCTCGCCGCACCAGCCGATGCGAAGCGCCGCGACGTCGATTCCCTCGTGCGGCACCGCATCGAGCGGGGCCACGCGTGCATCGAGGCCCGCCAGGCGCCCGGCCGAGACGGCCTCGAAGAAGAGCGCCAGGTCGCGGGCCGAGCGGGCCATCGGCCCGACCTGGGCGCGCACGATCTCCTGACCGCGCAGCGGCGAGCGCAGGCCCCGGTTCGGCCAGCGGTCGAGGGTTGGCTTCAGGCCCGCCACCCCGCAGAAGGCCGCGGGGAAGCGGATCGACCCGCCGAGGTCGGTGCCGAGCCCGAGCACGCTCGCGCCGCTCGCGAGCAGCGCCGCTTCGCCCCCGCTCGAGCCGCCGGTCACGTGCGCCCCGCTCCACGGATTGTGCGTCCGTCCGAACGGGCGGTTCGAACAGTCCATGGGAACGAGCGCCTGGGGCACGTTCGACTTGCCGAGCACCACCGCGCCCGCCGCCCGCACCGCCTCGACGATGGCGGCGTCCCGCCCCGCGCGATGAGAACGGAGATGCGCGAAGCCCATCGTGCTGGGCAGGCCAGCGACGTCGACGTTGTCCTTCACGGTGATCGGCAGACCGTGGAGAGGGCCGCGCACTCCCTGCCGGGCACGATCGCGATCGGCGCGCCGCGCCTCGGCGAGCGCCTCGTCGCGGAGGCGCACCGTGAAGCCGTTCACCCGTGGCTCGGTCTCGTCGGCGCGCGCGATGAGCGAGCGCACGACCTCCTCCGAGGAAAACTCGCCGCGCGAGAGCCCGTCCCGGAGCGCTCGCGCGTCGAGACGATCGAGTCTCACGCGGCCCCCGCGCTCCGCCGGACGGACGTGCGCTCGATCCACGCGGCGACGTCGGGCACGACGGCGTCGACATGATCGACGATGAGGTAGTGCGGCAGCCCGGGATACAAGGCGAGCTCCTTCTCGCAGCGCAGTCGGTCGTAGAGCGAGCGCACGTAGTCGGTCGGGAAGATCGTGTCCGCACCGGCTTGCAGCACCAGTACCGGCACGCGGACCTCCTCGATCGATCGGGGCAGCGGAGCCATGGCGAGGGACGCGAGGGTCCGGAGGCGTACGAACGGCACCGTGAGCGGATCGATCCTCATCACCTCGGCGGCGCTGCCGAACCCTTGCACCGGCTCGCGGCGCAGGTCGAGGTACGCCGCCATCGGCACCGGCAGCCCCGGCCACAGCCGCGCCGTGGCGGCGATCGCCGGCCGCGCGAGCCGCGCCATGAACGGTGCGCGCGTGAGGCACGCGCTCGCGGGATCCGCGAGGTCCGCGAGGTTGTGGCAGATCACGCTCGCGACGTGCCGGCTCGCGCCTGGCTCGGCCGCCAGATAGAAGGCCGCGATGCCGCCCTGGCTCGAGCCCGCGACGTGGATCGGCCCGGGCCAGCGGTCGCTCGCCCACCGCACCACCGCCCACAGGTCCGCCACGAGCTCGCCGACCGTGTAGCTCCCTCGCGCCCCGCCGCTCTGCCCGTGCCCGCGCGGGTCGTAGGCGACGACGTTGAAGCCGCGCTCCGAGAGCCCCACCAGGAACGGACCGTAGAGCAGCCCGTAGGCGTTCGTACCGGGCGCGAACACCACGACCGGGGCATCCGGAGCGCGCTCGAGGACGTCGAGGTGGAGATGTGGCCCCTCTCGGACGATCCGGTGCGACTCGAACCGGTCGAACCAGGGCTGCACGCCGCGACGCTCGGCGAGCCAGTGGAAGTGCCGTCGGAGCGCCGCCCTCCGGTCGTGTGCGCCGGCGTCGGGCTCTCGCCATCCCAGCATCGAGGCGAAGCTGGCCATCGCTCAGAGTCGGTGTCGGCGCATGCGCGCCATGTAACGCCGCGCCGCCCAGTCGACGAGCGACGGGCTCAGGCGCTCGAGCATCCACAGCGCCCGCGCGGTGCGTGTGACGACGATCACCGCGCGGTTGCGCGCGACGCCACGCAGCACGATCTCGGCGCAGCGCTCCGGAGTGATCCCCGGGGGCAGGAGGTCGAGAACCGCGCCGCGTTCGAAACCGACGATCCGGCTGGTCTGCCAGATCGAGGTCTCGATCTTGCCGGGACAGACGACGCTCACCCGGACGCCGAGACCCGCCGCCTCCGCGCGCAGGGTGCGAGACAGACCGACCACCGCATACTTGCTCGCGACGTACGAAGCCTCGCCCGGCAACGGAATCAGCCCGGCCACCGAGCCTGTGTTCACGATGTGGCCGTGACCCTGCGCGACCATGACCGGGTAGGCGGCGGCGACACCGTGGACGATCCCATGGAGGTTCACGTCGATGACGCGCCGCCAGTCGTCGTCGGTATGGTCGCGTACCTCACCGCCGATGCCGATCCCGGCGTTGTTGAACAGGTAGTCGATGCGCCCCTCGCGCTCCACGACATCCTGCACCAGCCGTTCGACCGCACCGCGATCCGTCACGTCGACCCGGGCCGTCGTGATTCCGTGTAGCGCTGCGCCGACCCGCGCGAGACCGTCGACGTCGCGGTCCGCGAGCGTGACGCGCGCGCCGCGGCGATCCAGGGCAGCGCCGAGCGCGCGGCCGATCCCGGACGCTCCTCCCGTGACGATGCAAACCGCGTCGCTGTACGGGCTCACGCGTCCCCCGTCTCGCCTCGGAGGTACGCGACGACCATCCGGGTGAGCTGCTCCGCGAGCTCCTCGCCGGCGAACGGGGACGCCACGCCAGGCGTGTCGCCGTACAGCACGTCGTGGTCGAGGAACGCGAGCACCACGTGCACCGCGAGCTCGGCCGCGCGTCCGGCGCTCGACGCGTCGAAGCCGTCCGGACCGGACGCGACGAGACGCGCGAGGGCACGGGCGACGTCACGGTGGAACGCGATCGCGTCGGCCCAGCCGGAGGGGTGGGACGCGGCGTGCGCGACGAAGGCGGCGATGAGGCGTCGGTCGGCGGCGTAGTAGGCGACCAGGTGGGTCATCACCGCCTCCACCCGCTCTCGCAGCGGCCTCGTCGTGGCCGCGTCTGCGTCGGCCGCGAGCCCGATCGCCCCCCGCACGGCGCTCAGCCTCCGGCGGTGGAGCACGCGAAGCATCTCGTCCTTGTCGCGGAACCGGCCGTAGAAGCTCCCCGACGGACGACCGGGCCGCCTCGACGACGTCCGCGACGGACACGGACGCGATGCCCCGGTCAGAGATCAGGGCCTCGGCGGCATCGAGCAGGCGCGCCAGTGTCTGCTGGCTCCGTGCCTGCTTCGGACGGCCCGCCGGGTGCGTCCAGGGCTGTGAGTGCGCCATGAATTAGAATCTAATTCCGAATCAAGTTCTAATACAACCCTCCACTGCCACACGGGCGTGGCTCGGGTCTGAGTCCGATGCGCCCGTCCACCGGCCTCCGACCCCACCGAACATCTCGACCGGAGCCCGGACGGCCGGCTCGTCTCGATCGAAAGCGGCGGCGACCTCGCGGTGCGCTCGCTCCGACACACCGAGTCACCGCCCCGAGCCTGGTCGGGCCACGCACCCTCCCGATCACTTCCCCGCGCAGCTCGTGGAGCCCGGGTAGCGCGCTTCGTCCGCGGTCACGACCTCGTCGATCCAGCGCTCGATCAGCTCGTGGCCTTCGTCGTGGACGACGCTGCGCGCGAGCGGCGGCATGATGGCGCCGGGTGTCGTGGCGTCGGGGCCGGTGCGGAACTCGAGGATCGACTTGTGCGCGGCGCCGGGCTGGATGTCGTAGGTGAGCCCGCCGCTACCCTCCTGGCCGGCGGCGGTGGGCTGCTTGCAGATGCCGAAGCTACCATCGATGGGGCGGAACGAGTCGAGGTAGAGCCCGGTGCTGGCGGCGAATCCGCCGGGGCTGTGGCAGTGCTCGCAGTTCACCTCGAGGTACGCCCGCGCGCGGGCCTCGATGTCCTGCGGCGAGTCGGCGGGGAAACCCGAGTCACCCGGCTTGTTGAACACCGGAACGCGCTCGAGGCGGGTCGCGAGCTGAGTGGTCGCGTCGACGCCGAGGTCCGCGGGACAGCCGCTCAGCAAGCCCTGCTTGCACCAGTAGTCGAGCTGGTTCCGGCCGAGCACCGCTGGCGAGCGCTGGGCACTCTCGAAGCCCGACTCGGCACCGTAGGGCCGGTTCAGGAACCGCACCTTGGGGCCGATCGGTGAGGCCCCCGGCTCCTTGTTCTGGGCCGAGTGACAGGTGAGGCACTGCGCGCGGCTCGGGATCACGTATTGCTGGGTGCTACCGGCGTGGCGCAGGCCCGAGTCCACGTCGTGGTAGTCCCACGACGGCGTGGCCGAGCCGCCGCCGAGTGCCAGCGTCGCCACGCGCTTGCCGGTGGCGGGGTCGGTGCCCCACACGTACGCGGCGCCGTCCCAGTGCACCTGGCCCTTGGAGGTGACGCGTTTGATCAGTACCCGGGTCTCGAGCGGGGTCTCGGCGCTCTTCGTCTCGTCGGCGAACGCGAACGTCTTCGCGAGGATTGTGCCGACCGGGAAGACCAGCGTCGCGTCGACGCCGTTGCTCGCCTTGTCGCTGTAGCTCGCCTGCGTCCCGGGAGGCAGGTAGGCGACGCGGTATTTCACCGAGTAGTCGGAGAAGAGCTTGGTGGTGAGCACGAACGGCTGGCCGCCGTTGGGCGCGCTGCGCGGATCCTCCGGGTCGGCGAACAGGTGGTACTGGTCGAGCGTGGGGCAGTCGACCGGTGCCGCCGCGAAGTTCGCCTGCCCCTCCGGCACCGCGGCGCTGCAGAGCTTCGCGACCTCGGACGCGGTGGGCGCCGGGTCGTACTCGCCGCTGCGCTCGAAAGGCGGAATCGTCACCTTGGGCAAGAGCGGCAGGTTCTCGCCGTACTGCGCGACACAGCGGTGCGGCGTGACGTCGAGGTCCGACGCGAACTTCGGCGCCGCCTTGGTCCCCACCCTCGCGAGCGCGGCGGTCACGGTCTCGGGCCGGGCGGGATCGACCTCGGACTCGATCAGCCACTCGAGCCCCTCGAGCCCGTGGAAGTTCGCGAACGGCACGCTGTCACTCGACAGCTCGTTGTCCTCGTCGATGCACGACGGCGCCCAATCGGGCTCGATGCGCGACGCACCCTCCTGCGTGGTGTCGAACTTGTAGGCGTTGTAGTGGCACGCGGGGTTCGGGTTCTGATTGCCCTGGATCGGCCTCCCGAGCTCGTTCACCGGAAGCGGATTACCCGAAGCATCCACCGGGTACGGACAGTTCGGGTCGTAGTCGTCGAGTAGGCCATCCCACAGGATGTGGCCGCCGCGCAGCCCGCCGCCGCTCGGGCACACGCCGGCGTTCTCCGGCTTGCCGCAGCCCGCCAGGTTCTTGATCGCCATCAGCAGCGGGAACGCCTTGAGGATCTCGCCGTTGGACAGGTCCTCGAGCGTCGGCATCGCGGGCTGGTTGCCGTTGTTGAAGAAGCGGTTCTTGAAGAGGTGCACGCCCTCGGTGTAGCCGTCGAGGCGCATGTCCGTGGGCTGGTCGCTCGTCGGGAAGAGCGCGTACGACATGTGCAGGAAGCCGACGGTGTTGTTGTCGCGGAACTCGTTGTCGAAGACGTCGATGCGGTCGTAGCCGAGCGTGATGATGCCCGTACCGGCCGGCACCAGCCGCACCAGGCCCGGGTGCGTCGCGACGTTGTAGCTGTTGTTGTTGCGGATGACGTTGCCGTGCACGCGGGTGCGCTCGCCGTACTGGGTGAGGCCGTCGAGGTCGTAGACCAGCATGCCGCCGGTGTTGCACTCGGCGAGGTTGCCGTCGTATTCGCCGGCCTGCACGTTCTCGATCTCGAAGCCGAACGGGTTATAGACGGCGCGGTTGCGGCGCATGATCGCGTTGTTGCTCTGGCCGACGTAGATCCCCGCGTCCGAAGCGCCGATGCCTTCCGAGTCCTCGATCAGGATGTCCTTCGAGAGCACCGGGTAGATCGCATAGCGCCCGTTGTTCGGGTCCATGGCGTAGTCGGGCGAGGGTTCGGCGCCGGGCGTGCCGGGCTTCTTCATGGACGGCTGGGTACACGGCACGTTGAGCCGCCGGTAGCCGTCCTCGGCGTAGTTGGCGGCCGTGATCGGATCGGCGCTCGCGCGTCCGCCGCCCGAGGACCACATCGCGCGCACGCGCCTGAGCGTGCCGTGATCGACCCCGCGCATCTCGATGCCGTTGCCGCCCGCGTCGAGCACGGTGAGATCCTGGATCGTGATGCCGTGGACGTTGACGATGAGGAGGCCCTGCGCCGAGTTCGCCGTGCGAAAGGACAGCACGGTCTGGTCACGACCGCAGCCCTCGATTCGCACGTCCTCGGTGTTGATGATCTGCAGCGTCGTGCTCAGGTCGAAGTAGCCGCACTCGAACCGGATCACGTCGCCTGGCGCCGCTTGCACCATCGCCGCGACCATGTCCGTGGTGGCGGTCGTGCCGGCCTTGATCGCGAACGTGCGGCCCGACGGCGCGCCGCCGCTCGAACCGGAGCAGCCGCAGGCGCTCAGGCCTAGCGTGAAGAGCAGGCCCAGCAGCACGTTCACGTGTGTCTTTCTCATCGACGCTCTCTCCCCCGAAGGCTGACTCGATCGTCCCGCCCGTGCCGGACTCGGCAGGGCGCCGATTCTATGCCGGACGCCACCTGGTTTGCCGCCCTGTTCCGCTCCGCGGATGACCGAGACGTCGCGGCTGGCGCACGCGGCCCCGGTCTCTTCAATCGGCGCCGTCGTCGCGCAGGCTCGCCTCGGTGAGGTCGAAGGTCGCGAGCCCGCCATCCGAGAGCGCGACCCGCACCAGCCTCTCGTGTGGCTCGGGCGCCGGTCCCTCGTCGGTGCGAGCGCCCGCTGCTCCCGGCTCCTCCGTTGGCAGTCCCCTACCCGCCACGATCAGGGCCGTGCCATCCGGCAACACCGTGTGCAGCTCGATGAGCGGTAGCGGCGCGTTCCAGACCACGCGGCCGCCGGGGCCGGCCACCCGCGCGAGCGCGAGGCGTCCGGCTGCGCCCAGCGTCTCGTGGTGCAGCACGAGGACGCTGTCGGGCCCCCTGTACCAGAGTGCCTGCGCCGACCGCGTCGCGGCGGCGAGCAGCCCGGCCTGGAGGAAGGACGGTGCCTCGGTCAACGGTTGGTAGTCGCTGTACCGAGACTGCGTGCCCCAGTTGTCGGGCAGCTCGGGCGGCCAGTCGGGCGGCGCGGCGGAGACCTGCGTGACCCGCGCGCTCCACAGTCGATACGCCTGCGGCGCCGCGCTCAGCGGCTGTGGCAGGTGGGTGGACGCGAGGATGTGACGCGCGAGCGCGGACAGCTCCTCCGGGCGACGTCCGCCCAGCGTCGGCTCGCGCTGCAGATCACCCGCCTCCGCGTCGGTCAGCACACCGAGCCAGCGATCGCCGATCGGCAGCCCGCGGACCTGGAACCGGGCGGTCTGCTGGCGCTCGGCAGGCGCCTGGATCCGCGCGGGGTCGCGCGCTGGCGTGTCGCGCGGGGCTGCGCCGAAATCCTCACCGTCGATCCGCCACTGGGTCGCGTCGGAAAGCGTGAGCTGTAGACCATGCGCGCCGAAGGCCACGTAGCCCGCGTCGGGCACGCGCTTGCCGGCCATCGCGGGATTCACGGCGTCGATCCGCGCGCCGTCGGCGAGGGTCGCGCCGTCGGCGAGCGAGAGCGCGAGCGGGCCGAGGAGGTTGAGCCACAGCGTGCCGCCGTCGGCGCCGAGGATCTCGATCTGACGCAGGTCGACGCCGTCGCTGGCGCGGTCCTCGAACGTGCGAAGGCGTCTCTTCCAGGCCACCGTCGCGCTCGCCGGGTCGAGCGCCCGAAGGTCGACGTGGAGCAGGTCGCGCCGCCGGTCGTGACCACCAGCGCGGAGCTTCACCTCCAGGAGCGACTCCGACTGAAGGCTCAGCACGTACACTCGATCGGCGCCGCCTTGCCCGGTCCGGAGCAGCGGCCCCTGGATTCGCGCGGGCTCGAGCTCGCGGATCTGCCCCGTGAGCAGCGCCTCGCGCAGCCTCGGCCACCCTGCGACCCGCGCCAGGGCGAGCGCGGCCAGCGCGAGCAACGCGAGCCCGAGCCCGATCCGGACCGCGTTGGTGACGATCAGCAGACGATCGGACCGTCTCGAGTCGTTCGCGTCGAAGTCCGGCATGGGCGCGCACTATGAACCGGCGCGAGCGGGGCGCTCAAGCGAAAGCGCGCGAGCACGCGCTCTCGATGGCTAGCGAGCCGGGCGACGCCTGCCGCCGTCGGGCGGCAGGCCGGGACGTAGGCGCGCACGGGCGCAACGCGGATCGAATGCTGCTCACTTCGTTGGCCCGGCACCGCCCGGGAGCGTTGCTCGGTGTGCCGACGGGGCGAGTGAGCCGAGGCGGCGTGCACTCGCGCCGCCCCGGCCGCCAGGCGTCAAGATCGCTCGGCGACGCCGCCCCGCACGGCCGGTCCGCCGCGGATTCGCCTGGCGAGCGTCACGACGCCGGCGTGTACCAGATCGGCGAGGTGTAAGCCCGCTCCTGGAGCGTCATGGTGGTGCCCGGCACGGGCGTGATGCCGAAGCGCTTGGCGTCGTACGCCGTCCAGCGCGGTGTCGGGATCTCGAGGACGCGCACGTAGTAGAACGCGCGCTGCCTGGCGTCGAAGTCGGGGTCCTTCCACACCGTGATGAGCTCGGGCGCGCCGATGGTGTTGGTCCAGGTCGCGTTCTCCACGTCGACGGTGCTGCCCACCGCGGTCTTGCATCGGCCGTCCGCATCGATGGTGCGCCCGCCCGAGACCGCCACGTCGTAGATGCGCTCCTGGGTCTTGCCGTCCTCGTCGACCCAGCCCTTGATGATCTGGATCCGATCCAGGTTCGCGCCGATCGGATCCTTGAGCGCCGCCGCGATGAAGCTGGGCGCCTTGCCCTTCTCCGCCGAGCGCAGATCACCGCCCATGGGGACGCCCTTCGCGTAGCCGATCGACGCGGGCATGCGATTGGTGGCATCCGCCGCATCGAAGTCCCACCCACCGAAGAAGCGCACCACCAAGCGCGTGCCGGTGGTGGCGTAGGTCTCGCGGCGCTGCATGGCGTCGAAGATCGCCTGGCGGGTGTTGTCGGCGGCCCACACGGCGGCCCACCCGGAGGCACCGACCTCCCAGTCCATGATGGTGATGCCGGTCCGGGGGTCCTTGACGAAGGTCTTGGTCAGGCGCTCGGGGCTCGGCTCCTGCGGGGCGGTCTTGCCGAAGAAGTTGTCCTCTTCCATCGCGGCGAGACCGGTGTGCGCGTCGCTCGAGCCGATGAGGCCGAACTTGTACGGATTGATGCCCAGCTTCTGCTCCAGCACGAGCCCGTTCTCGAACGCCGAGCGCGCGTACTCGAACTCCAGCATGTCCTTGGTCTTCGCCACGCTGCCGTCGAGGTTGCCCTTGTCCCAGCGCTCGAAGCTGGCGAACTCGTCGTTGGGCGAGAGGACGGGGTGCGTCTCGCCGTCGCCCTTGATCTGGGTCACCTCGTAGAGGCGCTCGCGCTTGGCGCGGGTCTCCGCGTACTTGCGGTCGACCTTCTTTCCGAACGCCTCGACCGTCGGGAACATGAGCCCATTGCCTAGTTGCCGTTGTGGGCGATG
This sequence comes from Deltaproteobacteria bacterium, assembly GCA_016713535.1. Lineage (GTDB taxonomy): Bacteria > JADJOY01 > JADJOY01 > JADJOY01 > JADJOY01 > JADJOY01. Next base: position 33,240 of record JADJOY010000043.1, read on the forward strand.
GCGAGAACCTCGCTGCCGGTCTTCTCCTCGGTGGCGGCCATCCACTTCCACAGGTCCTCGGGGTTGTCGCTGCCGCGAGCGGCTTGAGCGTGGTGTAGGGCTCCACGAGGCTCGCCTTGGTGCCGTCCTCACGGAACAGGATGTTGCGGTGCAGGTTGTTGCCGCCGGTGTTGGAGGTCCACTCGAAGCCGATGAACGCGGTGAAGCGGCCGGGATCGTTGTAGGCCTCGGCGGCCTTGATGGTCTCCTGCCAGGCCGAGCGATAGGCACGCGTGCCGGGGAGCGGGAATCCCTCCGGCAGCTTGGCCGCGCCGAAGCTGCGGATGATGTCGATCGCGGCGGTCGCTCCCTGCCCTCCTTTGATCTGGTCGTACCAGCGGCGCCCCTGCTCGGTCCCGAGCAGCTCGGGGTCCCCGCTCATCAGGAGCGGAAAGAAGCCCATACCGTCGGAGTGGTCGGCCACCACCAGGAAGTCGAGCGGCCTCGACAACTTCACCGGCTGGCCCGTGTTGGAGAGCAGCTCCTCGCCGCGCGCGAATCGGTAGGCGTCCCGTGGCGTGAGCCGCGCTCCGAAGGCGCCCGCGTCCATCGAGAACCCGGTGTGCAGGTGGGTGTCACCGAAGTAGGGCCGCGTGGGGTAGCTCCGCCCCGCGTACGGCGAGTAGGGCGGCTTGATGGGGTGAACCTTCGCGAGATCCGCCGCGTCGGCGGTGCCGAGGCAAGGGTCGCTCACCCCCTCGGCTCGCACGGGCGGCGGGCTCCCCACGACCAGCGCGACCAGCACGCACGGCACGACGATCCTCCACCTCGACACTCGACCCATCCCGCCCTCCCCTCTTCCCGTCTCCGGGGTTGTGAAGCGCCACCGCTTCTTCTTCATCGAAGCGCCCAGCCGAACATCAAGAGCCCGACCGCCGCGATCCAGCTTCCCGCCACACGCACGGCGATCCGCATCCACGGCACCCGCAGCGATACCACGGACGCCGCCACGAGCGTGACGACCACGTACGACATCGCCACGATGCCGATCAGCCCGAGCGTCCCGGCACCGTCGCGAAGCACCGCGCCGTTCCCGAATCCGTGGACCAGCCCGACGATCACCGCCAGACCCGACACCCACGCGACCGGCGCGCGCAGGTCCGAGGCCACGAGACCACCGAGGACCAGGAACGACAGAGCCGGCGTCGAAGCCGGTGCGCCGACACGAAGCACGGATCCGATCAGCCCACCCATGAGCCACGCAGGCGGCAGCAGGAACATCGCCCGCCGCCCCGCGGCCGGTCCCCGCAGCCCCGCAAAGAGCGCGATCGCGAGCACCGGCACGAGATCCTCGGGCGTCAGGAAGAGATGCCCGGCGCCGTCGTAGACCGGTCCCATGCCGGTGGTGACCAGGTGCGCCGCCGCGGTAGCGGGATGACCGACTAGCAGCGCCGCGCCGGCCAGCGAACCCATGGCCACGCGAGCAGCTCGGGCTCGTCGACTCACGTGAGGGCCCTCCACAGAAACCTCACGCCCATGAGCGCGATGACCGCGCCGGTACCCCGCATGACGAGGCGACCCGCGGGCCAGCGGTGCAGCAGGCCGATCGCGATGCCGACCGCGTGGAGGCAGCCGGTGGCGATCACGAAGCCCATGCTGTAGAGCATCCCGTTCTGTCCGGGCGGCAGCTCGGTACCATGTGCGTGCCCGTGGAAGATCGCGAAGAAACCGACCAGTACCGCGGCGACGGCCAGCCTGGGGCGAACCTCGCCGGCGACCATGGCGCCCAGCAGGATCGCGGACGTGGCGATCCCGAGCTCGACGCCCGGGAGAGAAATGCCGAGCAGGCCCATCATCGCCCCCATCGCCATGACCATCGGGAAGGTCACGGGCAGGATCCAGATCGCCGGGTTGCCGAGCTGGGCACCCCACAGCCCCACGGCGATCATCGCCAGCACATGATCGAGCCCCGACCAGGGATGCTCGAGGCCGGTGAGGAAGCCGGTCGCCGGACCGCGCTCGACGTGAGCGGAGGTCGGTATCGGGAGCGACGCCAGCAGCAGCGCGGCCCCGAACGGGAGCACCGCTGATCGGCGGGAGGCGCGGCGGATCATCGCAGCACACCGAGCAGGATCACGGTGCGCTGGATCGTCCAGTACGCTCCCAGGCTTCCCACCGTGTATCCGGGCAGTAGCTCGGCCCAGCGCGGCCATCGGAGCTCGAGCACCCGGAAGGCCTTCGCCAACGCCAGCGCGAGGAACACGAACACGAGCTGGCCCGCCTCGACTCCGACGTTGAAGAAGAGCAGCGCCAGCGGCAGCTCGGCCCTCGGCATGCCGGTCGTGGAGAGACCGCTCGCGAAGCCGAAGCCGTGCAGCAAGCCGAACGAGAACGCCGCGACCCACGGGTAGCGGATCGTCACGCTGGTCTCGCCCCGCCAGCGACGGACGATCTCCGGCCCGAGAAAGAGGATGCTGAGCGCGATCGTCGCGTTGAGCGGCGCCAGCGGAGCGCGCGCGTAGCCAAGTGTCGCCAGCCCCAGGGTGATGCTGTGCGCCACCGTGAACGCGGTGACCGTCTTCACGAGCGTCATCCGGCCCTCGACGATCAGCAGCAAGCCGAGGACGAAGAGCAGATGGTCGACGCCCTGCAGGATGTGATGGAAGCCGAGACCGAGGTAGTCGGCGGCCGAGGCTCGCCACGAGCGCTCGCCGCGGAGCTGGGCCCAGGGCTTGGTCGGCCGGACGACCGTCGTCATGGAGGTGCCGTCGAGGCGCTCGAGCCGCACGAACACGTCCGTGGTGGTGCTCTCGAGCCGCGGAAACCGGATCACGGCGCCATCGAGTCCGGCGCGGCCCACGCTCACGATCGATCGGAAGAGCTGCGAGTCGGCGAGCTCGCGCACCGTCGACGGCGCGACGGTGGTCCAGGACGCGGGCAGCTCGGGGTGGGCGGGATGCGGCTGACCGAAGTAGATCGGCGCCCGCCACAGCACCTCGAAGCGATCTCCGGCGAGCTGCTCGATGTCGAGCATCCCGGGCTGTGACTCGTGCGCGTGGACCGTCGCGCGCGTCCCGACCAGCACGAGCAGCACCAGCAGCACCAGCAGGAAGCGTCGCGAGCCGCTCATCGTCTCACCCCGCGCGCGCCCCCGAAGCGGTGAGCGGCCCGGCCACGGTCTCGGCACGCTCGACCACCACCGAGTAGCGGCCCCGGAGCTTCGCGTACGCCGCGTCCTTGAGCTCCTTCTGCTTCGCGATCAGCCAGTCCCGCTCGACCGCCTCGCGAACCTGACGAAGCTCCGGCATTCGCTCCTCCTGGCGCTCCTCCACCCACACGAGATGCAGGCCGAACGAGGACCGGACAGGCCCCGCCCACGCGCCAGGCTCGACCTCGAGGAGCTTGCGCCCGAATCCTTCGCCGAACTGCTCGTCGATCTCCGAGAGCGGTGCCTGTGCCACCCGTGGCTCCAGCAAGGTCGGATCGCCCACCGACTCCGGGTCGGCGCCGTGGTTCAGGCGCTCGCGTGCTCGCTCCGCGCGGGTCTCGGCATCCGTTCCTGCTCCGTCCGTTCGGATGGTGACCTGTCGGAACGCGGCCCCCGGCTCGACCCGGTACTTCTCCGGGTGCGCGGCGAGGAACGCCTCGAGCTCCCCATCGGTGGGCTCCGTCAACGAAGAGACGTCCTCGTAGAGGAACTCCATCTTCAGCCGCAGCCGCCGTCGCAGCACGTCGTCGTTGCGGTCGAGGCCCATCGCGATGGCCTCGCGGTAGTAGATCTCGCTCCGGACGAAGTCCTCGACGAGGTTCTCGCGCTCATCCTCGGTCGGCGGGCGTTGCCACGTCCTCGCGAACAGATCGTTCATTCGTTCGAGGTCGTCCCGAGTGACGACGATCTGCTCCGCCGGCGAGCCCGCCGAGCGTCCGCCCGAGGCCCCGGCCGCGGGCGCTCCCTTCCATCCGTAGAGAAGGAAGAGGCTCGCGCCGATCAGCAGAAAATGGAGCAGCGGCTCTTTCACGAACTTCATGCGGTACGAAACCTATACCATCGGACGGCCCTCGTTCGGGTCTCCTGCACACCGGGCCGAGCTCGGGGTTCGGTGGGTGGCAACACGAGTTGCTTCGACCTGGCGACGGCGTTCCAATGGCAGCCGGCCGGCTCGACTCGCAAGGCTCCGGCCCGACTCGCGTAGGATGCGGCTGGGTCACCGAGCGAGAGGGTCCATGAGTGACTGGAGAAGCGCCCAAACCCGCCAGGCCGAGCTGGCGGAGCAGCGGCGCGCCACTCTTCGTCACGAGCTCTCCCGCAGGATGGAGCGCCCGCAACGGCACCGCCTGCTCCAGGGGTATCCAATGGCGCCGGTGCTCTTGCCCGCCGCCGCCGGTTTCGCCCCGCTCTCGAACGAGCTCATCGACGACACCCGGCCGCTCCTGATCGGCGTGCTGCCTCACGCGGCCTGCAACCCGAGGGTCCGTGGCTGCGGGTTCTGTACCTTCCCTCACGAGCCCTTCGACAACGATCGGGTGCGGCAGGTCGTGAGGGCCGTCGCCGAAGAGGTGACGCGAACGGCCACGCAACGTCCGGGCTTGCTCTCGCGGCGCGTCGGCGCGGTCTACTTCGGCGGAGGCACGGCGAACCTGACGCCTCCGGCGGAGTTCCAGCGGCTCGCGGACATCCTGGAGGCGACCTTCGACCTCTCGGGCTGCGAGGTGTCGCTGGAAGGAGTGCCCCGCTACTTCGAGATCCACGACGGCGCGCTGCTCGACACCTTGTCCGGCATGGAGGTCCGCCACCGGCGCTTGAGCCTGGGAGTCCAGACCTTCGACCGCGCGTGGCTCGCGCGCATGGGCCGTGACGCCTTCGGCGACGTGGACTGCGTGCAGCGGGTCGTGGACGGGGCCCACGGGCGCGGCATGACGGTGTCGGCGGACCTCCTCTTCAACCTGCCGGGCCGCTCCCTGGAAGGGAGCCTCGAGGACGTGCGCCTCGCCCGGGACCTCGGCTTCGACCAGATCTGCCTCTACAACCTCGTGCTGTCGGTCGACGTCGACACCGAGTGGGCCGACGACGAGGAGCTCATCGGCGGGATGCGCGGCAACGATTCTGCGTGCGAGATGTGGCTCGCCCTGCGAGACGAGCTCCTCGCCTCAGGCTTCGTCCAGACGACGCTGACCAACTTCGAGCACCGCGAGGTGCCCGAGCCGCGCCGGTTCTCGTACGGGAGCTACGGACTCGATCCCCGCACCTGGGACATGCTCGGCTTCGGCCCCTCCGCGATCTCCACGTTGCTCGTGCCCGCCGTGCATGGCGGCCTCAAGTGGATGAACCCGGACACGAGCGCCGACTACCTCGCGGCGATGCGCGAACGCCCCCACCCGATCGCCCGCTTCTTCGAGTACACGCCCGAGGACCTCGAGCTCCTGATCCTCACCCGGCACCTCGCGCGCCTCTCGATCCAGACGAGTGACCTGGAGCCGGCCTACGCGGCGCAGGCGCGTGTCCTCGAGGAGGCGGGCCTGCTCCACCGTCCAGACCCCGGCCGGGTCGCCCCGACACCGCGGGGCATGTACTTCGCGGATTCCATCGCCGGCCTGCTCGCCTGGCCGCGAGTCGCGGAGCTCCGCCGCCACCTCGAGCAAGGCACCGACTACCGGTACCACATGGGCTGACGAATCCCACCGCGCGGCCGCGGGCCCGGCGCCCCACTCACGCCCGGCTCGCGAACACGGCGCGATCGCGGTCCATGCGCGCTTTGAGGACCGCCACCGCGCCCTCTCGATCGTGGCTCCTCAGCGCGGCGAGGAGGTCGGCGTCGAGCTCGGCGACGCTCTGCTGCTCGCGCTCGTCGAGCTCGAGGTAGATCCCGCGCAGCTGCGCGAAGGTCTCTCGCACGGTGTTCATCAGATAGACGAAGACCGGGTTGCCCGTGGCGCGGGCGATCTCGCGGAAGAAGCGGAAGTCCCACTCGCCGCGCAGGAGCTGCTCGGTGTCGTCGCGCGGATAGCGCTCGAGCACCGCCTCGAGGCGCGCGAGCCCCTCGTCGTCGATGCGCTCGGCGGCCAGCTCGACCATCCTGAGGGCGAAGAGCTGCCGGACCTCGTCGAGGCCCATCACCAGACGCGCATCGAGCCCGGTGCCCTTCGACGAGACGAAATGCAGGAACGCGAGCGTCGGGTCGACCTCGGAGTTCCTGACGTAGATCCCATCACCCTGGCGGATGCGCACCAGCCCCATCGACTCCATCTGCCGTAGGGCCTCGCGCAGTGACGTGCGGTTGACGCCGAGCTGCGCGGCGAGCTCGCGCTCGGGAGGGAGGCGCTGGCCCGCGGCGAGCTGCCCGGAGAGGATGCGATCGACGAGCGCGGAGAGGACGTCGTCCGAGACGCGCGAGCGCTTGAGGGGCGTGGTCATGCGCGTGATTTCTGGTGAAAATTGGTCCAACCAACGGACCGGGCGCGAGATTACCACGCACCGCCGGCGACGATGCCTCGCCCCAATCGCGCGGGATGTACCCCGCCTCGTCGTCGGACTTTCATCCGGGCCGCGCCCTTCGGTATGGTTGGCCAAATGGTTGGACCAATTTCCTCGCCCCAGGGAACGAGACCGACGGCTCCCGCTTCGACGATCGATGATGGCCCAGGTCGAATCGCCGGTGCCGGCGCGGACGTACGCGCGAACCCGGTCGTGGCGACGATCACCCCCACGGAGCGCGGAGCGAGCTCATGAGCACGAACTTCAAGAGCTACGAGAACCCGTCCCTCTTCCATCGCTGGGCCGCCGCGCAGTGGCGCCGCCCCAAGGACCCGAGCATCTACGGCGCGACCGAGATCGACATGGCGCCCGCGCTCGCCTTCCTCGACGAGATCCGCGAGGAGTGGGGGGTGCAGGTCACGGTCACACACCTCGTGGCCAAGGCGCTGGCCATGGCCATCGCCCGCCACCCGGAGACCAACGCCAAGGTGCGCTTCTGGGGCAAGCTCGAGCTGCGCAAGACCGTCGACATCACCGTGCTGATCGCGGGGGCGGGCGGTCGCGACCTCTCCGCGCACCGGATCACCGCGGCCGACCAAGTGCCGCTGCGCCAGCTCGCCACCGACATCATCGCGGCCAGCGAGCGCATCCGCACCGACAACGACGCCGCGTTCCGCAGCAGCAAGCAGCTCATGGACAAGCTGCCGTGGTGGCTGATGCGGCCGTTCCTGTCGCTCGCCAGCCTGTCGATGAACGAGCTGCATCTCGACCTGTCGAAGCAGGGCCTGCCGGCCGACCTCTTCGGCGCCGGCATGGTCACCAGCCTCGGCATGCACGGCGTCGACGAGGCGTACGCACCGCTCACGCCGATCGGCCGCATCATGGTCGACATCCTCGTGACCCGCGTCCGTCAGCGACCCTGGGTGAACGACGCCGGCGAGCTCTGTGTCCGGCCCTTGCTCAAGCTCTGCGCCACCTTCGACCACCGCGTGGTCGACGGCATCCAGGCGACCCGCATCTGCCAGGAGCTGCACGACCTCCTCGGCCACCCCGCGTCGCTGCGCTGAACGAAACGAACGGTTCCCGGGCGCCATCCACCCCGCCCGCGCGAGAGGCTTCCGCATGAGTGCCTTCGACGTCTTCATCACCCTCGACGGAAACTGCCTCAACGGCTTCGAGGGGCTGTGCGGAGTCGCGCGCCTGCGCTGTGACCCGGATGCCGGCCGCTGGGAGAAGGAGATCCGGTTCTTCGAGGGAGTGGCGGGGGGACACGCGACCCAGGTGAACCCGACCGGCACCCTGGCCTTCCTCGGCAACCTCTCGCAGACGCTGCTCTTCTTCGATCCGCGCACGCTGCGCGAGGTACGGCGCCTGTCGACGCTCCGGTTCTGCGCGCCGGAGGTGCTCTATTCGAGCCAGACCCACGTGGTCTGGCTCTCCGAGAAGTCCTTCATCGCGGTGCTCGGCGACTCGTTGTGGCGCTTCGAGATGGACGACCTCGAGAACCCGGTACGACTGGGCGAGCATCGGGTGAAGCTGCCGCACGCGATGAAGCGCTCGCCGTCGGGCCGCTACCTCGGCTACGGGTCGATGGACCACGACCACAAGGGCTACGCCTGCGAGCTCGGCATCTTCGATCTCACCACCAACACCGCGCGCGTGGTGGAGCTGCCGGCGACCTGCTGGCACATCGCCGCGCACCCCACCAAGGACTTCTTCTACGGCCCCAGCCAGCGCGTCGCGCCGCAGGGCAACGAGTTCGGCGAGTACACCCTCGCCCACTTCAAGAACTACGTGTTCGAGGTCGACGCCGAGCGCGCGATGGTCACGCGCCACGCGTCGATCGCCAAGGAGCTGCCGGCCGCCTTCACGTCCGACGTGGTGGTCACCGCGAACGACGTCTTCTACAACGCCTGCGCTGGCGGCACGCTGGTCCGGGTCGATCTGGAGACGTTCCAGCACGTGCAGTTCATCGACGAGAAACCCGGCCTCGTCCGCTCGCTGATGGGCCTGCGCAGCGGCTGGTCGAACCTCGTCGAGGCCTTCAGCCGCGTGAACGTGCTCGGGAACGCGCACCGCTTGCTCAAGGTGCTCTTGGCGAGCCGCTTCAGCCTCCTCGACGGCAGCCTCGGCCTGGTGGTGAGCCCCGACAGGCGCTTCATCCTGTCGGCGCACCGTGGGCTCAACGAGGTCATCGTCTACCGCCACCCGGAGATGGTGGTGCACGAGCGCATTCCCTTCCCGTCCATTCGCGGCTTCTTCCCCGAGCACGTCGGCCTGCTCTCCGATCCTCGCCTGGGCTTCCACCACACCACGGTCTCGGCCGCGTCCGTGACGGCCTGAGGTCGGCGCGCCGCCGGGACCCGGGACGAGGGCACGCGTCCGCCAGCGAGCGCGCTTCCGTGCTACCCTGCCGAACCGGCTCGAAAATACGACGTCGCGCCTTTCGCGTGCCGCCGATCCGAGGAGATCGAATGAATGTCGGCACCGAGCTCGAGGCGTCGTGTGAGAACTGCGCGAGCACCACACAGACCGTCACGTCGGTGAGCCACGGGGCGACAGCGACCGTGATGTGCAACGGTTGCGGCGCCACACGGCGATACGTCGCGAGCGTCGATTCGATCGTCCCCGAGAAGACCGAGACCGTCGTGGCCGCCGTGAGCAAGCCTGCGACCAAGCGCGCGAGGAAGCCCAAGGCGGCCTGGTCGCCCGACCAGAGCCAGGTGGCCGCGGTCCTCTCCCGCCCCGTCCGCCCCTACCGGCTCGCCGATTCGTATCGCCTGGGCGATCGCATCGATCACAACACCTACGGCATCGGCATCGTCGACGAGATCCTCGGCCCCACCAAGATGCAGGTCTTCTTCACGTCCGGGCATCGCAAGATGATGCAGGGCGCGCTCACCGCCGCGTGAGCCTCGTCCGACCGGTCGATCCACCGAGCAACCGCCCGCACGGTCCGCTTTTCCATCTCCGCGCCGAGCTAGAGCCTCGCGCCGCGAGGAGGACGCCATTTCCACCAAAGTCTTCGTAGGCAATCTCGATTTCAAGACCACCCAGGCCGAGCTCTCCGCGCTGTTCTCGGCCGCCGGACAGGTGGTCGACGTGTTCCTGCCGAGCGACCGCGCCACCGGCAAGCCGCGCGGCTTCGCGTTCGTGCAGTTCGCGACCGAGGCGCAGGCCAAGGACGCCATCGCGCGCTTCGATCAGCAGGAGCTGGGTGGTCGCCGGCTCAACGTGAACGCGGCCGAGGATCGCGGCGCCCGTCCCGGTGGTGGTGGCGGCGGTGGAGGAGGGGGTCGACCGTCGTTCGGCCGGCCCGCGCCCGGCGGATACGGCGCTCCTCCCCCCAGCGCCCGCCCCGCGAAGTCCAAGGGCAGCCGCCGGGGGCTGCGCGGCAAGGTACGCAGCCTCAATTGACCGACGGCTCCGCCGCGGCGAGCCCGCTCGCCGCTCTGGCCGAGCTCGCGTCCGATACGAACAACCACTCGGTCGCGGCTCGCTCCGCCGAGCTACAGCAGCGCCTGGCGGACGGCCGCTACTACGTCGCTTGCGTCGGACAGTTCAAACGCGGCAAGTCGACGCTGATCAACGCGCTCGCCGGCGCCCCCCTTCTCCCCACCGGGGTCGCCCCCGTCACCTCCGTCGTGACGACCGTTCGGCACGGCGAGTCTCGCCACGCCCGCGTGCAGCGCACCGATCGAAGCTGGACGCCGCTCTCGCTCGGTGACCTCGCCGGCTACGTCACGCAGAGCTCCAACCCCGACAACGTCAAGGCCGTCCGCGCCGTCGAGGTTTTCACTCCCAGCGCGCTCCTCGCTTCGGGGATGTGCCTCGTCGACACCCCCGGCCTCGGTTCGGTGTCCGCGGTCAACTCCGCGGCCACTCGTGACTTCGTGCCCCACGTCGATGCGGCGCTGGTGGTGCTGGGAGGTGATCCGCCGATCTCCGCCGCCGAGCTCGAGCTGGTCGTGGACCTCGCGCGCGAGGTCCACGACCTCGTCTTCGTGATGAACAAGGCCGACCGGCTCTCCGAGCTCGAGCGGCGTGAGGCGAGAGCCTTCACCGAGGAGACGCTGCGCGCCCGGCTCGGCGGGCGCGAGCCGGTACTCTTCGAGGTGAGCGCGACCGAGCGACTGAGCGGCGACCCCGCCTTCGGCGACTGGCGGGCGCTGGACGACGCGCTCGCGGCCCTCGCGACCCGCGCCGGCGCGACCCTGGTGGGACGCGCCGAGGAACGCGGGCTGCGGCGGCTGATCCTCGAGCTGACGCGCGACCTCGACCAGCGCCGCGACGCCCTGCTCCGGCCGCTCGCCGAGTCCGAGGCGCGGATCGCCGCGCTCGCGCGATGCGTCGCCGACGCGCGCCTCGCGCTTCGCGACCTGCGCTACCTCTTCGACGGCGAGCAGCACGCGGTCGTCGCGGCGGTCGCGCGGCACGCCGCGGACTTCGTCGCGGCGACGCTCCCCACCATCACCGCGGCGCTCGCCGACCGCCTCGCCGGGGCGACCGACTCCAGCGCGAGGGCCTTCCGCCAGCGATCCTTCGCCGTTTCCCAGGAGCTGGCCCGGGCCTCCATCCAGGATTGGCTCGTGCGCGTCGAATCGGATGCCACCGCGCTCTATCGCGGCGCGGCCGATCGCTTCGTGACCATCGCGAACGAGTTCCTGGAGCGGCTCGCGCGCGCGCAGCCCGAGCTCGGCGAGGTGAGCCACCCCCTCGATCGGGAGCTGGACTTCCGGGTACGACGCCGCTTCTTCCAGCACGAGCACTTGCACCTGACCGGCCGCAGCCCGCTCGACTGGCTCGCCGACCGGTTCCGCTCCGACCCCGAAATCCACCGGGCCGCCGAGCGCCGCGCCGAGCGCTACGTGCGCCGCCTGATCCGCACCAACGCGTCGCGCGTGCAAAACGACCTGCTGCGGCGGTTCCTGGGCAGCCGGGAACGCCTCGAGCGCGAGATCGAGCGCCGCCTCGACGAGGTGCTCGGCTCGGCGGAGCGCGCGCTGGACCGGGCCCGCACCATCCTCGCGAGCGGCACCGCAGCGCGCGACGGGGAGCTGGCGCGGATCGAGGCGTTCCGTGAGCGCTCGAGGGCGCTCGCGCCGGCCATCGAGCCGACCGACGGCTGAGCCGGGCGTGCTCGTCTCCGCCGCGGGCTCCCCCACGCACCGCCGGGCAAGGCCCGGCTCGCCGGGCTATCTCCGTCGATCGCGGCCGGAACGGACGAGTCGCAACCCTGCGAGCACGGCGAGCGCACCGGCACCGAACCCGCCCACGCCGCCCGTGCCGGACCGCTCCGGAGCCCGGCTCGATGCGGCTTCCGCCACCTGAGGTCCGGCACACGCGAGCGGCGTCGCTGGATCGCAGTCGTCGTCGAGGCCGTTGCCGGGGATCTCGAGCGCGCCCGGCCGGATCGCGGGGTTGGTGTCGTCGCAGTCGGCGCCTCCGCAGACGCCCTCGTCGGTGGGCGAGCCGTCGTGGTCCGCGTCCGGACAGTCGGGGGTCGCGGAATCGCAGTCGTCGTTCTTGCCGTTGCCCACGAGCTCGGGCAGGCCCGGGCTGATCGTGGCGTCGAGGTCGTTGCAGTCGATCGGGAACGAGCACGAGGCGCTGGCCGGAAAGTAGTAGCCGTCGCCGTCGAAGTCGGTGCAGTCCTCGGTCGCCGGGTTGCAGTCGTCGTCGACGGCGTTGCGGAGGATCTCGGTCGCGCCAGGATTCACCTGGGGACGCTCGTCGTCACAATCCGCTTCGGGGTGAGCGCACCCGGCGCTCCCGGGGTTTCCCCAGCCGTCGCCGTCGACGTCGACGCACGAGTCGCAGGCGTCCCCGACCGAATCACCGTCTGCGTCGGTCTGGTCCGGGTTCGCGACCCCGGGGCAGGTCTCGAGCTCGTCGACGTACCCGTCGCCGTCCGTGTCGGGACCGGCGGGCACCTCGACCGCACCCCGGTCGCAGATCGCGAGCGTGTCGCCGTCGCCATCGAGCGGCCGCGCCGCGCCGCGCTGATCGGTCGCCGGGCAGCTCGCCGGATCGCCCCGGTCGATCGCCGGGCTACCGAGCAGCAGCGGCACCACGTAGGTGCCCTGGGTCGGCATCAGCGCCACGCCGAGGCGCGGGTCCGTGTTCGGCAGATCGCTGGGCTGGCCGAGCCCACAGGTGCCGCCGCTCTCGACGTTGTGCCCGTCGCTGATGAAGCCGGCGCCCACGCACGGATCGCCGAGCACGCTGGCGTGCAAGTGGGTGGTGCCGGCCCCGTCGTTCTGGACGCCGGTCTCGGCTGTCGAGGAGAGGAAGAGCGAGTTGTGGTCGACGGTCGAAGCGTCGAGGGAGAGCGTCCCGGCGTTGTAGACCCCGGCGCCGGGGTTGGAACTGGCGAAGCCGCGGGTCGCGGTGTTGCGCGCCACGGTGGTGTTGCGGAGCGTGGCCGTGCCCTGGTTCGCCAGCCCGCCGCCGTAAGACGCGGGGAAACACGTTCCGGGGCAGCTCTGGGGGTGCGAGCCGTTCTCGACGACGGCCACCTGCTCGAGAACGAGCGCGCCCGCGCTCCCGACCCACACCCCGCCGCCGCGCGCCTGGGTCGCGGAGTTGCCTTGGATCACCGTGCGAAGGACGGTGGCCGTTCCGTCGTTGACGGCCAGCCCGCCGCCCAGCGACCCGGTGTTGCCGAGCAACGTCCCGTGGTCGGCGACCAGCGTGCCGCCGTCGAGCGCCACACCTCCGCCCATGCAGACTCCCGGGCCGCCCACCACCGTGCTCCCCGCGCACTTCGATTGCGCGACGGTGACGTGGTCGAGCGTGACCGTCGGCGCGTCCGGGCCGACGCGGGCCGCGAGCACGGCTCCGCCCATGGCGCTCGCGGCGGCGCTGATCCGGCCATGACGGATCGTGAGGCCGGAGACGGAGACGGTGTGACCTCCGGCGACGTGGAGGACGCGATCCGAGGCGGCCTCGAGCGTGGGCGCGCCCTGCACGATCGTGCTCGCCTCGCCCGCACCCACGATCGAGAGCGAGCTCGTCACGTCGAGGTCCCCGGCGGCGTTGGCGTCCTCGCTCCCACCCGGGATCGAGAGTGTGTAGATCCCGGCGGGAACGGCGATGGTGTCCGCGCCGCTCCCGGGCGCGCACGCGTCCACGGGGGAATCACCGTTGGCCGCCGAGAGCGCCTCACGCAGCGTGCAGTTACCGTTCGGGCCGAGATTCTGGTCGTCGGCGGTGCTGTTCACGGTGATCGTGGCCGAGTGCGCCACGCTGGCGACGAGCAGTGAAGCGGCGACCGAGGATGCGAGCGACCGACGCATGACGGGCTCTCCTGCGGCTCGGTGGTGGGGAGGTCCATTCATCCTACCGACCGCCCCGGGTTCCGGTCCATTCGACGCCATCGCCGGGCCGTGACGGCCGACTCGATCGACCGCGCGCCAGTGTGCAAGGGCACGAACGATCCGCCCGCGGAGGCGCGCCCTCGGCAAGGCGATCACCCGGTTCTCGCCAGGTAGCGCTTCAGGATCCACTTCACGACCGGCGCCAGCGGCCGGACGAAGGGTCGCACCCAGCGGAAGCGCTCCGAACACTCGCGCCGGAAGTCCTCGACCGAGCGGCTCTGGTAGCTGAGCAGGCGCTGCGACTCGCGGGTGTCGGCCCAGTCCGCGTAGAGCTCCTGGGACCCGAACTCGTCGGCCGCGAACGTGAGCCCGAAGGTACCGAGGACCACGTTCATGAGCTCGAGATGGGTGACCTGGCAGCCCGGCCCGCCGCCGATCAGGTGCACCTTGCGCTGGGCTTCGGGGGTGCCGAGGGCATGGACGAACGCGACCGCGGCATCGTTCGGATGCAGGTACTCGATGCGATTCGCCGCCGCGAGCGCGAACGCCAGCCGCATCTGCTCCGGATGGGAGTGGCGCATCCGGGAATCCACCATCCCCGCGAGGCGCAGGATGATCCAGTTCGCCTCGCTTGCCGTGATCATGCGCTCGCACGCGATCTTGTGCGCCGAGTAGTGATCGGTGGCGACGACCTCGTCGGCGAGCGTCCGCGGGGGCGGATCCTTCTGCCGGTGCCCGAGCACCGCGAACGACGACGAGAACACGAGCAACGGCTGAGCCGCCGATCGCTCCACCGCACGGAGCACGTTCTCCGTTCCCACCACGTTCACCTGACGAGCGCGCTCGGGATCCGCCTCGGAGAACGGGAAGATGATCGCGGCCAGGTGGATCACGGCGTCCTGGCCGACCACGGTCTCCTCGACCGTCGCGAGGTCACGGATGTCGCCCCACCGCACCGTGACCCGTCCCTCGAAATCCCTGGCCGCCCGCTCGTTGCCGGGGGTGCGCAGATCGAGACACGTGACCACGTGCCCCGCACCCAGGAGCTGCGTCGCCACCAGCGTGCCGAGGTTGCCGAACCCACCCGTGACCAGGACCTTCATCGGCTCTCGCTCAACTCGCCGCGCCGGGCGCGCCGGCGCGGGTCCGCGCCACGTGCCCCGCGGCGACCAGCCACCGCAACGTGTCGCGCACGGTGTGCTCCGGGGGGCGAAACGACACGCCGGTCGCTTCCACGACGCGGGCCGAGCTCGCGGGCGGCCACGACGTGGCGATCGCCATCGACTCACGGGTCACCGGGAACTCGATCGGATGGATCCGGCGGACACCATCCATGACGACTCCCATCGCGCGAAGCAGCGCGCCGGGCGACCACGGCGCGAAGATGCGCCGCCCCGTGAGGCGTTCCAGCAAGGCATGGATCTCGGCCCACCGCACGAAGTGGCCGCCCACGATGTAGCGCGCCATTGCCGGGTCGCCCGCGGGCCTCCGTTCGAGGAGCCGGACGTGCGCGGCGGCCAGGTCGCGCCCGTCCACGAACTGCATGCCGGAGGTCGTCCGGGGCACCACGCGCAGGAAGGCACGGAGCGCCCGGTTGGCCTCGCTGAGCTTGGGGTCGTCGGGCGCGAAGACCCCGCCGGGGTACGTGACCACGATCGGCGCGCCCTCGGCCTGCATGCGCCGGACCGCCCGCTCGCAGTGCTGCTTGGAGCGTAGGTAGGCCTCGCGCGACTCGCCGAGCGGCGACGACTCGTCGATGGCGCTCGCGCCCGGCCGGAAGAAGGCACCGAGGCTCGAGACGTAGAGGATGCGGCCGATCCCGAGCCGCGCCGCGGTGCCGACCACCGCCTCGATGCCGGCGACGTTCGCCTCGTAGAGCTCGTTCGCGCGTGTCGGATCGACGCTCACCATCGCCGCCGCGTGCACCACCGCGTCGCAGCCGGCGAGCCCGGCGCGGACCGCGTCGGCCTCGCGCATGTCGGCCTCGACCACGTCGGTCACCTCGTGGCCGTGGTCACGGAAGTAGCGCCGTGCGCGGCCCTCGTCTCGAGCGAGGATGCGCACCTCGTGCCCGGCCGCGAGCAGCGCGCGCGCCGTGTGCGCGCCGACGAGGCCGGTCGCTCCGGTGACGAAGACGCGCATGGGTGGATGCCTGCCGGGTCGCCGCGAGCGCCGCGATCAGGCCGCGACCCTCACGCGCGGTGCCGCCGCAGCGAGCCCTGCACGCTCCGCGAGCGCGGCGCGCCGTCCCTCGGCGCGGTAGAGGTGGCCGAGCTCGAGGATCGCCGCCGGGATGCAGAAGATCGGCGCCACGAGCCAAGGCAGGTTGAGACCGACGAACTTGAGCCAGAATCCGACCGCCCCCTGCTGGATGTGAGCCCAGCCGACGTGCCACTCCGAGACGAAGAACGAACCCGTCAGGTAGGTCAGGCCGACGCACACGCAGAGCGCGATCCAGCACCCGGCGATGCGCTTCGGGAGGGTCTTGCCGAAGCGGTACAGATACCAGCCGTAGAGCTCGAGGGAGTCCCGAGAAACCCGCCATGAACTCGAGCCCGGCGATGGTCGGGTTCGAGGTGATGTAGCGCGTGTCGGCGCCGCCGTACGCCCACCACAGCCACGCCCACCGGTCGTCGGCGGTCACGCCCGCGAGATGGCCGCCGGCGTCGACGAAGAACCACGGCAGCTCCCACGTCGTCTGCGTGACACCGGATATCAAGAGCCACAGGAAGCCGAACTCGGAGAGCTTCTCGAGGCGTGTGCGGCTCTCGCCCGGGTTGTCCCAGAACGCGAAGAACGGAAAGAAGAGCACCGGCAGGACCACGGCGGAAACGTAGACGTCCGTCGGGGTCGGCGGCAGGAGGCCCACGAGGATGAGGATCCAGCACACCGCGATGAGTCCGACCACGGCCGCGCCGAGCTGGTAGATCGCCCGCCGCCGGCCCCACGAGGGCCGGCCCAGGTTCGGGTGCAAGGAGTCCATCTCAGCGCCTCCGCCGCGGTGGTTCGGGGGTTCTCTGGGCCGCCTGGCCGGGGACGCAGAACACCCGGACGAAGTAGGCGCTGATCTCGTCGGTCAGCTCGTGCGGTGTGCGCGCCATCCCGCCCTCGAGCCAGTCGGCGAGGATGGTCTGGTAGATGGCGGTCATCACCCGCACGGTCCGCTCCGCATCGCCCGGGACCAGGAGGCCGGCCTCCATGCCCCGCTCGACCATGCGCGTCGCGGCGTCGAGTCCGTCGCGCCAGATCGACTGGTGCTCGGGACGGCCGAAGCGGCCGAGCGCCCACCCCGCTCCCTCGGAGAGCTGGAGCCTGAGGTAGGCGGGGCGCTCGCAGAAGAAGCCGACGAACTGGGCGATCGCGCCACGAGCGAGCTCGACGACCGGGCCGTCGGTCGGGAAACCCGCGCGGACCAGCGCCCCGAACTCGCTCGAGCGCCACGCGTGGACCGCCTGATAGAGGGCGTCCTTGCTCAGGAAGAGCTCGTAGACCGTCTTCATCGAGACGCCGGCCGCGCCGGCCACGCGAGCCATCTTCGCGTCGTGGAACCCCTGCGCCGCGAAGACCTCCTCGGCGGTGCTGAGGATCAGCTCGCGGTACGCCTGATCGCGAGCCCGCCGCACGGTGGCCGGACGCGTGGCGGGAAACGGGGATGACCGCATGGAAAACTCATATTACCGGTGGGCCACCGCGGTCAACCGCGCCGACCTCGGCATCGCACCTCCCGACGCGCCGTGCGCCACCAGGTCGTCCGGCAGCCAGCGCCGCTCGGCCTTCGCGCGGTGAACGGCGTCCCAGCCTGGTGCCCGTCGTGCCTGGCACCGCACCAGGCTCCTCGCACATCGCTTTCTCGGGGGTGTGTTCCCGAGCCCGACCCGCTAGCCGGCGCCGGCGGCCTCGAGCGCGAGCCGCGCGGCGGTGTCCCCGCTCACCAGGCGAACGTGCTCGGGCAGGTCCGGGATCATCGCCGACAGGGAGTTCGCGAGGTTCAGCCCGCCGTCGCTCGTCATGTAGACGTAGGCGACCGTGCCGCGCGGATACCCGGCCAGCTCCTTCGCCATGTCTTCGGGGCGCAGGTAGAAAGGCGCCACGATCCCGCTGCCGCTGCCATCGACACCCCGCCACTCCCGCGGCCGGAACAGCGCGACCGCGCCGCCGTCGGCGCCCGCGAGCACCTTCACCGTCTGGTTCGCCTTCCATCCGGTGAAGGTCGGGAACATGTACGGCACGTTGACCGGGAAGATGCCGCGGATCACCCCGTTTCGCGCGTACTTCGGTAGGAACGAGCCCTCGGCCGTCTGCCACGAGGTGAACCACTCCCAGTGGACGGTGCTCGCGGTGCCGAGGATGGTGGCCGCCGCCTCGGTCGCCTCGATGAACTCGTCCTGGACGCCGTCGTTCAGCGACGACGGGTACGAGTAGAGGTACCCGCTCGGCGGCAGCATGAAGTAGTCGTGGCCGGTCTCGCGGGTGCGCGCGAAGTACCACTCGAGGACGTCCGGGGCGAGCCGCGCGAGGTGGGGCGAGATCGACCACGTGATCGGCGCGCACAGCCGCCGATCGCGCTCGCACTCGACGAGTCGGTCGCGGAGCCACTGGCTCCGCGCGTCCAGGATGTACTGGACGTTGTCGCCGTCGCCGACCACGAACGCGACGTAGGTGTGGGTCGGATCGTAGGCGATCTCCTCGGGCGGATTGCGCTCGAGCGCACCAGGATCCGTGATCGGCCGCCGCCGCGACGAGAAGAACGAGAGGTTGTTCACGTTGGTCGGGATCGCGCCCATGTTGCGCGACGCCACACACGACGTCTGCGCCTCGAACAGGTAGCCGCCGAAGACCAGCCACGAGTCCGCGTACCCGTAGACCCCGATCGGCTTCGGCCACGGGTTGCTGCTGGCGATCTGCTCGAGGAGCGCGTGCTCGTCGGTCGGCGCGATGCAGCCGTTGACGAGGAACACCACGAAGAGCTTCTGCGAGAACACGAAGTCGACGAGCGCAGCGTTGATGTCGCGCGTGACCGGCGGCGCCCACACCTCGGGAGCCGACGAGTCGTAGCCCGGGTTGAGCATCGCGAGGCCCGTGGTGTCGTCCACGTAGCGCTCGTAGACGTACCGGGTGGCCTCGTAGGGCGTGCTCCGATCCCGGAACTCCACCCGCGCGTCGAACGCCACGTCCTGGCACGCCACGTCCATGGACTCGTCGAGCGGCACCGCCTCGAGCGCCGCGCCCACCGTCAGGACGTTCGGAACCAGCGTCTGCTGGTCGGCGTACGAGTAGCGGACGCAGCGCGGGAAGTCCGCCAGGCACGCGTCGAGGAACGGACCGACGTCGACGGTCTCGTCAGGGACCAGGCCGAGGTCGTCGAGCCAGCGCGAGTCCTTCTCGCTCATGCGG
Organism: Deltaproteobacteria bacterium; assembly: GCA_016713535.1. Classification (GTDB taxonomy): domain Bacteria; phylum JADJOY01; class JADJOY01; order JADJOY01; family JADJOY01; genus JADJOY01. The sequence continues at coordinate 52,404 of JADJOY010000043.1, forward strand.
GTGTAGACCGAGCCGCCGTGGCTCCGGTTGTAGAGGCCGGCGCAGGCTTGCACCGCGAGCTGCACGGGCGGCGCGGTGGCGGGATCGACGGTCACGACCCGGAACGCACGCGCCGTGCCGGCTCCGTCGCCGCTCGAGCTGCAACCGAGCGGAGGGCTCGCGAGCACCACCACGACCAGCGCGGCGACGCCCCTCGCGCGTGGTCCTCGCCGCCACCCCGCCAGGCACGTCGCCGAGGCCGTCGCACGTTGCTCTTCCAGCTCCGGAGCTCGCTCGGGTGACTGCATGTCGGAACCTCCCTCGGAACGGCTTGGTCGAGGCGCCACCCGTCGCGGCGACGGCTCGGCATAGATCACGTCGCGCGATTCGCCAACGGCGATCGGACCGCGAGGTGCGCTTCCGTCGGGTTGATCGCCCCACCCCGTCGTGTCGTAGGGTGCGACGAGGCTCCTCCGAGGCGCCGCTCGAGTCGAGCCGGCGCACGACCCGGTGGCCACCCGCGCACCGGGAGACCCGGCGATGCTCACGACGAACGAAGTGCAGTCGATCCCCCTGCTCGCGGCACTTCCGGCGGCCGAAGCCGAGCGCGTGGCCGGTCTGGCCGCGGACATCCACCTCGTCGCCGGCGAGCTCGCGGTCCCCGAGGGCGGCGAGCGCGCGCTCTACGCGGTGCTCGAGGGCCGGATCGAGGTCGTGAAGCTCGTGGACGGCGTCGAGCGCACCCTCGGCTGGCGCATGCCCGGAGCGATCTTCGGCGAGGTGCCGCTCACGCTCGGCACGCCCTTTCCCGGCGGCTACCGCGCAGCGGAGCCCTCCCGCGTGCTCCGCCTCGACGCCCAGCAGTACTACTCGGTCATCGCGAACGCACCCGACCTCGCCCTGAAGGTGAGCGCCCTCGCCCGCGAGCGCATCGGCGGGCTCCAGGGGATCGCCGCCGAGGCCCCCAGGCCACGAGTGACGATCGTCGGTGAGCGCTGGGACGCGGCGTGCGGAGCGATGCGCCGCTTCCTCGAGCGCAACGAGATCACGTTCGAGTGGTTCACACCCGACGCCCCGGACCTCGCGAGCCGGTGGCCCGGCGGCCCGCCGCCAGCCGGGGGCTGCCCCCACCTACGGATGGCGGACGGGACGTCCCTGAGCCGGCCGAGCACGCGCGAGGTGGCCGTGCGGCTCGGCCTCGCGACGCGCCCGGCGCTCGCCGAGTACGACACCGCGATCATCGGCGGCGGCCCAGCGGGTCTCGCCGCCGCGGTCTACGGCGCATCGGAGGGCCTCCGCACCATCGTGATCGAACGCGAGGCACCCGGGGGACAGGCCGGCACGTCCTCGCGGATCGAGAACTACCTCGGCTTCCCGAGCGGCGTGTCGGGCGACGAGCTCGCCAGCCGCGCCCTTCGTCAGGCCCGCCGGCTGGGCGCCGAGATCCTCGTGACGCGATCGGTCGCGGGCTTCGAGCCCGAGTCTCACGAGCTCGTCCTCGACGGTGGCGACGTGATCCGCGCGCACACGGTCATCCTCGCCACCGGTGTGTCCTGGCGGCGCGTCGCCATCGACGGGATCGATCGGCTGCTCGGCAAGGGCATCTCGTACGGGGCGGCGCGCAGCGAAGCGCCCGCGACCCACGGCCGCGACGTCTACTTGATCGGCGGCGGCAACTCGGCCGGACAAGCGGCGATCTACTTCGCGAACCACGCGCGCCACGTCACGCTGGTGGTGCGGGGCGACCGCCTCGAGAAGTCGATGTCCCACTACCTGACCGAGCAGCTCCGCACCAAGCCCAACGTCTCCATCCTGCTCGGCGCCGAGGTCGGGGCGGTCCACGGCGAGGCCCACCTCACCGCGCTCGACGTGGTGGATCGCGCGACGAGCGCGGTGCGCCATCACACGTGCGAGGCCCTGTTCGTGTTCATCGGCGCGGAGACCGAGACCACCTGGCTGCCGCCGAGCATCGCGCGCGACGAGCGTGGCTACGTGTTGACCGGGCACGACCTCGTGAAGGCCGGCCGCTGGTCGCACCACCGCGACCCGTACCTCCTCGAGTCGAGCGTTCCCGGCGTGTTCGCGTGCGGCGACGTGCGCCTGAGCCCGGTGAAGCGCGTCGCGTCCGCGGTCGGAGAGGGCAGCATGGCGATCGCCTTCGTCCACCAGTTCCTGCAGCTCGAGGCCGGCCCCCGCCCGGCGCGCTGACCACCCGAGTGGACGCGGCACGGCGCTGTCCGCCGGATCGACAGTCACCCCCTCGCTGGGTACGATCGAGCGTTCGGAACCCACCGTGAAGGCCCCCGCGCCGGGCCGTTCGTCCAGCCACGCAACCGAAGGAAGGAACGAGAACCATGTCGCTTCGGATCAACGACACCGCACCGAACTTCACCGCCAAGACCACCCAGGGCACCATCGACTTCCACCACTGGATCGGTGACGGCTGGGCGGTGCTCTTCTCTCATCCCAAGGACTTCACGCCCGTCTGCACGACCGAGCTCGGCTACATGGCGAAGATCGAGCCCGAGTTCACCCGGCGCAACGCCAAGCTCATCGGGCTCTCGGTCGATCCGGTCGGCAACCACGAGAAGTGGGCCAAGGACATCGAGGAGACCCAGGGCTCCACGGTCAAGTATCCGATGATCGGCGACGAGGACCTCGCGGTCGCGAAGCTCTACAACATGCTCCCGGCCGAGGAGCCGGGCACCTCCGAGGGGCGCACCGCCGCCACCAACGCCACGGTACGCACCGTGTTCGTCATCGGGCCCGACAAGAAGATCAAGATGATGCTCACCTACCCGATGACCACCGGGCGCAACTTCGACGAGATCCTGCGCGTGCTCGACTCGATCCAGCTCACCGCGAAGCACAAGGTCGCGACCCCGGTGAACTGGAAGAACGGCGAGGACGTCATCATCGTCCCGGCGGTCTCCGACGAGGACGCGAAGAAGGTGTACCCGGAGGGCTGGAAGACGCTGAAGCCCTACCTGCGGATCGTCAAGCAGCCGAGCTGAAGCCGCTCGCCCGAGCCGCGGCCTCGACACGGCAGATCGCCCCGACCGAGCTCGGTCGGGGCGATCGTGCTCCCGGGCGTCGGGCCTCGCGATCGGATCCGCGGGCGCGCACCACGCCGTGCCGCTCAGGCCACCCAGGTGATCGTGAGCTCGCGCCGTCCGCCGGGTAGATCGACCTCCACCGAGTCGCCGGCCTCGGCGCCGACCAGCGCGCGGCCGAGCGGCGACCCGGGCGTCACCGGGCGGATCGAGACCCCGTCCACGTCGAGCGCCTCCCCGCCTCCGCCCGCCACGACGAACACCACCGAGATCGAGCCGTCCTGGTCCTCGAGCCCCGCCAGCGCCGAGAGGGCGATCGGATCGTCGGCGCCGAAGGGCCGGAGCGCGAGCACCGCGAGCCGCTGCGCCTCGGCGCGCAGCCCGACCCTGAGCGCCAGCCCGCGCGCGAGGTAGCTCGCCTCGGTGGAGCGCATGTCCTTCGGGTCCTCGGCACGCGTCTCCTCGTGGATCGCGCCGGCGTGCGCCGCACGCTGGGAGGTCTCGACGTCGGCGAGCGTGAGCGCGACACGTGCTCGCAGCGCCGCCAGCACCCGCTCCTTGTCGATGGAGCGTGCCGAGCCGGGCGGGCGAGCCGGCCCCGGTCCCGCGGCGGCGGACGGCTTCGACGGGCGGCGAGTGCGAGTGGCCATGGGTGCGGGTCCCGGTCGACGGTCGGTGCCAGGCGCGGCGCACCGCCGAGGCTCGGTGGAAGCGTGGCATATAACATCGCACCACCAAGCGCCCGAGGAGGCCCTCGCTCGATGACACGCCGCCGAAGAGTCACGCTGCTGGCAGCCGCGTGCGCCGCGCTGCTCGCCGCCGTGGCCGTGGTCACGTACCCGGCGATCGGCGGCGCCGCGTACCGCCTCGACATGGCGCTCGAGAGCGCTGCCTATGGCCTCTCGAAGACCACCGTCGATGGCGGCGACCGCCGGCTGTCGAGCTACGTGGGCGGCCCCGCCGGCGCACCGCAGGCGGTGGTGATGATCCACGGCTACAGCGCCGACAAGACGGTGTGGCTCCGCTTCGCGCGGCACTTCACCGAGCGCTACCAGGTCTTGATCGTCGACCTGCCGGGGCACGGCGAGACGCCGTTCGACCCGGCCCTGCGCTACGACACCGCGAGCCAGGGCGAGCGGGTGCTGCGCGCGATGGACTCCCTCGGGATCCACCGCGCCCACGTGGTCGGCAACTCGATGGGCGGCTTCGTCACGGCGCGTCTGGCGCTCGATCACCCGGACCGGGTCGCGAGCGCGACGCTGGTCAACGCCGCCGGCGTCACGGCGCCCGAGCCGAGCGACATGGACCGCATGCTGGCGAGCGGGCGGAACCCGTTCCAGATCCACTCGCGAGGCGAGTTCGCCGACTTCTACCGGATGACGATGGCGAAGCCGCCCTGGGTGCCGAGGATGGCGCTCGACTTCATGGCCGACCGCTACATGGCCGAGCGTGAGCAACTGGCACGGATCTTCGCCGACTTCCACGGCGTCGACCTCCTCGACGCTCGCCTCGACGAGCTCCACTTGCCGGTGCTGGTCGTGTGGGGCGCTCAGGACCGGCTGCTGCACGTCAGCACGGCCGAGCGATGGGTGGCTGGGATCGCGAACGCCCGCAAGGTGATCTACCCCGAGCTCGGCCACATGCCGATGGTGGAGGACCCGGCCCGCACCGCCCGCGACGTGATCGCGTTCGTCGAGTCCGTTGCCTGAACGTTCGCGGCGTTGCCGGTTCACCTCGCGTTCACGAGCGCACGGTAAGCTCGCGTCATCATGGCGAGACCGAACGGACGGCCGAAGCACTTCACGATGATCCGCGAGTTCCACCTCGCGGACTTCCTGACCCTCGCGAACGGCGCGTGCGGCACCGGCTCGGTGCTCGCGTCGATGACGTACGCCGCCTCGTCCGCGCGCGGGAGCTTCTACCTCGCCGCGGCGCTCACGCCGATCGCGCTGGTGTTCGACTTCCTCGACGGGCGTGTGGCGCGCATGCGTCACGAGCACTCGCCGCTCGGGCGCGAGCTCGACTCGCTCGCCGACGTGATCTCGTTCGGGATGGCACCGGCAGCGCTCGCGTTCGCCGCCGGGATGCGCGGCGGCTGGGACGTCGCCGTGCTGCTCTACTTCGTCGCCTGCGGCGTGAGCCGGCTCGCGCGGTTCAACGTGACCGCGGAGTCGCTCGCGGAGCCAGGCGGCAAGGTCCGCTACTTCGAGGGCACGCCGATCCCCACCAGCGTCGCGCTGGTCGCGGTGCTCGCCGCCGCGGCCTGGTGCGAACGGCTCGGATCGAATCTGTGGCTGGGAGTGACCTCGCTCGGGCCGTGCGAGCTCCACCCGCTGGTCGGGATGTTCGCGGTCTCGGGCAGCCTGATGATCAGCAAGACGCTCAAGATCCCGAAGATCTGAGCGGGCGCGGCCGGGCTCAGCCCTCGGGCTGCTCTTCGACCTTGGCGAGGCGCGCGCCGGGGAAGAGCTCTGGCATCCGCGCGAGCTCGTCGGGATCGATGATCCAGCCGCGGCAGCTCGGCGTCCCGCACGCGCACGGCTCGGCCACCTCGGCGGCGAAGGCGTAGTCGTACGCGAGCTCGTCGCCAGCACGGATGTCGCGCAGCGCGACGACGTGCGCCCACGGCTCGCCGTTCTCGCGGAAGCCGCCGTCGATCCACACGTTGGGCTCGCACGAGTGGTTGATCCAGCGAGTCTGGTCGAGCATGTCGAAGTACCAGCGTCCCTCGAGCCACATCACGTAGCGGTCCTCGATGGCGTCGTCCTCGCTCATCAGCATGCCGTCGACGTCGGTGATGACCTCGCCCTCGGCGAAGTCCCGAGTGGCGACGACGCCGTAACCCTGGATGGGTGAACGAACGACGCGAATACCGGCGATGGGGGGCATGTGGGAGGCTCGGCTCGAGTGAAGGGTGAACGACGCGAGAACGCCTCGCGTACGGATCGATGTTGTCTCTATCAAACCGCGAGCGGCCGAACCAGTCCCTTTCTCGGCGGCCGGTGCCGCGTCGGGCGGCAGCTGCGTGGGCGGGTCGCGCGGCGAGCGGAGGCGAAATGGGCCAAACGAAGCCCCATGACCAGCGCGCCCGGCCTCCCGGCTGGCCACGACCCGCTCGCCCGCCCCGCTGGCCACGCAGGAACTCGCCGCCGTCCGAGCTACGCTCGGCTGCGCGCGCCAGACCTCGTCACGGAGAGCCCAGTCATGACCGCCTCGACCGTCGTCACCATCGACCACTTCTCGGACGTGCTCTGCGTGTGGGCGTATTGCGCGCAGATCCGCGTCGACGAGCTGCGCGCCAACTTCGGCGACTCGGTGGCAGTTCGTTATCGCTTCATCCCGGTCTTCGGCAGCACCGCGCGCAAGATCGGCGACGGTTGGGCGAACCGCGGCGGCTTCGCCGAGTACGCAGCGCACGTGCGCTCGGTGGTGGCTCGCTTTCCCCACGTCTCCGTCCACGACGACGTCTGGGAGCGGGTGCGCCCGGCCTCGGCCGCGGCTCCTCACCTGTTCCTCGAGGCGGTTCGGATCCTCGAGAGCTCGCCGACGTCCCCACGGGGCGGCGTGCTCGAGACCGCGGCGAAGGCCGTGCGAGCGGCCTTCTTCCGCGACGCTCGCGACGTCGCGCTGCGCGTCGTCCAGATGGAGATCGCCGAGGCGCTGGGCCTTCCTCGCGCCCCGATCGAGGCCGCGATGGACGACGGCCGCGCCCACGCCGCCGCCTGCGAGAATCTCGAGGCGCAGACCGCGCAGAAGATCGAGGGCAGCCCGACCCTGGTCTTCAACGAGGGACGCCAGAAGCTCTACGGCAACGTCGGCTACCGGTTCATCCAGGCCAATGTCGAGGAGCTGCTGCGGGTCCCCGACGCGCCGAGCGCGAGCTGGTGCTGAGTCCCGCCGTCGACGAGGCCGGCGACCTCGACGCGAACCCGCACGCGATCCGATCATGAGCCGACGCGACGACAACACCGTCCGCTGCGACGCGTGCCGGATGCACGTGACGCTGTGCATCTGCGCGATCGTGCCGCGGCTCGCGACGCGCACCCGCGTGACCGTGCTCGTCCACCACCTCGAGTCGCGCAAGCCCAGCAACACCGGCCGCCTCGCGGCGCGCTGTCTCGAGCGCGGCGCCGTGGAGATCGTCGGCCAGCGCCACCGGCTGATCGAGCCGCCGCGCATCGTCGACGAGGTGCCGCTCGTGCTCTTCCCCGCCGAGGACGCGGTCCCGATCACCGAGTTCTCCGCGACCTCGCAACCGGTCGCGCTCTTCGTCCCCGACGGCAACTGGAACCAGGCGAAGAAGATGCGCCGCCGCGGACCCGGCCTCGCCGCGTTCCCGTGCGTCACGCTGCCGGATCCAGGCCGCAGCGAGTACCGGCTGCGCGCCGAGCCGTGGCAGGGCGGCCTCGCGACCCTCGAAGCGATCGCGCGCGCCCTCGCGGTCCTGGAGGGCGATCGCGGTGCGGCGATCGAGTCCGCGCTACTCGGGATCTTCCGCGTGATGGTCGAGCGGACGCTGTGGTTCCGCGGCCGGCTCCCGAGCGCGCAGGTCGCCGGCGGCATCCCGTCGGCGGCGGTCGCTGACGATCCGCGCGGCCAGACCACGCGGCGCGCCGCGCACGCGTTGACGGGCGACCGCGTCGCCGGCGGAGACCCAGGTCCGAACGATGGATCGGCGCCTGGCTGACGTCACGGCAGCCGCGTGTAGTCGCCGCGCAGCGCGAAGGGGACCGACGCGGGTCGGGCGTTCCTCGGCGCTGGTGGCGGGATCGAAGATCCACGCCGAGTCCTGGGTGGCGTCGTCGAGCGGATCCACGAACGGAGGCGACGAGCGCGCGACGCTGCTCGCGTCCTTGCCCGGGGCCTCGGCGCTCGCCTGCCAGCTCGCCAGCGTCGAGTAGACGAACGACCCGCCCAGCTCGGGGACACCGTCCGGACCGATGGTGCCGAGGAAGAGCACGGCGCCGAGGCTCCCCGGGTCGGGCAGGTACCAGACGTTGCGATCGAGGGTCAGGCCGCGCACCAGGTCCCTGGTGCGAGTCTGGGCGCTCTGCCACTCGCTCATCAGCACCACCCGAGGGTTCGCGAACACGTTTTCGGTGATCGAGATCCCCTGGCCCGTGGCGTCGTTCGAGAACACCGCGATGCCGGCGCCGATCTGGGCCTGGCCCGGGTGATCGTGCTGCTCGAAACCCCACCCACGGCCGACGTTCAGGAAGGTGTTGCCGGTGAACTGGACCGCCTCGAGCGACGACCCGACCGGCCGCGCCCACAGCTCGAGCCCCGCGAGCCCGGGGTAGCTCACGAGGCTGTCGCGGTAGGTGAGGTCGCGCTGGATCACGGCCACGGCGCCGACGTTCTGCGGGTCGAAGCCCGTGTCGAAGACCTGGTGGACGCGACAGCGCTCGACGACCAGCGCCTCGGCGTTCCCCGACACCTCGACGCCGTTGCCGAGCCGCACGTACGAGCCGTTCTTGGTGCCGCCCCCCGAGAACGAGATGTCGACGTCGCGGAGCCGGACGTAGCGCGACTCGTGGCCGGCGAACCCGTAGCCGCCGCAGTAGCGCAGGTCCAGGTCCTCGGCGATCACGTAGCTCTGGCCGCGATAGGTCGCGCACGGGCGGTTGATCGAGGCCTCGGTCGAGGCCGGCGGCGCCTCGCTCTCCCAGCGCAGACGGATCGCCCTGGCGGGAGCGTCGTAGTACCAGTCGCCGATCACGGGCACGGCCGCGGGGGCGCTCTTCCGCCAGCCCCAGCCGATCATCCGCGCCGTCGGCGACCCACCGTCGAAGAACCACAGGTTGCCGGGTCCCTGCTCGACGCCGAGCTCGCCGCGGCCGTCGGCGGTGTCGATGTAGGGCGACCAATCCAGCGTCCACTCGGAGGTGACGCCGACCCGCGACCAGGCACCCGCCGGGACGGCCACGGACCCCGCCAGGATCGGCTTGGGCGAGGCGACGTCGCCGTAGGCGCCGTACGCCACCCACCCCGCGGAGGTCCCGCCCTTGAGCAGCAACGTGCTCGGCAGCCGGTTGACGGTGCCGCGCTTGAACGCGATCAACGTGTCGGGTGCCGGGTAGCGGCTCGCGAGCGCGGCGGCGGTGCGCAACGCGGTCGCGGGCGTGAGACCGTCGTTGGCGTCGCTCCCGCCGTCGGGATCGACGTACCAGGTCGTCGCGTAGACACCATCATCGGGCGGGACGGTGACGCACGCCCCCACCACCCCGAGCAGCACGGCCGCGAGCGACGCGCCGGCGCGCACGCGCCTCGCGGCGGCCGACGGATGACGGGACACGAGGCGCGTGACGAGCTCGGCAGGTGCCACCGGTGTCTCCAGACCCGCGTCACACGAACGGCGGTCCGCGGAGATTCGATCGTACACCGTCGCCCCGCGTCTCCCCTCGGAGAGCGCCGGATCGGTCCCCTCGTGGGCCTCGAGAATCCCGTACAGACAGGGCCCCGGAGGGCCCAGGAAGGCTCATTTTCCGGCTTATCGGCGCAAAAATCGGCTGTAGAGCTTTAGCTTTACAGAAACTGTAAAGCTGTTGCAGGACAGTTTTGTATAGGGCAACAGCTTTACAAGACCAGCCGTGGCGGTCACCGCTCGTCGTCGCGGTGCCAGTCGGCGCCTTCGCGGCGGTCGAGCTCCTCCACGTCCTTCTGGAACTGGCGCTCGAGCTCGCCGCGCGCCTCGCGGACTCGCGCGCGACGCTGCGAGTCGTCACCGCCGCCGTCGGCGCCCAGCACCGTGAGCATCGCCTCGTTGTGGCGGCGAAACTTGTCGGCGCGCTCGCGGGCCTCGAACGGCCGCACCCCGAGGAGCTCGAGGGCGTGCCGGCCCGCGAGCAGCGACGACTCGAAGAGCTCGCGCTCGATGATCGTGACGCCGCGCCGCTCGAGCTCGTAGAGGTGCGCGACGTTGCGCGCCCGCGCCACGATCGCGAGCTGGGGGAAGTGGCTGCGCACGAGGTCCACGAGCCGCAGGTTCGACTCGACGTCGTCGATCGCGTTGACGATCACCCGCGCCGAGCCGGCGCCCGCCGCGTGGAGCAGGTCGAGGCGCGTGGCGTCGCCATAGAAGACCCGGAACCCGAAGCGCCGCAGCATCTCGATCTGGTCCGGGTCGTGGTCGAGGACGGTCGCCTTGAGGCCGCTCGCGAACAGCAAGCGACCGACGATCTGGCCGAAGCGGCCGAACCCGGCGATCAGGACCGGCGCGTCCTCGGCCTCGATCGGGTCCGCCTCTCGAGCCGCGCCCGCCTCGACGCGCCGGCGCAGCATCTCCGCGGCGAGGACGAGCAGCGGTGTCAGCGCCATCGAGAGCGCCACCGCGAGCGTCAGCGCCTTGTCCCAGTCGCCCGGCAGTACGCGCGCGGCGCGCGCCAACCCGAACACCACGAACGCGAACTCGCCGCCCTGCGAGAGCAACGCGGCGAACAACGGGCGCTCGCCGCGTGCGACGCCGATCGGCCCCGCCGCCGCCACCAGCGCCACCGTCTTGATCGCGACGAAGCCCGCCACCAGCAGCGCGAGCCGGACGGGCTCGCTCGCGAGCAGCCCGAAGTCGATCGACATCCCGACCGCGATGAAGAAGAGCCCCATGAGCAGGCCCTTGAACGGCTCGATGTCGGTCTCGAGCGCGTGCCGGTACTCCGAGCTCGCCAGCAACGCGCCGGCGAGGAAGGCGCCGAGCGCCATCGACACCCCCGCCAGTTCCATCACCTCGGCGATGCCGAGCACGAGCAGCAGCGCGAACGCCGTGAACACCTCGCGGAGGTTGGTGCGCGCGATGGCGCGCAGCACCGGCCGGGTGAGGAAGCGCCCCGCGACCACCACGGCGGCCACCGCGACCACGACCTTGGCGAGCGCGAGCCCCGCGGAGCCGCCGTGGGAACCGCGGTCGTCCGAGAGGAGCGGCACCAGCCCCACCAGCGGGATCGCGGCCAGGTCCTGGAAGAGCAGCACTCCGAAAGCGGTCTTGCCGAGCGGCGCGCCGAGCAGCCCGCGCTCGCGCATGGTCTGGACCGCGATCGCGGTCGAGCTGAGCGCGAGCGCGAGCCCCGCGACGATCGCCCCACCCCACGGCAGGCCCACGGCGCGCGCCGCCAGCACGAGCGGCGCCCCGCACGCGAGCATCTGCACCGTGCCGCCGCCGAACACCGCGCCGCGCATCGCCTTGAGCCGCGCCGGCTCGAGCTCGAGGCCGATCAGGAAGAGCATCAGCACCACCCCGAGCTCGGAGAAGTGCAGGATCGCGTCGACGTCGCTGACCAGCGCGAGACCGAACGGCCCGATCAGACAGCCGGCCGCCAGGTAGCCGAGCACGGAGCCGAGGCGGAAGCGGCTCGCGAGGGGCACGCACACCACCGCCGCGGCGAGATAGACGATCGCGTGGACCAGGAAGGAACGCTCATGCATCGCCGCCGCCCTCCCCGCGCCCTTCTTCCGCCACGAGCTCGCGCAAGCGCTCGCGGTAGCGTTCGCCGAGGCCACTCAGCTCGGCCTCGTCGATGCGGTGCGCGCCGTCCACCACCAGCGGCTCGAGCCACCGCATCCCGCAGAACGCGGCGGTCTGCCGGATCACCGGCACGAACGCCTCGAACGGCTGGCCGTGCATCCCGCCCTCGCGATAGCTGCTCTCGTCGCCGCCCGCGGTCGCGACCCACAGACAGCGCTTGCCCACGAGCGCCGTACCGCCGGGGCCGTACGCCCACCCGGGCGTCAGCACCTTCTCGAACCACAGCTTGAGCAGCGCCGGCGCCGTGTACCAGTAGATCGGGTGCTGCCACACCACGGTGGTGGCGCGTTCGAGCGCGCGCTGCTCGGCGCCCACGTCGATCGAGAAGTCCGGATAGAGATCGTAGAGCGAGCGGATCTCGAGGCCGTCGAGATCGTGGATCGCGCGCCCCAGCGCGCGGTTCGCCCGCGACCGATCGGGATAGGGATGGGCCTGAATCACGAGGATCATGGCGCGGCGCTGTATCCGGTTCACCGACCGTCCTGCAATCGGGCGGATCCATCCGGCCCCCGATCGTGCCCGCGGCCGCCCGGAACCGCGTCGCATCAGCGACGAATCGAGCGGGCACGACCCTCGCACTCGGGGAAGCCGCCCCCCAATCAGCCCACTTCGGAGCACCCGCCGAGATGCCGCCCGGCGCACCGATCATCGCGCAACCGCTAGAAATCGCGAGCGAACTCGCCGCGAGAACCCCTGGGTTCCCGAACCACCCCTCTGCACCGGCGAGGTGGTTCGTCTGGCGTTCCGCGCGTCGCACCTTGCGTTTTGCCACCGGCGCTGCGTTCACGGCCATCGGCGCAGGCCTCTGGCTCCAGGAAGACGACGTCCACATCCTGATGTGTGGGCTCGGAGCATTGGGCTTCGGGCTCGGCCAACTGTGGTTGAGCTGCGGCGGGCAAGCGAAGACGTGCTCGTTCTTCGCCGGATGGATGCTCGTCTACACCGTGTGGATCGGCAGCGCGATGCTCGTGCTCATCCCGGAGCTCCGCAACACCCCTGAGCCGATGGCCTGGGCGTATCACCTCCTGGTCACGGCCGTGCTCCTCGGGCTCTTCGCGGTCGACGAGCTCCAACCGCACGCCACGCTCGCCGGCACCTGGGGCGCCCTGCTTTCGACTCCGTTCATGCTCTACCTGACCTCCGTCCAGCCCGTTCTGACGCTCGACGACCCGCGCCCCGTCATCCCGGTGTGCGCGGCGGCCGGCCTCGCGCTGATGCTGGCGCACCTCCGAGCCGCCCGCTCTCAGGCCGTCCTCGCGGAGCAGCTCGGCCGCCTGCGCCGGACGTGGATCCTCGGGCTCATCCTGTTCGGGCTCGCGACGCTCGTTACCTTCGCGTCGCTCGCCTGAGCGGTGCGGGACCGCTCAGCCCAGCGACGCCATGTCGATGACGAAGCGGTACTTCACGTCGTTTCGCACCAGCCGCTCGTAGGCCTCGTCGATCTTCTGGATCGGGATCACCTCGACGTCCGCGGTGAGCCCGTGCTCGAGGCAGAAGTCGAGCATCTCCTGGGTCTCGCGGATGCCGCCGATGAGCGAGCCGGTGAAGCGCCGTCGCGCCAGCACCAGGTTCATGACCTCGATCGGCAGCGGTGCCTCGGGTGCGCCGACCATGGTGAGCGTGCCGTCGCGCTTGAGCATTGGCAGGTAGCCGTTGAGGTCGTGAGCGGCGGACACGGTGTCGAGGATGAAGTCGAAGCTCTTCGCCTGCTTCCGCATCTCGGCCGGCTCGGTGCTCACGACCACATCGTGCGCGCCGAGCCGGATCGCGTCCTCGGCCTTGCGGGGCGAGGTGGTGAACACGACGACCCGCGCGCCGAGCGCGTTCGCGAGCTTCACTCCCATGTGACCGAGGCCGCCGAGCCCCACGACGCCCACCTTGCTCGTCTTCCCGACGTTGGCGCGGCGTAGCGGCGAGTAGGTGGTGATCCCCGCGCAGAGCAGCGGCGCGGTGCCGGCGAGACCGAGGCGATCGGAGATCTGGAGCGCGAACGCCTCGTCGACGACCACGCTCTTCGAGTAGCCACCGAACGTGACTCCGCCGACGAACCGATCCGGCGAGTTGTACGTGAACATCGCCGGACCCTCGCAGAACTGCTCCTCGCCGTCCTGGCACGAGGGACAGGTGCGGCACGAGTCCACGATGCAGCCGACCGCCGCGAGGTCGCCCTCGCGGAAGCGGCGCACGGCGCTGCCCGCCTTCACCACGCGGCCGACGATCTCGTGGCCCGGCACGCACGGGTACGTGGTCGGCATGTTCTTGTGCCACTCGTCGCGGACCTGGTGCAGGTCCGAGTGGCACACGCCGCAGAACAGCACCTCGAGCTGGACGTCCGTGGGCCGCGGCTCGCGGCGCCGGATCGTCGCCGGCGCGAGCCCCGACGTGGGGCTCGAGGCGGCATAGGCGGTGGTGTCGAAGGTCCGCGTCGCGAGCCGGTCGGCCTGGGTGTCGTTCATGTGGGTTCTCCTCTCGGACGATGCCGCGTCGTCATCGACTTCTTCCACGTGCGCATGCAGCGAAGGGTGACCAGCATCAGGATCACCTCGGTGCTCAACGCCGCGCCCGCTTCATCGGCTTGGCGTCCGCCGATCGCGCCGTCACAGGCCGAGCCCTCGTCGATGAGGGAGTCGCAGTCGTCGTCGAGGCCGTTGCCTGCGACCTCGTGCACGCCCGGGTTCACCGCGGCGTCCGCATCGTCGCAGTCGGGCCCTGGCTCGGCGCACGCCACCGACGCCGGGACACCATAGCCGTCGCCGTCGCCGTCCGTGCATTGCGTCGTGGCCAAGGTGGCGAGCGCGGCCACGTTCATGCGCAGGATCTGCTCGCCCACGATCAGGCTCGGCGCGAGCTTGTCGGGCGTGTCGGTGGTGCGGTGGTAGTCGGCGTAGGTGTCCCAGTCGTTCTCGATCGCGAGCACCGCGCCCATGCCGCGCTCGAGGTAAGGCACATGGTCGGAGCCGTAGGGATCGAGCGACGTCACGATCCGTAGCGGCGTGTACGCCTCCGCGGCCGCGGCGTAGACGTCGAGGAGCGACGCGAACGCCGCGCCGGTCTCGAGCAAGCAGTCGAGGTCCGCGTCGCCCGAGTAGCCGATCATGTCCATGTCGAACACCGCGCGCACCTTGGCGGCGTTCCCCGACGTGACCAGCCACGCGGCGTGCGCCTCGCTGCCGTAGAGCCCCTGCTCCTCGCCCGCGTAGCAGACGAACAGCAGGGTCGGCCCCGGTGGATGGGCGGCGAACACCCGCGCCATCTCGAGCACGCCGGCACAGCCGCTGGCGTTGTCCTCCGCGCCGGGCGCGGAGGTGGCCGGCGCCTGCGAGGTCGAGTCGTAGTGCCCACCCACGATCAGCCAGTCGTCCGGCGCGGTGGCGCCGGTGAAGCGGGCGATCACGTTGTGGGCGGTGGTGCCGTTCACCTGGAACGCCTGCGTCGACACCGCGGCACCCGGCAGCGCCTCGAACCGCTGCACCAGCCAGGTACGCGCGGAGGCGATCCCCGCTCCGTAGGTGTAGCGGTTCCACGATGCGAGCGTGGTCACGTCCGCGAACCAGCGCGTGACCTCGACGTCGTCCACCGGCGCCGCCGCGGCGAGCCGCACCGGCGCTGCCACTCGCGGTGGCGCGTTCGCGAGCGCGCGCGCGAGGACCACGTTCGGCGCGAACGGGCGCACCACGACGCGCTCGCCGGGGGCACCCGGCGCGAGCGCGCGGTCCTCCCCGCTCGCGGCGAGCTCCACCACCACCCAGCGTCCACCGCTCGCCAGCACTCGCGCGCCGCGGGCGGCGAGGAGCGGCGCGGGCACGCCGCCCACGACGCGCAGCGTGGCGCCGGCGCGCGCGGCGAGCAGCCGTCCGCCGTGCTCCCTCGCCAGTCCGGCGAGCGCGGTCTCGTCTCCGCCCACCAGCACCACGTCGTCGAGCTCGACCCACCACGTGACCCTCGGGTCCCGACGGATTGCGTCGATCACGGCGAAGCCCGCGCCTCGAACGTCGAGCCGGGCGTACGCACCGCCGGCCGCGGCCTCGACCGCGGCCGTCACGACCAGCGCCGCGGCGAGCGCCACACCACGCCACCCGCCGAGCGTTCCCCGGGTGCGACCGTTACCACTGCCCGAACTCGAGTGGTTCAGCATGGTTGGCCCTCTCGCGCGAGCGAACGCCGAGGCCCCGCTGGCCGCACCGCGTGTCGAGCCCGTAACCGCAACGCGCCGCGACGCGGCTTCCCGAGAAGGGAGCGAACGGCGTGCCGGTCGGATCGCACCGAAACTCGCCGGAAGGCCGTGACTCGACGCGTCGATGAATGCTACCGTTCGAGCAGGTGGCCGCGACGCGGGCATGCCCCTTCGCGGTGGAGCAGTCGAACCGGGACGTAGCGCCGATCGGGCGCGTCCGATCGGGAAAGGGAGGCTCCGTGAGTCAACGGCGGCGGTGGGGGATCGTGCTCGCGTTGTTCGTGCTCGTCGCGGCGGGGGCCGCGTCCGCGGCCGTCCCGGGGAAGATCTATCGGGTCGGGCTCGCGCCCGGACACGCGGTGCAAGCGGTCGCGGACCTCGGCCTCGACATCCTCGAGGTGAAGCCGACCTACGCCCTCGTCCACATGGGGCCGGGCGACGCGCAGCGGCTCCGTGAGCTCGGCTACCGGGTCGCGGTCGAGGTCGACGACATCGACGCGAAGATCGCCGAGGTCGAGAGCAACTGGGCGCCGTCGGCGGTCGCGTACCACACCTACGACAACCTGCGCACCGACCTCTACGCGCTCGAGGCGAGCGGCGTCGCGAAGGTCTACGTCATCGGCCACAGCCTCGAAGGTCGCGAGATCCTCGCCGTCAAGATCTCGGACAACCCCTCGATCGACGAGCCCGGCGAGCCCGAGGGCGTGATCTTCGGCTGCCACCACGCGCGCGAGTGGATCAGCGTCGAGGTGCCCTTCTACCTGGCGAAAGCGCTGGTGGACGAGTACACGACCAACCCCGCGGTCGCCTCGATCGTGAACGACGGCGAGACGTGGATCGTGCCGATGACCAACCCGGACGGCCACGAGTACACGCGCCTCGCGGACCGGCTGTGGCGCAAGAACCGCCGCCACAACTCGGACGGCAGCTACGGCGTCGATCTCAACCGCAACTACGCCACGGGCTGGGGCGGCTCGGGCTCGTCGGGCATCCCGAGCTCGGACACGTACCACGGTACCGCGGCCTTCAGCGAGCCCGAGACGCAGGTCGCGCGCGACTTCGTGCTCGCGCACGATTTCCAGTACCTGCTGACCTACCACTCCTACAGCCAGCTCGTGTTGTGGCCGTGGGGCTACACCGGAGCCTTCGCGCCCGACGCGGCGTTCCTGGCGCGCTTCGGCCACTTGATGGCGGACATGATCGACGCGGTCCACGGCGTCGACTACTTCCCAGAGAAATCGAGCGACCTGTATCTCGCGGCCGGCACCACCGACGACTGGTTCTACGACCTGAAGCGCAAGCTCGCGTTCACGATCGAGCTGCGTCCGACCGGCTCGATCCCGGGCTTCCAGCTCCCGCCCGACCAGATCATCCCCACCTACGAGGAGAACCGGCCCGCGGCGTTCTTCCTCATGAAGGCGTCTCAGGGAGCCGATCAGGACGGCGACGGCGTCGCCGATCTCGCCGACAACTGCCCGGGCGCCGCCAACCCCACGCAGGCCGACGGTGACGGCGATGCCGTGGGCGATGCATGCGACAACTGCCCGTCGGCGGCGAACGCCGACCAGACCGACTCGAACGACGACGGCGTCGGCAACGCGTGCGCCACCGGCGGCTGCGGCGCGGTCGCGGCCGAGTCGAGCGCGGCCGGGTCGAGCCTCGTGTTGCTCGCGGCGGTGTTCGTGCTCGTGCCGGGGCTGCGCTCACGGGTCCGCCGCCGCCGCTGAGCACACGACCGGTTGCTCGAGGCCACGCCTCGTGACAGCGACGCCCCCGGGGAATACCCTGGGGGCGTCTTTCTTTTTTTGGCCCGGTCGGAAAGCGGCGGGCGGACTGGGCTGGAACGGAGGTCCCCGTGGCGATCGAACGTATCCGGCCGCGCGCCCTCGGGTCGGTCATCGCGCTGGCACTCGCCGTCGGGCCGGGAGCGGCGCTCGCGGCCACCTACTCCTACCGGGACGAGTCCGGCACGTTCCGGATGGTCTCGGACAGGAACCAGATCCCCGTGCGCTTCCGCGACAGCGCACGGCGTCTCGACGATGGCTCGCCATCGGGGTCGCCCAGAGATCCTGCGAGCTCGCGGAGCGGAAAGGACGGAACGCGCACCAGCGCCCGTGCGGCGGTCGCGAGCGCCGCCGCCATCGTTCCTGCGACGGCACCGAAGCCCCCACCGACGGTGATCCGGTCACGAGGCCTCGCGAACGGCCACATCGTCGTCGACGCCAAGTTCGGCCGCAACGTTTTCCAGAAGATGATGGTCGACACCGGGGCCTCCATCACGGCGATCTCCGTCGACACGGCGAAACGCCTCGACGCCGGCGCCGCGACCGCGCTTTCGTTCATCGCGGCTCAGACCGCGGCCGGCGGGGGGGTCCTGCCGGTGATCCGGGTGAGATCGATGACGGTGGGCGAAGCGACGGTCGAGGACATGCCGGTCGTCGTCAACCCGCATCTCGGCGAGGAAGGCCTCCTCGGCATCGACTTTCTCGGCCAGTTCACCTCCCAGGTCGACGCCGGCAGCCAGACGCTCACCCTCGCGCCACTCGACACCTCGCCCCGGCCGGGCTTCTTCGGCGGCCACACCGAGGACTGGTGGCGAGGCCGCTACGCCACGCTCACGACCAGCGTCACGATGATGCGCGCCGCCCGCGAGGCGGTGGCGCGAGAGCTCTCGACGGGGAAATACGCGCACTTCGTCGACCGCTCGGGGCGCAAGGTCGTGTCGCCCGAGCGGGCGAGGGAGCTCCTCGACGGGGCCGTGACGTTCTGGGAGGCCGAGCTGCGCGCGCTGAAGAACGACGCCGCCGGCGCGAACCTCCCTCGCGGGCTACGTTGAGGCGCGGGTGCGCCCTCGGTGTCGCGCCCCCGGCGCATGCCGTCTTCCGGCCTCAGTCGTGGCGCCAGTGGATCGGGCCGGCCAGGGCCCCGGGGATCGCCGGACTCGGCAGATACCAGCGATAGATCCGCGACGGATCGAGCGAAGTGACCTCTACGAAGTGCACTCGCGCGCCCGCCGGCACCACCAGGACCACGCGGTCGCCGGGGGGCGCGGGCCGCTCGACGGCGGTGATCGGCTCGTAGGGCGGCGGCGTGAAGGTCGCGAGGTCGATCGAGCGCTCATATGGATTCGGACCCGACAGCACCACGAACACGTCCTCGCCGCGCCGGAAGGTCGAGAGCGTGGCCGTGAAGCCCGGCTGCCACGGCAACGGGAACTTCCGGTAGGTCTGCAACGCCGGATCGGCGTGGAGGTCGATCACCAGCCGGTCGGCGAGCGCCGCCGTGTCGCTCACCCCGACCCAGCCGAGACCTTCCATCCACGGGCGCGCGAGGCTCACCTCGAGCGCCTGCCGCTCACCTTCCGCCGCGCGGGTCTCGGGGAGCGGCCCGTGCTCGCGCGGGCTCAGGAAGAACCGGAAGACGTCCGGCATGACGGCCGCCATGACCTGCTCGCGGGGCGATGGGACGCGCTCGGCATACGAAGGGTGGTGGACGGCGCGAACGAGCGCGTCGACCGGGTCCTCCATGGGCGGCAGCATCGTCCACTCGGGTGACGGCAGGGCTCGCGGTGTAGCCAGGCGGCGCTCGACGGCCAGGTAGGACTCGTCTTCGCGCAACATCCACGGGTACTGGGAATAGAAGCGCGGGTCGAGGGGAACCCGGAGCCTCGCCGCCTGCTCGATCCCGAGGAGGCCCAACGCGAAGATCGCCCCACCCGCGAGCGCCACCGGCCAATCGCGCCGGTCGAGCAGCGCCTCGACCCCCCGCCCCGCCGCCAGCAGCAACGGCGGCACGAGCGGCGCCATGATCCCCATCTTCTCCACCTGCAGCCAGTTCTCGTTGACGGCGAGCATTGCCGCGTACGGAACCACCCACAGGCTCGCCGCGACCGCACGCCGAGGCGCGCGCACCGTGGCGACGAGGCCGATGATCATCAGCGCGCACGTCACGAGGCCCAGGCGGGCGGCGCTCCACACCGGGAACCAGAGGAACAACGGCAGCGGATTGAACGGGGTCCGGACCACCTCCGGGTAAAGCGGGAAGTTGAGCATCCCGTGCAGCTCGAAGTCGACGCCGAGGAACCGATGGGGGGTGCGCGTCGTACTCCGCGAAGCCCTCGTAGCCGAACGGAGTGCCGAACACCGCCGTGTGCCGCACGAAGACCGGGATCAGCACCAGCAGCAACGCGCGGCCGAACTGCAGCCAAGCCCTCTGCTCCTTCTCGCGGCGCGCGGCCAGGAGCGGGGCGAGCACGCACAGCACGGCCTCGTGCTTGATGGCGAT
The DNA here is from genome assembly GCA_016713535.1 of Deltaproteobacteria bacterium. GTDB lineage: Bacteria > JADJOY01 > JADJOY01 > JADJOY01 > JADJOY01 > JADJOY01. Next base: position 72,412 of record JADJOY010000043.1, read on the forward strand.
CAGGAGCCCGCAGAACACGCCGAGCCAGCCCGGCGTGATGCCCCCACGGAGGACCAGCCACAAGAGCGCCGAGGCGGCCAGGAACCCCACGGTGTTGCCGTCGTTCCACAGCACGTCGATGCAAGGCGGGAAAGCGGCGAACAGCACCGCGACGGAGAGGCGGGCCAGGCGCGAGCCGGGCAGCACGCAGCGCGCGGCGAGATACCCGTAGACCGCCGACGCCGCGAGCGTCGCCGCGTAGAAGATCCGTAGGCCGAGAAACCCGAACAGGAACGCGAACGGTGCCAGGGTGGCGTAGACGCCTTCGCGCTCACCCGGATCGATCTTGAGCAGCCAGTTGCGGAACAGCTCCGGCCCCGCCATGTCGCCCGCGAGCTGCCCGAGCGGGACCCGGATCGCGGCCGACAACGCCTGGTGCAGACAGGAGTTGCTGAACAGGTCGGTCTGGTAGAGCACGAGGCCGGCGGCGAACGCCAGCGCCGCCACGGCCGCCGCCAGCCAGCTCTCCGCCCTCGGCCAGCCGCCGTCGCGCCATCCGCGAAGCAACTCGAGCGCACGGTACCCCCTGCGACGCGCGACGAAGTACGCCCCGAGGTTGAGCAGGACGAACGAGTGGTGATGGAACCCCACGATCGTGACCAGGGCGATCGCGTAGCCGAACCAGCCGGCGACCAGGAACGTGAGCGCGATGGCGCCCACGGCGTCCCAGCGGCTCGGTCGTGGCCCGAAGACCGCCCGAGCGACCACCAGCGTCGGGTAGACGAAGTAGAGCGAGGCGAGCAGGAACATGAGCACCTACGAGCGGCGGTTCGCCGGGGGGGCGACGCAGGGGAGGAGTGTGGCCACTCGAAGGGGGGGCGAGCGACCGCTCACCGGCCAGGGCCGGCGAGCGCGCGAGCACGGCTGGCGCCAGACACGGAAGAGCGAGATCGCGCCGACGGCGCGGCCGTCGACGACCGGGGCGGGACGGTCACGCTCCGGCGACCCGGGCGCGCCGTCGCACCACCCGGTCGCGGATCTTCCGTCCGATCGTCAGCAGCAGCAGCCCGAGCCCGATCGCCCACGGCGCGAAGAGCATGAGGTGCTCGTAGTGCCCCTTCGCCGCGATCGCCGCCCCCAGCACGAGCAGGGCGAGGTAGAGCTCGGTGCCAGAGCTCAGGAACTCGCGCTCGTAGAGCGGCACCGACTCCTTGGGCGGCGCCATCGCCGTCAGCGCCTTGCGCTCCTTGGGCGTGACCAGCTCGTAGCTCAGGGCCTGCGTGGGACAGGTCTGGACGCACGTCATGCACTTGATGCATTCGACGTCCTTCACGTAGCCGTAGGTCTGCACCTGACCCATCACGTCGATGCCCATCTTGCAGACCTTCGAGCACTCGGTGCAGTTCACGCACGTGCCGACCTTCACGATCTTGCGAAGCGAGATCTTCTCGAGCAGCCGGAAATACAGGTTGAACGGGCAGGTGTAGCGGCAGATCGCCCGGGTCCCGAGCAGCATCACCGGAAGCGTCAGCAGCGGCAGGATGAAGAACAGCGTGCCGACGAGGCCGAACTCCCAGACGGGCGAGGTGTCCTTGGAGGAGTCGTAGTGGATGCCCTCGTACATGAAACCGTGCGTGTACCAGGAGTAGCCGAGGGCGGTGAGGAAGAAGACCGGGAACAGCGATGGAATGCCCCACAGCACCCACTTCGCGTGCACGGCCTTGTGCTGGTAGATCTTGAGCTTCTCGCCCACCCAGCCGAGGAACTCCTGCCAGGCCCCCATGTGGCAGAACCAGCCGCATCCCGCACGGCCGAGGAACGGCACCGACAGCAGCCACGTCCCGAACACGATCGCCACGATCTTGACCCGGCCGGTCTCGAAGAAGAGGTAGAGATCGGTGGGGTCGGAGTGCCCCGCGCGCACGACGCCGAGCCTCTCGAGGACGAGGTGAGTCACCATCAGCAGGTTGAGGCCGATCAGGGTCCCGACGCGATACCGCCGGATGAACCAGCGGCTCTTCTTGCTGCGGAGCGGCCGCCTGAGCGGGTGCGCGCTGCCGGCGCAACCACCCGCTGCGGCGGCTGGATCGGTGAGCGCTGCGCCGGACGAGGCCAAGTCCTGCAGCACCGGTAGCTCGATCCGAGGGCGAAGGCAATGGCGATGAGGTCGGGCTAGCGGACATGACGCTCCCAGTGACGGTTCGAACCTCGGACTCGGGCGCGCGCGCAGGGGTCGCTCATGGCACCAGCCGAGACAGTACCATCTCCCCCCGTGGCGCTCACAACCGAGGGAGACCCGATTTCGAGGCGGTGGTGCTCCGTGGTCCACGACCGAGCCAGGCCCGGCGATTCAGCCCCGCGGCTCGCCGGTTCCCTCGGCCAACGTGAGGTAGTGATCGACCAAAAGACCTGCGAACGACTCCTTGCGGCCGCTCGGCCAGTCGACGTCGACCCGCTCGATGGCCGACGAGGCGCCCAGGCCGAAGTGCAGCACCTTCCAACGCGACGAGTGGACCGAGGTACCGCCGGCCACCACCTCGCCGCGTTGCGTGACGCCGTCCGCGGTCACCCGCGCGACCGCCCCGACCGCGGCGCGGTTCGGCCCCGGGCTGCGGAGCCGCAGCCCGAGCCAGTGGTTCCCGCTCGCACAGCGGTTCCGGTATACGCCGGCGCGTTGCCCCAGGTTCGCGACCACCAGATCCAGGCAGCCATCGAGATCCAGGTCCACGACACCGACCCCTCGGCTCCAGCGCCGGTCCTCGACCCCGGCGCCCTCGACGATCCGGAACGTCCCGCCCTCGTTCATGAGCAGCGCGTTCGGCTGATCCTCGACGTCGGGCGTATCGTCGGGCGGCATGTGCCCGAACGGGACGTAAAGGTCGAGCCAGCCGTCGTTGTCGATGTCGAGGAACTCGGGGCCCCACGACACCACCCGCGACGCGGCCTCGCTCGCCGGACGCGAGGCGGTCTCGGCGGTCACGTCCTCGAACACCAGCCCACCGAGGTTGCGGTACAGGTGCTCACCGTCGGTGTGCGTGGGTGGCCACAACATGTTGGTCACGTACATGTCCTGCCGCCCGTCGCGGTCGACGTCGCCGAGGGCGAGCCCCATCCCCGCGCCCACCAGCGAGCAGCCGCACTCATCGGTCACCGGCGTGAACTTCCAGCCGCCTTGCGCATCCGGGCCGTCGTTACGGAACAACTGGTTGGGCGTGACCTCGGCACCGAAGTCGTTGACGACGTAGAGATCGGGGTCGCCGTCGGCGTCGAAGTCCGACCAGGTTCCCAGGAACGAAGAGGCCGCGCGCCGCTCCACGGGGAGCAGCTCGCTCGCGTCCCGGAACGTGCCGTCACCCTCGTTGCGGAACAGGTGGCCGGGCTGGACCACGTCCGTCCGATCGGACGTGGGTGACCCACCGGAGCCACCGTCGGGCCACGGCAGCCGCATCCAAGGCGGCAGCCGAGGAATCGGCGACGTCGGCACCGACCACCAGTCCGTGACGTACGCGTCGAGGTCGCCGTCGCGGTCGTAGTCGGCGAACGAGATCGAGCTCGATCGACCCGGATCGTCGAGACCCGAGGCCGCGCTCACGTCGGTGAAGTGATCGCCGTCGTTGCGGAGGACACGGTCGCGGCCCGAGCCCACCAGGAACAGGTCCGGGTCGCCATCGGCGTCGTGATCGGCGAACGCGGCGCCGATCGTGCGCGCCTCGCTGGAGGCGACCGCCCAGCGCTCACTCCCGTCGTCGAACGTGCCGTCACCACGGTTGAGGAAGAGCCGGTTCGACCCGCCCAACGAGGTGATCAAGACGTCGGGATCTCCGTCCCGGTCCACGTCGGCGATCGCGACGCCCCCGCCGACCGACCAGTCGTCGATCGGATTCTCCGTCGCGAAGACCGAGTCGTCGTGGACGATCCCGACCCTCTCGCCGACCTCCTCGAAGTAGCGCCCAGGTGGCACGAACGCCGGTGACCGCGGCTCGGCCACGCGCTGGGCGGTCAGCGACGGCAACCCGAACGCCGCCGCGGCGACGCCGGTAGCCAGGGCGACCCCGAGCGCGATGCCCGCTCGAGGAGGCCGACGCCCGGCGCCCGGGACTCGATGCCCGGCACTGGCGCGCTTGCTGTCGGCAGCCATGACCGTCACGTCCATCCTCCGAGCGGGCTCGATCGCTCACGCCCCGACGATTTCGATGATCGGTGCGTCGCGGAGCTGCGGTCAAGCGGATGGAAACGCGAGTCCGATGATGATCGACTCACCGGGCCTCGGTTCTCGCCTCGCCGCTTCCCTCGATCAACGTGAGGTAGTGGTCGACCGGAGGGCCGACGAAAGTTTCCTTTCGTCCGCTCGGCCAGTCGACCTCGACCCGCTCGACGGCCGTCGCCACGCCCAGCCCGAAGTGCAGCACCTTCCAGCGCGACGAGTGCACCGAGGTGCCGCCGGCCACCACCTCGCCCCGCTGCGTGACGCCGCCGGACGTCACCCGCGCGACCGCCCCGACCGCGGCGCGGTTCGGCCCCGGGCTGCTGAGCCGCAGCCCGAGCCAGTGGTTCCCGCTCGCACAGCGATTCCGGTACACGCCGGCGCGTTGCCCCAGGTTCGCGACCACCAGATCCAGGCAGCCGTCCAGGTCCAGGTCCACGACACCCACGCCGCGGCTCCAGCGCCGGTCCTCGGCTCCGCTGTCGTCGACGAGCCGGAAGCTCCCGCCCTCGCTCATGAGCAGCGCGTTCGGCTGGTCCTCGACGTCCGGGGTCTCGTCGGGGAAGCGACCGGTGCCATCGCTCGCGGGCCGTGAGGACGTGGCGAGCGTGACGTCCTCGAACACCAGGCCGCCGAGGTTGCGGTAGAAGTGCTCGCCATCGGTCCGGGTCTTCGCCCACAACATGTTCGACACGTAGATGTCCTGGCGCCCGTCGCGATCGACGTCGCCGAGAGCGAGCCCCATCCCCGCTCCGACCATGGCGCAGCCACACTCCGCGCTCACCGGCGTGAACCGCCACCGACCGTCCGCGCCGGGTCCGTCGTTGCGGTAGAGCTGGTTGGGCTGGACGAACGCCGCGAAGTCGTTGACGACGTAGAGATCCGGGTCGCCGTCGGCGTCGAAGTCCGACCACGTCGCGACGAACGAGGGAGTACCGCGGCGCTCGGGTGGCAGGAGATCGCTCACGTCCCGGAACGTGCCGTCCCCCTCGTTGCGGAACAGGTGGCCGGGCTGGATCACGCCGGTGAGGTCGACCTTCGGCGGCCACTCCTGGCGCTCGCGGACCCAAGGCAAGAGCATCGCCGGTGTCCGCTTCGGCGACGGAACGTTCCACCACGCGGTCACGTACGCGTCGAGATCGCCGTCGCCGTCGTAGTCCGCGAACGAGATCGAGGTCGAGCGGCCCGGATCGAAGAGGCCGGCCGCGCCGGTCACGTCCGTGAAGTGCCCCGCGTCGTTGCGCAGGACGTGATCCGGACCGTCGCGCATCAGGAACAGATCGGGGTCACCGTCGTCGTCGTGGTCGGCGAAGGCGGCGCCGATCGTGCGCGCCTCGTGGCCCGCCACTCCCCACGCTTCGCTCCCGTCCTCGAAGGTGCCGTCACCCCGGTTGAGGAACAGGCGATTGGACGCCCCGAGGGAGGTCAGGAACACGTCCGGATCACCGTCGCCGTCGACGTCGTCCACCGCCACCCCGCCCCCCGCGGTCCAGTCGTCGAACGGGTTGTCGGTCGGGAAGGTCGCGTCGTCGTGGACCAAGCCCGTGCGCTCGCCCACCTCGTCGAAGTAGCGCCCCCGGGGCGCCGGAGCGGGAGATCGCGGTGCGGCCACCTGCGGCAACGGGTGCGGGAGCGCCATCAGGTACGAGAGGACGGCGTACGCGGCCCCGGCGAGCACGAGCAACGTGCCGAGCACGCCGAAGAGCCACCTCCGCCAGCGTCGCTTCGAGGAACGGCTCGGGGCCACCGTGCGTCACCCGCTCCGTCAGCGCAGCGCCGCCGCGCGCGCCTCGGCACGCTCCCACATGCGGATGTAGCCCTCGGCGGAGCGGAACAGCGGCTCGAGGTCGCGATCCGTGAAGCCCACCGAGCGCGAGTCCTGGATCAGCTCGGGCAGGAGCCCGATGTGGATCATGCCCTCGGTCGCGAAGTCGATCGCGCGGTTGCCGAGCCGCGGCGGGTCGAGCTCGACGTCACCGGCGTACGACCGGAACGGATACGTGACCGGATCGGCTTGACCCGGCGGGCAATCGCTGTCCGACCCGAAGCGCGGCCGAGGCCCGCCCGCGAAGCCGTTGAAGTCGAAGCCGAAGCCCTGCGCCGGGTAGAGGCCGTGCTCGGCGATGCTCTCGATCCGCGCTCGGAACTCGCCGGTGCGGTCCGGGCGGTTCGGGTCCTGGCAACGAGGCAATCCGGTCGTCGAGACACCGCCGAGCGTGTAGAGGTCGCCCCGGTTGTCGCTGCCGTGGCTTCCCACCGCGGGATAGTCGTAGCGGTGCAGCAGCTCGTAGGCGCGCTGGTAGGAGCGCCGCGGCAGGTGGTCGACCTCGATGAGCATGCCGCGCTTCATCATCTCGACCAGCAGCGTCTCGCCGAGCGGCTGGAGGGTGGCGTTCTGGCAGTAGTTGCCCTGGGCGGGACCGGCGAGCAGCCCGCCGAGGTATGGCAGGAACGTCTTGAACGGCTCCTCGAAGACGGCGCCGTACGGGAACACCGGCGGCGCGTCGTAGACCGCGCGCGGCCGGTTGAGGCCGCCAAACGTGAGCCCGCCCCAGTCGAACACCGAGCCCACATCGGGACACTCCACGTCGGTGTAGTTCGTGAACCGCCCGGTGTTGGCGATGTTTGCGAGCTCGAGGATCCCGCGGCTGCCGTCGCCAGGGCTGAACCCGTTGTCGGCCTTGTGCACCGGGAACAGCCCGCGCACTCCGAGGGCGTAGTAGCGGTCGAGCTTCTCCCGCACCATGGCGTCGTCGCAGAGCGGATAGCCGGGACGTGGGTCGAGGAAGCAGTCGAAGAGGTTGGTGGTCTCGATGCCCAGGATCACCGCGAGTTTGCCGTCGCCGATGACCCGCCGAGCCTCGGCGGGTGAGGTCACGACCCGGAACCAGCCCTTCCCTGGACCGCCCGCGTGCGCGTCGATGTACCGCTCGAGCGCGTAGGTCGCGTCGATCTCGCGGTCGACCGACACCATCTCGTTGCACGAGATCCGCGGCGTCTGGGTCTGGACCTTCTGCGTCATCTCGCACAGCACCTCGTTGGTGGTCGCGTGCTGCACCATCAACCGCATGCCCGCGAGGTAGGCGCGCTCGAGCCAGCGGTAGTACATGACCTGGTGGGTCGAGGTCCTCCACGAGCGCGGCCAGTCGGTGAACTCCGGATAGCCCTCGGTGTGGTGATTGAAGGAGCCGAGGTCGCCGGTGAGGACGATGCGCGCGAACTTGGCCCAGTCGACGTCATGGCCGTCGAACACGTAGCTCACGAGATCGCCGCGGCCGTCCCGGCCATGGAAGGGCTCGCAGCTCGGCAGCGCGTGCTCGACGCCGAGCGGGTGAAACGGCGCGCCGTGGAAGACGCCACCGGCGCCGAAGCCCAGATGGGTGAACAGGTGCTCGTGGGCGTCGACGAGGCCGAACAGGTCGCCATCGTCGAAGCGGGTCTTGGTGACGGATCCCTCGGCATCGAGCGTGAGGTCCTCGAACGGCGTGCAGCCGCTGGTCTCGACGAACGCGACCGGTAGCGCGCGCCCCCGGTCCTCCACCAGCCCGCTCACGCCGAGGTACCGGCCGGTGGCGACGTTCGTGAGCACGAAGCGCGGCGAGGCGCTGCCCGCGGGCCTCCCCAGCTCCTCGACCTTCCACAGCGCCGGCGAGACGAAGCCGTCCTCGTTCCGGGATAGGTCGGACTCGAGGTGCTCGACCCTGGCGAGCTCCCCTCCCTCGGCGCCGAACAGGTAGCGTCGATCGGCGTCGCGAAGCAGGTAGACCCCGAGGTCCGCCGGCTCGGTGATCAGGGTCGCCGCCCCGCTCACGCCGAGCGCGTCGAACGCGAAGCCCGCGCCGTCGCCGGTCGCCGCCAGGAACCGGCCCGCCGCCCCGCCGCCGCCCGCCGCGGCGAGCGCGTGGCAGCCGCCCGCCAGCGCGTAGACCGCGTCGCTCGCCTCCGCGAGCGCGGGCAGCTCGGCTCCGTCGCCACAACCGGCCCCGAGGATCGCCGCGAGCGCGACCGCGCTCGTCGAGCCGAATCGCCACCCGCACCCACGTTTCCCGACTCGCGCCATGGCCCCATTCCGGGCGGCCGATGGCAAAGACCGCGCCCCCCGAGCGCAGCGAGCTCCGCGACCGGCTCGACCGCCGCGGCCCCAAGCTCTCACTCACCGGGCACGCCGCGCAACCCCCCAAGATCGTTCACCGATCCCTCGTCGCTCGACGCGACTGGCGATCCCGCCGGGGCGCGCGTCTTCACGATCGCGGATTTCTCGTCGCGATCCGGGAACAAACCGTTGCGTGAGGTCTCTCACACACGAAGCAACGGGCCGCGTCGACCGGTGCCGAGCTTCGAAACCGGTTCCTTCCCACCTACCCACGTTCCGAAGCGAGGTCCTTCACCATGAGCTCTCGACGACGCGCCGCCTCCGGCGCACCCCTCCGCGACACGGCCCTCGGCGCCGCGATCGTGCTCGGCGCCCTCGCCGCGCCCGGTGCGGCCCACGCCCAGTCGGCGATCATCTACGGCTCCGTCTCCAACTTCGACATCTCGAACGACACCGGCCGCATCTGCCACGGCTTCCGCATCGACCTCGACGGCGCCACGCAGAACCAGAGCCCGTATTCGTTCAACGCCGAGCGCTACGGCACGCCGCGCTCGGAGCCTTACTCGGGTGGCATCAGCGTCATCTACGAGAGCCCGCGCAACCCACTCACCGGCGCGTTCACGGAGCGAACCCTCCCACACACGGTGCCGTGGTTCCCGGGCCAGTGCTACCAGTGGAATCCGCTCACGTACCAGGACTCGGGCTGCGAGCACTTCGGCACCGCCCGCGGGCCGGAGCGCATCACGGCGGCGCGCGGCCGCTGGCTGTGCGAGGACCCGGACGACCACACGGTGATCGCGCCGGTCGAGCCGCCCACCGCGGTTCCGTTCCCGAGCTACTCGATCCAGCCGCCGCCCGCCGCGAACCAGCCGCCCGCGGTGGTGATCGAGATCCCCGCACCGGTGCCGCCCCGGCCGGCGCCCATCCCCCAGTATGGCGACGCGTCCTGGATCCGCGTGTTCGTGACCGAGATGGAGCGCGAGGTGAACCTCGACGAGCTCGTCGCGGACAATCCGGCCGTGGTCCCGATGGACGCCGCCCAGCTCGAGTCCGACTGGGACCTGCTCCAGGCCGATCCGCCGGGCGAGGGAGGGGGCAACCACCGGCAGAAGCGCAACGGCCGTGACCTGAAGCCGACCACCCGCTCGGTCGTTCGCCGCATCGAGACCTACGAATACACGGGCGCTTACGACCCGATCAACCACCTCGCGCTGTGCGCCGACGGCACGTGCACGGCGCCCGCGGTGGACGAGGTCGGCGACCTGGTCAGCACGCAGATGACCGCGGTCAACGTCCAGTCCGACTCGCTCACGGTGACCAGGAGTGGCACGGGGCCGGCAACGTCGACTCCTCCGACAAGGTGATCTCGTGCGGCAGCAAGTGCGTGTCGCCGTACAGCGCCGGCTCGCTGGTCCAGCTCACCGCCAAGGCGTCGAGCGGCAGCGTGTTCGCAGGTTGGACCGGCCTCTGCACCGGCACCGCGAGCACTTGCACGGTGTCGGTGAGCGGCCACGCGGACGTGGGCGCGGTCTTCACGGCACAGCCCAAGGGCGGAGGTGGCGGCGGTGGCGGTGGCGGCAAGCCCACGACGTACAGGATCGGCGTCACGACCAAGGGCAAGGGCACCGTCGCCAGCAGCCCCTCGGCGGCGAGCTACGCGGCCGGCACCTCGGTGACGCTCACCCGCGATCCCCGATCCCGGTCAGCCCTGGATCGGCTGGGGCGGTGCCTGCACCGGCACCGCGGTGAGCTGCACGGTGGTGACCAACTCGAACCTCTCGGTGACCGCGAACTTCCGCTGATCGTCGGTCGCGGGTAGTCCCCGGGGAACGGGCTTCGGCCCGTTCCCTGTTTGCGTTTTCGCGTTGGCGCGCTCAGCGCTCGCAGTGGAGCGCGAGCCAGACGCTCGGCTCGCTGGGGTGGGTCCACGTCACGCGGTGGCGAACGTGGGCGGGGATCCACAGCCAGTCCCCAGGCACGACCTGGCGCTCGCCGTCCTCACCCTCGAACGCGAGCCGCGCCGCCCCCGAGAGCAGCACCACCCACTCGTCGCGCTCCTGGTCGTACCACTCGCCCGGCGGAGTCGCGTGGCCGAGCGACACGATCCGCTCGAGGCGAAGCGCGGCGCGCTCGAGCAGCACGTCGATTCGCTCCGCAGGAAGCTCGCTCGGGATCCCTTTGAACAGGTTCTGCGCTGGACCGTCGCTCACGCCTCCCCCCTGCTCGAGCGCGCGGGATGCGCGGCGTGGCACCGCGGCGCGGTCCGCGCCGATGTTACGGGAGGGGTTGCGCTCGATCCAGCCCGGCCACCCGACCGCGCGACCCCGCGCCCGCCGGCGCCGCGTCCTCCCGCGAGCGGCGCACACGCGGGTGGAGACCCGAGATCCAGCGCTCGATCAGCGCGAGCGCCTGCGCGTCTTGCGCCACGGTGCCGAGCGGCGGCATCTGCGACGACGGCCGCCGCAAGCGCATCCGCGCCACGATCGCGCTGCGCTCCGGCGCCCCGGCGCGACCCGCCGTGAGTCGTCCGGGGCGACCCCGGCACCACGAACTCTCCGGCCACGTCCACGGCCGTGCGCAGCGCGGGCTCGGCCGCGTCGGGCGGCGCCGCCACGTCGTGGCGCAGCACGAAGCCGAGGCGCGCGAGGGGCCGCGCGCGTCGTGGCAGCCGCCACAGTTGCCGGCGAGGTAGCCGAGTGCCGCGCGCTCGATCGGATCGGCGGTGCGGATCCGGGGTGGATCTCGCACCCACTCGGGCCTCGGCGGCGCGAGCAGGCCCTTCGCGACGAGCGTCGCGAGCGTCACCGCGCCGGGTGGCGGCGGCTCGGCGTGGGGCGCGAGCGGGTCGCGATCGTCGGAGAGCTGCAAGGCGTCGAAGCCGAGCACCGGCGAGCCGCCGTGGCAGGACTCGCAGTCGGCGAGCCCGGGGATCGAGTGGCGGCGCGGCGCACCCACGTCCACGGCGTCCGGGACTCCGTCCGGAGGCACGAGCGTCGCATCGTCCTGGGCCTCGTTCCACACGTAGGTCGCGAACACCCAGTGCTGCGCGCTCGCTCGCCACGAGAAGCGCGTCTCGACCTTGCGGCCGTTCCACGCGAACTCCTTCCACAGCCTGGTGCCGACCGGGAACTGCCACGCGTCCGGGTCCGCGACGTCGATCCGCGCGCCGGGCGGCAGATGGATCCAGCGCGACTTCACGGCGCCGTCGGTCCACAGCGGGTACTGCGGCGAGAACGGGCGGTTGGCGGGGTCGACCTCGCCGTGCGCCGTGTAGAGTTCCGTCGCCGAGAGCCGCGCCGGCGCCGCCGGCAGCTCCGCGGACGGCGCGCGCGCAGCGCTGAACGCCACCGCGAGTCCGGCGACCGCAGCGAGCACCGCCAGCCGCGCGGCGGGCGGGTTCCGATCAGCCAGGGTCTTCATCGACGCACCTCGCTCGGCGGGCTCAGTGGGTCTCGGGCGGATCGATGGGCTGCGGCACGCGGTTCCTCACCGCGGGCACCGAGCGCAGGTACGCGAAGATGGCGCGCAGGTCCTCGTCCGTGGCCTGCCGGATCCACGGGTACGGCATGGGTGGCAGGATCGGCCGGCCCTGGCCTTGATGGCGGCCGCTGCGCAGCGCGCGGACGAAGGTGTCGGCGTCCCACTTGCCGAGCCCGGTCTCGGCGTCCGGGCGTGAGGTTCGCCGAGAAGCTCACACCCCACGGTCCGCTGAACGCGGTGTTGGTGCCGGCGCCGGCCCACCCAGGGCCCCTCCCCAGCGCGGGAGGGGGGCATCACCAGCTCGGACGGGTGCCCGGAGAGCATCCGCGTCATGTCCGGCTCGGGGCCGGCCTGCCCCCATCTTGAAGGGCGTGTGGCAGTCGTTGCACACCATGATGGTGACGAGATACTGGCCGCGGGCGACATCGCCCTGGGCCTCGGCGCGGGCGGGTGTCGCTGGCGCCCAAAGGCTCGCGACGACGGCGGCGAGCGCGGTGGCGGCGCTCGTGAAGCGGCGGGTGGTGGATCGGATCCTCATCGTTTCGCTCCTCGTTCGGTGGTGGCTTCGCGCCGGGACCTTCCCGACGCATCGACCGTAATCGCGAGCGAAACGCGCCGTTCCTCAGAGTTTCCTAGACTATTCCTAAGAGTTTCCTAAGCTCGGTCATCCATGGCGAAGCCGACCCTTTCGGACGACCTCGCGGCGTTCGTCGCGAGCGGCCTGTCGATCACCCTCGCGGTCCGCGACGCGAACCTCGAGCCCGACGCGGCGCCCGCCTGGGCCGCGCTCGCCCGCGACGACCGCGAGCACGTGACGCTCTACGTGCCCGCCGACGCGGCCCGCCCGGTGCTCGTCCGACTGCGCGCGCACCCCGAGATCGCGGTCCTCTTCGATCGTCCCACCGAGCACCGCGTGCGCCAGCTCAAGGGCCGCTACGTGCGCTCACGGCGCGCGCGTCGCCGAGCGCGCCGAGGTCGAACGCCAGCTCGACGGCTTCCGCCGCGATCTCGAGACCTTCGGCATCCCGCGCACCATGAGCGCCGAGTGGAAGGTCTGGCCGTGCGTGGCGATCGAGATGCGCGTCACCGAGGCTTACGAGCAGTCGCCGGGACCGGGCACGGGGGAGCGGCTGCCGTGATCGCGCTCGAGAGCCTGACCGCGTGCTTCCAGGGGCTGATCCCGGCGTGGCTCTGCACCTGCTCGAGGGACGGCGTCCCCAACGTGGCGATCCTGAGCCACGTCGACTACGTGGACCCACGCCACGTCGCGCTCTCCTTCCAGTTCTTCAACAAGAGCAAGCGAAACGTCCTCGAGAACCCCAGCGCGCTGGTGCGGCTGTGGGACCCGGACACCTTCCAGGTCTACGCGCTCCGGGTGCGCTTCGTACGGACCGAGACCGAGGGCCCGACCTTCGAGTCGATGCGCCTGCGCATCGAGGCCGTGGCGTCCTACTCGGGGCTCAAGGGGATCTTCCGGCTGCTCGGCGCGGACATCTACGAGGTGCTCTCGATCGAGCCGATGGCCCACGAGCGGGGCCGTACGAGCCCGCCCCCCGCACGCCGCGCGGCACCCTCGGGAGCGGACGCGGTGCCCTTCACGATGAGGGCGCTGCAGCTCTTCTCCGAGCGGCTGCAGCGGGCGGCCAGCCTCGACGAGCTCCTCGACTCGGTGCTCGAGACCCTCGAGTCGAGCTTCGGCTTTCGGCACTCGATGATCCTGCTCGCGTCGGAGCAGCCCGATCGCCTGGAGCTGATCGCGAGCCGCGGCTATCCCGAGGGTGGCGTCGGCTCGGAGGTGGCGTTCGGCGAGGGCATCATCGGCATGGTCGCCGAGGCGCGCAAGCCGGTCCGGATCTCGGGCCTGCTGCGCCAGATGCTCTACGCCAACGCGGTGGCGAAGCGCGCCCAGGGCGCGGGCTGTGCCCCGAGGACCGCCGCACCCCCCTGCCCGGTCTCGCCGAGCCCGACAGTCAGCTCGGGATCCCACTCTTGGTGCGCGACGAGCTGATCGGCGTGCTGTGCATCGAGTCCGACCGCAGCTACCGCTTCCACGAGGAAGACCGCGCCTACCTCGAGGTGCTGGGCGGATACCTCGCCATCGCGATCCAGAACGCGCTCCTCGCCGAGCGCGGCGACGAGCCATGCGAGAGCGCGCCGCCCTCGGCCGAGCGCCGCGAGACGCCCGCGCCGAATGCGCCGCCGAGCCACGCCACGGCGCGCTCGCGCTCGCAGCTCGAGATCGCGTATTACCAGCGTGACGAGTGCGTGCTGGTCGGCGGCGAGTATCTGGTGCGCAGCGTGCCCGCCAAGATCCTCCGCAAGGTCCTCACCGAGAACCGCCACGACGGGCGCATCGAGTTCACCAACCGTCAGCTAAGGCTCGACCCCTCCCTCGGCCTGCCCGAGTGGAAGGACAACCTCGAGAGCCGCTTGATCCTGCTCCGCCGGCGCCTCGCCGAGCGCTGTCCGGCGATCCAGCTCGCGCCGAGCGGACGCGGCCGGTTCCGCCTCGCCCTCGGCGCCGACTTCACACTCACCGAGCATCCCTGACGCGCTGGCGCCCGAGCCGAGTCGTCGGCGCGAGGATCGCCGGCCCGCCGGAGGCGGGCCCTCCAGACGGAGATCGCCCGGCTGGAGCGCGCGCGCTCCGTCGCGCGCCGGCGATGGATCGGGGCCGTACGGGAATCGACGTGCCCGCGACGTAGCCGATCTCGCGTATCGCCGGGCACGCGGCGCGTGCCCCTCCCGGGGATCGTCGACGCAAGCGCAGCGAATGACTCGGGTGGGACCCGCCGGGAACGGCGGCGACGGAGGCGGGGCCGAAGGCCCCGTGCCCTCCAGGCGGCCGGGGGGCTGGAACGTGCTCGAGCGCATAGCCGCTCGGCCGGCTCGCGCCACGAGTCGACTCGTCGCATGGCGCGTCGCAGCGCGACGCCACGAGCGAAGCGAGTGACTCGGGGGTGGGGCCCCGTCCGGATTCACTCCCGGCGGCCGGGGGGCTGGAACGTGCTCGAGCGCATAGCCGCTCGGCCGGCTCGCGCCACGAGTCGACTCGTCGCATGGCGCGTCGCAGCGCGACGCCACGAGCGAAGCGAGTGACTCAGGTGGGGCCCCGTCCGGATTCACTCCGGACGGGGCGGGGGGCTGGAACAGCCCCCCGTGGAAATTCAGTCCTTCTCGCACCCCAGGAGCTGCAGGTACGGCAGCCCCGTCGGCGCGGGATCGGTGACCCCGGTGTAGCCGAACGTGCCTCGAGCGCCCGTGTCCGAGTAACAGCAACCGCTGACGAGCGCCACGTCCAGGCTCGGGATCGTGACCTGGCCATGGAACGAGTGGCCGTGGACTCGGTCCTCACGGTCCGCGAGCGGCGCGCCGCCGCGGGTCTCGTACGGGATTCCGTTCTCCGGCAGGCCCATCAGGAACCGGCCTTCGTGGGCGCCCGAGCGCGACCAGCCCGACGGGCACGCGAGCGCGTTCACGAACGCGAACGTCCCGCTCGGCACCTGATCGCCCACCACCACCTGGCCGGGCGGCGGCGGCAGCCGCACGGCGGCGCGGCACACCAAGAGCTGGATATACGGCATCCCGCTGGTCTCGGGTTCGGTGCGACCGAACAAGCTCGAGTCGTAGACGCCCTTCTTGGTGTGGTTGAAGTTGAGGCCGCCGAGCGCCGCGACCGAGCTCTCCGGCACCTGGATCGAGGTGCGGATGCCGTGGTCGTGAACCCGCTCCTCGCGGTTGTCGAGCGGCAACCCCACGGTGGCGCCGACGTCTCCGCCCGCAGGAGTGGACACCAGGAAGCGGCCGTCGGCGCCCGACATGAGCGAGAACCCACTCGGGCAGCTCTGGCGGTGGAAGTACATCACCGTGTCGGCCGGGTACGGGTGATCGTCGATCTCCGCGGGCGGCGTCGTGACCTTTCGCTCGCACACGAGCTGCTGGATGCGCGGCAGCGCCGCGTCGCCGGCGTCGGTGGTCCCCACGACGTCGAACGTGCCCGCGTCACCGAGGCTCGAGTTGCAGCAGCCGGTGACCGCGGTGATGCCGGTGCCGGGCACCGTCACCGTGGTCGCGTAGTCGTGGGAGTGGACGCGGTCCTCGCCTTCGGCGAGCGCCGTGCCCACGAGCGAGCCCACCACGGTGCCGTCGGTCTTGCCGACGATGAAGCGTCCGCGGGCGTCGGTGAGCTCCTGCCAGCCCGCCGGACACGAAGAGCCAGACAGGAACGACACCGTGCCGTCGGCGATGTGCATCGTGTACTGGGGCGTCAGGATCTGGTGCGTGAGCGCGTTCGACAGCACTCCCCCCACGCTCACCTGCACGAGATAGGTCCCGTTCGGCTTGCTCGCCGGCAGGGTCGCCTGCACCTTTGCGTCGGCCCAGCTCGTGATCGCGAGCGGCGCACCGTCGTAGATCACCTGGCCGACGGCGGTGCCGAAGCCAGCGCCGTTGAGAGTGATCGTCGCGCCCGCCGTGGCGGGGTTGGGCGTGATCGAGCTGAGCGAGGTGCAGGCCACCGCGGCGAGGAAGAACGCCGCCGTGGCACCGCCGAGCACCGCCATCCGCGCCGTCGTCGAGATGCGCATGGCCTCAGTCCTTCTCGCAGCCGAGGAGCGACAGGTACGGCATCCCGAGTCCGGCCGGGCTGCTCGTGCCGCTGAAGCCGAAGCTGCCGTTGGCGCCGAACTTGTCGTTGCAGCAGCCGGAGAGCAGCACCACCTCGTCGTTGGGCACGCTCACCGAACCGCTGAACGTGTGCGTGTGCTGGCGATCCTCGCCCGGCCCGAGTGGCGCGCCGCCGCGGGTCTCGTAGGGGACGCCACCGCCGCTCGGAGGCAGCAGGCCGGCCACGAAGCGGCCCGCGTGGAGACCGGAGCGGGTCCAGCCGGCAGGGCAAGCCGCGAGGTCGAAGAACGAGAAGGTCTTGGAGGGCAGCGGGTCCCCGGTGATGGGCTCGTCCGCCGGTGGGTCGGGGCGGTCGATCGCGCGGCAGGCCAGGAGCTGGAGGTACGGCACACCGGCCGCCGAGCTGGCGGTGACGCCACTGAACGGCTTGTTGCCCTTCGGCGCGCGATTGTTGGATCCGCTGGCGGCGGCGAGGCTCTGCTGCGGCACCTCGATCGACGAGCTGAAGGTGTGGCTGTGGCCGCGATCCTCGCCGCTGGCGAGCGGCGTCCCGACCACCTCCCCCACGGTGCCACCGATCGGGGTGGGGAGCAGGAATCGCCCGTTCGCTTCACTCACGAGCTGGAAGCCGTCGGGACACCCTTCCTTGTGGAAGAGCACGACCGAACCGTTGGGGAACGCGTGGTCGTCGATCGAGGGGGGAGGCACCGGCGCGACGCGCTCACACGCGATCTGCGCGATTCGCGGCGGCCCGGCTTGAGCAGCGGCGGTCGCGCCGCTCACGGCGCGTGAGCCGGCGGCGCCGACGTCGGTGCAGCAGCCGCTCAGGCCCGCGACACCGGTGGCGCCGACGTCCACGCTGGTCGAGAAGCCGTGGGAGTGGGTGCGGTCCTCGCCCTGCGCCAGGGGCGCCCCGACGGTGACTCCCATCTGGGTGCCGTCCGTCCGGCCCACCAGGAACCGGCCCTGGGCTTCGGTGAGCGGCTGCCAGCCGGCCGGGCAGGTCGTGCCGGCATGGTAGGCCACGGCGCCGTCGGGTACGGCGACCTCCCAGCTCTGCGTCACGATGCTGTGGGTGAGCGGGTTCGAGAGCTGGCCAGCGACCTGGACCTGCACCGCGTACGTTCCATCGGCCTTCGGATCGGGCAGCGTGGCGCCGATCTGGGTGTCGGACCAGCTCGTCACCGCGAGCGGGGCGCCGTCGTAGAGCACCTGGCTCGCGCCCTGGCTCTCGCCGAAGCTGGTACCGGTCACCACCACCGGGTCGCCGGCTTGCGCCGGGTCCGGCTCGATCGACTCGACCGACGGACAGCCGGCGAGGACGAGCGCGAGGCAGGCGCCGAGCAGCGGGCGCAGGGTCGGGCGATCCAGGCGATCCAGCATCGTGGTGCTCCGTTCCGGCCGCCGGCCGGACGTGGGCGCAGACCTCGCCTCCCGACCCGGACACGAGGCGCCGGACCGGCGAGATCGACCCACCGAACGAGTGTGTCTCGATCGTACCAAACGCGCCCGGCGGACGCACCCGCGGGGGCGGCGCGACCGCCCGCTCGGCGGAGCGGCCCGTGTGACCTGAGTCGCTCAGCACCCGTGTGGAACGTGCTAGTCAGAGGTGTTGGGCTGCCGGCGGACGGACCGGCGGACCCGCTCCCCGGGAGGCGTCATGCGCGTGCTGCTGGTGATGGCCGACGCCCAGATGCACAAGTTCCACGTCGGCGGGCGAGTGCGCTCGTCACGCGAGGCGCCGCTCTCGCTCTCGGTGCTGGCCGCGCTCACCCGGGATCAGCCGGACGTCGAGTACACGTGCGTCGACGAGAGCGTCGACCCGGTGCCGCTCGACTTCCCGGCGGACCTGGTCGGGATCAGCGTCCTCACCGGCACGGCCCGGCGCTGCTACGCCCTCGCCGACCACTTCCGCGGGAGGGGCATCCCGGTGGTGCTGGGCGGCGCGCACGTCACGATCCTGCCCGGCGAGGCCGCGCGCTTCGCCGACAGCATCGTGGTGGGCATGGCCGAGCGCACCTGGCCGCGCCTCATCGCCGACTTCCGCGCCGGCCAGCTCGAGCCCGAGTACCGCGAGCCAGCCCCCACCTCCGAGGAGGAGCGGCTGTGGGCGACCGGTATCCCCACGCCGCGCTGGGAGCTGATGCGCGAGAGCGGCTACATGATGCCGTACACGGTCCACGCCACCCGCGGCTGCGTCCACACGTGCGACTTCTGCTCGGTCAGCGGGGTGTGGAAGCGCTACCAGAAGCGCCCCGTCGCCGACGTGATCCGCGACATCCGCGCGATCCCGCGGCGCCGCTTCGCGCTCAACGACGTGAGCCCGTTCGAGGACCTCGACTACACGAAGGAGCTCCTCACCGCGATGGCGCCGCTCGGCAAGACCTGGGGCGGGCTGGCCACCACCCGCATCGTCGACGACCCCGAGGTGATGGAGCTGTTGCGCAAGAGCGGCTGCCGGTTCCTGCTCATCGGCTTCGAGTCGAGCCAGCAGCGCACCTTGAACACCATCCACAAGGGCTTCAACCGCGGCGCGAGCTACGACGAGGTCATGCGCCGGCTGCACGGCGCGGGCATCGTCGTGCAGGGCTGCTTCGTGCTCGGCTTCGACTCCGACGGCCCCGACTGCTTCCGCCAGACCGTCGACGAGGTGCAGCGCCTCAAGATCGACATCCCGCGCTTCTCGCTCTACACGCCCTACCCCGGCACGTCGCTCTTCGAGCGCCTCGAGAAGGCCGGGCGGATCCTGAGCTACGACTGGGCCGACTACGACACCATGCACGTGGTCTTCCGCCCCGAGCGCATGTCGCCGGCGCAGCTCTACGAGGGCTTCCGCTGGACCTACCGCGAGACCTTCCGTCTGCGCTCGATCCTCGAGCGCACCCTCGCGGTGGGGAAGAACTTCCCCATCGCGTTCTCGGGGAACCTCACCTACCGGCTCTACGTGAAGAGGCTGATGCGCGCGCGCGGCTTCGAGATGCCGCTCCTCGGAGCGAGCGGCGCCGGCGCGGCGAAGCCCCCCGCCGAGCTGGGGGTCGCACGCGCAGGCTGAGCGAGCCACCGCGCGAAGCGCGCGTCGCCCGCAGGAGGCACATGAAGATCGCGCTCATCCAGCCGGCCATGGGCCGGGACGGCGAGCGGTTCGTGGCGTCGTGGAAGATGGAGCCGCTCGGGCTCGCCACCCTCGCGGCCCTCACCCCGCCCCAGCACGAGGTGGTCTTCCACGACGACCGCGTCGAGCGGGTTCCGTACGACGAGCCCGTCGACCTCGTGGCACTCACCGCCGAGAGCTACACGGCGCGGCGCGCCTACCAGATCGCCGCCCGCTACCGCGCCCGCGGCGTGCGGGTGGTGATGGGCGGCTACCACGCCACGTTCCTCCCCGACGAGGTGAGCGAGCACGTCGACGCGGTGCTGGTCGGAGAGGCCGAGGAGACCTGGGAGACGATCGTCGCGGACGCCGCGCGCGGAGCGCTCGGGCCGCGCTACCACGCTCCCGGGCGGCCGTCGCTCCGCGGTCGCGCGCCCGACCGCCGGATCTTCGCGGGCAAGCGCTACCTGCCGCTGACCCTGGTCGAGTCGGGGCGCGGCTGCCGGTACGCGTGCGACTTCTGCTCGATTTCCGCGTTCTACCGGAAGACCTTCGAGCCACGCCCCGCGCGCGACGTCGCCGCCGAGATCGAGGCCACCGGCCGCAAGTGGATCTTCCTGGTCGACGACAACGTGTCGATGGACGTCGAGCGCACCAAGGAGCTGTGCCGCGAGCTGATCCCGCTCGGCATCCGCTGGTTCAGCCAGGCCACGATCGCGACCGGCCACGACCCCGAGCTGCTGTCGCTCATGGAGAAGAGCGGCTGCGCCGGGATCCTGGTGGGGTTCGAGTCGATCGACGAGCACAACCTGAAGGCCATGAACAAGACCTTCAACAAGGGCGCCGGCCACTACCACGACGCGATCGCGGGCCTCGGCGACCACGGCATCAAGATCTACGCCACCTTCGTCTTCGGCTACGACAGCGACCCGCCCGACGTCTTCGAGCGGACCCTCGACTTCGCCCTCGAGCAGCGCTTCTTCGTCGCCGCCTTCAACCACCTCCAGCCGTTCCCGGGGACACCGCTCTACGAGCGCTTCCGCGTGGAGGGGCGGCTGCTCTACGACCGATGGTGGCTCGAGCCCGGTTACCGCTTCGGTCAGCTCGCGTATCGCCCGAAGGGCCTCGCACCCGAGGAGCTCTACGAGCGGCTCATGGAGATCCGCCGCGAGTTCTACTCGGCGCGCAACATCCTCGCGCGCGCGGGCCATGCCCGAGCGAACCTGCTCGGCCCCGGCGCGCCGTGGCTTCACTTCGCCGTCAACGGGCTCCTGCGCAAGGAGCTGCGCGACAAGTGGTCGACGCCGCTCGGCGACCTCGGCGAGCCGATGCCCGACGCCTTGGCGCGGCCGCGCGGACGCGCCGGGTCCGGCGCGGTGTCCGCCGAGGAGCTCGGCCCCAGCTCCGCGAGCGCCGGCGCCCCGCCGTAACGCCCGCCGAACAGCTCGACGAGGTCGACCTCGCGCGGGTCGGGCAACAGCCTGCGGCTGGCCAGGAACGACGCCACCGCCGCCGACACGAGCCGCCTCTCGATCGCCGTCGGCTCGGGAGCCCGGTGGATCGCGCGCAGGCGATCGTCGAAGGTGGCGAAGAAGATGCGCTTGCCCAGCGCCTCGAGCGGCGCCGGGAACCACCGCTCGGCGAACTCGCGGGCGAGCGCGTCCGCGACCCGCGCGCCACCCTCCGTCGGCCCGTACTCACGGTCCTCGAAGTCGAGCATCCACGCCAGCATGGCGTCCGGCGAGCCGGGGATCCGCTCGATGCCCATCTGCTCACCGACTCCGCGCCAGAAGTGGTAGAGCGCGGCGTTCTCGCGAGCCGAGAGCAGCTCCCGACCGAGGAACTGGGGACCGAGGCGGCGCGGCAAGCAAACCAGGGTCGACAGGGTATAGAGGTGCAGATCGTTGGGGATCCGGTAGCGCCGGTGCATGGCCACGATCCGCTCCACGACGCCTCCCATCTCGGGACGATTCGCGTGGCGGAACAGGAGGCCGAAGAAGAGCAACGTGTCGTCGTTGCGCTTGGCGGTCTCGTGGAGGATGGTTCCGCGGCCGTCTCGGTCGAGGATCGCGGCGATGCGCGGCACGGCGACCTGGCGGGCGAAGGCGACGCCGAAGAGCGCGTGGATGAACATCGGCGAGCGATAGCGCACGCCGAACAGCAGCCGCGCGATGCGCGCGGCGTCCCGCTCGGGATCGAGCCGCTCGATCTCGCGCCGCGCCCAGTGCGGGTGTCGCATCGCCACCTCCGCCGCGAGCCGAAATCCTCGCGCGAACGAAACCTAACGACGTTAGTCTCGATCCTATCGAGTCGTTCCGCATGCGGCCAGACCGGTGGGGTGATCGAGAGCCCGGGTCCGAGCGCGCCACGCGAGAAAAGGCGTTACGCTCGCGGCGGCGGCCCCCCCGTGTCGCGCCGATGTCCGATCCCATCGTCCCGTCCGACTTCCCGTCCCGAACCCGCATCGTCTTCGGCCCCGGCCGCATCGACGAGCTCGGCTCGCTCGCCCGCGAGTGGTCCGCGCGGCGCGCGTTGCTGGTGACCGATCCGACGCTCACGCGCCTGGGCCATGCGGAGCGCGCGCGCGCCGCGCTCACCGGCGCCGGGATCGAGGTCGTGGTGTTCGACGCGGTCCGCGAGAACCCGGACAGCGACGACGTGGACGCCTGTCTCGCCGTCGCGCGCGAGGCGAACGTCGACACCCTCGTGGGGCTGGGCGGCGGCTCGAGCCTCGACACCGCCAAGGGCTGCAACTTCCTGCTCACCAACGGCGGCCGGATGGCCGATTACTGGGGGCGAGACAAGGCCACGCGGCCGATGTTGCCGATGATCGCGGTGCCGACGACCGCCGGCACCGGCAGCGAGTGCCAGTCGTTCGCCCTCATCGCCGACGCCTCGACCCACGCCAAGATGGCGTGCGGCGACACCAAGGCGGCGCCGCGGATCGCTCTCCTCGATCCCGTGCTCACGCTCACCCAGCCTCGCCACGTCACCGCCGACACCGGCGTCGACACGCTCACCCACGCCCTCGAGGCCGCGGTGACGACCGCGCGCACCGCGAGCTCGAGCGCGCTGGCGCGCCATGCCTTCACCCTCGCGATCACGAACCTGCCGCTCGTCCTCGACCAGCCGAACGACCTCGAGGCGCGCGGCCGCATGCAGCTCGCCGCCGCGTACGCGGGGCTCGCGATCGAGGGCTCGATGCTCGGCGCCGCGCACTCCGCCGCCAACCCGCTGACCGCCCATCACGGCGTCGTCCACGGTCGTGCCGTCGGTCTCACCATCGCGCCGGTGATCCGCCACAACGCCGGCGCGCCCGCGGTGGCCGCGCTCTACGCCGAGCTGGCCCTGGCGGCCGGACTCGCGAGAGCCGACGCCCAGCCTCCGCGCGCCGTCCACGCGCTCCTCGATGCGCTCGATCGCCTCCTCGAACACGCCGGCCAGCCCCGTTCGCTACCGGCCGCGGGTGTCGAGCGCCCCGACGTCCCGGCCCTCGCCGCCGAGGCGGCCCGCCAGTGGACCGCGCGCTTCAACCCTCGACCGGTGAGCGAGGACGACTTCGCGCGCTTCTATCGCTCGCTCGCGAGCGCCGGCCCGACGTGAGCTCCTCGCGCCTCCCCCGCCTCGTCGTCGCCGTGGCCGCCGTGGCCGGGGTCGTCGTCGCGATCGCGCTCGCGCGGATCCGCGGCGACCTCGGTGACGCGGCGCCGTCCGCGGCGAGCGCGGTCCCGGCGAGCGCGCCGGGCCGCCCCGCCACCTCGCCGGCGACCGACTGGCCGCGCTCGCGCGGCGACCTGGCCAACACCGGCGTCGCCGCCGGTCCCCTCCCCGCGCACCTCGTCCAGCGCTGGGCGTACGCGACCGGTGGACCGGTCAAGTCGTCGCCGGTGGTCGCGAGCGGTCGGGTCTACGTGGGCTCCGACGACGGCCACCTGCATGCCATCGACGTCGCCACCGGGCAGCGGGTGTGGGCGGTCGACCTCGGCTCGCCGGTCGCGGCGCCGCCGGTCGTCGAGGGCGAGCTGATCGTGGTCGGCTCGACGGCTGGCGCGCTCCACGCCGTCTCCCGCGACGGTCGGCTGCGCTGGACGGCGCCGGTGGAGGGCCGCGTCACCGGCGCCGCCACGATCGTCCGCGACGAGCCGCGGCACCGCACCCTCGCGCTGGTCGGTTCGCACGGTGGGTTCCTCGAGGCCTTCGAGATCGACTCGCAGAGCGCCACGCCGGCGTGGCGCTACGCGCTCACCGACCCGGTGAACGGCGGCGTCGCGATCCAGGATGGCCACGCCATCTTCGGCGCCTGCGACGGCCAGCTCCACGTCGTGTCGCTCGCCGACGGCAGCGCCGCGCGCGTCCTCGATGCCGGCGGAATCGTCGCCGGCACCGTCGCGGTCGCGGGCCCCGACGCGTACTTCGGCACGTTCAACGAGGAGATCGTCCGTGCGAGCTGGAAGACCGGCGCGATCACGTGGCGCTTCCACGACCAGCCGTTCAAGTTCGAGGGGAGCCCCGCGCTGACGTCCGAGCTGGTGCTCGTCGGGGGCCAGGACAAGGCGCTCCACGCGGTCGAGCGCGCCACCGGCCGCGAGCGCTGGTCGTTCAGGACCCTCGCCAAGGTCGACGGTGCGCCGGTGGTCGCGGGCGACCGGGTGGTGGTTGGCTCCTTCGACGGCCGGCTCTACGTTCTGGACGTCGCGACCGGCGAGAAGCGGGACTCGTTCGAGGTCGGCGGTCGGATCGGCGGCGCGCCCGCGGTCGTCGCCGGGCTGGTCGTGGTCGGCACCGAGTCGAACGACGTCGTCGCGCTGGGAGATCCGCCATGACCGACCACGAGGTCCGCCCGCTCGCAGGTGCAGCGCCGCAGGCCGTGGCGGGCGGCTACTTCGTCGCCAACTACCCGCCCTTTCCTTTCTGGTCGAGCGAGCAGCTCGACGAGGCGCGGCGCGCGCTCGCCACACCCCCGGCGCCGGAAACTCCGCTCGGCCTCTACGTCCACATCCCCTTCTGCAGGAAGCGCTGCCACTTCTGCTACTACAAGGTCTCGACCGACCAGAACGCAGCCGAGGTGCAGCGCTACCTCGACGCGGTCCTCGCCGAGGCGAGGCTCGTGAGCCAGCAGGCGTTCGTGGGTGGGCGTCCGCTGCGCTTCGTCTACTTCGGCGGCGGCACGCCCTCCTACCTCTCCACCCAGCAGGTCGCTCATCTCGCCGACGGCCTGCGCCGCGCGTTCTCGTGGAGCGACGTCCGCGAGGTCACGTTCGAGGCCGAGCCCGGCACGCTGAGCGCCAAGAAGCTCCACGCGATCCGCGACATGGGCGTCACGCGGCTCAGCCTCGGGGTCGAGAGCTTCGCCGATCACGTGCTCGAGGCGAACGGCCGCGCGCACCTCGCGTCCCAGGTCCACGCGGCGCACGGCTGGGCGCGGGACGCGGGACTGCCGCAGGTGAACATCGACCTGATCGTGGGGATGCTCGAGCAGAGCGAGGACGACTGGAACGCGGACGTCGAGAAGACGCTCGAGCTCGATCCCGACAGCGTGACCGCCTACCAGATGGAGATCCCCTTCAACACCACGATCTACCGTCGCATGAAGGCGGACGGCCGCTTCGCCGCTCCGATCGCCGACTGGCCGACCAAGCGGCGCTGGCTCGAGCGCGGCTTCGCGCGCCTCGAAGAGCGCGGCTACGCCCTGACCAGCGCCTACACCGCGGTCAAGGACGCGAGCCGGGTGCGCTTCACGTACCGCGACGAGCTCTGGCACGGCGCCGACATGATCGGGCTCGGTGTCGCGAGCTTCGGCCACGCCGGCGACACGCACTACCAGAACCTCAAGGACATCGAGCCCTACGTGAGCGCCGTCGAGGCCGGCGAGCTGCCGCTCCAGCGCGCGCTCGCACTGTCCCGCGACGAGGCGCTGGTGCGCGAGGTGATCCTGCAGATGAAGCTCGGCCACCTCGACGCCGTCTACTTCGAGCGCAAGTTCGGCGTGGACGTGCTGGCGCGCTTCGCCGAGCCGCTCGCTCGCCACCGCGAGGCGGGGCTGCTCACGATCGAGGATGGTCGGGTCCGGCTCACGCGCGACGCGCTGCTGATGGTCGATGCCATGCTACCGACCTTCTATCGCCCAGAGCACCGCGAGCCGCACGCCGCGTGAGCCGGCGCCGCTTCCACCCCGACCCGACTCCCGACCGCCCCCGAGCGAACCGCAACCTTCCGGACACCGACCGCCATGAGCACATCCTCGCAGCGCTTCGACGCCGTGGTCGTGGGAGGAGGACCCGCCGGCTCCACCACCGCCGCCGTGCTCGCCCAGCACGGCCATCGCGTCGCGATCCTCGAGAAGACCAAGTTCCCCCGCTACAACATCGGCGAGTCGCGGATCCCCTACGGCTGGTTAGCCCTCGATCGCCTCGGACTCGTGAAGCGCCTCGACGAGGCGGGCTTCAAGATGCAGAAGCTGAGCGTCCAGTTCGTGAGCCACGACGGACGTGGCTCGACCCCGTTCTACTTCTTCAAGCACACCGACCACGACTGCGCCCGCACCTGGCAGGTCGAGCGCGCCCAGTTCGACCAGATGCTCCTCGACAACGCCGTCGAGAAGGGCGCCGTGCTGTTCGAGGAGACCCAGGCCCGCAAGCTCCTCCACGAGGACGGCTTCGTGGTCGGCGTCGAGGCCTCCTCGCCGGACGGTCCCGTGACGTTCCGCGCGCCGATGACGATCGACGCGAGCGGACGCGACGTGTTCGCCGCGGACCGCTACGGCTGGCGCATCCCCGACCCGTACCTGCGCAAGATCGCGGTGTGGAGCTACTACGAGGGCGCCAAGCGCGACCCCGGAGTGGACGAGGGCGCGACCACCGTCGCGTACGTCCCGGGCAAGGGGTGGTTCTGGTACATCCCCCTCGCCAACGACGTGCTGAGCGTCGGCGTGGTGGCGGAGCGCGACTACCTCCAGCGCGACGGGGTACGCGACCCGGACGCGATCTTCGCGCGCGAGGTCGAGCTCCAGCCGTGGATCCGCTCGCACGTCGAGGGCGCCCGCAAGATGGCGCCCTGCAAGATCACCAGCGACTACTCCTACCGCTCGCGCCACTGCGCGGCGAACGGGCTGGTGCTCGCGGGCGACGCCTTCGGCTTCCTCGATCCGGTGTTCTCGTCCGGCGTCTTCCTGGCGCTCCACACCGGCGTCCTCGCCGCCGACGCGGTCCACGAGGCGCTCGCCGCGGGCGACTTCCGGGCGGCGCGCTTCGAGGACTACGGCGCCACGGCGCGGCGCGCGATCGAGGCGATGCGCCGGCTCGTCTACGCGTTCTACGACGAGCAGTTCAGCTTCGGCGCCTTCCTCAAGGCGCACCCCGAGTTCCGGGGTGACATCACCGATTGCCTGATCGGCAACGTCCACAAGGACCTCGACCCGCTGTTCGCCGCGGTATCGGGCTTCGCGAAGGTGCCGGATCCTCTCGAGCACGGCCAGCCGCTGCTCGCGGCCGCGGGGTGAGGCGGTCGCGAGGCCGCCGCTCGCCGCATGTCGATCGTCCTCGTCACTCCCGGCACCGGCAGCTACTACTGCGGGAGCTGCATCCGCGACAACGCGCTGGCGCGGTCGCTGCGCCAGGCCGGGCGCGAAGTGCTGGCGGTGCCGCTCTACCTGCCGGTGATCACCGACACCGAGGACTCGACCGGCGGCGCGCCGATCCGCTTCGGCGGCATCAACGTCTACCTGCAGCAGCGCTCCGCGCTCTTCCGCCACACGCCCGCGTGGCTCGACAAGCTCCTCGACACGCGCTCGCTGCTCAGCGCCGCGGCACGGCGCGCCGACATGACCAGCGCCCACGACCTCGGCGCGCTCACCGTGTCGATGCTACGCGGCGAGGCCGGAAACCAGCGCAAGGAGCTCGAGAAGCTGCTCGGGTTCCTGACCAGCGTGCGACCCGTGCCGAGTGTCGTGATGCTCTCGAATGCCTTGCTCGTCGGCCTGATGCGAGGCCTGCGCGAGCGCCTGCGGGTGCCGGTGGTGGTCACGCTCCAGGGTGAGGATACGTTCCTCGATTTCCTCCCCGAGCCGCATCGCGCGGCGGCGTGGAGCGAGGTGCGGCGGCGCATCGCGGAGGCCGACGCGTACGTGGCCGTCAGCGGTTACTACGGCGACCTGATGCGGCGTCGCCTCGCGCTCGACGCC
Source organism: Deltaproteobacteria bacterium (assembly GCA_016713535.1). Taxonomy (GTDB): domain Bacteria; phylum JADJOY01; class JADJOY01; order JADJOY01; family JADJOY01; genus JADJOY01. The sequence goes on from JADJOY010000043.1 coordinate 100,064, forward strand.
ACACGGCTTCACGTCGTGCCGAACGCGATCGAGACCAGCCTCTACGCACCGGCGGACCACGAGCCGGATCCTCCGGTGGTCGGCTATCTGGCGCGACTCTGCGAGGCCAAGGGCCTCGGCGCGATCGTCGAGGCGTTCGTCGCCCTCAAGCGCCGGCCCGGGCTCGAGCGCACCCGTCTCGCCTTGGGCGGCGCCCTCGCGCCCGGCGACGACGCCTACCTCGCGCGGATCCGCGCGCGCCTCGCGGCGGCCGGCGTCGTCGAGGACGTCTCGATCCACCCCGACCTCACCCTCGACGGCAAGCGCTCGTTCCTGCGCTCGATCTCGGTGCTGAGCGTCCCCGCCATGTACGGCGAGTCGTTCGGGCTCTACCTCCTCGAAGCGTGGGCGTGCGGAGTGCCGGTGGTGCAACCACGGGTCGCCTCGTTCCCCGAGCTGGTGAACGCGACCCACGGCGGCTTGCTGGTGGAGAGCGACCGCGCCGAGGTGCTGGCCGACGGCCTCGCCGCGCTCCTCACCGCTCCCGCCGAACGCCGTCGCCTCGGTGCGGCAGGGCGCGCCGCGGTCCTCGAGCACTTCGACATGACTCGCCTCACCCGGGACATCCTCACGATCGTGGACGGGCTCGTGGGGGGGCGGGCCGCCGTCGAGGCGGGCGGGCGCGAGCGCGACGAGGCGGCGCCGCCACGGGCCGCGGGAGCGGCACGGTGAGCACGTCTCCCGCCGACGCCGCCGCGCGCGCGCGCCTCGACGAGTACCAGCTCGCGCGGCTGCGCGCGCTGGTCGGCGAGATCGTGCCCACCAACCGCTTCTGGACCCCGCGCCTCGCCACCGCCGGCCTCGCGGCGAGCGACCTCACCAGCCTCGCGGCGCTGCGCCGCGTGCCTCCCGTCACCAAGGCCGAGCTCGGCCTGGACCACGCACGGCATCCGCCGTTCGGCTCGAACCTCACCTTCCCGATCGAGGACTACGTCCGCGTCCACACCACCAGCGGCACCACCGCCGAGCCGCTGTCGTGGCCGGACACCGCCGCGAGCTGGCAGTGGATGCTCGACAACTGGAAGGAGATCTTCCGCGCCGCGGGCGTCGGCCGCGGCGACGTGATCTTCTTCGCCTTCTCGTTCGGACCGTTCCTCGGTTTCTGGACCGCGTTCGAGAGCGCCACCCAGCTCGGCGCGCGCTGCCTGAGCGGGGGCGGCATGAGCTCACGCAAGCGCTTGCACGCCCTGGCGAGGGCGCGCGCGACGGTGCTGTGCTGTACGCCGACCTACGCGCTCCACCTGGTCGAGACCGCGCGCGAGCTGGGACTCGCGGCGAGCGACCTCGCGCTGCGTACGATCGTCGTCGCCGGCGAGCCGGGCGGCAGCGTGCCCGCGGTCCGCAAGCTGGTCCGCGGAGGGCTCGGCGGCGAGGTCTTCGACCACCACGGGATGACCGAGACCGGCCCCGTGAGCTACCAGTGTCCCGCTCGCCCCGGCGCGCTGCGGGTGCTCGAGCGCGCCTATCTGGCCGAGGTCCTCGACCCGCTGAACGGCGAGCCGGTGGCGCCCGGCGGCGAGGGCGAGCTGGTCCTCACCACGCTCGGGCGCAGCGCCTCGCCGCTCATCCGCTATCGCACCGGCGACCGGGTGCGTCCCATCTACGTGGACGAGGCGGGCGGCGGCGATGGCATCCACCTGGCCCTCGACGGCGGGGTGCTGGCGCGCGCCGACGACATGGTGATCGTGCGCGGCGTGAACGTGTACCCGAGTGCCCTGGACGAGATCGTGCGCTCCGAGCCGGGCGTCGCCGAGTACCGGGTCATGGTGGGCGTGCGCCGCTCCCTCACCGAGCTCACCCTCGAGGTGGAGCCGCGCGACGACGCCGACGGGCCGGCGCTGCGCGGCCTGCTCGAGGAACGCTTCCGGGAGAGCCTGAGCCTGCGCGTCCCGGTGCGGCTCGCGGCCCCCGGCACGCTGCCGCGCTTCGAGATGAAGGCGCGGCGCTGGGTCCGCGCGAGCGACGACGAGGCGAGCACGTGACCACCCCGCTCCTGACGCTCGACCGTGTGTCGCGGCGCTACGATGGCGAAGGCGGCTCGCAGCTCGTGCTCGACGAAGTGAGCTTCACGCTGGAGCGCGGCGCGGCGGTGGCCATCCAGGGCGCATCCGGAGCTGGCAAGAGCTCGCTGCTCAACCTGATCGGTGCGCTCGACCGGCCCACCTCGGGAACCATCCTGCTCGACGGTGCGTCGCTCGCCGACCTCGACGACGACGCGTCCTCGAGGCTGCGAGCCGAGAAGCTCGGCTTCGTGTTCCAGGACCACCACCTGCTGCCGCAGTGCACGGCGCTCGAGAACGTGCTGGTGCCCACGCTCGCGCGGGCGCGCAGCGCGTCGGAGGGTGCGAGCCCCGCGGCGGTCGCGCGCGCCGCGGCGCTCCTCGAGCGCGTCGGGCTCGCGGGACATGCCCACAAGCGCCCCCACCAGCTCTCCGGCGGGGAGCGGCAGCGCGTCGCGGTGGTGCGAGCGCTGATCAACCAGCCGCTCTTGCTCCTCGCCGACGAGCCGACCGGCGGCCTCGATCGGGCCGCCGCCGAGAACCTCGTCGACCTGCTGGTGGAGCTCAATCGCGAGACCGTACTCGCGCTCCTGGTCGTGACGCACGCGGCGAGTGTCGCGTCCCGCCTCGACGAGGTCTTCGAGCTCTTCGACGGCAAGCTGGCCCGGCCCGGCGGATGAGCGGTGGCATGCTCGGCTGGCGGCTGGGCGGGCGCTCGCTGGTCCATCCGCGGCGCACCCACCTGGGTGTGGCGGCCGGTGCGGCGATCGCCACCGCGGTGCTGGTGGGCGCTCTCGGGGTGGGCGACTCGCTCCGCCACTCGCTCACGGAGGGTGCGCTGCGACGGATCGGCGAGGTGCGCCTCGCCATGGACACCGGCGAGCGCGCCTTCACGGCCGCGCTCGCGGACGCGCTGACGGCGGCGCTCGCGGCGCCGGGCGCTCCGGCGACAGCCGCGCTTCACCTCAACGGCCTGGCGATCGCGGACGGCGGACGGAGGCGCGCGCCGGACGTCCACGTGTACGGCGTGGAGCCGGGGTTCTGGAGCGCGGGAGGGCTCGCGCCGCGAGCCCTCGGCGACCGCCAGGCACTCGTGAACCGCACCCTGGCGCGCGCCCTCGGCGTGCGCGAGGGCGACGAGATCGTGCTGCGCTTCGCCGCGCCGAGCGCCCTACCCCGCGATGTCCCCCTGGGCAGCGACGTCACCGAGACGCGCACGGTGCGGGTGGCCATCGAGCGCGTCATCGATGCCCACGAGCTCGGCGACTTCGACCTGTCGGGCGACCCCGAGCCGCCGCGCAACGTGTTCGTCGCGCTCTCGCTGCTCGAGCGCGGCAGCGGGCTCGTCGGCCGCCGCAACCTCGTCCTCGCGACCGCCCCGATCGACGCCGGCGCGGCCGGCGCCGGGTCCGCGAGTCCTCCCATCGTGCCCGCCGCGCTGCGCGCGAGCTGGAGGCTCGAGGACGCCGGCGCCCGGCTGCGCCGGCTCGGCCCCGACGGCGCGTGGGACGTCACCAGCGAGCGGATCTTCCTCGCCGAGCCGCTCGCCCGCGCGGCACTCGCCGCCGCTCCCGGGCGTGCCGCGCTCACCTATCTCGTCGACTCGATCGAGTCGGCGAGCGGTCGCGCGACGCGCTACGGCATGGTCACGGCGTACGATCCGATCGCTCCCGCGGACTCCCCACCGGCGCCCGTTCCCGCCGAGCTGGCACCGGACCAGGTCGTCGTCACGCGCTGGCTCGCGGACCAGCTCGGCGTCGACGTGGGGGACCCGCTCACGCTGCGCTACTGGGTGTTCGGCCTCAACCGTCACCTCACCCGCGCGAGCGGGCACTTCACCGTGGCCGGTGTCGTCGCCACCGAGAGCAAAGGTGGCGACCGCGCGCTCATGCCCGAGATTCCCGGGCTCACCGACGTCGAGAGTGCGCTCGACTGGGATCCCGCGCCCGAGCTCGACGTCCACCCCGAGCGGCTGAGCGACGCGGAGAGAACCTACTGGCGCGAGCACCGCGGCGCGCCGCAGGCCTTCGTTCACCGCAGCTGGGCGCTCGGCGCCGGTGGTTGGCGCACCCCCTACGGCGACGTGACGTCGGTGCGCCTCGACGGACGACTTGCCGAGGAGGCGCTGCGCGAGCGGATCCGCGCCAACCTCGAGCCCGCCGAGCTCGGCCTCGGCTTCCAGCCGGTGCGCGACCAGGCTCTGCGCTCGGTCGGAACCGGCGTCGCGTCTTACTTCGGCTACCTGTTCGCGAGCCTGAGCGCGTTCGTGATCCTCGCGGCGCTGGTCCTCACGGTGCTGCTCTTCACGTTCCACGTCGAGCAGGTGAGCCCGGAGATCGGGACGCTGCGCGCCGTGGGGATCCCGGCGCGCCGCATCCGCGCCTGGCTGCTGGCCGAAGGCGCGGTGGTGGCGGCGCTCGGCTGCGCGCTCGGCATTCCGGCGGGATGGCTCTACGTGTGGCTCATGCTGGGGGCGCTCGCCGGCCCCTGGTCCGGCGCGGTGGCGGGAGCGCAGGTGGCCTTCCACGTCGACGTCACGACACCGCTGCTGGGTGCAGGCGTGGTGTTCGGCGTCTCGGTGCTGGGCATGACCTGGGTGCTGTCGCGCCGCACGCGCCACCAGCCCCACGCGTTGCTGGCGTCACGCTTCGGCGTGCCCGAGGCGAGCCACTGGTCGCGGCGCGCGGCGATCATCGCAACCGTCGCCTCGGCAGTGCTCGCGCTCGCGCTGGCGTCGTGGGGGGCGCGCGCGAGCGCCGAGCTCGCCACCGAGCTCTTCTTCGGCGCCGGCGCGTGCATGCTGCTCGCCACCGCCTCGGCGGCCGCGGCATACCTGATGCCCGCCGCCGAACGTGGCCGCGCGATGGTCACGTTCGCTCGCCTCGGCCACCTCGGCGCGAGCCGCCGCGCGGGCCGCTCCCTGGCCGCGATCACGATGCTGGCGAGCGGCACCTTCCTGGTGATCTCGGTGAACGCGTTCCGCCTCGGAGGCGAGGACCGGACCGCCGCGGGAACCGGCGGCTTCGCCCTCTTCGCCCGCACCTCGGTGCCGGTGGCGCCGGACCTCTCCACGCCGGACGGGCTGGCGGCACTCGGTCTCGAGCGGCTGCGCGAGGTCCACATCCTCGGGCTCAGGCTCGGGGTCGGCGACGAGGCGAGCTGCAGGAACCTCGCGCGCCCGCGGCACCCGCCGCTGCTCGGCGTCGACGCGTCCAGCTTCGCAGCACGGAACCCGTTCCGCTTCGCCGGCCTCCTCACCCCGACGGCGTCGCCGTGGACGCTCCTCGAGGGTTCCGACGACGCCGAGGTGATTCCCGCGATCGCGGACGAAGCGGTCGCGAAGTGGGTGCTCGGCCTCGGTCTCGGAGACACCCTCGAATATCTCGACGACTCGGGGCGACCGTTCCGGGTGCGCTTGGTCGGGATGCTCAAGGGCTCGATCCTGCAGGGCTACCTGCTCGTGGACGCCCGCGCGTTCGCGGCGCGCTTTCCGTCGCTGGCCGGTCATCGCGTGTTCCTCGTCGACGCGCCGAGCGGGCGTGAGGACGAGGTGGCGCGAGCGCTCGCCGAGTCGGCGCTCGCGGATCACGGCCTCACGATCACCCCCGCGGCCGAGCGCCTGGCCTCGTTCGACGCCGTCCAGAACACCTACCTCTCGATCTTCACGGCGGTCGGCGGGCTCGGGTTGGTCCTCGGCTGCGCCGGACTCGGCGTGGTGGTGCTGCGCAACGTCGTGGAGCGCCGCGGCGAGCTCGCCGCGATGCGCGCGATCGGGTTCTCGCGGCGGCGACTGCGGCGACTGCTGCTGGTCGAGCACGGGCTCCTGCTGGCATGGGGCGTCGGCGCCGGCACCGCGTCCGCGCTGGTCGCGATCGGTCCCACGCTCGCCGAGCGCGGCTCCGTGCCCGTGGCGCTCCTCGTCTCGACCGCCCTCGCGGTGATCGTCAACGGCTTGCTATGGACCCTCGTCGCGGCACGTGTCGCGCTCGCCGGCGAGCTCCTCGCCGCCTTGCGCCACGAGTGACCCGAGGCTCCGCAGGCCTTCCGCTACACTCGTCCACCCGTCCTCGCGAGAGGGATTCCATGCCGTGTCCACGCAGCCTCGCCACCCGTGCGCTCGCCTTCCTGGTGTGCACGCTCGCCGCCGCTCCCACGCTCCACGCCGCCGACTGGACGAGCTGGCGTGGCCCCCGTCAGATCGGCGTGTCCGACGAGACCGGGCTGGTCTCGTCGTGGTCGAAGGACGGCGACCGCCACGGTCTGGTGTGGCGCGACGACTTCGTCGGCCGCTCGACGCCGGTGGTGTTCGACGGCCGGGTGTGCGCGTTCGGGCGCCGCGGCACCGCCGACGATCGCGGTGAGCGCGTGGCGTGCTGGAGCGCCGCCGACGGCAAGAAGCGCTGGGAAGTGCCGCTCGTCGTCCACAACACCACGATCCCGTTCAACCGCGCGGGGTGGTCGAGCCCGGCCGGTGACACCGAGACGGGCTACCTCTACGCCCAGGGCTCCGACGGGCACCTGAGCTGTTTCGACCGCGACGGCCAGATCGTCTGGCAGCGTGCACTCCACGAGGAGCAGGGCCGCTTCTCGGGCTACGGCGGCCGCACCGCCAACCCGCTGGTGTTCGAGGACCTGGTGATCGCCAACGTCATCAGCTCGTCGATCCTCGGCTACGAGCCGCCGTCGCACCGCTACTACGCGTTCGACAAGCGCACCGGCGAGATCGCATGGACGTCCGCGCCCGCGAAGCCGGCCCTCGACCTCAACATCCAGGCCAACCCGGTCATCGCGCTCGTCGACGGCCGCGAGCTGATGATCGGCGGCGCGGCGGACGGCTGGATCTACGCCCTCGAGCCCCGCACCGGCCGCAAGGTCTGGGAGTTCCAGGCGTCCAAGCTCGCGCTCAACACCTCGGTCGTGGTGGTGGGCGACACCGTCTACACCAGCCACACGGAGGAGAACGTCTCGAGCGGCGTGATGGGCGCCGTCATGGCCATCGACGCGACCGGCCGCGGCGACGTGAGCAAGACCGCGCTGCGCTGGACGATCCCCGAGATCCGCGCGGGCTACGCGTCGCCGACGATGCACGACGGCGTGCTCTACGTCGTCGACGACTCGGCGAAGCTCCACGGCATCGACGCCGCGACCGGGCGGGAGGTGTGGGCGCCATTCAAGCTCGGTACCGTCGGCAAGGGATCGCCGGTGTGGGCGGATGGCCGCCTCTACGCCACCGAGGTCAACGGCCGCCTGTGGATCCTCGAGCCGAGCCGAGATGGCGTGAAGGTCCTCGACCGCGACGAGCTCGCGATGCCGGACGGCCGATACGCGGAGATCTACGGCTCGGTGGCGGTGTCGGGCGGACGCGTGTTCTTCACCACCGAGGAGGGGATCTACTGCCTGGGCGACAGGTCGAAGCCGTTCGGCGGAAGCACGGGCCTGGTGGCGCCGCTCGCGCCGCCGCGCGGCAGCGGCGCGCCCGCGACGCTCGCGCTGGTGCCCGCCGAGGTCCTGATCGCGCCGGGCGAGAGCGTGACGTTCCGCACCCGGGCGTTCGATCCCCAGGGACGACCGCTCGGCGCGGTGACGCCCGCGAGCGTCACTCTCGAGAAGCTCGCGGGCGAAGTGGCCCCAGGCGGTGCTTCCGCGCCGTCCGAGTCGCGCTTCACCGCCGGGGACGTGCCGTTCCAGGCCGGGTTCGTCACCGCCAAGCTCGGCGAGCTCACGGCGAAGGCGCGGGTGCGGGTGATCGCGCCACCGCCCTGGCACGAGGACTTCTCCACCAAGCCCCCGGGCGAGCCCATCCCCTACTGGGTGTTCGGCAGCCGCTTCAAGGTGGCGCAGCTCGACGGCGCGAAGGTCCTGAACAAGTTCGTCGCCCCCACCGGGCTGCAGCGCAGCCGGACCTACATCGGGCCGGCGGCGTGGGCGGATTACACGATCGCCGCCAGCGTCCTGAGCCGGCAGAAGGGAAGCGAGCGCGCCGACATGGGCCTCGTCGCGAGCGGCTACACGATCGAGCTGCTCGGCGCCCAGCAGACGATCCAGGTGAGCTCGTGGCACTCGGCGCTGCGCATGGCGCGCTCGGTGCCGTTCGCCTGGCAACCGGACGTCTGGTACCGGGTCCTGCTGCGGGTCGAGCCGAAGGGCGAGAAACACGCGCTGGTCCGGGGCAAGGTGTGGCGGCGCGATCAACCCGAACCGGCCGCGTGGACGATCGAGGTCGACGACCCGTTCGGCGTCACCCACGGCGCACCCGGCCTCTACGGCTACTCGCCGGTCGACATCTACTACGACGACGTCGAAGTCACCCCCAACGTGGTCACCGCCGCGCCCCCGGCCCCCGCAGCGGCGGTGGCCAGCCCGCCGCCGCCCGTCCCGGTTCCCGCCCCGCCGATCGCCACGGCCCCGCGCGCCGCGGACGCGTCCGGCGCGGCGGCGAGCGCAACCGCGGCTCCTCCGCGCAAGCGGGGCCCCGAGGATCCGGCGACGATGCTGGGGGGCAACGTGTCCCGCAACATGGCGTCGCCCGAGAAGGGGCTGCCGGACGACTGGGACGTCCAGACCGGCAAGAACGTGCTGTGGCAGGCCAAGCTCGGCTCGCAGAGCTACGGCGGGCCGGTGGTGTTCGGCGGCAAGGTCTTCGTCGGCACCAACAACGGATCGCCGCGCGATCCGAAGGTCACCGGTGACAAGGGCGTGGTGATGGCGTTCGACGCCAAGACCGGCGACTTCCTGTGGCAGCTCGTGCACCCGAAGCTGCCGACCGGCCTGGTCAACGACTGGCCGATGCAAGGTGTGTGCTCGACGCCGTTCGTGCAGCGCGATCGCCTCTACTACGTCTCGAACGAAGGCAAGGTCGTGTGCGCCGACACGGAGGGGTTCCACGACGGCGAGAACGACGGACCGCTCGACGGCGAGGCCGGGGTGGGGCCCACCGCCGGCGACGTGGTGTGGTCCTACGACCTCAAGGACGAGCTCGGCGTCTTCCCGCACAACATGTCCGCGTCCTCTCCCCTGGCGATCCACGGCATCCTCTACGCCGTCACCGGCAACGGCGTCGACGAGGGTCACATCAACGTCCCCGCCCCGGCGGCGCCGAGCTTCGTCGCGCTGGACCAGGCGACGGGCAAGCTGATCTGGAAGAGCAACCTGCCCGGCAACGAGGTGCTGCACGGCAGCTGGTCGAGCCCGTCCTACGGCGTCGCGGGCGGGGTCCCGCAGGTGGTGTTCGGCGGCGGCAACGGCTGGCTCTACTCCTTCGCCCCCGAGACCGGCGAGATGCTCTGGAAGTTCGACGCCAACCCCAAGGACGCGGTGTGGGACATCGGCGGCGCCGGTACCCGCAACAACGTCATCGCCATGCCGGTGTTCCACGACGGCCGGGTGTACGTCGGCGTCGGCGAGGATCCGGAGCATGGCGAGGGGATCGGCCACCTGTGGGTGATCGACGCCACCCAGCGCGGCGACATCACGCGTACCGGGCTGGTGTGGACGCGCGGCGGCGAGGACTTCCACCGCACGATCTCGACGGTCGCGATCGCCGACGGCTTGCTGTACGCGGCGGACCTGTCGGGCTTCCTCTACTGTCTCGACGCGGCGACCGGGAGACATCACTGGACGTACGACGCGTTCGCGGCGGTGTGGTCGTCGCCGTTGGTCGCGGACGGCAAGGTCTACCTGGCGGACGAGGACGGCGACGTCGCGGTCCTGAAGCATGGCCGCGAGCTGAAGGTCCTCCGCGAGATCAACATGGCCAGCCCGATCTACACCACGCCCACCGCGAAGGACGGCGTCCTGTACGTGAGCACGCGCTCGCGGATGTTCGCGATCTCCGCGAGATGACGTGAAAGGCACCGCACGGAGCGTCGGGATCCTCGCCGCCGCGGGCTTGCTCGCCACCGCCCTCCCGGCGCCCGCCGCCGACTGGCCGCGGTGGCGGGGTCCGCTCTCGGACGGGCGCGCAGGCGCCGACGAGCGGCTCGTCGGACCGCTCTCCCCGGCGGTTGCCTGGCAGCGGCCGCTCGGCATCGGCTACTCGGCGATCGTCGTGGCCGATGGACGGGCCGTGACGCTCTACGCCGACGCGGGCACCGACTTCGTCGTGGCGCTCGATGCGGCGAGCGGCGAGCTGCTGTGGCGGCACGCGATCGACGCTTGGCTGCCTCCCAACGGCGGCTCCGAAGGTGGCGCGAAGAGCACGCCCACGATCGCGGGCGACGTCGTCTACGCGCTCGGGCCCAAGGGGCACCTCCTCGCCGTGCGCGTGGCCGATGGCACCGAGCTGTGGCGGCGGCACCTGGTCGCCGACGCTGGCGCCGTGATGCCCGAGTTCGGCTTCGCGAGCTCACCCGTGGTCGTGGATGGCGTGGTGGCGGTGCAGATCGAAGGCGGTACGACCCACTCGCTGGTGGGTTTCGACGGGCGGACAGGCGCGATCCGCTGGACCCTGGCCGGCGGCGCGGCCGAATACGAGTCGCCGCTCGCGGCGACCCTCGCCAGCACGACCAGCTCGTCGTCGTGAGCGACCAAGACGTCAGGGGCGTGGACCCGGCGAACGGCGGCATCCTGTGGTCGCACCCGGCCGCGGTGCGGAGCGTTCCGATGGCGTTGCCGGTCGGCGACGACGAGTTCGTCCTGGCGGGCGACGACGGTGCCGCCGCGTTCCGGATCCACCGCGACGGCGACGCCTATCGCGCCGAGCCGCTGTGGAGCACCTCGGCCGTCAAGGGCAGCCTGGCGACGCCGGTCGCGGTCGGCGACTCGCTGTTCGGGTACGACGGCGAGTTCCTCGCGTGTGTTTCGATCACCGACGGCGCTCGGCGGTGGAAGTCGCGTCCGCCCGGCGGTCGCGGGCTGATCGCCGTGGACGGACGCCTCGTGATCGGAGGCGCGGGCGGCGTGGTGGTGCTCGCGGAGGCGTCTCCCGAGGGCTACCGCGAGCTCGCCCGCGTCGACGTGTTCGATCGCACCGGCTACACGTACCCCACGTTCGCCGACGGTCGCGTCTACGTCCGCAACACCCGGGAAGTGGCGGCCGTGAGCCTCGAGGGTCGAAGCGGCGCCGAGCCGGCGAGCTGGCTCACGAGGTGGGGGCGCGCGATGCGGCTGAGACTCGCGCGCCCGTTCCACGCTCTCGAGGATCGGTTCTGGCAGTTCATCCGTCACCGGGCCGGGCCCGGGGAGGCGCCACCCCCGTCGTGACGCGGTATCGACGAGCGCGGCGGCATCGCCCGGCAACACCGGACGACGGCTGCGCTCGACCCCGGTGAATCACTCCCCCGCGGCAGCGGGAAGGATCTCGACCACCTCGGCCATGAGCTCCGCCGCGGCGGAGACCAGCACGCTGTGGCGGCCGTGAAGCCGCTCGGGTTCGTTCCCGACGCCCAGACCCGCGTGGGGCAGCCGCACCGGCGCGATCTCGAAGAAGCCGCTCACCCGGCGGCGGTGCGCGACGGCGTGCTCGCGGAGGATCGTGCCGAGCGGCACCCGCCCCTCGAGGATCAGGACGCGCGCGCGGCGGGAAACGCTCGAGCGGCGCAGCCGGATCGCGCCGAAGCTCGCCAGCCGCCGATCCCCCGTCGTGACGAGGTGGACGTGCCGCCACAGCTCGGCCCCGGTGCGCCGCTCGGCGAGCACGTGGAGCTCGAGGGTCCGTCCCCAGTGGAGCTCGAGCGTCGGCGTCAGGCCATCCTCGTGCGCGAGCAACCCTGCGCGCCGGCTCCGGGGATCCGCGCGCGGCAGAAGGACGACTTCCGCCGGACCGGGTGCTCTGCCGCGCTCGCTGGCGGCGAGGGCGCGGACAGCGCCTGCAGATGCGCGTCGCGAGCTCGGCAGGGGCGCGGACGCGTTCACGAGAAGATCTGCAACCACACCCGCGCCCTCACCAGCACCATCGCCAACCCACCCGCGATCGCGAGCGCCGCGAGTC
>JADJOY010000044.1 GCA_016713535.1 Deltaproteobacteria bacterium
AGCGTTACCGATCAGCCGATCGCCGTTGCGGCCGATCGCGACGACCGATGGCGTGACCCGCTCCCCCTCGGCGTTGACGATGATCGCGGGCTCGTCGCCCTGCAGGATCGCCGCGCAAGAGTTGGTGGTGCCGAAATCGATTCCGATGACCGCCATGGTTCTCCGCGAGGGTGGTCCGAAGCCGTCGACGGCTGATCATGCCACCGGGGCGCGCCGAGCAAAAGCAAATTGTGGACCGCCGGCGGCGAGCGGCCTCGGCTCGACGCACGAACACAACTAGCGGGGTGAGGCAGCCCCTGTCAAGGCAAGTTGGTGGCGGTTAACCGCGCGAAACGCTTCACGGGTCGCCAATTTTCGCCTCGGCCGCGCCGCGCCGTGTCAGGACTCGTATTCGAGCTCGCGCAGAAGCGAGACCAACTCGGCGAGCCGCTCCTCGATGGTGTGGCGATCCTTGGGCGCCAGGCTGCGGTCGAGATGGCGTTTGAAGTCGGCGACCATGGCCGTGAGCCGCTCGCGGAAGATCGGCATCAGCGGGGCACTCGGGTCCCCGAGCAGGCGCTCGGTCTGGTAGACGAGGGTGAGCCCCCGATTGCGCACCGCCAGCCACTCGCGCGCCTGTTCGTCGGCCGCCTCGTTGAGCTGGGCGTCGTCGATCATGCGCTGGATCTCGGTCTCGGCGAGCCCGCCGCGCCCGGACACGCGCACGGTCTGGCTCCGTCCGGTGTCCTCGTCGGCGGCAGTCACGTGGACCTTGCCCTCGGCGTCGACCTCGAAGCCGATCGCGATGCTCGGCACGCCCTTGGGCGCTGCCCGCACTCCCACCAGGTCGAAGAGCCCGAGAGTGCGATTGTCCTTGGCCAGCTCGCGCTCGCCCTGGAGAACGTGCACGCGGATGATGATCTGGTTGTCCTCGGTGGTCGTGAACACGCGCCGCGCGGTGGCAGGGAGCGGGGTGTTGCGGGGGATGATCTTGGTGAAGGCGCCCCCGGCCGTCTCGATGCCGATCGAGAGCGGGGTCACGTCCTTGAGCTCGTAGCCGGGGAGCTGGCCGGTGGTGAGCGCGGCGGTCACGGCGGCCCCCATCGCCACCGCCTCGTCCGGATTGATCCCGCGCACCGGCTGGCGGCCGAAGAACTCGGCGACCCGCGTCTGCACGATCGGGCTGCGGCTCTGGCCTCCGACCACCACCACGGCCTCGACGTCGCCCGCCTTGAGCCCGGCGTCGGCGAGCGCCGTGGCGCACGGGCCCAGGGTGCGATCGACCAGCGGTCCGACGAGCTGCTCGAAGCGGCGCCGGTCGAGCTCGACGTCGAGGTGAACGGGGCCGGACGGTCCGCCCGAGAGGAACGGCACCGTGATGCGCACCGACTGGCTGAACGAGAGGTCGCGCTTGGCCTGCTCGACGGCGTTCTTGAGACGCTGCAGCACGGTCGGCTCGGTGGGCAGCGGGCGACCCGAGGAGCGCTGGAACTCCTCGATCAGCCAGTCGATCAGCACGCGGTCGAAGTCGTCGCCGCCGAGGAAGGCGTCGCCGCAGCTCGCCAGAACCCGGAACTTGCCGCCGAGCTGCTGGAGGATCGACACGTCGAAGGTGCCGCCGCCGAGGTCGTAGACGGCGAGGAGCTGGTTTTGCTGGCGGTGCAGGCCGTAGGCGAGCGCCGCGGCGGTGGGCTCGTTGATGATCTGGATGTCGCCGAGGCCGGCGATGCGGCCGGCGTCCTTGGTGGCAGCGCGCTGGCGGTCGTCGAAGTAGGCCGGCACCGTGATGACGGCGGTCGAGACGTCACGCTGGAGCACCTGTTCGGCCTCCCCCTTGAGCTTGGCGACGATCATCGAGCTCAGCTCTTCGGGCGAGAAGCGGCGCCCCTCGACGTCGAAGCGCACGTCGCCCGCGGACGACGGCGCCAGGCGGAACGGGAAGCGCTCGATGTTCTCCTGGATCTGCCTGGAGCGGTAGGTGCGGCCGATGAAGCGCTTGATCGAGAAGATGGTGTTGACCGGGTTCACGACCGCCTGGCGCTTCGCGGACTGGCCGATCATGCGCTCGCCGTTGCGGCCGAACGCGACGATCGAGGGCGTGACACGGTCACCCTCGGTGCTCTGGATCACGCTCGGCTCGTTGCCGGTGAGCGTCGCGATGCACGAGTTGCTGGTCCCGAGGTCGATGCCGATCGCCTGTGTGCCCTGCATGGCCGTGTCCCCCAAGGACTCCGTCAGCACGCTGACGGCGGCGTCAACCGATCCACGATTCGCAACCGCGACGAACCCGTATGGTTTCGCGTGGTTTCGCGTTCGGGAACGGTGCCACCCACCGACCTCGCAAGAAGCGAGCCGGCTCGTGACAATTCGCTGGCGGGGTGAGGCGGGGATGCATCGCTCGTGGTGCCGGCCCGGCGACGGGCTGGTGCAGCTCGTAGCGGCGGCCGCGAGGCCGCCGAGGCTGTGAGTCGTTTCGATCTGGCTCACTGACGGAAGCCACGTGGGCCCGGCGACGGGGGATGGAACCCCGTCGCGTCCGCGCCCTGCCCCGGGGGGGGGGACCCCGGCGCTACGCGCCCGCTGCCCTGCGACGGGGGATGGAACCCCGTCGCTACGATCGAGGCCGCGCACCGCCCGACGACAGGGACGGCCCCCCGTCGCTACGGGGGTTTTCGTAGCGCGGGGGGCTCCGCCCCCCCGCGCCGAGCTTGGCCTCGAGGGTGGCGATCGCGGCGAGCACCGCGGCGCGGTTCTTGGCGAGCTTGAGCCAGCGCGGCAGGCGGCTCGCGAGCGTGCTGTTCCGCGGCTCGGTGTCGGCGCGCTCGGGCGCACGCCGGTCGGTCGCCTCGACGTACTGGCGCAGGAACGCGAGGTGTCGCGCGTTGGTCGCCCACAAGGTCTCGCCGAGGCAAGGCGTGGCGAGCCACAGCGGCTCGTGGAAGTAGGCGTCGGCGGCGCCGCCCACCGCATACTGGCCGACGGGCCAGCGGCTCGGATCTGCGGACGTCAGGATGCCCTTGCGCCGCGACTCCCACTCCCGCACCAACCCGCAGCCGGTACAGGTGAGCCGCGGCGGGTGCTCGCCGCTCGACGGCCGCACCACCGCGCACAGGGCGCAGCGCGGGCACACCACCAGGAACTCGTCGACGAAGTCGAGGAGCGTCACCGGCTGGCGCGGCGCCTTCTTCGCGGTCCCGCTCACGGCGCGCCCAGCCTAGACCACCGGCACTCGCCCGGCGCGCCGAGCGCCGGGACGACATCGAGCGGCCGGAGGGCCGCGCGCCTGCGCGGCCGGCGATACGCGAGCACGTCGCACCGCCGATCGCGTGGTTCCCGGTATGCCCTGGATCGAACCGGGGATCGACGCCGCGACCAAGGCCGGGGCCGGTGCCTATCGCCGGGCACGCGACGCGAGCCCCTCCCCGTGCGAGACCGACCGGCACCCGCGCTACGGCGCGAGGCGGGCGTACATCCAGAGGTCGCGCGGGGCGCCGCGCACCCGGCGATAGCCGCGCAGCAGCCCCTCGCGCGCGAAGCCGGTCTTCTCGAGGACGCGGATCGACGCGGCGTTGGTGTCGACGACCGTCGCCTGGATGCGCTCGTAGCCGCGCGCGGCGAAGCCCCACGGCACGATCGCGCACACGCAGGCACTCGCGACGCCGCGGCCCGCGTAGGCCGGGGCGACGTCGTAGGCGAGCTCGGCGGTGCGGTGGACGAGCGAGATCGAGTGGAAGCCGATGGTACCGACCAGGTGATCGCCCTCGCGGCTGCGGACCGCGAAGCGGATCGCCGAGCTCGGATCGACCGACTCGTACCCGTCGATGAGCTTCTCGAGCGCATCGACTCCGCCGCTCAGGTCCCAGCTCGTGTGCTCGACGGCGCGTGGCTGCGATAGATACGCGAACCACTCCGCGGCGTCGGCGCGCGCGATGGGCACGAGCCGCACGGGCACGTCGGGAACCAGCGGTGGATCATCGCAGCGCATGGGTGCGTCTCGAAGCGGCGGCGCGGCGCTACTCGGCGTCGCGCATGAGCGCCGCGAGCGCGCGGCTGGTGTCGTCGCCCTGCGCGTCGAGGGCCGCGATCACTCCCGCGCGATCGGCGGGCGAGCGGTTCTGGCTGAGCTTGAACTTGGCCTCGATGCGTAGGGCGGGCAGCTCGAACGCCACGATCGCGCTCAGCATCGCGTGGTGGAAGTCCTCGGGGAGCGCTTCGGCTCGCCACGGCTTCGGCCGCCCGGCTTCGTAGCGGCGCGAGAGCTCGGCGACCAGCTCGCGCTTGAACGGCTCGTCGGCGCGCGCGATCGCGTGACCGGTGACGTGCACCACCGCGTAGTTCCAGGTCGGCACCGCCGGGGCGGAGTCGAGCCAGATCGGCGACACGTAGCCGTGCGGCCCGTGGAAGATCGCCGTCGACTCGGGTGGCCGTCGAACGCGTGCCAGTGCGGGTTGGCGCGCGCCACGTGGCCCACCAGCACGTGGCCGCGCGGCGCCGCGCGCACCACCAGCGGTAGGTGCGTGACGAAGAGCCCGTCGGGCGACGGCGTGACGAGGGTCGCGAAGTCGTGGCGCGCGACGAACGCGAGGAGCTCGGGCTCGGCGGGGCCGGCGAAGTGCTCGGGGATGTACATGGGGAGGCTCTCCTGTCGCGCTTACTTTGCACGCGATCGACGCGTCCGTCGCGCTCACCACGCCTCGGTGATCCTCGGCCCGACGGGAGTCGGGCCCTCCGAGCTGGCGCGGCTGGATCGCGCCCCACCTCACCGATCCCGGCGGAGGGACCGCCTCCCGGCGGTCCGCGTCCGCGCTCGGTTGGATCGCGACGCGGCGCGCCGTAGATTCTGCGGGTTATGAGTCTCCTCGTCGCCGACGGCTTGCAGCTCTTCTTCGCGGATCGCCCGATCCTCGCGGACGCGTCGTTTCGCATCGGCGCCGACGATCGCATCGGCCTGATCGGCCCCAACGGCACCGGCAAGTCGACGCTGCTCAAGATCCTCGCCGGCAAGCAGGGCATGGACGGCGGGACGCTCACCCGCTCCAAGAACCTGCGCATCGGCTACCTGACCCAGGACATCCTCGAGGTCGGCACCGGCAGCCTGCTCGAGAACGTGCTGCGCTCGGTGCCGGGACGCGCCGAGCTCGACAGCGAGCTCGCCTCCCTCGAAACCGAGCTCGACGCCGCGACCGATCCGGACACGATGACGGAGATCGCGCACCGGCTGGCCGAGCTCCACCACGAGATCCTCGACTTCGACACGATCTTCTCGCAGGCGCAGGCCGAACGGATCCTCTCCGGCCTCTCGTTCAAGACCAGCGACTTCGAGCGGCCCGTCGAGCAGTTCTCGGGCGGCTGGCGCATGCGCGCGGCGCTCGCGAGCCTGCTCTTCCAGCAGCCGGATCTGTTGCTCCTCGACGAGCCCACCAACCACCTCGACCTGCCGTCGGTGGCGTGGCTCGCCGAGTTCCTGCGCTCGGCCAGCCACGCGCTGGTGCTGGTGTGTCACGACCGCGAGTTCCTCGACCGCCAGGTCGACCGCGTCCTCTCCTTCGAGCCCGAGGGGCTGCGCGCGTACCGCGGCAACTACAGCTCGTACAAGGTCCAGCGCCTCGAAGAAGAAGCGATCCTCCAGGCGCGCGCCGAGAACCAGGAGCGCGAGCGGAAGCGCCTCGAGCGCTTCATCGACAAGAACCGCGCCCGCACCAACACCGCCAAGCTGGTGCAGAGCCGCGTCAAGAAGCTCGACAAGCTCGACGAGGAGAAAGTCGAGCTCCGCGGCAGCCACTCGCGGATGCGGGTGCGCTTCCCTCCCACGCCGAGCACCGGGCGCGTGGTGGTGAAGACCGAGGGGCTCACGAAATCGTTCGGCGACTTGAAGCTCTACGACAACCTCGACGTGATCGTGCCGCGCGGCGAGCGCGTGGTGCTCGCGGGCGTGAACGGCGTCGGCAAGACGACCCTGCTCAGGATCCTCGCCGGCGACCTCCCCGCCGACTCCGGCACCGTGACCTACAGCGCCAACGTCAGGTGAGCTACTACGCGCAGCAGGAAGTGAGCACCGTGGTGCCGTCGATGAGCCCCGCGCAGGTGCGCGGCATCCTCGGCGCCTTCCTCTTCCGCGGCGACGACGTCGACAAGTCGATCGGCGTCCTCTCGGGCGGCGAGAAGGCGCGCGTCGCGCTCGCGAAGATCCTCGTGGCGCCGGGAAACTTCCTGCTCCTCGACGAGCCCACCAACCACCTCGACACCGAGTCCGCCGAGATCCTCGCCGAGTCGCTCACCGAATACGACGGCACGATCGTGTTCGTGAGCCACAACCTGGCCTTCGCGCGGAAGCTCGCGACCCAGGTCTGGTACCTCGAGAACGGGGCGCTCGAGATCTACCCCGGCTCGCTCGAGGAGTTCCTCGAGCGGCTCCGCACCAAGGAGAGCCAGGCGAGCGCACGGGGCGTGTCCGCGGTGGGCGGGACCGACAAGTCGGCGAAAGCCGCCCGAAGACCGTCCCCTCGGAGGGCCGCGCACCGGTGGAGGGCCGCGGTCCCTCGCGGCCGCCCGCGGCAAAGCCGCCACCGCCCCCGGAAAGCCACAAGGACAAGGACGCGCGCCGCGCCGACGCCGAGAAGCGCCAGGCCGACTCGAAGCGCCTGGGTCCGCTCAAGAAGAAGGTCGCCGACCTCGAGCGCGAGATCGCCGGCATCGAGACCCAGAAGAAAGAGATCGAAACCGCCCTCGCCGATCCCGACCTCTACAAGAACACCACGCGCTTCCAGTCGATGCTCGGCGACTTCGAGAAGGTGAAGGCCCGCCTCGACGAGCGCACCCGCGCCTGGGAAAAGGCCGAGAGCGAGCTCGAGGCCCTCGGCAAGAGCGCTTGAACCGGGGTCGCACCGCGCTCGTTCGTGATCGATCCCTCGGCCACGACGGAGCGCGGCCCTCCAGCCGAGAGCCAGCGACCGCTCGGCTCACTGGCGCTCGAGGGCGAACGACAGGTTCAGCGCATAGATGGCCGAGTGCACCAAGCCCACCACGGTGTTCTCGCCTTCGAACGCCCCGTCGAAGCTCGCCCACCAGCCCGAGCTCTCCGCGGTCAGCCGCACCTCGGGATAGAGCGTGACGCCCGTGACCGTGCCGTCGAATGCGACGCCCGGCGTGAACTCGAGGTGACCCGTGCCGGTGAGGGTGCCGTCCGCGGCTTCGGTGAGGTCGAGATCGACCGTCGCTACGCGGCCCAGCTCGGCGCGATAGCCGCGCCACTGGCCGGTCATCGACGGCGCGGGGCCGGCGTTCACTGCGACGTCCCCTCCGCTACCGCAACCCACAGCAACCAGCACCAACGCCGACGACACCACCCATTTCCACCGCATGCGCGTTCGCATGTCGGCCTCCACGCCCGGGAGCGTGGCTCTCGGATAGCACGGAACGCGCTCCGACGGCAGCCTTCGACGGACTGCGTCGACCGCCACGCGAGCGGCGCGGTCACCAGCCGACGGCGTCGAGATCGAACGGCAGTTCGACCGTCACGAGCGGCATCCGCGCGCGCGGCCGGCGCGCGCCCAGCCCGCCGGTGACGTCGATGTCCGGCCCGCGCCCGAACGACGGCTTGAGCCGATCCACCGTCTCGAACGCGAGCAGCACGAGGTCACGCGTCATCGACGACGAGCGAGTCTCGAACCACTGCCGCGACAGCACGCGGTTCATCGCCCGGCGCGGCGCCTCGAACGCGCACGGCGCGAGGAGATCGAGATCGACCGGGCCGCTCGGCAGCGGCTCGGGCGCGGCGACCCGCGCCTCCTCGACCCAGCGCAGCAAGTCACGATCGACCGCGAACAGCACGTCGGCCTGGCGTGCGTTCGCGTCGCTCCGCGACGACACGCCGGCGACGCGCTCGACCGCCGCGGCGGGCGCGGCCGCGCCCAGCACCATGCACGTCCACGTCCACGTCCGCACCCACGCAGGCATCGAGGACCGCGCGCCGGCCACTCGCTGGAGAAGGTTCATCGGCATCCCATGAGAGCTCTGCGCGCCGGGTCGCGCGTTCGTGCTGAGGGTCGTCTTCAAGATCCGCGCCGCCAAGCACGAGGATGTCGGACGCACGGATTCGGGGCTCCGGCGCGTCGCCGCCGTGGACGATCGAGCGCAGCGTCGCCGGATCGTCGACAGTGCAAGTCCCCAGCGCCTGGGCCCGCGCGCCTCCGGCGCGCCGGCGAGCCCCGGAGCGGGGCCGTGGCGTCCAATTTCGGGCCCCCTGGGGCCCCTGGAGGCCCAGTTTTTGCGTGGGATTGCGCCGACCTGTAAGCTGTTTGTACCCGTTTTCGCTGCCACTTATTTGCTATTTTCTGCTGGCAGTTGCCAGCAGCCCGGAGCGACACTTTCTACAAAGCCGGAGGCTCTCATGGCCGCCAAGCCCACCCCGTTCGGCCGCCTGCTGCGCGCCGAGAGGAAGCGCGCCCGCTTCAGCCAGGCCGAGCTCGGCAAGCTCGTCGGGCTCTCGCATGCGTACCTCGGCGAGGTCGAGCGCGGCGCCCGGGGACCGTTCCCCGCTCGCTACTGGCCAGCGCTGGTGAAGGCGCTGCCGTCGCTCACCCTCGCCGAGATCGAGCGCGCCGCCGCCCAGAGCCAGCCGCTCGCGATCGACCTCTCGCGCACGACACCCGAGCAAGCCGAGCTCGCGCTGGCGCTGGCCATGCGGATCCGCGGCGGCGATCTCGGCGCGGACGAGTGCGCGCGCCTCGTCGAGAGCCTCGCGGCGGGCGGCGACGCCCGGGTGCGCGCTCATGGCCGCGTGCTCGATCGCGACGGCACGCCCCTTCCCGGCCGCGCCTTCGTCTACCGCGTGAGCCGCACGCGCGGGTGGAGCGCCGTGCTCGGCGCCCGCGCCCACGCCGGCCGGAACGTCACGCCGCTCGACGGCCGCGTCGCGACCCTGCTCGTCGCCAAGCCGGTCGACCTGCTCACGTCGAAGGACCCGCGCGGCGCCGGCTTCTTCGACGTGCCCGGCGGCCTCGCGCCTGGCGACTACGCCCTCGACGTCCACTTGCCCGACGGCCGCCAGTGCTGGGCGTGGCCGTTCACCGTGAGCGACGGCCACCATCCCCAGGACGTGCGGATCGTCGCGGCGGCAGTCGACGCCGACGGCAACACCCCCGCCATCTCCACCGATCCCGAGCCGCCGCCCGCGCCGCTCCCCGGAAACCTCCCGCCGGTGGCGCCGCTCGCCAGGCACTTCACGCCCGGCACGTTCACCCTCGCCTTCTCGTACTACGGCTTGGGCGGCGCGCCGCGCGAGCGCATCGCCCGCGACCTCGACCGCTTCCGCGCCGCGGGCTTCGGCCACGCGCGGGTGTGGGTCGACTGGGAGCGACCGAGCACCAAGTCGCGGATCGTCGATCGCAAGGGGGCCTTGATCCTGGCCCAGGCGGAGAAGCTCGACTGGGCCCTCGACCACGCCGCGGCGCTCGGCCTGAGCGTCGACCTCACCCTCGAGACCGCCCACTACGACGCGATCCAGAAGAGCGCAGAGGGCTACGACATCACCCACCACAAGAAGGCGCTGCGCGCCGTGCTCACGCGCTGGGGCCAACACCCGGCGGTGCGGATCGTGGACGTCGACAACGAGGCCGAGGTGCGCGGCGCCGGCGGCCACGGCTCGCCCGACACCGGACACACCAGCCCCGCGCGCTTCGCCGACCTGATGAGTGTCGCGCGCTCGGTGCCGCGGAGCTGCCTGGTGGGAGCGTCGGTGTCGTTCTCGATCGACGGGCTGCCGAAGGACTACCTCAACCTCTTCCGCGACACGAAGCCCGAGATCCTGCTGCCCCACTTCCCGCGCGTGAAAGGCTGGGGCGCCGCGGAGGGACCGAACGCCAAGACCCTCGCCAGGGCCATCCCCGGGCTCGCGATCTACCACCAGGAGCCCGCGCGGAACGGCCACTCCACGTCGCCGCCCGGCGGCTGGCCGGTGAGCGAGTTCGAGGCGAGCTTCAAGAGTGCGCGCGCGGCCGGCTCGGTCGGCTGCTGCTTCCACACCGGCGCCGCCTTCGACCTCACTGCGAAGGACGCCTGGGACCAGCTCGACAAGACCGAGCGCGAAGTCATCGCCCACATCCGAGAGTGGGTCCGGTAGCCCGATCGCCCGATCCCTCTACGCTCGATCGGGGGAGGGGCACGCGTCGCGTGCCCGGCGATACGCCTCGGCGGACGCGCCGCCCGTTCGTGTTTTCCTGTACGTCCGCGCCCCAGCCGCGCCCGATCCATGCGCCCCTGGTCCGGACGACCCACCTCCCCCGGGCCGCTTCCGCGCCCGCCCCCACTCCTCTTCGTCGCGAACCGGTCCGCTCGGCCGCGCGCCGCGCTCGGAGGCCCCGATGCCCGCCCGCACCCCCTCGATCGCCCTGCTCGCCTGCTTGCTGCTCTCGGCCGCCTCCCCGGCCGCCCTCGCCGCCTGCTCGATGCGGATCGAGGGCGACGACCTCTTCATCGAGGGCTGCAACGTCCACATCGTGAACGGCACCGGGAAGACCGAGACCGCGAACGGTCTCGGCAACCTGATCGTCGGCTACAACGAGAAGCGCGGCGGCGGCGCCGACGCCCGGGGCGGCTCGCACAACGTGGTGGTCGGCTCGCGCAACAACTTCGCGCGCTACGGCGGCGTGGTCGCGGGTCGCGGCAACGAGATCGGCGGCGCCTACGCCTCCGTCACCGCCGGCACCGAGAACGTCGCGAGCGCCTCCTTCGCAGCCGTTTCGGGCGGGCGCCACAACGTTGCCGCCGGTGAGTCGTCGGCGGTGTCGGGTGGCCAGTACGGAGTCGCAAGCGGCGGTGCTTCATCCATCGGCGGCGGCTGGGACAACCAGACCGTCGGCTCGTTCTCGACCGCCTCGGGCGGCTCCACCAACTTCGTCGCAGGCGACTACGCCGCGTCGAGCGGCGGGCGCGAGAACGGCGTCGGCGGCCGCTACGCGTGGGTGGGCGGCGGGCAGACCAGCTCGGCCAACGGCGAGCGCGCGGCGATCCTCGGCTCCGAGCGGGCTCTCGCGAGCGGCAGGGCCTCGACGATCGTCGGCAGCAACGCCGCGCTCGCAAGCGGCGACGGTGCGTTCATCGGAAGCGGGCTCGAGACCACCGCGAGCGGCGCTGGCGCGACCGTGCTGGGCGGCGCCTTCCTGAAGGCCACGGGCCTCCAGTCCACAGCGGTCGGCGGCACCAACAACGAAACGTCTGGCGATCGAAGCCTGGTGGCCGGCGGCGATCACAACCTGGCCGAAGGCGCCGACGGCGTCGTGGCTGGCGGCTACCTCAACGAAGCGCACTACGGCGGCAGCGTCTTCGGGGGCGGACGAAACGCGGCCGAGAACGGCACCGTGCTCGGCGGAGACCGCAACGTCGCCACCGGCAACCTCGCGGTCGTCGCCGGGGGCCGGTTCAACCACGCCGAGGGAGTTGCGTCGTCGGTGACGGGCGGAGCCGAAAACCTCGCCTCCGGCGATGCATCCTCGGTGAGCGGCGGCCAATCGCGCTCCGCCATCGGCCCCTCCGACTGGGCCGCCGGCGCCCCCTTCCAGGACGACTAGCCGCGGCTGGACCGCCGCCGCTCCGTCAGCGACGGCCAGACTTCGATCCCCGGACGCCTACGCGGATGCATCGCCCGTCGAATCCAGATCCTTGCGATAGATCTCATCCACCGAGATCGAAACGCCGATCGATTCGACGACCAGGCTCCGACCAGCTCGGTAGTCGGTCAGGAGCCACGAGCCCGACGGCTGGCGCACGAAGTGCTCGACGAGCGGCGCGTCCTGCGAGACCAGGATGTAGTCCACGAGCGACGCGATCGTCCGGTAGTGCTCGAACTTCCGGCCGCGGTCGTAGCTCTCGGTGCTCGGCGACAGCACTTCGACGACGAGGCTCGGGTTGAGCAGCGTCTCTTCGCGCTCGTCGGTGAACGTCGCCGGTCCGCACACCACGACGGCATCGGGGTACGTGTAGAGCGACGAGCTCGCCACGGCGATCCGCATGTCGCTTCCGAGCACCATGGACGGGCGGTCGTGAAGCGCTGCATCCAGGAGCCCCGCGATCCGCACGGCCAACTGCGTGTGACGCCGGCTCCCGCCGGTCATCGCGAAGATCTCGCCCTCGAAATACTCGTGGCGCTCGGGCGAGCGACGCTCGAGCTCGAGATACTCGGCGACCGTGAACCGCTTGGTCGATTCGAGGCGCGAGGTCATGGTCTTCGAAGGCTACTCGTTCACTCGAGCCTGCCGCAACGACAACCCGCCCACGTGCATCGCTGCGCATCCCCGCCCTATCGCGACATCCGATCGGAATCGCATGGGTGCGCACGAGCGGACGCGAGCCCTCCCGCAGCTCGACTCGTATCGGGCCCCCTGGAGCGTCGCCGCTCCGTCGGCGACCCACCCGAACTCGTAGCGGCGGGCGCCAGCCCGCCGAGCCTCTCGCGTCCGGGCCGCCCGCAGGCGCATGATCCCTCGCGCGATTTTCCACGCCTATCTCCCACTCGGCCCACGAATGAGCCAGCCCCTCGGCACGAGCACGAAAGCAACGCTCGGGCGGCTGTCCCTGTTTGGCGGCGTGCGGCCGATGGAGCTTCGATGGGCCGAAACCGAAGGAGCAGGTCGATGAACGCAGCAAGAGAGGGTGAGCTCGATTCCATGAAGAATACGACGGTGGAACGGAAGTCGGAGCGGGAGCGGGTCGTCACGCGAACGGTCCACGGCCCGGCACGGCTCGTGTTCGAGGCGTGGACCCAGGCCGAGCTGTTCCGGCAATGGTGGGTACCGAGGTCGATGGGCCTGTCGCTGCTGGCCTGCGAGATGGACGCTCGCGTCGGAGGCACGTACCGCTTGGTCTTCTGTCACGGCGAGGACGGACAGATGGAGTTCCACGGCCGGTACCTCGAAGCGGCGCCGTACTCGCGCCTCGTCTGGACCAACGAGGAAGGCGAGAGTGGCGCCATCACCACGGTGACGTTCGAGGAGAAGGATGGAAACACGGTGGTGGTCATGCACGACCTCCATCCCTCGAAGGAAGCCCTCGACGCCGAGAGTGGCATGGAGGCGGCGATCACCGAGACCTTCGATCAGCTCGACGAGCTCCTCGTCACGCTGGGCGCGAGCGCGGCGCCGTCTTGAATCCTGCGATGCACTTGGGCTCGCGAGTCGGTCGGCGCAATGGATGGTGGCGGCCGAGTCGTCCGGCGGGCACGCTTCGCGGCGAGCGTGAAGTTGGGCGGGGGACGAGCCCGCGCCCTACGCACTTCACCTCTTCCGCAGAACGGGGGGCCCTCGCGAGCCATGGTGACGAGCCATCCGCTCGACCCTGCCCCGGATCGAGTTGAAATCGCCGATGGGTTGGATCGAGCGATCGTGTCTCGCGCTCTCGCTCGTGGCCGCGGGCTCGTGCTGTCGCCCGGCCGAATGTGAGCAAGCACGAGAAGGGTTCGAAGCCTGCAAACCGGTCCTCGTCGGCTTGAAGGAGTATCGCGGGGCCGAGGGGGCACCTCCCGTCCTGTTGAAGGAGCTCGTCCCCGATCACCTCACGAGCTCCGAGCGAGCGGCATGCGAGGACGCACTCATGGATACCACCTATCGCCGCACCGCCGACGGGTACACGCTCTGCTTCCGCTATTACGGGCCGGGGGTCAACGACTGCTGCTTCGAGTCGGGTTCGGGCGTCTGGACGTGCAACGGCTACTTTTGAACGGACGATCGTCCGGGGCCTGAAGAAGAGCGCCGTGACGAGCGGGGCGTCGAGATCGACCGGGACGAGGTGGGCGCCGGCGAGTTCCCGGCGGGGGGGGGGCGAGCGCCATCGCCACCCGACCCGCAACCGAGTCGGGGTTTGAACCCGACCGTGCGGCGTCAGGCGACGGCGGGCGCCGCGCCGGGACCACCGCACCAGGACCAAGGTGGGCACCAGGTAGAGCGCGAAATCGAGGCCACCACCCGCGCCGCGCTGCGCCGTGGCGGCCCCCGCGAGCTGGGGGCTGCACCCGCCGGGGGTGGCGAGGTTGCAGTCGTCGTCGAGACCGTTGCCGGGGATCTCGGTGGCGCCAGGGTTCACCGCGGAGTCGGCGTCGTCGCAGTCGCTCTCGGGGAACGCGCACGCGGCCGAGCCGGGGTCGCCGTAGCCGTCGCCATCGCCGTCGTTGCACACGGCGCTACCCGCCACGCCGATCCAGAAGTCGTCGGCGAAGAGGTACTTGAGCTCGTCCGGGAAGCCGGCCTCGGTCTCGCGAACCTCGACACGGGTGAAGCCGTCGGTGTCGATCACCCCGTAGAAGAGGTGCTGTGTGCCGAGGATCGGGTCGCCGAAATCCACGGGGTGTAGGAGGTCGTCGTCGATGACGAAGTCGACCCCGGCGTAGGGCGTGTTGGTCTCGATCCACGCTCCCACTCCGAAGAAGCCCTCGGTGCGCTCGATCACCCAGCCGTCGCGGACGGCATGCGCGGGATCGCCGTGCGGCAGCTCGAGGAAACCCCAGGTGCCCGAGTGAGGCGGACCGTCGCTGGTCGTTACGCGCGCGGTGGCGACGTTCGGCAGGTACGTGACGCCCTGACTGGTGACGCTCGGCGCGGTGTGAGTGCCGCCGACGACGGTGGTACGGACCGCGCCCCACACCGCGTCGTCCTCGAAGCCCTCGTGGATCGCCGCGAGGCCGAGGCTCGCGAGCGACGCCCGATACGTGGCCTCGCTGGTGTACGCGGTGCGTGCCGCGCGGGCGGGACCGGATGTCGCGACGACGAGCGCGAGCGCCGCGAGGCCAGAGCACACACTGCGTCGAACCATGGGTCTCTCCGTTTGGATCGTCGGCTGCCACCAACGCGAAGTGTGATTCTGGGCGGGGGTCGCGGGCGGCGCCATCCAACATCGGTCGCACGGCGCGGCCGGCCCAGGCCGGCGTCGCGGAGAAGGCGCTCGTGTGCGATTCTGCCCAGGAAACGGCTGCCGCGGGCCGGATGCCGCACCTGGACGCGGTCGATGCCAACGCCGATCCCACCTCGCCTCCACGTTCTCCTCGCGCGCGACTCGCGCATGGCGGTGGTGATCCGGCGCGGGCCGTCGAAGGCGGTGGCGGTGATCGGCTGGGATCGGGCGACGGACCGGTTCGAGGTCGGGCAGTGGTTTCGAGGGCGGATCTACGAGCGCCGCTGCGATCTCTCGCCGGACGGCCGGCACCTCGTCTACTTCGCGATGAACGGGCAGTGGCAGTTGGAGGTGCTCGGCTCGTGGACGGCGGTGTCTCGGGCGCCGTATCTGAAGGCGCTGGGAATCTGGCCCAAGGGCGATTGCTGGAACGGCGGCGGGCTCTTCGTGAATAACCACGAGTTCTGGCTCAATGATGGGCCGCTGCGCCACCAGACGATGCACGAGGCCCCCGGGATCACGCGTCGGCGTGAGTGCCCGGTGCCGGGCGGCGCGTATGGCGGGGAGTGCCCGGGCGTTTACTACCCGCGGCTACAGCGCGACGGTTGGATGCTGATCGATCACGCGCCCGACGGCGCCGGCGGGGACGTGGCGCACTTCACGAAGCGCGTGGACGACGACTGGTCGCTCCACAAGTTCGCGCACGAGACGCTGGCCCGGCGGGCGGGGCGCGGGTGCTACTTCGATGAGCACTCGCTCGTGAACGAGGCCACGAACGTGGTCGCGGCGCATCCCGAGTGGGAGTGGGCCGAGGTCGATGGAGCACGCCTGGTGTGGGCCGCGGACGGGAAGATCTTCGGCGGGGTGATCGGGCGCGACGACGTGACGAGCGTGACCGAGCTCTTCGACGGCGGGAGCGTGAGCCATGAGCGGATTCGAGCACCCTACTGATCGCCCGGTTTCCGCCGTTGCGCCTCGGGCGATCGTGGCGGCGAGCCTCATCGCGGTGCTGCTCGCGGGCGGCGCGGCGCGAGCGCAGGCGCCGGAGTCTGGGGTCGAGAATGCAGGTCCGGAGGCGACGGTGCAGGCCTTCCACACGGCGCTCGCGAACGGTAACGGCGCCTCCGTGATGCGGCTGCTCGCGCCGGACGCGGTGATCCTCGAGGAGGGCGACCGCGAGTCGCGTGCGCACTACGAGGAGCATCACTTGCCCGCCGACGTCGCGTTCGCGAAGGCGGTGCCTTCGGTGCGGCGCGACGAGCAGGTCACGGTGAGCGGCGACGTCGCGTGGGTGAGCGCCAACAGCGAGTCGCGGGGGCGTCTCCGCGATCGCCCTGTTCACCTCGTGGGCGCCGAGCTGATCGTGCTCACGAAGAGCAGCGGCGCGTGGACGATCCGCGCGATCCACTGGTCGTCGCACGAGGCGAAGTGACTGGCGTAGTGTCGAGTGAATGGGCACGCTCGCTCCCTGCGGCCGAGCCTGGGCAGTCGAGGGTCTGACGCGATGAACCGTGGCATTCGTGGATTTGAGGCTCGCTTCTTCTGGGTGGTGATCGTGCTGTCCGTGGGATCGGGCTGCGGCTCGGGCGGCGGCGGAATGCCGGCGGTCGGATCGTGGTCGTTCGGCGAGGTCCGGCTCGCGAGCGAGTCGGACGACACCGGCCTCACGATGAACGGGGGCACGCTCACGTTGACCGAGGTGGCCGGCGCTCGTTCACCCGAGGTGAGTGGCGTGGCCCATCTGCAGGGGTGGTTTGCGGGCTCGCACGTTCCCGACGACTGGTTCGGGACCTACTTCGCATCCGGGCGAGAGATCACCGCGGATGCCCTGATCGAGCTGGCCCAGCCGTCCTCGGTCGACCTGAGACTCGAGGGCCGGGGCGACTCGACGCTCGGCGGCACCCTGACCGCAACCTTCGGGATCGCCGGGACGGCGCACTACTCGAACGAGCTCGTGTTCGAGGACAGGCAGAGCACGATGGCGCCGGGTGCGGTGAGCGAGAGCGGCACCTGGACGGCGTCGCTGGTGCCGAGCGCCGCGAGCCGGAACCTCTACTTCAACGTGGCTCTGTCGTTCGACGGCGGCGCATCCACCGTCGAGGTGCGCGCGGAGGGGCTTTCGACGCAGCGCCTCGTGTGGTCGGGGCGCTACGAGCGGGCCGGTCGGTCGATCCGCGCGGGCGATCTCGCCGAGCGCTCCGGCGCAGCGGGCGCCGTGACGCTCGCGATGACGATGCTCTCGAACGACTCTCTCGTCGGCACGTTCGAGGAGGCGCCGCGTGCGCCAGCCGATGGCGCGATCGACCTCCAGGTTCTCGAAGCCACGCGCTCCGCGGGGACGTGAGCGCGGCCGGAGACGGCGGATGGAACCGCCGTCGCTACGACGGCACCTCCGTAGCGTGGGGGCCTCCGCGCCCCCGCGGGCGCCGATCGGACCGGAAACAGCCCGATCGGAGACGCGGAGACGAGGCGTATCGCCGGGCGCGCGGCGCGCGCCCCTCCGGGATCGAGGCCTGGAGCGGGTGCGCTCCGTCGCGCGCAGCGCGTCACCGCGTCGCCTGGGCGGCGAGCTCGGTGGCGAAGGTCTCGAAGGCGGCGAGGGTGAGGTCGCCGATGCCGGTGAAGTCCATGAGGCTGCCGAGGCCATCCGTGAAGACGAGCGCGGTGTAGTAGCGGCTCGCGTCGCGGCCCTCCGGCTCGACGATCTGCCAGCGCTCGCTGTGCTGGTCGAACGGGAAGTCGCGGCCCCACGACACGCCGCGGACCTCGTCGTCGATCACCTTCACGTGCTCCGACGAGTCGGTCATGGGGATCGGCGCAGGGAGGAGCTGGATCGAGAGCGCGATCGGCGCGCCGGCGACCAGCTCGTCGACGTGAGCGGTGAGCACCGTCGACCAGTCCTGGTAGGCGTTGACGTCGCGGACCAGCGCCCACACGTCGTCGGCCGGAGCGGGGATGGCGAGGTTGGCGCGCAGCGCGTAGCGGCCGTCGTCGGCGAGCACCCAGTCGAGCCCGTAGCGCTCGAACGCCGACGGCGCCGGGCCGGACGAGCCGCCCGAGTCCCCACAGCCGATCAGCAGCGCCGCCGCCACCGCAGGCACCGATCTCCACCACGGTCCACTCATGTCGCCTCCGAGTCCGAACGCCGGATGATCGCACAGGCGCCGCGCGCTCGTGACATCCTCGCCGGGTCATGAGCGGACTCGCGGCGGCGCACCTGACGGCGCTCGCGTTCTGGGCTGGTCTGGTGGCCGTCGAGCTGCTCTTCGAGATCGCCGGGCTCGCCGGACGGCTCGACGGCCGGAGCGTGGCGCTGCTCCACCGCTGGACCGACCGCTACCTCGAGCTGCCCACGCTCGGCGTGGTGGTGGGCACGGGTCTGGCGCTCTGGTCGCGCGCGGGCTGGGACGGCGCGCTGGCGTGGAAGGTGGGCGCGGGGCTCGCGGCGGTGGCGTTCAACCTCGTCTGCTACGGGCTGGTGGAGCGGCGCTGCGCGATCGAGTCGCCGGTCGAGATCGAGCGGTTCACGTGGCGCATCGTGCGGGTCGTGTCGCCCGGCTTCGTGTTCGCCGGTGTCGCGCTGGTGCTCGGAGGTACGCGCGCGGGCTGGTGGTGAAGCACGTGGGGCGCGCGGCGCGAGGGACCGCCCCGCCACCACCGCCGGAGAGCCTGTGAAGAAATCGAGCGCGAGCGAAGCGCCGCGGGGGGACGGAGCCCCCCGCGCTACGAAAACCCTCGTAGCGACGGTGGGTTCCATCCCCCGTCGTCGGGCCCACGCGGCTTCCGTGAGCGACCCAGACGGAAAGATTCACAGACTCTGAGATCGACGGGATCGGCGACGCGTCGACGGGTGCGTATCGCCGGGCGCGCGACGCGCGCCCCACCCGAACGACGCTCAGCGCGCCGAGAGCACGTAGAGCGCGGGGTCGCGGGGCCCGTCGGGGCAGAGGCCGAGCTCGACCGGCACCAGCAGCGGGCACGGGTTGTCGCGCAGGCTGCCGCCGACGTAGAGGTCGCCGCGCGGACCGAGGATGGGACGCGCCAGGTCGAGCGGCTGATCGAGCGGCAGCGTGAAGAGGACGCTGCCCTCGCCGTCCACGGCGAGCACCTCGCCGCCGCTTCCGTCGCGGCCGCGAGTCGAGACGTAGGCGACGCCCGTGCGATCGAGCGCGACGCCGTTCACCGAGCCCCCTGCGCCGACGCTCTCGGGATCGAGAGACCACGCCACCGCGCCGTCGCCGGGCGACACTGCGAGCAGCTTGCCGCCCGGCACGGCGCTGTTGTTGCCCGAGGTGACGTAGACGCGTGTGGTGACGCCCTCCTCCTCGCGGAGCGCGAGCCCCATCGCGTAGGCGGCGCGATCGCCGGCGACCGACACGGTGCGAGGCCAGGCAGCGGCCGCGGCGCCTCCCGTGTCCCGGAACGCGAGCAGCACCGCGTGGTAGCCGAGGCTCGCCGACGAGCCGCCGACGAAGAGCGTGCCGTCGGCGGCCACGGCGAGCGAGGTCGCGCCGACCGGCCAGCCGTCCGAGTCGCGAAGCTCGACGGACCAGAGCAGCCGCTCGTCGCCCGTGCCCGAGCCGCGCGCGATGTCGAAGGCGAAGAGGCGCCCGGGCTCGCTCGAGCGGGCGCCGTCTTCGGGTGTGATCGAGGGCGGAAAGGGCGACGTGGCGTCGCCGCCGTGGCGCCAGAAGCCGGCGGCGTAGAGCCGCGAGCCGTCCGGCGAGGTCGCGAGGGCCGCGAGGAAGCTCGTATCCGCGCTCGGCTCTTGCGCCGGATACCGCCAGCGCTCGGTGCCGTCGGGCGCGATCGCGTAGAGCGCGTTGGTCTCGTACGGCCCGACGCCGTAGCTCCCGAAGTAGACGGTGCCGTCGGCGCCCACCCACGGCTCGGCGATCACCTCGCCGCCGCCGTCGGGGTCGGCCGGATCCGCGGGGTTGTAGGTGCGCGCACGCCAGCGCTCGCGGCCGGTGCTCGCGTCGAGGGCATACAGCACGCCGTCCCCGCGGCCCACGTAGAGGCTCTCGTCGTGGAGCGTGGGGCGCCCCTCCACCGTGCCGCTCAGCCACGATCCGGCGCCGCCGGTGGGGCAGCGCTGCTCGTCGGTGCGCCCGGCGTGGTCGTAGCAATACGGCACGCGCGGGGGCGCGAACGGCTCGCTCCACGCGGGCGAGAGGTCGGGCGCGAACGCGAACACCTTTCCGTCGAGCTTCTCCCAGTCGCGGCGATCGTCGGAGCCGTGCATGCGCAGGACACCCCACGTGCCGGCGAACACGGTGCCGTCGTCGGCGACGGTGACGGGCACGTTGAGCGACATGCCCTCGGTGAGGAGCACGCTGGTGAGCCGCGCCGGGCTGGCGACCCGCGGCCCCACCACGTCGAACTGCGCGGTGCGACGGCCGTCGGCGGCGCGCTTCGCGGTCCGCGACGCGCCCTCCGCGGAGCACGAGGCGAGCGTGGCGACGAGCGCGAGCCCACGGCCCACGCGCGCGACCGCGGCGGTGCGGGACGGAGGCGGGATGGGGTTGGAGGCGTCCATGGGCGTGCACGGGTGAAGCTCGCACCGTATCCGGTGCGCGGCCGCAGGCCTGCGCTCGTCGGGGGACCGAGCCCCCGTCGCTACGAGACCGGCCCCGGCTCGTCCGTGAGCTTTCCGAGGGCCGGGGTCTCGGCGTCCCCGCCGCGCTCGGCGTTGGCGCGGGCGATCGCGGCGTTGCGGCGCAGGCCGGCGAGCTTGGTGCGCTTGACGGGGCTGCCGACGAAGCGCGCCGCGAAGGCCTCCTCATCGAGGGCGAGCAGGGCCTCGAGATCGGGCGATTCGTTGCCCGGCCGCGGCATCACGTGAGGATCGTCGGACTTGGGGCTGCGCCGGTTCCACGGGCACACGTCCTGGCAGAGGTCACAGCCGAACACGTGAGCGCCGATCCCGGCTTCGAGCTCCGCGGGGATCTCTCCGCGGTGCTCGATCGTCAGGTACGAGATGCAGCGGCGCGCGTCGAGAACGTAGGGCTCGGGGAAGGCGGCGGTCGGGCACACGTCCAGGCAAGCGCGACAGGTGCCGCAGCGATCGACGCCCGGCTCGTCCACGGGCAGCTCGACCGCGAGCAGTATCACGCCGAGGAAGACGAAGCTCCCCAGCTCGGGCGAGATCAGGCACGCGTTCTTGCCGATCCAGCCGAGACCGGCGCGCTCCGCGAGCGGCTTCTCCATCACCGGGCCGGCGTCGACGTAGAGCTTGCCGGCGACCGGCTGGCCGACGTGCTCGTCGATGCGGCGGGCGAGCTTGCGCAGCCGGCGCGTGAGCCAGTTGTGGTAGTCGTCGCCCCACGCGTAGCGCGAGATCCAGCCGGTGACGGCGCCGGAGGCCGCGGCGGCATCGGCCGAGGCGGAGCGCTCGCGGGTGCGCGGCGCGGGGCTGTCGTAGCCGACCGCGGCCACCAGCGCGGTCCGCGCCGCGGGCAGCGAGTGGCGTGGATCGGCGCGGCGCGCGGGGTCACGCGCCAGCCACTCCATCGAGCCGTGGTAGCCGCGCGCGAGCCACTCGGTGAAGCGCTCGCGCTCGCGCCCGGCTCGACGCCGCAGAAGCCCACGGCGTCGATCCCGGAGCCGCGCCGCCTCCGCGCGGATCCACGTCGCGAGCGCGGACGTGTCGAGGCTCGGCGCCAACGTCACTCCCGGGCAGCGTCGGGAGGCCGTCGGCGATCGTGTAGTAGTCGCCGGCGGATTCGACGTAGATGTGGGCGATCGTCTTCAGGTGGGTGGGCGAGTCGAGGGTGCCGGCGGCGATGCCGAGCTGGTCCTTCACGAGCGAGTCCCAGAAGAGACTCGAGCCGCACTCGGCGCAGAAGCCGCGGCGCGCGCGCTCCGACGACTGGAACCACCTGAGCCCGCGCTCCTCCACGAGCGTGAAGTCGCCCTTGGGCACCTCGGTGTAGGCGCCGACGTGACCGTGCCAGCGGCGGCACTGGCTGCAGTGGCAGTTCACGACGGGGTGGGGCTTGCCGCCGAGCTCGTAGCGCACGGCGCCGCACAGGCAGCCGCCGGTCAACGTGGGCATCGGAAATCCCTCCGGGTGGAGCGCGGGTTGGATCGAGCCGAGCGTAGCGCGAGGGGGTGGGAAGCAACGAGCACCAAGGCGGCGCGAGGGACCGCGCCGCCTCCAGCCTGGTTGCAGCTCGTAGCGGCGGCCGCGAGGCCGCCGGGACGTGGAACGATCCGCCCCACTCGCCTGCGCTCCTCGGCGGGCTCGCGCCCGCCGCTACATCGGCGGTGCGATCGGCTGGAGGGCGCGGGCCCGAAGACGCCGGTGTAGAGTCGCGCGCGACCACCAGGAGAACCCATGTCGACGTCGGACGAATCACCCGATCCCGCCGAGACGAGTGAAGAGCAGCTCGACCTCGCGCGATCCCTGTTCGCGCGAGCCAATCGGAGTGCGGACGCGCGTGCCGCACTGCGCGCGAGCTATCCATCCGCTCCCGAAGCCATGATCGACACGGCGAGCTTCCACATCTACGTGGATGGCGTCGACGCCGCGCTCGAGTTCCTGGCTGACGCCGAGCTTGCCTTGCGCGAACCGGGGCATCGGCCAAACGTCGGCATCGCCTACGAGCTCCTCTACCACCTCTACAACTGGCTCCAGTTCGAGGCCCTGCTGCCGGACGGCCAGCAAGACGTCGTCGATCTCACGGCCGAGCTGCGCAAGGCAGCCAAGGAAAAGGACTGGGAAACCGTGTCGTCGTTGATCGAGGAGCTCGGCGACGTCATATCGGGTAGCCGATCCGCCCCGGAGATCCCGTAGACGCGCACTGAAGCGGTCCGAGCGGCTGGAGCGCGTGCTGTCCTATCCACGCCCGGACCTACTGGGATCGAGCGCCTCGGCGATGTGGCTACGTGGCGGATCGCCGGGCGCGCGGCGCGCGCCCCTCCGGGGGGGGTGCGCGGGTCGGCGACGGAGCGCCGACGCTCCAGGCCTGGACCGCGTGCGATCCTCGCACGCCAAGGCGCCCCAGAGGTCGAGTGCGTCGCCGATCGAGCGCCTTGGAGAGAGCCGGCCCGGCGGAGCCGGGCCCCTCCAGACCAAGGCCAGCGGCGCATACACGGATCGACTGGATCGATGATGTGGCTACGTGGCGTATCGCCGGGCGCGCGGCGCGCGCCCCTCCGGGGGGGGTGCGCGGGTCGGCGACGGAGCGCCGACGCTCCAGGCCTGGACCGCGTGCGATCCCTCGCACGCCAAGGCGCCCCCAGAGGTCGAGTGCGTCGCCGATCGAGCGCCTTGGAGTAGAGCCGGCCCGGCGGAGCCGGGCCCTCCAGACCCAAGGCCAGCGGCGCATACACGGATCGACTGGATCGATGATGTGGCTACGTGGCGGATCGCCGGGCGCGCGGCGCGCGCCCCTCCGGGGGCGGGCGAGTGGGTGTATCGTGCGGCGCGTGCGCGTCCCACCTCTCCTCCTGGCGCTCGTGTCCGCGCTGCTCGCGTGCGGCTGCGGCGCCTCGGACGGGGTGGGCTCGGCGGCGCGTCCGCGCTCGGCGCTGGTGGTGGTCTCGCCCCACCCCGACGACGAGTCGATCTTCGGCGCGGCGACCATCCACCGCCTCGCGTCCGATCCCGCCCGCGAGGTGCGCGCGATCTACGTCTCGGCCGGCGACCAGTCCTCCACCCCCGGCGACTGCAACGGCATCCCCGAGGCCGAGAAGACCGAGCGCATCGTCGCGCTTCGCGAGGACGAGACCCGCGCGGCGTGGCGCATCCTCGCCCCGGATCGGGAGGTCCCGATCGCCTTCGAGCGCGGCCCCGATCAGGGCCTCGTCGCGTCCACCAAGCTGGTCGACGGCCTGCGCCAGGACACGCTCACCGCCGCCGGCGAAGCCGCGCTCGCGGCCGCGGTCGCCGATGCCACCGACCTCCCGGCCTCCGTGTCGGAGGCGTGGATCCTCACGGCCGCCCGCTACGACGGCCACCCCGACCACCGCACCGCCTATCGCGCCGCCCGCGCCGCGGCCGAGACCCTCGCGAGCGAGCGCGGCGCGGCGGTCCACCTGTGGAGCTTCATCGTCCACGACGAGTTCTTCCTCACGTTCGTCCCCGCGTGCTGCGGCGGCGACTTCTTCTGGCCCGCCGACGGCGCCACCCACGACTACGAGCGCCTCGTCGACACCGCCTCGCGCCCGCGCCCACCGCGCTGGGACGCCGCCGAGCCCGGCGACGACCCGCCCGCCATCCGCCGTGACGCCCTGACCCAGCACGTGAGCCAGCTCGTCGGGAACCCGGCGCTTTGCATGCCGGTCTACATCCCGGGCTTCTACGATCGCTGGCTCGCCAAGTCCGAGGAGCCGTTCTACGTGGAGGAGCTGTGAGGGCGCGCCCGCCAGCGGCCGCCGCACGGCACTCCTCGAGCGCCCGCCGGCCGGGCGGGCGCCCCAGCCGGCGACCCACCGAAAAGCCCTGGATTTACAGGACTTCGCGCGCAGCATTAGAATGCCGTCGCCCGACCCGAGCGGTCTCCCCGCGGTCGGGATCTTCCTTTGTCTTGGCGAGCTTCCTTCGGCGCCGCGCTCTCGGTCGCGGCCACGACCCTCGTGCTGCTCGCGGCGCCTGCGCGCGCCGCCGAGGCGACCAAGGCCAGCGGCTCGTCCGAGGCGAGCCCGGCCGTCTTCGAGACCTTCACCAAGGTGGTGCGGGTGGTCGAGCCGGCGGTGCTGGGCATCCGCGCTCGCACCGGCGTGAGCGTCGAGCTGTCCAAGAGTTTCGCGCGCGTGGGCGAGAGCTCCGGCGCCGCCGAGGCGGTGTGGAACGTGGTGCGCGCCACGGTGTCCGCGCCGCTCACGGTGGCGCGCTCGTTCCTCGGCGCCACGCTGGATTCCCTCAACGGCTCCGACGAGGGCCGCAACCTCGGCTCGGGCTTCGTGATCGATAGCGAAGGACACGTGCTCACCGCGCTCCACACCATCCGCGGCGTCGACTCGCTCGAGGCCGTGCTCGGCAGCGGCCGCGTCGCGAGCCTGCGGGTGATCGGCACCGACCCGGACATCGATCTCGCGCTGCTCGGCCTGCCCAAGGACGTCGCCAAGGACAAGCGTCTGCGCGTGATCCAGCTCGGCGACTCGGACGCGCTGGCCGTCGGCCAGTGGCTCGTCACCGTGGGCTGTCCGGCCGGCGAGGCGCGCACCGCCACCGTGGGGCTGGTGAGCGGCCTCGGCAAGGATCTCGGCCTCGGGCCGTTCGACGAGTACATCCAGACCGACTCGGCGGTGCGCGCGGGCTCGAGCGGCGGGCCGGTGTTCGACGAGCGCGGCAAGGTGGTCGGCATCGCCTCGACGGCCGCGACCGCGCAATCGAACCCGAAGGGGCCGAGCGCCGGTTACGCGATCCCCATCGACGCCGCGAAGGCGGTGCTGCGCTCACTCGAGAAGGGCGAGGCGCCCACCCGCGGCTCGATCGGGGCGCAGCTCATCCGCATCAGCGTCGAGCGCCGCGTCGAGTACAAGCTGGCGGTCACCAACGGCGCGCTCATCACCGCGGTCGAGCTCGACGGACCGTCCGCGCGCGCCGGCCTCGGCCCCGGCGACGTGATCGTCGCGGTCGGCGAGCGCCAGGTGTTCCGGCCTCGCGACGTGATGCTGGCGCTGCGCGACGTCCTCGCGGGCCAGCCCGCCAAGCTCTCGGTCGACCGCCACGGCGCGCGCCTCGAGGTCGAGGTCACCCCCACTCCGAACCCGTCCGGCAACGCCTCATGAGAACGCAGCGCCGCTTCACCATGGCGACCTATCGCACCGAGACCGGGGCGCGCAGCGCGCTGCTCCGCGAGGCGGGCGCCTTGATCTTCGTGGGCGTGGCGGTGTTCCTCGGGCTCGCGCTCTTCACCTTCGACGAGTGCGACCCGATCCTGTTCGTGGCCGGCTGCCGCGATCACGCCAAGGCCACCAACGTGGTCGGCCCGATGGGCTCGACGCTGGCGCTGGCGATGCGCTGGGCGCTCGGCCAGGTGAGCTACGGGATCCCCGCCGTGATCCTCGGCGCCGGGATCCTGTTCCTGATGGGACGCCCGGTGCCGGCGCGCACGCGGCGGATGTGGGCGTTCCCGCCCTTCCTCGCGAGCCTCGCGGGGATCGCCGATCGGCTCGCCTCCGGGCACGGCCAGATCCTGGGCGGCGGCGGCAAGCTCGGGCGGCTCATCGGCGAGGCCCTCGAGACGCTCCTGAACCCGGTCGGCACCTACCTGATCCTGATCACGATGGCGCTCGCGTCGTTCGTGATCCTGACCCGGCTCTCGCTCAAGACGCTCGGCCTCCGCACCGCGCGTGCGAGCCGCTGGGTGGGCGGCGCGATCGGACAGCAGATCGTCGAGGTCAAGGAGCGCGTCGATCGCGCCCGCGAGGAGAGCGAGAGCCTGGCCGCCGAGAGCGGCGTCGCGGCTCGCGCGGCGCGCGAGAGCGGCGCCGGGATGCGGGCGACCGGCGCCACCGCGGAGTACGCGCTCGGCGGGCCCGCGCTCGACTTCCTCGGCGAACGCGACGGCGGGCTCTTCGGCGACCTAGGCACGGGGAGCGGCAACGGACGCGCTCCTCGCAACGGTCGCGGTGGCGACGCCGCCGCGGAGAGCGACGAGGACGCACCCGCGCCCAAGAAGCGCAAGCGCGCCACCAAGCGCGCCACGGGCTCGATCGAGGCTCCCGCGGGGCCTGCGATGCGCGCCGAGGACGCGGAGGGGCTCGGCGCGTTCGACGCCATCGACGGCCTCGACGAGGACGCCCCACCCGACATCCCCGAGCCGGAGGCCACGCCGCTTCCCCAGCGTCTGCCGGCGCGGCCGCCGCCCGCGCCCGCCTTGGCCACCAAGCCCGCGGCACCGGCGCCGCGCGTCTCGACTGCGCGCATCACGCTGCCACCGCCGCCGCAGACGTTGCCGCCGGAAGAGCCGGACGACGAGGAGGCGCTGGGGACCGACGAGCCCGCCGAGGGGCCGGCGGACCTGAAGGATCAGGTGACCGACCGGGAACCGACGGGGCTGCTGGGCTCGAACGAAGCCGCCGAGCCCGCTCCGCCGCCCGAGATCCGCGCCGAGACGCCGCCGCCCGAGATCACCGCGCAGGGCCACGAGCTAGCGGTCGGCGAGGCGCCGCCACCCACCAAGCCGGTGCAGCAGAAGCTGCCGTTGATCGGCTCACCCAAGACGTGGAAGCAGCCGCCGCTCTCGCTCCTCGACGTCCACGAGAAGAAGTCCTCCACCGAGATCGACCGCGATCTGTTGCTCGCCAACGCCGAGCTTCTCGAGAAGCGCCTCGCCGAGTACGGCGTGACCGGCAAGGTGAAGGCGGTGCTACCCGGACCGGTCATCACCCGCTACGAGCTCGAGCCCGCGCCGGGCGTCAAGGTGAGCCGCATCCTGGCGCTCGCCGACGATCTCTCGCTCGCGATGAAGGCCACCAGCATCCGGATCTTGGCGCCGGTGCCGGGCAAGGCGGTGGTGGGGATCGAGATCCCCAACTCCGAGCCCGAGACGGTGTTCATGCGCGACATCCTGATCTCGGACCCGTTCCAGACCCACAAGGGGAAGCTGCCGCTCGCCCTCGGCAAGGACATCAGCGGCAACGCGGTGGTGGCCGACATGGTGCGCATGCCGCACCTCCTGATCGCGGGCGCCACCGGTAGCGGCAAGAGTGTCTCGCTCAACAGCATGATCTGCTCGATGCTCTACCGAGCGAGCCCCGACGAAGTGAAGTTCATCATGATCGACCCGAAGATGCTGGAGTTGAGCCCCTACGAGGGCATCCCGCATCTCATGCTGCCGGTGGTGACGGACATGCGCAAAGCCGCGGTCGCGCTCCAGTGGGCCGTCGGCGAGATGGAGAAGCGCTACAAGAAGCTCGCGAGCTACGAGGTCCGCAACATCGACGGCTACAACCAGGCCATCGCCGAGGAGCT
Organism: Deltaproteobacteria bacterium; assembly: GCA_016713535.1. Classification (GTDB taxonomy): domain Bacteria; phylum JADJOY01; class JADJOY01; order JADJOY01; family JADJOY01; genus JADJOY01. Next base: position 27,785 of record JADJOY010000044.1, read on the forward strand.
GCGCATCATCGACGCGCAACCGGGGCGCCGCGCGCAGTTGATGGAGGAGGGCGAGGAGCCGCCCGAGAAGCTCCACTACATCGTGATCGTGATCGACGAGCTCGCCGACATGATGATGGTGGCCTCGAAGGACGTCGAGGACTCGATCTGCCGGCTGGCGCAGATGGCGCGCGCCGCGGGCATCCACCTGCTGGTGGCGACGCAGCGTCCCTCGGTGGACGTGCTCACCGGCGTCATCAAGGCGAACTTCCCGGCGCGCATCAGCTTCAAGGTGTCGTCGCGCCCCGACTCGCGCACCATCCTGGACTCGATCGGCGCCGAGCGGCTGCTCGGCAACGGCGACATGCTGATGCTCGCCCCCGGCACCTCCAAGGTCACCCGCATCCACGGCTGCTACCTGAGCGACGGCGAGATCCAGCGCATCATCCAGCACTGGAAGAAGCAGGGCCGCCCGGTCTACGACAAGAGCATCCTCGACCAGCCCCTCGACGACGACGGCGGCATCGACGGTCCCGACGACTACGACGAGAAGTACGACGAGGCGCTGGCGTTCGTGTCCCAGCTCGGTCACGCCTCGATCTCGCTGGTCCAGCGGCGCTTCCGCATCGGCTACAATCGCGCCGCGCGCATCATCGAGAAGATGGAGCGCGAGGGCGTCATCGGTCCCGCCGACGGCGCCAAGCCCCGCCAGGTGCTGGTGAACCGCGTTCCCTCGCTGGATCCTCGATGACCGAAAAGCTGCGGCCGCGACCCCATCTCGTGGGACTCACCGTGACGGTCGCGCTGTGCGCGTGCCTGGGGCTCACGCGATCCGCCGGCGCCAAGACCTTCGACGTCGTCCTCTCGCCACCCACCGAGTCGTCACCCGAGGCGAAGAAGCTGCTCGACAAGGTGCAGGCGCGCTACGCGAAGATCGCGGGGCTCCATGCGCGGTTTCACCAGGAGCTCACCTCCGCGACCCTCGGTCAGACCGACATCGCCGAGGGCGAGTGCTGGTTCGCGAAGCCCGGAAAGATGCGCTGGGCGTACGACAGGCCGAGCACCCAGCTCATGGTCTCGGACGGGAAGACGCTCTGGTTCTACGAGCCCGACAAGGAACAGGTCACCAAGACCGACATCGACCCCGCGATGCTCGACCAGGTGCCCACCGGCTTCCTGAACGGCACCGGTACCCTCACCGAGGGGTATGTGGCGGTGCTGCCCAAGCTCGAGCTGCCACCCAAGGACGGCATCGCCGTCGATCTGACGCCGCAGAAGCCCGCGCCCTTCGAGAAGCTGCGCGTGGTCGTCGAGCCGACCACCAGCCTCGTCACCGAGATCACCATCTACGATCCGTTCGGCAACGTGAACCGGCTGACCTTCACCGAGATCGAGCCCGGCGTCGCGAAGGACACGGCGTTCTTCCAGTTCACGACACCAGAAGGCGTGCGCGAGATGGCGCCGCCGATGCCGCCCAGCGGTCTGCCCCAGTAACACCCCCGGACGCGGCCGTACGCGGTACGACGCAAGCGTCGATGTAGCGTCGTCGCGGATCGGCGCTCGCGCGGTGCGCGACCCTCCGCGCGGGATCACCCGCCGGGCCTGGTACGCGCCGGCGTCCTCGCCGGCGCTGTAACGATTCCACACGGGCGATGTACCGTTTTCAGCGCGACCCGCTCCGCGGCGACAGAACCGCGAGATTCCTCGGCTTCCGTGCATCTCGAGCGCTGGCGCTCCGCTTGCAGTGACCGGCGGTGACCACCGACGAGACGACCCGGTGGCGTGCGAAAGGAATCCTCATGCTGCGCCGAACCCTGCACGTCTTCCGACACCGCGATCGCTGGACGGTCCGCGAGGGAAATTTCGTGTACGCCACCACGGCGACGCTCGCCGACGCGGAAGCGTCCGCGAAGCTCGCGGGTGGGCCCTACGCCATCATCTGCTTTCACGGCCTCGGCCGACCGGGACTCGCCCCGCCCTCGGCCGCAGGGCGCGCGCGGCGCGAGCGTCAGCGTCCGAGCACCGTCGCCACGTCGACGGCGACGCCGCCGATCGCCGAGGTGACGTAGACGCGCCGCCCGTCGAGGCTCGGCTCGATCGAGCGGATCCGCCGTCCCACCTGCACGCGTCCGGCGACGGCGAGCGAGGCGGGATCCACGGCGAGCAGCTCACCGGTCACGTAGTTCCCCACCCACACGACGCCGTTCTTGGCGTCCCAGGTGAGGTCGCGCAGCCCGCGGCCGAGAATCGTCTCCGCCTCGAGCGCGCCACTCGCGCCGTCCACCCGGTAGATGCGACCGGTCTCCAGATACGACACGAACGCCTTGCCGGTCGCGGTGTCCGCCGTGATGCGGTGAAAGTGCGGCCCGAGCGGAAACGGCGGGTCGAAGCCGCGCCGTAGGTCCACCTTCGACACCGGCTCACCGGTGCGGTCGTCGTAGACGTCGAGCCAGCCGCAGCTCGGCAGATAGACGCGATGGAGCTCCTCGTCGACGAAGAGACCGTTCGGCAGGCACTCGCGTAGCTCCAGATCCGCCTGACCGGTGGCGAGGGTGATGCGCCGGAACTGGCCGTTGGTGTCGTCGATGGCGTAGAGCCGCGCGCCGTCCGGCGAGAGCTGGAGCAACGTCGGCCCGCCGATCCGCACCTCCGGCACCGGCGTGAGCAGACGCAGGCTGGCGAGGTCGACGCGCTCGATCTGTCCGCCGCTGTAGTTGCCGACGTACCCGACGCCGGCGGCGCAGTCGGTGACGAGGTTGTAGCCGGTGTGGACCCGCAGCCGCTCCACCACGCGGCCGCCCTCGAGGCGCACGATCCCGCTCGGGATGTCGCGCGAGCCGTAGAGGATGCGGGTTCGGTCGCACGCCTCCATCAGGAAGCGGTTGTCGGCGCCGGGGCCGCTTGGGCTCCCGTTGCGGTAGAGGAGGGTCACGCCCGGGGCGGCGGCGATGGCGTCCGCATCCCGCACCGACGGCAGCACCAGGAACTCGCCGAACCAGGTCCAGAGCCCGAGCCCGAGCAGCGCGAACGTCGGCCCGAGCGCACCCATCTGCCTGCAACCCTCGCGGCCCGCCACCAGCGCAGGCCCCACCCCGAGCGCGAGCACGCCGAGCGCGACCGCGGCGCGTGGCCCGAAGCTCACCTTCTGCGGCGGATCGAGGGCGAAGTAGAGCGCGAGCGCCACGGCCGCCACCACGAGCCACTCGCGGCGCCGCTCGGGCCACGCCGTGAGCACTGCGCCGAGCACGAGCGTGAACGCCACGAAGAAGGCGACCTCTCCGTCGTCGAAGAACGGCGCCCACCGCACCAGCCCGAGGAGAAACACCGCGAAGCCCGCCAGATAGAGCGCCGCGAGCACCCGCGCGACCACCGGCCGGCGCCTCGCCAGCCGGAGCCGCGCGGCGCGCCCCACCGGCAGCGCCACCAGGTAGAGCCCCGAGGCGGGAAACGTGTGAATGCCCCACCACAGCGCGATCGCGGCGTCCCGCCGCCAGCTCGCCACGCCACCGAAGCCTGCGCCGCGCACCGCCGCCGCCGCGACCGCCGCCGCGAGCTGGACCGCGGCCGCCACCACCGCCATGCCGAAGACCGAGCCGAGGCCGAGGCCGAGCTCGAGCGGCAGCACGCCGCGCCCGGCGAGCCATGTGCCGAGCGCCTGGCCCTGGCTCTTGCCGAGCGACAACGCGAGCGCGAACGAGAACACGACCCCGCCGAGCCACACCACGGTGGCCGCGGCGGCCCGCCCGCGCCCGGGCCTGGACGCGTCACCGTCGCGAGGGACCGCGGTCACGAGCGCCGCTCCCGCGCCCGCGCGCTTCCTTGACCCGCCGGAGAGCGCGTCCGTATCCTGCCGCCGTGCGTCACCTTCGTCTACCCCGAGTACGAAGCCCTCGGGATCGAATACGTCTCCGCCGCGCTCCGGCGCGCGGGTCACGAGGCGCGCCTGGTCTTCGACCCGCGGCTCTTCCAGGACAGCGCGATCTCGATCGCGCCGCTGGGGCGGCTCTTCTCGCGCCGAGACGAGGTGCTCGACGCGGTCGCCGCGACGCGGCCGGACCTGGTCGCGTTCTCGGTGCTCACCCACAACTGGTCGTGGTTCCTCGATCTCGCGGGCGCGATCCGCGCGCGGCTCGGGGTGCCGATCGTGGCGGGCGGCTCGCACCCCACCCTCGCGCCCGAGCGCGTCATGGCCGAGCCGGTGGTGGACTTCGCGTGCGTCGGGGAGGGCGAGGACGCGGCGGTCGACCTCGCGGACGCGCTCGCGCGCGGCGCGGACACCACCCACATCCCCAACATCTGGGCCCGCGACGCCGCGGGGAACGTCGTCTCGAACGCGCCGCGCGCGCTGGTCCAGGACCTCGACAGCCTGCCCTTTCCGGACAAGTCGCTGTTCGCCGGCACGCCCATGGCGTCCGGCGATCTCTATCTCGCCATCGCGAGCCGCGGCTGCGCGTATCGCTGCACGTTCTGCATCGAGAACCGCTTGCAGGCCCTCTACCACAACGACCGCCGCTACCTGCGCGCGCGAAGCGTGAGCGACCTGCTGCGCGAGCTGCGCTCCGCGCGCGCCGTACACGACTACCGCGCGGTGTGGTTCTGCGACGAGATCTTCACGTGGAACTTGCCGTGGCTGCGCGAGTTCGCGCCGCGCTACCGCGACGAGATCGGCGTGCCGTTCCTGGCGCTCGTCCATCCCAACTTCGTGAACGAGGAGGTCGCCGGGCTGCTCGCGCTCGCCGGCTGCGCCAAGGTCGACATGGGCGTTCAGACGCTGACCGCCGAGCTGAGGCAGAGCGTGCTGCGCCGCAACGAGAGCAACGTGCGCATCGCCGACGCCATCCGCGCGTTGCGCTCGGCCGGCGTGTGGGTGGACGTCGACAACATCGTCAATCTGCCCGGCGAGACCAGCGACGACCTCGTGCGCATGGCGGAATTCTACAACGAGCACCGCCCCGACACGGCGAAGTTCTACTGGCTGCAGATCTACCCGGGCACCGAGATGGTCGACAAAGCGATCGCGCTCGGCAGCGTGACCGCCGACCAGATCGACCATGTGCCCGAGCGCGCCGAGCTCGGCAGCTACTACCGCGGCGACCCGAGCGCGCCGCGCGAGAAGCGCCAGCTCTACTTCTTCCTGATGCTGCTGCTCTTCTTGCCTCGGCGCGTGAATCGCGTGGTGATCGCGCGCCGGCTCTATCGATGGCTGCCGACGCCGGGTGTCACGGTGACGCTGCCGCACGTGGTGCTGAGCCTCGCGCACCAGATGATCGAGCGCATCCGGTGGGCGAGCGGGCTCGACCGCCGTCCGTGGCCGGCGGTGCGCTCGATGCCGCGCCGCTACACGCGGCTCTACCGCGTCGAGGTCGGGCGCTGGCTCCGCGAGCGGCTCGCGCGCGGCCGTGCGCCGCTCGCCGCCGGACCGCTCGTGGCGCAGCCGTCCGCGTGAGCGACGTGGCACGAGCCGGGCGGCTCGCGCGCGCGCGATCGTTCGCCGGGTACGCGCTGCTCGCCGCCTCCCACGCTCCACCGTTCAGCCTGCTGTGGGCGCTGCCGGCGGCCGCGCTCGCGGCGCGGGTGACGCGCTGGCGGACCTCGCGGCCAGTGGCGGCGTGGACGGTGCGCGCGCTCTACTACGTGGCGGTCGCGGCGTGCGCGGCGCTGGTGCAGGCGTACATTCCGTACACGCGCCGCTCCGACGTCGCGTACGTGGCGCTGGTGTGCGCGGGCTGCGCGACCTGGCTGCGCGCCGGCGCGGGGGCAGCGGCACCCACGCGGTGGGCGGCGCTCGCGCTCGTGATCGGGGGATTCCAGCTCGTGTCGCCGCCGCTCGGGTTCGCGCTCGGGCCACGGCTCGCGATCGCGGCGAGCTTCGCGCTCGGCACGGCGGCGTTCCTTGCGCTCGTCGGACGCGAGGTGTTGCGCTCGGGAGTGGCGGTGGGCGTGGCGGTGGCGCTGGCGGTGGGCGGGGTACGCGCGCGCCAGTGGATCTTCTACAACCTCCCGGGCGGACCGATCGCGGCAACGATCGAGAAGACGCCCGGCGTGCGCTTCGTGCCGATCCCGGTGCGCGGCACCCTGGAGGGGCTCAGGCTCTCGCCCACTCCCGCGATCAACTGGAACATCATCGTCGCGGCGATGGTCGAGTCGTGTGATCGGCGCTCGTATCTGATGGGCGGGCTGAGCGTGACGCGGCTGGTGCCGGTCGCGGGCGGCGCCGCGAGCGAGGAGCTCGACGAGGGCTTCAGCCGCTTCGTATGGCTCGACTGCGCGCACGAGCGCCTCCTCACCGGCAACTTCCAGCCTGGACAGCCGGTGGAGCTGATCGAGGTCGGCTTCCACCCGCTCAGGGTGCTCCGGCGCGCTCCCTACTGCAGCGAGCGCGCCACCGACACGGTGCGCGTGGACGAGGCGCGCGGCACGGCGTGGTGGGTGGACGATACCGGCGACGTGTACGGCGTCGACCTCGCGAGCCTCGCGTGCGTGACCCACGTCGACACCGACTTCGCCCGCGACGTCGCGATCGACCCGGCGAGCGGGGACCTGTTCATCCTCGACCTCGGCCACGTGCGGCGCTGGTCGCTCGCCGAGCAGGCGTTCGTCGCCGACGTCCGGCTGCCCGCCCGCTTTACCTGGCCGGGGCGAGTCGGGCATCGTCTGGGGCAACTGGTGCTCGACGACGAGCGCCAGCGGCTGATCGTCTCCGACATGAACGGCGGCACCGTGTCTTTCGTCCGCACCAGCGACCTGGTACTCGAGAGGAGCGTCGTCGTCGGTCTCGGCGCGCGCCACCTGGCGCTGGATCCGCGGCGTGGGCTGGTCTACGTCGGCAACTTCCTGAGCGGCGATCTGCTCGCGCTGTCACGGGACGACCTGAGCGAGCGGCGCCGCGGCTTCGTCGGCACCCGCATCCAGCCGATCGCGCTCTCGCGCGACGGCGAGCGCCTCACGTTCCTCGACGAGTCGGGCGGCGTGGTGGTCGACCTCGATCGCTTCCTCGCCCCTTCGTGACCGGAAGGCCCCTTCGATGGCGCGCGTGACCTTGATGGTGCCCTTCGACCCGCTCATGGGAGCGAGCGTCGGCAACAACACCATGCCGCCGCTCAGGCTGGCGCTCCTCGCCGGGACCTGCCGCGCGGCCGGGCACGAGACCACGGTGATCGACGGCGTCGGGCTCGGCTTCGAGCGGCGTTACACGTGGGGTGACGGCTTCCACCTCGAGGGGCTCGGCTTCGCCGAGCTGATCGAGCGCATCCCCGCCGGTACGGGCGTGCTCGGGCTCTCGATGATGTTCAGCCAGAGCTACCCGCCGGTGCGGGCGCTGCTGCGCGAGATCCGGCGCCGCCGGCCCGAACTCACGATCGTGGCGGGCGGCGAGGGGATGACCGGCATCGCCGACCTCGCGGTCGCGGAGTCGGGGCTCGACGCCGTGGTGGTCGGCGAGGGCGAGGGCCCTTTCCTCGATCTGGTCGACGCGGTCGAGCGTTGCGACGGGCTCGGCGCGCTCGCCAACGTGGTGACCCGCGAGCGGCGCGCCGCCGACGTGGTCGACCCACGCGACAAGGGGCGCTTCCCCGATCCCGACGCGATCGCGCCGGCCGACTGGCGCGACGTCCCCCTCGCGCGCTACTGGGAGGGCGACCGGGTCCACGGCGTCAACGTGACCGGCCGCTTCGTGCCGATGATCGCGACCCGCGGTTGTCCGTACAAGTGTCGGTTCTGCACCGCGCCCGGCACCTGGGGGATGCAGCGCTATCTCTCGCACGAGAACGTGGTCCGCCAGATCGAGCGCCACCGCGCAGAGCACGACGTCGAGCACATCGTGTTCACCGACCTGAGCCTCACCACCAGCCAGCGGTGGTTCGAGGGCTTCGTCGACCACCTGCTGACGCTCTCGCCGCGCATCAAGTGGTCGGTCCCGTCGGGAATCCGGGCCGAGCGACTGAGCGCGGACCTGCTCCGGCGCGCGAAGGAGTCGGGGCTCGTCTACCTGCAGATCTCGCCCGAGACCGGCTCCGAGGAGGTGATGAGCTGGGTCGACAAGCGGATGCGCGTCGACTCGGTGCTGGACACGGTGCGGAACGCGCGCAGCGTCGGGCTGCCGGTGGGAGCCGCGTTCGTGGTGGGCTTTCCCGTCGAGAGCTGGGGCGACCTCGTCGACACGTTCCGCCTCACCACGCGGCTCGCGCGCACCGGCCTCGACGAGGCGGTGGTGAGCCTCTTCCAGCCGCTGCCGGGCAGCCCGTCCTTCGAGGAGCTGCGGCGCGAGAACCGCGTGACGCTCGACGACGCGTTCTTCCGCTCGCTGTTCGTCGCCGACATGACGATGGACGCGTCCCACAACCCACGCATGACGGGCTACGAGCTCCGCATCGTGCGGCTCTTCTTCTACCTGTGGCTCTTCCTGAACGTGTTCGCGAGCCGCCCCGGGCGGCTCGTGGGCTCGCTGGTGAACGCGAGCAAGGGCCAGCAGACCCACAAGCTCGACCGCATCCTGCGCCGCGACTTCAAGCGCATCGTGCGGAACTTCCTGCCCGTGCTCACCCCCACCGCCGCGAGGGTGGCCGCGCGGATGGCGGCGGCGGCGTGGCGGCGCCCTCAGCCCGGCTGGGCGCTGCGCGTCTCACCCGAGCCGGACCTCGCGCCCGCGGGGTGACCGCTCCGCCCGTATAGCGGCGGGGCACGAGCGTGCGACGTCGTTCGCGCTTCAGCGAGCGACGGGGCCGGAGCCCCCGTCGCTACGACGATCGAACGTCGTGACGCTCTCTCGTAGGGCGGGGCCTCCGTGTCCCCGCCAGCAGCCGCTCGCCGCGTCACTGCAGGTACAGGTGATTGGTGAGGATCCACGGCGTCGGAACGAGGTACGTCTCCGGCGTGGGTCCGAGGTGCGGCGTGAGGTGGTTCGGCACCATCCAGACCTCGGCACGATAGGCGCCCGGCGCGGTGGGCGCGAACGCCAGCGACGCGTCGACGCTGGTCGCAACCACCTCGTCCTGACCGCCCGGCAACACGCGCTTGAGCTTGATGGTGAGCTCGTCCGCGGGGCCACCGCCTGGCGCGCTCGGGTGCAGGGTGGGTAGCGGCACGTGGATGGTCGTCGAGCCCGGCACCAGCGTGCCGGTCTCGCCCATGCCGACCACGCTGCTGCCGGCGTCGGCGTAGAAGTCGTAGCCGACCGGCGAGCCGAGCCCCTCGACCACCACGAAGTTGCGCTCGTTCCGAACCGCGTCCTTCTCGTCGGCGAAGGTGACGTCGTTCACCAGCAGGTGGTTGGAGATCCACTTGAGGAGCCGGCGGTGGCCGTCCATGCGCTCGCCGTCGGGCGCGGTCAGCGCGAGCACGTTCTGGTGAGAGTCGCTGCCCGCGGTACCGGTCACGTGCAGGCCGGCGTCGGTCAAGGTGTTCCACTTCTCGAAGTAGATCGGCGAGAGCAGGAAGTAGGACAGGAACGCGAGGTCCGGGACCGGCACGACGGTGGGGTTCACGATGTACGAGAGCAGCGCCAGCCCGCCGTCGAGCGGCGGCAGGCCCAGGAACTCGGAGCGGATGTCGGGATCGAGGTTGGCGTGGATGTTGTAGATCTCGACCGAGTCCATGCCGAGGCCGAGGAGGTAGCTCGTGTCCTTGCTCTCCGTGTGGGCGACGCCGGCGACCGCGTTCGCCATGCCCTGGAGCAGCGCCACCGTGGCCGGCGTGTTGGTGTTGTAGAGCTGATCGCGGGTGGGCTGGTCGGGTGCGAGGTGCTGCTCCATCTCGTACGGCATCAGCTCGTCCTCGAAGCCGACCGTCATCACCGGCGCCGCGCCGTTCTGGCAGTACACGTGGTTGGCGACCGGGCCGAACGCGCCATCCTCGATCACGTCGCCGGCGCGCTGCAGGAGGAGATCCGAGAACTCGAACTCATCCATGTGGGCGGGGTGGTCGGTCAGGTTCGCGAAGTCGACGTGCAGCGTGCAGAGAGCGGTGCGCAGGTCCTGATAGCAGGCCTCGTTCGGCACGCCGCCGGGCAGGCCGTTCCCGTCGCACGCGTCGTGCGAGAACGGCGAGTGGAGATGGATGATGCTGCGCGCGACTCGATAGCCACGGGGCGACCCGAGCTCGGTCGTGGGCGGGAGGTCCTTCGGATAGGTGCGCGGGTCACACGCCGCCGCGCCGAGGAGCGAAAGCGCCCCCACCAGCCAACTCGAGAGCCGTCGAGCCATCGAACACCTCGGGCGGCGCGCGCGAGTGGGCGTGCGCCGACGATGTCGGGAAGAGCTTTCACGGTAGCACAGCGCGGTGAGGCGACGCACACCCCGCCCGGGAGGTCCGCGGAACGCCGGCGGAGTTCCTCCGGATGCCTGCTGCGGCGACACGGGGAGCGCGGCTCCGCCGCGCCGCGGATCGACGCGGCGGCGGCTCAGGCGGCCGAAAGGACCGGCGCCGGACGCATCGCGAAGAATGTCTCGAAGACGCCCTCCGCGATGCCGTTGAGGCGAACCTGGATCGAATCCAGGTACTCGTGCAGGCCGGTGCCGATCACGTCCTCGACCATCGCGAAGTCGAGATCCGAGCGGAGCTGGCCCATGCGCCGATCGGCGATGCTCCGGAAAGTGCCGAACGGTGTCCCGGTGATGGCGTGCAGCGACTGCTGGGCGTGAATCACGCAGTGGTGCACCGCGCGCGGGAAGTCGTGGTCGAGGAGCAGGAAATCGATCACGTGCTCCCAGGTGAGCCGCCCGTAGCGCTTGCGGTACATCTCGAGCGCGCTCGCCGCGCGCAACACTGCGGACCACTGCAGGTCGTCGAACGGGGTGCCGACGTCCGAGAGCGAAGGCAAGAGGATGAAGTACTTCATGTCGAGGATGCGCGTGGTCTTGTCGGCGCGCTCGATCATCCGGCCCAGCCGCGCGAAGTTCCACCCCTCGCCGTGCGACATCGTCGCGTCCGACACGCCGACGAAGAGGTGGCTCGCCATGCGCACGTCGGCGAAGAACGCCTCGGGCAGCTCGCGCGCGCGGGCCGAGCCCGCCGTGTCCCGAACCATGAGGTAGAACTTGTTGAGCTGCTCCCACATCTCCGACGAGATGATCTCGCGCACGCCACGCGCGTTCTCGCGCGCGGCGCGCAGGCACGACAGGATCGAGTTCGGGTTGTCGGTGTCGAAGGTCAGGAACTGGATGACGTTCTCGCGGGTCGCCGCGCCGTAGCGCTCGCTGAACGCGGCGTCGTCGCCGGTGGTGATCACGAGCGGCATCCACTGCTCGGTGACGCCGGGCGGCAGATCGAGCCGCATGTGGAGATTCACACCCACGAAGCGCGCCACGTTCTCGGCGCGCTCGATCTGACGACTCATCCAGTAGATCGAATCCGCGACCCGGCTCAGCATCGGTGACCTCGGCGACCCAGCGAAACGAAGACGATCCTCACGCGGCCTGGTGCAGCTTCGACTCGGCCGCCGACTTGTGCGCGAGCACCCAGGTGTCCTTGCTGCCGCCGCCCTGCGACGAGTTCACCACGAGCGAGCCCTTCCGCAGCGCCACGCGCGTCAGCCCGCCCGGAAGCACGTAGATGTCCTCGCCGAAGAGCACGTACGGCCGCAGGTCGACGTGCCGCCCCTCGAACCCGCCGTCGACGATCGACGGTACCCGCGACAGCGCGAGCGCGGGCTGCGCGATGTAGTCGCGCGGCTTCTCGCGGATGCGCTCGGCGAACGCGGCGCGCTCCTTGGCGCTCGCGGCCGGGCCGACCAGCATCCCGTAGCCGCCCGAGCCTCCCGCGGTCTTCACCACCAGCGCCTCGAGGTGGGCGAGGACGTACGCCTGGTCGGCGGGATCGGCGCACACGTAGGTGGGGACGTTGGGGACGATCGCGTCCTCGCCCAGGTAGTAGCGGATGATCTCGGGGACGAAGGCGTAGATCACCTTGTCGTCGGCGATGCCGGTGCCGGGCGCGTTTGCGAGCGCGACCCGCCCGTTGCGGTAGACGTCCATGAGCCCGGGAACGCCCAGCATCGAGTCGGAGCGGAACACGTCCGGGTCGATGAAGTCGTCGTCGACGCGCCGATAGATCACGTCGACGCGCTCGAGCCCCTGCGTGGTGCGTACCCGCACCAGGCCACCCGAGACGAGCAGGTCGCGCCCCTCGACGAGCTCGACCCCCATCTGCTGGGCGAGGAAGGAGTGCTCGAAGTAGGCCGAGTTGTAGATGCCCGGCGTGAGCACCACCACCTTCGGCTGCGTCACGGTCACGGGCGCCAGCGATTGCAGCATGTCGAGCAACCGGCTCGGGTAGTCGACCACCGGCCGGACGCTCGACGCCTCGAAGACCTCCGGGAAGGTCTTCTTCATCACGTAGCGGTTCTCGAGGACGTAAGAGACCCCCGACGGGCAGCGCAGGTTGTCCTCGAGGACGTAGAACTGGCCGTCACGATCACGCACGAGGTCGGCGCCGTTGATGTGGCACCACACGCCGCGCGGCGGCTTGAGGCCGTGGCACTGCGGGCGGTAGGCGCCCGACGACATGAGGATTTCCTTGGGCACCACCCCGTCACCAACGATCCGCTGCTCGTGGTAGACGTCGTCGATGAACATGTTGAGCGCGAGGACGCGCTGCTTGAGGCCGGCCTCGAGCCGGTCCCACTCGGTGGCCGAGACGATCCGCGGGATCACGTCGAACGGGAAGATCCGCTCGATGCCGCCGCCATCCCCGTAGACGTTGAACGTGATGCCGAGCTGGAGGAGGGTGCGCTCGGCGTCCTGCTGGCGGCGCAGCAGCTCCCCGGCGGAGAGCGACTCGATCTTGCGCACCAGCGGCTCGGCGCCGGTGCGCGGCCGGCCGTCGGGCTCGAAAAGCTCGTCGAAGAATCCGTCGGTCGAATACGTGCCGAACAGCATCGGAGCCTCCACCGCTTCGGGGTCGATGAGACGGTGGCCGATTGAGCAAGACGGATGCCGCGAGCTGACCCTCCGGACTCATCCGAGCCATGCAGGATTTCTCGGCTTTCGTGGACCTGTTGGCCCCCGGGCCGCGCCGGGCGGCGATGGCCGATGGCCCCGGAGGACCAAGGCGGTCCCGGAGGAACGGGCAGGGCAGTCGGTCGCGCGTGCTCGCGTCGCGACCACGCCGGGCGCGCGCCGAACGGACCGGGGGGCGTCCACGCGCCCCGATGGCTCGGCGACGCGTCGTCGATCTTCCGCGAGCGGGATCCAACGGAACGCGAGCGTCTCAGCGAGCGCTGACGCCGGGAGCCGCGAGGTGCTCCTCGTACACCACGCCGTCGAGCTCGGCCGTGCCATGCGCTGCGGCCGCGAGGCGGCCGCGGATGCGCGCGCCGCTCGACGTGAGCCGCCCCACACCAGCGACCGCGGGCCAGTCGCGCACCGCCGCGTAGTCGAGCCGGACGTGCTCGCCGCGTGCCCGCACCGACCAGCGCGACGGCACCTCGATGGCGCCGCCCGCGCGCGCGGTGATCCAGGTGGTCTCCTCGACCGTCATGTCCCAGTCGACCAGTCGCTCGTGGCGACCATCGGGAAGCACCACCTCCCCGGCGCGAAACGGCTCGAAGGCGCCGAGACGGAAGCAGCCGAGGGCGAAGGTACCGGCGCCCGGGAACGTGCCGAGCTGGTAGTGAAAGAGCGTTGCCGGGATGCGCGGCGCGCCTGGCGCCCCGAGCAGGTTCTTGCCGGTGGCGGGCTCGAGCGAAACCGGATGGCGGATCGGTGTGCGAACGCCGCGAAGCACCACCGAGCCGGACGCCTCGCCGAAGCCCGAGTGGTGTTGATAGGCACGCGGGGCGAACGCCCACCACCGCACCGGCGGCAGGCAGCGGGCGCCGAGCTCGATCTCGAGGTCGAGACCCGGCACGACGACGCGCTGGTGGTAGTCCGGCCACTTCCCGGTGATCTCGCAGGTGAACGAGCCGGGGACCTCGACGCGCACGCCGCCATCGATGGCGCGGACGTGCTCGGTGCGTGAGAACGGCAGCGACTCGGCGACGCGCGCGTCGCGACCGAGCACCAGCAGCGCGAGATGACCCTCGTCGCGCGGTGCATCCTCTGGCGCGCGTAGCGGCTCGTCGTCGAAGTTCGCGATGCCGATCCGGCCCACGATCAGGTTGGCGAACACCAGCTCGACGTCTCCACCACCCGGCATCGGTACGATGAGCGTGCGGATGTGCCACGGCTCGGTGAAGCGCGCCGAGTATTCCTGGGCACGCCGCGGCACGGCCGGACCGAGCCGCGAGACCTGCTCGGTGGCGCCGCGCGCGAGGCGGCTCACCGGCGCGAGCACGAGCGGGGCGGCGCCTGCGGAGAGCGAGCTCACGAGGTCCACCGATCGAGCCACGGGTCACGCTTGAGCGGCCGGCCGAGCGCTGCTTCCTGCAGACGCCTGGCGGCGGCGATGCCCGAGCTCTGTCCCTTCCCCGCCACCAGCTCGCGGATGCCCTCGGTGAGGCCTTCGAGCGTCAGCGCGTACATCGGGAAGAGGTTCGACACCAGCCGGATGGTGGGCTGATCCCAGTACTGCACCGGCTCGGGGTTGAGCCACAGCGTGCGCTGGAAGTGATCGGCCAGCGCCTTGAGCCAGTAGATGCCCGGATGAGTGTTGCGGTGGCTGTAGTAGATCGCACCACCCGGCTCGAGCAGCTCGGCCGGATGCATGAGCGCGTCGCCGACGAGGATCAGCTTGTAGCTGCGCTGGGTGGTGTGGATCAGCTCCTCGACGGGGATGCCTTCCTTGAAGGATGCGTCGGTGTAGAGCTTCTCGTAGACGCAGTTGTGGAAGTAGTAGAGGCGGAGCTCGCGAAGGTGGTGCGCCTGCTTGGCGGCGGTGAGCAGCCGGCTCACGGTGCGTGCGTGGGGCGTCATCGAGCCACCCACGTCGAGAAGCAGCACCACGCGCACGTTGTTGCGACGCGCGGAGCGCATCACCACCTCGAGCTCGCCGGCGTTCTTGCAGGTCTGGTCGATGGTGCCGTCGAGGTCGAGCTCTTCCTTCGAGCCCTCGCGGGTCAGCTCGCGCAGGCGGCGCAGCGCGGCGCCGATCTGGCGCACGTCGAGGACCAGGTCGGCGCGGTAGTTCTTGAAGCGCCGCTCACCGGCGATCTGCATCGCCGAGCGCCCCCCCTCGCCACCGATGCGTAGCCCGCCCGGGTGCTGGCCGCTGTGTCCGAACGGGCTGGTGCCGCCGGTGCCGATCCACTTGTTGCCGCCGTCGTGGCGCTCCTTCTGCTCCTTCAGGCGCTCCTCGAAGAGCCGGATCAGCTCGTCGAGGCCGAGCTTCTCGATCTGCGCGAGCTGCTCGTCGCTCAGGTTGAAGCGCTTGGGGTCCTTGAGCCACGCGAGGAGGTCGTCGGTGATCTCGAGGGCGGCCCCCTCGAGCCCCTGGAAGACCACGCCGAACGCCTGATCGAACGCGTCGAAGTGGGCCTCGCTGTGGATCAGTATCGAGCGCGCCGCGTGGTAGAAGCCGGTCAAGCTCGAGTGGTGGAGGCCGAGCGCGAGCGCGCGCATCAGCGTCATCCACTCGGTGAGCCCCACCGGCACGCGGCGGGCGCGGAGCTCGAAGAGGAGCCGCGAGAAGAGCGGGCCGAGCTCGGCATCCTTGGGTACCGGTGGCATGTCAGCGGCGCTCTGTTCTCGCTGGCGGTGTCGTCGTCGTGGCGCGGGGGCTCGTCCCCCGCCAGCGCCACGGCGAGGGACGAGCCCCCGCGCTACGAAGAACCGACGGCGCGGCGATCATTTTCGAGTCCCACTCAATGCAATACCGCGCGCTTCGCGACTTCCACGTCCTGCTCCTTCTTCAGCAGCGCGCCGAGCATCGGCAGCTTCTTGCGGATGACGTCGGGGCTCACGCCGGCGGTCTGCAGCGCCGCGAGCCAGTCGATCAGCTCCGACGTCGAAGGGGGCTTGCGCACCTGAGCGATGCCCCGCAGCGCGTAGAACACCTCGAGACTCTGTTCGAGCAGGCGATCCTCGAGGTCTGGATGGTGCACGCGCACGATCTCGCGCATCAGCTCGGGGCTCGGGAACTCGATGAAGTGGAACACGCACCGGCGCAGGAACGCGTCGGGCAGCTCCTTCTCGTTGTTGGAGGTGATCACCACCAGCGGGCGGTGCCTGGCGGCGATCTCGCGGTTGGTCTCGTGGATCGTGAAGCGCATCAGGTCGAGCTCGTTGAGCAGGTCGTTCGGGAACTCGAGGTCCGCCTTGTCGACCTCGTCGATCAGCAGCACGACCTGGGCGTCCGTAGCGAACGACTCACCGAGCGGGCCGAGCTTGATGTAGTGCTCGATGTCGCGGACGTCGTGGTCGCCGAAGCGGCTGTCGTGTAGACGGGCGACGGTGTCGTAGACGTAGAGGCCGTCCTGCGCCTTGGTGGTCGACTTCACGTGCCAGCGGATCAGCTTCAGGCCGAGCGCCTCGGCGACGTGCCCTGCGAGCACCGTCTTGCCGGTGCCGGGCTCGCCCTTGAGCAAGAGCGGCCGCTCGAGGCAGAGCGCCAGGTTCACGGCCTCGCGCAGCCCGTCGGACACGACGTAGCCCGTGGCGCGCTCGAAGCGATTGAACGCCTTGTTCGACATGGACGAAACCTCGCTGGTCACCGCGCAGAGGTCGGTGCCGGATCGTCCGCGAGTATAGCGGACGGTTTCCGGTGAACCGACGGACGCGGCGACCGAGCGCTCAGGTCGCGGGTACGACCCGGACCACGACGAAATCGCCCGGCGCGGCGCCGAGCGAGGCATCGTCGAGCGCCCGCCAGCGCGATGACACGCCGAGGGTGCCGCCGCCGCTGGGAAAGCGGGTCAGGAAGGCACGCAGCGCGCGGCCGCGCTCGGACGGGTCGTCGACGAACGCGGTGGCGCGGCCCTTCAGATGCTCACCCGCGACCAAGAGCTCGACGTCCGCCCCACCCACCACGTTCCGCCACCAGCGCTTCTTCGAGGCCCAGCCCGCGACGATCAGCACGTCCCGTCCGTCGCGAGCGTAGAGCACCGGAAACGTGTGGGGCGTGCCGGACTTGCGGCCCGTGACCGTCACCAGGCACAGGATGCGGCTCAAGAGCCCGTGGAGGCGCGACCGCAGGATCGGCCGGACGATCGGATTGGGGATGCCGAAGCGATTCATGGCGGACCTGCCGGCGGAGCTCGCGGCGACCGCAGACGTTCAGCTCGCCCTTCGGCCTGGCCGCCGGAGGTCGTAAGCCGAAGGGCGTCACGGACTCCAGGACACGGAGACCCGGCCGTAGACGCCGGTGGCCTCGAGGGCCATCGGACCGGTGGCTGGCCCGTGC
Organism: Deltaproteobacteria bacterium; assembly: GCA_016713535.1. Taxonomy (GTDB): domain Bacteria; phylum JADJOY01; class JADJOY01; order JADJOY01; family JADJOY01; genus JADJOY01. Next base: position 45,035 of record JADJOY010000044.1, read on the forward strand.
ACGACCTCGGCCGGGAAGCTCACGAGGTAGAGCCGGCTCCAGTTGTCGTGGAACGGGAAGAAGCGGCGGTCGGGCGAGCGATCTTCGATGCGAGCGATCTTCGAGGGTCGCCAGCGCCCCCCTTTGGGGTCGATGAGGAGCAGGTTCCAGAAGGGCGTCTTCGCCTCGAGCGCGAGCTCCTTGTCGGTCGGGCCCGCCACCGCAACGACCAGGTCCACGCCGCCCGGGACCGGCGACGGCAGCACCGGAGAAGCGGCCTCCGGTGGCAGAGCGAGAAGCGCACGCGCCTCGTGATCGAGCGCGGCGCGGAACCCGTCGGACATCAGCACCGCCGAGAGTCCGAGGCGAAGGGTCAGGTCCTCGGGGATCTCCGCCTTGCGGGTCCAGCGATCGAGCGCCGCGACGTAGGCGTCGGAGAGCGGGTCGTGCCCCCAGAACCGGAAACGCTCGAAGTGGGACGAGCTGCAGGCGGCCAGCAGCGCGGCCACGACGCTCGTGACCACGAGGCGCCGCGGAAAGCTCGTGAAGACGCGCGCTCGCATCGTCACGGCGGTGCGACCGGCAGCTCGGGGTGGCTCGTGAAGAGCGGGAGCTGCGCGACGCTGGGCTCGCCCACCGCCACCGGATAGCGGCCGGTGAAACACGCGTCGCAGTAGCCGTCGTGGTTGCCGGCCGCGTCGCGCATGCCGTCGAGGCTCAGGTACGCGAGCGAGTCGGCGCCGAGGTAGTCACGGATCTCGTCGACCGACTGCTTGGAGGCGATCAGCTCCTCGCGATTCGGCGTGTCCACGCCGTAGTAGCAAGAGCCGATGGTGGGCGGCGAACTGATGCGCATGTGCACCTCGACCGCACCCGCCTTGCGAAACAGGTGCACCAGCTTGCGGCTGGTGGTGCCGCGCACGATCGAGTCGTCGACCACCACCACCCGCTGGCCGCGCAGCACTTCGTGCACAGGGCTCAGCTTGAGGCGCACTCCGAAGTTCCGGATCGAGTCACGAGGCTCGATGAAGGTGCGCCCCACGTAGTGGCTGCGGATCAGGCCGGTCTGGTACGGGATGCCGGAGACCTCGGAGAAGCCGATCGCCGCGGGGACGCCGGAGTCGGGAACCGGCACGATCACGTCGGCGGCGACGGGCGCCTCGCGCGCCAGGATCCGCCCCATCTCGCGCCGGACCACGTACACGTTGCGCTGGTAGATCAGGCTGTCCGGCCGCGCGAAGTACACGTACTCGAAGATGCAGCGCGCGGTGGGCGTCGACTTTCCCCACGGGAAGTAGGACTTGAGCCCGTCACGGGTGATCTCGATCACCTCGCCAGGCTCGACCTCGCGCACGTAGTCGGCGTCGACCAACCGGAAGGCGCAGGTCTCGGAGGCGACCACGTAGGCGTCCTTGACCTTGCCGAGCACCAAGGGGCGGAAGCCGTGCGGATCGCGGACGGCGATCAGCGACTCGTCGGTCATGACCACCAGGCTATAGGCACCCTTCACCTGCCCGAGCGCCTCGATGATCCGGTCGGTGGCGGACGACTGCTTGGACTGGATGGCGAGGTAGAGGATGACCTCGGTGTCGCTGGTACCGCGGAAGAGCGCGCCGCGCGCTTCGAGCTCGTGCTTGAGCTGGTCGGCGTTGATGAGGTTGCCGTTGTGGGCGAGGGCGATGTGGCCGCCCGCGTAGTTGCCGAAGAACGGCTGGATGTTGTCGGGAGTGGACGAGCCGGTGGTGGAGTAACGCACGTGGCCGATGGCGCCGTGGCCCTTGAGCTCGTCGAGGGTGTTGCCGTCGAAGACGTCCTGCACCAGCCCCATCGCGAGCCGCGAGCGCAGCCGCTCGCCGTCGGTGGTGACGATGCCCGCGGATTCCTGCCCGCGATGCTGCAGCGCGTGCAGCCCGAGGTAAGTCAGGTGCGACGCGTCGGGGTGGGGGAAGATCCCGAAAACACCGCACTCTTCGTGCCAGTGCCGCTCGATGGCGACGCTGCCCGAGTCCGGGAACACGTCGTCACTCGGAACCGCGGGTCCGTCGCTCATTCGCTCCTACCGGGATGACTTGGGAGGGTCGGTGCGAGACAACCGATCGCAGTATACCCGCCGGTGACGGACGGCTGAACTGGCTGGTCGGAGCGCTGGGACGTCGCTCACGCGCCGGTGATCGCGCGCAGACCGCCCTCGTGGACGTCTCGCAGCGTCGCCACCGAGAGCCGGAAGAGGCCCTTCCAGTCGAGGGAGTCGCCGCCGACCTTGCCGAGCTTCCGGAACGGGATACCGAGCTTGGCCGCGGCCTTCTCGAGCTTCTTGGCGCCCGCGGCCGCGGTCACGATCACCCGCCCGGGAGCCTCTCCGAACAGCAGGGAGTCCACGCGGTCGATCGGATCGAGCTTGATCGAGGCGCCCGATCCCGAGCCCAGCAGGCAGCACTCGGCGAGCGCCACCGCGAGCCCGCCCTCGGACACGTCGTGGGCGCTCTTGAGGGTGCCATCCCGGAAGCCCTGCCGCAGCAGCTCGCCGAGGGCCTTCTCGCGCTCCAGGTCGACCTTCGGAATACGACCGCCCAGCTTGCCGTGAAGGACGTGCAGCCACTCGCTGCCGGCCAGCGAGCCGGTGGCCTCGCCGAGCAACAGCACGTGATCGCCTTCGTCCTGGAAGCCCGCACGCCCGACGTGGGCCACGTCGTCGATGAGCCCCACCAGACCGACCGTCGGCGTGGGCAGGATCCCCTTCGCCTCGGTCTCGTCGTAGAGGCTCACGTTACCGCTGATCACCGGCACGCCGAGGGCGCGGCACGCGCGACCGATCCCGGCGACGGCGCGCTCGAACTGCCACATGATCTCGGGCTTCTCGGGGTTGCCGAAGTTCAGGCAGTCGGTGATCGCGAGCGGCGCGGCACCCACGCATGCGACGTTGCGAGCCGCCTCGGCGACCGCCTGCGCGGCGCCCTCCTCGGGATCGAGGGCCACCAGCCGCGGGTTCACGTCCGAGGTCACCGCGAGCGCCTTGCGGGTGCCCTTGATGCGGACCACCGCGGCATCTCCGCCGGGACCGCGCACCGTGTTGGTCTGGACGTGGTGGTCGTACTGCGTCCACACCCAGCGCCGCGAGCACAGGTTCGGCGAGCCGAGTAGCTTGACCAGGGTGTCGGCCGGGGAGCCGCCCGCGTCGAGGGACGCGAGGTCGAGGTCGTGGAGCTCGCGGAGGTTGGCGGGCTCGGCGCGGGGCCGGTCGTAGAGCGGCGCGCCACTGGTGAGCGGATTCACCGGGAGGTCGACGACCACCTGCCCCTGGTGAGTGACGACCACGCGATCACCGGCCGTCACCTCGCCCACCACCGCGCACTGCAGGTCCCACTTCTCGAAGATCTGCCGAAGCGCCTCTTCGTGGCCCTTCTGGGCGACGAGGAGCATCCGCTCCTGGCTCTCCGAGAGCATCATCTCGTACGGGACCATGCCCTCCTCGCGGAGAGGCACGCGGTCGAGGTCGAGGAGGATGCCGGTTTCGCCGCGATCGGCCATCTCGACCGTCGAGCACGTGAGCCCGGCGGCGCCCATGTCCTGGATGCCGACGATGTGGTCGCCCTTCATCGCCTCCAGGCACGCCTCGAGGAGGAGCTTCTCGGTGAAAGGATCGCCCACCTGCACCGTGGGGCGCTTCTCCTCGGTCTGCTGGTCGAACTCGCCCGAGGCCATGGTGGCGCCGTGGATGCCGTCGCGGCCGGTGCGCGAGCCGACGTACATGACCGGGTTGCCGACGCCGGACGCCTGACCGAGGAAGATCTTCTCCTCCGGCACGAGGCCCACGGTCATCGCGTTCACGAGGATGTTGCCGTTGTAGGCGGGGTTGAAGCGCAGCTCGCCCCCGACGGTCGGAACACCCATGCAGTTGCCATAGCCGCCGATCCCCGCGACCACGCCGCCGAGCAGGTAGCGCGTCTTCGGGTGATCAGGCGCGCCGAAGCTCAGCGAGTTGAGGTTGGCGATCGGGCGGGCGCCCATCGTGAAGATGTCCCGCATGATGCCACCCACACCAGTGGCTGCTCCCTGGTAGGGTTCGATGAACGACGGGTGGTTGTGGCTCTCCATCTTGAAGACCACCGCGAGTCCGTCGCCGATCGAGACGATGCCGGCGTTCTCACCCGGGCCCTTGAGCACGCGCGCGCCGGTGGTGGGGAAGGTCTTGAGGTGGATGCGGCTCGACTTGTAGCTGCAGTGCTCGCTCCACATCACCGCGAACATGCCGAGCTCGGTGTAGTTGGGGGTACGCCCGATGAACTCGCAGATGCGCCTGAACTCGTCCTCGGTGACGCCCATCTCGCGGGCGACCGCCGCGGTGACCTCGGGCTCGCGGGTGGCGTTCGTCATGGCACCACCCCCTGGAAGAGCAACGCCCCGTCGTGGTTGCCGAGAAGCTCCTCGGCGCAGCGGTCGGGGTGCGGCATCAGGCCCACGACGTTCCGCTTCTCGTTGGTGATGCCGGCGATGGCGTGAAGCGAGCCGTTGGGGTTGCCGATCTCGGTGATCTCCCCGGCGGCGTTCACGTAGCGGAAGATCACCTGCCCCTCGCCCTCCAGGCGGTCGAGGAGGTGGGGCTCGGCGAAGTAGCAGCCGTCGTTGTGCGCGATCGGCATGCGCAGCACTCGCCCCTTCTCGACGTTGCGCGTGAACGGCGTGCGGCCGGCATCCTGTTCGGCGCGCAGGAACACGTCGCGGCACAGGAACTTGAGGTGCTTGTTCCGCATCAGGGCGCCCGGCAGGAGCCCCGACTCGGTGAGGATCTGGAAGCCGTTACAGATGCCGATCACCGGACCGCCGCGGTTCGCGAACGCGATCACTTCCTCCATGATCGGCGAGAACCGCGCCATCGCGCCCGAGCGCAGGTAGTCGCCGTAGGAGAAGCCGCCCGGAAGGATGATCACGTCCGAGCCCTTGAGGTCGCGGTCCTTGTGCCACAGGAAGCACGCCTCGGCGCCCGCCGCGTGGCTCGCGGCGTAGTAACAGTCGTGATCGCAGTTCGACCCCGGAAAGACGACGACGCCGAACTTCACGCGCCCTCTCCTTCGAGCCGCACCGAGAAGTCCTCGATGACGGGGTTCGCGAGGAGCTTCTTGCACATCTCGGTGACCCGCTCGCGGGCTTGCGCGCCGTCGCCGCCGAGCTCGACCTCGATGTGCTTGCCGACGCGCACGCCACGCACCTCGTCGAAGCCGAGGCTCTTGAGCCCGCCGGCCACCGCCTGTCCCTGGGGATCGAGCACCCCGCGCTTGAGCGTGACCGTGACGATCGCCTTCATCGAGACTTCTCCTTGCGGCCGCGCGCCGCGCGCTTCGTCGTCTTGGCACGCTTGCCGGTTGCGAGCGCGCGCCGGATCAGGAAATCGACGTGAGCGAGCTGCTTGTCGAGATCGAAGGCGCGGTCGAGCGTGTTCCGGTCGAGCCGCTTGCCGACCTCGGGGTCCGCCTCGAGGAGCCCGCGGAAAGACCCGCCCTCACGCACTGCGGTCATCGCACAGGACTGGACGATCCGGTACGCGTCCTCGCGGCGCATCCCGGCTTCCACGAGCTTGAGCAGCACCTCGCCCGAGAACACCAGGCCGCCGCCGTGGTCGAGGTTGGCGCGCATGCGCTCCGGCCGCACCTCGAGCCCACGCAGGAGCCCGGCCATCCGCACCAGCATGAAGTGGGTGCCGATGGTGGCGTCGGGTCCGATCACCCGCTCGACCGAGGAGTGGCTGATGTCGCGCTCGTGCCAGAGTGCTACGTCCTCGAGCGAAGCGCCGGCCGCCGCGCGGATCACCCGCGCGAGCCCGGTCAGGTTCTCGGCGAGGATCGGGTTGCGCTTGTGCGGCATCGCCGACGAGCCCTTCTGGTGCTTGCCGAAGGGCTCGAACGCCTCCGCGACCTCGGTGCGCTGCAGGTGCCGCACCTCGATGGCGATCTTCTCCATCGTGCCGGCGAGCACCGCGAGCGCGCAGAAGAGCTCGGCGTGACGATCGCGCTGCACCACCTGGTTCGCCGCGGGCTCGGGCTCGAGGCCGAGACGCTTGAGGACCGCCTTCTCCACCGCCGGCGGGTTGTGCGCGAAGGTGCCGACGGC
>JADJOY010000045.1 GCA_016713535.1 Deltaproteobacteria bacterium
CCAGATCCTGCCGCTCGGCACGCTGGCGATCGCGACGCCGCTCACCGCCGCCGGCTTCTCGGTCGAGATCATCGACCAGCGCGTGAACGAGGACTGGCGCGCGAAGGTGCGCGCCGCGGCCGCGGCGAAGCCGGTCTTCTTCGGCGTGTCGTCGATGACCGGCGTGCAGATCAAAGGCGGCCTGCAGGCGTCGCGGATCGTGAAGGAAGTGGCGCCGGACGTGCCGGTGGTGTGGGGCGGCGTCCATCCGAGCCTGCTGCCGGACCAGACGCTCGCGCATCCCGACGTGGACATCGTCGTCATCGGCGAGGGCGACGCCACGGCGCCGGACCTGGCGCGCGCGCTCGTCGAGGGTCGCGCCCTCGACACCGTCGACGGCCTCGGCTTCAAGCGCGACGGCGCCCCGCTCAGGACCAAGCCGCGCGCGCTGCTCGAGGTCGAGAAGCTGCCCTCGACCGACTACACGCTCATCCCCGACATCGACGCCTACAAGGTCACGGCGTTCTACACGGGGAAGGCCTCGCTCGCGTACCAGTCGAGCCGCGGCTGCGCCCACCCGTGCGGGTATTGCTACAACCTCGAGTTCAACGACATGCGCTTCCGCGCGCGCTCGCCGGCGCGGGTGGTGGACGAGATCGAGAGCCTGATCACCCGCTTCGACCTGAAGGCGGTGTTCATGCTCGACGACAACTTCTTTCAGTCGAAGCGCCGCGTGGGCGAGATCGCCGAGCGCATCCTGGCGCGCGGTCTCGACGTCGAGTTCTACAACGCCAACTGCCGCATCGATTACATCTCGCGCTACGACGTCGAGTTCCTGAAGATGCTCGGCCGCGCCGGGATCCGCGAGCTCCGCATCGGCATCGAGTCGGGCTCGAACACGACCCAGCAGCGCATCGACAAGTACACGACCTTCGACGAGTGCCTGGTCGCGAACCGCAAGCTTCGCGAGGCGGGGATCGTGCCCCACTACAACTTCATGGTGGGCTTCCCCGCGGAGACGCTCACCCGAGGTGAGCGACACGCTGCGCCACATGGACCGGCTCCTCGACGAGAACCCGGACGCGTTCGTCTACAACTGCTCGCTCTTCTCGCCGTACCCGGGGACGCCGCTCTACGACGTCGCGGTGGGCGCGGGGTGGACGCCGCCGTCACGGCTCGAGGACTGGGTCACCGCCGAGTTCAAGGACCTGAACGTCGCCGCCACGCCCGCGTGGTCGCGCTACATCTGCGACGTCCACGAGTTCTCGGGCTACATCGACGCCAAGCACCGCGGGCGGCTCGGCCGCATGTACTCGAAGGTGGCGCGGGCGCGGATCCGCCGCGGCTGGGTGGGCTGGCTGCCCGAGGCGCGGTTCCGACGCCTGGTGCGAAACGGCATGGGGATCTTGCGCAAGACTTCGCAGCCGTTCAGCGAGTATCGCGAGCGTCCGGCCGTCGGCTCCAGGGGCGGCGCGATGGCGCCGATGCGTACCGACGGCACCACCCGCGGCCGCAACGCCCACGTCGCCGCCCTCGGCACCGCGATCGAGGCGTAGGCCACTCGCGCCCGGGCGAGCTGACGCTCGCCCCTACACAGCCACGAGACGGTCGGGTCGAGGCGCGGGAGCGTAGGGGCGGGCGTCAGCCCGCCCGCTGCCGGCGCCGGTACGTCGTGGCCATGACCGCGAGCAGCACCATCGCTGCGGTCGGGAGCGTCGCACCTCCCCCCACGCTGCCACAGCCGGTGGTGAGCGCGACGTTCGACACGGTGGTGGCGGACGCGACGACCACGCCGCTCACCGTGCCGGTCGTGTAGCCGCTGGCCGCGATGGTGAGCGTGTAGGTGCCGTTCGGCACGATCATCGCGTAGGAGCCGTCGGCCGCCGACGTGGCGACGGAGTTCTCGCCGGGGGCGGCGGTGATCGTGGCGCCCGCGAGCGGCACGCCGTTGGCCGTGACCACGCCGGCGATCGTGCCTTCGGTGCCGGCGGGCGCCTCGTCACCCACGAAGTAGATCGGGTTGGTGAGGCACTGCGGCGCTCCTCCACCCGCGAGGCGGAGCTCGGCGCGCACGAAGGTGCGGTCGGTCGACGCGAAGGATCTCGTCGTCTCGTACACCACGCCATCGCCGGCGATGAGGTCGGCGACGGTCTCGGTAGCACCCTCCACGACCACCAGTCGATCGCCGACCTGCGCGCCGTGCACCACCACCCGGTAGGCGACCGCCGGGCTGCCGCCCGCCCCCCCGACCGGGATCACGTCGCCGACCACCGATTCGTAGGTCTCGTCGAGATCGCGATCCGCCTCCAGGGTGAGGTAGGGCGACGCGGGCGCGCCCACGATCACCACGTGCCCCGCGGCCACGCCCGCCATCATGTCGGCGGGAGCGTTGCTCTCGCTCAGCACCAGGTTCGTGGGCAGCTCGCTGGGCGCGAACCAGAAGTGCGAGTCGCTGGCACCCACGCCGGTCACCCGCTCGCCGGCCAGCAAGAGCTGCTGCCACCACTGCAGCGCGAGGTCGTCGGTGCCGTCCCAGAAGCTCACCGACCACACCTCGATCGCGTCCACTCCGAGGCGCCTATCGGTCTCCCACGAGCCGGCGCGCGGGTGGTTTCGCGATCACGATCCCGCCGCGGGAGTTCACCTCGGCCACCAGCGCCTCCTTCGAGAGCCCCGAGGCGATCGGCACGCCCGGCTCGAGGCCGAGGACCCCGGCGTGGCCACCGCTCGAGTACTCGTCGCCGCAGATGGGCACCACGCTTCCGACGGGCGCGAAGCCCGGGTCCGAGCAGCCTTCGATGGTGTTGTGGTCGGTGAGGGTGACCGCGCCCTCGACCCCCATCGCCGCGCACACCTGCGCCGCGTGCTCGACGACCTGCGCGACGGTGGGCTTGAAGAGCTCCCAGCCGGCGTTGTCGGTGCTGTAGCTCAGTGCACGTGGTTGAAGAGCGCACGCCACTCGCGCGCCTGCGCGTTGGTCGCAGCGTGCCCGAGCACGACCGCCAGCGCGATCCCGATCGCCTTCTTCATCGCTCGTCCCCCAACCCGATCCTACCGCCAACTCGCCGCGCCGGGCGACTACGCTCGCCCCTAATCCGGCGCGCCACGGACAGGACGCTGGGTCGGTGAGGAGCACGACGCCCAGGCGTCCGGAGCCAGCGCGGCCGGAGCGCGGCCCATGGGCCGCCGGGCGCCTGTTACCTGCGCCTCCGCTCATGGCGACCTCCGTCCCTCCCACACCACCCGCCGCGCTCGAGGTCGAGCCGTCGGTGTGGACGCCGCTGCGCCACCCGCTCTACCGCGCGCTGTGGACCGCCTCGTGCGTCTCGTTCATGGGGACGTGGATGCACGAGGTCGGCGCGGGCTGGCTCATGACGTCACTCGCGCCGTCGCCGCTTCTGGTGTCGCTGGTGCAGACGGCGGGCACGGCGCCGATGATCTTCTTGGCACTCCCCTCGGGCGCCCTCGCGGACGTGGTCGATCGCCGCCGGCTGCTGCTGGGCACCCAGCTCTGGATGCTCGGCGTCGCCGCGACCCTCGGCTTCCTCACCACCACCGGCCACACCTCGGCCTACGTGCTGTTGCTGCTGACGTTCGCGCTCGGGGTCGGTAACGCGCTCAACGGGCCTGCGTGGCAGGCGCTCACCCCCGAGCTGGTGCCGCGCGCCGAGCTCGCCAGCGCGGTGTCGCTGGGGGCGATCGCGGTCAACCTCGCACGCGCGGTCGGTCCCGCGCTGGGCGGCTTCATCGTCGGCCGCTGGGGGCCCGGCGCCGCGTTCTTCACCAACGCCGCCTCGTTCCTCGCGGTGATCGCGGTGCTGGCGAGCTGGAAGCGCGCGCCGCGTGCGAGCCTGGTGCCCGCCGAGCGCGTCGCGGGTGCGATGCGCGCGGCGGTCCGTTACGTGAAGAACGCCCCCGAGCTCAGCGCGGTGCTGGTGCGCACCGGGCTCTTCGTCGCGTGTGCGAGCGCCACGTGGGGCCTCATGCCGCTGGTGGCGCGGAAGAAGCTCGAGCTCGACGCGCACGGCTACGGCATGTTGCTCGGGGCCCTCGGGCTCGGCGCGGTGGCCGGGGCCGCGGCGCTGCCGCGGGTGCGAACGCGGCTCTCGGCCGAAGGCCGGATCGCCCTCGGCACGCTCGCTTTCGCGTCCTCCGCGGTGGCGCTCGGTGTGTTGCGCCAGCCGGTACTGGTCGGGTTTGCGATGGCGATCGCGGGCGGCGGCTGGCTCACCGCGATGGCGACCTTCAACGTGCTCACCCAGACCAGCGTGCCGGGCTGGATCCGCGCCCGCGCGATGGCGCTCTACATGCTGGTCTTCCAGGGCGGGCTCGCCCTCGGCGCGGCGGGGTGGGGAGCGCTGGCCGAGCGCGTCGGCCTCGACACCACCATGCTGGTCTCCGCGGCGGGGCTGCTCGCCGGGATCGTGCTGGGGCGCGGCTTCCGCGTGAAGGACCCGCGCCAGGACCAGTTCGAGCCGTCGCGGCTGTGGCCCGCGCCCAAGCCGGCCGCGCCGCTCGACGCCGACCGCGGCCCGGTGCTGGTGACGATCGAGTACCGCATCGACCCGCGCCGCGCCGACGAGTTCCGCGCGATCGCCGAGGATATGGGCGCGATCCGCCGCCGCGACGGCGCCTACGCGTGGGGGCTCTTCGGCGACGTCGCCGATCCGTCCCGGCAGATGGAGGCGTTCGTGGTCGAGTCGTGGGAGGAGCACGTCCGCCAGCACGACCGCATGACCTTCGCCGATCGCGAGGTGCAGGCGCTCTTGCGCCAGTTCCACGTGCCGAGCGAGCCGCCGATCGTCCACCACCTGGTGAGCGGCTTCCCCACCGGCATCGGCGACGCGCTGGCCGAGGCCGCCCGCACCACCCGCGACACCGCCGAGCCGTGAGCGGCCCCGCCGCGGCGCCCGCTCAGGTCTTGGCGCTGTAGGGCTTGTACTTGTCGAGGAGGCGCCGGGGCGGCTTGAAGGCGTCGCGGCGGAACGGCTCGCTCAGGTTCTGGGTGAGCATCAAGTTGATGACCGTGGGGCGCTGCGAGGCGATGGCGCCGCGGAGCGCGTCGCCGACCTCGTCCTCGTGGCTCACGGTGAGGCCGTCCGCGCCCATCGCCTTGGCGACCTCGGCGAAGTTCGGGTTGGCGAGGTCGGTGCCGAGGAAGCGGTTGTCGAAGTAGTCGATCTGGTTGCGCTTCTCGGCGCCCCACTGGCCGTTGTTGAAGACCACGGCGACGGTCGGGATGCCCTCGCGGACGCACGTCATCACCTCGGCGAGGCTCATGCCCCACGCGCCGTCGCCGACGTACGCGATCGACGGCCGGTCGGGCCGGCCGACCTGGGCGCCGATCGCGGTGGGATAGGCGTAGCCGCAGTTGCCGAAGGCCATCGCCGCGAAGAACGAGTCGGGCTGGTCGAAGTGGAGGTAGCTGTTGGCCACCGAGCACACGTTGCCGATGTCGGTCGCGACCATCGCGTTCGCGGGGCGCGCCTTCGCGAGCGCGGCGAGCGCGCGCCGCGGATCGACCCGCCCGGGCTCGTTGGCGCCAGCGCGCGCGGCGAGCTCGCGCGCCCACGCGTCGCGGGCGGCGGCGACGGCGGCGATGCGCGCCGGGTCGCGCCGCGGCTCGCCCACGAGGGCATGAACCTCGTCGCCGATCGTCGCGGCAGCCGCCCGCGCGTCACCGTGGATCGCGAGGCTGACTGGCCGCACCAGCCCGAGCACCCGCAGGTCGGTGTCCACCTGGATGATGCGCGCCTGCTTGGGCCAGTAGTCGAAGCCGTATTGCGGCAGCGTCCCGAACGGGCCGAGGCGCGTGCCGAGTGCGAGCACCACGTCGGCGCGCGAGATGAGCTCCATCGCGGCCTTCGAGCCCTGATAGCCGAGCGGTCCGGCGGCGAGCTCGTGGCTGGCCGGGAAGCTGTCGTTGTGGAGGTACGAGTTGACCACCGGCGCCGAGAGCGCCTCGGCGAGGCGCACGAGCTCGGCGACGCCGCCTCCCATCGACACGCCACCGCCGGCGACGATCACCGGGAACGCGGCGTTGGCGAGGAGCTTGGCGGCCTCGCGCAGCGCGTCGCGGTCCCCGGGGCCGCGCTCGACGCGGAACGGGCGCGGGATCTCCACCTCGATCTCGCCGTAGAAGTGGTCGCGGGGGATGTTGACCTGGGTGGGGCCGCGCTCGTGCATCGCGTAGTGGAACGCGCGTCCGGTGAGCTCGGCGAGGCGCGTCGGGCTCATCACGTGGGTCTGCCACTTGGTGATCTTGGAGAAGATCGGGAGCTGCTCGGTCTCCTGGAAGCCGCCGAGCCCGGCGGTGAGGCTGCCGGCCTCCGGGGTGATCGCGACCACCGGCGAGTGCGCCCAGTACGCCGCGGCGATCGCGGTCACGAAGTTGGTGATGCCGGGGCCGTTCTGGCCGATGCACACGCCGTGGCGGCCGGTGGCGCGCGCGTAGCCGTCGGCCATGTGCGCGGCGTTTTGCTCGTGCGCCACCGAGAGGAACCGGATGCCGGCGAGCGGGAAGAGGTCGTGGGCGTCCATGTAGGCGGAGCCGACGATGCCGAACACGTCACGCACCCCGTACGAGGCCAGGGTCTCGACGAAGGCTTCGGACGGGGTCATGCGTTGCTTGCCGGGGCTCGGCGGGGCGGCGCTCGCGGACATGGGCGGATCCTCCGTGCAGGTCGACGGATCGAGGTTTCGAGCGGCCAACGCTAACCCCAAAACACCCAGGCGGGGAGCGACCGACCGTCGCGCGCGCGGCCCTGCTGGTCACGAGCCGACCGTGGAGCGATCCTCGCGTGCCCTCCGCCGCTGCGCCGCGGCCGCGCCTGCCGACGGGGGCGTGGGAACCCGCCGCCCGTGACGCTCCCGATCCTCGCCGCACTCTTTGGCGCCGGTTTCGTGGCCGGCTTCATCGACGCGATCGCGGGCGGCGGCGGGCTGATCGCGGTGCCGGTGCTGTTGTGGAGCGGTCTGCCGCCGCACGTGGCGCTCGGCACCAACAAGCTTCAGTCGTCGATCGGCACCGCGGTGGCGGTGGCGCGCTACGTGCGCGCGGGGCTGGTGCGGTGGCGCGACGTGCGGCTCGGCACGATCACGTCGTTCGTCGCCGCGATGGCGGGGACCTGGTGCGTGTCGAGGCTCGACCCCGCCGCGCTACGCACGGTGATCCCGGTGCTCTTGCTGGTGATCGCCGCGTGGATGCTGCTGCAGCCCCAGCTCGGCGCGGAGGCGCGGCCGCCGCTCGTCGACCCGCGCGTGTTCGCGCTCGTCGCGGGCTCCGTTCTCGGCTTCTACGACGGGTTCTTCGGGCCGGGCACGGGCTCGTTCTGGACGGTCGCGTGCGTCGGCGTCCTCGGGCTCGAGCTGCGCGGCGCGACCGCCTACACGAAGGTGGTGAACCTGGCGAGCAACGTCGGCGCGCTGGTGCTCTTCGCGCTCGCGGGCCGCGTCGACTACCGGGTGGGGCTGGTGATGATCGCCGGCCAGGTCACCGGCGCGCGCCTCGGCTCGGGGCTCGTGATACGGAGGGGCGCGAGCCTGATCCGGCCGATCTTCGTGGCCATGGTGGTGGCGCTCGCGCTCAAGCTGCTGCTCGCGCATCCATGAGCTCGCCCTCACCCTCGCCCTCGCTCGGCCACGGCGCACGCATCCTCGCCAACGCGCGGGTGCGCGTGCTCGACGACGAGGGGACGATCGTCGAGGCGATCGGCTTTCGCGCGGGCCGCGTGGCCGCCGTGGGCACCCTCGCGGAGGTGCGCGCCGAGCTCATGGTGCGCGCCGAGGAGGTCGACCTCGGTGGCGCGACCGTGTGTCCGGGCTTCGTCGACGCCCACCACCACCTTGCGCTCGCGGTCACCTACGGCGGATTGCCGGAGGTCCGCTGGCCGGTGTGCCGCTCGCTCGCCGACGTGCTGGCGGTGGTGCGGGCGCGCGCCGCGGTGACTCCGCCGGGCGCGTGGGTGACGGTCTACGGCTACGACGAGGCGCGCCTCGCCGAGCTGCGCCGTCCCACGCGCGACGAGCTCGACGCGGCGGCGCCCGAGCACCCGGTGCTCGTGATCCATCACAGCTTCCACGAGGGTGTGCTCGGCTCGCGCGGGCTCGCGGCGCTCGGCCTGAGCCGCTCCAGTGCCGAGCCGCCGGGAGGCCGGCTCGGGCGCGGCGCGTCGGGCGAGCTCGACGGCTGGGTCGCGGAGCGCAGCTTCGGCCCCGCCGAGGCGGCGGTGCGGCGCGCGCTGCTCGGCGCCGATCGCGAGGGATGGTTCCGCGCCGCGAACGACTACCAGGCGCGGGTGCTCGCGGCGGGCATCACCCACCTCGCCGACGCCGCGGTGCCGCCCTCGCTCGAAGAGCTCTACGGCGAGTGGCAGCGCCGCGGCGAGCTTCACCTCGGCGTGACGATGATGCCGCTCGTCGAGAGCATCTTCGCGGCGCCGTTCGAGCGGCTCGGCGGCCGGCCGACGGGGTGGAGCGAGGGGCGCCTATCGATCGGCGCGCTCAAGCTCTTCGCCGACGGCGGCACGAGCTGCGCGCTCTGTTTCCGGATGCGCGACGCGCTGGTGCAGTTCGGGCAGATGCTCGCGCGCACCGTGCGCGAGCGCTCGACGGTGGCGTGGCGGCTCGCTCGCGATCAGCCGTTTCGGATCGACGCGCGGCTCGCGATCCACACCGGCTTCCGGCTCTACGAGCCGGCGACCCTCGCGCACGTGCTGCGCGCCGCCGACGAGCGTGGCTTCGCGGTGGCCGTGCACGCGGGCGGCAACGAGGCCGTCGAGGAGGTGGCGGCGATCTGGTCGTCGCGGGGCGCGAGTGCAGGCGGCGCTGCGTTGCCACGGCGGATCGAGCATCTCTTCTTCGCCAACCGCGACACCGCGCGCCGCGCCGCCGACGCGGGCGTCCACGCCGTGGTCCAGCCCGCGCACCTGGACGAGACCGGCGCGATCGTGGTCGCGAGCGGCCTACCCGGAAAGCTGGGCTTCCATCCCTATCGCACGCTGCTCGACGCAGGGGTTCGCCTCGCGGGCAGCTCGGATGCGCCGGTCAACACCTTCGACGTGTGGAGCGCGGTGCGCGCGGCGGTGGAGCGGCGGCTCGCGGACGGCCGCCCGGTGTTCCCGAGCGAGGCGCTCGCGGTCCGCGAGGTGCTGCACATGTACACCCGCGGCGGCGCCGCGGCGCTCGGGATGGCGGGCGAGATCGGCCAGCTTCGCGTCGGCGCGAGGGCCGACGCCGTGGTGCTCGCGGCCGATCCGTGGGAGCTCGAGGTCGAGCGGATCGGCGAGGCGAAGATCCTCGCGACCTACACCGGGGGCGAGCGTCGGGTCTGACCGCGCGCGCGATCGTACCGGGATCGATCGCCCTGGAGGGCGCCCGCTTCGTCGGGCGCCCCAACCCAACCCTGGGGTCGTCGACGAAGCGACGACCCTCCAGCGGCCGGATCGGGCGCCGACGCCTCAGTGCGAGACCCGGACCTCGCGGCCGTTGACCGGCTGCAGCGGGCGCGCGTTCATCGGGTAGTGGGCGCCGAACGCCGCGACCTCGTCGGCCGACACCGTCGACGGCGTCTGGAGCACGAACCAGGTCACGCCCTCGCTGCACGGCGGCGTCGTGAGCGAGCCCGCGAACGTGTAGTAGGCGTGGTTCGCGGGCAAGAGCTTCGACACGTCGATCTCCACACCGGCCACGGTGACGGCCTTGCCCTGCACGCTGGGGATCGCCTTCCAGATCGAGTCGATGACCGGGTTCTCGTGACCGTCGGCGAGCAGCACCGCGACCACCGCGAGCTTGCCGTCGCCGTCCTTGTGGACGAGATGCGCCACCATCGGGAAGCGCTTGCCGTCGAGCGCTTCCTCGCTCGGCTTGTGGAAGTGGAACTGCACCAGGTCGTAGCGGTGGCCGCCCGTGACGATGTAGCTGCCAGGTGCGTAGCTCACCTGGATGGTGTGGCCGTTGTCGATCACGGAGAGCGGTGCCGCCTGGTAGTGGAAGTCGATGGGTGGCAGCGCGCTCGGCTTCGCGGCGTCGGCGTGGATGTCGATCGGCGACTGGAGGTGCCCGAGACCACACGTGCCGTACTCACCTTCCAGCGCCCCCCAGTGGTCGGGACCGGTCTCGCCCGCGTAGCTCCAGTGGTGAGCGGCTTCCGCGGCCGCGAGGCGGGACGCGGGCGCGAGCAGCAGCAGCGTGGCGACGAGCGACGAGAGCACACCTGCGACGCGGTTCGACATGAGACCTCCGGCCTGGAATGCGGAAAGACGCGAGACGCTCCTCGGCGTATCGGCGCGACGGAGCGAAGCTTGAGCGCGCGCTCGGGCGCTCGGCGACGAGCGCGAGGTCTTTCCCGAGCGAGATCGTGGCGGTGGGACTCACGCGCGCCGGTCCGTTCGATCGTCGCGCTCGCCGGCCAGCGCGAGCCCGAAGCCGTGCGCGTGCAGCGAGAGCGCGACCCGCATCATGGCGTGTGTGACGTGGGGGTCGACCTCTCGCAGGTACGGCGCGTCCCGGAGCGGGAAGAGCGCCGCGAGCAGGAACATCGCGATCGACGCCTCGACCGCGAGCGACACCAGGTCGAACGCGGTGGCGGCCAGGGTGAGCAGCCGGTTCACCGGGCGGAACAGCACGAACATCAGCGGCACCATCGCGGTGGCGGCGAGCAGCAGCAGCACCTCGGCGCCGATGCTGATGCGCCAGAGCGACTCGTAGGCGTGGATGTTCCTGGCGGTGGCGTCGACGTCGCCGGCGACGATCAGTCGCCCGCGGACCCCGAGCTCGCAGAAGAGCCCGAGCGCGATGACGAGGAGGTAGAGGGCGCCCGTGATCCGCGCGAGCGTCGTGGGCGTGAGCTCGCGCCGCGCGCCGCCGGCCGCGCCCGCGCGCCTTCCCACCGTGCTCAACGCTCGCTCCAGGCACACCCGGTGGGGAGCTCACCGAGGTCCGCCTCGAAGATGTGGGTGTCGGCGACTGCGACGATCCGCATGCGGGAGCCTCGTGGGAGCCGGCGAGCGCCGGGCTCACGGCGGGGCGGCGCATGCTCGCCGCAGCCGATCCGCCACGTCGTCGAGCACCTCGCCGACGGCGAAGATCAGCGCGGCGCCGTCCGCGGTCGTGCCCGCGACGCCGAACAGGCCCGGGTCGACCTCGAACGCGCTCGTCACGCCGGTGGTCGCGAGCAGCGTCGACTCGATCGACGCGCGCAGCTCGGCGGCGAGGTCGTCGTCGGCGGCGGCGAGGCGCGTGAGCACCGGCACGTACACCTCCCAGTCGGCGGCGCAGTCGGCCTTGGCGCGCACCGCCTCGACGCCGAGGAGCTCGGTCTCGCGGGTGAGGCGGCGCCGGCCGGTCGGGGCGGCTGTGGGTCTTTCCATCTGGATCGCTTACGGAAGCGGCGTGGCCCGGCGACCGGGGATGGAACCCCGGTCGCTACGATGGTTTTCGTGGCGCGGGGGCTCCTGTCCCCCGCGGCTCGCGCCTCGGGAGCGCGCCCTCGGTTGCTCAGCCCGGGATCTCGGGCTCGACGACCCGCGCGAGCATCCTCAGGGATTGCCGCCGAACGAGTGGGAATGGCCGGACGAGAAGTTGGTGAAGGACATCTTGAACGAGCCGCCGACCTTCACGTCGAGCTGGTGGACCTTGCAGGTGAAGCCGTAGGGCGGGAGCCAGCGCGCGAGCGCATCGGCGTCGAGGAAGGCGCGGTAGACGCGCTCGGCGGGCGCGCGAAGCACGCGGTGAAGACTGACGGTTCCGGTCGGCATGGCGGTGGGCCTTTCGGTGGCGCTCGAGGGGTGACCTCGACGCGGCGTGAACCGTCAGGATGACGGAGACCTCGCGGGCTCGAAAGCGGTGTGGAGGTGGCGTCGGGCGCCGTGGTGGAGATGGCGGATCTCGTGGAAGCTTTCGTCGCGCGAGGGGCTTCCAGACTCTCGTGGACGTGACGCCCGAGCCGAGGGCTGCGGGCCCACGGCTCGCGGGGGCACGGAGGCCCCCGCGCTACGAGATCTCACGGCGTGCGCTTCAGCGTGTCGAGGAGGAAGAGGGAGCGCTTGCCCTCGGCGTCCTGGTTCTCGCCGCGGAACGTCCAGGTCCGGGCCTCGGCGTTCCAGGTGAAGGTGTTGAAGAAGGGGCCGTCGGGGTAGTCGAAGCGGAACTCGATGGAGGTGCCCTTCCGCGTACCCCGTCCGAGCGCCGAGAACTTGCCGCCCCAGGTGTCGGTCCAGTGGGCCACGTACCGGTGCGCGTCGTCGTCGAAGCCGATGAGCACGATCGCCTCGTAGGCCGGCGGATCCTTCACGTCTTTCATGTGGACGCGCAGGAACTGGTGGTTCAGCACCCAGCTCGCGTCGACCGAGTTCTCGACCTCCTCGCCTCGGATCTGGCGCACCAGGCGCCAGTCGCCCTCGAGATTCGAGAGCAGGTCGTCGGCGAACGGCGCGCGCGTCGGCTCGGCGTGCGCAGCGGCGCCGAGCGCCACGAGCAGCGCGGCGACGAGCATCGAGCGGTTCCGAGCGGCTCGCATCGGGGTCACCGCCGCTGCCGCCTGGGCGAGTCCGGCTCGGGCGTGGCGGCGCAGACCACGCGCACGTCCTGGGCGGCTGCGCCGTCGGTGACGGTGAGCGACCACGCCCACAGCTCGCGGCCGTCGGCGGCGTGGACGTCGAGCGCGTAGTCACCCGGCGCCAGGCCGCCCGGCACGTCGAAGAACCCGGCGCCGGCGGGGTCCTTCGCGCCGAGCAGATCGACGGGCTTGTCGACGAGCACCGCGTGGCGGCCGTCGAGCGGGCCCGCGGCGCGGCTCGCGTGGGAGCGCACACCGAGCACGGCGGACCAGCCGCGGCCGGCGCGCAGCCGGTACACGAACGCGCGGCCGGTGAGCGGCTTGCCGTCGGTGTCGAGGACGCGGCCATGGGCGCGCACCGGCGCGGCACCGTCGCCGACCAGCTCGAGCAGCGCCTTCGCCTCGTCGACGCCGAGGTCGCCGGTGCGCAGCCGGAGCGCCAGCGCGAGCGCGAGCTCGGCCTGCTCGCGCCCGACCTTGGCGAGGTCGAGCTCGAGCGGCCGGGTCATGGCGGCGGTGCGCTGGAGCTCGGCCATCGTCACGCGCGGCAACGCCTTGATCAGCGCGGGCCAGCGCTCGGCGGCGAGTGGCGGGCGCGTGCCGCGCTCGATCTCGCTCAGGTAGGCGGGCGAGATGCCGAGCAGCTTGGCGAGCTCGGCCTGGCTGTAGCGCTCGGCCTTGCGCTCGCTCCGCAGGTAACGACCAAAGGCGGAGGAGGGTGGGGTGGTCATTTCGGCTCCGTGGCTGGATTACACAAGATGCCAGTGAAACCTAACACAAGGTGGCAGTGGAAAACATCGAAAATCGCCATTGAAAAATGGTACAAGTTGCTTTCAGGTCGATCCGAATATGCCGCAAAAATACGCCGAAATGAGCCCTCTGTGCCCGTGGAGGGCGCTGAGGGCGGGGGCAGGCCCCGGCCCTACGAGCTGAGGGCGGGGGCAGGCCCCGCCCCTACGAGCGACAGCCCCCATCGACCCGCCCGACGAGCGAGAGCCCGCGCCGACCCGCCCGACGAGCGAGAGCCCGGGCCGACCCGGCCCTCGCGTCGCGAGGCGGCGTCACACCAGCGTGGGAACGGGTTGGCCGTTCGCTTCCAGCACCTGCGCGTAGCGCTCGACCATCGCGGCGGCGTCCTCGAGCATCCAGATCTCGCCCTCGTCGTTGATGAGCGCCATGCCGTTGTTGACCACGAACAGGATCAGCGCCGGCTCGGTGGCGTCCTCGGGGACGTCGAGCGTGTGGATGGCGCCGGCGGGCTCGTAGACGTAGCCGCCCGGGGTCGCCCACCAGTCGTACTCGAGGTAGTGCCAGCGTCCCGAGATCGTGTAGGCGTGGACGTCTCCGAAGTGCTTGTGGCGGGGCAGCCGGATGCCGGGCGCGAAGCGCGACAGCAGCGTGTAGCTGTTCTGGATCAGGTTGGCGCGCAGCACCTTCACCTCGATGCCGTCGATGAAGCACGCCCACGGGTAGTCGTCGAAGCGTGCCACCACCGTGGCGGGCGAGCCGGGCAGGTCGGTCATGTCCGTTCTCCTCGTGGGGCGGGGCGGGCCCGACGCTCGGCGTCAGCGCCCGAACACGTGGTGGAGCAGCGCGTCGAGCAGCCGCGCGCGCCGCGTCGAGTAGGGAAACCACGACCACTCTCGCTTGAGGCCGGTGCGGTCGGCGAACACCGCCTGGCGAACGCAGAACTGCCTGAGCCCCTCGGCGCCGCCGTGGCGGGTACCGACACCGCTCTGCTTGAGGCCGCCGAACGGCAGCGCGGGCACCGCGGCCACCAGCACGCACTCGTTCACCCACACGCTGCCGCTCTCGATGCGCTCGGCGAGCGCGAGCCCGCGCGCGAGGTCCCGGGTCCCCACACTCGCGCTCAGCCCGTGCTCGCAGTCGTTGGCGTGCCGGATCGCCTCGAAGGCGTCCTTCACGACCTGCACCGGGATCACCGGCCCGAACGTCTCCTCGCGCATGATCGCCATGTCGGCGCGCACGCCGGTGAGCAGCGTGGGCGGGAAGTAGACGCCGGTGGCGCTCGCCGCGCGCTTGCCGCCGAGCACGACGCGGGCGCCGCGCTCGACGGCGTCGGCCACGTGGCGTTCGACGATCTCGATCTGGCGCGGGCCGATGAAGGGCCCGAAGTCGACCTCGCGGGAGCCGTCGTCCGCGCCGAAGCGCAAGCGCGCGAGCTCGGCCTCGAGCTTGCGCGTGAACGGCTCGGCGACCGCCTCCTCGACGTAGACGCGCTCCACCGACATGCACACCTGGCCGGTCATGAGGCAGCCGCCCCACGCGGCGGCGCGCGCGGCGCGGTCGAGGTCGGCATCGGCGAGGACGATCATCGGGTCGTTCCCGCCGAGCTCGAGGAGCACCGGCGTGAGCCGGCGGGCGGCGCGCTCCATCACCCGCCGGCCGGTCGCCGACGAGCCGGTCACGCACACGAGATCGACGTGATCGACCACCGCCGCGCCCACGTCCGGCCCGCCGACGACCACCTGCAGGATCCCGGGCGGCAGCACCCGGTTGAGCGCCAAGACGGCCTCGTAGACCGCGACCGGCGTCACCTCGGACGGCTTCACGATCACGGCGTTGCCCGCGACCAGCGCCGGGAACGCGTCCACGAACGTGAGGTGGAGCGGCGCGTTCCACGGGCCGAGCACACCGACCAGGCCGCGCGGCTTGTAGAGGACGTAGCCGCGCTTGCCGACGAACGGCCGCGCGCTGACCCGCTCGCGGCTGAGCCAGCGGGCCGCCTTCTTCGAGAGCGCCCTGAGCTCGAGGCAGATCCCGAGCAGCTCGCCGACCACGTCGACCCGCGGCTTGCCGGTCTCGGCGGCGAGGGCGTCGAGGACCGCGGCGCGGCCCCGTACCAGCTCGCGGCGCGCGGCGGCGAGCACGCCCAGGCGCTCCTTCACGGAGAGCGCGGCCCACGCGGGCTGGGCGGCACGGGCGCGCGCCGCGGCCTCGGCGACCGCGGTGGGATCGTCGGTGGGGAGCTCACGGAAGACGCTGCCGCGCGCGGCGTCGCGAACCGCGAGGGTGGCCCGCGGCGCCGCCGCTTCGCCCTCCGTCGCGAGCGCGCTCACGTCGCGCTCGGGCCGCGCAGGAGGGTGGCCGGCAGCCCGCTCTCGGGGTGGAGCGTGGGCACGTACTTGAGGCGCGGATCGCCGGCTTCGACCCGCAGCGCGTACTCGGAGAGCACGAGCGACGCGACGATCTTGGCCTCGAGGAGCGCGAACGCCTGCCCGATGCAGAGCCGCGCGCCACCGCCGAAGCCGACCAGCGCGTAGGGCGCGTGCGGCGCCGCGCGGTGCTCGCGGCGCGGCGCCAGGAACCGCTCGGGGTCGAAGCGGTCGGGATCGGCGAAGATCTCGGCGATGCGGTGACTCGCCCAGGGCGAGTAGCTGACCGTGGTGCCGGGATCGAGGGTGTAGCCCTGGAACTCGATCGGCTCGAGCACGCCGCGCTGGCACATGCTGATCGGCGGCCACATGCGCTCGATTTCTTTGAGGGTGGCGTCGAGCAGATCGAGCTCGTCGAGGTGGGCGAGGGCGAGCGGCGCCTCGCCGCGCACGCGGTGCTGCTCGTCGCGCAGCCGCGCCTCCCACGGCGGATGGTCGCGCAGCGCGAGCGCCAGGCTCGCGAGCATCGAGGCGGTGGTCTCGTGGCCCGCGAAGGTCAGGATCACGCACTGCTCGACCAGCTCGTCCTCGGAGAGCGCCGCACCGCTCTCGTCCCGCGCGGCGATGAGGCGCCCGAGGGCGTCGGTGGAAGGGGTGTCGCGGCGCGCGCGCACCACGCCGCGCAGCTGGCGCTTGAGCTCGTCGAGGGCGCGCAGCGCCTTGCCGTAGGGGGTGAACGGCACGTCGACGCGCGGGAAGAAGATGGCACCGCGGGCGAGCTCGTCGTTGAGCTGGCGCAGCCGCGCCAGATCGAGCCCCGCGTCCACGCCCAGCACGAGGCGCGCCATGATCTCGAAGGTCAGGTCGCGGAAGCGCTCGAGCGCGAGCCCGTGGCGCTCGCTCGCCCAGCGCTCGAGGTGCGCGCGCGTCACCTCGAGCATCACGTCGAAGTAGCGCTGCACCCTGCTGGTGGAACGCCGGCATCATGGGGGCGCGGTTCCGGCGGTGCGTCTCGCCGTCCTGGAACAGCAGCCCGTCGCCCAGGGCGTCGCGCACGATGCGGTAGCCCTCGGCGTGCGAGAGCTTCTCGCGGTGGGTGGTCATCACCAGCCGGTTCGCGTCGGGCCCGATCAGCGCCACCATCTCCATGCCGAAGATCTGGAAGCGGAAGACCGGTCCGAGACGCCGGTAGCCCTCGAGGAGGTAGCGCCCCGGGTGGCTCAGAATCTCGCGCGGCGCCCCGATCCACGGAATCCCGCGATGGCGCGGGATCGGGCGCGCCGTGGGACCCGGCTCGGCGCGCAGCGTGGCGGGCGCGGTCATGGGCGCCCGACCTCGTCGAAGGGGTCGACGGCGGCGTGCGCGGAGCGCGCCTCGGCGACCGGCGCGGAGCTCGCTGCCGGCAGCAGCCGCACGCTCGCGAGCGCGGCGAAGGCCACCGTCAAGACCAGGCCGTTGGTGAGCAGCGCGGCGGTCGGCACCGCGGGCGGCAGCACGCCCGAGAACACCAGATGTGCGGTGATCGCGACGATGAAGAGGAACACGCCGCCACACGCGACGATGCCGAGCACCGGCAGGAACGGCAGCCGGAAGGACTCGCGCGGGCCGAGGCCGCGGCGTGCGAGGAGCGCGTCGACGCGCTGGTTGAGGAGCGCCACCGTCGCGCACGTCACGAACCAGCCGGCGTAGTTGGTGAGCGGCACACCGAAGTGCAGCGCCGGCGAGTGATAGTGGTAGAGGTCGCCGAGGAACCAGTAGGGGCCGAGCAGGCTGACGGGGTCGATGACGAGGTCGAGCCACACCGTGATCGCGGCGCAGGCGGCGGCCACGCGCGGCGACCCGTCGAGCGCCGCGTCGGGCACCCGCCGCACGGCGGCGCCGCGGCCCTCGATGCGGCCGAGGAGCGTGCGCGCGGCGGTGAACGCGAAGTAGCTCAGGAACGCGAAGCTCAGGCTCGCGAAGAGCGGGACCCCCCCGAGCCACAGCTCGTCGGGGAAGTTCGACGGGTGGTAGCTGTACATCCCGAACGGGAACCGGGTGCGGATGCTGACGGCCTCCGCGAGCCAGCCCACGAACGTGCCGATCGCGAGCCACGTCAGCGTGCCGAGCCCGCCGCGCTCGGCGAGCGAGATCACCAGAAAGCCGAACAGGAACGCGCGCCCGCACGGGCGGTGGACCCACATCGCGTCGACGTAGCTCATCGGACGTCCCGGGCGGTGAGGGCGGGGGGGGGCATCGCGCCATGGTAGTGCGGTCCGATGCCGGGGTGAACTCCCACGTTCGTGACGGCACGACGCGGTCTGTTACCGAAGTGAAACCGGCGCGCCCGCCATGCCGTCCGACGCGCCGGCGCCGCGCGTGTGCGGCCATCGGTAGGTAACCCGAGCTTGCCCGTCACGAAGACCGTGCGCTCGTCCACCCGGCACGCTTGGTGCATCGTCGCGGGTGGGCCGAAGCTCGCTCGTGATCCGCCATGCCCCGAGCCACCGTCGCGCGTCGCGGCGCCACCCTGATCGTCGCGTTCGCCGTGCTGGTCGCGGCCGCGATCGGCCTGGATCGGCTGCTGCACGCTCGGCCTGCGCGGCCGGCTGGCTGCTCAGGCCGGTCAGGACCGGGCTCATCGGGATCTCCTTCGCCTACTCGCTGCGCAAGCGCGGGCTGGGCGGATCACCGCGCGGGCTGCTGCGGCTCCACGAAGCGCTCGCCTGGTCGGGTTCGCTCGCGATCCTCGTCCACGCGGGCGTTCACATGCACGCGCTGCTGCCGTGGCTGGCGGTGGCCGCGATGCTCGCCGCGGTGCTGAGCGGCATGGTGGGCGAGTACCTGCTCGGGGAGGCACGCCCGCGGCGCGCAGCGCGGCGGGGGGGGCCGAGGAAGCCGACCGTCGCCTGTTCGCCGACGCGCTCGCGGTCCGCGCGCTCGAGACCTGGCGCGTCGTCCATCTACCGGTCGCGATCAACTTCGCGGTGCTGGCGCTGCTCCACATCCTCACGGTGCTGGTCCTGGGCTGAGCCGTGCGCCGGATCGCGCTCCTGTTCGCCGTGTTGTTCGTCGCGTACGGGTCGCTGGTGGTGGTCTTTCCGGAGACCTCGGTGAGCCCGGGAGACCTCTCGCGTGGTCACGACGCGCTCGCGGACGACTGCTTCACCTGCCATCGCGCGTTCTTCGGCGCCGATCGCCGGCGCTGCGCGCGGTGCCACGAGGCGGCGCGGATCGGCGTCGTCGATACCCGAGGGCAGCCCTCGCGGCGCGCCCACGCGGTGCCGTTCCACGACGCACTCCTCGAGCCGGACTGCATGCGATGTCATACCGAGCACCGCGGTTTCTCGGCGCCGCTCGCGCTGGGCTCGTTCGAGCATGCGTTGCCGACCCGGGCGGCGGCGATGCGCCGGCTGTCACGAGCACTGCCGGGCGATGCGCGCCGTGCCACGCGCGCGAGCTGCCAGGGTGGCGGGCTGGAGCCGGCGCGCTTCGAGCACGGCGTGCTGTCGGCGGCGTCGCGCGATCGCTGCGCCGAGTGCCACGCGAAGGCGCGCCCGGCGGACGCGCTGCACCGCGAGGCGGGGGATCGCTGCGCGAGCTGCCACGAGGTGGCGGGCTGGAAGCCGGCGCGGTTCGAGCACGGGGTGCTGTCCGTGGCGTCGCGCGAGCGCTGCGCCGAGTGCCACGCGAAGGCGCGCCGGCGGACGGCTGCACCGCGAGGCGGGGATCGCTGCGCGAGCTGCCACGGGTGGCGGGCGGAGCGGCGCGGTTCGAGCACGGGGTGCTGTCCGTGGCGTCGCGCGAGCGCGCCGAGTGCCACGCGAAGGCGCGGCCGGCGGAGCGCTGCACCGCGAGGCGGGGGATCGCGCCAGGCTGCCACGGGTGGCGGGCTGGAAGCCGGCGCGGTTCGAGCACGGGTGCTGTCCGTGGCGTCGCGCGAGCGCTGCGCCGAGTGCCACGAAGGCGCGCCGGCGGACGCGCTGCACCGCGAGGCGGGGATCGCTGCGCGAGCTCGGGGGCTGGAAGCCGGCGCGGTTCGAGGACCGGTGCTGTCCGTGGCGTCACGCGGGTGGGCAAGGCGCCCGGTGCGGGGATCGCTGCGGGGGGGCGGCGGGTGGGGCGGCCGGGGGGCGTGGGCGTCGGCCTGGCGGCCGGCGACCTTCGACCACGCGCGCCCGTCTTCGACGCCGCGCACCCCGGCCGATTGCCGGACGTGCCCCCGCGCGGCTACGGGCTACACCTGCACGGATGCCACGGCATTCGCCGGCGCGGATCGCCGCCGAGCACCTCGAGGAGGGCATCACCCGCTTCGAGGATTGCGTACGTTGCCATCGTTCCGGCGACGACGAGGCGGTCGAGCGTGGTGGCGGAGGCGACGAGGACCGCGGGGCGGCGGACGGGGCTGGGCGAGGCCGGGGGCGCGGTGGTGACGACGACTGACAGCCTGCTGGAAGCTCGCAGAGGCAGTTTTCGCGCCTGGGATGCCCCTCGGTGGTCCGTTCCAGACCCCCACCCCGCAAGAAGCCCGGTTTCTGCGGGACCCCACCCCCAAGCTGATTCGCTTCGCTCATCGGCGCGCCTCTGGCGCGCGCATTCTTCAGCAGCCTTCCAACCACCGCTCGAGTCGCTGATGCGACCTCAACTCCTGGTCTTCCTGGTCGCGATCGCGTTCTCGATCCTCGCCTTCTGGCGGCTCGGCCGGCGCCACGAGCGGGAGTCGCGCGAGGTCCTCGACCGCGCCATCCGCAGCGGGCTCGACGAACCGCCGTCGCTCCACCCGGTGATCGATCCGCGGCGTTGCCTCGGGACCGCGGCCTGTGTGCCGGCTTGCCCCGAAGGCGGTGTGCTCGGCGTCGTCGAGGGTCGGGCCGTCCTCATCGACCCGTCGCGCTGCATCGGACACGGCGCCTGCCAGGCGGCCTGTCCGACCGACGCCATCGAGCTCGTCTTCGGCGGCGCGGCGTCGAGATCCCGCCCGTCAGCGCGCGGATCGAGAGCAACGTGGCGGGTGTGTACATCGCCGGTGAGCTCGGTGGCATGGGCCTGGTGAGACCTGCAGGGTGCTCAGGCGGGACCGGGGCGACGGCGGGGGCGGCGCCGGGGCGGGGCGGCGGCGCGTTATGTGGCGATCGTCGGCGCCGGCCCGGCCGGCCTGGCGTCGTCGCCGCGCAGGCGCAGGCCTCGCTACGTGACCCCGAGCAGGCAGATCGGGGCACCATCTATCACTACCGCGGCGCAAGATGGTGGTGACGCACCCCCCCCCCGCCCCCGGGCGGGGGGGGGGGCCCGGGGGGCCCCCGGGGGAAGGGAGGGGGGGGGGCGAGGGGCGCCGGCGTGGCGATCCGGGTCGGCGAACGAGTCACCGAGGTCGTCCGCCAGCCGGCCAATTTCACGGTGGTGACGGAGGCCGGCAGCTTCGACGCGGCGCACGTGCTGCTCGCCGTCGGCCGGAGGGGCTCGCCGCGGAAGCTCGGCGTGCCGGGCGAAGCGCGCAAGGTCCTACGCCGTCGCCGAGCCGACGGGGGGCGTCCTGGTGGGGGTGGCGGCAACGGGGCGCCGGCGGCAGCCGGGGGTGGGGGGGGGGGGGGGGGGGGCGGTGAGGGGGGATCGCACGGGGGCGAGCGCCCCGGGCCTTCGCCATCGTGATGATCGGGGCGCTGCCGGGGGCGCTGGTCGGCCGCCAGATCAGGCCCGAGGACGGTGGGGGCGGCGACCACGGCTGGCGCGGGCCGTCGGCTCGGCGCGAGCACCGTCGCCGACGTGGCGAGCGGGAGGGGGCTACGTCCTGCTCGCGACGAGCTACACGCCAGCCCGGCAACTGTGCCGCGCAACCCGCGCCGCTGAGGTGCTCCCACCGTCCGCGTTGCGGCGACTGCCGTAGCGGTGCGGGCCGTGCGGGGATCGGCGCGGTGGCCGCCGGCGCGTACGGTCGTTCGGATCGCCGGGCACGCGGCGCACCGCCCTCCGAGTGGAGGGTGGATCGGGCCGGCGTGAGCCCGCCGGCGAGGCCGCGCGCCGCCTACGCCTCGCCGCCGACGTGCAGGGTGCAGCGGCCGAGAACCAGCCCCGCGGCGAGCGCGCCGCCAGCGTCCTCGCCGAGCGGGACGTCGAGGCTCTCGGCCTGGATCACGGTGCCGTCTTCGACGCGCCCCGCGAGCCGCGCCCGCCGTGCCCGCACCTCGCCGCGCAGCTGGCCGGCCGAGTCGAGGTCGTCGACCTCGATCCGCCCGCGCACCGCGGCGCCCCGCCGCCACCGTGAGGGCCGGCGCTCTCACGTCGCCCACGAACTGGCCCTCGATCGCCACCGCCACGCTCGCCGAGAGCGTGCCCTGGAGCTCGGTCCCCGCGGCGATCACCGTGACTGTGCTCGGCTTGGCGTTCACGTTCGCCTCCACCTTCCCGACCTTCGCGTCGGGCCCGCTCTCGCCGCTCATCACTCGATCTCCAGCCGCAGCACGCAGCCCGGCTCGAAGCCGAAGCGCGTCCCGCCGTCGGGCTGACGCACCCGTCCCGCGGCGAAGCCGCCCGCCGCGACGCGCAGCACCCGCGCGGTGGTCTCGGCGCCGTCGCCGCCGTCGTTGGTGAGCCGGCCGAGGACGATCACGTGGCCTGCGCCCAGGATCTTGCACGCGACCAGCGATCCGCTCCGGCCGACCTCGAGGCGCGTCCCCTCGCCGAGGTGGAGCTGGCAGCGGTCGAAGGTGCCCTCGACCGTGATCACCGCGCCCGGCGCGAACACCAGCTCGGCGTTGCGCAACACATCGCCGCGCCCGAAGAAGCGCGCGCCGGGCTCGAGCACCACCGGTGCGGCGGGAGGCGCGGCCGCCGCCAGCGCCTGCGCGGAGGGACCCCCCTCACCGGCGCCCGCCGCGTCCGTGCCGCTGCCGGCCGCGCGCAGCAGCGCGAGGCGCGGGAAACCACCGAGCTTGGCGCGCTCCGCCTTCTCGGTGCGATCGCCGCTCGCGCTCAGGTCCACCCACAGGGTCTTCGACGACTCGAGCTGGACCTCGCTGAGCGCCGCGCCGAACACGCGCGCGCCGTCGAGGACCGCGCCGGTGAGCACCGCCGTGGAGAGGTTGGCGTCGCGCAGGTCGGCGTCGGTGAGGTCCGCCTCCTCGAGATTGGCCGCCTGGAGATTGCCCCGCGCCAGGTCCGAGCCGCGCAGGATCGCGCCGCCCAGGTAGGCCGCGTTCCAGTCGGCGCCGCGGCAGCGCGCGCCGCCCAGGTCGCCCTTGCCGACGTTGGCGTCGATCAGCACCGCGCGCTCGAGGCGCGCGTTCACCAGGCTCGCGCGCTCGAGATTCGCGCCTTCGAGATTGGCGGCGGCGAGGTCGGCTCCGCGCAGCGCCGCCTTCGAGAGGTTGGCGTCTTCGAGGTCGGCGTGACGCAGCTTGGCGCCCTCGAGGAGGGCTTCGGTGAGGTTCGCCTCGCGCAGGTTGGCGCTCGAGAGGTCGGCGCCGCGCAGGTCCGCGCCCGCGAGGTTGGCGCCGCGCAGATCGGCGCGCGCGAGGTTGGCCTTGGGAATGGAGATGCCCTGGAGCTCGAGTCCCGCCAGGTTGGCGCGCTCGAGGGAGCCCGCGACCTCGAGGTCGCGAAGGACGTTCTGTGCGGAGCGGGTGATCATCTTCGTGGTCCTCCGGTGCCGCCCGTGCGGGGAGCTCCGTCACGCTCCCCGCACGGGCGGGCGCGGCACCTTGCCGCCGATCGACTCCACGTAGCGCGCCAGTCGATCGAGCCGCTTCTCGTAGGGAAGCGGAGCGAGCGCATCGAGGAGGCCGCGCTCGCCGAGCTCGGCGAGCGCCACCTGGATCGCGAGCGAGAGGTCGAGGCGGCGGCGGCGGTGCGCCCAGCGCACGCGGTCCTCGCGGCGTAGCGCCTCGTACGCCTTGTGAGCTTCGCGCAGCTCGGCGACGAGCGCGCCGAGCTTGGCGCCGGCCTCGGCGCGCGCCGCGCCGTCGTCGAGGGGGGTGCGCGACATGAGGTAGCCCTGGACGCGCACGCAGATCCGCGTCGCGAGCGATTCCGAGATGCCCGCGGTGACCGCGAGGTCGCGCGGCGTGGCCTCGGCGAACTGCTCGATCGAGGTGAGGCCGGCGCCGAAGATCTTGTCGAGGGTGACGGTGCCGACGTCCGGGATCTGGCGCAGCAGCGAGAGCAGGATCACGTCCTCGGCCGGGTTGCCGCCCTCCTCGATCCGGAAGGCCGCGGGTAGCGCGCGCTCGAGGGCGGCGTAGGCGTCGAGGATGCGGGCGCGGTGCGGCTCGTCGATGGTGCGCTCGCGGCTCTCGACGGCGCCCTGCAGCGCGGCGGTGAAGCGCGACAGCCGGGACACCAGGTCGCCGACCGGCAGCCGCTCCGCGGCGCGCACCACCATCTCCATCGCGGGGCGGTGGAGGTCGAGCCCGGCGGCGGGCGCCGGGGCGCGGCGGAGCTGCTCGATGAAGCGGCGCACCGGCGCGATGTAGGAGCGGGTGATCTCGCAGAACATCCGCACCGCGTCGGGCTCGGCGGGCTCCGCGACCACGGTGGGGCCGAGGTTCGAGATCAGGTCGGTGGTCGAGTCCTCGTCGAACGGGCCGCCCTCGGGGTCGTCCGCGGAAGCGACCGCGATGGCGCCGCCGGCGTCGCCGAAGAGGCGGTCCATCCGGCGTTCGACGAGCTGGGCGAGGCTCGGCGGCGCAGCGGCGTCGCGCTCCGCGGGCGGAGGCGCCCCGGCGCTCGCGCCGTCATCGGCTGCGGGCGCCGGATCCGCCGGAGCGGGGCCGGGAGCGCGAGCCTGCCCGGGCTCGGGATCGGCGAAGAGACGCGGCACCACCTCGGCGGCGTCGGTCGACCGACCCTTCCGGCCTCTCACTCGCGACCAAAGTCCCATGACGGAAGAGGATGCCTGGAGTGGTTCGCGCTCGCGGCGAGCGCGCCCCGTGCCTAGCCACTGGCGAGCGCGACGCCGACCGTGCGGATCACCATCATAGGCAGACGCGCGGGGTCCGAGCCAAGCGGCGCGCCACGATGACGTGGCCGGCGAGCGCGAAGGCCACCGGTCCGGCCGGCAGCCACACGTACGGGAAGTAGGCGACCCAGGTGTTGAGCCGCTCCGGCGCCGTGCCGAACGCGTGGAGCGCCGGCACGGAGGCCACGGCGATGATGCCGATCGCGGCCAGCAGCGCGAGCCCGAGCGCGTTCCACGCCACCACCAGCGCGCGCGGCGCGCGTCCGCTCGCGATCAGCGGCGCCAGCGCGAGCGCCGTGATCCCGGTGACGATGTCGAAGTTCCAGCCGGAGAAGGACATCTGGACCGGCATCACACCCTCGCGGCCGGCCCGGTGCAGGACGAGCTCGAGCGGGAGCCGGAAGCCCTGGATCCCCACCAGCCACGCGAGCGGCAGCGCGCGGGCCAGGCGCTCGCCGAGGGCCGAGAAGCCGAGGCCGAGGGCCGCGCCGACCACGAGGAGCATGAAGGGCAGGACGGTGGGCGGACGGACGTCGAAGCGCGCCAGCACGCCCGAGAGCGCGATTGCGGCGGTGAGCGTGAGCCAGGCGGCGACTCCGGCCGCCGCCGGCAGCACGCGGCCACCGGCGCGCGCCCAGCCGGCCACGAACGCCACCGCCAGGGCGAGCGCGATCCCCGGGATCCCGAGGGCGACCACGGGCGAAGCGGCGGGCGGCGGCATGGCGCGTGAGCTACGCGATCGGCCGTGGGCGCGGCAATTGGCGTGGCCGCGCGGCGAAAGACCTTGGCCTCGGCCGATGCGCTTGGTAGGAACGTCGGTCACTCGTTCGCTCCCGCGTTCGCGCCTTCCCACCCTCGCCCCGAGATGCCGCCGACCATGCGCCTGCGCTGGTTGATCCAGGACCTGGTCGAGATCCCGACCTTCGCGCGCATGTCGCTCGCCCTGAGGCGCGCGTCCGCCGAGGGCCGCGACACCTGCGCCACGCTGGTGCCGCGCCAGGCCGAGCGCCTCGGCGACGCGACGCTGCTCAAGTTCGAGGACGAGACCGTGAGCTACGCCGGGTTCGAGCGCGGCGTGAACCGCTTCGCCGACCACCTCCGCCGCGAGGGCGTGCGCAAGGGCGACGTGTTCGCGCTCGTCATGCAGAACTCGCCGTCCTTCCTCATGGCGGAGGCCGCCGCGGCGAAGCTCGGCGCGGTGGCGGCGCTGGTGAACCACCACCTGGTCGGCGCGGCCCTCGAGCACGTGCTGGAAGCGGGCCAGCCCAGGCTGGTGGTCGCCGATGCGGCCGCGGTCCCGGCGCTCGCCGCCATCCGCCGCCGGGTGCCGGTGTTCGCCGAGGGCGACGCGGCCGCGCTGCCGCCAGGCCTCGAGTCGCTCGACGCGGCGCTCGCCGCCGCCGACGAGCGGCCACCGCCCACCGCCGACGTCCGCGGCGGCGACGTCTTCCTCTACATCTACACGTCCGGCACCACGGGCTATCCCAAGCCCGCGATCATCCGTCACATGCGCTTCACGATGGGCGGGATCGCGCTCTCGGGGCTCTTCGGCATCGGCCGCGACGACTGCGTCTACGCGCCGCTGCCGCTCTACCACGGCCAGTCGAACTTCGTGGGCTTCTCGGTGGCGTTGCGCGCGGGGGGAGCGTTCGCGTCGCGGCGGATGTTCAGCGCCCGCGAGTTCCTCCCCGACGTGCGCCGCCACGGAGCCACCATGTTCGTGTATGTGGGGGAGCTCTGCCGTTACCTGCTGGCGCAGCCGCCGAGCGCCGCCGACCGCGACCACCGCCTGCGGGTCGCGGCGGGCGCGGGCATGCGCCCGGACGTGTGGAAGGCGTTCCAGGAGCGCTTCGGGGTGGCGCGGATCTTCGAGATGTACGGCGCCACCGAGGCCAACGTGACGATGATGAACCGCGGCAACCGCCCCGGCTCGGTGGGGCGGTGTTACCCGTTCCAGCACGGCGGCGCGCGGCTCGCGAAGCTCGATGGTGCCACCGGCGAGCTGGCGCGGGGCGCCGACGGCCGGCTGATCGAGTGCCTCGACGGCGAGCCCGGCGAGCTCCTCGGCCGCGTCGGCCGGGGGCTCATCTCCTATGACGGCTACGTCGACCGCGAGCAGAGCGAGCGCAAGCTGGTGCGGGACGCCTTCCGCCCCGGGGACGCGTGGTTTCGCACCGGCGACCTGCTGACCCGCGACCGCGACGGCTACTACTTCTTCGTCGATCGCCTCGGCGACACCTTCCGCTGGAAGGGCGAGAATGTCGCGACGCAGGAGGTCGCCGATACCCTCAACCAGGCGCCTGGCATCGCCGAGAGCACGGTCTACGGCGTCGCGGTGCCAGGGGCCGACGGCCGCGCGGGCATGGCGGCGGTGGTGGTGAAGGACGGCGGCGCGCTCGACGGTGCCGCGCTGTGGTCGCACGTGACCGAGAACCTGCCGGCGTTCGCACGTCCCGTGTTCGTGCGCCAGGTGGCGAGCCTCGCGGTCACCGGTACCCTCAAGCAGCGCAAGGTCGAGCTGCGCGACGAGGGCTTCGATCCGGCGCGGGTCGAGGATCCGCTCTATCTTCGCGACGACGGCGAGCGGCGTTACGTTCCGCTCTCCCCGGCGCTGCACCTCGCGATCGCGAGCGGAGCCCGGCGACCGTGAGTGCGGCGCGTGCGCGCGCCGGAGGAGACCCCGTGGCCAGCGAACCGATCACCGCCCAGTCGACGCTCACCCTCGCCGGCAGCTCGGTGGCGATCCCACCGCTCGGCGTCGGCACGTGGGCGTGGGGCGACACCGAGACCTGGGGTTACCAGGGCTACGACGAAGACCTCGGCTTCGAGAGCATCCGCGCCGCCTACGTGCGCTCGATCGAGCTCGGGGTCACGTTCTTCGACACCGCCGAGGGCTACGGCCACGGCGAGAGCGAGCGCATCCTGGCGCGGCTCGCCAAGGCCGAGCCGGCGCTCAGCGAGCGCGCGGTCATCGCGACCAAGTTCGTGCCGTTCCCGTGGCGGCGCCCGTTCGCGACCAAGCTGCGCGCCTCGCTCGACGCGTCGCTCGAGCGCCTCGAGCGCTCCTCCGTCCACCTCTACCAGATCCACGGGCCGATCAGCTTCGCGCCGGCCTCGGCGCTCGCGGCGCCGCTCGCCGACGCGCACAAGGCGGGTCTGGTGAAGGCGGTCGGTGTCTCGAACTACTCGGAGCGCGAGCTGCGCGCGATCCATCGCGAGCTCGCGAAGCGAGGCGTGCCGCTCGCGAGCAACCAGGTCGAGTATTCGCTGCTCCGGCGCATGCCCGAGACCGTCGGGCTGCTCGGCGCGTGCAGGGAGCTGGGGGTGATCCTGCTCGCGTATTCCCCGATCGGCCAGGGGCGGCTCACCGGTAAGTACTCGGCGGCGAACCCGCCGCCGGGGCGCCGCAACTTCTCGAACCACGCTCCCGAAGCGGTGGACCGGATCGTCGGTGCCTTGCGGCGCATCGGCGAGAAGGCAGGCGGCAAGACCCGGCGCAGGTGGCGCTCAACTGGCTGATGGTGAAGGGCGCGGTGCCCATCCCCGGGGCCAAGAACGCGGGCCAGGCCGAGCAGAACGCCGGGCGCTCGGCTGGCGCCTCGGCGACGATGACGTCGAGGCGCTCGATCGGCTGGCGCTCTTCGGCCAGCGCAGCCTCATGCACCGCGTCTGGCAGCACGGGTGAAGACGGCGGTGGACGAGATGAGCCGTGCCGATGTCCCGGAGCGTCGGCGGCCCGAGCCTGTGAATCCTTCGATTCGGGGCGTGCTCACGAGGCCGCGTGAAGCCGGCGACGGGGGGTGGAACCCCCGTCGCTACAGCGGTCTTCGTAGCGCGGGGGGCTCCGTCCCCCCGCGAGCGCCGGGGTCACGTCGATTTCCCCACAGCCTCTCCGTCGCCGACCCGCTCGCGGAGCTCCAGCGGTGACCGACCTGCGGGTCCGGCCGTTCGAGGAGCGCGATACCGAGGCGGTCGTGGCGCTCTGGGAGCGCTCTGGGCTGACGCGGCCGTGGAACGACCCGCGCAAGGACATCGCCCGGAAGCTACGTGTGCAGCGCGAGCTCTTCCTGGTCGCCGAGCGCGACGGCGAGGTGGTCGGCACCGTGATGGCCGGCTACGAGGGGCACCGTGGCTGGGTGAACTACCTGGCCGTCGACCCCTCGATCCGGCGCGCCGGGCTCGGCCGCCGGCTCATGGACGAGGTCGAGGTCCGGCTGCGCGCGCTCGGCTGTCCGAAGCTCAACCTCCAGGTACGCCGCGACAACCCCGCGGCCCTCGGCTTCTACGCCGCGCTCGGCTACGTCGACGACGCGAGCGTCTCGCTGGGCAAGCGCCTCGAGCGCGACGAGCCCGGGTGAGGCCGCGGAGTTGCGCCCGCCTCTTCCGAGGGGCGCCCGGAGCGTGTAGCCGATCTCACGGAAGCGCGTCTGGTATTCCGCCGCGGATCCTCGAGCAATGGTGCGCTGAAAGGCGCCAGACGCGCCGAAATCACACTATGTTAGGGTGGTGGTTTCGCGCTCCACCCGAGCGCCGACTCCGAGGACACGGGGCGCCTCCATGCTGGCTGTCGTGCCGACGCGGTGGCGAAACCGGTTGCTGGTGGGGATCACGGCGCTGGGATGGGTCGCGGCGGGCGCCGCTTGTGACCACGGCGGCGCGAGGCCTCCCGGCGCCGCGCGCCGCACCGCTCTCGAGCAGGTGCGGATCGGCTACGCGGTCGAGGCGCCGTACGCCTTCGTCGATCGTCAGGGGCGGGTCACCGGTGAGTCCGTCGAGGTCGCGCGCCACGTCGCCGAGGTGCTCGGTATCCGCCGGGTCGTGTGGGTGCAGACGGAGTTCGGCCGGCTCGTGCCCGAGCTGCTCGCGGGCCGCTTCGACGTGGTGGCGGCGGGCATGTTCATCACCCCGGAGCGGGCACGGCGGGTGGCGTTCTCGGAGCCCACCTTCCACGTCCGTCAGGGGCTCTTGGTGCGGCGCGGCAACCCGCTCGGGATCCACGCGTACGAGGACGCGATCGCGCGCGAGGGCCTCGAGGTCGCGGTGCTCACCGGCTCGGTCGAGGAGGGGCTGCTCAGGCGGATGGGGCTCGCCGAACGGCGGCTGGTGAGGGTCCCGGACGCCACCACCGGGCGCGCCGCGGTCGAGACGGGGGCGGCGGATGCTCTCGCGCTCTCCGCGCTCACCCTGCGGCGCATGGCGGCGTCGCCTGCGGCAGGCGAGACGGAGATCGTGGCGCCCTTCCGCCAGCCGCGCGTCGACACGGTCGGGCTCCTGGGCTATGGGGCCTTCGCGTTCCGGCCCGCCGACCGGTCCCTGCGCGAGCGCTGGAACCAGGTGCTGGCGCGCTACGTCGGCAGCCCCGAGCACCGCACGCTGCTCGTCCGCTTCGGGTTCACCGACGAGGAGCTCCCCGGCCTGGTCCGCACCGCGGATCTCCTGGCGAGCGTTCCGAGGAGCCGCGAACGTGACGACGCGGCTGCGCCGGTGGTGGACGGAGGGCCCCCTCGGGTGGACCTGGGCGGCCGTGGCGGTGTCGGTGCTGGTGTGCGGCGCGATCGCCACCCTCTACGTCGCGCAGCACGGCGTCGTGACGCGCTCGTTCGAGGTCCTCGACCAGTTCGGTCGCGCCCGGCTCGACCTGGCGCAGGGCACCCTGCACGTCGTCCTGGCGGCGGAGCCCGGGGCCCCGTTCGGTCGCACCGAGGGGCTGGCGCTCGTCGAGCAGGCGATCACCGAGCTCGAGGACGCGGGCGTCCGGCTCGGCCGTGGGACGTCCGCCTCGACGGAGGTGCTGGAGCGGATCGCCGAGCTGCGCGCGACCTTGCAGGCGCTCGGCGCGGGCGAGCCCCCGCGAGACGCGCTCGCGGCGCTTCGCATCGGTGCCCATCAGCTCGACCGCGAGGCGGTACGTCTCGACGAGGCGATCCGGAGCGAGCTGCGCGAGCGCGGCGCGGCGCTCGATCGAACGTTCCGGTGGGTGGGTGGCGCGGCGGCCGTCCTCCTCGGCGTGCTGTGCGTGGCCGTGTTCGCCGGGGGGCGTGCCAAGGCGCTCAGCGACCGGGCGCTGGCCGAGAGCGAGGCGCGCTTCCGCGAGGTGATCGAGTCGCTGCCGCAGCTCGTGTGGACCTCGCGAGCCGATGGAGCCTGCGACTTCGTGAGCGCGCGCTGGTGTGAATATTCGGGGATGGACGTGGGGAGCGCGCTCGGGCTCGGCTGGACGGCCGCGGTCCACCCGGACGATCGCGACGGGCTCGCCGCCGCCTGGCGCGCGGCGCTCGCGGCCGGCACCCCCGTGGCTCACGAGGCGCGGTTTCGGCGCCGCGATGGCTCGTATCGGTGGTTCGACTGCCGCGCCGTCGCGCTGCGCGGTTCGGACGGACGGGTCGAGCGCTGGTTCGGCGCCAACACCGACGTCGACGACGCGCATCGCGTGCTCGAGGCGCTCGCCGCGGAGCAAGCGCTGCTGGCGCGGGTCGCGGCGACGGCGCCGGGAGCGATCTACTCCTTCCACATGGACGCGAGCGGCTCGGCGCGCTTCCCGTACGTGAGCCCGCGCATGGCGGAGCTGGTCGGGCTTCCTGCCGAGGCGCTCGCCGCGAGCGCTGCCGGGGTCGAGGAGCGGATCCACCCCGACGATCGCGGTCCGCTGCTCGACAAGGTGGGCCACGCGCGCGCGGACGGTGCGCCCTGGCGCGACGAGTTCCGGCTCCTCCATCCCACGAGAGGGGAGCGGTGGCTGGAGGTCAGCGCCATCGGCGAGCCCACCGCGGACGGCGGGTCGCAGTGGTTCGGGCACCTGATCGACGTGACGGAGCGCAAACTGGCCGAGGAGCGCGCCACGCGCGCCCAGAAGATGGAGGCCCTCGGCACGCTCGCGGGCGGCGTCGCGCACGACTTCAACAACCTGCTGGTCGCGATCATCGGCAACACCGAGCTCGCCCAGGCCGAGCTGCCCCGCGACGCGCCCGTCCAGCCGTTTCTCGCCGAGGTGCTGCGGGCCAGCGCCCGCGCCGCCGATCTGGTGCGGCGGATCCTGGCGTTCTCGCGCAAGGAGGGCTCGTCACGGGTGCGGACGCCGCTCGCCGCGTTGCTCCGCGAGGCGGTGCAGATGCTGCGCTCGACCTTGCCGGCCAACGTCGCGCTCACGCTCACGACCGATGCGGATGCACCCGAGGTGATGGCGAGCCCGTCCCAGCTCCACCAGGTGATCCTCAACCTGGTGACGAACGCGGCGCACGCGATCGGGTCGCGCCGCGGCGCCATCGAGGTCCGGCTCGGGGCCGCGACGGTGGCGAGCGGCCGGGGCGGAGAGGCGCCGCCCGAGCTGCCTCCCGGCGCGTATGCGGTGGTCGCCGTGGCCGACGACGGTGCGGGGATCGACCCCGCGGTGCTGGGTCGCATCTTCGATCCGTTCTTCACCACCAAGCCGCAAGGGCAAGGCACCGGGCTGGGGCTCTCGACCGTGCACGGGATCGTCCGCGACCACGGCGGCGCGATCAGGGTCGCCTCCGAGCTGGGTCGCGGTGCCACGTTCCAGGTGTGGCTGCCCGCGGCGCCGACCGCCGTTTGCGCCGCGGCCACCGTGCGGCCGAGCGGCGCGAGCCGGTTGCCACGCGGGCACGGCGAGCGCGTGTTCTTCGTGGACGACGAGGAGCCGCTCACGACGTTCGCGTCGCGAGCGCTCGAGCAGCTCGGGTATCGCCCGAGGGTCTTCAGCAATCCGGTGGCGGCGCTCGAGGCGGTCCGTGAGCAGCCGGAGGCCATCGATCTGCTGATCACCGACCTCACGATGCCGCAGATGAGCGGCTTCGAGCTGGTGCGCGCGGTGCGCGAGGTGCGGCCCGATCTGCCGATCGTGCTCAGCAGCGGCTTTCTCCAGCAGTGCGACGTGGAGGAGGCGGACCGCTTGCGGGTGACCGAGCTCCTCGCCAAGCCGACCCGCCTCGAGGAGTTCGCGCGCGCGGTCGCCGTCGCCCTCGAAGGCGAGGGGGCTCGTCCATCGGGCTGAGGCTCGGCGAGCGAAGCCCGCCCGGCGGCGCTGGAGGAGTCCCGATCGGTGATGGCCGTCCGGATGCGCCTTCGGGTCCGCCGCGCTCCTGCCCCGCGAGCGCGGCGGAGGTTCCGCCGCGGCTCCGGCCGGTCACCGGTGTGATGAGTGTTGTGTGGTATGTCGGGACTAACTTTCCGTCGGAGTTTGGATGGAGAAGTCACCGCCTCATGCGCTCGGTTTTCGATGGATCGAGCGGTCTCGGCCGCTGTGAGGAGTGGTGGATGGGTCTGTGATACCGTGATCTGGATCGCCGATTTTCTTGGAGCGGTCCCGCGCCACTCGCTTGCGATGACCGACATCCACGACCCTCGTCCGGGCTCGCCCGGTGCCGTCCCGGAGCTCGAGCTGCTCGATCGGGACGAGCGCTTCCGCGCCCTCGTCGAGGGCGCTCCCGACGGCATCTTCACCCAGCGCGACGGCTGTTTCGCCTATCTCAACCCGCTCGCGCTCGCGCTCTTCGGCTGCGAGAGCCCGGATCAGCTCGTCGGAAAACCGGTGCTCAAGCGCGTCGAGCCGCGATTTCACGCCCAGGCCGCGGAGCGGATCCGCATCTTGCGCGAGGAGCGGCGTGCCTTGAGCGCCGCCGAGTACCAGCTCCTGCGCCTCGACGGCACCGTGTTCTGGGCGGAGCTCTCGGCGATCCCCCACCGCGTGAACGGCGTCGACGGCGCGCTCGCGTTCATGCGCGACGTCACCGACCGCAAGCGCACCGAGGAGAAGCTCGCGCGCGCCGAGAAGATGGAGGCGCTCGGCACCCTCGCCGGCGGCATCGCTCACGACTTCAACAACCTGCTGGTGGCGATCGCCGGGAACGCCGAGCTGGCGCGCGCGGACCTACCGGACGACCATCCGACGCAGCGCTCGCTCGCCGAGGTGCTCCGTGCCAGCCAGCGGGCCGCGGAGCTGGTGCGGCAGATCCTCACCTTCAGCAGGCGCCAGAGCGCGGAGCGCTCCGTGCTCGCGGTGAGCGAGGTGGTCGAGGAGGCGGTGCGGATGCTCCGGCGCACGTTGCCGGCGAGCGCCGAGCTGGGCCTTCGGCTCGACGCGGACGTCCCTCCCGTGCTCGCGGACGGCTCGCAGCTCCACCAGGTGTTGCTCAACCTGGTCACCAACTCCGCGCACGCCATCGGCGCGCGTCCCGGGCGAATCGAGGTGCGGCTCTCGCGCGGCGCACGCTGGCGTCCGGGAACGGCGCCGGCGACGAGCCCGCGGATCTCGCGCCGGGGCTCTACGCCGTGCTCACGGTGGCCGACGACGGCACGGGGATCGACCCGAAGGTGGTGGACCGGATCTTCGACCCGTTCTTCACCACCAAGCCACAGGGCGAGGGGACCGGGCTCGGCCTCGCGACCGCGCTCGGCATCGTGCGCGGTCACGGCGGAGCGCTGGTCGTCGAGAGCGTGCCGGGCGAGGGCGCGGCTTTCCATGCGTGGTTGCCCGCGGCGCGCGGCGAGCCGGTCCATCGGCGCGCTGCGCCGGCCGCGCCCCGAGCGGTACCGCTCGGTCACGGCGAGCGGGTGCTGTTCGTCGACGACGAAGAGGCGCTCGTGTTGCTCGCCGAGCGCGCCCTCACCAAGCTCGGCTACGCGCCCGCGACGTTCGCCAGCGCGGGGGCGGCGCTCGAGGCATTTCGAGCAGACCCGCGTGGGTACGCCGTGGTGGTGAGCGACCTGGCGATGCCGTCCATGCACGGGCTCGAGCTCCTGGGTGCGATCCGCGCGGTGCGTCCGGACGTACCGATGCTCCTCACCAGCGGCTACCTCCGGCAGGCGGACCTCGCCGAGGCCGAGCGGCTCGGCGTGCGCGCGGTCATCGCCAAGCCCGCCCGGCTCGACGAGCTGGCGCGCGCGCTCGCGAGCGCGCTCGAACCCGAGAGCTGAGCGCGCTCCTCGCCCCCGCCGAGCGAGGTGGCTCGCGTCAGGTGGCGTCGAGACCGAGGGACTGGCGGGCGACGATGCCGCGCATGATCTCGGAGGTGCCGCCGCCGATCGTCTCGTAGGTCGCGACCTGCCAGATGAGCCGGATCCGCGGATCGGCGAGCGCCGCCGCGCCTCCCAGGTCGAACGCGGCGCGCGCGATCTTCTGGCACGCGATCGTGTGCGCGACCTTGTTGGCCGCGGCGTCGGCGACCGCGGAGACGCCGCGGGCCATCGCGTCGAGGACGCGGAGCGCGTGCATCTCGACCTCGAGCGCGAGGACCGAGAGCTCGGCGAGACGCTCGCGCGTGGCGGCCACCCGGACTGCATTCCAGCGCGAGTCGCGGGCGAGTGTCGCCACGAACCCGACGACGTCCTCGTAATCCTTGCGCACCCGGCCCGGCGGGAACTGGATGTGGCGCTCGTCGGCGAGGGCCTCGCCCATGATCCCCCACGCGCCGTTCTCGGGACCGACGCGCTGGCGCTCGGGGATCTCGACGTTCTCGAAGAAGATCTCGTGGAGCTGGTCTCCATCCATCGTGGGCAGCGGGCGCACCGTCACGCCCGGTGCGTTCTTGTCGACGATGAAGAGCGAGAGCCCGCGCCCGCGGCTCTCGGGGGCACCGGTGCGCGCGAGCAGCCACAGGTAGTCCATGTCGTGGGTGTAGGACTGCCAGCACTTCTGGCCGTTCACCACGTACGCGTCGCCGCGGCGCTCGGCGCGGGTGCGCAGCGAGGCGAGGTCGCTGCCGGCTTCCGGCTCGGAGTAGGCCAGCGAGAAGTGAGCGTCGCCCGAGCGGATCGGCGGCAGCCAGCGGCGCTTCTGCTCGTCGCTCCCGTGGCGGATCAGCGTCTTGGCGACGATCCCCGCGGCGAGCGGGTTGCGCGCCGCGCGGGCGTACGCGACCTCGTCCCACAGGATGAACTCCTCGATCAGGCCCGCGCCGAGCCCACCGTGCTCGCGCGGCCACACCAGCGCGAGCCAGCCGCGCTCGCCCATGGCGCGGAACATCTCCCGCACCCGCGGCCACGCGCGCCCCTGGCACATGAAGCCGTCGACGTCGCGCCAGTCCGCGAGGAACTCGCGGACCTCGGCGCGGAAGGATTCCTGCTCGGGGGTGAAGGAGAAGTCCATCAGATCGTGCCGATCCTCCCCGCCCGGGCCGCCCCCTCCGCGTCCGCCGGCGGCAGAGCAACCGGCCCCCCCCCCGGGGGGGGGGGCGGCGGGCGCGGCGGGAGCCGGGCCCTCCGAACGGCGAGGCGAGGGCTGGAATTCTCGCGGCGAGCGCGCATCACTTTTCGCTCTTCGTTCCCGGGATGCCGGCGTTGGGGTCGGGGTTCCAGCGCGCGACGCGCTTCTCCCCGAACGCCGCCGGACCCTCGGTGAAGTCGGGGTGCATCCAGTGCAAGCGCAAGAGCGCCCACGCCTTCTCGAGGGCCTGCGTGTAGCCCTCTCGGCGCCGAGGCGGAAGTGCTTGCCCTGGAGCGTCATGCGCAGCGCGGTGCCGAGCGGCAGGCGCTTGGCGAGGCCGAGGTTCTCGAGCGCGCCGACCATGCCCACGTTCACGTGGGTGTCGACGAAGCTCGCGTTGCGCGACGCGAGGATGATGTCGGCGTCGACGACGAAGTGGTGCCCGCCACCCACGCACAGTCCGTTCACCGCGGCGATCACCGGCTTCCACACCCGGTTCTGGTACGGCGACCAGAAGACCGACTCGCCGAGCGGCTGGTTGATGAAGACCTCGCTCGTCTCCTCGTCGGTGGCGACGTCGAAGCCGGTGCAGAAGTGCTTCTCGCCGGCGCCGGTGACGATCGCCACCCGCACCGCGGGGTCGTCGCGGACGTCGCTCCACACCGCGCGGAACATCGCGTGCATCGAGGGTGCGAGCGCGTTGCCGCGCTCGGGCCGGTCGATGGTGACGAGCGCGATCCCGCCCATCTTCTCGTAGCGCAGCCCCTGCCATGGGCCTCGACACGTCGATCTCGTGGTAGCGCGATACGTGGGTCATGGGCGGTCCTCGTTCCGTCGTCGCCCCGGTCCCCTCGGGAAGCGATCGTCGCCAGCGGAAACCACCGGCGCACGGGCGCGGCGGAGCCCGACCGGGCTCGCCGCGAGTTGCTCGATGCGCTTGCTGAAGCGATAGGCGGGTCCTTCGAGGGTGATGCCGATCGCGCCGAACACCTGGTGACACACGGCGCCGGCGTCGCGCGAGGCGCTCACTGCCGAGAGCCGCGCCGCGGCGCCGTAGCGGCGCCTGATCCAGTCCCGCGGTCGAACCGGAAGGCGGCTGCACGCGCCAGCGTGGCGGCGGCGGAGAGCCGCATCGAGCACTCGGCGAGCGGGTGCGCGACCGCCTGGAATTTGCCGAGCGGCTTGCCGAACTGGACCCGCCCGCGGGCGTGCTCCGCGGCCGCGGTCACGAGCGCGCGGGCGGCGGCGCCGAGGTAGGCGGCGAGGGCGAGGTCGTGGAGGGTCAGCCCGCCATCCGAAAGCGGCAACACCTCTCCGATCGGTTCCATCCGCACCCGGCCCCACGGCTCACCGCCGAGGCTCGCGACCGGCTCGATCGCGCCGGTCGGCTGGCCGAGCCGCACGGACCAGCTCTCTGCGAACAGGAACCGATCGGCCACCGTCGCCCACGGCATGAGCGGCGGCTCGCCCACCGAGACCACGAGCTCGCCGGCCGCGATCGCGTCCCGATCCGCGCCGTCGAGGACGTGGGTGGCGAGGAACGTCTCGGCGACCGGCCCCGGAAGAGCGCCGCGCCGAGCGCCTCGCAGGTCGCGACGATCTCGAGCGCTCCGGCGCCACCCTCGGGCGTGCCGAGCGCCAGGAAGCCGAGCTCGGCGAGCGCGCTCCACAGCTCGCGCGGGAAGCGGCCGTCGGTGGCCTCGATGGCGGCGCGCGTGGCGCGATCGCGGCACACCTTCGCCACCGCGTCGGCGATCGCCTGCTGCTCGGAGTTCCAGGCGAGGTCGAGGGTCATGAGTCGGTGTCGAGCCCCCAGCGCAGCGCGGCGAGCACGCGGCGGTGGCCGGACACGCCGCCGAGCTCGAGGCTGAGGGCCTGCAAGCGCAGGGTCCACACGTGGAGGTCGTACTCGCGGGTGAAGCCGATCGCGCCCGAGAGCTGGTGGGTCTCGCGGGCGACGCGGGTGGCCGCCGCCGCTGCGTACGCCGCGGCCGTGGCGGTGCCTTCGGCGGGCGCCCCCTTGTGGGCCGCCTCGAAGGCGAGCCAGCGCGCTCCCTCGATGAGCACCTTGCACTCGGCGAGGCGGTGCTGGACCGCCTGGAACGAGCCGATGGTGCGGCCGAACTGCTTGCGCACCTTGAGGTAGTCGACGGTGGTGGAGAGCGCCGCGTCCATGGCGCCGACGATCTCGATCGCGAGCGCCAGCCGCCACAGGCTGGCGAGCCGCGCGTGGGCGCCCGCGCCGAGGTCCGCGCCGCGCCCAGCGAAGTCGCTCACCAGCCGGCCCATCGGGTAGCCGAAGTCCGAACGGACGGGCTCGGCGTCGCCGGCCGCCAAGGGGATCAGCCGCACGCCGTCGTCGTCGCCGAAGATCAGCGTGCGGGCGTGAGCGGCGAAGCGCACCGGCTCGCCCAGGTCCCAGTCGTGAGCGAGCGCGACCGGTCCGACGAGCGGCTGGTCGGTGAGCCCCGCCGCGACGATCGCCTGCGCCCCGTACGGCACCACTCCCGCATGGCGCGACACCACCTCGGCCACCAGCGTGGCCTCGAGGAGGCCCATGCCTTCCTGGCGCGCGATGTCGGCGTAGCCGCCGGCCGCGAGC
The DNA here is from genome assembly GCA_016713535.1 of Deltaproteobacteria bacterium. Taxonomy (GTDB): domain Bacteria; phylum JADJOY01; class JADJOY01; order JADJOY01; family JADJOY01; genus JADJOY01. The sequence goes on from JADJOY010000045.1 coordinate 38,344, forward strand.
GCCTCGAGCAAGGCGGCGTCGCAGCCGCCGCCCGCGTTGCGGAGCTCGACGGCGCGTTTCGGCCCGGCGTGGCGCACGCACAGCGCCAGGACGGCGTCCACGACCGCGCGCTGATCGTCGCTGAGCTCGAAGTCCACGGTCGCGGCGCCCTCTCGGTCCTAACCTCGATGATTCAGGAAGCTGCGGATCGTGCGTGGTCGTCCTGCGTCGAACCCGGCCGGCGGCGGGGGATGGAACCCCCGCCGCTACGATGACGGATCGGCGTGTGGGCTTCGTAGGGCGGAGGCCTCCGCGCCCCCGCCAGCCACGAGTCCGATCGACGTCTGGTCGCGAGCGTTCGCGGAATCATCGGTCCGATCATTCGTTAGGCAAGCCGAGGACGCGGCTCGCGATGAGGTTGAGCTGGATCTCGGTCGCGCCCACCGCCACCCCGGCGGTCATGGCGAGGCGGAAGTTGGCATCGGCGAAGGTGCCCGATTCCATCGCCTCGGGGCCCAGGATCTCGAGCGCCAGCTCGCCCACGTGGCGGTCGGCGTTCGTGCCGGCGACCCGGGCGAGCTGGGTGTCGGCGGTGGGCGGCGAGCCGTGGGCGCGCTGATCGATCACGCGCCAGTTGAGGAGCCGCGCCGCCTCGCAGATCGCGCGCGCCTCGGCCAGGCGGTCGATCACCAGCGGGTCGCGGGTGAGGCCGCGCTCGCGGCAGATCGCCACCAGCCGGTCGAGGGTGCGCGCTGCGCGGGCGTAGCGCGCGGCGCCCACGCGCTCGAACTGGAGCGCGTAGCTCACCACGTCCCAGCCCGCGTTCTCTTCGCCGAGGCGGCAGCTCACCGGCACCCGCGCGGCGGTGAAGAAGACCTCGTGGAAGTAGCGATCGCCGACCACCGACGGGATCTCGCGCACCTCGATCCCGGGCGTGCTCATCGGCACCAGCAACACCGAGATGCCGCGGGTGCGCTTCGACGCCGGGTCGGTGCGCACCAGCAGGATGATGTACCGGGCGTGGTTGGCGTACGACGTCCAGATCTTGCTGCCGTCGATGACGTAGTCGTCGCCGTCGCGGGTGGCGCGGGTGCGCAGCGCGGCCAGGTCGCTGCCCGCGTCGGGCTCCGAGAAGCCCTGACACCACAGCACCTTGCCCTGCGAGATGAGCGGCAGGTGGTGGCGCTTCTGCTCGTCGGTGCCGAAGCGCATGATCGCCGGCCCGATCCAGTTCACGTTCATGTACTGGGGGCCGCGCGGCTCGCCGATCGCCCAGCACTCCTCGCCGATGATCGAGTGACGCCACGGGTCGGCGTCTTTCCCGCCGTACTCGGTGGGCCAGTGCTGGGTCAGCCAGCCGCGCTCGGCCATGCGCGCGCAGAACTCGTACGAGAACGCCGCCTGCGCGTCGCTGCCGGGCCCGTGCTGGGCGATCTCCTCCCAGTCGCCAGGTAGCACCGCGGCGAGGAACTCGCGGAACTCGCGGCGGTGCTCCTCGTCCTCGGCGGACCAGTCGAATTCCATCGGCGCGGGCTCGGCGAGGGGAGCGGAGGAGGGCTGCAGTGCGCAGCGCAGATCGAATTTGACGATCCGTCAAAAATGAGGAGGTGTCAACCCGCGGCGGGGGGCGGCGGCCAGCCACTCGCGTCGTTTCCCGCGGGAGATCGGGCGATGGAGGTCGTGGGTGTCGCCGCAGGTTCGGCGTCGGACGCGCGCCGCGAGGGTGGGCGGCGCCACCGCTGGCTGAGTGACATCGGTCACGGTCGGTCGCGGGTTCGGGGACGATGGTGAGCCCGTGAGGACCCATCACGGCGTGGTCCCGGGGGCGCACTCTCCGGCGGTGCTGATCACCGGCTGCTCGTCGGGGATCGGCGAGGCCACGGCGCGTCACCTCGCGGGCTGCGGGTGGGCCGTGTACGCGACCGCGCGCCGCGCCGAGACGCTCGCCGGGCTGGTCGCCGGGGGCTGTCACGCGCTGCGCCTCGACGTCTGCGACGAGAACTCGATGCGCGCCGCGGTGGAGCGTGTCGAGTGCGACCACGGCGCGGTCGGCGTGCTGATCAACAACGCGGGCTACGGTCTCGACGGCGCCGTCGAGGAGCTCGATCTGCCCGCGATGCGTGCCCAGTTCGAGACCAACCTCTTCGGTCCCACCCGCCTGACCCAGCTCGTGCTGCCGGGCATGCGCCGCGCCGGGTGGGGCAAGATCGTCAACGTGACCTCGGTGGGCGGCCGCATCACCACGCCCGGCGCGGGTGCCTACCACGCCAGCAAGCACGCCCTCGAGAGCCTGAGCGACGCGCTGCGCTTCGAGGTCGAGGGCTTCGGCATCGACGTGATCGTGGTCGAGCCGGGCGCGATCCGCACCCGCTGGGTCGAGAAGGTGGTGGGCTCGATCGACGCGAAGCGCGACCGAGCGGGGCCGTACGCGAGCTTCGCCACCGCGGTCGGCCGGCGCCTCGCCACCAACGACGCCGGCGCGCTGGCGCTCTTCGCCGGCGAGCCGATCGACGTCGCGCGGGTCGTCGAGCACGCCATCACGACGCCGCGCCCGGCCACGCGCTACACCGTGCCCTCGGCGGCCCGCATGTTCTCGCTCGCTCATCGCTGGATGCCGGACCGCTGGTGGGACCTGTTCATGCGCACCCAGTACCCGCGGCCGGGAGTGTGATGCGGAGGCTGAGCGGGGTCGACGCGGACTTGCTCTACGCGGAGACCCCGACCGCCCACCTGCACGTGGGCGCGCTCTTGATCCTCGATCCGTCGACCTCGGCGGCGCCCTTCGGCGTCGGGACCTGGCGGGCGCTGATCGAGAACCACCTCGCCGAGCTCCCGCCGCTGCGCCAGCGCCTCGCCGAGGTGCCGTTCGGCATCGACAGGCCCTACTGGGTCGACGACCCGCACTTCGACCTCGATCGCCACGTGCGCCGCATCGCGGTGCCCGCGCCGGGCGGGCCGCGCGAGCTCGGCGCGCTGGTGGGCGATCTGTGCAGCTACAAGCTCGATCGCACGGCTCCGCTGTGGGAGACGTGGTTCATCGAGGGAGTCGAGGGAGGCCGCGTCGCGGTGCTCTTCAAGGCCCACCACGCGGCGATGGACGGCATGACGGGCGCCCTGATGCTGGGCCGCCTCCTCGCCACCGAGCCGAGCGAGCCGCGCGCCGACGGCCCGCGCTGGCAGCCCGAGCCCGAGGCCGCGCTGCCGCCGGCGTGGCTGCGGTTCGCGTCGGGCCTCCGGCACCTCGCGGGCGCGCCGCTCGATGCCGCGCGCCCGCTGCGCGACACGGTGCGCTCGATCCGTCGCGTCGCCGAGACCCTCGGCCGCGACGTCGAGTCCGCGACGCCGATGCCCTTCACCGCGCCGCGCACGAGCTTGAACCGCGACATCACGCCGCACCGCCGCTTCGCGTTCGTGGAGGTGCCGCTCGCCGACGTGAAGCGCGTGAAGGAGCGCTTCGGCGTCAAGGTGAACGACGTCGCCGTGGCGCTCTGCGCGGAGCGTTGCGCGCGCACCTGCTCGCGCACCGCGAGCTCCCCGCCGAGCCGCTCACCGCCGCGATCCCGGTGTCGGTGCGAGGTGGCGCCGACGGCGCCTCCTTCGGCAACGCGGTGTCGGGGCTCTTCGCGACCCTCGCCACCCACCTCGCCGACCCCGCCGAGCGGCTACGCGCGATCCAGCGCGGGCTGGTCGCGGCCAAGAAGCTCTACGAGTCCGGCGTCGAGGACGCGGTGATGGAGTGGGCCGACGTCTCCATGCCGGGCGGCGTGAGCCTCGCCGGGAAGCTGTGGACGTGGATGCACCTCTCCGAGCGGCTGCCGCCGATCTTCAACCTCCTGATCTCGAACGTGCCCGGCCCGCCGATCCCGCTCTACGCGGGCGGCGCGCGGCTCGTGGCCTGCTACCCGATGGGGCCGCTGGTCGGGAACATCGCCCTCAACGTCACGGTGCTGAGCTACGACGGGCGGGTGGGCTTCGGCTTGCTCGGCTGTCCGGAGGTGATCCCCGGGCTGTGGGAGATCGCCGAGCGAATTCCCGCCGCTCTCGACGAGCTGCTCGCCGCGAGCGCGGGCGGGAGCATGCGCGGAGGCACGACGAAGGCCCGCGGGGCTCGGCGCCGCGGGCGAGGGGACGCGCGCCGCTGAGCGGCGCGCTCGCGTGTCGGACGACCCGCGGACGCGGGCTCAGCTCCGGACTTCCTTCGAGAGGATCGTGGCGCCCGTGACGGGCCCCGAGTCCCCGAGTCCCTGCGCGTACTCGGTGCCATCGACCTCGAAGCGGCCGACCTCGAGCTCGTAGGCCCCGGGCTCCACGGGCACCGGTGGGGCCACGTCGATCGCGCGGATCGCGCCGACGGAGGATCCGGCCAGCGCGGCGTCCGACCACGTGAACGAGCCACCGGCAGCGCCGCCGCTCACCAGCACCGGGCCTGGCGCGCTCGTGTGGGCGGCGACGGTGCTCGCGTAGGCGATCGAGGCCTCCGGCACCGGTGGGCCGGGGGCTCCGAGCACCGCCGCGAGCGTCGCGAGATCGCCGATGGTGCTCGGGTAGAACACCACCACCCGCATCTCCGGTGAGCGTCGCTCGAAAGCGCCGGGCGGCAGGTGGACGAGGGCGAGCCCGTAGCTGCTGCGTCCGTCGGTGTGGAACCGCCGCGAGCCGTTCGCGTCCACCAGGTCGTCGATCAGCCCGGCGGCCGCGTCCTCGCCGGGCTCCGAGGACCGCTCACCGCCGGGCCTCGCCCGCGGGTTGGTCCGATCGAACACCCAGTCCTTCACGCCCTGGACGCTGGAGCGGACCGCGAGCGGCGCGGTGCGCGCCAGCTCGCGAACGATGTCGCCCGCGTCGCGCGCCCGCTCGCCCGGCTCGACGGCCACGGCGGCGACGCCGCGGGTGGTGCGAACGAAGATCTTGCCGTCACCGACGCTCGGGTAGGTGTACCCGGTCCGGTCGAGCGCACCGATCCGCGCGACCTCCCGGTATTCGCTCGGTGAGGCCGCGGCGACGATCACCTTTCCGCCGCGCCCGAAGATCACCAGGTGTCCGTCCACGAGGACGAGGCTGCGGCCTCCCGGCTCGCGGGACTTCCAGCGCACCGTGCCGTCGTCCGCCGAGAGACACGTCAGGAACTCACCGCTGTACCCGTACACGAAGCCCTCGTACGCCACCGGCGTCGCATAGCTGCCCCGCAGGTCGCGGGTCTCCCAGATCGGCTCGACCTCGATGCCGCTCGCGCCCCGCCGGGCCTTCACCGCCACCGCTCGCGACCCGCCCGGCAGCAGCAGCCGGTCATCGCCGAGGAGCACGGGCTTCGAGACCACGCCGGTCCCGGCCTCGAGGGACCAGAGCGGCCGCCCACTCGCCGGGTCGAGGCCGCTCACGGCGGAGTCGGTGACGCTCACGATCTGCTGGACACCCGCGAGCTCGGCCGTGATCGGCGACGCGTAGCCGGGCTCGTCGTCGCCGGCCGACCAGCGGACGTCACCGGTGGCCTTCGCGAACGCCGTCGTGCGTCGCCCGGCGCTGCCGCCCGTCTGCACGAACAGCAGGTCGCCCACGACCAACGGCGTGGTGGCGAACCCGAACTCGGGCAGGGTGGCGCCGAGCTCGTCCCGGAGCTGGATGCGCCACGTCTGCGCGCCATCGTCGAGCCGCAACGCCACGAGATCGCCGTTCGGCCCGAGGGCGTAGACGAGGTCCCCGTCGATCACCGGCGTGCTCTTCGGCCCGCCCTCGGAGCCGCCGGTGGCCGGGAAGCTGGGCCCGATCGGCCGAGACCAGAGCGTGACCCCGGTCTCCGCGTCGAGCGCCGCCACCACGTCGTGACCGGACTCGGCGAACATCGTGACCGCGCGGCCGTCGGCGAGCGCGACACCGGAGTAGCCCACCCCGATGGGCCGTGACCACAGCATCTCGAGCGAGACCGGCGCGCTCCCGAACACGTCGGGCGCCCCGCAACAGGGCGCGGGCGCCGCGGCTTGCAGGGCCGTCCGAGGTGCGGGTTCGGGAGCCGGGACGGCGATCAGCAGCCCCAGGTGGAGGAGCCGATACGCGGCCTTGAGGGGACCGCGACTCGGCCCGAGGGCGGGAAAGAGCATGTGGGAGCGGATCGAGCGCGCGAGCCGTGGTTCGACCTTGCACGGCGCGCTCCACCGGCCGCGCGAGTGGCCGCCTGGTGCCGACCGGATGCGGCGTCGGAGTGCTTTCCGCCGCGGAACGATCGAATCGCGGATGTTTCGGCCCATCACTCAGCGCCGCGCTGCGCACGAGCGAAGCTGCGTCCGGAGCGCCGCGGTGTTGCGGAATGCGTTGGGCGGGTGGGAAATCGCCTGTCGGGACTCTGGGCCGCGACCGACCGGGGATGCATCGCCGCCACGGAGCGGATACGGTGGCGGCGTGGGCTCGGCCCGGGGCGAGGCGATGAGCGACGTGATCGACGCCGACGGCCATCTGGTCGAGGGTATGTCGTTCATGGCCGAGGCGCTCGCGCGCTTCGGCGAGCACATGCGCCTCGAGCCGGACGAGGAGAGCGGAGTCGCGCTCTACATCGAGGGCCGGCGCTACCCGCAGTCGAGCGGGCCGGGGCGGGGCGTGTCGACGCAGCACAGCACCTGCCACGAGCGCGGCATCGACCCGAGCACCGTCGCCGGAGTGCTCGCGGACGCGGGACGCGAGGGCATCGGCACGATGGTGCTCTACCCGAGCCTGGCGCTCGGCGTGCCGGGCTTCCGCGACCTCACCTTCGCGCGCGGCTTCGCCGACCACTACAACCACTTCGCCGCGAGCTGGTGCGCCGAGTCGAAGGGCCGCCTGCGCGCGGTAGCGGTGGTGCCCCTCGAGGACGTCGACGCTTCCGTGGAGATGCTGACGACGGCCCGCGACCTCGGGCTCGTCGGCGTGTGCGTCCCGCCGGCGCTCCGCGAGCGCAACCTCGATCACCCCGACCTCGAGCGCTTCTGGGCCGCCGCCGCGGATCTCGAGCTGCCGATCGGTGTGCACGGTGCGCCGGGACTGCACCTGCCGAAGCTCGGCGTCGAGCGCTTCACCAACTACGTCCAGGTCCACTGCGTGAGCTTCCCGTTCGACCAGATGACGGCGATGACGTCGCTGGTGAGCGGGGGCGTGCTGGAGCGCCACCCGCGGCTCAGGGTGGCGTTCCTGGAGGCGGGGATCGGCTGGCTGCCGTTTTTCCTCGACCGCCTCGACGAGCACTACGCGAAGCGCGGCGACTGGATCGCGGACGGCTGGAAGCGCCCGCCACGCGAGTACCTCGCCCGCGGCCAGATTTACGCCACCTGCGAGCCCGACGAGTCGCTGTTGCCGGCGGCGTGCGCGATCCTGGGGGCCGAGCACGTCATGTACGCGAGCGACTACCCGCACTGGGACAGCGAGTTCCCCGAGAGCGCGCGCCCGATCCGCGAGCGCGCCGACCTCGGCGACGCCGCCCGGGCGTCGGTGCTGGGGGGCAGCGCGCGGGCCTTCTACGGGCTCGGCTGAAGTCTTCGGGGCCGAGCCCCCGCGGAGGTCCGAGATGCTGGACGTGAAGATCGAGGGCGGGACGGTCGTCGACGGCACCGGCGCGCCGCGGTACCGGGCCGACGTGGGGATCCGCGACGGGCGGATCGCCGCGATCGGGCAGGTGAGTGAGCCCACGCGCACCACGCTCGACGCGCGTGGACGCGTCGTCTGCCCCGGCTTCGTCGACCTCCACACCCACTACGACGCCCAGGCCTTCTGGGACCCGGCGCTGACTCCGTCGTCGCTCCACGGCGTGACCACCGTGTTCGGCGGCAACTGCGGCTTCAGCCTGGCGCCGCTGGTGCCGAGCGAGGGCGACTACCTGATGCGGATGCTGGCGCGCGTCGAGGGGATGCCGCTCGCGAGCCTGGCGAGCGGCGTGCCGTGGGACTGGACCAGCTTCGACGAGTACCTCGCGCGCCTCGACGGCGGGCTCGCGCTCAACGCCGGGTTCCTGGTGGGGCACTCGGCGCTCCGGCGGGTCGCGATGGGCGAGCGCGCCAACCGCGAGACGGCGAGCGAGGCGGACGTGGCGCGGATGGTCGAGCTCTTGCGCGCGTCGCTCGCGGCGGGCGGCATGGGCTTCTCGTCGTCGTCGTCGCCGACCCACAGCGACGGCGACGGTGGTCCGGTGCCGTCGCGCCACGCGTCGCGGGACGAGATCCTCGCGCTCTGCGCCGAGGTGCGGCACCACCCCGGCACGACCCTCGAGTTCATCCCCACGGCGGGACCGTTCGAGGAAGCGCACAAGGAGCTGATGGTCGAGATGTCGCTCGCCGCGCGGCGCACGCTCAACTGGAACATGCTGGTGGTGACGGCGATGGCGCCCGATCTCTTCGAGCAGCAGCTCGAGACCTCGGATCGGGCCGCGAAGCGGGGCGCGCGGGTGGTGGCGCTGACGCTGCCCAACGTGTTGCGGATGCGCATCAACTTCACGTCGGGGTTCGTGTTCGACTCGCTGCCCGGGTGGGGCGCGGTCCTCGCCGGCACGCACGACGAGAAGAAGCGCGCGCTCGCCGATCCGGCGGTGCGCGAGCGGCTGCGCGGCGGGTATGCGTCGCCGGAAGCGGGTGTGTTCGCGTTCCTGCTCACGCCCGACCTGCTGCGGATCGTCGAGACGTTCACGGCGGCGGGGAAGGCGGTGGAGGGGCGCACCGTGGGCGAGGTGGCCGCGGAGCGCGGTCGCGACCCGTTCGACGTGCTCTTCGACCTCGCGGTCGAGGAGGACCTGCGTACCCAGTTCACGCCGATGGTGCCCGGCGACGACGACGAGAGCTGGCGGATCCGCGGCGAGATGTGGCGCGACCCGCGGGTGCTGATCGGTGCCTCCGACGCTGGCGCTCACCTCGACATGATCGACACCTTCAACCTGCCCACCCAGCTCCTCGGGCCGTGCGTGCGCGAGCGGCGGCTGATCGGCCTCGAGGATGCGATCCACGGCATCACCGACCGGCCCGCGCGGCTCTACGGCGTGCGCGAGCGCGGGCGGCTGGCCGTGGGGTGGCACGCGGACGTGGTGGTGTTCGATCCCGATCGGATCGCGCCCGGGCCGCTCCACACGCGCGCGGATCTACCGGGCGGGGCGTCGCGGCTCTTCGGCGAGGCGATCGGTATCGACCACGTGCTCGTGAACGGCGCCGAGATCGTGCGCGGCGGCGAGCTCACCGGGGCGCGGCCCGGCACGATCCTGCGCTCCGGCCGCGACACCGAGACCGTGCCGATCCCCGCCGACGGCGGTTGAGCGAACGCAGCGGCGAGCGACGATGTGCCGGGAGTGTAGGGGAGGGCGTGAGCCCTCCCGCGTCGGGAACGGTCGGTTGACCCTCCGGCGGTGCTCGATGCTCGACGGCGTGCTGCTCGTAGGGGCGGCCGCGAGGCCGCCCGCGGTCGTTCGCTCTCCGGCGGGCTTGCGCCCGCCGCTACACCGGCGGTGACCGATCCGACCGCCGCGGGCGACCTGACGGTCGCCCTAAGCAGCCACGTGACGCGGGAGCGTACGGCGGTGCGTCAGCCCTCCCGCGCTCGCGCGCACCGCTACACCTGAACGGCAAGGGTCGAGCTGAGCTCGCGCTCGGTGCCGGCGCGGTAAGCGGGTGACGTGACACGCGGGGTGGGGCGGTCGGACTGCTCGGTCACGCGGTCTGTGCGGAACGGCACATCCCGCGCGTCGCCATTGACCGTGGGTCGAGACACCAGGCGAACTACTGTTTCGGATAGGAAAAAGCAGTTGTTGGCAAATAGGCCAGGGTAGAAATAGGTACTCACATCGTCGCGGATGCTGCTTCTCGGCTCAGCGAGGATCCCCCATGAACAGAACTCCTCAGAACTCCTCGCCCGTCCTCGGTGCCCGCGGCGGTCTCGTGGCGTGCGAAGGGCGGCTGGCTATGGTTGGCGGCCGTCGCGCTGATCGCCCTTCCCACCCGAGCAGGGGCCGAGCACCCGGGTTGCACGTTTTCTTTCGGATGTCCCTACGAGTATGGAAACGTCAGTTGCTCGGTTCGTGACCCGGGCACGGGTGAGTGCCGCGTCGGGTGCGACGCGGGGTCCCGGTGTGTCGGCAACAAGCTCATCCCGAACTCCTCCGCGGGTACGCTGATCGCGGGCCACGCCCCCGGCCAGCCCGCCTACATGGGAACCCCACTCAGGATGAAAAATGTGGCCCGCGGAACCAAACCCCAAAACTTCAACCGAGCCGATTTCGAGCGACGGTATCCCACCTCGCCGCCGCAGCAAACAGGCCGTAGCGGCAGCAATCTACGGTGCTGGCTGGGCGATGTTCTCGACCCTCGCTGGGATTGCATGTCTACGTCCACACGCGCTGTTGATTGACAAATTATGTATTGCACTGGCCGTGCTGGTTGGCGGAGCGGCAGGCATTACTTGGCTGCGTATGGCGAGACAGACCGAAAAAAGATCTGGACGACTCCGGGTTTGGGCAGGAGTAAAACTCGGCTGCGGCTTAGGTGTGGCAGTAGCAGGAATCGCGTCATTGCCTGCCGCAGCTGCCTACGAGTCCCATGTGTCAACTTCGGGCTACCTCATCGGCCTGATAGCGATGTTCGGCGGTTCGCTAGTCGGACTGGTTGCGGGTGCGCTCGCGACCGGCATCTTCTTCGGGCGGAGAGGGAGTAACACGGCGCAGTCGGCCTGATCCCGATCCAGGGGGCACTGCGACCCGCTCGAGCCAGTCGTGTGGATGAGCGCAGCACTCACCAGCGAACACTCCGGGCGACCTAACGGTCGCCCCTACGGGGATCGCGCTGTGCGCGTAGATCGACGGCGCGGCGGTGGTCCGTGCACCGACTCCGCCCGCCCGGACGCGTAGGGGAGGGCGTGAGCCCTCCCGCATCGGGTACCGCCGTCCGCACCTCGGCCGGTGCCGGCTGCGAACGCCGCGGGCGACCTGACGGTCGCCCTAAGCAGCCACGTGTGCCGGGAGTGTAGGGGAGGGCGTGAGCCCTCCCGCGTTCGCCCCCGCCGCTACACCTGATCGGCGAGGGTCACGGTGAGCTCGCGCTCGGTGCCGCTGCGCAGGATGCGGAGCTTCACCTCGGTGCCGACGGCGGCGCTGCGGAACCGCCACCGGACGTCGGGCAGGCGCAGCCCCGAGACGGGCGTGCCGTCGATCGCCACGATCGTGTCTCCCTTCGCGAGCCCGGCCTTCGCGGCCGGACCGCCCGCGGTCACGTCGACGACCTCGAACCTCGTGCGGTCGTCGCTGGCGTTCATCCACAGCCCGGCGCGGTCGTAGACGTCCCGCGCCGCGTAGCGCGCGTTGGGCTCGAAGACGATGGTCTTCTTGCCGTAGTCGAAGGTGAGGTTGAAGC
>JADJOY010000046.1 GCA_016713535.1 Deltaproteobacteria bacterium
CAGGGGATCCGCGGCGAATACTTCCTCCAGCTCGCGCGCAACAACCGAGATCCGCGAGCGCGACGTGCCACGCCGCGCGGCATCATCCTGGACCGCAAGGGACGGATCCTCGTGGATTCGTTCCCGCGCTACGACGTCACCGTGACGCCGGAGGACGTCGAGAACCTCGACGAGACGGTGGCGTACCTGTCGGTGCTGTTGCAGATGGACGCGAGTCAGCTACGAGCCCGGATCAAGGAACAGCAGCGTCGCAGGCCGTTCGAGCCGATCGTCCTCAAGGAGAACGTGTCGAGGGAGGACCTGGCCGCGGTGGTGACGCACTCGAGCGAGGTCCCTGGCGTCGACATCAGCGTGCGGCCGCTGCGGCACTACCTGGACGGCGCTCTGCTGGCGAGCCTGCTCGGCTACGTGGGCGAGATCGGCCCCGAGGAGCTCGAGCGCCGCGCCTCGAAGGGGTACCGCCCAGGCGATCTGATCGGGATGCTGGGGATCGAGCGCAACCTCGAGGAGCGGCTGCGCGGGATCAACGGTGTGCGCCGCCTCGTGGTCGACGCGCAAGGCCGCGAGCTCTCGAGCCTCGGCGAGGACCCGCCGCAGCCGGGCCTTAACGTGGTGCTGACGATCGACTCGGAGGTGCAGCGCCGCGCCGAGGAGGCGATGGGCGAGGACGACGGGTCGGTCGTCGCGCTCGACGTGAACACCGGCGAGGTGCTCGCCTGGGTCAGTCGGCCGACCTTCGATCCCAACTCCTTCTCGGACGGGATCAGTCGCGACACCTGGCGCTACCTGATGACGGACAAGCGCAAGCCGATGCTTAACCGGCCGATCCAGGGTCGCTTCCCGCCCGGTTCGACGTTCAAGATCGTCATGGGCCTCGCCGCGCTGGAGGAGGGCGTGGCGAATGCGAACCGCGAGGTCTACTGCCCCGGCGGGCTGCAGTTCGGCGGCCGCTTCTTCCGCTGCTGGCGTCACTCCGGCCACGGCTCGGTCAACCTCCACCGCGCGCTGGTCGAGTCGTGCGACACGTACTTCTACCAGGTCGGCATCGACCTCGGCGTGGACCGCATCGCCAAGTGGTCGAACCTGTTCGGGCTCGGCCTGCCGACGGGGATCGAGATCAGCGACAGCCGCGGACGGCCGCTCGAGAAGGCCGGCCTGATCCCGAGCACCGCCTGGAAGCGCGCCGCCTTCAAGAGCGACTGGTATCCCGGCGAGACGCTGAGCGTCGCGATCGGCCAGGGGTACGTGAACGTCACGCCGTTGCAGCAGGCGGTCATGACGGCGGTCATCGCGAACGGCGGGGTGCGCTACCGGCCGCAGTTCGTGCGCTCGTTCCAGACCTACGACGGTCGCACCGAGCACGCCCTGGTGCCCGAGGTGCTCAGCCGCTTCGACGCGCATCCCCGGTTCGTGGAGGCGGTGCGCGCCGGGCTCCGCGACGTCGTCGAGAGCGAGCGTGGCACCGGCAAGAAGGCGCGGATCGCCGGCGTCCCGGTCGCCGGCAAGACCGGCACCGCTCAGGTCCGCGCGCTGCGCAAGGGCGAGGACGAGAGCCAGATCGAGAAGCACTTCCGCGACCACGCGTGGTTCGTCTGTTACGCCCCCGCCGATCGTCCCGAGATCGCCGTCGCGGTCCTGGTCGAGCACGGAGGGCACGGCGGCAGCGCGGCGGCGCCCGTGGCCAGGCAGGTCATCGAGGCCTATCTCGAGTCGAAGCAGCAGCCGGACGCGGTCGGGCCGCTACGCCCCGAGCCGCGGCCGGCCACGGAGGTCGCCGCAGTGGTCGAGGGCGTCGGCCCGCGGCCCTCGGCTGCAGCGCAGGGCGGCCCCGGCGCGGACCCGCGCCGTGCGCCGGACCGGGCGCGGCGCGAGGCGCGCGCGCCCACGGTGGTCGCGGCGAGGGTTCCCCCGCCACCGCCCAACGTGATCGGCGGCGCGCCCCCGTCGATGGTGGTGGTCGGTCAGTCCCAGGAAGAAGGCGATTGAGATGAATCGCAGCCGCTGGCTCTCGAAGGTCGACTGGACGTTGCTCGGGCTGGCGATGACGCTCGCCTTCTTCGGCCTCTCGGTGCTGTTCAGCGCCACCTACGAGGGGCCGCGCGATCACTGGACGCTGACCGAGCTGGTCGGCTCGATCCCGCCCATCGTCAAGAAGCAGCTCATCTTCTTCGGACTGTCGCTCGGGGTCATGCTGATCGCGACGATCGTCGACTACCGGCACGTCGAGACGTATGCGTTTCTGCTCTACGGCTTCGGCGTGGTGTTGCTCGTGCTCGTACACCTCATCGGCGAGACGCGCAGCGGTGCCACCCGCTGGATCGATCTCGGGCCGATCGCGTTCCAGCCCTCGGAGTCGATGAAGATGCTGGTGGTGTTCGCGTTGGCACGCTACTTCTCCAAGCGCGAGGCGTCCGACGACCGCGGCTTCTACCTCCGCGATTTGCTCGTGCCCTTCGCCATCGTCGGGCTTCCGGCGGTGCTGGTGGCGACGCAGCCGGATCTCGGTACCGCGCTGCTCATCACGTTCATCGGCATGAGCGTGCTGTTCTGCGTCGGCATCCGCTGGAAGTCCCTCGCCATCCTGGCGGTGGCGGGCGTGCTCGCGCTCCCCGTCGGCTGGAACTTCGTGCTGAAGGACTACCAGAAGGACCGCGTGCGCACGTTCCTGGAGCCGGAGCGCGACCCGAAGCGCACCGGCTACCACATCATCCAGTCCAAGATCGCGGTGGGCTCGGGCCGCGTGGCCGGCAAGGGCTTCCTGCAGGGTACCCAGGGGACGCTGCGCTTCCTCCCCGAGCACCACACCGACTTCATCTTCTCGGTGCTCGCCGAGGAGCGCGGCTGGATCGGGTGCATGACCGCGCTCGGGCTCTACCTCGGCCTGCTGTTACGGGGCCTCACCATCGGCCAGCGTGCCAAGGACCGCTTCGGCGCCTTCCTCGCGGTCGGGCTCACGTCCATCTTGTTCTGGCACGTCGTCGTGAACGTCAACATGGTCACGGGCGCACTGCCCGTCGTGGGCGTTCCGTTGCCCTTCCTCAGCTACGGCGGGACGTTCCTCACCACCACGTTTCTCATCGTGGGGTTGCTGTGCAACGTCAGCATGCGTCGCTTCATGTTCTGAGTGGGCGAGGGAGCGCGGCGGCGCCCTCCGAGATCAAGCAACGCGCCGCAACACCCCCATCGACACGAGCTGTCCGACGGACTTGAGCGTGTCGAGGTCCGTGAGACCCGACTCCTCGATCACGGTCGCCAGGGTTCGGTGCCGCTGCACGAGCAGCAGCAGATACTTCCCGTTCGCGTCGATCTCGCTCTCGGGAACCTCGTGCTCCGGGTCTTCTTCCAGGTCCTGAACGAGGCCGCCGAGCTTCGCAACCAGAGCCTCGAACTCGATGCGCTGGAAGAGCGCCGTCATGGTCAGCTCCTCGATCGGGCCGATGTCCGGGCTGGCCGTCGCGGCCGGGCTGACCGTGGTCGAGTACTCGACCTGGAACGTCGCATCGCGCCACGTGAACAAGCGGCAGAAGCCCTTGAGGCCGATCTGCCGCCCCGCCGTCGCCGACACCACGACGCCCGGCGCCACCTCGATGCTCCCCCGTTCCTGGCTCGCTCCCTCGCGCACGAGGTGGATCCTGCCCGTCTTCTGGTTCAGGTTGACCATCTGGAGGAGGTCCGACAGCGGGAACTCCGCGACGTTCCCCCGGACCGTCTCGGTCTTGGGGCCGCTTGTCTCGGTGGTGGACGCGGTGGGCTGCTGGCTCGCAGTCGCCTTCTTCAGGACGTTCTTCACCCGCATCACGACTTCCTCCCGATCGAACGGCTTCGGGATGAAGTCATCGGCGCCGATCTTGAAGCCATGCGCTCGTTTGGGCGGCGCATCGAGGGCGGTGAGGAAGATGAACGGGATGGTCCGTGTCTCGGGTCGAGACCGCACGATCTGGCACAGGAAGAACCCGTCCAGGTTGGGCATCTGGATGTCCGAGATGATCAGGTCCGGCTTCTGCTTGACGATGATGCCGACGGCACGGTCCCCATCGTCGGCGGTCAAGACCTTGAACGAGGCCTCCTCCAGCGCCGACTTCAGGGCGGCCAGCACCGCGCGGTTGTCGTCGACCACCAGAATCGTCGGGCTCGGATTCATGATCTCTCCGCGCGCGGGGAACCGCGGAACGGGTCGCCGCGCGTCGTGTGGTTCGTACGTGCGCCTACATTACGCAATTCGCGCGGTGCAAGGAACGCCGGGAGCGCTGCGCTCGCGTCGGCGGATGCCGGGCGCGACGAGGAGCACCACCAGCGCCAACAGGGTCGAGGCGCGGTCGGCCGGCGCTTCCGCGACGGAACACCCACCGCCCCCGGACTTCGCCGACGGTGGGGCCTCACCCTCGAACCGAAGTGTCGCGGACATGCCGAGATGGTCGGACGCGAATATCCCGGCGCCGTCGGGCTGGTCCAGGACCCTGTGCATCTCGACCCAGCGGCCATCTGCCGGCTGCGCGGCGGTTCCGCTCCCCAGCAACACGTAGTCGAAGCGCCGGTCGAGTGGCTGGCCCGGCGCGTTCGCCGTCGCGAAGGTCGGCCCCGGGTCGCCAGGGTGGAGAAGCGGCCAGCCATCCACGAGGTTCCCGCGCACTCCGCCCGCGGGGATCGTGCCGGTCAGGAACAGGAGTGCGAGGGAGGTCGGTACCGCGTTGAGGTCTCCGAGCACGACCGGTGGCTGAATGTGGGGGATCGACTGGACGAACGCGAAGAGCGCCTGGGCTTGCTCGTCGCGCTCGCTCGCGTTGGTCGAGAGGTGAGTGACGTAACAGTCGACGAGGCCGAGCGGAGTGGAGATCGTGCCCTGCAGCACGATCCTGCCGTTGCCGCCGTTGGGCGTGGGGAGCGTCTCGTAGGTCGACGAGACGATCGGATGGCGGCTCAGGAGTGCGAGGCCCTCGATCGCCTGACCGTCTCCCAACGGCACCTCGGCGGCGGCGTGACTGACCCGATCCATGTGTAAGGCGCTCGCGATCCGCTCGTCGGCGCGAAACGGGACGCCCGGGCCAGCGAGGTAGATCTCCTGCAGCGCGATCACATCGGGAGCCTCCGCGCGAAGGCCCTCGATGGCGTGGTCGATGCGGGACTGAAACGGCTCGTTCACGTTCCAGGTGTTGAAGGTCACGAATTCGAGCGTCCCCGTCTTGGCGTCTCCGCGCGTAGCCATCGCCAAGGTGATGGTCATGACCGTCGCCAGCACAGAGGCGCGCCAGAACGACCGCGGGAACCGGCGAGTCCTGTCCCCCGGCGCGACCGGCTCGACTCGCCCTCCATCTCGTGCTAGCACAGGCCAATTTCGCATGAGACCTTCCGCACCGGATGCGCCGGTGAACATGGACCGACCCCGCCGCCAATCCCCTCTCACGGTCGCCTCGTGGGTGGTGGCGGGCCTTGGCTCGGCTGCGATCCTCGTGGGTGCGTTCTCGCCGGACGGCGGGATTCCCGCTCGTGAGCGGCTCGAGAGGGATGTGGCACGTATCGAGGGCCGTAACCAAGAACTGCGCCTCGCGAACGCCGCGTTGCGCGCCCGGATCCGCGCGGCGGAGCGCGATCCGGAGACGCTCGAGTGGCAGGCGCGCAGCCAGCTCCACTTCGTCCGCGACACCGACCTCGTGTTCAGGCTGCCGAACGGGCCAGACCGGTCGGCGCCTGAACAGCCGCCCGCCGGAGGCGGCTGACGCGACGGTTCCGCGCCTGCGGGTTCGGCGCGCGACAGCTCAGGGTACGACCTGTTCGGTGCTGGTGCGGTCGACCTTGCCGTTGATGAAGATGACGGTGCCGGAGGGGTAGTACCAGTACTCCGCATCGCCCTTCATGCGCTTGTTCTGCGGCGCGCAGATGATCTCCTCGACGCCCTTGCTATCGAGGCCGACCTTCACGAACTGAACCTTGCCCGCGTAGGGTCGGGACTGGCAGGCGTCCGTCACCGGCGCGGCCGCGGCCTCGTTTTCCTGCTGTGGAGGCGGCGTGACGGTCGTAGCCGCCGTGGCCTCGCTCTTGCGCGCCGCGATGCGCGCCTCCACCTGTGCCTTGCGCCGATCGTATTGCGCGCGAACTTCGGTGATCCTCGCGGTCTGATTGGTCTCGTGGTACGCAGCGATCAAGGGCTCGGGGTTGGGGAGGAAGTCGTGGATCCACCCCTCGAGGTCATCGATGGCGAGGCCGATCTGAAAGGCACGCTCGAGACGCACCGCCGCCTCCGGGTAGTTGCCGATCTCGAGATCGAGCTCGCCGAGGTTGTAGAGCGCCTTGTAGTTGTTGGGGTCGGACGTGAGCACCGCCAGGTAGCCCTGCTTCGCCGTTCGAACGTCGTCTTCCCGGTGCGCTCGGACGGCCTCCTGGTACGCAAGGGGCTCGGTTCCGCGGACGCGCATCATGGTCTCGCGAAAGCGGCTCTTGTAGGTCTCGTTGAACTTGACGTTCTTCGCTTCCATCGATTCTCGGATCGCGGCGATCCGAGCCTCGATCGGCTCGAGCTCCTTGGAATAGGTGTTGAGCGCGATCCTTCCGCCGGTCGCCGCCGCGCGTTCGTTGCGGTCGGCGATCTTCTTCTTCACGGCCTCGTAGCGGTCGATCGCGCGGTCTTCGAGCTTGTCGGTGAGGTCACCGGAGATCGCGCGGATGGCCCGCTGGATCTCGACGTCCATCTGCTCGATCCCGCCTCGGATCTTCGCGTCGAGCCCGGCGTTGACCTGCTCGCCCATTTGAAGCCCCTCGCGGGCCAGGCCGTTGGCACGGTCGCTCTCGCCGGATCTCTCGGCCGCCTGAGCGAGCCGCAGTCGCTGGTCGAGCGCGCGGACGTCGTCGTCGGTCGCTCCCCGGCTGCGGAGCTCCTGGATCAGCGCCGAGAGCGCCGGAACGGGATCCCCTGCGCCGGGCTTGTTGCTCGCCCCGGACTGCGGGGTCGTCGAAGCGCAGGCCGCCGCAGTGAGCAGGCAGCCGGCAAGAAACCACCGCATTTTCGCGAACATGGCGCCTCTCTTCTGGTGCGGATTCAACGGGCGACGCATTCTAGGGTAGGTGTCTCGGGCATTTCAACCGCGGTGCCACTGGTCTATACTTTTCGATTCGGGCGGTTGCGGCTGCTCGTCCGCGCGAATGGTCCCGGCCCCGCCGAGTGGGTCTCCACCGTCCGATCCGGAGCGTCGATGAAGGGCTTGATCCTCGCGGGTGGCAAGGGAACGCGGCTTCGCCCGATCACCCACACCTCTGCGAAGCAGCTGGTTCCGGTTGCGAACAAACCCATCCTCTTCTACGCGATCGAGGCGATCCGGGATGCGGGGATCCGCGAGATCGGCGTCATCGTTGGTCATACCAAGCAGGAGATCATGGACGCATGTGGCGACGGAGCTCGCTGGGGCGTCGAGATCACCTACATCGAGCAGGAGGCGCCGCTCGGTCTCGCCCACGCGGTCAAGGTGGCACGCGACTATCTGAGCGGACGGCGCTTCGTGATGTACCTCGGTGACAACCTGATCCTGGATGGTATCCGGGGGATGGTCGACGAGTTTCGATCCGAGAACCACGCGAGCCACATCTTGCTGGCGCGGGTTCCCGACCCGGCGCAGTTCGGTGTCGCCGAACTCGCCGATGGTCGGGTGGTCCGGCTGGTCGAGAAACCGCCCGAGCCGAAGAGCGACCTCGCCCTCGTCGGCGTCTACCTGTTCGACCAGCCGATTTTCGATGCGGTCGACGCCATCGAGCCGTCCGCGCGCGGCGAGCTCGAGATCACCGACGCCATCCAATGGCTCGTCGACAATGGCCACGTCGTCAAGCCGCACATCGTGACCGGCTGGTGGAAGGACACGGGGAAGCTCGAGGACATGCTGGAGGCCAACCGCATGCTGCTCGATGCACAGGCGATCCCTCCGTCGATCGAAGGCGAGGTGGATGCTCGTTCGAGCGTTCACTTCAAGGTCCGGGTCGCCCCTGGAGCAGAAGTGATCAACTCCACGATCCGCGGGCCGGCCATCATCGGGGCGGGCGCCCGCGTGGTCGACTCGTACGTGGGCCCCTTCACGTCGATCAGCGAAGGGTGCACCCTGCGCAACGTGGAGATCGAGCATTCGATCGTGCTCGCCGGTAGCTCGATCACGGACATCGACGGGGCGGATCGTCGACAGCCTGATCGGCAAGAACGTCGAGGTCGCTCGATCCCCGGCGAAGCCGCGGGCCTTCCGGTTCATGCTCGGGGACTCGAGCAAGGTGGACATCGGCTGATGAAGCTTCTGGTCACGGGTGGAGCGGGTTTCATCGGATCGAACTTCGTCCGGCGCTGGCTCGCGCGGAGCCCCGCGGACTCGGTGGTGGTCCTCGACAGGCTCACGTACGCGGGGAACCTGGAGAACCTCGACGGGCTCTCTGGGTTGGCGGGCTATCGGTTCGTGCGCGGGGACGTGGCCGAACCGGCCGACGTTCGACGGTGCCTGGAGCCGGTTCCGGACCTCGTCGTGCACTTCGCCGCCGAGAGCCACGTCGACCGCTCGATCGACTCACCGCGGATCTTCCTCCAGACCAACGTCGTCGGAACCCAGGCGCTCCTCGAAGCGTGTCGAGCGACCGGTGTGCCGCGCTTCGTGCAGGTCTCCACGGACGAGGTGTATGGCACCCTCGGGCCGACGGGTGCGTTCAGCGAGACGACGCCGCTCGCGCCCAACAGCCCGTATTCGGCGTCCACGACGGGCCGACCTGATCGTGCGGTCGTACGTGGAGACCTATGGGTTCCCGGCGCTCATCACGCGTTGCTCCAACAACTACGGGACCCTACCAGTTCCCCGGAGAAGCTGATTCCGCTGCTCGTCACACGAGCCCTCGGCGATCAGGCGCTCCCGATCTACGGCGACGGTCTCAACGTCCGGGACTGGCTCCACGTCGACGATCACTGCGATGCCATCGAGGTCGTGTGTCGTCGCGGTGAGGTCGGTCGCGTCTACAACATCGGCGGAGAGTGCGAGAAGACGAATCTCCAGATCGCCGAAGCGGTGCTCGGATTGCTCGGAAAGCCTAGCGACCGGATCACCTTCGTGAAGGATCGTCCGGGCCACGATCGGCGCTACGCGATGGACATCTCGCGGATTCGCGCCGAGCTCGGCTGGACGCCGCAGCGGACCTTCGACGAAGGTCTCGCGTCGACGGTCGAGTGGTACCGCTCGAACGCGGGTTGGTGGCAGCGCATCCTGGATGGGTCCTACCGCGAACGGAACGAACGCGGCGTCTCGGGCTGAAGCGACCTCGGCGCCGGTGCGGCGTCGCCGTAACACTGGGGGTAACTTGCGGATTCTCGTCGTCGGATGCCGAGGCATGCTCGGCACCGACCTGCTCGAAGAGTTGGGGGCGGTCCACGAGGTGGTCGGAGTCGACCTGCCCGACGTCGATCTCACGGAGCCAGGCTCGGTGGTGCGGGCGCTGGAGCGGGCGAGGCCGGAGGCGGTCGTGAACACCGCGGCGTTCACGCGGGTGGACGACTGCGAAACGCACCGAGACCTCGCGTTCGCGGTCAACGCGGACGGACCGGGTCATCTGGCGCGTGCGTGCAGGGCCCTCGCGGTCCCGCTGCTCCACCTCAGCACCGACTACGTGTTCGGAGGGGCCGGAACTCGCCCGTGGCGCGAGGACGACCCCACGGCCCCGTGCGGCGTGTACGCGGAGAGCAAGCACGCCGGGGAGCGAGCCGTGGCGGCGGAGCTGCCGGATGGCGCGTGGACGACGGTGCGCACGCAGTGGCTCTTCGGCAGGAACGGACCCAACTTCGTGGAGGCCATCCTGCGCCAGGTCAAACCTGGCGCCCGACTGAAGGTCGTCGCCGACCAGCGTGGTCGGCCGACCTGGACGCGCGATCTCGCCCGGGGCCTGCGACGGATTCTCGAAACCGGGAAGGGACACGGATTCGTGAACGTCGCGAACGAAGGCGAGGGGACCTGGTTCGACTTCGCCGAGGCGATCGTGCGCTCGACCGGGGCGGGGGACGTCCAGGTCGCCCCCATAACGACGGCCGAGGCGGCGCGTCCGGCGCCCCGTCCGGCGTACAGCGTGCTGGATCTCGGCAAGTTTCGGTCCATCACGGGCTGGCAGCTTCCCGAGTGGCGTGACGCGCTCGACGGTTATCTGCGGGAGCGAGGATGACGAACGACGAATCTGGCGCGGTCAGCGCTCCGTATGCGGTGATCCTGGCCGGTGGCCGCGGCACTCGATTCTGGCCACTCAGTCGCCGCGACCGTCCCAAGCAGTTGCTCGCGTTCTTGTCCGGCGAACCGCTTCTGCGCGAGACGCTCGATCGTCTGGAAGGTCTGGTGCCCCCGGAGCACCGATGCCTCGTGGTTCCAGAGGACCTGGTCGGTGCCTGCGCCAAGGTGGCTGGTGAGGTTCCCCTCGCGAACGTGTTCGTCGAGCCTGTCGGCCGCAACACGGCGCCATGCCTGGCGTTGGCGGCGCTTCACCTCCGGCGCCGCGATCCGGAGGCCGTGATGCTCGCCCTTCCCGCCGACCATCACGTCGCGGACTCGAAGGGTTTTCGGTCCGCGCTCAGGGCGGCGGCCGCGATCGCCTGCGAAGGTCCACTCGTCACGCTCGGGATCAAGCCGACGAGACCGGACACCGGGTTCGGGTACATCCGGGTGGGCCGCAGCATGGGTGAGCTCGAGGGCCAGGAGTTCCACAGGGTCGACCGGTTCGTCGAGAAGCCCGACCGGGTCCGCGCGGAGAGCTACGTCGCGCGCGGCGACCACCTGTGGAACGCGGGAATCTTCGCCTGGCGGGTCGACGCTTTCCTCGCCGAGATCGAGCGTCAGATGCCCGAGTTGTGGAAGGCGATCGAGCGGATCGATCAGGTGCTCGGCACGGCTCGCGAGCGCGAGGAGATCGGCAAGGTCTGGAGCGCGCTGGCGTCCGTTTCGGTCGACGTCGGCGTGCTCGAGAACGCCGTCGAGGTGCGAGTGGTTCCAGCGGATTTCGGCTGGAGTGACGTCGGATCGTGGTCCGCGCTGCGTGAGGTGCTTCCGGCGGGCGAGGGTGGTGTCCAGCGGGCGGCTCGGCATCTCTCCATCGATTCCGAGAACTGCGTGGTGGTCGCGCCCAACCGGCTCGTGGCGACGGTTGGGCTGAAGGACACGCTGGTGGTCGTGGTCGACGACGCCGTTCTGGTGTGCCCTCTGTCACGTGACCAGGAGCTTCGCGAGGTGGTGCGGAGGATCGAGGAAGAGGGGCTGACGGACTACCTCTGAGCCGTGCGCGGACCGGCGCCGCACGTCCTTCTTCCCTGAGTCGAGTCATGGCAGAGCGCGTACTCATCACCGGTCTCAACGGCTTGGTCGGGCCTACTGCGCGCGCGCTCGCGGATGCTGGGTACCGCGTCGCCGCGACGTGCTTCGGGCCACGCGTTCCCATCCGGTCGCGCTCCCCCGGTGGAGCCGCTCGTCGAGCTCGACGTCCGCGACCCCGCCGCCGTCGCAGCCTGCCTGTCGCGTATCCGTCCCGACGGAGTGATCCACCTCGCGGGTTTCTCGGAACCCCACCGGTCGCTCGGTCAGCCCCTGCTCACGACGGAGATCAACGTGATGGGCACGCTCCACGTGCTCGAGGCCATGAAGGCCGAGACCCCCTCGGCGCGTTGCGTCGTGATCGGGAGCGGTGACGTCTACGGCGCCCAGGAGCGAGGCGATCCGCCTTTCACCGAGGCGTCGGCCCTGTGGCCCCGAAATCCCTATGCGGTGACCAAGGCCGCCGCAGACCTGCTCGCCGAGGGTTATGGACGGGAGCCTCACCGGCTCGATGTGGTCCGCGTCCGGCCGTTCAACCACACGGGACCGGGGCAGCAGCGGGGGTTGGTGTGCCCGGACTTCGCGTACGGGATCGCTCGGCTCGCGGTGAGCGGCGTCCCTGCGGGGTCGCTCGAGGTCGGCAACCTGGACTCATCCAAGGATTTCACGGACGTCCGCGACATGGTGCGAGGCTACGTCCTGGCGCTGGAGAGAGGTGAACGGGGCGCCGTGTACAACCTCGCGAGCGGACGCACGATCCGGGTGCGCGACATCCTGAGCGAGCTGTCGCGGGTCGCCGGGGTGGAGGTCACGCCGATACCAAACCCGGCCTTCGCCGGAGCGGCGACCACCGAGGTGCGCGCCAGTGCCGAGCGGTTTCGAGCGCGCACGGGGTGGACGCCCGAGATCCCGTTCGAGCGCACGCTCGCCGAGCTCTTCGAGTATTGTCGACGCTCGCTGGCGGATGAGCGACCCTCTTCGCCCTGAGCCCTGATACCACCGCTCAGGTTGGGCTCGGGACCACGATCATGTTCGAAACGCTCTCGGAGATCGTGCGCCATCGCGCGTTGGTATGGAGCCTCGTCCAGCGCCAGCTCGCGGTGCGCTACCGCGGTTCGGTGCTCGGGTTCGTGTGGACGTTCTTGAACCCGCTGTGCCTGATGCTGGTCTACACGCTGGTGTTCTCGTTGTTCGTGCGCGACCCATCGATCGCGCACTACGGAACGTTCGTGTTCTGTGGGCTGCTGCCGTGGATCTGGTTCTCGTCCGCGCTGCTCGAGGGATCCAACGCCATCGTGGGCGGCGGAACACTCATCACGAAGGCGCTCTTCCCACCGCAGATCTTGCCTGCCGTGGTCTCGCTCGCCCACGCGGTCAACTTCCTGCTGTCGCTCCCGATGCTGGTGCCGTTTCTGATCCAGGCGGACCGGCCGTTCGGGTGGGCTCTCCTCGCGCTGCCGGTCGTGATGGCCGTGCAGTTCTTGCTGATCTTCGCGATCGTCCTCGGCGTCAGCGCTCTCAACGTCCACTACAGGGACGTCCAGCACATCCTCGGCAACGTGCTCTCGCTCTGGTTCTTCGTGACACCGGTGATCTTCTCCGTCGACAGCCTGAAATCGCGCCACTGGATCTTCACGTTGCTGATCGCGAAGGTGAACCCGATGGGCGTCCTCGCCGAGTCGTACCACGAGATCCTCTACTGGGGACACTTTCCGAACTGGCGAAACCTCCTCGTGGTCTTCCTCGGCACGCTGGTGATCCTGGTCGTCAGCCACTCGATCTTCCGTAGCTACCGCGACGGCTTCGCGGAGGAGATCTGATGGCCCGCCCGACCGTGCCGGACCCCGCGACCCGCGCTCAGCCCGCCATCGAGATGGTGGGAGTGACCAAACGGTTCCGCAAGCGCACGCTTCAGCGTGGCTACACGACGGTGAAGACCCACCTGCTGCGGTCCGCGCTCGAGAACGTATTCACTCGCAAGACCCGCCGTGGGAACTTCCTCACGGCACTGGATGACATTCATCTCCGCGTGGAGGAGGGCACGACTCTCGGGGTGATCGGGCACAACGGCTCGGGCAAGTCCACGTTGCTCAAGGTCATGACGGGAATCTACAAGCCGGATGCGGGACAGATCCGGATCCGCGGACGCGTCTCGGCGCTGATCGAGCTCGGCGCGGGGTTCCACCCCGAGTTCACGGGCCGCGAGAACATCTTCCTCAACGGCCTGGTGCTCGGCCTCAAGAAGGACTACATCGAGCGCAAGTTCGAGGAGATCGTCTCGTTCGCCGACCTCGAGGACTTCATCGACGATCCCGTACGGACGTATTCGTCGGGCATGTACATGAGGCTCGGATTCTCGATCGCCATCCATGTCGATCCCGACATCCTGATCGTCGACGAGGTGTTGGCGGTCGGTGACGAAGCGTTCATCCACAAGTGCCAGGAGCGGGTCGCCGACTTCAAGCGACGCGGCAAGACGATCGTCGTCGTCACGCACGACCTCGGAGCGATCGAGCGCTGGTGCGACGACGTCGTGCTCCTCGACCACGGCCACATGGTCGAGCGAGGCGGGCCACGCCGGGTCATCGACGCTTACCGGCGCCTCGTGGCCGAGAGCGAAGAACGTCGGCTCGCCGACGAACATCGTCGCGTGGCCGAGCTGACCCAGCAGGAGCCGTCGGCGGAGGCTGTCGCCGTGCGGATGGACGAGGTCGGCGCAGCCTCGACGGCGAGTCCGGACCAGAGTCGCTGGGGAACCCGTGAGGTCGAGATCGTCGACGTCCGGCTCGTCGACCCGCCGGCGCCGAACGATACGTGTACGAGAGCGGAGACGCGGTGTCGATCTCGATCCGCTACGTCGCACAAAGACGCCGCAGCCGGTCTTCGGCATCGGGTTGTTCCGGCCAGACGGCGTGTGTTGCTACGGCACCAATACCCACATCGACCGCGCCGATCTGCCGCAGCTCGGAGCGCGAAGGCGTGGTCAGGTGCTCGCTCAGTCGCCTGGAGCTCGTGGCGGGGGATTACCCTCGTCGACGTGGCGGTTCATGCCGAGGACGGGGCGCGTACGACTACCGCACGCGGCGCTGGTCGTTCGCGATCCGATCCGGCACCGCCGACGTGGGTGTATACCGACCGCGACACGTCGAGTGCCGGGTGAGCGCGAATACCTCGAACACTCCGACCGGCGACACTCTCGCGGAGCTCGCCTCGACCTCCGCCCTCACCAGTCTCGAGAGTCACCGGCCTCTCGTGGGCTTCCTGGTCGTCAGAGCGAAGCGATTGGCAGCCCGGCTGGCGCGATGGTGCCTGGCGCCGGTTCTCGCTCGCCAGGAGGCGTTCAATCGTGCCGTCGCCGCCGAGCTCGCCACCCGGCGGGCGGAGCGTTCGTCGTCGGGCGCGCCTCCTGACGACGGCAGCCCTGGTGCCCTGGCGAGACGCATCGAGCTGGTCCACGAATCACTGCATCGCGAGATCACGTCGCGCGAGGCCGCGATCCTTCGCAGCCTCCGCGAGGAGGTCGCGGTCAAGACGTCCCCAGGCTCTCGCTGCGATCGTTGCGGACGCGCAGGTTCGTCGGCCCCTGGCCGAGGGCTTCGGCGATCATCTCTACCGCGAGTTCGTTCTCGCGGTTCCGCGGCAGCGAGGAGGAGATCGGCCGCCGCTTCGAGCTCTACACCAAGTTGTTCGCAGATGCCGATCCGGTGATCGACGTCGGTTGTGGCCGCGGCGAGTTCCTCGCCGCGCTTCGCGAGCGCGGTATCGGCGCGCGCGGAGTCGACTCGAACGCGGAGCTGGTCGAACACTGCGTGAGTCACGGGCTCGACGTCGCGCGCGGCGACGCGCTCGAACACCTCGGGTCGCTCGATGCGGGCTCCCTGGGGGGTGTGTTCTCGGCCCAGGTGCTCGAGCATCTCGAGCCCGCCGGCATCCAAGCCTTCCTGGGACTTGCGCATCGAGTACTCCGTCCCGGGGGTCTTCTCGTCGCCGAGACCGTCAACGCCGAGAGCCTCGCCGCGATCACGCGCAACTTCTTCGCCGACTGGACCCATCGCACCCCGATCGTTCCGCGCAGCCTTCGGTTCGTGGCGGAGCGCTGCGGCTTCGCCGATCTCGAGATCCGGTACCTGTCGCCGGTGCCCGAGAATGCTCGTCTCCGGATCGTGCCCATCGACCCGGACCTGGCGACGTCGACGCGCGATCAGCTCGAGGCGATCAACCGCAACTTCGAGCTCCTCAACGCACTGCTGTTCGGCCCACAGGACTTCGCGCTCATCGCGCGCAAACCCGCCTGACGGAGCCCCGGCTGCTCCGAGCGTCGCCTCAGCGTACGAGGTGCTGGTCGAAGAAGCGGAAGATCCCGGCGACTCCGAAAGGGTAGGCGTACGGCACGGTCAGCGTCGGGATCGGCGCCGCCTGGAGATCGTTGATGGCGCGGTGCAACGGGTAGAGCGCCGGGACCGTCTCGCAGTGATACGGCTCGAAGAGTCCCGAGACGAAGAAGTCGACCTCGTGGTCGGAGACGTAGGCCCGGAACCTCGCGGGTCCGTCGGACGGCATCACGCGGATCGTGAGGTTGCCCGTGCTCGATCCGCCCGAGTGGCCGATGAGACCGATTCGGTCGTCGCGCACGTCGGAGCGAGAGCGGAGGTACTCGAGCCCGACGAGCGATTCGTAGCTGCGGAGTCCGATCAGTGCGAATCCGGCGCGGAGGATCCTCTTCGAGATGTCGTGCTCGACCTCGTCGATCCCCATCGCGCGCATGGTGAGGATGAGGATGGCGTAGCCGTGACCGGGGTACTCGCTGCCGTGGTAGGCATCCCGATAGACTTGGGCGTCGTCGCCGTGGCCGTGAACGGCGACGATCGCGGGATAGGGCCCCTCCCCGAGGGGACGGAGGAGAATCGCGGGGATGTCACCCACCATCTCGTCGCGGAGCACGAGGTGGGCCTCGCGAAAGAAATCGCTCGACGTCTCGGAGGTGACGATGGCTTCCAGGGGACGGCTCGCGAGGCCAGCCACCAGCCATCCGACGTTCAGACGTTCCACCACCTCTCGGCGCAGCTCCTCCGGTGGGAGGCCCGGCGCCACGACCGGGACCTCGCCACGTGCGATGCCGACCAGTGCCTCATCCAGCGTGGCCTGATCGATCGGTCGGGCCGCGTCGGCCGCCTCACTCAGGAAGGTCTGGTAGTCCGCGACACAGGCCTCGTTGTCCGCGCAGGCCCAGACGTAAGTGGGATCGAAACGCACCCTTACGTGCGCGTCCGGGGAAGCGCCGCCGTCGCCAGGAGCACACCGCGGCGCCGCCGCGAGGGTTGCCAGGACGGCGAGTACGGCCGTACCGCGGAGCCGCGTGGCAGGGGCCGGCGCGCGGCGGATCGACCCGGCCGGGGAGCGCGAGACGCTCAGCTCGACGGACCCGGGTCGGTGAGACCGATCAGGTAGCGGACCAAGGTGCGGACCGCGAAGCCGGTCCCACCTTTCGGGCCGAGCTCGGGGAGGGACTCGGCGAATGCGGGGCCCGCGATGTCGAGATGCGCCCAACGCTCGTTCTTGACGAACTCGGCGAGAAACAGAGCGGCCGTGATGCTGCCGGCGTACCGTCCGCCGATGTTCTTGAGGTCGGCGACCTCGCTCTTGAGCTCTTTCTTGTATGCCTCGACGAGCGGCATCTCCCAGAGCGGCTCGCCCTCGGCCTCCCCGGCCCGGCGCAAGGCTGCGGCGAGCTCGGGCGGCCTGGAGTAAACAGCGGCGACGTCGTTTCCGAGCGCGATCACGCACGCGCCCGTGAGGGTGGCGAGGTCGACGACCTCGTCCACGCGCAACGAATCCGCGTACGTCAACGCGTCGGCGAGGAGCAAGCGGCCCTCGGCATCGGTGTTGAGGACCTCGACGGTCTTGCCGTTCGAGATCGTCAGCACATCCCCAGGCTTGGTCGCTCTCGGACCCGGGAGATTCTCGGCCGCGGGAACGATCGCGTGAACCCGGATCGGCAACTTGAGCTGGCTGGCGGCATGGACCGCGGCGAGGACGGCGGCGGCGCCGGCCATGTCGCACTTCATCGTCATCATCGAGGCTGCAGGCTTCAACGAGAGGCCGCCGGAGTCGAACGTCACTCCTTTGCCCACCAGCGCGATGCTCTTCGAAATCCGACCCGAGGGGCGATAGTCGACGTGGATCAGCTTGGGCTCTGCGTCACTACCGGCCGCCACGCCGAGGATCCCGCCCATCGCGCGTCGCTCGAGCTCGCGCCGCCCGAAGACCCGAACCTTGAGGCCCGGGCGCCGCTCGAGGCGCCGCGCCTGCGCCGCGATGTGCGCGGGGGTCATGGAGCCCGGTGGCTCGTTCACGAGGTCGCGTGCCCAGCAGGTGGCGGAAGAGAGCACCTGAGCTTCGCGCACCGCCCGGTCGAAGGTCTCGTCCCGGCGAGACGTGTGCACGAGGATGCGGCGCACCTCGGCCGGTGGGTCATCGCTCGCGCCGCGGTACTTCGTGAAAGAGTAGGAGCCGAGCGCGAGACCTTCGATGGCCGCACCGAGCCACTGCGAACCCTCGGGGCCGGGCAATGGGATCGCGACCGACTGTCCGCCCGGGGCGAGGTAGCGAACGGCCTTCGCGTGGGCTCGGCGAATGACCGAGGTGTCCACCTTCGCCGCAGGCCCGAGGCCGACGAGCACATAACGCTTCGCGGTCGAGCCACCGGGAGCGGGCACGCTGAGCACGCAGCACGCCTTGGCCCGAAAGCCCTGGTCCTGGACCAGCTCGTTGAGCCACCCGTCGAGCGCCCGATCGAGCGCGGCGAAGGCGGGTCCGCGGTCGTGCTTCTCGCCTTCGAGGACCGGGATCACCAGCGCGTCGACCCGACTGCGGTCGATGGGCTCCGCGCTGAAGGAGACCTTGGGGGTGATTGTCTCGTCGGTGGCCACGGCGCGCGAAAGAAAACCGAAGCCCCGGGTTCGGTCAAGGACCCGGTCCAGGCGAGCCCGGCCTCACGCTGGGCGAGCCGCGGGCATGGATGCGGTTCGGTGAGCGGCTATGATGGGCGCTTGGCCCGTGCTGCCGTCCCAACAACGGATGGATCATCGTCGTGTGGATCGTGCTCAACTCGGTGCTGGGGATCGATGGTGGCGTCGTCGATCCGAGAGGCGGCTCGGCGCTGCTCTCGTGCCACCACGATCGCGATTCGATGGACGCGATCCGTGCGTCGGCGGATGCCGTCCTCGTCGGCGCCGGCACGATCCGTACGGAAGATCCTTCGCTGGCCGTGACGTCCCCGAGCGCCAGGCGGAGCGCCTCGCCGCGGGCCGTGCCGCTCACCCGTTGCCGGTGGTGTTGAGCTCGCGGGGAGACCTCGCCGATGACCGGCGGATCTTCGCGGACGGCGAGCCGCGTCCGTTGCTGGTGGTCGGGGATCGGCGAGCCGATGTGGCCGGTCAGGCCCGGCAGCGGGCGGAGATCGAGCTGCTCGACGGTGAGCTCACCGCGCCGGCCGGAGCGGTGAGGATCCTCGAGCGACGTGGCGTGAAGCGCCTGGTGGTGGAGGGCGGACCGTCGGTGGCCCGAAGCTTCGTGGAGGCGGAGTTGTTCGACGAGGTGTGCCTCACGCTGAGCCCGCGCCTCGGGGCCAGTCCGGCGCCTCGGGCGTCCGCTCTGCGTATGGTCGAGCTGGACCTGGCCGACGTGAGGGCGACCGACGGTTTTCTCTATCTCCGGTATGTCCGGCGGGTGCCACGCGATGGCGGTTGAGGCCGAATCGCAGCCGAGCGGGGCCTTGGCGCCGCAGGCGTCCTCGGCAACAGAGATGAGGGGCGGTGCTCGGGTGACCGAAGGGGACGGTCCGCCCGGGGCCATGCCCGACGTTCGGGATCTGAGCCTCCCGGCGCTCCGCGGCCTCATGGGCGAGATGGGCGAACCCGCCTACCGAGCCGATCAGGTGTGGAGCTTCCTCTACGCGCGAGGCCACGTCCGCTTCGAGGAGATGCACACGCTCACGAAGGCGCTGCGTGCGACCCTCGCGGCACGGTTCCGGATCTCGGCTCTCCCGGTGCTCGAGGTGACGCGGGCCCGAGACGGCACGGAGAAGTTCCTCTTCGGGCTCGAGGACGGCCGCGCGGTGGAAGCGGTGCTCATCCCGGACGGACGCCGGCTCACGCTGTGCGTCTCGAGTCAGGTGGGCTGTGCGTACGCGTGCCGGTTCTGTCTCACGGGCTTCCGCGGGTTCGCCCGCAACCTGCAACCGTCGGAGATCGTCGGTCAGTACCTCGTGGCAGCGGCCCACGCGGGCGAGGGTGCGCGCATCACCAACATGGTGTTCATGGGGCAGGGCGAGCCGCTCGCCAACCTCGACAACGTGATCACGGCGATCGACATCCTCACCGAGCCCACCGGGCTCTCGGTGTCGCCGCGTCGGATCACGGTCTCGACGGTGGGGTTGTTGCCGCAGATGCGGGAGCTGCTGGCGCGAACCAAAGTCGAGCTAGCCGTTTCGCTTCACGCCACCACGGAGGCGACGCGAACCGATCTGGTGCCGTCGAACCGCCGCTACGGTCTCCACGCGTTGCTCGCGACCTGCCGTGAGTTGCCGATCGCGAAGCGCAGCCGGATCACGTACGAGTACACGATGCTCGCTGGCGTGAACGATTCGGACGAGGATCGGCGACGGCTCGCCAAGCTGCTGCGCGGCACGCGCTGCACGATCAACCTGATCCCGTTCAACCCGTTTCCGGGGGGCGAGTTTCGATCCTCTCCGATCGACCGGATCGAGCGCTTCGCCGAGGCGCTGCGCTCGGATGGCTACGCCGTGATGATCCGCCGCACGCGCGGGGCGGACGTGTTCGCCGCGTGTGGCATGCTTGGGCGCACGCAGCCAGAAATCAACTCGTGAGGCGCCGAGCAACGAGCCGCATCGGGGCGGTTCGAGTCTCGACGCAGGAGGACGCATGACGACGGTCGGAGTCATCGGAGGAAGCGGTCTGTACGTGATGGAGTCGCTCGAGGGGATCGAGGAGGTCCGGCTCTCGACTCCTTTCGGTGACCCGTCCGATTCGTACATCGTGGGCACGCTGGCGGGGACCAAGATGGTGTTCCTGTCGCGTCACGGTCGAGGTCATCGAATCCTGCCGCACGAGATCAACTTCCGCGCCAACATCCACGGCATGAAGCAGCTCGGCGTCGAGTGGATCTTCTCCGTGAGCGCCGTCGGGAGCATGAAGGAGCACATTCACCCGGGACACATGGTCGTGCCCGATCAGTTCTTCGATCGAACCAAGTCCCGAGTACCGACGTTCTTCGGCAACGGTGTCGCCGCTCACGTCACCTTCGCCGATCCCGTGTGTCCGGTGCTGTGGAAGGTGATCGGCGCTGCGGCCGACCAGTCGGGAGCGACCGTTCACAAGGGCGGCACGTACCTGTGCATGGAAGGTCCCCAGTTCTCGACCCGCGCCGAGTCGAAGGTCTACCGCGGCTGGGGTGTCGACGTGATCGGGATGACGAACATCCCCGAGGCGAAGCTCGCGCGCGAGGCGGAGATCTGCTACGCGACGCTCGCGCTCTCGACCGACTACGACTGCTGGCACGAGACCGAGGAGGACGTCTCCATCGAGTCCGTGCTCGAGATCATGCGCGTCAACGTGGAGACCGCGCAGCGCATCCTGAAGCTGGCCGTCACGCAGATTCCCGCCGAGCGGACCTGCGGCTGCGCCAGCTCGCTCGAGCACGCGATCCTGACGGATCGCTCACTGATCTCGGTCGAGGTCCGCGAGCGGCTGAGCCTGATCGCGGGCAAGTACCTCTGAACGGGTGGGGCGACCGGGCCCGAGGCGGCCGGGAGCCTGTTGCGCATCGCGCTTCGCGCCGCAACGGGCTGCTTGGGCCGCGCGGGCTCGCCTCCGGGACGCGCCGGAATCCCTCGTCACGCGGGTGCGGCGGAAGCCTGGCGCGGCGCAACCGTGACGGTCCCGGTGCGTGAGCCAGCACGACGGCGGGCGAGGGTGAGTGCGTTCCTCGCCGCGTTCAGCAGGTCCTGAAACGACATCA
This sequence comes from Deltaproteobacteria bacterium, assembly GCA_016713535.1. Lineage (GTDB taxonomy): Bacteria > JADJOY01 > JADJOY01 > JADJOY01 > JADJOY01 > JADJOY01. The sequence goes on from JADJOY010000046.1 coordinate 21,330, forward strand.
TCCCTTTCACGGGACGGAAGAAGAAGCGTTTCAGCGGACTGGACCAGCGCTCGACGAACTCGTCGAGCGCCTCGATCGCCTCGGGCCCACCAATGGCGCCGAGGGTCGCGATCGCGCCCAGGATCGCGTCTCGTTCGACCGGGAAATCGGTCTTCCTCTTGCGCGAGGTGCTCGAGTCGATGGCCTCGAGACTCTTGAGGAGGAAGCGCGTCGCTGACGGAGTGGCGATGCGCTCCATGGCCTCGAGCACCGCCTTGCGGTGCTGCTCGTAGCGCAGGAAGAGGTCGATGAGGGTCTCGACGGCCTCGTCGTCGCGGAACACGCCCAGCCCGAAGATCGCGGCATCGCGGACCTCGGCCTTGGGATCCTTGAGAGCCCGCTTGGTGAGCAGCGGGGCGCTCGGCAGACCGGACCTGACCAAGAGCTGGAGCGCTTCCTTCCGAACCCGATGGTCGCGATCCCCCGTCAGCTCGGTCAGATAGGGCTCGGCCACCGACACGTCGATCTCGGTCAGGAGCCCGACGCAATTACGCAGGATGTACCAGTCGCTCTCTTGCTGGAAGATTCCGCTCGACGGGTCGCGCCCTGCGCACGTGACGGCCTTGCGCTCGTCGATCGCCACCCGGATGCTGCGGAGCGATCGCTTCCCGAGGCGCTTCAGGATCTGGTAGGCGCGCGCACGCACCGCGCGATCGGGATCGACGAACACGCGGAAGAGCTTGTTCACGACCAGGTCGGTCTCGATGGCCTCCAGCATCTCGGATGCTGGCTGGGACCGCGACGTCTCGGCGTCGATCGCGCCGGCGACGAGGATGTCGACGACGTCGTCCTCCTGGCCGATGGAGCGCAGCGCCTCGCGTGCGATGATCGGGACCTCGGATCGGTCGTCGAGGCTGATGTACACGCTCGGCGATTTCTCGTCCTGGCCGAGGCGGATCTCCCCTTCACCCTGCGCGAGCTGGGAGAGGATGTCGAGGAAGTCCTTCCCCTGTTCCATCTTGCGACGCCGCAGGTAGGTGATGGCCATGGTGGAGTAGACGCGCGTCGCCATCCGTAGGAGGTCGGGATCGGTCTCCTGGTTCGCGATGTAGTCGATCATCCGTTTCGTGATCGACGCGACGGTCTGCTCCTTGTTGCGGGTGATCGCCAGGTCGGTGAGCTGAGCGATGGTCTCGAGAGCCTGTTCCTTCGACTCGTGGTCGCCGATGCCGAGCTCACGGAACATGTGATCGAGCGTCTTGCGAGCGGCCGACCACGAGAGGTTGCGGCGCATCTCCGGGCTGGACAGGAAACCCTTCTCGAGTAGCCCGGGATCGAGCGTGATGAGCATGCGCGCGAGCGCCTTGCGCTTGTCCTCGTCGGGATTGGCCAGGATGTCCCGGAAGAACGATCCGACCTCTTCGATCGACAGGCTCTGGATGTTCCCGCCCTTCTCGAGCTTTTCCAGGACCTGGTTGTAGATGAGGCTCTCGAGCAGGTGGTCGTCGGAGGCGACCGCGTGGCCCTCGACCTGTGCCTTGCCGTCGTCCGCGACGACGCCGTACTTGAACTGGTCGACGACGATGTTGGTGATGTTCTTGCGCTGCAGGATCTTCCGGACGCCCCCTTTGTCCTTGATCATCTTGGGGCTTTCCGTGAAGCAGTACGTGAAGAACTTCACCTCGTCGGGCGTGAGTCCCTGACGGAAGGTCACCGACGAGACCTGGCGCTCGTCGAAGAGGTCGCAGAACGTCTTCTTGAAGCGGTCTTCCTTGCGGATCTTGAAGTCGTCGAGGAGGATGTCGCCGCCGATGACCGTGATCGTGACCTGCTCTTTGTCTTCGATCGCGCTGTCGACCGTCGACTTGAGGGCCTCGAAAGCGGGTGGCAGTCCCGGGTGGTCGGGCGGGTACATCGTCGCGCTCCGGACCAGCAGGCAGAAGCGTTTGACGATGAACAGTGCTTGCCGCTGCGCCACCGCCTCCGAGAGCTTCGCGGCACCCCCGGTACCGAGCATCACGCCGAGCCCGGACGCCTGGCCGAGGATACGGACCTGCTCCTCGTTCATGTTCGACTGGAAGGTCTCGTCGTCGACTTCCTCGAAGTCGGCCTCCAGCAGCACGTCCCGAGCGGTGGGAAGCGCCTGCTTGCCCACCCAGTTCGAGAGATCGATACGGATGGTGTTGTCCTCGAGCCCGGACTCGGTCATCACGCGCTCGGCCACGTCGTAGCCGTTTACCTTGATCAGCCCGACGCGTTCCTGCTCGAGGCGGTCATTCAGCATCGACAACGTCTGGAGCATGATCGCGCTCTTGGCGCGGAACAGCAGGAGCCGGTCCGCGTCGAGAGCCGAGACCGCCCGGAAGTACCGATCGACAGCAGCGCCCTGCGGGCGGCCCGCGAGGTTCTGCCTGAGCTTGTCGAACTTGTCGGACCCGACGGCGTTCTTGAATCCCGCCACGTCGGCCAGAAGCAGCAAGAGCCGGCCGCATGCCGGATCCTCCGTCGCCCGGGCGCCGATGGTGGACATCAGCAGCGCCTGGTCGTCGGGTGAGAAGTCGAGGATCTGCTTGCCGAGGAGCGCGAGCTTCTGCCCCGAATCCCCCGCGCGGTGGGCGGCGGAGGCGATCTTGCTGATCGTGAACTCGGCTTCTTCTGCTTTCACGTAGGTTCCTCGGACGGGGGCATCGCGAGGCTCGCGAGCGGTTGGACCCCAGGGGACCACCCGAAGACCAGCCGTCGGATCGTAGCCCAGGCGAACGGCGCTCAGCAACGCGAAACCACCGTTCGGCGTTGCTCGCTGTTCTCGCCGTTTGTTAGGCTGCCGTCACCATGACCCGGACGACGAGCCAACCGGCCTTCCCAGCTTCGAGGTCAACGAGCGCGCGCTGGCGCATCACCTCGATGGCCGCGGCGATGCTGCTGGCGTGGGCCGCGGGGGCATCCGCGCAAAACGTTACCGACGACCGTGGCAATCCGGTCACCGGAACGGTCTCCACCGAGCAGATCCGGGAGATGCTGGACCAGCGCGAGGCAAGGGGCGACGACGTGTCTCGCGCGCGTGAGGCCTGGGCGCAGATCGAGGCGCAGGGGTACGTCGAGGTCGAGAACCTCGATCCCCGTGACCTCGTGTTGCCCCGCGAGATCCGGGAGTCGACGTATCTCCGCCACGAGCAGCGCGGAGTGTCGCGCCAGCTCCTCGAGGCCGAGTATCACTACGCCGTGGATCAGAGCCTCATGGACATCGCGCGCGTGGCGGGCGTCGACGAGGCCTTCCTGCACCGGTTCTTCTACGACGACAAGCCGCTACCGGCGCGCGTGGTTCGGCAGATCGAGGCCGCCGGGTTCACCAAGGACGAGATCGAAGCCCTGCGCGATCCCAACCGTGCCGCGAGCCTCACCGAGCAACTCCGGGCGGGGGCGCTCCCGAAAGCTACATCGACGCCCTGCGTGGCCCCTGATCACGGTCCGCGGTCGGGAACCGCGGCCCCTGGCCCGCCGCTAGCGCGGTGGAGCCTCGCGGCGTGCCGCGCCGTCCTGGGTGCGCTCGTCGCCACGTGCGCCGTCGCGGCCGCTCCCCGCAGGGCGGATGCCCACGCCTGGTTCTCGTATGGGTTCGGCGGGCGTTCGATCGCGATGGGAGGCGCCTCGGCCGCGCTCGCGGACGGACCGGCGGCCGCCTACGACAACCCGGCTGGCATCGTGGCGCCCACCCTCCCGAGCGTGACCCTCGGTTTCGACTATCTCGGCTACGACTTCTCGATCGACGATGACTCCGCTTCACCCGACGATCTGGCGAGCGTGGTCTTCGGCACCACGTTCCCCATCCCGCTCGAGCGTGTGATCGGGATCCGTGCCGCGTTCGGACTGGCGCTGCAGATGTCCGCCGACATCTTGCTCGAGCAGTCGGTGCCGTTTCCCACCGTGCCGCAGTTCGTGCTGCACCAGAACACCGCCCGGATGTTGCACCTGTTGCCGTCACTGGCCTTCGAGCCGTGGCCCGGTATCGAGCTCGGGGGGGGCGTGCTGTTGTTCGACAACACGATCGGCTCGCTCGAGCTCGGCCTGGGCGCCCGCGGTGACGCGACGTTCGACATCGACCAGGAGCTCAAGACGATCCTGAGCCCGCTCGTCGGTGTTCGGGTCGATGGCGGATCGTTGGGGGCCGCGCTCGAGGGCTGGCGCGTGGGGGTCGTATTCCGGGACGCGTTCGAGGTGCCGTACCGGATCCCGGTGAACGCCTTCCTCGGCGGGTTGCCGCTGGTCGTCGACTTCAGCGCCACGGCGCTGTACACGCCCCAACAGCTCGAGGTGGGGCTGGCGTTCTCGCCGACAGCCGATTGGACGCTGGCCGCGGAGGTGCTCTGGAATCGCTGGTCGGCGTTTCCGGATCCGGCACTACGTATCGATCTCGACCTGACGATTCCGGTGCTGCCGATCGAGTTCACGGACTCGCTGGTGCGTGATCCCGGTTTTCAGGACACCGTGAGCGCGCGGTTCGGAGGAGAGCTCCGGGTCGCGAGTGGGCCGGTCGCCGACTGGATCCTCCGCGCCGGCTACGCGTTCGAGCCCAGCCCCGCCCCGCAGCAGACGGGCGACACGAACCTCCTCGACAACGACCGCCACGTCGCGAGCATCGGCGTGGGGTTGGCGTTGCACGAGGTCTTTGGCCAGTCGCTTCCACATCCGCTGCGGGTCGACACCTACGGACAAGCGCAGATCCTGCCGTCACGGACGCACGTCAAGGGAGACGGCGTATCGGCCGACAACGCCGGCTTTCCCTCGATCCGGAGCGACGGCGTCCTCTATCACCTCGGGCTGACCCTCAGTGCCGAGCTCGAGCTCCTCGATCGATGAAGCGCGGCGGCCGAAACGCCATCTGGCTCGTGGCGCTGTGCCTGGTCGTCCGCCCCACGCCTGCCTCGGCCAACCCTCTCGATCTGTACGGTCTCGGCGCCCGGAGCCGGGCGATGGGGAACGCCGGCACCGCCATTGCCGACGACGTGAGCGCCGCCTGGTACAACCCGGCCGGGCTGGTGTCGGCGAACGGGATCATCGGTGACATGGGCTGGATGATCGAGGACCCGAGCCTCGAGATCGATGGCCGCGACGTCGGCGTCGAGTCCACCGAGGGGCTGGAGTTCGGTTTCGTCCTTCCGGCGAAGCTCCTCGGTACGCGGATCGCGTTCGGAGGTGCGTTCCACGTTCCCGACGCCCGCGTCGTGCGATTTCTGGTGCAGTCGCGCGACAAAGTCCAGTTCGCGCTCTATTCGAATGCGAGTCAGCGCCTGGCGGTGCTCCTCCCGGTTGCGGTGAGGATCAACGAATGGCTCGATGTCGGCGTGGGCGCCAACGTGATCGGCGACAACGCAGGCGGTGTCGACTTCGTCATCCGTCAGGAGGGGCAGGGCGTCAGCGAGGGCTCCCTGGAAGCCGCGCAGCTCGCGGTGGCTGCGCCGATCGCTGGCGTGAAGGTGCGGCCGTTCGAGGGGTGGGAGATCGGGCTGGCCTACCGCGGTGAGATCTCGATCGAGCTCGACACCCCCGTGGTGATCCACTTCGACCCATTGGTCATCCCTCCGAACCCGATCCCGATCATCGAGGCGAGCGTGCTCGACGTCAGCGCGCTCACGGTGACGCATTTTCAGCCCCAGCAGGCGGCGGCCGCGGTCGCGTGGCGACCTCTGGAATCGATCCTCACCACGGTTCAGCTCACGTGGCGCGGCTGGTCCTCGTACGTGCCGCCCATCCCGAGCACCAAGACCGAGCTCACAGGCGGGCTCGCCGACCTCCTCCCGACGCTCCCCGAGTTTCCGGTGCCCGATCCGAACTTCCACGACACGTTCGAGCCCGCGGTCGGGCTCGCCTGGAAGGCGCTGCGTACGAGTTGGGTCGATTCCGAGATCCGTCTCGGGTACTTCTTTCGTCCGAGCCCGGTGCCCAACCAAGGCGGCACCACAAATCTGGTCGACAACCCGGTCCACGGCGTGAGTGGTGGGGTCGGATTCGAGATCCACACCCTCGAGGAGGTCTTGCGTGCCCCGCCCCGCATCGACCTGAGCGGCGGGGCTCAGTTGCTCGAGGATCGGCGAACGCAGAAGGACGACCCGGCGGATCCGATCGGCGACTACCGATCCGGGGGCAGCGTGGTGGGGTTCTCGATCTCCGCGAGCGTTGTCTACTGAGATGACCGTCGTCCGCTGGTTCGGGCTCCTCTCGTGTGCCTTGCTCGGCGCGTGCGGCACCTTGTCGAATGCCGGCCACGAGGATCGAGGCGATCAGAACCTCCCGTCCGCGGGTGTCGCACCGTGGGACAAGGTGGATCTCGACGGCGACGCGACGAACCTGATCCAGCCATGGGTGCTGGAGGTCGAGCCCGCGTCGGACCGGGCGTCCGAGCCGTCCGCGGCGTTCGCCCGTGACCGGATCGTCCTCACCTACACTCGCACGGGTCCTCCCGAGCGCAGCGGCATCTGGCGGACGGAAGCTCCGAGTCCCGAGGAGCTCTACGGGACCGGTCCCGGCGGTCGGGTACTCGAGGCATCGCTCGCCTGGGAGGCGGGACAGGTAGGTGCCCCCGCGCTGATCTTCGACGAGGCGCTCGGGGGGGCCGAGCCCTACCGTCTGTGGTACGAAGGCGGTGGCGGGCGAGGCCTCGGGCTGGCGAGCAGCCCGGACGGAATCCGGTGGGCGAAACACGGCGCGCCGGTACTGGTCCCGGATCAGGAGTGGGAAGGCGGGAGGGTGTCGGCGCCCACTGTCGTCCGGGTCGGTGACGAGCTGTGGCTCTGGTACGAGGGTGGCGACGGAGCCGGTATCGGCTTCGCCACCTCGCGCGACGGCATCACGTGGGTGAAGTCCGGCCCCGGGCCGGTGTTCACGTCCGCACTGGACTGGGAGGGCGCGTCCACCCCGGACATCGCACCGGGTCACGTGGGGAGCCCCAGCGTGATTCTGGATGCGAGCCAGTCGCCACCCCGGTTCGGGCTCTACTACACGGGGTTCGTTGCGGTCGAACGAAACCCCTTGACCGCGTCGAGGCTGGACGACGTGACACCTGGTGCGCGCAACCGTTCGATCGGGTACGCCGCGAGCACCGACGGCGTACACTGGACACGCGCCGACGCGACCATGAATCCCGTCGTGGCGGAGAAGACACCGCTCGAGATCGGCGAGGTGCCGTTTCCGCCCGAGCTTGCAGCGGCGCTGCCGGACCTGGTCCTGGCGGTGCTCCGGGCCGTCCTCGGCGTCGACGAGTCAGGCTATCCATCCCTCCCCGCGCTCGAGACCGTGATCGACGAAGGTGCGCCGTGCGTGGTCGGCGATGGACCTGACCGGTTCCTGATGCTCTTCGAGCAGGGGAACTCGCTCTTCGTGCCGCTTGCGCTCGAGTTGCCGCCCAGCGTCGTCACGACTCCCCTCGGGATCCTCGTGCCGAACACCCGGATCGGGCTGGCCCTGGCGCGCAGCCGACGTTAGCCGAGCTCGTGCCAGCGGGGCCGCTCGTGACGCTCGCCGCGGTCGCGACACCGCGGGGTAGCTCAGAGGCGGGGAAGGATGGTGGACGGTGAGAGATCGGCCAGCACCTCGGTGGTGAGCACGGTCCGCGCGTTCCCATCCACCAGGCAGGCGTCCCGGATCCACAATCGCTCGGGGTCGGGATTTCGCCATCTCAGTGCGCGTGAGAGCGAGTCGGGGCCGTCGAGCCGTTCGAACCGGTGCGCGGTGTCGTTCCACCGCAGCGGTCGTGTCTGGCTGGTGTCGATCACCCACGCATCGTCGGGGCAGATCGCGACCTCACGGATGGTTCCGCCACCTCCGATCCAGGCCACCGGTGCCTGGAGACCCCCCAGGTCGTGCGAGATCTGGAGCACCATGGCGTCGATGGCGCCGCGGTCGAGGTGTTCTTCGCCCACGATCACGAGGCCTCGCTGCGGCGGCGCCATCTCGAGCTCGAGCTCGAGGCCCTGCACCGCAGCCTGTACGCGCTCGCCGTGCGCCCGCATCGCCGCGTCGAGGAACCGAAGATGCAGCATCATGGCGACCGTGAGCGCGGTGCCGAGGATCGCCCGCGAGCGCCTCAGGGTCGCACCGCTACCCAGGAGCTCACCCCACGCCAGCGCCATCCCCATCGCCGCGAGGTAGAGCTCGCCGGTCTTCTCGAACGACGACCGATCGAGCTGGAATCCGACCGGTAGATAGCCGAGCACGATCCAGAGTGCCGCGCGCATCCATCGCCAGCGCGGCACGCTGCGGTCTGTCGACACGCTCGCTACCCCCGCGACGAACGCGGTGATCGAGATCAGGGCGTTGAGCGGAAACCACCGCATCGCCGCGCCCTCGTCGGCGAACGGCGCGAGCATCCAGCGTCCGAGGTCGGTCACCATCTTGGGCACGAGGACCCAGGGCCGGACGAAATGCAGCAGATCGCGCAGCATCGCCGCATCGGCCGGTGAGGTCGCGCGCTCCGGGCTCGCGAGCGCCACCCAGAACGGGCGAGCGAAGAACGGTGCGGCCAGCACCACCGTCAGCGCCAGCGCCGTCCACGACCGTGCGGTCACCGCGCGGGACGTGTTCCGACCCCCGCCGGCTGCCGCGATCTCGAGCAGCAGCGCGGGTGGGAGCGCGAACGAGAGCTCCTTGGTGCCGAGGGCCAGCACGTAGAGCACGGCGCCGCCCACGAGAGCGGCCCGGCTCCCGCGCTCGCGCCAGCTCCCGAGCAGGATCCACGAGCCCAGGAACAGCACGCCGAACAGCGAATACTGCGAATGAGCCTCTACGGCGACGACGTCGTGCGTCAGGGGCAGGAGGACGAAGATCGAGCCGGTCCAGAGCGCGACGCGCTGCGATCCGCTCCAGCGTGCCGCGAGCCGGGTCAGCAGCGCTGCGGACAACAGGTGACAGGCGATTCCGACCGCGTGGAAAACCGCGATGTTCGATCCCGCGACACGATAGACCGCAAACCACGAGGCCAGGATGAAGACGTCGCTCCAGCCCTTCGGGTTGTCGATCACGAAGCGACTCACCGCGAGCGCGTCCGACCACGAGCTGGCGCGGAGGGTCTTCTGAGCGAGCAGGTTGAGGACCCAGGTGTCCGTCTCCCACGCCGGCAGGCTGATCGCCGCCGCGTAGGCGATTCCTCCAGGAGGAGCACGATCGAGACGATCGCCAGCGGCGAGCGATCGTGCTCGCCGGGGGGCGCCGAGCGCGCGGTGGGCGGCGCGAGCCCCGAGTCAGGAGATCTCGACCACGACATCGTCACCGTCGAGCGAGACGGTCCGCGAAGCGACGTCCCGGTCGGGGTGGGAGAGGCATCGCCCGGTCGTCACGTCGAAGGTCCAGCGGTGCCAGGGGCAGGTGACGACGAGCCCTCGCACGGTTCCCTCGCCGAGCGGTCCACCGCGATGAGGGCAGTGGCCCACGACCGCGTGGACCGCGCCATCGACGAGGAAGACCGCCACGGCTCGCCCTTCGACCTCGACCTGCGCGGCGCCCGTTGGCGTCAGCGTCGAGCGAGGGATCCGGACGCAGCCTGCGTTGGCCACTCTCGAGACGATCGGGGCCCAGGGCGTACGAGTCGTGCTGGCTCGGTCGCGCCGGGCTCGGTGGTGGGATGCCTGTACGCGCCTCGGTCGAGACACGCCCGCCGAGGTCAACCGCGTTCGCGGTACACGATCCGTCCACGGGTGAGATCGTAGGGCGTGATCTGGATCTTCACGCGATCGCCCGGGAGAATCTTGATGTAGTACTTTCGCATCTTGCCCGAAACGTGGGCGAGAACTCGATGACCATTGTCGAGCTGCACCGTGAACATCGCGTTCGGGAGCGACTCAATGATGGTGCCTTCAGCGTCGATGAGGTCGGTTTTTGCCATATTTGGTCGGCCGTTGGCCGATCGGGGGACTATGACGCACCGCCCCGTGAAGTGTCAAGGATCGCAGGGGTGTCATCGCACGCGAGCGATGGATGATCGCCGATTTCGTGCGTGATACGATCGCGCGATCGGGGCGATGGTCGAATGAGCGCGGAATCGGTGTTGGTCGTCGACGACGACCCTGCGGTCCGGCGTCAGCTGGCGGCCATGCTTGAGGGCCAGGGTTTCCGGGTCGCCGAGGCCGAGGATGCAGCCTCGGCACTCCGGCAGACGAAAGCCGTCGCGCCCGTCGGCGCGGTTCTGGACGTCATGCTCCCTGGGCCCGACGGGGTTGCCCTGCTGAGCTGGCTCAAGGCCGTCGATCCGGAGCTCGCGGTCGTGATGCTCACCGGCCAGACCGACCTCAAGACCGCGATCACGTGCCTGACCAAGGGCGCGGACGGTTTCCTCGTCAAGCCGGTGCAGGAGTCGGAGCTCCTCGCCGTCCTCAGGCGCGCTCTCGACCGGCGTCGTCTGGTGCTCGACAACCAGGTGCATCAGCGCGAGCTCGAGCGACTGGTCGAGGAGCGCACCGGAGAGCTTCGCCGTGCCACCGAGCGACTGCGCGAGCTCGACCAGCTCAAGAGCGAATTCGTGTCGCGGGTCAGCCACGAGCTGCGCAGCCCACTCACCGTGATGCACACGAACCTCGCCGTGATGCTGGAGCGGATGGTGGGGCCGCTGACGGAGGGCCAGGAAGAGCTCCTTCGATCGTGCCAGGACAACATCGACCGCCTGTCGCGAATGGTCGACAACGTCCTGGACCTCGCGCGCATCGAGTCGGGCAGGATGGAGCTTCTCGCCGCGCCGCTCGATCCTCGTCATCTCGTGGAGGCGGTGGTCGGATACTTCGCGCCGACGGCGCGGGAGCGCGGCATTCACCTCACGGCCGAGGCCGGTGTCGCCAAGTCCGGAACCGTCTGGGCGGACGGCGACAAGATCCACCAGGTACTGATGAACCTGGTCGACAACGCGCTCAAGTTCACCCCATCCGACGGACTCGTACGCGTCTCGGTCGACGTCCTCGACGAGGCCGTGCGCTTCACCGTGAGCGACACGGGCGTCGGCGTGGCGGCGCAGGACCGCGAACGGATCTTCGAACCGTTCACGCAGGGGCGGCCGCCGGTCGGCGGCAAACGTCGGGGCGCCGGGCTGGGGCTCTCGATCGCACGGACGCTCGTGGATCTGCACGGCGGCTCGGTCGAGGTTTCGAGCGAAGACGGCAAGGGCTCGATCTTCGTGTTCGTCATACCGCGGGACTGCCGCACTTCGGCGTGAGTGCGACGTGCGTCTTCGGTCTGAACCGTCCCCCATCCCCCGGGCGCTCGACGAATCGCGGCCAGGCCCGTTGACTCGCCACGTTGTGCTTGTGTACAAGGGCGCGGTTTGGCCGCGATCCTGACCAGCTAGTTACCCGTCGTCGGTGGCCGCTCGTGCCGCCAGGCTCCGAGGAGGCTCGAGTGACGTTTCGCGCCCGGCTCGCCCTTCGCTTCGTCGTCGTGTGCTTGGTCGGCTCGACCGCCGCGTGCAGCACCCAGCAACTGGCGGTGCGCGCCATGGCGCCGACCATGAACGACCTGCTGACGCGGGTCAACGATCAGCCAGACCCCGTGCTGGTACGTGACGGCGTGCCCTCCAACCTGCTCCTCCTCGATGGCCTCGCGTCGATCGACCCGGCCAACGAGGAGATGGCGACGCTGACGGCTCGCGCGTTCTGCAGCTACGCGCTCATCTTCGTGATGGACGAGGACAAGGACCGAGCGCGGGTGCTGTTCGAGCAGGGACGGGCGCACGCGCTCCGGGCCCTCGACTCCGCCCACTCCGGGTTCGCGAAGGCCGCGGATGACGGTGATCTCGACTCTTTCGGAAAGGCCGTGACGGGGGTCGGCAAGAGTGACATCGCGTCACTCTTCTGGTTCGGCAACTGCTGGGCGGGCGCGATCAACAGCGCCAAGGGTTCGGCGAAGGCGTTGATCGCCCTCCCCAAGGTCGAAGCGGTGATGAAGAAGGCGGTCGAGCTCGACGAGAGCTACTACTTCGCCGGCCCCCGGCTCTTCATGGGTATCTACCAGGCGGGCCGGCCCAAGGCCCTCGGCGGCGATCCCAAGCTCTCGAAGGAGAACTTCGACCGCGCGATCGAGCTGACCGACGGGAAGTTCCTGATGACCAAGGTGTTCTACGCGCAGTACTACGCAGTGAGCACGCAGGATCGCGAGCTCTTCGAGGCACTTCTCAAGGAGGTCGGGGCCTCCCCCGACGACATCCTGGCCGGTCAGGCCCTCGCGACCAGGGTTGCGAAGGAAAAGGCGAAGAAGTTGCTGGCGAACGCAGACTCGCTGTTCTGACGAGGATCCGGCGATGCGATTCCTTCGTAAGCTCGAGGACGGCCTGACCAGCGCTGAGCGTGTGCTCACCGTCGCCATCTTGGTGTTCATGGTCGGCATGGCGTTCCTGCAGGTCGTGCTCCGGAACGTCTTCTCGTCGACCCATCTCGGCTGGGTGCAGGCGCTGCTGCGCATGATGGGCTTCTCGGGCGGGATTCTCTGGGCGGAGAGCCTGCTCAAGTTCCTGGTGCTGTGGATCGGCCTGCTCGGCGCGATGCTGGCTGCCGCCAGCGACCGGCAGTTCGCGATGGACGTCGCGCAGCGGCTCTTGCGCGGCCGGATCCGGTACGTGGTCGCTGGTGTCTGCCACGCGTTCACGGCCGTCGTGAGCGCGGTGCTGGCGTGGGCGGCGTACGAGTTCTGGCGCGAGGGGTACACCGACGGATCCACGCTCTTTTCGATCGGCACGTTCAAGATGCCGGCGTGGATTTTCGAGGTGATCCTGCCGGGAGGATTCCTCCTGCTCACCGTCCATTACCTCATCAAGATCTGCGAGCCGTGGATGCCGCCGCGCTCCGAAGAGCCGGCCTGACGGCGCACCAAGCTGCCGTCGCTTCCAGCGCAACCGCACCCAGTGCGGTGCGGCTGCGCTGACGCGACACGGCGAGACGGGATACGACGATGACGGCATTGCTGATCACGGTCCTGATGCTGGTGCTATCGGCGCTCGGCGCGCCGGTCTATGCCTTGCTCGGGTTCCTCGCGCTCTTCCTGTTTCACCAATCGGACCAGTCGCTGAGCGCGGTGATCGTGGAGATGCAGCGGCTCACCACGATGCCGTCGCTGATCGCGGTGCCGCTGTTCACGTTCGCCGGCTATCTGCTCGCGGAGTCCGGCGCGCCTCGCCGGCTCGTGAACCTGGCGCAGGCGATGTTCGGGTGGCTGCCGGGCTCGATGGCGGTGGTCGGACTGGTGACCTGCGCGCTCTTCACCGCGTTCACGGGCGCCTCCGGCGTGACGATCATCGCCCTGGGAGGCCTGCTTTACCCGATGCTCCGCGACCAGGGGTACCCGGAGAAGTTCACGCTGGGGCTGCTGACCACCACCGGAAGCCTCGGGCTGCTGTTCCCGCCGAGCCTTCCGATCATCCTTTACGGCATCGTCGGCAAGGTAGAGATCGACAAGCTTTTCGCGGCCTGTGCGCTACCTGGCTTGCTGCTGATGCTGATCCTGGGGCTCTACACGCTCATCGTCGGCTGGAAGGCCGGGGTTCCGCGGATCCCGTTCTCGGGCAAGACGCTGGCGACGGCGGCGCGGCAGGCGGCCTGGGAGATCCCGCTCCCGTTCCTGGTGATCGGCGGGTTCTACGGCGGATGCTTCACGGCCGGGGAGGCGTCGGCGGTGATGGCGATGTACGTGCTCGTGGTCGAGGTGATGATCTACAAGGACATCAAGCCGGGCGAGCTGAAGGCCGTGGTCGTGAAGAGCATGACGCTCGTCGGATCGATCCTGGTGGTGCTCGGAACCGCGCTCGGCCTGATGAATTACGTGATCGACGCCGAGATCCCGTCGAAGCTCTTCGATTGGCTCCACCAGTATGCGAGCTCGAAAGTCCAGTTCCTCATCATCCTGAATGCATTCCTGCTGGTGGTGAACATGGTCGAGATCTTCTCCGCCATCTTCATCGTGGTGCCGATCATCGTCCCCGTCGCCAAGCAATACGGCATCGATCCGATTCACCTCGGGGCGTTGTTCCTGCTCAACCTCGAGATCGGTTACATGACCCCGCCGATGGGCCTGAACCTGTTCCTGTCGTCGAGCCGCTTCGACAAGCCGCTCACCCAGCTCTATTCGGCGACCATGCCCTTCTGGATCCTGATGATCCTGGCCCTGCTGGTCGTGACCTACGTGCCGCAGGTGAGCTTGCTGCTCGTCCGCCCCTGACCGGCGGCGGTGAAACCGGCCTGCCTACTGCGCCCGGCGGCCCACCCACGCCGGACGGCGGAGGGTGTCGCGGGCCTGCCATGGCCGTCGAGTCACGCCGCACGCGGCAGTCGCGAACCGACGCGGCTCTCGGTGCGGGGGTGCAGCGATCGCACCGCGAGTGGCGACCGTCGGGGCTCGGCGTGTCTGCTGGTGCGTGTGCTGTCGAGCTCGGCGCGAAGCTTCGAGGGCTGCCGGGTTCGACCAGCTCGGAGCGTAGAACGAATAGAACTCGGCACGTGAGTCGCCGATGGCGCGAGCAAGCGTTTCGAGTGAGAGCTTCATGGAGCGATCCTCCTTGGTTTCGCGAGAGGACCTACCGCATCGCAAAGCGTGAGCCAGCTTCATCGAAATCGGCAGCAAACCGCCGAATGCAGCGAATAACCGCTGTTTGGCAACGCTCCTTCCCCAAGGAAAGCCGATGGGTAGAGCGAGCCCGCAGCCATGGGCTGCGGGCGGCTGCATGCGATGAAACGGTGTGCAGTCGGATGCGGCGAGGACCGCCCAGGGCCGGCTTGGTCGGGCGACCGGACCTCGCGAAACGTCAGCGAGTCGGCCCCTTCGTTGGCTGCTGCAGGTACACGGGCCCGCACGAGCGGAGCGCCGGGCGGCGCAGGGGCCGCCTGTCGCCCGTCTGGCTCAGTAGAGCCCGCGCTGGCTATCCGTCATCGCCTGCGGCATGCCCATGCACCGAGCGCAGAGCTCGTGGCCCTTGTGGGACGCTCCGTTCGTCGAGTCGGCCGGCGACCCGGAGGGCGCCTGGCCCGTGAGCGCCGCGCGAGCCGCGGTGTACGAACCGTTGGTCCAGACCTTCTTGAACCCACCGGCCTCGAACGCGTTGCCCATCTCGGTTTTCGCACCCTCGAAGATGCAGCACGACGACACCGAGCCGTCCCAGTTCACGACTGCGCTTCGCCACGGCCACGGACACACAGGCTGCGACGCGAATATCTTGTCGGTGAAGCCACCGTCGTAATCGTAGCGGCTGAAGCGCCCCTCCGCCGGGAGGTACTGCGCGCGCTGCTTGGCGTCTTCCTGGTTCAGCACCACCGGCACCAACCGATGGTGGTCTGCGCCGAGCCGCTGCGCGAGCGCGGGTACGTGGTCCACCTCGTGCTCGTTGTGGCGCATCACGATGAACTGGATCTCGACCTCGGGCGACCGGATCCCGAGCGCCTTCTTGCGGTCGGCAAGCATGCGTTGCGCGTCACCTTCTCGAAGTCGCCGCCCACCCGGTACACGCGATAGGTCTCGGGACTCGCGCCGTCGAGCGACACGATCAGCCGATCGAGTCCCGATCGGATGAGCTTGTCCGCGTCCTCGGTCGTCCAGTTGTGGCTCAGGTTGCTCGAGATCTCCGTGGAGACCCGCCGGCGGTGGGCCGCCGCGATCATGTCGTGGATCGACTTGTGGAGGAGCGGCTCACCCCAGTTGTAAAAGCGAACCTTGAACAGATAAGGCGCCAGCTCGTCGAGCAGCTTCTCGTATCGCGAGAAGGGCATCTCGCCGTAATTCCGCTCGTTGACGTGCTGACCGGTCGGACACAGCGGACAGCGAAGGTTGCAGTAGTTGTTCGGATCGACGATCACCTCGAACGGATAGCCGCGGACCCGCGTGGCGCGGGTCAACATCTGCCATTGCGCAAGCGCTAGGTTCGCGATCTTGCGAGGCGTGGCGTAACGCAGGAACTGCGGTCCGTGACGCCACGCGAGCGTGGCGAACCTCCGCCCGCGCCGAACCATCCGGCGCCACGCGGGGGCTTGTGGGTTGGTGACGTCGAGATGGTCCGAGAGCTCGCGCTTGCGACGGCTCCAGAACGGCAGCACCGCCTTGACGTAGAGGAACTTGGCCGTCGCATGGAACCGGTCCCAGGCCCGCGTGCACAGCTCCATCCGACTCGGGTGTGCGAAGAACACGCGCTCGAGGATGCGATCGAACGTCGAGTCGAACGCGCGCGTGCCTCGGCGTCCGATCCGGTAGGCGCGGACCAGGGGCTTGAAGAAGCGGTGCAGGAAGATGATCTGCTCGGGGGAAACCGTCCCCTTGTCCAGCACCGGACCCGTTCGCCAGTTGTTGTAGAGGTCGCGGCTCGGGTGGTAGAGGCCCATCTCGACCGACATGCGGTGGATGTCGGTGTTCGGATACGGCTGGAAGAAGAACACGTTCATCTTGTTGGGATGAATCGTGGCGTTGAGCTTGATCGTCTCCAGCATCTCCTCGGTGGTCTCGGTCGGGAGGCCCACCATGTTGTAGGTGCCGATGTGGAGGTCGTGTTGGTGCAGGAGCCCGGCGAGGTGGACGATCTGCTGGTTCGTGACCGGCGGACGCTTCATGAGGTCGCGCATCCGCTCGCTGCCGGACTCGAGGCCGAACACCAGCAGGCCGCACCCGGCCTGTTTCAGCTCCCGCACCGACTGGTCGTTGAGGAGGCTCAGGAGGACGTTGCACTGGAAGGGCGCGCCGACCTCCTTGGGGAAGCGCTCCGCGAACTCCGAGAACCACGAGCGGCGCAGCGGGAGGATGTCGTCCGAGAAGTCGAGGTAGCGGATCTCGACGTCGGCGCGGGCGTGGATACGTTGCCGGGCCTCGGCGATGGTCCGGTCGACGCTCTTGAACCGAACGTAGTCACCCTTGTTCGGATATTGCTGTTGTTGCGCGTGGTTGGAACAGTAGGTGCATTTGTAGGGGCACCCTCGGCTCGCGGTCAGCATCGCCATTTTCTCGCGGCTCGAGAACAGGTTCGGGAAGTCGAAGAGCTCGATGTCCGGGAGCGGCAGGCTGTCCAGGTCGGTGACGAGAGGTCGGGTGGGGTTCCGGACGACGTCCTCTCCGCGGCGCACCCAGAAGTTGCGAACGTCCGACCAGTCGCGGTCGGTCTGCATCCGGTCGAGGACCTCGACCAGCGCTTCCTCACCCTCGCCGACGCAGACCCCGTTCACCCCGGGCACCTGGATCGAGCTCTCGGGATCCAGGGTCGGATGGACACCGTACAGGATCGGGGTGGCCGGGAAGCGCTCGCGAGCGAACGGCACCAGGCGCCGGACGTCCGGAAAGGTCGGTGTCAGCGAGCTGAAGCCGATGGCATCGAAGCTGCGGCGCTCGAGCTCGGCGACGAACTCCTCACGCGGGATGGGACGGGTGAGGTGAAGGAGCTCGGTCTCGTGACCCGCCTGCCGCGCGCACGCCGAGAGGCTCGCGAGCCCCTCCTGGTAGTAGCCCGTGAAGCCCGGGATATCGAGGCGGATCTCGTCGTAAACGAACAGGATTTTCAACTCAACCTCTGCGCCGGTCGGCCCTCGGTGGGCGTTCGGGCCTCGCGCGGCCGACCCGGATCAAGCGTCCGCCCGCTCGAGCGACCCGACACGACCCGGGGGCCAGTGGGACGCAAGCCCTGACGGTTCGGGATCGGGTGTGCTCCTCGGCTGCGCCTCCGGATCACTGGATGAGCCTAGCAACTCCTCGTACAAGGCGCGAGTTCGCGCGACGTAGGCCTCGAGCCCGAACACCTCGAGCGCACGCTCGCGTCCGGCCCGGGCCATCCGGCGGCGGCGCTCCGGGTCGCGAATCAGGCTCACGATGGCCTCGCCGAGCGCGGCGGGGTCGCTCGGCGGCACGAGGAGGCCGGTGACGCCGTCCTCGACCTGCTCGGGCACCCCGCCGACCCGGGTCGCGACGACCGCGATCCCCATCCCCATGCTTCGATCACGATCGACGGGAGCGTGTCGTAGACCGACGGCAGCACGAAGAGGTCGCTGACGCCGATCACCTGGCGGTAGTCGTCGCGGAAGCCCTCGAGCACGAGCTGCGCGCCGAGGCCGAGCACACGGGCCTGGTAGCGGATGCGGTCGCGGTACGGCGCGTCCTCCTCCGCGATGATGTCGCCGATCAGGCGGAATCGTGTCGATGGGTGAGCCGGTGCCAGCCGCCGCGCCGCTTCGAGAAAGAACTCGAAGCCCTTGCTCGGCGCCAACCTCCCACCGGTGGTGACGAAGAACGCGTCGTCGGGCACGCCCAGACCGCGCCTAAGCGCCGCTCGGTCCTGCGGAGGCGGCTCGAGGGCGATGCCGTTGTAGATCAACCGAACGTGGCTGCTGTCCCGGTGCTCCTCGGCGAGCAAACCGCGGCTCGGCTCGCAGGTGAGCACCACCCGGTCGGCGAGGCGGGGGATCGGCGCGGCCATGGCGCGGTAGAGCGCCTCGGGCCAGAGCGGCACCTCGTGGATCGAGTGCACCGAGCGGATCCCTTCGGCGCGCGCGGCCAGGTCACCCACCAGGGTGTTCATCTTCTGGGTGTGGACGAGCACCACGCGCTCGTCGCGGATGATCCGCCGCAGCGCGCGGACGTTGAGCGGGATGAGCGCGAACATGCGGGCGACCGTGATCGGATTGAGCGAGCGGCGCAAGATCGAGACCGGCATCGGTACCACGCGAACGCCGAGCTCCTGGTAGCGCCGCTCGTATGGGCCGATCGACGGCACCGCCACGATGAACCGGTACCCGTCGCGCCCGTGCAGGCCGCGGAACAGCTCGAGCAGGATCCGCTGCACGCCGCCGGCCTCGACTCCGACCGGGTTGACCACCAGGATCGGCCGGTCGCGCTGCACCGGTCGGTCCGGGCGAGACGGCTCGGGGCGGCTCGACGGGGCCGGGTACCGTGCGCCGGGTCCCTCACGTCCCGCGATCCCATCCACCACCCCGCGCGAAGGCCGGCAGCGCGTCGAGGGCGCCCGCGCGGAGCAGATCGAGTCCGCGCCGCGCGATGTGCGCGACCTGGAACGGGAGCCACGCCAGACGCTGCATCGGCGTCGTGATCCTGCGCACCAGCAGGAACCGGTTCCGCACCTGGTAGTAGACGTAGAAGGGCGAGTCGTAGCCGCCCGACGAGCGCGCGTGGCCGTGATGCGCGCGCGCGCTCGGCTCGAAGCGCACGCGGTACCCGGCGCGCTTCACGCGCAGGTTCCACTCGACGTCCTCGTAGCCGTGGAAGAAGCGCTCGTCGAGGGGGCCAGCCCGCTCGATGGCGGTGGCGCGCACCAGCAGGCAGCAGCCCGACACGAAGTCGACGTCGCACGGCTTCGCGAAGCGCGGTCCGTCGTGCTCACCGAGGCCGATGGAGCGCGAGCGGCCGGTCCAGCGCGAGATCCGCCCGCCTGCGTACTGGATGAGCGTGGGGTCGGTGTCGAAGAGCACCTTCGGCCCCACCATGCCGATCGTCGGGTCGGCGTCGAGGACCGCCGCCAGGCGCGCCACGCAGTCGGGCTCGACCGTCGCGTCATTGTTGAGGAACAGCAGATACTCCGCCCCCAGCGCGAGCGCGTGCGCGATGCCGCGGTTCATGCCGCGCGCATAGCCGAGGTTGCTGCCGAGCGCGAGCACCTCGACGCCTGGGTGGGACGCCGCGGCGCGCGAGGCCGACTCGTCGGTGGAGCCGTTGTCGACGACCACGGTGTGCAGCGCCACGGCGCGCGAGCGCGACACCGAGGCGACGCACGGGTCGAGGATCGCGGCGCCGTTCCAGTTCAGGATCAGCGCGACCACCCGCGCCGTTCTCGTCGGGGAGGGGGCCTCCGCCGGCGCGGGCGCCGCGCCCGGCACGTTCGGGTCGGTCATGGGGGCACGGGCGATCCGGCGCGCCGCCTCACACGCTCGCCCCGCGGGACTCGGGCGAGGTCGACGATCCGCGGCGTCCCGCTCACAGCGCGGCCGCCGACTGTGCGGCGACGACCGGGCTCTCGTCCGGCGCTTCGCCGAGGAGGTCCCGGTAGTGGGCGTCGAGCTCGTCGATGATCGGCCCCCAGGCGTAGCGCGTCGCCACGAGGTGCCGGCCCGCCTCCCCCATCCGCGCGCATCGCGCCGGATCCGCGAGCAGCTCGAGCGTGCGGCTCGCGAACTCCTCGGCGCCCTTCGCCACCACCAGCTCGCGCCCGTCGCTGCCGCCGATGCCTTCCGCGCCGAGCGGGGTGGTCACGACCGGCACCTCGTGGGCGAGCGCCTCGAGGACCTTGGTCTTGATGCCGCCGCCGAAGCGGATCGGAGCGATGCACAGTTGCGCGCCACGGTAGACGGGGGCCAGGTCCTCGACGAACCCGCGCACCGTCACCCCGGGGATCGAGTCGAACTCGCGCGGCGCCGGTGCACCCACGATCGTCAGCGTGGTTTCGGGCCGAACGGCGAGCACTCGCGGATAGACCTCGCGCAGGAAGTACGCGAGCCCGTCGTGGTTCGCCGGGTGCTTGAACGAGCCGACGAAGAGCAGACCCTGCCGCGGATGTGGCGTGGCAGGCGCCAGGGTCGGTAGGTCGACGCCTGGCAGCCGCACGTGGATCGGCAGACCGGGGCAGCGCGCCAGCAACCACGCCCGATCCTCGCCGGTGAGCGTGAAGACCTTGCGGAAGTGCCGGATGATGGAGCGCTCGAAGCGCTCCGCCTTCCACCAGTCGAAGCGGAAGTAGGCCTGGCGCGGCGTCAGACGCTCGTTGCGGATGCGGCCCCGCCAGTGCCGGCCGAAGCACTCGATCAGATCGAGCACCACCCGCGGGTGGCGGATGTGGCGCGCGTAATGAGCGAGGAACAGGTACTCGAGCTGGACGATGTCGAAGGCCTGCGTCGAGATGAGCTGGTCGAGCTCCGCCATGAACCTGGGGTCGGTGAGGTGGACCGTGAGGCTCGGATCGCGGCTCACGAGGTTGCGCAGTCGCTTGCGCTTCGAGATGTGCTCGAAGTCGTGGACGACGGTGCGGATGCGCTCGACGAACGGCTCGATCTCGCGCAGGTACGCCGCTTCGTCCGGGTGCTGCAAAAAGCTCAGGAGGGTGATGCGGTGGCGCGGGCCGAGATGACGAAGCAGGTTGTAGATGACGAGGCCTCCCCCGTGGCCGATCCGTGGATGGGGCAGATAGGGGGAGACGATCAGGATCTTCATGCCTTGGCTCTCAGCTCCTCGGAGCGCGCGAGGTGCAGTGACCGCGCTCGGCGCGCGAAAGAAAAATAGTACCACTGGCGACGGCCTCGATGCAGCCGGTTGCCGCGGGATTTCTATTGAGGCCGGGCTCACCGGCGAGAGGCGGCCGGGTCGCCCGCGGCGCCAGGCGGGCGGCCGAATGCGGAACCGAGCCGCCCCACGATCATCACGGCTGCGCTCGCGGCCCCCACCGCCGCCAGCCTCGGCAGCGCCCCGGAGCCCGCCGTCGCGCCGTGCGCCCAGCTCGCCGCAGCCGCGACCAGGGCGAGGATCGCCACGATCGCTGCGGGGCGCCGCCAGCCCAGCTCACCCACACCCCGAGCTGCGCGACGAGGAGGCGCCACAGCACGACGTTCGCGACCACCGTCGCGACGGTGGTCGCGAACGCGACGCCCTGGAGCCCGAACCGTCCGACCCACAGCGCGTCGAGCGCCACGTTGCCGAGCATCTCGAGCGCCACGACGACGAGCAGCGGGCGCGTCTGGCCGAGCGCGAAGAAGGCGGCGATGAGCAAGGGCGAGAACGCGTTGACCGCGAAGGCGGGGATCAGGCAGCCGAGGATCGAGGCGACCTCGGCGGTGTCCGCCGCCGAGAACTCGCCTCGCTCGAGCCACACCGCCACCAGCTCGCCGCGGACCACCATCATCACCACCAGGGCCGGCAGCGCGGTCCTCGCGACCAGCCCCGCCGCCGACGCGAGCGTGCGCCGCGCCGCGGTCCAGTCGCGTTGCGCCGCCGCCTCGGAGAGGTAGGTGAGGGCGGGTCCGCTCACGGATAGCGCGAACAGCGCCATGATCGGGAACCGGAAGCGCTCCGCGTATCCGAGCCGAGCGAGCGCCTCGGCCGGAAGGCGTGACGCGAACCACCGATCGGTCAGCAGGTTCACGTGGCCCGCCGCGCCGAGGGCCAGCATCCCACCCACCGGGATCAACTCGGTGAGCCACACCCGAGGCGAACGGGCCCGCAGCGGCTGCGTGAGCCACGCCCACACCGAGGGTGCGGCCTCGCGCTGCAGCGCCACCGCGAGCACGTGACCGCCGACGACGCCGATCGGCAACGCGAAGATGCCGAGCCAAGGCGCTCCCAGCAGCACCACCACCGCCAGCACCGCGCTGCGAGCGATCGTTGCCGCGGTGGGCAGGGCGAAGCGCGCCTCGGCCTGGAGCTCGGCCTGCAGGCACGATCCGATCACCGCCAGCGGCAGCGCGGGCAGCAGCGCGCGCAGCAGGTGCGCGGCGCGCGCCACCTCGTCGGCCCCGAACCCCGGCGCCAGGGCTCGCACCACCGCGTCGGAGGCGACCGCCAGCGCCGCGCTGACGATGAGCGCGCCGACGCCGAACGCGACGGCCACGGTGCGCGCCCGCGCCGCGTCCGCGTCGCCACCACCGCCGGTGCGCAGCGCGCGTAACGGTGGCACGAGCGCCATCAGCACGGCGTCGCGGAGGAACCAGTCGGCGAGGAAGGACACCAGTGCGACCGCGACGGTGTACAGGCCGAGGTCGCGGCTGGTGCCGAAGTGATGCGCGATCAGCGCCTGGGTGACGACGCCGATCGCCAGTCCCGCCGCCTGCAGCGCCATCACGGCGCGTGCTGCGCGCTCGACCGGCGCGCTCATGAAGGGGCGCGGGAGCGCTGCCGCAGCCAGCGCCGGAGCGCCATCAGCGGGCGCACCCGCCAGAGGCGATGGCGGGCGCGCAGGCGCACCACCGCGCCGACCCACCCCCGGAGCGCGGCGAAGCGCATGCTCACGGTGCGGAAGGTCCGCCCGTCGAGGAAGCCGCTCAGGTAGTGGGCGTCCTCGATGAAGCGTGAGTCATCGGCCGTGAAGCCCGGGAAGTTGTTGCGGTCGTACCGCACCCGCGTCCAGCCCTCGAGGTCTTCGGGCGCGGTGAAGCCCATCGAGAGGCAGGTCTCGAAGAGCGGCGTCCCCGGGAAGGGCGAATCGATCGAGAGCGGCAGGATGCGCGCGTTCGGGTTGTCGCGGACCAGCCGCTCCATGAGGTGGAGCGTGTCGTGGACCTGGTCGACTCGCTCGAACGGCAACCCGGCCATGAAGCTGTACGCCGGTACCAGGTCGGTGGTGGCGAGCCGGCGGTTGGCCTCGAGGACGTCCGCGACGGTGTGGTCCTTCTCCATGCGGTCGAGGACCTCGTCGTTCCCCGACTCGACTCCCACGAACATCTGCCGGAAGCCTGCCGCCACGATGCTCGAGAGATCGTCGGCCGTGAAGCGCAGCACTTCGCCGACCCGGCAGTTGGCGTTGTGGAACCGGAACTCCACCGTGGAGGAGCGCATCTCCTCGGCGAACTGACGCACCCGCTGGATGTCGATGAAGAACTCGTCGTCGAGCAGGAAGATGTCGCGCGCGCCGTAGCGCTGGTGGATCTCCTCGAATGCGGACCTCGCGCGGGGCGCGGACATGGCGCGCCAGCGGCGCTTGTCGAACACGCGGTTGTAGCAATACGTACAGCGATATGGACAACCGCGGCTGGTGACGAACGGCAGGCTGGTCGCGGGGGTGCCGAAGAGCGTCGAGCGGTAGCGGGTCAGGTCCACCGCGTCGTACTGCGGTAGCGCCATCTCGTCGAGCGGGGTGCGCGGTGGCTCCGGCTCGACGTGGGGGCGGTGAGAGTCGTCGAGGACCCCTACGCCGGGCACCGCGGCGAGCCCGCCCGTGTCGCGCAAGGCGCAGGCCAGCGCCGGAAGGGAGCGATCTCCCTCGCCGACCACGATCGCGTCGACGAGCGCGTGGCGCAGCGTGGATTCCTGCACCAGTGACGCGTGCACGCCGCCCCACACGATCGGCACCGAGGGATCGGCGGCGCGCGTCACGCGCGCGGCGTCGAGACCGCCGTGGATCTGCGGGCCGGTCATCGACGAGATGCCGACCGCGAGGACCCGGCCGGTGGCGATGCGGTCCTCGAGCGTCCGTCGCCACGCGGGGTCCTTGCGGACGTCGAGGACCGTAGCCCGCAGACCCACCTCACGGAGCGGCGGCACGAGCGTGAGGAGCGACAGCGGCGGCAGAACGGCCCCGGGGTCCTCCCAGCCGGTCGGCGGGTACACGAGGACCACCTCGTCTCGGTCGGCGTGGGCGGAGGATGGGCTCATCGCGCGGGCGGCTGGCTTTCGCAGGAAACACCGCGAAAAGCGGTGCGGAAGCCGAGTGTACCGCGGACCGGGGCGCGCGCTCGCGTGGCCCGGACCCGGGGCCGTGGCGGAGCTCGGCGGCCAGCGCCTTCGACCGTCTGGGAACCCCGTCTCGGGGTCCTCGCCGCGCCGTCCACGCCCACACCCCGAGCGGGGAGCTGCGGGGGTGGGACGGGCCCTACCACTCTCAAACCACATCTCAGCACGGGAGCTGTACAAAAAAATCTTGACACCCAACATGTAGCGCACTAGAAGTGTTCCATCACCTAGATCCTGATGTGGCGGTTTTCTGAGACCCGAGGAACAGGACCGCGTGACCCGCATCCATAAAACGCCACATCAGGGCGACCCCACCAAGGAGGAGTAAAACATGGCGACGAAGAAGGCTGCACCCAAGAAGGGCGCTGCGAAGGCTGCACCCAAGAAGGCCGCTGCGAAGAAGGCTCCCGCGAAGAAGGCTCCGGCGAAGAAGGCCGCGAAGAAGAAGTGAGCTGGTTGGTTCCCGTCGTTCGTTCGTAGTCGTTCGTCCGAGCGTTTCAGGTAGTCCCTGGCGCGCTTCGTTCCTCGGGTCACGAGAGCTGGTGAAGGGCCGGGCACCGCTCTGCGGTTGCCCGGCCTCGCCTTTTCAGGCCATCTCGCCTCCATGCAGCAGCCCCCGGAGCCTGCTGGCCAGCGGCCCACCGTCGTCGGTTCGGCGCGGTGGGTGGTGGTCGAAGCCGCACTCGCGGCCCACCTGGCATCGCTAGCCGGAAGCTTCACCGGCGACGACGTCCCGGCCCTACTCGGGAACCGCCTCGTCACCGGTCGGCTCGATCTCGGGCGGATCTTCACCACCAACTACTGGTGGGGGTTCGACGAGCAGGTCGACGTCCTCTACCGGCCGGTGACCGTCGTGGCGCACCACCTCGTGCACGCGCTGGGTGGGGGCGCCGCCCTGGTCCACCATGCGGCGAACGTGGCGCTCCACGCGGCGGTGTCGCTCGAGGTGCTGTGGCTCGCCGCTTTCCTCACAGCGAGCACGTCGGCCGCGCTCGCGGCCGGTGCTGTTCGCGGTGCACCCCCTGGCCAGCGAACCCGTCAACGCGCTCGTCGGCCGCGCCGACCTCCTCGCGGCCTGGCTCGGTCTGCTGTCGTTCCGCTTCCACCGTCGAGCGGGATGGGGCGGGGCCGTCGGCGCGTCGCTGTCGCTGGGGCTCGCCTGCCTCGCGAAGGAGTCGGCGCTGCCGCTGATCGGGTGGTTGGCGATGTCGGACCTGGTGTTGCGGGATCGGCCTGCTCGGGAGCTCGCGCCGCGCTGGGCGGCGCTGACCGTGACGTGCGGCGTGGGGCTCCTGCTGCGCGTGAACGCGGTGGGCTCGATCGGGCCGACGTCGCTGCCGCCGTTCTCCGACAGCCCGCTCTTTCACTGGTCGCGGGCTTCCCAGGTGCGCACCGCCCTCGCCCTCGTGAGCCACGCGCTCGGCCTCTTCGTGTTCCCGATCCGGCTGAGCGCCGACTACTCGTTCGACCAGATCCCCGAGGCGGCCGGGTGGTTCGAGCCGCGCGTGCTGGTTGGAGCCGTCGCGGTGGTGGGGATCGCGGTGCTTGCCCTCGACTGGCGCCGCCGCGGGGTGGCCGTCGCGGCGCAGCTCGTGGCGCTTGCCTACCTGCCGGTGTCGAACCTGCTGGTGCCGATGCGCACGGTGACGGCCGAGCGTCTGCTCTACCTGCCGATGGCCGGACTGGTGATCCTCGCGGCGTTGGTATGGGTGCGGGTCACGGCGGGGCGAGCGGCGAGTGCGCGCGTCGCCGGCCTCGTCCTCTGCGCCGTGCTGGCCATCCGCACCGCGCAGCGGTGCCGCGACTGGCACGACCCCGCGAGCCTCGCTCGCGCCACCGTGACGGCCAGCCCGCGGAGCTGGCGCGCGCATTACATGCAGGCGAGCGTGCTCGTGGGGCAGGGGCGCGCCGGCGACGCCGAGCGTGAGTACCGCGAAGTGCTGCGGATCGATCCACGCATCACCGACGCCTCGCGCGCGCTCGCGGGTCTGCTGGTCGCTCGCGGTGCGCTCGACGACGCAGCGGCGGTGCTCGGCGAGGCGGCGTCCAGCGGCCCCCGAGACGCCGCCACCTGGCTCGCGCTCGCGCGGGTCGAGAGCGCGCGGCGCCACGACGACGCGGCGCTCGCGGCATTCGCGCGCACCGCCGAGCTCGCTGGCGAGGTGCCGTCGGTGCGCATCGGGCGTGCCGAGATCGCGCTGCGGCGGGGCGACCCGCAGGCCGCGCTCGACGGCCTCGCCGGCATCGTCGCCGAGCGGCCCGACCGCGCCGACGAAGTGACGCCGGTGATGATCGACGCGCTCCTGGCGCTCGGACGCGTGGCCGAGGCGAGCGCCGCCGCGCAGGGCTGGCGGCCGCGCGGCGCAGCCGCCGAGTCCGCGAAAGCGGGGCGCCTCGGACGCGTCCGCACCGCGGCCGATACGCCGCCCCGAGCGGGTGCCCCGTGAGCACGGGAGGCGCGCCGGCCGGCCGGTCCCGGCTCGTGCTCATGGCGAAGCGGCCCCTGCCCGGCGAGGTGAAGACGCGCCTCGCGCCGGCGCTCGGCGCCGCGGGCGCTGCGCGTCTCTACGCGGCGTTCCTCGACGACCTCGCCGACCAGCTCGGCGCGATCGAGGAGGTCGAGCGTCACCTCGCGGTCTGGCCACCGGATCCGGACGCGGCGTGGCTCGCACCCTATCGAGAGCGCTTCACGTGCGTCGCGCAGCGCGGCGACGGCCTCGCCGCGCGGATGGAGTCGATGGTCCGCGACGCCCTCGATCGCGATCGCTGCAGCGCGGTCGTCGTGGTGGGGAGCGACGTCCCGACGCTGCCGGTCGAGCACGTCCGGAGCGCCTTCGCGGCGCTCCGCGGCGGCGCCGACGCGGTGCTCGGCCCGAACCCCGACGGTGGCTACTACCTCCTCGGCCTGGTGCGCCTCGTCGCGGGGGTGTTCGAGGTGCCCATGAGCACCCCCGAGGTGCTGAAGGCGACCCGCAGCGCCCTCGACCGCGCGGGTGCCCGTGTCGCGCTGCTGCCGCCGTGGCACGACGTGGACCTTCCCACCGACCTCGAACGGCTGCGCCGCGAGCTCACCAATCCCGCCGTGGCGCGGCGCGCTCCCCGCACCACGCGCGAGCTCGCGGGTCGCTCCTCGCCGGCTCGGGCATGACCCTTTGGCGGTCACCCCGCGCCCACCCATCCGGGGCGGAATCGTTTGCTTTCCCGGGCCGCTGCGGAGCCTCGGCATCCCTCGCTTCACCTTGCATCGGTCTGGGGCGCGTATCATGATCGCGCACCCGCGCGGGCCGGTTCCCCTCGGCTCGGCGCGCTTCGTCGCTCGGTGGCGAGCCCGCGGGCTCGTCCCGCGGAGGAGAATCGCGATGGCCCTGAAGCGCTGGATCGTCGTCGCCCTCGTGACCCTCACGACGAGCTCGCTCGGACCGCGGCTCGCCCGCGCCGATACCTACGCCTGGACCGACGAGAGCGGCGCCAGGCACCTCACGGATCGACTGTCGGCCGTGCCCGAGAAGTATCGCGACAAGGCGATCCGCGTGGGCGGCGCCCCGAGCGCGGCGCCGCAGCCCTCGACCCCGGCGCCGTCGGCCCCGTCCGGCTCGGCTGCCGCCGCGCCGTCCGGACCGGGCGGAGACGAGATCTTCCGCATGGGCGAGGCGCCGGTGGCGGGCACGCCGGCGACCCCGACGCCCGCCGAGCCCGGTCCCGTCGACGACAAGGCCGCCAACCCGACGGACCAGGACGGCCACGACAAGCACTGGTGGCAGCAGCAGATGGCGGGCGCCCTCAACCGGCAGAGCCGGGCCGACGACGCGGTCCGCACGCTCGAGTCCAACAAGATCGTGCTCAGCTACGGGCAGCCCTCCGACAAGACCAAGTACCGCGACGATCTCGCCAAGGCACGCAAGGAGAAGGAGGCCGCGGACAAGGGAGTCACGGACCTCCAGAAGCGCGCCAAGTCGGCGGGCGCCCCCGCGTCGTGGCTGATGCTCCCCGGGATGGAAGCGGGTTCCAACGCCAGAGGTGGAGCGGAGAAGAGCCAACCGTGACCTTGCTCGAGAAGATCCAGCGCAACGAAGCCCACATCGCCGTCATCGGCCTCGGCTACGTCGGGCTGCCGCTGGCGGTCGAGTTCGCCCAGGCCGGGTTCCAGGTCACCGGTTTCGACATCGACGACGGGCGCGTCGCCCAGGTGCGCGCCGGCCAGAGCTACATCGGAGACGTGCCGCAGGACGTCGTCGGACCGCTGGTCGCGAGCGGGCGCCTCGGAGCTTCCACCGATTTCGACGGGCTCGCGAGCGTCGACGCGGTCAGCATCTGCGTCCCGACGCCGCTCAGGAAGACCAAGGACCCCGACATCTCCTACATCGTCGCGTCCGCCGAGGCGGTGCGGCGCCGCCTGCACCGCGGCCAGCTCATCACGCTCGAGAGCACCACGTACCCCGGCACCACCGAGGAAGTGGTGCGGCCGATCCTCGAAGCCGACGGCCTGAAGGTGGGCGAGGACGTGTTCCTCGCCTTCTCGCCCGAGCGCGTCGACCCCGGCAACGCGCGCTTCAACACCCGCAACACCCCCAAGATCATCGGCGGCAGCACGGCGCGCTGCGGCGAAGCCGCCAAGGCGCTCTACGAGAAGGCGGTCGAGCGCGTGGTGCTGGTCTCGTCGACACAGACCGCCGAGATGGTGAAGCTCCTCGAGAACACCTTCCGCGCCGTCAACATCGGGCTCGTGAACGAGATCGCGATCATGTGCGATCGCCTGAAGCTCGACGTGTGGGAGGTGATCGACGCCGCGGCGACCAAGCCATTCGGCTTCCAGGCCTTCTATCCGGGGCCGGGGCTCGGCGGTCACTGCATCCCGATCGACCCGCACTACCTCTCCTGGAAGCTCAAGCTGCTCAACTACAACGCCCGCTTCATCGAGCTCGCCGGCGAGATCAACTCGGCGATGCCGCGCTACGTGGTGAACCGCCTGGTGCACGCCCTCAACGAGCGCAGGAAGTGCCTGAACGGCGCGAAGGTGCTGGTGGCGGGCGTGGCCTACAAGCGCAACGTCTCGGACGTGCGCGAGTCGCCGGCCCTCGACATCATCGAGCCTGCGCGAGGGCGGCGCCGAGTGAGCTACCACGATCCGCTCGGAGCGATCGACCGCCGCCGACCTGCGAGGCGCGCCTCGACGACGCGAACCTGGCGGCGGCGGATGCGGTGGTGGTGGTCACCGACCATACCGGCATCGACTGGGAGCGCGTCGCGGAGCGCGCCTCGCTGCTGCTCGACACTCGCAACGCCGTGCGGACCGCCCGCGCCAACGTCGTCAAGCTCTGAGCGCCTGGTTCGGGACGCTGGCGGAGCCGAGACCCGCGCCATGAAACGGATCGTCACGCTCGCCGGGGCGGCGCTCGTGCTCGCTGGCTGCAGCGTGATCGACCTCGGCGCTAGCCGCGAGGCCGAGTACTTCGAGCAGGTGAAGGGGCTCGAGGACAAGGTCGAGGAGCTGACCAAGCAGTTCGACGACGCCAAGGCGCGCATCGCGGAGCTCGAGAGCGACGAGCACGCGCGCTTCATCGACGCCTATCTGGCGAGAGCCAGAGCGCGCCCGCCGACCAGGCGCTCGTGGCCTGGGACGCGTTCCTGGCGGACTTCCCGGCGAGCCCGCTGGGCGGCGCCGCGCGTGAGCTACGCGACCGCACCCGCGCTCGCTCGCTGGAGCAGGACGTGGTCGAGGCCGAGGAGTACCGGGTGCTCCTCGACAAGCTCAAGGCCGCCGAGCCGGCGGCCCGCAAGGTGCTGATCGACGACTTCCTGACCCGCTTCCCCAACACCTCGCGCAGGGCCGACCTCGAGAAGCGCCTCGAGTCGCTCGGCGAGATCGACGCGCTGCGCAAGCAGTTCCTCGACGACGGCAGCGGCGGTGCCAGCACGGCAACGACGCCAGCGCCGGCCGAGTCGACGCCGTCGAGCGGCGGCAAGGCCGGCCGCGCCCAGGTCGACGTGCCCGCGAAGCGGAAGCGCTGAGGCGGTCGGCGAGGCCAGCCGCGCCGCGCGCCGTCCCGACCGGTCTTCACGCCATGCGCGATGCCATCCCTTCGCCGTTCACCCGGGACCTGACCGAGCCGTTCCGGCGCTTCCGGTGGTGCTGGTGGAGCCCAAGTTCGCCGGCAACCTCGGGCTGGTGGCGCGCCGCGTCGACCGCGGGCTTCCTCGGATCTGCGCCTGGTGCGGCCCGCGCGCGCCGATCGACCCCTAGGCGCACGCCCATGGCGATGGCGGGTCGCACGATCCTCGACGAAGCGCGGATCCACGACGACGTCGCGGAAGCTCTCGCGGGCACCGACGTGAGCTTCGCGGTGAGCCGCTTCGGCGGGCGGCACCGGCCCAACCCGGTCACGCCAGACTCGGCGGCGAAGATCCTCCTCGAGCACCTCCCCGCGGCGCGCGCGGCGCTGGTGTTCGGCTCCGAGGACTTCGGCCTGAGCCGCGAGCAGTGCGCGGGCTCGTGGGGCTACCTCTCGATCCCCACCGGCGGCAGTGCTCAGCTCGACCTGGCGCTGGCGGTCGCGGTGGTGGTCCAGGCGTTCGCCGCGGAGGCGCTCGCGCGGGGCCCCGTGGGGCGCGAGAGCGAAGGCGAGCGCGCGCACCTCGCGGCGCGGCTGATCGCGCTCCTCGAGCGCGTGGGCTTCATGGCCAGCGACGATCCCGGCTGCCTACGCCCCAAGGTGCTGGCCGTGCTGGCGCGCGCCGAGCTCGACCCGCGCGAGGTCAAGGTGCTGCACGGAGTGCTGGGCCAGGTCGAGAAGCACCTGGTGCCGGGCCCCCCGGGAGGTGCGTCGTGAAGGTGCTGATCGGAGCGGTGCAGGCACCGTTCATCCGCGGCGGCGCCGAGGCGCTCGTCGAGGGGCTCGAGCGGCGCTTCCGCGAGCGCGGCCACCGCACCGACGTGCTGCGCATCCCGCTGCGCATGCTGCCGCGGCCCGAGATCGTGAAGAACTGCCTCCTGTGGCGCTTGCTGGACGTCGAGGAGAGCTACGGCGAGTCGATCGACCTCTTCGTCACCACCAAGTTCCCGTCCTACGTCGTGCGCCATCCGCGCAAGGTGGTGTGGCTCTTCCACCAGATGCGCGAGGTCTACGAGCTCTACGGTACGCGTCTCCTCCGCGTGGGGGGGCAGGGGATGGACCAGGTCGTTCGCGACGCCATCCACCACCTCGACCAGGTCGGGCTCGGCGAGGCGCGCAAGATCTTCACCATCTCGAAGACGGTGGCGGCGCGCCTCAAGGCCACCACCGGCCACACCGGCGAGTGCCTCTACCATCCGCCGCCGCTCGCGGGGCGCACACAGCGCGGCGAGTTCGGCGACTACGTGTTCACCGTCAGCCGGCTCGACCGCACCAAGCGCGTCGAGCTTCTCGTCGAGGCCATGGCCCACGTGCGCGCGCCGGTGCGCGCGATCATCGCCGGCGAGGGACCCGAGAAGGCCGCGCTCGAGCAGCGCGTCGCCGAGCTCGACCTCGGCCACAAGGTGATCTTCGCGGGGCGCCCGAGCGACGAGCGGATCGTCGAGCTCTACGCGGGGGCGCTCGCGGTCTTCTTCGCGCCGTTCGACGAGGACTACGGCTACGTGACGCTCGAGGCGTTTCTGTCGGGCAAGCCGGTCATCACGGCGCCCGACTCCGGCGGAGTGATGGAGTTCGTCGAGGACGGGATCTCGGGGAAGGTGGTGCCCGCCGATCCGCTGCGCTTCGCGGACGCCATCGACACCCTCGCCGCCGACCGGCGCAAGGCCGCGGCGCTCGGGGCCGAGGGGCTCGCCCGCGTCGCGCCGATCTCCTGGGAAGGCGTGCTGGACGCGTTGACCTCGGTCTGAGACCGGCCCACCTCACGGACATGCGACTCGCGCTCTTCGCCCCGGTCAATCACCCCGACCGCCCCGAGGGGCGCGACGCCCTGGCGCTCGCTCGCGAGCTCGCGCGCCACGTCGATCTCACCGTCTACGTGCGCGTCGACCCGGCGCGTCCGTCGCCCCACCCGGCGGGCCTGCACGTCGAGAGCCAGCAGCGCTTCGAGCGCGCCGCCCTCGCCGGCGCCTTCGACCACGTCCTCTACTTCCTCGCCAACGACGCCTTCGTCTGCGAGTACGTGGGGCGGCGCCTCGGCACCGAGCGCAACAACCGCCCGGGCGGCATCGTGCTGCTCCGCGACGCCACCCTCCAGCACTATTTCCAGACCGTCACGCTCTACCTGGGCGACGCCCGCAACTACGGCGAAGGGATGACCCAGGCGCATGGCGCGCTGGGTGCGCTGGCGGCGCCGGTCGTGACCCGCGGCGGTGGCCACGACTCGCTCTTCCGCGAGCTCGACATGTTGCGCTTCTTCCTCGAGAGCGCCGCGGCGGTGCTCGTGCCCACCCGCGACCTCGCGCGCCGCGTCCAGGCGCTCGGCGGCCAGCTCGCGCCGCTGGTCGGCCACGTCCCGCGCGGCGTCGAGCCCGCCGAGGCGGATCGGTCGCTGCGCACGGGCGCGCTCGCCGCCGCGGGGATCATGGGCGCCGCGCCGGACGCGCCGGCCTACCTGGTGCGGGTGGGCTCGACGCCCTTCGAGGCCGGCGAGGCGCGCGCCGCGGCGATCGAGCTCCGCCGCCTCGACCCCGGCGCATCGATCGTCCTGCAGGGCGGCGAGCCCCAGGCGTTCGAGGACGCGGGCGCTGGGATCGGCTGGATGTCCGGCGCGCCGCCCGACGAGGGGCCGCTCCCCGCATGGGATGGCGTCCTCGATCCCCGCGAGCCGGTCTCGGGCGCCGCGCACGCCGAGGTCCTGCGCTGGCTATCGGCGGGCGTGCCGCTGGCCGTGGTCGAGTTCCCGCCGTTCGACGAGATCCCGAGCGACGCCCTCGCACGGGTGCGCGCGTGCGACGGCGGAGCCGCGCTCGCGCGCGCCATCACCGACCCGGCGCGCCGCGCCGCGCTCGCGTCCGCCGGTCCGGTGCACGCCCGTCGCCACGCCACGCGCGCGGTCGAGTGCGCCGGGATGCTCTCGTTCCTGCGCCAGAGCGAGCCCGAGCTGCGCGAGCGCACCGTGATCCTCGGCAACATCCGCGAGGCGATCCTGGCCGAGCGCCGCCGGGCACTCTGCCTGCGGATCCGCGACGCCGTCTTCGAGGGGGTGCCGACCCACCTGCCGGGCGGCCTCGGCACCGCGTGGGTGCGAGAGATCGAGGACGAGCTGATCAGCTTCGGGCTCGACTTTCGCGATCCAGACTCTCGATCCGGGTGAGCCCCGCCCAGCCCATCAGCGCGTAGCTGGCGCCGAACGCGAGCGTCATCAAGCTCACGCTCCACGCGGTGGCGACCGCCGTCGGGCGCTCGAGGCCGAGCGCCATGAACGCGAACGTCCACGCCGCCTCGAGGGTGCCGAAGCTGCCGATCGCGGTCACCGGCAGGCTCGAGGCGAGGTTGGCGACACTCGCGCCGAGGATCACCGTGGCGAGCGGCAGCTCGATCGTGAGCCCGCGCAGGATCAGCCAGTAGCAGAGGTAGATCGCGATCCAGGCGCCGCACGACGCTCCGATCAGCACCAGGCGGCGAGTGCGCGGCGGTGTGGCCGCCGTGGTCGCCGAGAGCTCGGCGAGGTGATCGAGGAACGCGGCGACGCGGCCGTGGCGAACGTGCTCGGGTGCGAAGCGGCGCGCGAGCTCGACGCCCACGCGCATGAGCGGCCCGATCGCCAGGTAGCCCGCGCCGCACAGCACGAACGCCGCGACGGCGATCGCGATGGCTTCGTCGCGGCGCAGCCCGACGTCGCCGACGTAGCTGCCGAGCGCCACCGCGAGGATGCCCGCGACCGCCACCAGGTCGAGGATGCGGATCTGCACCAGGCCCAGCATGCTGCCCGTGAACGTCCCGCCGCCCAGCCGCCGCACCAGGTAGCCGTAGGCGAGCTCCCCGCCGCGCACCGGGAGCACCCGGTTCAGGAAGCCGTGGAGCGACGTGACCGTGAAGAGCCGCGGCACGTCGAGGGCGGCGCCGGTCGCGCGATAGCGGATCGCCCGACACAGCAGCACGGTGGAGTAGGCGAGCGCCGCCAGGGCGAGCGGAGCGGCGCGACGGTTGCGCCACATCTCGCGGAGCTGGTCGAGGTCCGACTCGTGCACCATCCACGCGAAGAGCGCGACCGTGACCGCCGCCCCACCCAGAAGCGCCGCGCCGGCAGGCGCTCGCGAAGCTCGGACCCCATCGACATGGCCCGCGAGAATAGCCCGCAGACCGGCGCGCCCGGCGTGGTCGCGCCCGAGTCGCCGGATGCGGAGGGTCGCGCGCCGCGCGACCGCCGATACGCGACGCTTCATCGCCGCTTGCGTCGTTCGATGCGGGGCGCCGATCGGTCCGGTATCCCGGTCCGGTCGAACCGTTCGGAGGTGCGCGAGCGTCGCCTGGTCGATCCGATCTCCACCCGATCCGATGCGTCCGTCACTCAAGATCTGGAGGGCGCGCCTCCGGCGCGCCAGTGCGCATCGCCGCGACGCGAGCGCAGTCGTCTCGCCCATCGAGTCGCAGCAGGCAGCGCGAGTTGCGAGGTAGGCGGCTCACGTGACCGCGTGGTACCCGGAACCGGGAGGCAGCTTCGTCCGCCGCACGGCGCCTCGCACCGGCGAAAACACCGACGGAGGTGCGGCGCGCTCGATCGTTCGCTACGATGGCCCTGATGGGAGGAATCATGTATCGAGACTCGAGCGTCGCTGGGTTGGCGCGGCGCGTTGGCGCGGTGGCGGTGGCCGCGCTGATCGCGGCCGGCTGTGAGGGCGGGCCGTTCGTCGAGCGATATGGTGGGGCTGGATCCGACTTCGGTCAGGCCGTTGTTCAGACGCAAGACCTGGGGTTCGCGATGGTGGGCTCGACCGCGTCCTATGGGTCGGGCGGACATGATGCCGATCTCGTGCGAACCGACGGGCCGGCCATCGGCGAGCCTGGGAAACCTTCGGTACCGCGGGCGAGGAGTTCGGGATGGATGTCCGGACTCTGGACGATGGTGACCTGGTGATCCTGCGCAGCGACGAAAGTGGAGCTGCCGTGCTCATCCGTACCGATTCGACGGGCGGCGTCGAATGGGAAAGGCCGATCCCCAGCAACGCCGCGGGCGGCATGTACCGCGTTGCGCCAACACTCGACGGAGGTTTTCGTGGGAGTGGGATACGTGCACAACGGGGTGGGCTACCAAGGCTGGGCGGCCAAGGTGGATGGCTCCGGTCACATCCAGTGGAATCGGTTTTTCGGTGAGCCGACGGGCTTCCGAGGTCTGGGGGACGTCCGGGCCACGGCTGACGGTGGGTTCGTCGCCTGCGGATTCGTGAAAGTCAGCGGCGGCAGCCAGGACTACTATCTGCTGAAGCTGGACGCGGACGGTCAGGAGCAGTGGTCGAAGACCTATGGCCTCTCCAAGTACGATGCGGCGACGGCAATCGAGGTCATGTCCGACGGTGGCTACGCGATCGCCGGAGAACAGACCGACCCAGTGGGTTTGCCGAACGTCGGGTTCGCGTGGCTCGTTCGTACCGACCCGCTGGGCAACGTCCTGTGGGACCACCGCTACGGCCTCGCGAATGCCGACCAGGGCGCTCACGGCGACAGACGACCACGAAGGACGGCGGAGTTCGTGATGGTGGATCTGGCGTTCCGACACCCGCCAGCGGCTGGACGTATTCTTGGCCCGGGCGAGCGCCGATGGCACTGCTCTGGAGCTGGCGTCTCACTTCAGCCGGGATCTCGACCTGGTTGCGGTTTTCTGGTCCAGGAGACCGTGACGGGCGCGTCGTCATCGCTGCGGAATCAGACGGACGACGCCGCGCTCTCAAGACCGACATGATGGTCTGTTGCCGCCACCGCAGTTGGACGGCTGCTCCCGCCGATCTGCGCGTAGCGCGTGATGGCGGACGACGTCGAAGGAGAGTGGGGACTCCTCGGCCTGGCGGGTCCGTCGAAGTCCGACATGACGCTGGTCGCCGACGTGCAAGCAGCGCCGTTGAATGCGCTCGTGGGACGGCGGCTCACGCGCGCATGGGTGATCTGGGATCTGGTGGGAGATCGCTCGGTGTCCGACGGACCGACGTGCTCGACATCGAGGGTGCGCGGGTGGAATTCGCCGCGAACGGCGTGGACGAGATCTCGCTGACCTGGAACACGATCGACCTGTCGCGGCCGATCCGCTGGTCGAGCTCGGAGATGGATCTGGTGTGGCGCGGGGATGGACTCGCCGCGCTGGCCCGTCACTGCGGCGCGCGCGTGCTCGATGCGCAGGTTGCGCTCGACCCAAACGGGATCGCCATCACGCTCGAGAGCGGCGAGCTCCGGATCTTCAACGCCCTCGACGAGGTGGGCGTCAGCGCCGCGCCCGTGGAGGGCG
>JADJOY010000047.1 GCA_016713535.1 Deltaproteobacteria bacterium
TCCGTGGCGGTGAGGGACCACCGCCCTCCAGCGCGGAAGCGGATCGATCGGCTGGAGGGCCGCGATGCTTCGCGGCCGCGGGTTGGACCGGTCAGCGCCGCGGCAGGTGAGGGACCACCGCCCTCCAGCGCAGGAACGGGATCGATCGGCTGGAGGGCCGCGATCCTTCGCGGCCGCCGGGTTGGACCGGAGTCGAGCGCCGCGGCGGTGAGGGACCACCGCCCTCCAGCGCAGGAACGGGATCGATCGGCTGGAGGGCCGCGATCCTTCGCGGCCGCCGGGCTGGACCGGAGTCGAGGTCCGTGGCGTGAGGACCACCGCCCTCCAGCGCAGGAAGGGGATCGATCGGCTGGAGGGCCGCGATCCTTCGCGGCCGCCGGGTTGGACCGGGTCGAGCGCCGCGGCGGTAGAGGGACCCCGCCACTCCGGCGCAGGAACGGGATCGATCGGCTGGAGGGCCGCGATCCCTTCGCGGCCGCCGGGCTGGACCGGAGTCGAGCGCCGCGGCGGTGAGGGACCACCGCCCTCCGGCCGCAGGGGGATCGATCGGCTGGAGGGCCGCGATGCTTCGCGGCCGCCGGGTGGACCGGGGGAGCGCCGCGGCGGTGAGGGACCACCGCCCTCCAGCGCAGGAAGGGCATCGATCGGCTGGAGGGCCGCGATCCCTCGCGGCCGCCGGGCTGGACCGGAGTCGAGCTCCGTGGCGGTGAGGGACCACCGCCCTCCAGCGCAGGAAGGGGATCGATCGGCTGGAGGGCCGCGATCCTTCGCGGCCGCCGGGCTGGACCGGAGTCGAGCGCCGCGGCGGTGAGGGACCACCGCCCTCCGGCGCAGGAACGGGATCGATCGGCTGGAGGGCCGCGCGATCCCTTCGCGGCCGCCGGGCTGGACCGGAGTCGAGAGCGCCGCGGCGGTGAGGACCACCGCCCTCCAGCGCAGGAAGGGGATCGATCGGCTGGAGGGCCGCGATCCTTCGCGGCCGCCGGGCTGGACCGGAGTCGAGCGCCGCGGCGGTGAGGGACCCCGCCCTCCGGCGCAGGAACGGGATCGATCGGCTGGAGGGCCGCGATCCCTCGCGGCCGCCGGGCTGGACCGGAGTCGAGCGCCGCGGCGGTGAGGGACCACCGCCCTCCAGCGCAGGAAGGGCATCGATCGGCTGAGGGCCGCGATCCCCTCGCGGCCGCCGGGCTGGACCGGGTCGAGTTCCGCGGCGGTGAGGACCACCGCCCTCCAGCGCAGGAACGGGATCGATCGGCTGGAGGGGCCGCGATCCTCGCGGCCGCCGGGTGACCGGCGCGGAGCAACGCGCGGACCGGAGTCGAGCGCCGCGGCGGTGAGGGACCCCGCCCTCCGGCGCAGGAACGGGATCGATCGGCTGGAGGGCCGCGATCCTTCGCGGCCGCCGGCGGTCAGGGACCGCCCGCTCCTCAGCCGATCTTGGGGACGATCTGGATGACGGTGCGGCGCGTGGGGGTCGGGCAGATCTCGCCGACCGGGGTCTCGTCGCTGCGCTCGGGGCTGGGATCGATCACCACGGTCTGGCTGCCGCTGGCGCTGGTGCCGACCTTGTCGGCGGGCACGGCGCGGATCTCCCAGATCTCGTCGACGCAGGTCGAGGTGATCGCCTTGGCGCCCTTGGCCTTCTCGGCGGTCGCGGCGTGGGCGGTGCCGACGGCGCCGCTCAGGAGGAGCGCGCCGGCCACGAGCAGTCCGCGGGTCAGGTGAGTGTTCGGCATGGCGAGCCTCGGTAGGTGATGCGGGGACGTCCGACCGTGAGAATCGGCCCGCCTTCGACGAATGTCCACCGAAGGGGATTCGATTCGCAGCGACGGCCTCCCGGCCGTCCGCGCCGGACGCGCGCCGCTCAGGTCTGGAGCGGCAGGCCGAGCCCGCGTCGCGCGATGATGTTCTTCTGGATCTCGGAGGTGCCGCCGCCGATGGTGTTCACCACGGTGTAGCGGTACGAGCGCTCGAAGCGGCCGTCCATCGGTGCCCCCCTCGTTGCCGCGCTTCAAGAGCCCCGCAGGGCCATCAGCTCCATCGCGTGGTTGGCGATGCGCTGGTCGAGCTCGTTCACGTAGACCTTGTACATCGACGACTCGACGGTGGGCACGCGCCCCTTGAGCGCCTCGCTCACCACGCGCCGCTGCATCATCCGCGCGACCTCGAGCTGGGTCACCACCTGCGCGATCGCGTGCCGCACCTGCGGCTGGTTGCGAAGAGGCTCGCCGTCGCGCTCGGCCTTCATCACCCACTTGCAGAGCGTGTCGACCTTCATCTCCATGGCGCCGATCGGCATCATGCCGAAGCGCTCGAGGTCGAGCGCCTCGCAGATGTAGGTCCAGCCCCTGTTGAGCTCGCCGACCACGAAGTCGTCGCCGACCCACACGTCGTCGATGAAGACCTCGTTGGTGCGCTCGTCGCCGATCGTCCAGGTGGCCTGGAGCGTGATCCCCGGGTGGCGCATCTCGACCAGGAAGAGCGAGATGCCCTTGTGCTTGGGAGCGTCGGGGTCGGTGCGCGCGCCCACCCAGTACCAGTCGGCGAAGTGGCCCGACGTGGTCCAGATCTTGCGCCCGTTGAGGCGCCAGCCGTTGCCGTCGCGGGTGGCCTTCAGGTTCATCGCCGCGGCGTCGGAGCCGGCTTGCGGCTCGCTGTAGCCGATCGCGAACTCGACCTCGCCGCGGGCGATGCGCGGCAGGAAGTACTCCTTCAGCTTGGCGTTGCCGTGGCGGATGATCGTCTTGCCGATCGTGCCGACACCCTTGCCGGGCTGTGGCGCGCCCACGCGGGCGAGGCGCTCGGTGAGCAGGAACTCGTACATCCCGCTCAATTCCTTGCCGCCGTACTCCTTGGGCCACGACATGCCGAGCCAGCCCTTCTCGGCGAGCTTGCGCATGAACGCGCGCTTGGGCGGCGTGTCGACGACCTGCGAGAGCTGCTCGGGCATCGGGTCAATGACCTCGGGGTCCCAGTTGTCGCAGATGAACTGGTCGACCTCGGCCACGAAGCCCTTCAGCTCGTCGGAAAGCTCGAATTCCATCCCATCACCTCACACGAGAGTAAAGCTCGGAAGCCGCGTGCCGCCCTGGTCGTGGTAGCGGACCGCGACGCGCCGTCCGATCGCCACACCTTCGGCGGCGCCGTCGGTCTCGAGCATGGCGCCGTCGCCATCGACGAGGTAGCCGAGCAGCCGCACACCTTCGTCGAGCTCGACGAGCAGCACCACGAACGGCACCTTGTCGGCGTACGCGGGCAGGGTGGGTGGCCGCATCACCACCCACGACGCCACGCGGCCGTCGCCGCTCACCCGCGTCCAGGTTGGCCCCGGCGTCTGGCCGCGCGGGCAGATCGGGCGCGGCTGCCACAGCCACGCACCGCACGAGCCGCAGCGCTGGATCAGCAGTTCGCCGCGCGCGACGCCGTCCCAGAAGGGCTGGGTGTCGGCGTCGGCGACGGGAACGGGGAACGCGGTCTTGGGATCGAGGTTCGCGTCGCTCACGGCGTCACCACGGATCCTTCGAGTAGACGAGGGCACCGGTCGGCACGACGTTGCCGCTCGTGACCAGGACGTTGCGGACGTTCTCGGCCTGCGACGTGGACGTGCCGCGCACCTGGCGCACGCCCTCGACCAGCAGGTTGAAGCCGTGCACGTAGGCCTCGGAGATGCCGCCGCCGCTGGTGTTGTATGGCGGGTTCTTGCCGTCCGCCATGTAGGCCGGCGACTCGCCCTCGGCGCAGAAGCCGAACTCCTCGAACGCGATCGGGATCTGCGGCGTGAAGGCGTCGTAGAACTGGCACACGTCGATGTCGCGCGGGGTCAAGCCGGTTCTCTTCCAGAGCTCGGGGGCGACCCACGCGTTGGGCGTCTTGCCCAGCACCTCGTCGTAGAAGAACGTCATCGCCGTCATCTGCGGGCCCGAGCCCATCGCGAAGCCGTGGACGTAGACCGGGGTGACACCGAGGTCCCGGGCACGCTCGGCGCTGGTCAGCACCATGGCGAGGGCGCCGTCGGTCTCGAGACAGCAGTCGAAGAGCCGCAGCGGATCGCAGATCATGCGCGCCGCCAGGTAGTCGTCCATCGTCAGCGGCTTCTGCATCATCGCCGCCGGGTTCTTGCGGGCATGCTCGCGCTGGGTGACCGCGACGCGCCCGAGCACCTCGGGCGTCCAGCCGTACTTCTCGATCCACACGCGGGTGTGGAACGCCATGCCATCGACCGGCCGCGCCACGTGGTACGGCCGCTCGAACTGGTCCTGGCCGGTCGCCATGTACTGCTGCGACCACGGGCGCACGCCCGAGCCGCGGTTGCGCGCCCGCCACGTCACCACCACGTCCGCCAGGTGGTTCTCGATGGCGAGCGCCGCGTGGGTGACCGTCGGGCAGCCGGCGCCCCCGCCGTAGTCGACCTCGCCGAAGGCGCGCAGGTTGGGCACGCCCAGGATGCGCGCCATCTCCATCTCGGTGGTGCCTTCCCAGACGTAACGGAACATGCCGTCGAGGTCGCGCACCGTGAGACCGGCGTCGGCCAGCGCACCCAGGATGGCGAGGCCACCCGAGTGGCGCTCGGTCATGCCGATGTTCTTCGAGAAGGGCAGGGCGTGAATGCCGACCACGCACGCCTGGCGGTGCTTCGCGACACGGAGGGGAGCCGCCAAGAGAGTGCCTCCAGCCGCCGGGAGCGAGGCTCGCGGCGCGACGCGCGACGCGGGAAGTGCCTTGTTTTCCCGCTTGAATCGAGGTGGACGGGCAAGATAGAACGTGTTTCACTCCGAATCAACCTGGGTTCCCGCGCGCACGCGCGGGCCACCTCGCGCTGGCACGCTCGAGCGGCGATCCGGCTCCACCGAACCACCATCCTTCCGTTCCGGGGATCATCCGACATGGCTCAACTCAAGGCAGGAACGCGGCTCAAGAGCGCGGTGTGCACGACCGAGGTGATGGTCATCGCGGCACCCAAGGACGACGTCTCGATCACCTGCGGCGGAGCGCCGCTGCTGGCGATGGCCGACGCCAAGCCCGAGGGTGGCGCCGTCGCGGCGGACGCCAACGGCGGCACGCTGCTCGGCAAGCGCTACGTGAACGCGAGCGGCGACCTCGAGCTGCTCTGCACCAAGGCCGGGCAGGGCGCGCTCGCCGCCAACGGCGCGGCGCTCGGCCTCAAGGAAGCGAAGCCGCTGCCGTCGTCGGACTGATGGTCTCGGCGCCGCCACGCTCGATCTCTTGATGAAGACCCAGCATGCAGCCGCGCACGACGAAGCCGCGCCTCCAGGCGGGGGCCCGGAGGCCCCCGCCCTACGAGGGCGCCACGATGTCCGATTTCGTAGCGACGGGGGCTCCGTCCCCCGTCGAGCGATGATCGAAGGCAGGACCGCGCCATGAACCTGATGATGCTCCTCGAGATGGCCGCGTCCGGCTTCGGCGACCGGGTCGCGGTCACCAACGGCGCGGTCTCGCTCACCTACCAGCAGCTCTTCGACGCCGCCGGCAGCGCGGCACGGGTGATACGCGCGAGCGGCGCCGAGCGCATGGCGGTCCTCGACGTGTCGAGCCTCGCGGTGCCGGTCGGGCTCTTCGCGAGCTCGTGGGCGGGGCGGCCGTTCGTGCCGCTCAACTACCGGCTCACCGCGGACGAGGTCGAGAAGCTCCTCGAGCGGATCGCGCCCTCCTACGTGGTGACCGAGTCGGGGCGCGTGGCCTCGCTGGCGCACGTCGCGAGCACGTCGGTGGTCACCCGCGAGGCGTTCCTCGACGCCGCCACCAGCGGCACGGCCGGCGAGCCCGACTGGAGCGCGGACGCCGACGACATCGCGATCCTGCTCTTCACGAGCGGCACCACCGGCGCGCCCAAGGCGGCGGTGCTGCGCCAGAAGCACCTGGTGTCCTACATCTTCGGCTCGGTCGAGTTCGGCGCGGCGGGGGAGGACGAGGCCACACTCGTGAGCGTGCCGCCGTACC
Source organism: Deltaproteobacteria bacterium (assembly GCA_016713535.1). Lineage (GTDB taxonomy): Bacteria > JADJOY01 > JADJOY01 > JADJOY01 > JADJOY01 > JADJOY01. The sequence continues at coordinate 5,959 of JADJOY010000047.1, forward strand.
ACATCGCCGGCATGGCCGCGATCGCGAGCTCGGTGTACTCGGGGCGCCGCATCGTCCAGCTCCCCACGTTCAGCGCCGAGAGCTGGCTCGAGACCGCGCGCCGCGAGAAGGTGACGCACGCGTTCGTGGTGCCCACGATGCTGGCGCGGATCGTGGACCTGCTCGGCGACGCCGCGAGCGCCGAGCTGCCGAGCCTCGAGGCGCTCGCTTACGGCGGCGGCAAGATGCCGCAGTCGGTGATCGAGAAGGCACTCCGGCTCTTCCCGGGCGCCGACTTCACCAACGCCTACGGTCTCACCGAGACCAGCTCCACGATCGCGATCCTCGGCCCCGAGGACCACCGCGCCGCGATCGCCAGCGACGACCCCGCGGTGCGCCGCCGGCTGATCTCGGTGGGGCGCCCACTGCCGAGCGTCGAGGTCCAGATCCGCGACGAGAACGGCGCGGTCCTCGGCCCCAACCAGCGCGGCGAGGTGTACGTGAGCGGCGAGCAGGTCTCGGGCGAATACCTCGGGCGCGGTAGCTCGGTGGGTAGCGACGGCTTCTTCCCGACTCGCGACGGCGGCTCGATGGACGACGCCGGCTACTTGTTCCTCGAGGGCCGCATCGACGACATCATCGTACGCGGCGGCGAGAACATGTCGCCCGGCGAGATCGAGGACGTGCTCCTCGAGCACGAGGCGATCGCCGACTGCGCGGTCGTGGGTGTCCCGAGCGAGCAGTGGGGCGAGGCGGTCGCGGCGGTGGTCGTGACCAAGCCCGGCCAGAAGGCCTCGATCGAGGATCTGCAGGCGTGGGTGAAGAAGCACCTGCGCTCGTCGCGCACCCCGGAGCGCATCGAGTTCTGGGAGTCGCTCCCCTACAACGAGACCGGCAAGCTCCTGCGCCGCCAGGTGCGCGCTCAGCTCGCGGGCGGTTGAGCGGCGCGAGCGCGGACGATCGGTGATGCGCTCGACCTCGTCCGCGCGCGCATCGCAGGATCCGACGAACCCCGTGACGAACGACGCGACCGTCCGTTGCTCACGCCCGGCGAGGCGCTCGCCGAGCTGACCATGCCGGACGTCGCCGAGCGCTGGTCGCCGCTCGTGGGCGCGCCCTTCCTGGCGGTCGACCTGCGCGCGGGGAGGGTTGCCGCTGCGGGGGAGGAGGGTGAGCGCGCGCTCGCGGCCCTCGCGTCGCTGCCGTGCCCCACGATCGGCCTGGTGACCTCGGCGGACGCCACGGACCTGGCCGACGCGGCGAACGACCGGTTCCGCGCCGCCCTCGACCTGCTGGCCGAGTCCGAGCGCGACCTCGAAGCGCTGGCGAGCGCCATCCGCGCCGCGCCGATCGCCGCCATGACCCTGGTGCAGGTGATGCGCCTCGGCGCACGGATCGGCGTGATCGACGCGCTGCTCCTCGAGTCGCTCGCGTACGGCACGTTGCTGGTCGGGCCCGAGCACCGGCGCTGGCTCGTGACGCGCGGGCGCCGCCCGCCGTTCGTGGTGAATGCGGAGCCGGCGGTGCTCGTCTCACGGAGTGACGTGCGTCTCGATCTGGTCCTCAACCGCCCCGAGAAGCGCAACGCCTACTCGGCCGAGATGCGCGATGCGCTGGTCGCGGGGCTCGAGCTCGCGCTCGCCGACCCGAGCCTCGTGGAGGTCGTGCTCACGGGGCGGGGGACGACGTTCTCGGCGGGCGGCGACCTCGACGAGTTCGGCAGCCACCCGGACGTGGCGACGGCGCACGCGATCCGCTCCACCCGCAGCGCCGCGCGTCTCGCGGCGCGCTGCGGCGAGCGGCTCAGGGCCGAGGTCCACGGCGCGGCGATCGGCGCGGGGATCGAGCTCGCCGCGTTCGCGCGCACCGTGGTGGCGAAGCCGGATGCGTTCTTCCAGCTCCCCGAGCTCGCCATGGGCTTGATCCCGGGGGCGGGCGGCACCGCGAGCATCCCGCGGCGGATCGGGCGGCAGCGCGCCACGTGGATGGCGCTCTCCGGCGCGCGCGTCGACGCGCCGACCGCGCTCCGGTGGGGCTTGATCGACGCGATCCAGGGCTGACGAGCAGCGACGCGGACACGGTTCGCGCTCGCGAGGAAGAGGGAGACCAGGCGATGGCGGACACGACGAGCTGGGACGAGACCGTCGACGTGGTGGTGGTGGGCTCGGGCGCGGGGGCGATGACCGCCGCGATCACCGCCCACGATCAGGGGGCGAGCGTCATGGTGATCGAGAAGAGCGATCGCTACGGCGGCTCGTCGGCGATGTCGGGCGGAAGCCTGTGGATCCCGTGCAACCACCTCATGAAGGGCGTCGGCGTCGACGACAGCCCCGAGGAGGCGCTCACGTACCTGCGCGGCGCCACGCAGGGAACGACCCCCGACGACCGGCTGGTGATGTTCGTCGAGTGGGGCCCCAGGATGCTCAAGTGGGTGTGCGACAACACCCGCCTCAAGGTCAACGCGATCGCCGGCTACGCCGACTACTACCCGCGCGTCGCGGGCAGCAAGCCGGGGGCGCGCACCGTCGAGGCGCGCACCTTCGACGCCCGCGTCATGGGCGACGAGATCCTCAAGATGCGCGACTCCGGCCTGCAGACGCTGATGATGGGTCGGATCAGCTTCACCGCCGCCGAGGCGCGCGTGCTCCTGTGCCGCAACCCGGGCTGGATCGCGCTCACCATGAAGCTGATGATGCGCTACTTCCTCGACATCCCGTGGCGCTTCCGCTCGAAGCGCGACCGCAGCGTCGCGATGGGCAACGGCCTGGTGGCGCCGCTTCGGATGTCGCTCGCCGATCGCAAGATCCCGCTCCACCTCGAGACGCCGTGCAAGGACGTGGTCGTGGAGAACGGCCGCGTGGTGGGCGTGATCGCCGAGAAGGGCGGGCGCACGGTGCGGATCCGCGCCAACAAGGGCGTGATCTTCGGCGCCGGCGGCTTCGAGGGCAGCCAGGCGATGCGCGACAAGTACCTGCCGTCGCCGGCCAAGGCCGAGTGGAGCTGCGCCAACCCGGCGAGCACCGGCGACATCCACTCGATCGGCCTCAAGCTCGGCGTGCCGCTCGAGCGCATGGACGACGGCTGGTGGGGACCGGTCACCGTGGTGCCCGGCGAGGAGCGGGCGCGCATGCTGGTGATCGAGAAGTCGCTGCCGGGCGGGATCCTCGTCAACAAGAAGGGCGAGCGCTTCGTGAACGAGGCGGCGCCGTACGTGGACGTGGTGAACGCCATGTACGCCAACAACAGCCCGGAGAACCCGAGCATCCCGGCCTACCTGATCTTCGACGCGCGCTACCGCAAGACCTACCCGATCGGGCCCTTCCTGCCGGGCGCGCAGCAGCCGGACGGCATGATCCCGAAGTCGCTCAAGGACGCCAAGTACCTGAAGAAGGCCGACACGCTGCGCGCGCTGGCGGCGCAGATCGGCGTCGACGCGGCGGGGCTCGAGGCCACGATCGCGCGCTTCAACGAGAACGCGAAGAAGGGCATCGATCCCGACTTCCAGCGCGGCGAGACGGTCTTCGACAAGTACTACGGCGACCAGGCGTGGGGTCCGAACGAGAGCCTCGGGCCGATCGTGGACGCGCCCTTCTACGCGATGGAGGCGTGGCCGGGTGAGCTCGGCACCAAGGGCGGGCTGCGCGCCGATCGCTTCGCGCGGGTCGAGAAGGAGAGCGGCGAGGTGATCGAGGGGCTCTACGCGATCGGCAACTGCTCGTCGCCGCTCGCGGGGTGCACGTACCCGGGCGCGGGCGGGACGATCGGTCCGGCCATGGCGTTCGGCTACGTCGCCGGGCTCCACGTCACCGGCAAGCTCACCTGAGCTGGAGGGCGGCGGTCCCTCGCCGCCGCGCCCATCCGAGGGTCCGCGTCCCCCGGCGGTCGCGAGGGACCGCGACCCTCCACCGGCCCGAGGTTCTCCGGATGCCCTTCCGCGTCGAGACCGTGATCCTCGCTCCGGGGACGGAGCAATACGGCGGCGCGGCGCAGGATCCGCTCGGCATCGACGCGATCGTCGGCGCCGCGAAGCGCGCGGAGGAGGCGGGCTTCGACGGCGTGACCGTCCCGGAGGGCGGCCACGACCCTTTCCTGCCGCTCGTCCTCGCGGCCGAGCACACCACACGGGTGCGGCTCGGCACCAACGTCGCCATCGCGTTCCCGCGCAGCCCGATGGTGACGGCACAGCTCGCGTGGGACCTGCAGCGGCTCTCGGGCGGGCGGTTCGTGCTCGGGCTCGGCACCCAGTCGCGGGCCCACGTCGAGCGGCGCTATGCGGCCGAGTGGAAGGAGCCGGCGGGGCCGCGGCTGCGCGACTACGTGGGGTGCCTGCGGGCGATGTTCGAGAGCTTCCAGCGCGGCGGTCGCCCGCAGCGCTTCGAGAGCGACCACTACCGCTTCGACCTGCTGCCGGCGTTCTCGAACCCGGGGCCGATCGCCCACCCGCACGTGCCGATCCACCTCGGTGCGGTGAACGTGTTCGGCGCGCGGCTGGTGGGCGAGCTCCTCGACGGCATCCGCGTCCACCCGATCGCGACCTTCCGCTACGTGCGCGAGGTGCTCGTGCCCTCGATCCAGGAGGGCGCGGCGCGCGGGGGGCGAAGCCGCTCGGAGGTCGAGATCGTGGCGGCCCCGTTCCTGGTCACGGCGCCGGACGAGGCCGGGCTCGCGGCGGCGAAGGCCGCCGCGCGGCAGCACGTCGCGTTCTACGCGATCAACCCGGGCTTTCACGCGGTCCTCGACCACCACGGCTGGGGTGGGCTCGCGAGCGAGCTGGCGCCGCTCCTGTCGGCGGGTCGCCTGGGCGACCTCGGGAGCGTGATCTCGGACGCGATGCTCGACGAGTGGGCGGTGGTCGCCACCTGGGACCGGCTCGCCGCGGCCATCGAGGCGCGCTGCGCCGGCACCTTCGACACGGTGCTCCTCGATCTGCCGCCCGACCTCGCGAGCGACGCCCTGCGGCGCGCCGCGCTCGTGCGCGCGCTGCGCGGCGCCGACGCGGGACACGTGAGTCACGCGCCGAGCTGAGGGTTTGTGGCGCGGCGTGGGCGCGGCTAGGTTGCGCGCGCCCGGACGAGGGCCGCGGAGATCGAGGCGATGATCGGCAAGCTGCTCAGGAGTGCCTTCGGCAAGAAGCTGCCGGAGGCGGTGGACCGCGGCGCCGAGGTCGATGCGCTCGCGGCGCGGCTCGCGGACGCTCCGCCGCCGGAGCGCGCGCAGGCGATCGCGGTGCTGACCGAGATCGACCGCGCGTCGGCGCAGCACCACGCGCGCGTGCTCGAGGTGCTGCTCGACTTCGTGCGGCGCGAGCGCTCGAAGCTCGACGTGCCTCGTGGCGAGCCGGGGATCGACGTGCGCGCCGCGCTCGGCGCGATCGGGCGCCGCGCGTGGGTCGACACCGAGACCGCGCCGCTCGCGCTCGCGGGTCTCGATCTCGGGCAGTGCGTGGTGGCGGGCGCCGACCTGCGGCGCGCGGACCTCTCGGGGAGCGTGGTCTCGAGCTGCAACTTCCTGGGCTCGAAGCTCGCCGGCGCCAACCTGCGAGGGGCGATCCTCGACGAGTCGCTGATGATGGCGGTGCACCTCGAGAAGGCCGACCTCACGGACGCGAGCCTGCGCGCGACCAACCTGACGGATGCGTTCCTCCACGACGCGTGCCTCGCGAACGCCGACCTGACGTTCACCGTGCTGGTGAAGGCGAGCGTCAGGCGCGCCGACCTGAGCGGCGCCACGATCAGCGGCACCCAGCTCGGCGGCGCGGACCTCCGCTGCGCGCGGGGCCTCACGCGCGCCCAGCTCGGCGGCGCCGAGACCGACAACCTGACCGAGCTCCCCGCCGACCTCGCCTGAGCCGGTCCGGTCCCGCGGGCAGCCGGCGCCTCCGCCTCCGCCCGGCATTGGTTGGACGGGAGGGGCACGCGTCGCGTGCCCGGCGATACGAACGAGATCATGCGCCGGCTGGGTCGTGGATCTCTGTACGGCACAGGGATCCACGGGCTCGTCGACGTGACGCCAGCGCGTATCCCCGGTCGCGCGGCGCGCGCCCCCCCGGCCGATCGTTCCGCTCGGCCTACCGGAACTGAGCCGGGTGGCGGGGCGGTCCGGGACGCAGGATCTCGCGGATCAGCGGGCCGATCGAGAGCACGAGCGGCACCCACAGTGGCAGATCGAGGAACCAGCCCACGCCGACGATCACCACCGCCCACTAGCGAGCGAGCGCACCACGATCCGCACCCAGGTCTTGGGCTGCGGCAGCGCCGAGAAGCAGCGCGGGCACTCGGGAAGGCCCACGGTCGTCAGGTACCCGCACGCCGGGCACGCGAACACCGGGCTCGCGAAGTAGGGCTCTTCGCGCACCACGCCGATCCGCCGCACTTCCGGCCGGGCCGGGTAGGCGCGCTCGCCCGCGTCCTTCGGTTCGCTCGGTTCGCTCATCGCAAAGAGAAACCCCGTCCGGCTGGACGGGGTTTCGGTACTGCTCGGCCCACCGAGGAGGTCGGTGTGGTGCTCAGACGCCGGCGAGGTCGATCTGCATCCATTCCTTCTTCGGCTTGGAGTGGCGCGCGACGACCCGCATCGTATTGAAGTAGACGGTCTTCACCGCGACCATGAGCCGCGGGTACGCCGCGATCTTCGAGATCAGCCGCTGCATCGGCTCGCAGTAGCCGGTGATCGCAGCCTCGAGGAGCGCGGGCGCCCACTTCTTGTCCTTGTGCTTGATGAAGAACTTGACACCCTTGTTGGGGAGCCGCTGCGAGTAGATCACCAACCGGTTCAGGTAGGTCGGGTTCACGTGGCCGTACTGGGTCGAGTAACCGTCCTTGCCGTTGTTGAGCAGGCCGTCGCGCTCGCCCATGTCGTAGATCGGCGTGTTCGGGAAGAAGGTCAGCGAGAAGCACTGCAGCCAGTAGGGGCGGCGGATCTTGGTGAGCGTGTCGAGGATCTGCAGCGTGTCGGCGTCGTTCGAGTAGGGGTCGTCCAGGATGATGTCGTAGCGGCCCGCGACGTTGTGGCGCCACAGGATCTCGCTCGCCTGGATGAACTCCTCGTGGCTCACGCGGCGCTTGTAGACCTCCCAGTTCACGCGGTCCGAGCCCTCGATGCCCATCTGCATGTGCTGGAGGCCGGCCTCTGCGAGCGGCGCGATCACCTCTTCGCTCACGTAGTTGGGGGTGCTCTTGCAGGCGAACGGCAGGTCGACGTTCTTCTTGTAGGCGCTCGCGAACTCCCCGATCCAGTTGTCCTTGGTGCGCACCAGGAAGATGTCGTCCTGGATGTTGAACATGCCCACGAACGGGTAGTTCTTGCGCACCCACTTGAGCTCTTCCATCACGTTCTCGGTCGACCGGGAACGGAGGATCTTGCCCTTGCCCTGGTAGAGCTTGATGAAGCTCGCGTTGCAGCAATACGTGCACACCAGCGGACAGCCGCGGGTGATCATGATGTCGTAGATCTGGCCGCGGCGCGGCACCGACTCGGCGTAGAGCTCCGCAGTCAGGCGCTGCACGCCGCCCTTCCACAACATCCAGCTCTTGTCCCAGTTGAACTTCGGGAACGGGTACTTGTCGAGGTCGTCGGGGAGGTTCTGGATCTCGTTCTTCTTCACCGAGCCATCCGGCATGCGGAACCACAGGCTCGGGATGGAGGTGGGATCCTCACCGCGATCGACGGTGTTGCAGTACTGGAGGGTGACGTCCTCGCCATCGCCGCGGCACACGATGTCGGCGACGTCGATGCACTCTTCCGGGCTCAGCGTGGGGTGGATGCCGCCCCAGATGATCTTGGCCTCGGGGAGCCGCGCCCGGATCATCTCCGTGAGCTGCTTGGCGCGATGGAAGTGGATCGTCATCAGCGCGAAGCCGACCAGCTTCGGGTCGTGGGCGACGACGCGGTCGACGATCTGCGTCAGCTCGCTCTGGGTCAGGTCCTCTTCCTTGGGCTGCCAGTAGACCTCGACGTCGTGGCCCTGCTCCTCGAGGTAGGTGGCCACGTGCTGCATCCCGAGGGGGTTCACCTCGTGGAGCATCGAGAGCATCGATACGCGCATATTCACGACCTCGGCCGCGTCGAGGACGCGGTGAATCTGGGGGTAGGCGGCGCCGCGAACGAAGGCAGAGCCACCGAGCAGCCACCACGATAAACCGCAAACCGGCCAAAGTGCAAAAAGGCGAGGCTCCGCGCCGGCGAGGCGTCGGTATGGCCGCCGGGCGCCCTCGGGTGGGCGCTCTCGGCCGGCTGGCCTCGTCGCTCCAGGCCCGGATTCCCTAGACTCGGTCCATGGCAGCGGTGGGGGCGACGACCGTCGGCGATCGCGCGGCGATCGACGTGTGGATCACCGATCCCGGTGCCGCCTCGTCCGCCGATCGCGAGCGCTGGCTCGACGAGTGGCTCGACGAGGCAGAGCGCGCACGGGTCCGCGACGCGCGGAGCCCGTCGCGGCAGGCCGAGATCGTGGTCGGCCGGGCGCTGCTACGGTCGGCCGTCGCGGCGGTCTGCGGCGTCCCGGCGCCGGCGGGCCTCAGGTTCACGACGGCGCCGGGCGGCCGGCCGAGCCTGGCGCTGGATGGGCAGGAGCGCCTCGCGAGCGCCGTGGACGTCAGCCTCGCCCATACCCGTGGCCTGGCCGCGTGCGCGGTGGCGCGGGGCGGGCGAGTGGGGGTCGATGCCGAGCATCGCGGGCGCCGCACCGAGCCGATCGCGATCGCGAGGCGCTTCTTCTCGGCCGGCGATGCGGCGGCGGTGGAGGCGGCCGCTCCGGGGGAGCGCGCCGAGCGGTTCCTCGAGCGCTGGACCCTCCGCGAGGCGTACACCAAGGTCCTCGGGGTGCCGCTCCTCGAGCTGCCACGCGACAGCGTCGCGTTCGGCGTCGAGTCCTCGGGATCGGTTCGGCTCGAGGGCACCGGCTCCGCGCAGCCCGCCGACCAGCGCTGGGCGTTCTGGCTGCTTCGGCCCACGTCCGGACACGTGCTCGCGCTCGCGTGGCGCGGCGGCGCCGGAGAGCCGACGCCCTCCGTGACGCTGCATCGCTGGCCGTCACCAGGCTGAGAGGGGCTCGGCTCACCCGTTGATCCGCGAGTCCGGCTCGCGGTCGTGCGGCCGTGCGAACCAGTAGCCCTGCATCAGGTCGCAGCCGAGATCGCGTGCCGCCACCATCTCCTCGAGGGTCTCGACACCTTCCACCACCATCTGCACGCCGAGGTCGGCGCACAGCGTCGAGAGCGACTGGATCACCTTGGCCTTGGTAGTGCTCTTGTGGAGCTCGTGGACGATGCTGCGATCGACCTTCAGCATGTCCGGCACGATGCGCGTGACGGTGCCCAGCCCGGCGTAGCCGGCGCCGACGTCGTCGATGGCGATGCGGTAGCCGAGCTGCCTGAGCTGCTCGATGCGCCGCTCGACGCCGCCGAGGCGCTCGATCGAGGCGCGCTCGGTGAGCTCGAGGACCACCCGCGCCGCGACGCGCGAGAGCGGGGCGTCGGGATCGACGAGATCCGGATCCTCGAGGTCGACCGGGTGCAGGTTGACCGCGAGGTAGGCGGCTTCGGGCAGGCGCTCGACGAAGCGCGCCGCGCTGGCGCGGACCGCGCGACCGACGTCGTGGAGCCGCGATAGCGCCTCGGCCGCCGCGAGCAGCTTGTCCGGGCTCCGCAGGGTCGGCTCGTCGGTGCGCACCAGCGCCTCCCAGCCCACGATCGCGTGTCGGGTGGAGCTCACGATCGGCTGGAACGCGAGCCACAAGACACTCAGGGCGCGCTCGAACGCCGCCTCGTCCAGCGCGGTGAGTGCGGGAGCGGTGGCCCAGGTGGACGGGCGGAACGACGGGTGCCGGCCCTCGCCACGATCGGCGCGGTCGAGGAGGTCGAAGCGCAGCACGACGCGGCCGACCTGGAGCTTGTCACCCGGTACCAGGCACGCGGAGTCGATCGGGACGCCGTTCACGAAGGTGCCGTTGCGGCTGTTGAGGTCGATCACCCGCGCCACCCGGCTGCGTCCGGCGAGCCCGTCGAAGGTGATCGTGGCGTGCGAGCGGGACACCGTCTCGTCGTCGATGAGAACGTCGGCGAGCTCCCCTCGCCCCACCACGAAGCTCGGCTGGTCCGTCGCGAGGTCGAAGCAGAGCCCGGGCTCGCCGCCCTCCACCACCAGCAGGCTCGGCACCACGTGCGGGCTGCTCGGGGTGGGGATCTGGATGCGGCGGGTGGGCTCTGCACAGGGGGCTGGCTCCATGTGATCTCCTGGGAAGCGAGGGCGACGAAGGCGGCCGTCGACCGGGCGGGTTTCGACGACCACCTGCGCCCGCGTGCGGCCGCTGTACGGCTTGGTGCGGCGTGGGTCGAGGGCGTCCGAGGTGGGGTCGTCCGGCATGGTGCGGCACTCGCGCGCGCGACAGAGCAAGCGACACGCCAAGGCTCAAGCGCCGCGTGTCGAGCGTGGCGCGGGCGGCTCGCTGGGAAGCGAACGCGTGTGATTCGCTCGGGATTCGAGGGGAGCGGGAGCTCGTCGCAGCGAGCGTGCCCTACGCGCACCCGTCGCGAGGCTGGGCGCGGCTCGCCAACCGTCGGCGGCGCACGCTGCCGTTGGCGGTTAGCGGGCCGCTGACCCGGCGCGCCGAGACGCGCTCCGGGCGGCGACGGGTCCCACCGCGACCGATCGCGGCGGCCAGCTCCCGTCGCTCACGCCGCCGCACGCCCTCGGCGCGCTCGCACGGCGCGCCACGCCGCCGCGACGACCAAGCCGGGCAGCAGCTCGACGAAGCCGCCGCTCGCTCGCGGTGACCCGCCGGCGCCGCTGCTCATCGCGGCCTCGGCCGGCGCTCCCCCGCAGCCCACGGTGCAGCCCTCGTCGGCGACACCGGAGCAGTTCTCGTCGACGCCGTTGCCGCACACCTCGGCCGCGCCCGGGTGGATGGCCGGGTTGGCGTCGTTGCAGTCGGTGCCGCCGCAGGTGGCCGCCGGGTAGCCGTCGCCGTCGGCGTCGGGGCAGGTGGGCACGAGCTTGGTCTCGAGGGCCGTCCAGAGCTCGGGGTTCGCACCCTCGTAGCCGAGCGCCCAGATGCCGACGCCCCCGAGGCTCTCCGAGTTGACCTGATCCAGCTTGAGCGAGATCGACGCGTCGTCGTCGTACCACAGCTGGCGTGCGCCGCCCGAGGTGTAGAGCACGAACGGCGTCTGCGACGCCGCGTCCCACGCGGAGCCGGACGTCTGCGCGCGGGACTTCGCCTGCGCGTAGGTGCGGGAGGTCGCCGAGCCGGTCGCGGTCCCCGGGATGGCGAAGCTGGTGGTGGGCCAGTCGTAGCCGTACCAGGGCACGCCGAGGATGAACCTGGAGCGGTTGGCGGCGCCGCCCCAGGTCACGTAGTCGGCGATCGTCCAGGCGACGTTGTAGGTGCCCCACAGCGCGCCGCCGGTGAGCGGCGAGACGGGGCCGGGCGCGCCGCCGCTCCAGTGGTAGTCGTAGGCCATGATCATGAGGCCGTCGGTGGCGAGCGCGAGCTGGTCGTAGTCGAAGACGCCGTTCCAGTCGACGGCGGGTGTCGCGATGAGCACCTTCGAGCCCGGGATCGCGGCGTGGAACGTGTTGGTGAGCGCGGTCATCAGCGCCACCAGCCCGGTCTTGTTGGCGGAGCCGCCGGCGACACCCTCGAAGTCGAGGCACACGCCGTCGCCTCCCGCGCTCTGCACCAGCGCGAGCGCGTTGTCGACGAGTGCGGTCCGGTAGCTGGCGTTGCCGAGGATCGTGGTGATCGCCGTGGAGTCGAAGAGCGTGACCGTCAGCACCACCTTCACGCCGTTCGCGTGCGCAGTCGAGATCAGCGACGCGGTGCTCGTGCCCCAGCCGTGGACGTCACCGAAGGTGCCGTTGCGCGCGCTGGCGTCGACCTCGGCGCTGAAGTACGCGACCGTCGTGAGCAGGTCCCAGTGGAAGCCGGTGAAGCCTCCGGCCCAGTAGGGATAGAAGCCCACGACCTGCTTGGCCACGCGGGGCACGCGCAGCGCCTCGCCCACGATCGCTTCCTCGTCGCCGGTGAGCGACGGCGGTTCGCCCTGGTGCTCGGCGAGCTCGCGGGCGTGGATGCCGGGCGCATCCTGCGGTGAGTCCTGAGCGATCGCGCTGCCCGTCGCGATGGCGAGGACCAGCGAGACGAGGCAAGCGGCAGCGAGCCGCGCGCGAGCACCAGCCGGGATCGAGGTCATGGCCCCTCCGATGTGCGAGGCGGCGATCCTACCAGGTGGCTGGCTCTCCGTGTGCGCCCGACGGAGCGTACGCCTCCAGAGCGGGAGGAGGGCTTGAAAAGGCCCGAGCGGACTGGCGACCCGAGCCACGAGCGAAGCGCGTACCGCGGGGTGGTCTGCTGGGATCGAACGGTGTCGCGGTGCAGCCCCCTCGCGTATCGCCGGGCACGCGACGCGTGCCCCTCCGTCCGGAGCCCGCACTCACTCGGATCGGGACGCGGCCTCGAGCGGCATCCCGGATCGCGGACCGACCGGGCTCGCCAAGCGGCGCGTCGCAGCGCGACGCCGCGAGCGAAGCGAGTGCCTCGGGGGTGGGACCCGCGCGAATTCACTTCGCGCGGGCGGGGGGCTCGAAAGCCCCCCGTATCAATCGTGCGTGAGCTTCTTGTAGCGGAGGCGGTGCGGCTGGTCGGCTTCCGCGCCGAGACGCTTGTGGCGGTCTTCCTCGTAGGCCTGGAAGTTGCCCTCGAACCACACCGCCTTCGAATCGCCCTCGAAGGCGAGGATGTGCGTCGCGATGCGGTCGAGGAACCAGCGGTCGTGGCTGATGACCACCGCGCAGCCGGCGAACTCGACCAGCGCGTCTTCCAGGGCGCGCAGCGTGTCGACGTCGAGGTCGTTGGTGGGCTCGTCGAGGAGCAGCACGTTGCCGCCGCTCTTCAAGAGCTTGGCGAGGTGGACGCGGTTGCGCTCGCCGCCCGAGAGGTCCTTGACTCGCTTCTGCTGGTCCTGGCCCTTGAAGTTGAACCACGAGCAGTAGGCGCGCGAGTTGATCTGCTTCTTGCCGAGCTCGATGAGCTCGTTTTTCTCCGAGATCTCTTCCCACACGCTGCGGTCGGGCTGGAGCGCATCGCGGCTCTGGTCGACGTACGCGATCTTCACGGTCTCGCCGACCTTGAAGGTGCCCGCGTCCGGCTTCTCCTGGCCGACGATCATGCGGAAGAGGGTGGTCTTGCCGGCTCCGTTGGGGCCGATCACGCCGACGATGCCGCCCTTGGGCAGCGCGAAGCTCAGGTTCTCCATGAGCAGCGTGTCGCCGAAGCCCTTCGACACCGCCTGCGCCTCGACCACCACGTCACCGAGCCTCGGGCCGGGCGGGATCGTGATCTCGGCCGTCTCCATGTGCTTCTCGACGGTGGTGTTGAGGAGCTCCTCGTAGCGCTGCAGGCGGGCCTTCGACTTGGCCTGCCGCGCGCGCGGCGCCATCCGCACCCACTCGAGCTCGCGCTCGAGCGTGCGCTGGCGCGCCGATTCCGCCTTCTCCTCGTTGGCGAGGCGATTTCTCTTCTGGTCGAGCCAGGAGGTGTAGTTGCCCTTCCAGGGGATGCCGGCGCCGCGATCGAGCTCGAGGATCCAGCCCGCGACGTTGTCGAGGAAGTAGCGGTCGTGGGTGACGGCGATGACCGTGCCCGGGAACTCCTGGAGGTGCTGCTCGAGCCACGCCACGCTCTCGGCGTCGAGGTGGTTGGTGGGCTCGTCGAGGAGCAGCATGTCGGGCTTCTCGAGCAGCAGACGGCAGAGGGCCACGCGGCGCCGCTCGCCGCCCGAGAGCTTGGTCACGTCGGCGTCGGAGGGCGGCAGCCTGAGCGCGTCCATCGCGATGTCGAGGGTGCGGTCGAGCTCCCACAGGTTCCCCGCGTCGATCTGGTCCTGGAGGCGCGCCTGCTCGTCGACCAGCGCGGACATCTCCTCGTCGGAGGTGACCTCGCCGAACTTCTCGTTGACGGCGTCGAAGCGGTTCAGGATCGCGCGCTGGGGGGCGACCGCTTCCTCGACGTTGCCGCGGACGTCCTTGGACGGATCGAGCGCCGGCTCCTGGGCCAGGTAGCCGATCTTGATCCCGTCCGCCGGCTTGGCCTCGCCGACGAAGTCCTTCTCGACGCCCGCCATGATCTTGAGGAGCGTCGACTTCCCCGATCCGTTGTGGCCGAGGACGCCGATCTTCGCGTCGCCGTAGAACGAGAGCGAGATGTCCTTCAGGATCTCTCGCTTGGGAGGAACGACCTTCCCGAGACCTCGGGTGGTGAAGATGAATTGCGGCGGCATGGTGAGCGGACCTCGAAGCGGCGGACGGGAGCGCGCGACGGAGCGTCGCGGGTCGCATCCTGCGAAATCGTGGGCAGGGGTGAGCCGCGGAGAGTAGCAGGGATGCCGCAGCGCGGCACGAGCCGCGAGATCACTGGAGCCCGACGCTTCGTCGTCGGGGGCGGCGCTCGCGTGTGCGCGACGAAGCGCGCGGCTCCACAGGTGGGATCCGCGGCGCGCTGGCCGCCAGACCGGTTCGGGCCGACCCGATCTACAGCCCGGCGGTCTCTTCGAGCTCTCGGCCCGAGGTCTCGGGCAGGAGCCACAGGATGAAGCCGAGGGCGAGGAGCGGAAACACGGCGGTGGCTGCGGCGGCGGGGCCCCAGCCGACGTACTCCGCGGCCCAGCCGACTGCGAGCGGTCCGAGCACGTAGCCGATCCGGCCGAGGAGGTTGTTGCTCCACGCGAACGCGTCGCCGCGCAGCTCGGTGGGGAAGAGCTCGGCGGTATAGGCGTTGAGGACCGGCAGGACCGCGCTCGCGCCGAAGATCGTGATCGCGAGCGCCGCGGTGAGGCTCGCGCGGTCGGGCAGGGTGTAGGTCAGGAACACCCCGACGGAGGTGAGCACGAAGATGATCGCGCCGCCGCCGCGCCGCCCGAGCACGTCGATGAGCTTGCCGGAGGCGAAGGCGAGCGGCATGGCCGCGAGCGCGGCGATGGTGATGCTGGCGCCGCCCTGCGCGTCCGTGAAGTGGCGCTCGGCGAGCGCGAACTCCTTCCAGAACGTGACCGCGCTCTGCGTGCACACGTAGGTGAGCCCCCAGATGAGCGCCAGCTCGAGCACCCGACCGCGGTAGGGCCCGCGCAGGATCTCGAGGAGCGGGCGGTGCTCGGCGGGCTGCGCCGCCGCGACCTCGGCGAAGCGGCTGCTCTCGCGCAGGTTGCGGCGCGCGAACGCGAGCAGCACCAGCGGGATCGTGCCCACGAAGTAGACGCTTCGCCAGCCGAGCGGTGTCGCGAGCAGCATGGGGACCATCCCCGCGCACACCACCGAGCCCAGGCTCGACATCGCCTGGATCACGCCGATGACCAGCCCCCGTTTCGCGGCCGGGAACTCCTCCGCCGCGTAGACCATGCTCACCGCCCACTCGGCGATCAGGAACACCCGCGCGGTGAACTGGGCGATCGCGAAGCTGACCGGCCCGGTCGCGAGGCCGGAGGCGAAGCTCGAGATCGTGTACCCGGCGATGGTGAGCGTGAGCACACGCCGGCGCCCCCACCGGTCGGACTGGCGGACCAGTACGTAGGAGAGGATGGTCCCCGCGTTGATGACGGCGACGAGGGTCGCCCCCGCGCTCTTCGAGAGCTCCATGGAGGCGCGCAGGTTGGGGAGGATCTGGCTGATGGCGATGAAGTCGTAGCCCTCGAAGAACGTCGCCACGCCGAGGAACACGAAGAGGCGCTTCTGATAGGAGCTGAGGCTCGACGTGTCCGAGGTGGCGGGCGAGGTCATGGGCGATGTTTCCGGGGACGGGTCGAGAGGGCGCCGTGGAGCGCTCGGTGGGACAGGCCGCGCGACTCGCCCGGCGCACGTCGCCCGCGGAGTTCCGAGCGGGCGAGACGTGGACCGCCGGCGATCACTCGACCCGGATCAAGCCTTCGGCCCAGTTGCCGACGACGCGGCCACTCGGCGCGACGAGCCGAGCGCCGTGGTAGAAGCGGTTGGCGAGGACGCTGCACAGCGACGTGAAGCGGCGCGACCGCTCCTCGTGGTCCAGCGACTCCAGCCTGCGCCGACGTTCACGACCAAGGTCTTGCCGTCGACCCCGAGGCTGACCGACGGAACCAGGCGATCGACCTCGACCAAGCTCATCCCGCGCACGGGTGTTTCGCCCGGATGCTTCAGGAACACCATCACTTCCGAGACGCTGCGAGTGGCGGCGATCACCGTGACGGTGGCGAGCACCAAGATGGCGAGGAGCCGGTAGGGGATGCGGGACTTGCGTTCCCCGGCGTGGCTCGCCTCTTCGGAGGTGCGGCGCCGCGCGGCCTCTTCGCGAACCAACCGCGTCATGTCCTCGCGATGCGCGCGCGGATCGCGCGTCGTCCCGGGGGTGGGGTCTTGGGCGTTCGTCATGAGATCGAAGGCATCGCGTTGACCGCGTCACCGGAGCGGACTAAGATCTTAGCAGTTTTGTCGAACGATCCCAAGGATTTATATCGATTCCGCGAGAGGTGGCAGGGATGATCGCACGGCATCCATCGGCAGCGCACGCCGGGCGCGGCGCGCACGGCTTCACCCTCGTCGAGCTGCTGGTGGCGCTGGCGATCATGTCGATTCTCGCAGTGGTGGTCGCGCCCAAGATCCTCGGCAGTCGCGAGAAGGCGATGACGAATGCGTGCCTGGCGGCCTTCCACGCCATGGACGGCGAGCTCTCGAACCGGATCTCCAAATACGAGTCCCTCGGCGACACCCAGGCGGCGAGCAAGAGCATCACGGAGGTCGTCCAGGTGCAGGACACGAGCGGCGCCAAGAACCCGCGAAACCGCGCTCAGCCCGGCTACGTGAACGCCGGCACCGGGCCGGTGGCGCCCTCGTCCAACACCGCTTGCCAGGTCTTCCTGGCGGACTTCACGCCCACTTCGGGGAGCGACCGGCCGCCCACCGTCACGGTGTGGCAATACGAGGCCGGCGCGATCCGCTCGGGTCGCATCACCCTGAACTGAGGAGATCGGCGGCGCGCCGCCGGTCACGGCGCGTCTGCGACCAGCCGCAGCGTGGTGATGCTGCGGTCGAGCGTGACCGTGAAGCTCGAGGCGTCGGCGGCCACCGGCTCCGCGGCGACCTCGAGGCCGTCGGCCTTCCACACCGCGAAGCCCGCGAAGGCCGACGCCACGTGCGCGACCACGGGCTCTCGCCCGTGGCGGATCACCCGCACGATGCGATCGGCCGAGCCGTCCTGGGCGGCCTTGAGCGCCGAGAGCGTGACGTCGGGCTCTTCGATCGCGAGCCACGAGCGCCGCGCCGGCACCGGGCCGGCGTGAGCACCGGTCGCGACCGCGACCAGCGGCCGGTACGCGTCGAGTGCCCGCGACGCGACGCGGTCCTCGCGCCAGCTCGCGCCCCGGCGGGCCCCGACGCTGAGGCGCAACGTGTAGGGCAGGTCTTCGTGGTTGGGCGGCCCGAGCGCGTCCCAGTAGGTGTCGCGCGTCAGCATCACGTCGAGGGTGCCGTCGTCGGTGGCGCTCACGCCGGTCGTCCCTTGGTTGGCGACCCACACACCCAGGGCGGGCTCGTCGCGGCCGACGTCCACCCACCCGGTCACGGGCCAGAACGTCGGCTCGAAGAGCTTGTGCCGCGGCCGCTCCACCTCGGTGAAGGGGATGCGGGTCGTGAGGGTCGAGCCCGCGAACGGCGTCCGTAGCCGCACCACCAGCGTCGACGCGAAGGGTGGTGTGGCGGTGATCGCCAGGTCGGCGCGATCGAGCTCGGCGCCCAGGCTCACGACGCGCTCGATCGCCGCCTCGTCGGGGGTGACGAAGGCGACGCTCACGCGCGCCGGTCCACGCTCGCGGACGGCGAGCGTGGTCGGCGTCTGGCCGCCGCAGACACTCGTGCGCTCGGCGAAGTCGCGGCCCACCTCGGAGCCGATCCGGTAGGCACCACCCGCGTCGAAGTAGCCCACCACGTCGAGTGACGGCCCCGCGAAGAGCGCGCGGCCGTCGGCGGTCGTGAGGGCGGTGGCGCACCAGCCCGCGGCCTTCGTGAGCGTGATCGAGAGCGCTGCGTTGGCGAGCGTGACCGCGTCGGCGGCGGACGGGTCGTCGACGGGCCGCCCCCCGCGGGTCAGCGTGAGGACGGGGCTCGCGGAGTCCGCCGGCGGGCTCGCCGTTTCGACCCGGCGCACCGCGAACGCCGCGGTGCCGGCGCTCGGTACGTCGCGGGCGAGGAAGAGGAGGCGACCGCGTGAGACCCGGCCGTCAGCGACGCGCTCGGTCGTGAGCCACTGTGACGGCAGCACGCGTCCCTGCTCGTCGAGGACGTCGATCGCCGCGGTGGGCGGATCGAAGGCGAGGTCCACTTCGGTGAGGTCGGTGCGCGCCCGGCCGCTCGGGTTGAGCACGAGGACCGCCGCATCCGCGCCGGGGGTCGCGGTGTCGACGGTCGCGGCGAGCGCATCCAGTGATCCGGCGAGCGCCGCTTCTCCGGACGCGAGCGCGTCGGCCGACCACGGTCGCAGGTCGGTCGCGAGCGCCTCCTGGGTGCTGGTCCCGGTGATCGCGTCGTGGTGGTTCATGAACGCCGAGCGGTCCCAGCCGTGATCGAGGAGGTCGGCCGGGTAGGGCGAGCCGGTCGCCGCGGCGATCACGCCGGCCACCTCCGCCGCGACGAGCGCTTCGGTGGCGCGTCGCAGGGTGCCCTTGAGGTCGGGATGGGTCGCGTAGAAGCCCATGAAATACGGGCTCGCGTCGGCCTCGAGGACGGGCAGGTCGCGGCGCCGGCCGTTCACGAGCGCGACGTAGTCGTCGAAGGTCGCGGCGATCGCCCACACGCCGGTCGCGGCGTAGCGCTCGTCGTTCCAGCGCTTCACGTAGGCGAGGAGCTCGCGTTTCGGCCACGAGAAGTCGATGCCGATCGGCAAGAAGAGATACGGCGTGCGGCTGAGCGGCGCGAGGCGCGCGACGTGGCTCGCCAGGTGCTCCGGGACGACGCCCGGGTCGATGAACGGCGGCCGGTTCCAGTCGACCCCGAAGCCCGCGACGCCGAACCACGGGAACGAGAAGTCGAGGTCGTCGCCCTGCATGTAGCCGAAGGGCATCCAGTGGGCGAGCGCCTCCGCGCCATCGGGCGCACGCCAGATCCAGTCGGCGCTGCCCTCGCCGGCGAGGGTCTCGGCCGTCGAGCCGGGGAACGGGTCGATGCCGCCCGGCTTCCCCGGTCCCGCTTTCGCGAAGACCTCGACGCCATCGACCCGCGCCAGACCGACCGCGCCGACGTGGAAGTGCTCGAGGATGCTCGGCAGGGAAGGCGCGTGACCGAAGCTGTCCGGCACCCACGCCGCCCTGGGTGTCACGCCGAGGTGCTCCTGGGTCCAGCGGATGCCGAGCAGAAAGTCCCGGATCAGCGACTCGTCGCCGGGCAAGAGCGAGTCGGGGCTCGAGAGCCCGCCGCCGACCACGTGCAGCGCGCCGCTCGAAGCGAGCCGGCGCACGGAGTCGCGTGACTCGGGGTGCTCGTCCCAGTAGCGGCGTAGCCACGCCACCTCGGCGACCGAGTAGCGGTAGCCCGGCTGCTCGTCGAGGATCGCAAACGACGCCCGTAACACGTCGCGAACGGCCTTCTCCCAGTAGCCGTCGAAGGTGTCGAGGAAGTTGAGGTCGAGGTGCGACGACTGGCTGAGCACCACGACCTGGACCGCGTCGGCCGGGATGCCGAGCGACTCGCGAAGCGCGGTCTCGTCGGGTGCCGGGGACGCGCCGCCTTCGCCGTGACCGCTCGCGCACCCGGCGCACCCGGCGAGCGCGGTGAGCACGAGCCCGATCACGGCCGCCCGCGCGGCGCGGACGGGGCGATCGGGAAGTCGGGGAGGGGGGCGCTGGCGCGTGGGTTCCTCGGCGTCAGCTCGGGCACTCGAGGGTCGGGAAGGTGCCCGGCGACGCGGTCGACGCGAGTCCCTCGAAGTAGCTCCCCGACCAGATCACCAAGCCGGTCTGGACGAGCGCGCCGCAGCGCGCCGCCGTCGCATCCGACTCCGCGAACGCGGTGGCGTTCGCCAGCACCGCCGCCTCCGAGACCAGCAGGTAGCCAGCGCTCAGGTCGAGGAGCGGCTGATACGCCGCGCCGGCGATCGAGCTGCCGCCGAGGATCCCCTCCCACACGCCACGCCCGGCGGCGACGGATCCCTCGCCGTAGCGCGCCACGCCGTCGGCGACCTCCTGCCAGGGTGCCGTCGGCGGCGTCGCGATCTTGCGCAGCGCCGGCGCGTACCGATCGAGGGTGGCGAGCTCGACGGCCGTGCCCCGGCACGCGAGGAATCCGTCACAGGAGATCGGGCTCGCCGCCTCGGGGCGATCGGGCGCCGGATTCTCGACGGCGACCTCGATGTAGCCGAGGTTGTAGCCGTAGAGCGTGAGCAGGAGCGGCAGGCTCGCGTGCGCGGCGTCGACGAGCTCGGCGGCGGGCGCGGTCCGTACGCTGTCGAGACGCTCCGCCGCGAGCTTCGCGAGCGCCGAGAACACCGTGTCGCCGAGGCCGAGGCCGACGACCGTGCCGCTCGCGCGGGCGGCGGCGCCGGCCGAGCTCTCCGCGAGCGAGTCGCGGAGCCAGATGCCGCCGAAGTAGCCCGAGACGTAGAGGTTCCCGAGCAACACCTCCGTGGGGAGCGCGGCGCCGTCGCAGATCCGGTCCACGGAATCGAGGGCGAGGTTGCCGAGATAGAAGTCGACGGCCGTGCCGCGCCCGCGGGTGGCGCGGCAGAAGCGCCCGGCGTCGTTCGCGAGCGCGGTCTCGTCGACGACGATCGAGGTGCCCTGCGCGTACGGGTAGGCCGGGATCGAGATCGTCGCCGGCACCACCGCGTCCGAGCCCGAGCCGCATCCGGTCGAAACCGCGGCGAGCACGAGGCTCGCGAGCGGCAGCCACCTGCCGCGTCCTCTCGTAGACTCGCCGCCATGGACGAGCGCGCCGTCGAATACCGAGTCTCGTGGCCCGAGCCCCACGCGCACCTCTTTCACGTCGACGCCTGGTTTCCCGGGCCGCTGCCCGAAGAGCTCAACCAGCTGCTGCCGGTGTGGAACCCCGGCTCGTATCTGGTTCGCGAGTTTGCGCGGCAGGTGCGGGGCTTCCAAGCGGTCTCGGAGGGAGGCGCGGCGCTCGCGACGCGCAAGACCGGCAAGGCGTCGTGGCGCGTCTGCGGCGCCGCCGACGGCGTCCGCGTCCGGTACCAGGTGTTCGCCCACGAGCTCTCGGTTCGCACCAGCCACCTCGACGCCACGCACGCGTTCTGGAACGGCGTCACGCTGTTCGTGTACGCCGACGAGACCCGTCACCGCAAGGCCCGCCTCACCGTCGACGCGCCGGCGAGCTGGGCCGTCTCCTCGACGCTCCACCGGACGGGCGACGGCGATCGCGACTGGTGGGCCGACGACTACGACCACCTCGTCGATTGCCCGGTGGAGGCCGGAACGCACCGGATCTCGCGCTTCGAGGTGGCCGGCATCCCGCACCAGGTCGCGGTGTGGGGCGACGGCAACCTCGACCTCGCGAGCCTGACCGAGGATTTGCGCACGCTGGTCGCGACCGCTGGCGAGGTGATGGGAGGGCTGCCGTACGAGCGCTACCTGTTCGTCGTGCACCTCTCGGAGAAGCGCGGCGGCGGGCTCCGAGCACCGCGACTCGTGCGTGCTCAACTATCCGCGCTTCGGGTTCCGGCCGCGGCGTGCCTACGAGGAGTTCCTGGATCTGGCGAGCCACGAGCTCTTCCACGTGTGGAACGTGAAGCGGATCCGGCCGACCCGCTTCGCGCCGTACGACTACACCCAGGAGAACGTGACCGATCTGCTGTGGGTGATGGAGGGCATCACCGACTACTACGCGCCTCTGGTGTGCCGTCGCGCCGGACTGGTGAGCGCCGAACGGTACCTGGAGATGCTCGGCGAGAGCCTCACCCAGCTCGCACGCACGCCCGGACGGGCCGTTCACTCGCTGGAGGAGGCGAGCCGCGACGCGTGGATCCGGCTCTACCGCGCCGACGAGGACACGCCCAACACGAGTGTCTCGTACTACCTCAAGGGTCACGTGGTGGCGGCCATGCTGGACCTCGAGATCCGCGCGCGCAGCGGTGACCGTGCGACGCTCGACACGGTGATGCGGGGCCTCGCCGCCGACGCGCGTTGCGGTGGCACCATCCCCGAGGGTGGCTTCGGGGACGTGGTCCGGCGCCACGCGGGCGTGGACGTCGAGGACCTCCTCGACGCGTACGTTCGCTCGACGGTGGAGATCGACGCCGCGGGCCACCTGGCACTCGCGGGCCTCCACGCGGCCGCGCGGCCCCGCGAAGGGACCGACGACCGAGGCGGCCGACCACCCACCACGCCCGCCGCGGGTGAGCCCGCGCACGCCGCGCGCCCCCATCTCGGGGCCAGCTTCCGTGAGGAGGGCGGCCGCGTGACCGTGGCGTTCGTCGCGAACGGCGGACCGGCCGAGCGCCACGGACTCTACGCCGGCGACGAGATCGTGGCCGCGTGCGGGTACCGGGTGAGCGACGTCCGCGGTCTCGACGCACGCCTCGCCGAGGTGGGGGTGGGCGAGCGGGTGACCCTCGTGGTCTTCCGGCGCGACCGCCTCGAGCACGTCGACGTCGTGCTCGGGCGCCGGCCCGCGGACACGTGGTGGATCGAAGCGGCGCGCGAGCCGAGCGCGGAACGAGCCGCCCGCTACGCCGCGTGGCTCGCGGCGCCTCATCCGGGGCGCTGATCCGTGGTCGCGCTCGACCTCGTTGCGGGGGGGGCCGGGGCGTGGTAATCGACCGCGGAGAGTGGTGGAAGGACCTCGCCGCTCGGCCGAGCCGCAGGTGACTCCGAGATGAAGTGCCTACTCGTCGAGGACCACGATGACGTCCGGCGCTTGATCGCGGAGCTCATCGGGGAGCGAGGGCACGAGGTCGAGGGGTACGCGGCCGGCGAGCCGGCGTTCGGCGCGTATCTCGACTCGTTCCACGAGCTGGTGTTCCTCGATCTCAACCTCCCCGACGGCGATGGCCTCGACATCTGCCGCCGGATCCGCTCCCATCCCCGGGGCGCGCACACCGTGGTCGTCGTGCTCACCGGTCGCGGTGGCCCGGAGGACGTGGCGCGGGCGCTGGACGCGGGCGCCGACGATTTCATCTCGAAGCCGGTGCTGAGCCGCGACTTCCGGGTGCGCCTCACGATCGCCGAGCGGCAGGCCGTGGTGCGGGGCGACCGGGCGCGCGCCGAGCACGAGCGCAACACGCTCAACGCGGTGCTCGAGGCCGCCGTCGAGGGCGTCGTGCGGGTCGGGCTCGATGGTCGCATCGTCGAGGTGAACGAGACCTACGCGCGGATGCTCGGGCACCGCGCCGAGGACCTCCTCGAGCGCGGGGCCGAGCTGGGCGTGATCGACGACGATCTCGCGCTCGTGGCCCAGGCGGCCGACAGCATGTTGCTCGCCGGTTGGTCGGAAGCCGAGGTCCGGGCGCACCGCCCCGACGGCTCGCTCGTCCACCTGGGGCTGACGTTCGTTCCGGTGTGGGACCGCGGCGGAGAGGCCTCCGGTCACTACCGCATCGTCAAGGACATCACCGAGCGCAAGATCGCCGAGGAGCGGATCTGGCGTGACTCGGCGTTCCTGCGCTCGGTGGTCGAGAACATCCCGGACATGATCTTCGTGAAGGACGCACGCGAGCTGCGGTTCGTGCGTTTCAACCGCGCCGGTGAGGAGCTGCTCGGGTTCAGGCGCGAGGACCTGCTGGGCAAGAACGACTACGACCTCTTCCCGACGGAGGAGGCGGACTTCTTCACCGCCAAGGACCGCGAAGTGCTCACTGGCCGCAGGGTCGTCGACATCCCCGAGGAGCCGATCCACACGCGCTCGTACGGCGCCCGTACCCTTCACACCAAGAAGATCCCGATCCTCGACGAGGACGGAGTGCCGCAGTACCTGCTGGGGATCTCGGAGGACGTGACCGAGCGCAAGCGCGCCGAGTCGGCGCTGCTCGCGGCCTCTCGCCTCGAGGCGACCGCGACGCTCGCCGGGGGAGTCGCCCACGACTTCAACAACCTGATGGCGGTGGTGCTGAGCACCACCGACCTGCTGCGTGACGTGGTGAGCGGAGACGTCACCGGCAACGAGCTGATCGACGAGATCGCGGCACTCGCACGCAAGGGTGGCGGGCTCGCCCGTCAGATGCTGGCGTTCGCGCGCGGCGGCACGACGCAGCTCGAGGTCGTCGATCTCAACGCCGTGGTGCGCGAGATCGTCGGCCTCCAGTTCCGTGCCCCGCCGCCGGGCGTGCGGATCGAGCAGCGGCTCGCCGTGGACCTGTGGCCGATCGCCGCCGATCCGACGCAGATGGGGCAGGTGGTGATGAACCTCTGCACCAACGGCGTCGAGGCGCTCGAAGGCGCCGGCCGGCTGCGGATCGAGACGAGGAACCGCGAGCTCGACCTCGCGCAGGCGCTCGAGGCGGAGCTGGCCGAAGGTCCGTACGTCGAGCTCGTCGTCGAGGACTCGGGCGGCGGACTGGACGAGGAAACCCGGGCTCACGTGTTCGAGCCGTTCTTCACCACCAAGTTCCAGGGCCGCGGTCTCGGCCTGTCGGTGGTGTACGGGATCGTCCGCGCGCTGGGCGGGAACATCCTCGTCGAGAGCGCACCCGGGCGGGGAAGCCAGTTCCGGGTCCTGGTGCCGGCGCAGCTCGACGAAGCGGGCTAGCGAGCGATCGCACGAGCGCGAGCCGAGTGCCTCGGGGGTGAGCGCCGCGCGGGATCGCGGCGCCGACGAAGCACGGCGCCGTTGGCGCCTGCCCTCCAGCGGGCGGGGGGCTGGACCGTGCTCTCGAGGGCAAAGCCACTCGGCCGACTCGCGCCACGAACGGACTCGTCACCTCGCGCGTCGCAGCGAGCCCGTGAAGGAATCGAGCGAGAGCGAAGCGCCGCGGGGGGACGGAGCCCCCCGCGCTACGAAGACCCTCGTAGCGACGGGGGTTCCATCCCCCGTCGCCGGGCCCACACGGCTTCCGAGAGTAACCCGGATGGAGGGATCCACAGCCTCGGCGGGACGGCGGCGAAGGATCGAGGGGCCGAAGGCCCCGTGCCGTCCAGCGGGCGGGGGGCTGGAACAGCCCCCCGAGAAACTCAGCGCCGGAACGGGTTGCGGATCTCGATCAGCTCTTCGCGCTTGGGGCCGAGCGAGAGCATCACGATCTCGGTGCCGACGAGCTCCGCCAGCCGGTCGAGATAGTGGCGGGCCGCGCCGGGAAGCTGGTCGAGCCGGTTGAGCCCCGAGAGGCTCTCGGTCCAGCCGGGGACCGTCTCGTAGACCGGCTCGGCGCGCTCGAGGAGGCGGGTGGGCGGGACCGTGTCCACGTGATCGTTGCCGTCGATGCGATAGCCGACGCAGATCTTGAGCGGGTCGAGGCCGCTCAGGACGTCGAGCTTGGTGATGATGAGACCGGTCAGGCCGTTGGTGCGCATCGCGTGGCGCGCCACCACCGCGTCGAACCAGCCGCAGCGCCGGGCTCGGCCGGTCGTCGCGCCGAACTCGTCGCCGCGGCTGCGCAGCGCCTCGCCCACGGAGTCCTCGAGTTCGGTCGGGAACGGACCGGCGCCGACCCGGGTCGTGTACGCCTTGCAGATCCCGATGACCTCGTCGATCGCGGTGGGGCCGATCCCCGAGCCGACGCACGCGTTGCCGGCGACGGTGTTCGAGGAGGTCACGAACGGGTAGGTGCCGTGGTCGACGTCGAGGAGCGAGCCTTGCGCTCCCTCGAACAGGATGCTCTTGCCCTGCCGCCGGGCCTCGGCGAGGTAGCGCGAGGCGTTCGCCACGTACGGCTTGATGCGCTGTGCGGGCTCGCGCACCTGCTCCACGATGGCGTCGAGGTCGACCGGCTTCTCGCCGAGCACGCGCTCCAGGTAGAGGTTCTTCTCGGGGAGGACGTCCTCGAGGCGCGCGCGCAGGGCGTCGGGGTCGACCAGGTCGCACATGCGGATGCCGCGGCGCGCGACCTTGTCCTCGTAGCACGGGCCGATGCCACGGCCGGTGGTGCCGATCTTCTTGCCGCCCAGCCCGCGCTCACGGGCGGCGTCGATGGTCTTGTGGTACGGCAGGATGACGTGGGCCTGCTCGCTCACGATCAGCTCGGCGTCGTTCACGAGGTAGCCGAAGCCCTTGACCTGGTCGATCTCGGTCACGAGCTCGAGGGGGTCGATCACGACTCCGCCGCCGACGACGCACACCTTGCCGGCGTGACAGACGCCCGACGGGATGAGATGCAGCACGAAGCGCCGGCCGTTCACCACCAAGGTGTGGCCGGCGTTCGCGCCTCCCTGGAATCGGACGATGACGTCGGCGCTCGAGGTCAGGCTGTCGACGATCTTGCCCTTGCCCTCGTCGCCCCACTGGGTTCCGGTGATCACCACGTTCGGCACGGTCCGCTCCTGCGAGCGCGCGCCGCCCGGGCGCGCGCGGTTGAGTCAGTGGCCGAGCTTGACCTGCGTGGCGGAGACGATCGCGGGCTGCTTGCGGATGAGCTCGAGCACGTCCTTCGGTACCTCCGCGTCGACGTGGAAGAGGCTCACCGCGCGGCCGCTCTTCTTGTCCCGTCCGAGCTCGAGGCCGGCGATGTTGATGCCCTTCTCGCCGAGGACCGTGCCGAGGCGTCCGACCACGCCGGGGACGTCCTGGTTCTGGAGTACGACGATGTTGCCGTCGAGCACGCCTTCCAGGAAGAAGTCGTTGAAGCGCACGAGCCGCGGGTTGCCTTTGCCGAGGACCGCGCCGGCGACACGTGCCGTGCCCTTGGTGGTGGTGACGACGACCTGGATGAGGTTGCTGAAGTCGAGGTCACGTGACGCCTTGCTCTCGCTCACGCGCACGCCCCGCTCGCGAGCCACCACCGGCGCGCTGACGTCGTTCACGACCCGGTCGAGGAGCGGCGCGAGCAGCCCGCGCAGCACGGCGTTGGTCAGCGCGGCGGTGTTGAGCTCGCGCGCGTCGCCCAGGTACTCGACCGCGATCTCGCGGGGCGCGTCCTCGAGCGTCTGCCCGAGGAACCCTCCGAGCCGCTCGGCCAGCGTGAGATAGGGACGCAGCCGTGGCAGCTCGTCGGCGCTCACCGATGGCACGTTCACGGCGTTGCGGATCTCGCCCTTGAGCAGGAAGTCGCGGATCTGCTCGGAGACCTGGTACGCGACCTTCTCGGCGGCCTCCTCGGTGGCGGCGCCGAGGTGCGGCGTGCAGATCACGTTGTCGAGGGCGAGCAGCGGGTGATCCTTGGGCGGCGGCTCCTCGACGAACACGTCGAGGGCGGCACCGCCGACCTTGCCGCTCTGGATGGCCTCGACGAGTGCGGCCTCGTCCACGATGCCGCCGCGCGCGGCGTTGATGACGAGGACACCGTCCTTCATCTTCGCGAACGTCTCGCGGTTGATGATGCCCTTGGTCTCGTCGGTGAGCGGGGTGTGGACCGTCACGATGTCGGCGCGGCGGAAGAGCTCGTCGAGCTCCACGAAGTCGACGCCGATCTTCTCGGCCGCCTCGCGGTTCAGGAACGGGTCGAACCCGATCACCTGCATCTTGAGGCCGCGCGCGCGGTCGGCCACCACGCGGCCGATGTTGCCGAGGCCGATGACGCCGAGCGTCTTGCCCATGATCTCCATGCCGGTGAGCTTCTTCTTGGCCCACTCGCCGCGCTTCATCGTCATGGTGCCCTGGGGGATCTTGCGGGCCAGGGACAGCATCAGGCTGATGGCGTGCTCGCCCGTCGTGACCGTGTTTCCACCAGGGGTGTTCATGACGACGATGCCGCGCTCATTGGCCGCCGCGACGTCGATGTTGTCGACGCCCACGCCCGCGCGGCCGATCACGCGCAGCTTGGCCGCGGCCGCGATCACCTCGCGCGTCACCTTGGTCTCGCTGCGGACCACGAGGGCCTCGGCGTCCGCGATCTCCGCGAGCAGCGCTTCCTTGGCCAGGCCCACCTTGTTCACCACCTCGAAGCCGCCGGCGTCGCGCAGCAGGCCGAGGCCCTTGTCGGAGAGACGGTCGGTCACCAGTACTTTCACGATGTCACCTCGCGGAGAGTGGGTTCCCTGAGCACGCGCTCGAGAAGGTGGGGGAGCGAACCGTCGCGGGTTCGTCGATCGGTCACTTCAGTCGGGCCTCGACCGTCCGGCTGCCATGGCCGCTTCGCTGCCCAGGACGCGCTGCGCCGCGGTCACCGCCACGCCGAGCGTCCCGCTGCGGCCCTCGGCGGCGAGGGCGAGCTCGAGCGCGCCCGCGATCGCCAGCACGTCGAACCGGTCAACATAGCCCAGGTGCCCGATGCGGAGGATGCGTCCCTTGAGGTCGCCCTGTCCGCCCGACACCACGATGCCGTGGTCGTCGCGAAGCCGGCGTACCAGCGCCGCCGCATCCACGCCAGCCGGGGCGAACGTCGCGGTGAGGGCCGGGCTCGGCGAATCGGCCGCGACCAGGCGAAAGCCGAGCGCCACGAGAGCGGCGCGCGTGGCGGCGGCGAGGACCGCCTGACGGGCGTAGGCGGCGTCGAGCCCCTCGGCGTGCAGCCGGTCCAGGACGTCGCTGAGGCCCAGCACCAGGGAGATCGCTGGAGTCCACGCTGTCTGACCCTTGGTCTGGGTGTCACGTTCACGCCGCAGGTCGAAGTAAAAGCGCGGCAGCCGCGCCCGCTCGCTCATCGCCCATGCCTTGTCGCTGAGCGCGATGAAGGCGAGCCCGGGCGGGATCATGAACGCCTTCTGCGATCCTGCGATCAGGACGTCGATTCCCCACTCGTCCATCGGCATCGGCAGCACACCGACCGCCGTGATGCCGTCGACGACGAGCGCCACGTCGGGGCGGTCGCGAGTGAGCGCGGCGAGCTCCCGGACCGGGTGGAGCACGCCGGTCGAGGTCTCGGTCGCCTGCACGAACACCGCGCGAGCATTCGGGTGGGCGTCGAGGGCGCGCTCCACCGCGAGCGGGTCGACGCTCTGGCCCCAGGGTACGTCGATCGGGACCTCCTGGCAGCCGTGGACGGCGAGCAGCTCGCTCCAGCGCTCGCCGAACTTCCCGCCGCGCACCGTGATGGCCAGGTCGCCCGGCGAGAGCAGGTTCACCACCGAGGCTTCCATCGCGCCCGTGCCCGAGCACGTGAGGACCAGCACGTCACCGCGGGTGCCGAACACCGGCGCGAGCTGCGCTCGGACCCGTTCGAGGACGGCTCGGAACGCGCTACCGCGGTGGTGGGGCAGCGGCACCGCCATCGCGAGGGCGGTCTCGGCTGCGACCGGAGTGGGGCCGGGCGCCAGCAGGCGATACTTGTTCATGCGCAGGTGGGGTGCCGCGCGCCAGCCGGGGGGTGGGCGCGGAGGCGCGCTAACCTAGCGGGTGAGCGACAAAAGTCAACCGTCCCCGGCACGCTCCGGCGGACCACCCTCGGGGGTGCGGGGCGTCGCCGCCGAAGCTGCCGCAGCAACTCGCGCGAGCCCGTCCAGGTCGAGTGCCGAGGCCAGCACGGTGAGCGATTCGGGGTCGACCCCGGACGTGGCGCGCGCCGCGACCAGGAGCCGATCCCCGACGAGCACGTGGAGCGTGTGCGCGACCTGGCCCCGGGGGACGGGTGGGCTCGCCGGGGACGAACGGACCCCGGGGAACGAGCCGACGTCGAGGGCGTGGAAGCGTCCCCCGGATGACGAGGCCGCCGCGGTGGCTCGCTCCACTTCGAAGGCGGCGAGGAGCTCGGGCGAGCCCGCCGGATCGATGATCTCGAGCCAGATCGAGCCGTCGCCGGCCGTCACCTCACGCGACACGATCTCGTAGGCACGGCCCTGGAAGGTCGCGCGGCGCGCCGTGACTTCCCCGGCACCGGGGTCGTCGAGCGACGCGAGGAAGGGCGCGAGCACCTCGGGCGCGAGGGGAGCGGGGCGCTCGCCGACCTTGCGCAGGAGCGTCCGGCCACGGGCGGCCAGCTCGCCGAGGCGCGCGCGTTCGGCGGCCGAGCCACTCGCCACCGGCGGAAGCTCGGCGAGCTGGTGGTCGAGATCGCGCCGCAGCGTGGCGAGTGCCTCGTGCGCCGACGCCGGCGGAGGGAGGCGCGTCGAGTCGCGGGTGCACCCGAGCGCGAGGGGCACGCCCACCAGCACCGCGGCGACGAACCGGCACCGTGAGCGCCGAGCACCGTTCACGAGGCGCTCGGACCGCTCTCGGGGCCGCCGCACGCGAGGGCCGAGAGCGCGGTTCGGTACGTGGCCAGGGTGGTCTCCGCGAACAGCACGAACCGCACCTGGGTGATCGACGTCTCCCCCATGAGGTGATCGCGGACCGTGCGCAGCGCGACGTCCGCGGCGGCGGGCTCGGGATAGCCGTAGGCGCCGGTGGAGATGGAAGGGAAGGCGAGCGAGCGCAGCCCATGTTCGTCCGCGAGACGCAAGCTCGAACGGTAGGCCGATGCGAGGAGCTCCGCCTCGCCTCGCGCGCCGCCGTGCCACACCGGACCGACGGCGTGGATCACGTAGCGGCACGCGAGCCGCCCGGCGTTCGTGATCACGGCGTGTCCCGGCGGGCAGGTGCCGGTGCTCGCGCGGAGCTGCTTGCAGGCCTCGAGGATCTCGGGCCCCCCGGCGCGATGGATCGCGCCGTCGACGCCTCCACCGCCGAGGAGCGACGAATTCGCGGCATTGACGATCGCGTCGGTGGTCTCGTGCGTGATGTCGCCGCGGGTGAGCTCGATCACCCTGGCGCCGATCGCGGCCTTCATGGCGCCTCCGGGCCGGCCGAGGGACGGTGCGTCGGGAGCTCGGCGCGCTGGTAGCGAGCACCGTCCGAGCACCACAGCTCGGCGAGGTCCGGGCCGCCGTCGAGGACAGCCCGCACATGGCCGAGCTCGTCGGCGGGAAACGCGATCGCCAGCCCGCAGCTCGACGTGAGCGGCCGCGGTGTCGGCATCAGTCGGTGACGGGCACGGGCGACGCGGAGCGCCTCTTCGGCGGCCATCACGCGGTGCAGGCCGTGGAAGATCGCGACGTGAGTCCCGGGCGCGAGTGCCTTCATGACTCAGGGGATCACGCGCGCGGGCACCGGGATGAACGTGAGGAGCAGGATCACCGCGCAGGCGAGCGCCACCCACGCGCGTGGTCGGTCGAGACCGAGCCATTCCTCGGTGGTGGGAGGGTGATCGACGCCGAGCAGCACCAGCAGCACCGCCCACAGGAGCCACCCACTCCAGCCCGACACGGCTCCCAGGACCACGAGCGCGCCGACCACCGCGATGCCGACGCAGCGTGCGAGCGAACCTCCGCGAAGCGCGCCAGGCGCGCGACGCCGAGAGCCGCAGCGTGCCGCAGCCGCGCCGCCGGGGCGGCGCTCGCCGATGGATCGCCCTGGCTCGCCACCTCTCCGAGGCGCGTGGCCAGGTCGAGGAGCGGGCGGACCGGTCGGCGTCCGAGCCAGGCGTGGAGCACGTGGCCGCCGTCGAGCTGTCCGACCGGGATCAGGTTGAAGGCGGTGACCAGACAGCCCACGTATCCCGCGAAGCCGATCGGGTGAAGCATCAGGACGTCGTCGTGCGGGTTGGCCGGACCGAAGAGCCAGCCGACCAGCTTGACCACGAGGTTGTCACCGAAGACGAGGTCGCCGGTCACGACCGGTGCGCTCGCGACCTGACTCAGTCGCGTGCCGAGGATCAGCGCGGGAAGCGCGATGGCGAAGCCGGCGATCGGTCCGGCTGCGCCCACGTCGAGCAGTGCGCGGCGGTGCGGAATACGCGCGGGCATCGCGATCACGGCTCCCATCGTGCCGAACACCGAGAACGGAAAGGGCACGAAGTAGGGGAGGCTCGAAGGGATCCTGTAGCGCCTCGCCGCGAAGTAATGACCCGCCTCGTGGAAGGTGAGGATCGTCATCAGGGTCAGGGCATACGACCAACCGCCGGCGAGGCGCGTCGTTCCGAACGTCGCTAGGTAGAGCAGCAGGTGAACCGGCCAGCGTCGCTCCGACGGGCGCTCGGCGTGGAGCTCGCCCCGGCCCGGCCCCGGGGACTCCATCGCGACGTTAGGTTCCATGGTCACGATCGGGTGACGGGACCCGCCGAAGCCGGACCCTGCTGCCGACGCCGCCACCGAGGATGGAATCGGCGCGACCGCGGTTGACCGAGATCTCCACCCGCCCGGTACTGCCGATCACGATCAGTGGCGCGCCCTCGGGCACTGAGTCGTAGGACGGGTACGGCCCGCGGATCCGGTTCCCAAGCCAGTCCACCTCCACGATGGACGGTGTGCCGTGGTTCTCGGGCAGCATGGCGGCGGGGATGTTGGTGACCAGGTTGCCGAAGTGATCGACGTGGATGACCTCGCCGTCGATCCCGTCATGAACGGGGAGAGCGCGCGGCTGGTGCAGGCGCACCGGATCCGCGACGGGGGAGCCGACCTCCTCGATCGGAAGTCCGGCGGCCAAGCGGGCCGCGACCGGCGCGAACACGTCCCGGCCGTGGAACGTGGCTCACGTTCGCGGCCCAGTGCTCACGGCGATCGAGCACGAACGCGCGCGCCTCCGGCCGCCCCAGGAAGGCGGAGAAGAGCCCGTTGTCGGGCCCCACGAGGGTCCCGATCGAGGTCTCGAGCGCCATCGGCCGTCGCCGGCCGCCGACACCCGGGTCGACCACGACGACGTGGACCGCCTGCCTCGGGAACCGCGGCACCGCGGCTTCCACGAACAGCGCCCCGGCCCGCACGTCGCCGGCCGGGATCGCGTGCGAGAGGTCGTGGATCCGCACGTCGGGGACGAGGCTCACCAGCACGCCCTTCATCTGCGCGACGTAGGGATCCAAGGTGCCGAA
Organism: Deltaproteobacteria bacterium; assembly: GCA_016713535.1. Lineage (GTDB taxonomy): Bacteria > JADJOY01 > JADJOY01 > JADJOY01 > JADJOY01 > JADJOY01. The sequence continues at coordinate 38,768 of JADJOY010000047.1, forward strand.
GTCGGTGGTCAGCGTGACCAGCGGGGTGGTCATGGGACACGCCTGCGACGCGTGAGGCGATCGCGACGGCGCGGCTCAGCCGCCCCATCGCTCCACGATCGCCGCCGCGAGGAGCGGCACGTTGATCTCGTGGTGTCCGGTCAGGTGGAAGCCGCGACCGTGGCCTTCGGTCGGCCGCCGGACCACGTTCGTGAGTGGCCGGTAGTGTGCCTTTGAAGTCGAGGTCTGCGGTGGTCAGGTCGTGCAGCGAGTGACCCTGGTTCCGGGCGAGCGTCACGGCCTTCAGGAACACCTCCGGCAAGATCACGGCGGAGCCGATGTTGACGTACACCCGCCCTCGAGGCCCTCGACGGAGCGGCAGAAGCGCCGGAAGTCGAGGAGCGCGGTCGCGCCGATGGCGGCCCCGTCGGCGTCCGGATGGATGTGCAGGACGTCGGTGCCGACCGCGACGTGCACCGTGACCGGAACTCCGAGCTCCGAGGCCCGGACGATCAAGCTCATCGTCGGATGGGCGAGCGTCGCACTCCGCATCGCGGTCGCGACCGCTTCCCCGAGACCCTGGCCGGCCGAATGCCCGCGGCAGATGGCGTCGTTGAGGAAGGTGCCGGTCTCCGCGGTGACTCCGAAGCTGCCGTCCGGCAGCGCCGCGTCCACGTCCTCGCTGGTGCGACCGGCGAGCGCGATCTCGTAGTCGTGGACGATGCCGGCGCCGTTCAGCGCCAGCGCGGTGATCACGCCGCGCTCCATGAGGTCGATCAGAACCGGGCTCAGCCCGACCTTGATGACGTGCGCACCCATCCCGACGATCACGGGCCGCCCCGCGCGGCGCGCGGTGACGATCCGCTCGGCCAGCTCGCGGAGCTGGCTCGCGGCCAGGAAGTTCGGTAGCCCCGCGAGGAACTCGGCGACGCTGCCGCCGGTGCGGTGCGGACGCCCGAAGTCCGACACGTGGACCTTGCTGGTGCGGTCGCCGAGGGAGACGGTGCGCATGGCGGTGCGAACGGGGGGAGGGGGAAGCAGGTTCCGTCGAGCGGCGAGTGATCAGCCGGCGCCCATGAGCGCCGCATCGACCAGGTCGCAGAGCACGTGACCCACCGTGATGTGGATCTCCTGGATCCGGGCGGTGTTGCGGGTCTGCCCGACGTCGATCAGGAGGTCCACGCGCGGCGCGAGGGCTCCTCCTCCGCCGCCGGTCAGTCCGATCGTGGTGAGGCCGCGCGCCTTGCAGGTCTCGACGGCGCGCAGCACCGACGGAGAATTTCCCGAGGTACTGATCGCGATCGCCACGTCACCCGCTCGTCCCCAGGCTTCCACCTGGCGCGAGAACACCTCTTCGTACGACCGATCGTTCGCGATGCTGGTGAGCGCGGAGGTGTCGGTGGTGAGCGCCAGGGCCGGGAGGGCACGGCGCTCGGCCACGAACCGGTTCACGAACTCGGCGGCGACGTGCTGGGCATCCGAGGCGCTCCCGCCGTTGCCGAAGAGGAGCAGCTTGCCTCCGCGCTGGAAGCACTCGACCACCACGTGAGCCGCTGCGACGACGCGGTCGGTCATCACTTCGGCGAAGGCGACCCGCAGCGAGGCGCCCTCGGCGAAGATCGACCGGACGCGATCGGCCTCGCCGTCGCGAGCTGCGTGCGTCGAACCGCTCATGGCCGCGGTACGTTAGCCAACGGGGCAGGGGTCGCCAAGCCGAGCCGCACCGGTTTCCCCATCCGTCAAGCTGCATTTGACGGGTCGGGGGGGCGTCCTTATGTTGCCGGCCCGCGTCGCGGCCCGGGACCCGTGCGGTGGGTCGGCCGAGGCGAGTCAAGGAGCCCGATCACATGGCGAGCGAGCACATCATTCACGTCGGCGAGCAGGATTTCGATTCCAAGGTGCTGCAGAGCGCCGTGCCGGTCGTGGTCGATTTCTGGGCCGAGTGGTGCGGGCCGTGCCGCCAGATCGCGCCGCTCCTCGAAGAGGCCGCCGAGAAGTACCAGGGTCAGGTCCAGGTCGCGAAGCTCAACGTCGACGAGCCCCGACATCGCCGTGCGCTTCGGCGTGCGCGGCATACCGACGCTGATCCTCTACAAGGGTGGCGAGATCGTGGCGCAGCACGTCGGGATGGCGCCGCGCGGTCAGATCGAGGCGCTGTTCCAGCAGGCGCTCTGAGCCGCGCGACACGCGGTGCCCGGGTCGTCGAGGTCGAGCGAGCGGCGCGTGTGCCGCGCCGAACGGGCCGAGCGGGGGCGGTTCAGCCGCCACTACGCCGGCCTGATAGTCGGTGCCACCCTCGGCGGGCTGTGGCCATCGGTGGGGTGGCCAGCCCCCGCGGATCCGATCCCCGCGGTCGACCTCTCCCCCACGCGTCAGATCCTGTACCAGTGGACCGACCGCGCGCCCCTCGAGGCGGTGCCGGCGGGAAGCGTCACACCGAGCTTCCGCGCCAGCTACTTCGCCGCGGTGTCGGACCAGCAGCGCGGCGGCGCGAGCGTCGCGATCGACGTCGAGGGTGCGCGCTTCGACCTCGGAGCGGCGTGGGCGCCGGTCGAGGGAGTCTCGGTCGAGGTCGCGCTTCCGCTGCTGGTCTACTACGACGGCGTGCTGGACTCGTTGGTGGACGCGATCGACCGCGCGGTGGGCACTCCTTCGCCGCAGCGAAAGGACCGCGGCCAGAACGTGTATTCGTTCCTGGTCGAGTCCCCGGACGGCACCCGGTTCGAGCCGGACTCGGGTCACCTCGGGCTGGGCGACCTCGCGCTCGGGGGGCGATACAGGCTGCTCGAGCAGGACCTCGGCGGCTGGACCCCTGACGTTTCGGTCTCGGGGGCTCTGGAGCTGCCGACCGGCGATTCGAGCCTCGCGCACGGGAACGGGTCGGTCGACTTCGGCGCGGAGGTGGAGGCCGGCCGGTCGCTGGGTGACTTCCGGTTGTCGGTCGCGGTGGGTCTCGTCGTGCCGGGCGGTCTACCCGATGGGCTCGACGGCTTCGACACCCGCGTCTCCGTGAGTGCGCTGGGTGCCGTGGGGTACACGCTCGCCGACGCCTGGGGCTTGATCGCGCAGGTCGACTACCGACAGGCGCCCTACCAGGGGAGCTCCCTCGACGTCCTGGCCAGCGACTCGTCCGAGCTCACCGTCGGGCTGCGCTGGGAGCCCCGTGGTGGCGCGTTGGGCGTCGACGTGGGCTTCGTCGAAGGGCTCGTGAACGGTGCCTCGCCGGACTTCTCGGTGGTGAGCTCGCTCCGGTATCGGTTCTCGCTCGATCGATCCGCCTCGCCCTGAGCTCTGCGCGCGCGTGGTCGCGCCGGGGGCGGCGCCGCGAGCGTGACGATCACCTTCCGGTGCGCACGGTTGGCAGGGGCGAAGCGTCGCGTCTACGATCTCGCGTTCCTCCATCCGCAGACGCCGCCCACACGTAGATGAGTCGGGAAGGACGAGCTACGAGCGCGCGCGGCTCGCGTGTCGGGACGGCCCCGGCGGAGGAGGTGGCATGGGTCGAGCGGATGGCGAAAGGCGATGCCGAGGCGTTCGACGCGCTCTACGACCGCCACGCGAGCGTGGTTTTCCCACTCCTGCTCCGCATCGTCCGCACCAGCGCCGATGCCGAGGAGGTGCTCCAGGAGACGTGGCTGCAGGCCTGGCGCAGCGCCGCGTCCTACGACGCGGGCCGCGGCACCGTGCTGGCGTGGCTGCTCAACATGGCGCGCAGTCGCGCGCTCGATCGATATCGCGCCGTCTCGTCGCGCCGGCGCGCCGAGACCCGGGCGGAGGCCGAGCCGGTCGCAGCCTCGATCGACCCGGTGGATCTCTCGCTGGGGGCGGAGCGTGCTCGCAGGGTCAGGGATGCACTGACGAAGCTCAAGCCACGCCAGCGCGAGGTGCTCGAGATCGCGTACTTCGAGGGGCTCTCGCAGACCGAGATCGCGACCCGCCTCGGGGTCCCCCTGGGCACGGTCAAGACGTGGATGCGACAGGGCACGCTGGCGCTGCGCGAGCTGATCGGTGGCGAGAGCGATGACTCGTGACGGAGAGCGGGCGCCGCCGGGGCCCGCATGCACGTCGGAGCGAACCGTCATGACGCACGTCGGTGACCGACTCGTCGAGCTGGCGCTCGGGAACGTTCCCGCGGACGACCGGGCGTCGCTCGAGGCGCACCTCGCGGGGTGCGCCGAGTGTCGCGACGACGTCGCGGCGGCTCGCGGCGCGCTCGCGGAGCTGGCGCTCGGGTTGGACCGCAGGGCGCCGGGGCTCGCCGTGCGGGCCAGGCTCGGGGCGCTCGTCCGCGGCACGGCGCGGCTGTTGCCGTTCGTCGACCGGGTCGCGCGCCTCTTCGATCTGGCGGAAGACCAGGCCGAAGGCGTGCTGAGCCGGATCGACGACCCGTCGGCCTGGGCGGCCGACGGCGTGGTGCGCGGCGGCGAGGTGATGCTGGTGTCGCCGGGGCCGGCGTTCGAGGGAGCGATCGCGAGCCTGATCCGGCTCGGCCCGGGCGCCCGGTACCCGCGCCACCGGCATCGTGGCGAGGAGCGGCTTCTCTTCCTGCAGGGCGGGGTGGAGCACGACGACGGATCGGTCGCCGACGCGGGAACGCTCGTCACGTCCGCTCCCGGCACGGTCCACGGCTTCCAGGTGCTCCCGGGAGCCTCGTGCGTAGCGGCGGTGCTGCTCCTCGGCGGGGTCGACTTCGAAGACGACGCCGCCTGATACGTCCTGCGCGAAGCCGGCGCGCCGAAGCGCTCTCAGTCCTCGGCGAGCTGCTTCATGAGCTCCGCGTTGTAGGACACCTGGACCTGGGTCTTGAGCCGCTCGACCAGCGCGTGGTGAACGAGCTGCTGCTGCTCGGCCTCCATCTGCCGCTTGGCCGCCTCGACGCCGTCCTTGTGCTTGGTCGGGTCACCACCGTCCGCGAGCGAGCGCTTGCCGAACGCCAGGACCACGATCTTGCCGCCCACCTCGACGGGCTGGGTGGAGACGCGGTGGGCTTCGTCCAGCTTCTGCGCCTCGCTCACCAGCGCGGGATCCGCGCCCAGCCCCGGAACCGAAGGGGCCGTCAGCGCCATCGGGCCGGTGTTCTGCGCGCTCGATCCGACCTCGCTCGCCACGGTCTCGATCGACGCCCCGCCGGCCAGCTTCTGGCGCGCGCTCTCCGCGTTCGCACGCGCGGTCGCGAGCGCCTGGGCGGTCTCGTAGGCCTTGATCGCCGCATCCCTGGCTTCGTCCAGGCTCAGCGGGCGCTCCTCCTCGCGCTCGAGGACCTTGCCGAGCTGGAAGCCCTTGCCGGTGCGGACGGGCTCCGTCCACTCGCCGACCTTGACCTTGAGCGCGGCTTCGGTGAGCTGGCGGGCACCGTCGATGGGCTCGCCGGCCGCGGCGGGGCCTCCTTCGCCGGACGCCAGCTTCTTTCCGTCGGCGATCGCCTTCCAGTCGGCGCTCGCGCCGCGCTCGAGGATCTCCTTGCGGAGCGAGTTGGCGCGCGCCTCGGCGAGCTTCTGCGCCTTCTCGGATACCAGCGTGCGGCGGATCGCGTCCTCGACTTCGGCGAGAGGAACCGTGCGGCCAGGGTCGTGCCTGTCGACTCGGATCACGTGGAACCCGAACTGGGTCCTGACAGGCCCGACCAGTTCGCCGGCGGTGGCGCCGAAAGCCGCATCCTCGAATGGCTTCGCCATGCGGCCCCTGGGGAACGAGCCCAGGTCTCCGCCGCGGTCCTTGTTGCTCGGGTCGTCCGAGCTGCGCTTGGCCTCTTCGGCGAAGTCACCGCCCGCCTCGAGGCGGCTCAGAATGTCGTCGGCCTTGGCCTTGGCGAGCTCGGCCTCTTCCTCGTTCGCGTCCGGCTTGACCGACACGAGGATGTGGTGGGCACTCACGGTCTCGGGCTGCTCGTAGCGCTTGGAGTCTCGCTCGTAGCGAGCGCGGACGTCGTCGTCCTCGATCTTCACGTCGGCCTCGATCGTCTTCGAGTCGATCGTGACGAACGCCACCTTGACCCGCGCCGGTGCCTTGAACTGGTCGCGGTGTCCGTCGAAGAAGGCCTGCAGCGCGGCCGCGTCCGGCTCCGCGATCCCCTCCTCCAGCTTGGCCGGGTCGAACGACAGGTACGCGAGCTCGACGCGCTCGTTCTGGAGCCGGTATCGCTCCTCCGCGGCGGCGTCACTCACCACCGCGCTCGCCATCGCCAGGTCCTGGAATCGGACCAGCGAGAGCCGTCGGCGCTCGTCCTCTTCGTAGGCTGCAGGCGAGTAGCCGTTCGCCTTGAGCAGGGAATGGTACTTCTCGGCCGAGAAGGTGCCGTCGTCGCGCGCGAAGAACGGGCTCTCCCGGATCGCCCTGACGACGTCCTCGTCCGAGACGTGGATCTTCGCCTGCCGGGCGCCTTCGAGGAGCAGGGCCTCGTCGACGAGCTGCTCGACCGCCTGGGTCTGGATGCGGAACATCTTGAGCATCTTCGGATCGACGTTGCCCCCCATCTGGGCTTCGATCCGCTCGCGCAGCCGATCGGCGGCGGTCTGCACCTCACGTAGGTGGATCGGCTTCCCGGCGACCGTCGCCACCGTGCCCGGATCGGTCGGCTCGCCGCCACAGCTCGATCTGGTCAGCAGGCCGCCGAACCCAGCGATGAAGGTCAGCGAGATGACGATGTAGAAGGCCTTCACCGCACGCGACTTGGCGTGCTTGCGGAAATAGTCGAGCAAGGCGATCCCTTTCCCGGGCTGGCAGCGGAGCAGCCGCGGAGATTAGTCGTGCGCCAAAACGCCTGGCAAGGAAATCCCGCGGCGCCGGCGGGGCCGCGCAAAACCTGCGAATCCCCCGGGAAAACCGCGTTGAAGGTGGGGTGGTCGTCTGATACTCTGCGCCACCGTCGCATGTCGCTTCTCTTCGATGCGCCGCGGGCTCGTCACGATTCCTCGCCTCGCTGATCGTCCTCGGTCCGCTACCGCAGCGCCCAACCCCGCCCTCGAAAGTCCAGCGTTCACCGGCTGGCCGGTACGCTGTCCCGCATGCTGAGACGGCTGCTCAACGCGTTCTCCCAAGATCTCGCGATCGACCTCGGGACCGCCAACACCCTGGTCTACGTCCGGGGGAAGGGCATCGTCTGCCGGGAACCGTCCGTGGTGGCGGTTCAGAGCGGCGGCGGTTCGCCGAAAGTGCTGGCGGTCGGGGTCGAGGCGAAGAAGATGCTCGGCCGCACGCCAGGGCACATCGTGGCCATCCGTCCGATGAAGGACGGAGTGATCGCCGACTTCGAGGTCGCGGCCGCCATGTTGCGCCACTTCGTTCGCAAGGTGCGCGGCAAACACAGCCTCGTGCGACCGCGAGTGGTGATCTGCGTGCCCTTCGGCGTGACCGAGGTCGAGAAGCGGGCGGTGCGGGAATCGGCGAAGTCGGCGGGGGCGCGCGAGGTCTACTTGATCCAGGAGCCGATGGCGGCCGCGATCGGCGCCGGTCTCGAGGTGACCGAGCCATCGGGGAACATGATCGTCGACATCGGCGGCGGCACCACGGAGGTCGCGGTCATCTCGCTCGGCGGCATCGTCATCAGCGAGTCGATCCGCCTCGCGGGTGACAAGATGGACGACGCGATCATCTCCCAGGTCAAGCGACGCCACAACATGCTGATCGGGGAGCGCACGGCCGAGGAGATCAAGATCCGTCTCGGCGAAGCGGTACCGGTCGGCGAGGAGCGGGAGATGGACGTCAAGGGCCGCGACCTGGTGGGGGATCCCGCGCCAGGTGACGATCTCCTCCAGCGAGGTCCGCGAGGCGCTCCAGGAGTGCGTTTCCGGGATCGTCGAGACGATCCGGACCACGCTCGAGCGGACGCCGCCCGAGCTCGCCTCCGACATCGTCGATCGGGGGATCGTGCTGGCGGGCGGAGGCGCGCTCCTGCGGGGTCTCGACGACCGCATCGCGCGTGAGACAGGGCTCCCGGTCACCGTCGCGGACGACCCCCTCTCGGCAGTCGCGCTGGGGTCGGGTCGCGCGCTCGAGAACCTCGACCTTCTCCACCGTGCGACCAAGCCCGCCTGAGTGGCGACCTCGGACGAGCGAGCGGTGACCGGGACGATGCGCACCGGCGAGGTCTGACCGGTGGCGTTCGGCTGTCTCCGGCGCCGCCGGGTCCTGGGGTGGTGGCGATGCTGGCGATCGGCCTGGGGCTGAGCTCGCTCGCGTCCTCCATCGAGGGACGCCACGAGCTGAATCCGTGGGAGCGAGTGGTGTTGCTGGTGTCGAGCCCCGTGCTCCGCGCGACGAGGTGGGCCGAAGGACATGCTCGCGCCGTGATGGGACGGTATCGTCGCCTCACGGATCTCGAGGAGGAGAACCGGATCCTGCGCGTGACGATCGAGGGACTCAAGACCGAGCGGCTACGCTCCGTGGAGGAGTCCGCCGCCAACAAGCGCCTCCGCGCGCTGCTCGGCTTCAAGGAGCGCGCGGGGCTACCGAGCGTCGCCGCGGAGGTGATCGGCGAGGATCTCGGCGCCGAGAGTCGCACCCTCCTGATCGACAAGGGGAGGCACGACGGCATCCATCGCAACGCTGCGGTCGTGACCGAGGCGGGAGTCGTCGGCAAGGTGAGCGAGCTTGGTGACGTGACCAGCCGAGTCCTGTTGCTGGTCGATCACCGCAGCGCGGTGGACGGGCTGGTCCAGCGGACGCGCGCCAAGACCGTCGTGCGCGGCAGCGGGCTGCCGCAGGCGAGCCTCGACTACCTCGAGCGACGTGAGGACGTCCGGGCCGGCGATCTGGTCGTCACGTCGGGTTACGGCGGCATCTTTCCGAAAGGGCTCCGGATCGGCACGGTGGAGCACGTCGAGGCGGCGCCATTCGGGCTCTTCCAGAGGGCCGAGCTCAAGCCGGCGGTGGAGTTCGGGCGGCTCGAGGAAGTGCTCGTCCTCACTTCGCTCGATCGAGAGGAGCTCGACTCCTCCAAGACGGATGGCGCCAGTCGTGGCGAGCCGGCCCGTCCGGAGGCGAGCAAGCCGTGACCCGAGCCGTGGTGCTGGTGGTGCTCGGCTGGTTGCTGATGATGATGGAGATCGGGCTGGCGCCGCTCATTCCGTTCGGAGCGTTCCGTCCCGACGCGGTCGCGGTGCTGGTGCTGACGCTCGCGCTCAAGGGCGGCGATCCGTTCGAGGGGCTGGTCGTCACGTTCCTGCTGGCGACGATGGTCGACCT
>JADJOY010000048.1 GCA_016713535.1 Deltaproteobacteria bacterium
AGCGGTTCCAGGTCGCGGCCCCCATCGAGCGCGTGTGGCGGTTCGTGATGGACCCGCACCAGGTCGTCACCTGCCTGCCCGGCGCAACCCTGCTCGAGGTCGTCGACGAGCGCACCTTCGTCGGCCAGGTGAAGGTCAAGGTCGGCGCGGTGAGCGCGAGCTACAAGGGCAAGATCCAGCTCACCGAGGTCGACGAGGCCACGTATCGCGTGCAGATGGCTGCCGAGGGCAAGGAGACCAGCGGCGGCACGGCCAAGGGGACCATGTGCAGTCACCTCAAGGCACTGCCCGATGGCGGCACCGAGGTCGTCGCGGAGGCCAGCGTGGACTTGACCGGCCGCCTCATGCAGGTGGGGCGCGGCATGATCCAGGGCGTGGCGCACCAGATCTTCCTGCAGTTCGTGACCGCGACCCGCGAGCGCCTCGAAGGAGAGGCCGCGGCGGCCGCGGCATCCGCCGCCACCGCCGCCAGCGCTCCCGCCGTGACCCCGGACGGCGCGACGCCGGCCGTGACGCCCGCGCAGGTCGCTCCGACCGCCACCCGGGGCGACGACTCGATCCGAATCCTCCCGATCCTCTTCCGCGCGCTGTGGGAAGGGATCCGGCGCTTTTTCCGACGCTTGCTCGGACACGGGGCGGCATGACGCGTCGGCCACCGCCGCCACGAGGTCGTGGCACGGCCGCGCGGGACGTTCCTCCCCCCACCACATCATCTCTCCCGAACCACGAGGGGTAAGCGATGGCTCGTTATCTGGTTGCGTGTGACGCGGGCGGCACCATGACCGACGTGATCCTCGTGGACGAGCGTGGCCGCTCGGTGATCGGCAAGGCCCGCACGACCCGTCACGACGAGAGCATCGGCTACATGGAGTCGCTCGAAGAGGCCCTCAACTACATGGGCCTCGACATGGAGAAGGACGGCCGCAAGTTCTGCGAGTCGATCGAGACCGCGATCTACACCGGCACCTCGATGCTCAACTCGCTGATCAACCTCGACGGGCTCAAGACCGGCCTGCTGGCCACGCGCGGCTTCGAGGACATCGTGGTGCAGGGCCGCGGCTCGCAGACCTTCACCGACGAGCAGTGGTCCGAGATCACGCACATGCAGTACCGCAAGCACCGCGAGCCGCTCGTGCCCCGACGGCTGACCCGGGGCGTGACCGAGCGCATCGACATGTTCGGCCAGGTCGTGATCCCCATCTACGAGCACGACGCCGAGAACGGCGTGCGCTCGCTGCTGGTCGAGGACCAGATCGAGTCGCTGGCGATCGTCTTCTTGCAGTCCTTCAACAACCCGGCCCACGAGCTCAAGGCCGCCGAGATCGCGCGCCGCGTGATGAAGGAGGTCGGCCGCGAGATCCCGATCTCGATCTCGAGCGACGTCGCGCCCACCGTCCGCGAGGTGTCGCGCGCCAACGCCACCGTGATCCAGGCCTACGCCTCGCAGCCCGCCCGCAAGCAGCTCTTCCAGGTGGAGGAGAAGCTGGTCGCGAAGGGCTACTCGAAGTCGCTCAAGACGGTGCTCTGCTACGGCGGAGTCACCAACATCCGCTACAACCGGCTCTTCGAGACCGTGATGTCCGGCCCGGTGGGCGGGATCATGGGCGCCGATTACCTCGGCAAGGTGATCGGCGAGAAGAACATCGTGTGCTCGGACGTGGGCGGCACCAGCTTCGACGCGGGCGCGATCACCGCGGGCGTGCTGCCCATCAACCGCGAGCCGCCCTTCCAGAAGATGAAGGTCAACGTGCCGATGATCGACATCAAGTCGATCGGCGCCGGCACCGGCACGTACATCCGCCTCGACCCGCAGACCAAGCGCATCAAGCTCGGTCCGGACAGCGCGGGCGGCACGCCGGGCCCCGTGTTCCAGGAGACCGGCAACCCCGACATCCCGACCATCAACGACTGCAACATGCTGCTCGGGAACATCAACCCCGAGTACTACCTGGGCGGCCGGGTGAAGGTGAACCCGACGAAGTCGCTCGAGATCGTCACCGAGAAGATCGCGCGCCCTCGGGCTCTCGATCCCCTACGTCGCCGCCGAGCAGTGCTTCGACCTGGTGAACGTCGTGATGCGCGAGCACCTGGTACGTAGCCTGATGGTGGGCCACGACCTGCGCGACTACATGCTGCTCGGATACGGTGGTGGCGGTCCGATGCACCTCATCCCGTACGCGGGCGACTACCCGTGGAAGTCCATCGCCACGGTGCCTCACGCCGGTGCCTTCTCCGCGTGGGGCGGCGCGTGCATGGACTACGCACACCGCCGCCACAAGAGCGTGACGGCGCTCATCTTCCCGGGGATGGACGGCGCCGCGAAGGTGCAGGCGCTGGCCCACGTCAGTGCCACCTGGGAGCAGCTCGAGAACGAGCTCCTGAACGACCTGCTCGGCGAAGGCTTCAGCCGCGACCAGATCAAGCTCGAGCAGATCGCATACATCCGCTACTACGGCCAGCTCGAGGACGTCGAGGTGGACTCACCGGTGGCGCGGCTCGCGACTCCGAAGGACGTCGACAAGCTCCTCAAGCGCCACGAGGAGCTGTTCACGAAGATGTTCACCCTCGCGGCCAAGCCCACGATGCCCACCTACAACGTCACCGAGGTGAGCGTGGTGGCGCGGGTGAGCACCGTGAAGCCCAAGCTCGCGAAGCAGGCGCTGCAGGGCAAGAAGCCCCCGAAGCAGGCGTTCAAGGGCATCCGCCGATGCTTCCAGAAGGGCCGCTGGATCGACGCCCGCACCTTCGAGATGAGCGAGCTCGAGCCCGGCAACGAGATCGACGGGCTCGCGATCATCGAGGCTCCCAACACCACGCTCTTCGTGCCGGAGGACTGGCACGTTCGCATCGACGAGCACGAGATCTACTGGCTCACGAACAAGAACCTGAAGAAGGGCGGTAACCGCAAATGAGCACTCGAAGCGCATCGACGAGGAAGATCGTCGCGAAGGCGGACGCCAAGCGCGCGGTCTCGAAGAAGGGACCCGCCGCTCGCGCCGGGGCGCCCAAAGCCAAGGCCGTGAAGAGCGCCAAGCGCGTGCCCGCGAAGAAGGTGGCGCGCCCGGTCGCAAAGGCGCCGGCGAATCCAGTCCCGCCGCGGCCCACCCTCAAGGCCCAGCTCGTCGAGAACGACCGCCTCCTCGCCAAGACGGGCCATCTCTTCGGCCTCAAGCGCATGCCGCGCAAGGAGGCCGACCCGGGCATCTACGAGGCCGTCTGGCAGATCCTCCAGAACCTGTGCGACGCAGCGTGGACGGTGGGCTGCAAGGTGTCCGCGTCACCGATCGCGGCCGAAGGCGGCGACGCGCTGTGGGGCCTGCACCTTCCGACCGGCGAGGCGATCTGTACGTCGCGCGGGATCACCGCCCATCCGGGCCTCCTCTCGATCTTCATCCGCTCGCTGATCGAGAGCGGCTTCGAGGAGAACCCCGGCTTCAAGGACGGGGACATCTTCGAGAACAACGACCCGCACTACGGTGGCATCCACTCGGCGGACTTCGACACCGCCATGCCGATCTTCTACAAGGGCAAGCTGATCGCGTGGGCCACCGCGGTCACGCACGCGATGGACGCGGGCTTCGTGCTGCCGGGCTCGATCGGCTTCATCAACCCCGACTGCTACTCGGACGGCGTGCCCGTCACCATGGAGCGGATCGGCGAGAACAACGCGTTCTACCCCTGGTACGAGATGCGGATGCGCTCGCGCACCCGCGTGCCCGACTGGGTCATGGGCGACGCCCGCGGACGCCTCGCCGGGTGTCTCACGGTCAAGGAGCGGCTCACCGCCGTCATCGAGAAGTACGGCCTCGATTTCTTCGAGGATGCGGCCCGCGAGTACATCGAGGACAGCCGCCGCTACGCCTCGGGCCGGGTGCGCGGCCAGGCCATCCCCGGCCTGATCCGCAAGTCGAACTTCAAGGACCTGGCGATGGCCGGGAAGCGGGTCCTCACGCCGCAGCAGAACGTGGACTGTCTCTTCCACCTGCCGATGCGCATCGAGATCGACAAGAACGCACGCGTGCGCTTCTCGCTCGACGGCGCCTCCGGCTGGGTGCCGTTCGGCCAGAACATCACCCCCACGGCGATCCTGTCGGGCGTGCTCATGGCCTACTCGCACATCGTCGGCTTCGACATGTTCAACTGGGGCTCGGTGGCCTCGTGGACCATCGACACGCCGCCGGGCGGGTCGTGGGCCAACCCCTACCCCGTCAACTGGGCGGCGGCCTCGGGCGTGGCGTGGGCGCCGGCCGTCATGTGGCTGAGCTCGCTCTACGAGGTGTTCGGCCGCCTCTACTACTCGCGCGGCTTCGTGGAGGAAGTCGCCTCGGGCGCGGCCACCACCCTCACCGCCGAGTTCGCCGGCATCAACCAGTACGGCCTCTACGGCGCCGGCCTCACGCTCGAGCAGGCCTCGAACGGCGCGCCGGCGCGCGCCATCGGCGACGGCGAGAACAGTGCCTGGTGCATCTACACCGCCAACGCCGACTTCGGGAACGCCGAGATCACCGAGCTCTACTACCCGATCCTCTACCTCGGCCGGAACCTGCGCCCGGACTCGGGCGGCTACGGCAAGTACCGCGGCGGTCTCGGTCACACGGTCGTGTGGATGATCAAGAACTCGCCGGGCGTCGAGTACCAGTGCGGCTGCGCGGGGATGCGCTCGAAGGTGCTGCCCAACCACGGCATGTTCGGCGCGTATCCCACGTGGCCGGACCGCGCGGACTACGCCGCGGGCACCAACGTCAAGCAGCTCATCGACGAGCAGAAGCCGCTGGTGCACGAGCGCGGCGACCCCGAGCACACCGACCTCGAGAAGAACGTCGAGGCCAAGATCATGGCCACCAACCAGGTGGCGCCATTCGTGGTCCGCGAGCCGCTCCACGAGTACGACCTGGTGATCCATCCCATCCGGGCGCGCAGGCGTTCGGCGACCCGATCGAGCGCGACCCGGAGATGGTGCGCGTCGACCTCGACAAGGGCTGGACGCGACCCCGCATCGCCGAGGAGGTGAACGGCGTCGTGGCCACGTTCGACGCGACCGCCAGGACCTGGACGGTGGACGTCGCCGCCACCGGGCGCCGCCGCGCCGAGATGCGCGAGGCCCGCAAGAAGCGCGGCGTGCCGTTCAAGAAGTGGTGGACCGAGGAGCGCAAGAAGGTCGAGGCGAAGGAGAACATGTCCTCCGCGGTGACCGACATGTGGCGCACCTCGATGCAGCTCTCGCCGGGCTTCGGCGCCGAGCTCAAGGCGTTCTGGAAGCTGGCGGACGACTTCACCTTCTGACGCCGCGCCGGCGCGCCGGCGGCGGGAGAGCACCATGCCTCAGTACGACATCACCGAGATCGAGAAGCTGGTCGACGGACGCCTGCCGTGGCCGCGCGTCCAGGAGATCATGAAGGACTCCAAGGACACCGACCGCTTCCACAAGTGGGTCGAGATCCTGCAGAGCCGGGTTTCGTGGCGCGAGCGCATCTTGCTCCCCATCGGCCCGAACCTGTTCATCGTGCAGAAGGGCCGCGAGCGGATCGTGAAGTGCCGCTGCGGCCACGAGCTCGGCGACTACCGCGTGAACTGGAAGCTTTCGGCGCTGATCCACATCCGCGACACGCCCGAGGAGCTCGCCGCCGTCTACCGCGGCTCCGAGCAGCCCGACACGGCGTGGACCCAGCTCCGCGAGTACTACTGCCCCGGCTGCGGCGGTCAGCTCGAGGTGGAGGCCGTGCCGCGCGGCTGCCCGCCGGACTTCGAGTTCCTGCCCGACCTCGACACGTTCTACCGTGACTGGCTCGGCAAGCCGTTGCCGAACGAGGTCGAGTTCGTCGACAAGACGCTCGAGACCGTGAAGACCTGGTCCACCTGACGGCCTCTCGGCGCGCCCGGGATCGAGAGGGAACCGCATGAGCGCCGCGCTCTCGGACGTGGTGGTCGTGGAGCTCGCCAGCGAGCCATGGACGGCGCTCGCGGGTGCCTTCCTGGCGGACTTCGGCGCGCGTGTGGTGCGGATCGACGACCGCGCCGGCACGGTGTCGCGCTCCGCCGACGATCCACCGCCCAGCGAACGTCCGGGCTGGGACCCGGAGGCCGAGCTGGTCCACCGCAACAAGCGCGCGGTGTCGCTCGACCTCGCGAACCCCGAGGGGCAGAGCCTCCTCCACGATCTGGCGCGGGGCGCGGACGTGTTCCTGACCGACTGGCCAGCGCGCGACCTCGCCGCTCACGGCCTCGACGCGGCTTCCCTCGCCCAGCTCAACCCCCGGCTCGTCTACGCCCGTGGCACGGCCGCCGGCTCCAAGGGGCCCGACGCCGATCTACCGCCCCTCGACGAGCTCGCCGCCGCGCGCACCGGCATGATGCCGATCCTCCAGCAGCCCGGGATGCCGCCCGTGTACGCGGGCCACGGCTCGATGTACACCTCGGTGATGCTCGGCTTCGGCATCGTCACCGCGCTGATCCATCGCGACGTTTCGGGGGAAGGCCAGCAGGTCGACTCCTCCTTGCTCGCGGGAAACATGTACGGCGCGAGCCTCGACGTGCAGGCGTTCCTGGCCATGGGCGGCGAGCGCTTCCTCGAGCCGGTGTCGCGCCTCGACGCCGGCAACCCGATGAGCGGCACCGTGTATCCAGCGCAGGACGGGCGCTGGGTCACGCTGACGATGCCGGACACCGACCGGTGGTGGCCCGCCTTCTCCGAGCTGGTCGGGCTCGACGTGAACGACCCACGCTTCGACACGCACGAGAAACGCTGCGGCGCCCATCGCCTCGAGATGATGGAGGTGCTCGCCGAGCGGTTCGTGGCCAAGCCCGCCGATCACTGGCGCCAGGGGTTCAACGCCAAGAAGCTCTCGGCGGACATCATCGAGGACTACTCCTACCCCGCCGACGACCCGGACGCACGCAAGAACCGTTACGTGCTGGACCTCGACCGGCCGGGCGTGGGCCGCGTCGCGAGCCTCGGGTTCCCGATCTTCGCGAGCGAGAGCCCGGCGCGTCTCGAGCGCACCGCGCCGTGCACCGGCCAACACACCGACGAAGTGCTGCGCGAGCGCCTCGGGCTGAGCGAACTCGCCATCGCCGGGCTCCGCGGCCGCGGCGCGATCGGATGAGCTGATGGGAGCGCTCGACGGCATCCGCGTGCTCGACCTGACGGTGTGGTTCCAGGGGCCCGTCGCGGCCCAGCACCTCGCCGACTTCGGCGCCGAGGTGATCCACGTCGAGAACCCCAAGGGGTGCGACCAGGGGCGGGGCGTGCGCAGCATCAGGCGCTGCCGGTCGGTGACTGGAACCAGTACTTCCTCGTCATCAACCGCAACAAGAAGAGCCTCGCCGTCGACCTCAAGAAGCCCGAGGGGCGGCAGCTCGTGACCGAGCTCGCCGCGAAGTCGGACGTGTTCCTGTCCAACGTCGGCAACGACAACCTCGAGCGCTACGGGCTCGGCTACGAGGCGCTCGCGACGCTCAATCCGAAGCTCGTCTACGCCACCACCACCGGCTACGGCCCGTTCGGCAACAACACCAAGCCGTCGTTCGACATGACGGTGCAGGCACTCACGGGCCTGATGACGCGCCTCGGCGAGCCCGGCGAGCCGCCGATCTACCTGGGCATGGGCTCGGGTGACGCGTACGGCGGCCTGATGGCCGCGTTCGCGATCGTGACGGCGCTCTACCAGCGCGCGCGCACCGGCAAGGGTCAGTTCCTCGACGCGTCGCTCTACGGCTCGCAGCTCTTCCTCGCCGCGCCGACGTTGCAGCGCTACCTGGCGTCGCGCTCGCAGCGCGAGTCGCGCCAGGTTTCGCGGCGCGACCTCGCGAATCCGGTCTGGAACCTCTTCCCCGGCAGCGATCGCTGGCTGTTCGTGTGCGTGCGAGACGAGGACGCGCGCTTCGGCCAGCTCTGCGCCGCCATCGGCCGTCCGACGCTGGCGAGCGACTCGCGCTTCGCCTCCGCGGACGCGCGGCGCGCCCACCGCGGCGAGCTGGTCGACACCCTCGACGAGATCTTTCGAGGCCGCACCGCCGGCTCCTGGACCGACACGCTCACCGCCGCCGGCCTGGTCGCGACGCCGATCCAAACCCTCGAAGACCTCGCCGCCGACCCGCAGACGTGGGCGAACGACTACTTCGTCACCGCCTACTGCGAGGAAGTGAAGCGCGAGGTGAAGGTCCGCGGCCTGCCGATCACGCTCTCGAAGACCCCCGGCCTGGTGCAGACCCTCGGCCCCGAGCTCGGCCAGGACACCGAGATGATCCTGTTCGAGACGCTGGGCTACGACTGGGACAAGATCGGCGAGCTCAAGAGCGCGGGAGTGATCCCTTGAGCGCGGGTCCGCTGGCCGGCATCCGCGTGATCGACGCGGGCACCATGCTGGCCGCACCGTACGGCGCCACGCTGCTCGGCGACCTCGGTGCCGACGTCATCAAGGTCGAGTCGCCGATCGGCGACGACAGCCGGCTGCTGGGCCCCGAGAGGAACGGCGAGCGAGCGCCCTTCCTGTCGATGAACCGCAACAAGCGCGGCGTCGTCCTCGACCCACGCAGGCCTGAGGGCCGCGCTGCGTTCGCGCGGCTTGCCGGCACCGCTGACGTGCTGATCACGAACATCCGCGAGCCCGCGCTCTCCAAGGTCGGCCTCTCCTACGAGCAGGTCCGCGAGTACCGCCCGGACGTGATCTGGGTCGGCGTCAGCGCCTTCGGCCCGGACGGCCCCTATGCGCGCCGCCCCGGGATCGACTTCCTCGCGCAGGGCTATGCCGCGATCATCGCCCAGACCGGCGATCCCTGGACCCAGCCGATCCGGGTCACGGTGCCGGTGGTCGACGTGATGACCTCGCTCCTGGTCTCGTCGGGCGTGCTCGCCGCGCTCCACTCGCGCACCCAGACCGGCCGCGGTCAGCGCCTCGAGATCTCGCTCCTCGACGCCGCGGTCCACAGCCAGGCGAGCTTCCTGGGCAGCTGCTTCCTCGCCGGCGAGGTGGTGCCGCGCACCGGCAACCGCAGCCAGTACTTCGCTCCCTCGGGCATCTTCGCCACCTCCGACCACCAGCGCATCTGCCTGACGTGCCCGTCCGACAAGTTCTTCCGCAACCTGTGCAAGGCCCTCGAGGTCACCTGGCACGAGGACCCGCGCTTCGCGACCAACGCGGTCCGGCTGGCCAACCAGGACGAGCTCGAGCCGTTGATCGCGCCGCTGCGGCGAGTTCACGCGCACCGACATCGTCGAGCGGTTGATCGCCCGCGACGTCCTGGTCGCTCCCGTGCAGGAGCTGCCTGAGGTCGCGGTCGATCCGCAGGTGCTGCACAACCAGATGGTCGCGACCGTCGACCATGCCACCGTCGGGCCACTCAAGGTCACCGGCGTGCCGATCCATCTCCACGGCACTCCGGGCTCGGTGCGGCTCGCACCACCCGTGCTCGGCCAGCACACCCGCGAGATCCTCGCCGAGCTGGGCTACAGCAGCGACGAGATCGCCGAGCTCGAGTCACTCGGCGCCGCGCGGGCGGCGAACCTCCCCGCCCCCGCCTGAGCGACTGGAGGCCCGACCCGCATGGACCTGCTCATCATCCTTCGCGACGCCCTCGGCTCCTCCGTCGTGGGCGGGCTGCTCACCGCGACCGAAGCCAAGAAGGCGGGGCTCGACGTCGGCGTGCTCGCCACCGGCGAAGCGCTCGCGGCCCTCGCGTTCGGTACGTTCGAGTGGCCACGCGAGCTGGCGCCGCAGCGAGTGCGCTTCCCGATGTGCGACCGCGCCGCGAAGCTCGGCGTGCCGGTGGCCGGCAGCGGCCAGGGCCGCCAGCTCGACGTGCGCGGCGCCGTGCGGCTGGCGCGCGACGCCGGCGTCGGCATCCACGCCTGCCCGATCTGGTCGGCGCTGCTCGGCCTCGACGGCGCGCTGCCCGACGGGCTGGTGGCGCTCGAGCGCGCCGCCCTGCCCGCCTTTCTCACCTCCGCGAAGCAGGTGATCGGCGCGCTGTGAGCGCGCCCCCGTCCCCACGAGGAACGAGATGACCTGGACTCCCTGGACCAAGGTCGAAGGCGACGGCCTCGACTTCGACGAGATCCTCTACGAGAAGTGCTTCCACACGTCCTCTCAGGGCGGCGTGGCGCGGGTCTCCACCAACAAGCCGCACAAGCTCAACACCATGACGCTGCGCACGGTGGAGCAGATGTTCCGTGCCTTCTACGACGCCAACCACGACCCGAAGGTCGGCGTGATCGTGGTCGCGGGGGTAGGCAAGCACTTCGGCGCCGGCGGGGACGTCGAGTGGGAGAAGTGGGGCCTGCGCGAAGCGTTCTACAACCGCTACCCGCACAACCGCCTGATCCGCCTGTCGCGCAAGCCGGTGCTCGCCGCGGTGCAGGGCTACTGCCTCGGCGGCCACAACCACATGGCCTACATCTGCGACTTCACGATCGCCGCCGACGACGCGATCTTCGGCCAGGCCGGCCCCAAGGTGTCGAGCCCCGCCGATGGCTTCTTCGTGCCCTACCTCACCAAGGTGATCGGCGCGAAGCGTGCCCGCGAAATGTGGATGTTGTGCCGCCGCTACACCGCCGACGAGGCGCTCGGTATGGGCCTCGTCAACAAGGTGGTGCCCCGCGACAGGCTCGACCCGGAGGTGCTCGCGTGGTGCGAGGAGATGCTGTCGCTCTCGCCGGGCTGCCTCGAGATCCTCAAGGCCGCATTCGATCAGGAGATGGACGGCTACGCCGAGATGGGCACGATCTCGAGCCAGTTCTATCCCGACTGGTTCGACATGCCGGAAGGCAAGGAGGGCGGCAACGCGTTCGTGCAGAAGCGTCCGCCCGAGTTCTGGAAGATCCGCGACGACGAGGCGAAGTCGCGCGAGACCCTGATCGAGCGCTACGAGCAGAGCCTCGGCAACGCCAAGCCCAAGACCTGACGCTGCCGCCGACCGAGACGCGGATGGAGATGCGCCCATGAAACCAGCGCCGTTCGACTACGCAGCGCCCACCTCGCTCGACGAGGCCGTCGAGCTCCTCGCCGCGAACGAGGGTGAATCCAAGGTCCTCGCCGGCGGGCAGAGCCTGATGCCGCTCCTCAACATGCGCCTCGCCCGCCCCGGGCTGCTGGTCGACCTGGCGCGGATCCCGGGCCTCGACTACGTCCGTGAGGAAAACGGCGCGGTGGTGATCGGCGCCATGGCGCGGCAGCGCGCGCTCGAGCGCTTCGCGCCGGCGGCGACGCTCGCGCCGCTCCTCGCCGCTTCCCTCGAGCACGTCGCCCATCCGCAGAACCGCAACCAGGGGACGGTGTGCGGCTCGCTCGCACACGCGGACCCCGCCGCGGAGCTGCCCGCGGTGGCGCTGACGCTGGATGCGACGTTCCGGGTGGTCGGGCCGAACGGCAGCCGCGAGGTCGCGGCCAAGGACTTCTTCGTCACCTATCTCACGACCGTCCTCGAGTCCAGCGAGATCCTCGCCGAGGTGCGCTTCCCGGCGCAGGCGCCGCGCACCGGCTGGGCCTTCGACGAGGTCGCCCGGCGCCACGGCGACTTCGCGATGTGCGGCGTCTCCACCACCGTCACGCTCGACGCGAGCGGCGCGTGTCGCGACGCGCGCGTGGTGCTGTTCGGCGTCGGCGCGACCCCGATCGCGCCCAGAGCGCCGAGCAGGCGCTGATCGGGAAGAGCGCCGGCGACGCGGCCTTCGCCGACGCCGCCGCGCGGGTCAACGACTCCATCGACGAGCCGCTCTCCGACGTCCACGCCACCGCCGAATACCGGCGCCACGTCGCGAAGGCACTCACCGCTCGCGCCCTCCCCCACGCCTTCGCCCGCGCCCGAGGCGCCTGATGGTCCAGCGACGGAGTCGTAGAGCGGGGGCTCGTCCCCCGCATCCAGTGCCAGCGGGGGACGAGCCCCCGCGCTACGGTCGAAGCCCGATGGAGAAACCTGACCATGATCGCCAAGCGCTCCATCTCGCTCACCGTCAACGGCGTCCGCTACGAGGCCACCGTCGAGCCTCGGCTGACCCTCGTGGACCTGCTGCGCAACGAGCTCGGCCTCACCGGCACCCACGTCGGCTGCGAGCACGGCGTGTGCGGCGCCTGCACCGTGCTGATCTCCGGCAAGGCCGTGCGCTCGTGCATCCTGCTCGCGGTGCAGGCGGACGGCGCCGACATCACCACCGTCGAGGGGCTGAGCCCGAGCGGCCAGCTCCACCCGATCCAGCAGGCATTCCAGGAGCAGCACGGCCTGCAGTGCGGGTTCTGTACCCCGGGATTCCTGCTGTCGGTGAAGGAGCTGCTGGCCGACCACCCGGACCCCACCGACGAGCAGATCAAGGAGACGCTCGGTGGCAACATCTGCCGCTGCACCGGCTACCAGTCGATCTTCGCCGCCGTGAAGTGCGCGGCGAGGAAGCTCGCGGATCCCGCGGCCGGGGCGCTGGCCACCGGTGTCGCGCAGGTCGGCTGAGTCGGACGAAAGACCAAGGAGCGATCCCATGGCGGTCGAGATCCCGAAGACCATCGCGGACTTCCCGAACAGCGGCTCGCGCTTCATCGGCAAGTCGGTGAAGCGGATCGAGGACCCGCAGCTGCTCACCGGCAAGGCCGAGTTCATCGACAACCTGGTGCTGCCCGGCATGCTCCACTGCGCGATCCTGCGCAGTCCGCACGCCCACGCCCGGATCAAGCTGCTCGACGCCAGCAAGGCGCTCGAGCTGCCTGGCGTGCTGGCGGTGGTGACCGGCGAGGACGCGCTGGCGTGGGCCAACCCGGGCTACACGCTGCCCGTCGGCTGGGGCTGCCACTGCCTCGCCACCGAGAAGGTGCGCTTCGTCGGCGAGCCGGTGGCCGCGGTCGCCGCGGTGAGCCGCTACGTCGCCGAGGACGCGCTCGAGCTGATCGAGGTCGACTACGAGACGCTGCCGGCGATCGCCGATCCGTTCGAGGCCATGAAGCCCGGCTCGCCGCTCCTGTTCGAGGAGAAGGGCACCAACGTGATGCTCGCGCGCAAGTTCACGTGGGGCGAGGTGGACGCGGCCTTCGCCGCGGCCAAGACCGTGGTGAGCGAGAAGTTCCGCTGGCACCGCCTCGGCGCCAACCCGCTCGAGACCTTCGGCGTGGTGGCGCAGTGGGACACCACCGACGGCACCCTCACCTGCCACGGCGCCTTCCAGTCGCAGTCGCACATGGCGCTCGGCCGCGCGATGACCTTCAGCCTGCCGTCCAACAAGGTGCGCTTCATCAGCCATCCCCACGGCGGCAGCTTCGGTGGAAAGGGCGGGTTCCGCGGCACCGAGATCGCGTCGATGCTCTCGCGCAAGGCCGGCGGACGTCCGGTGAAGTGGATCGAGGACCGCATCGAGTACCTGTCGGCGGGCGCCGGGCAGGCCTGGGACCGCCACTACGAGGGCTCGATCGCCCTCGACGCCGACGGCATCGTGACCGGCTTCGCGGTCAAGCTGGTGGACGACCTCGGCGCGACCGGCGAGGCCTACGGCGCCGTGTCGTGCGCGAAGCCGCTGGCGTCGTTCACCGGTCCGTACAAGATCGCGGCCGCGTCCTACGACCTCACGATCGTCGGCACCAACAAGCTGCCCACCGGTGCCTACCGCGGCATGGGCCCGCCGCCTCACAACTGGGTGCTCGAGTCGCTCATCGACCAGGCGGCGCGCCAGCTCGGGGTGGACCCGGGCGAGCTCAGGCGCCGCAACTACATCCCCAAGGACGCCTTCCCGTACACCATCCCGAGCGGCAACGAGTACGACAGCGGCGACTACGTCGCGGCACTCGACACCGCGCTCGCGATGTCGAAGTACCCCGAGCTGCGCGCGGCCCAGGCGAAGGCGCGGGCCGCAGGCAAGCTCTTCGGCGTCTCGGTGGTGAGCACCATCGAGCCCGGGGTCTTCGACTGGAACGCGTACGCGATCGTGGGCGCCGAGTCGACTGGCGTGCCCGAGGCCGTCACCGTCAGCCTCGACCTGCTCGGCAGCATCACCGTGCGCCTCGGCTTCTCGCTCGAGGGCCAGGGCCAATACACGGTGGTCGCGCAGGTCCTCGCCGACTACTTCGGCACGACCCCGAGATGATCCGCGTGGTCCCCCTCGACACGCTCTCCGCCGCGCCCCACTTCGGCCCCGGCGGCAGCCGCCTCGGCGTCGCGATCACCGGTGCCACCCTCGGCGCCGCCGAGCGCCTGAAGGAGAAGCTCCTCAAGGTGGCGGCGGTGCTGTTGCGCTGCGGACCCGAGATGCTCGAGCTCAAGGACGGCAAGGTGCTGATGAAGGGCGTGCCCGGCGTCGAGCTCTCCCTCGCCCAGGTCGCCGGCGTGATGCTCGCGAGGAGCGACCTGCTGCCGCCCGACGTCGACCCCAACCCCGAGGCCACCTACGCGTGGACGGCCTCGGGCCGCACGCAAGCCGACGACCAGGGGCGCGCCAAGAGCTACCTGACCGCCGCCAACGCCTGCCACGTCGTCGCGGTCGAGGTCGACCCCGACACCGGCAAGGTCGACATCACCGGTTACTGGATCGCCGACGACTGCGGCACCCGCCTCAACCCGGCGAACGTCGAGGGGCAGACGCAGGGCGGCGTCGCGCAGGGAGTCGGCGCCGCGCTCCTCGAGGAATACGTCTACAACGAGGACGCGCAGCTCCTCACCTCGACCTTCATGGACTACCTGCTGCCCACGATCTACGAGGTGCCCTTCACCGAGAAGCAGGCGCTCTGCACTCCGTCGCCGTTCGCGCCGCTCGGCGCCAAGGGTTGCGGCGAGGGCGCCATCCACACCACGCCCGCCGCCGTGCTGTGCGCCATCAACGACGCCCTGGCGCCGCTCGGCGCGCAGATCCACGAGATGCCGGCCTCGCCCGTCCGGGTGTGGAAGGCGATCCAGAACGCCCGGGACGAGGCGTGAACGCGACGCGCCAGCCTGGAGGGCTGCGGTCCCTCGCAGCCGCGACGTCGCATCCCGATCGAACGCTGCGGACGCGAGGGACCGCGTCCCACCACCCGTAACCAGGAGAATCCATGTCGAAGCCCGATCACTTCGTGGCGCTCAGCGAGTGCCACTTCATGAACGAGGAATCGCTCCACGAGATGGCGTATTACCCGCAGTTCACCCAGTGGTGGCAGAGCGTGGACGGCGTGATGCGCTCGTGGGGCGGCGGACGCGAGCTCGCTGGCGGCGGCAACATGCCCGCCCCGCGCGCCCACGCCCTCATCGAGTGGATGGACAAGGCCGGCGTCGACGTGTGCTTCGCGCTGCGCGAGTCGATGATGGACGTGTCGGGCGGCGCGATGTGCATGTCGACCAACGCCTTCATCATGAAGGAGATCGCGCCCTACCCCGACCGCATGTACCTCGAGTGCAACGTCGGCCCGATCCTCAAGCGTGGCGTCAAGAACGCGATCTGGGAGCTCGACTACCTGGTCAAGAACGGCAACGCCAAGCTCTGCAAGGTCTACGTTCCCGAAGACGACGGGCCGCTCAACGACCGCCGGCTGTGGCCCTTCTACGAGAAGGCGATCGAGCTCGGCATCGCGCTCACGTCCACACCGGGATGGCGTACGTGATGCCGCAGCCCAACAAGCACACCCACCCCGAGCTGCTCGACGACATCTGCATCGACTTCCCCGAGCTCAAGATCATCGCCTACCACATGGGCTGGCCGTACCACGAGTGCCTGATGGGCCTCGCGGGCAAGCACCAGAACCTCTACCTGAGCCTGAGCGGCATCATCGGCTGGCTCCAGTGCGCGCCCTACCGCGGCTACCACATGATCGGCGAGGCGCTGCAGTGGGTGAAGCCCGAGAAGATCGTCATGGGGCTCGACCTCGCGTTCGACGACATGCCGCGCGTCGTCGACTTCATGCGCACCTTCCAGATCCCCAAGGAGCTCCGCGAGCAGTGGGGCTACAAGGAGATCACCGAGGAGGATGCGCGCCGGGTTCCTCGGCCTGAACCTCGCGAAGCTCGCCAAGATCGACACCACCAAGCGCGTGAAGAAGGGCTGAGCGCGGCCGCACCGGAGGGCTGCGGTCCCTCGCAGCCGCCGAGCTTCGTCTCGATCGATCGCTGCGGACGCGAGGGACCGCGTCCCTCCTCCCGCCAAGAGAACGCCATGGCCACTCGCCTATCCGCCACCACCAAGCTCACCCGCAAGCTCCGCGACAAGGCGTGCATCGTCGGGATCGGCGAGACCAACTACTGCCGCGCGCCTGGCTCGGGCATGACCCAGCTCGGCATCCAGCTCCGCGCGTCGATGCGCGCCATCGAGGACGCGGGCCTGACGCCGCGCCAGGTGGATGGGATCATGCCCTTTCCGAACCTCGGCAGCGCCGAGGAGATCGCCGCCAACCTGGGCGTGGAGAGTCTTCGCTTCGCCGCGACGGTGCACATGGGCGGCGCCGCGCCGTGCGCCGCGATCGCGCAGGCCGCCGCGGCGGTGAACGCGGGGATCGCCACCTACGTGCTCGTTCCCGCGGGCTGGAACGGCTACTCGGGTCGGCGCACCCGCGAGATCGTCACCGAGACCATGGCCGCGCCGCCGGGTGGCGCCATCGCCCGCGACTACTACCTGCCCCAGGGCTCACGGCGCCGCCGCAGTGGTACTCGCTGCTCGCGCGCCGTCACATGCACGAGTTCGGCACCACGCCCGAGCAGCTCGGCGCGATCGCGATCGCGATGCGCAAGCACGCCCAGCTCAACCCCAACGCGGTCATGCGCGGCAAGCCGCTCACGATGGCGGACTACCTCGCCTCGCCGATGATCAGCGCGCCCTACCGCCTGCTCGACTGCTGCCTCGAGACGGACGGCGCCGCCGCGCTCGTGGTGACGAGCGCCGAGCGCGCCGCGGACCTCAAGCCCAAGCCCGTCTTCGTGATGGGCGTCGGCGCCGGCCAGCCCGACCCCGCCGACGAGATCGTGAGCCGCAAGGACATCTTCCGGACCGGCCTCACCATGGCCGCGCCCGAGGCCTTCGCCATGGCGGGCGTGCGTCCCAAGGACGTCGACTTCGCGCAGATCTACGACTGCTTCACCTTCGAGGTCCTCCAGCAGCTCGAGGAGACCGGCTTCTGTGAGCGCGGCGAGGGCGGCGCCTTCGTCGAGGACGGCCGCATCGAGCTCGGCGGCGAGCTGCCGGTGAACACGAGCGGCGGGCTGCTGTCGGAAGCGCACTCGCTCGGCATGGGGCACATCGTCGAGGCGGTGAAGCAGCTCCGCGGCGACGCCGGCGAGCGTCAGGTGGCGGAGGCCTCGATCGGCGTCGTCACCGGCTGGGGCGACTTCGGCGACGGTTCGATCGCCATCTTGCGCAACTGAGGTCCTCGTACCGCCACCGGCCGATCCTCGAACCGAGAGCACGCTCATGACCGAGACCGCCACGCCCCAGCCGCTGCCACAGCTCACCGGCTTCTCCAAGGACTTCTACGGCTTCTGCAAGCAGCGCGAGCTGCGCTTCCAGCGCTGCAAGACGTGCGGCGAGTGGCGGCACGTGCCGCGCGAGATGTGCACGGGCTGCGGCTCCTTCGAGTGGGAGTGGGCGCAGTCCGCGGGGCGCGGTACCGTCTTCACCTGGTGCGTCGTGGAGCGCGCGCTCCACCCGGGCTGGGTGGCGGCACAGCCCTACGCCGTGGTGGTGGTCGAGCTCGACGAGGAAGTCCGCCTCGTCACCCAGGTGAACGACGTCTCGCCCGCCGAGCTCGAGATGGGCATGGCCGTCGAGGTGGTGTTCGACGACGTGACGCCGGACATCACGCTGCCGCACTTCCGCCGCCGCTCCGGCTGATCCCCGCGGCTGCGAGAGACCGCGGCCCTCCATCGCATCGCCCCGCCCGCAGCGCGGGGGCTCGTCCCCCGCCCAACCGCCCTGGAGACATCCATGACCCTCAAGACCCCGATGCCCGCCACCTTCACCTTCGAGCAGCGCGGCAAGATCGCGATCTTCACGATCAACCGCCCGCAGGCGATGAACTCGTTCACCGGCGAGATGCTCGCCGCCATGGACGCGGGCTTCGCCGAGTTCCAGCGCAGGAACGACCTGTGGGTCGCGATCCTCACCGGCGCCGGCGCCAAGGCGTTCTCGGCCGGCATGGACCTGAAGGAGGCGATCCCGCAGATCACCGAAGGCAACGAGATGGGCTACGACGACCACACCAAGCGGCCGTTCTCGGACGTCTTCAAGCCGATCATCGCGGCGGTCAACGGCCACTGCATCGCGGGCGGGCTCGAGTTCATGCTGGGCACCGACATCCGCATCGCCGCCGAGCACGCCACCTTCGGCCTCGGCGAGGTGAAGGTGGGCATCATCCCGGCGGGCGGCTCGCACGTGCGGATCCCGCGCCAGATCCCGTGGGCGGTGGCGATGGAGCTCTTGCTCATGGGCCGCCCGATCTCCGCTCAGCGCGCCCACGACGTGGGCCTGATCAACGCCATCGTCCCGGCCGACAAGCTCATGGAGACGGCGCTCGAGTGGGCCGAGACCATCTGCAAGAACGGTCCGCTCGCGGTCCGCACCGCAAAGGAGATCGCGGTTCGCGCCCTCGCCCTCGAGCCAGGCTTCGTTCTCGAGAAGGCGATCGCGCCGCGCGTGCTCAACTCGGAGGACGCCAAGGAAGGCCCGCGCGCCTTCCTCGAGAAGCGCGCCCCCAACTTCAAGGGCAAGTAAGTCCCGTCCGCGGCGCCCGCCGGGCGCGCGCCGGGCCAACGCCCCTCCCATCGGTTTAGCCGATGCGAGGGGCGCGATCTTTCTATTTGTCGGCGAATCGAGCCACCCCTACGTTGGCCATCGGAGGGGCGCGTCGGCGGGCATCAGCCCGCACCGCGACGCCCCGCGAGGGGAAGGTCTCGTGGTGGTGGATTCGATCGGCTCGCCGGTGGCGTGGGCCGGGTTCGTCGCGTTCGTGCTGGCGATGCTGGCGCTCGACCTGGGCGTCTTCCACCGCAAGGCCCACGAGATCACGGCCAAGGAGGCCGCCTCGTGGACGGCCGTGTGGGTGGCGCTCGCGTCGATCTTCGGCGTCGGACTGTGGCTCGTGCACGGTCCCGAGCGCGGCCTCGAGTTCTTCACGGGCTTCCTGATCGAGAAGGCGCTCGCGGTCGACAACATCTTCGTGTTCGTCGTGATCTTCTCGTACTTCGCGATCCCCCGCGTATTCCAGCACCCGGTGCTCTTCTGGGGCGTGCTGGGGGCGCTTGTCATGCGGGCCGGCTTCATCCTCGCGGGCGGGGCCTTCCTGGCGCGCTTTCACTGGGCGATCTACGTGTGCGGCGGCATCCTCGTCGCGACCGGGCTCAAGCTGCTCTTCACCCGCGAGAGCGAGGCCGATCCCGAGCGCAACCCGATCGTGCGCGCGGCGCGCCGGCTGCTGCCGATGACCCCGGACGTCGACGGTGCCCACTTCGTGGTGCGCCGCGGTGGGCGCCTCCTCGCCACGCCGCTCCTGCTCACGCTCGTGGCCGTGGAGGTGAGCGACCTGATCTTCGCGGTCGACTCGATCCCGGCGATCTTCGCGGTCACCCAGCGACCCGTTCATCGTCTTCACCTCGAACATCTTCGCGATCCTCGGGCTGCGATCGCTCTACTTCCTGCTCGCCGCCGTCATCGACCGCTTCGTCTACCTGAAGGCCGCGCTCGCCGTGGTGCTGCTCTTCGTGGGCGCCAAGATGCTGCTCGTCGAGGTGATCGAGATCCCGATCGCCGTCTCGCTGGGGGTGATCCTCGCCGTGCTCGGCGGTGCGATCGGCGCCTCGATGGCCGTCACGAGCGGCGCCGCGAGGCGCGCCGAGCGCCCGGACCAGGCAGGCGCGGGAGCGCCGCCGCCGCCCGGCCCCGGCCTCGGCCGGCATCGCGAGCGCCCGGGGTTTCCGGTAGGATCGGCCTCCGTTTCCGAGGGGGCTCGCCGTGGAAGTGTCCCAACCGCCCAACCAGGCCGAGGTCGCGAAGACTGAGGCACGCCCGCGCCTGATCCACGCGGCGCGCTTCCCCGGTCGCGCGCTGCGCGCCGCCGGCGGCGCCGCCGCCGCGCGCTGGCGGGCGCGTGCCGAGGCGCTCATCGGCACGGACCCGCCCGCCACTCCCGCCGACGAAGAGGCGTTCGAGCGCTACGCCAACGAGAGCACCGCCCGCTTCGGTCAGATCCTGCTCGTGCTCTCGGCCGCCCTGGCCCTCCTGCTGTGGCCGAGCGACTCGCTCTTCCTGCGCGAGGAGCCGCTCACCCAGGCGGGGCTGGCCGCGTGGCGCATGGCCTTCATCGCCGCCGCGCTCGCGGGCTACACGCTGCTCGCGGTCGCCGCGAGGACCCGGCATGCGGCGCGAATCCAGGGCCTGATCCTGATCGCGATGTCGGCGGGCACGCTCTACTGGTTCGGGACGTTCTCGGATCCGAACGCGCCGTGGATCCACAACGCGATCGTGTTGCCGGCGTTCACGCTCACGATCCTGGTGAGCTGGCCGGAGCGCGCCGTGATCCTGAGCGGTCTGGTCGCCTCGTACAGCGCCGCCTACCTGGCGCCCCATCCCGCGTACCTCCACTACCCGCACCTCGGCAGCGTCGCCGCCACGGCGATGATGTCGGCGCTCTTCAACCTCGGCGCCGGCCACCTCTTCTACCGCCTCGTGCACAGCCACTTCGTGCGCGGGCGTGCGCTCGAGCGGCTCGCCACCACCGACTCCCTGACCGCGCTCTCGACCCGTGCCGCCTTCCTCGAAACCGCCGAGCGCGAGCTCGACCGCGCCACCCGCTACGGGCGCCCGCTCGCCGTGCTGATCCTCGACATCGATCGCTTCAAGAGCGTCAACGACACCCACGGTCACGCCGCGGGCGACCGGGTGCTGGCGCGCCTCGGCGGCGTGCTCGCCAGCGTCCTGCGCCGCAGCGACGTCGCGGGGAGGCTGGGCGGCGACGAGCTCGCGGTGCTGCTGCCGGAGAACGACGCCGCCACCGCGGCGGCGGTGGCGGAGCGGATCCGGGCCGCGTTCGCGTCCCGTCCCGCCGACGGCGACGACGTTCGCGCCTGCACGGTCAGCATCGGGGTGGCGGCGCGAGCCGACGGCGAGATCGAGCTGGCGGCGCTGGTCCGGCGTGCCGACCAAGCGCTCTACGCGGCCAAGCGTGGCGGCCGAGACCGGGTGGCCATCGCCGACCCGGCGCTGGCCGCCAAGCCCCACTGACCTCATCCCGAATCGGGCCGGAACCCTCTCGACCCTCGCGGCACGGCTTCGACCGGCACGCCGTTCGAACTACACAATCCGCCAGTGGAATTCACTTCAATCTGCCATTCAATTTCATCACTTTTTGCCAGGGATTTCTGACACATTCAGCTTTCATCGGCTCCCGAATCTCTCCCCATCTACGGCACTTTGGTGCCCCCCCGCGCCGCGCGATCCGGCCTCGGGGCCGCGCCCGGCTCGCTCGAGGTCCGTCAGAAGATGATCTGGGCGTCGACGAGGGCCTGGTAGCGCTCGTCGGAGAGCCCGAGGATCTCGCGGAACACCCGTTCGTTGTCCTGCCCGATCATCGGCCCGGTGCGGACCGCTGGCTGGCTGACGCTCATCTTCACGTAGGCGCCGTAGATCGTCTCCCGGAACCCGAGCGGGTGCGTCACCTCGACGAACGTGCCGCGCGCCGTGAGATGCGGGTCGTGGAGGAGGTCGGCGACGCTCAGCACCGGCGCCGCCGCGACGCCGGCCGCCTGCAGGGTCGCCGCGAGCGCGTTCACGTCCTGGCCCTGGGTCCACGCGGCGACGTGCTCGTGGATGGCGTCGAGGTGCGCGAGCCGCCCGGCGATCGAGCCGAGCCCCGCGGCGGCGCTCCACGCCGGTGAGCCCATCGCCGCGGCGAGCGCCTTCCACTCGGCGTCGCTCGAGCACGCGATCGAGATCCAGCGGTCGTCGCCGCTGCACGGGAAGACACCGTGCGGCGCCGCCATCGCGCGTGGGTGGCGGTTGCCGAGCGGCCCACCCTCGCGGCGGTTGAGCTCCCAGTCGAGGAACGCCGGACCGACGAGCTGCATCACCGCCTCCTGCTGCGAGTAGTCGATGTGCTGCCCCTGGCCGGTGGCGGCGCGGTGGTGGAGCGCGGTCAAGATCGCGAAGGCGCCGAAGATGCCGTTCAGCGGATCGGAGAACGCGTTCTCCACCGGGATCGGCGGGCCGCCCAGGTAGCCGACCAGGCTGTCGAGCCCGGTGGTGCTGGTGAGGCTGAGCCCGTAGGTGCGGATGTCCTTCATCGGCCCGGTGAGGCCCGCCGCCGGCATCGAGAACATCACCAGGTCCGGACGCACGCGACGCAGCGCGTCGTAGCCGAGCTCGAGCTCGTTCATCACGCCAGGACCGAAGTTCTCGATCACCACGTCGCAGGTGGCGACGAGGTCGAGCGCCAGCCTCCGCGCCTCGGGCTTCTTGAGGTTGAGGGTGACGCTGCCCTGCCCGGCCCAGCAGGCGTGGTTCGAGAGGCTGCGGTTGGGATCGCGGACCCCCTCGCCGAAGGGCGGGAGCTGGCGGGTCATGTCGATCCGCGCCCGCGACTCGATCTTGAAGACCTCGGCGCCGAGGAAACCCAGCGTCTGGCCCACCACCGGGCCCGCCCACACCCAGCCGAAGTTGGCGACGCGGATGCCCTCGAGCGGCAGGCGCGCGGCGCTGACCGCCGGAACCTTCGCCGGACGGGGGGAACCCCTTGCCGACGACCCTCCGACCCCGACGCTGGCACCTCGGCGGTGTGCTCGCCGAGGCGAGGCGCGCCGCGGCTCGGACCGCCGGGGCTCGCGGGCAGCTTGAAGGGCGCGCCCAGCGTCCGAACCCGGCCGAGGTCGGGGTGATCGAGGGTTACCAGATAGCCGCGCTCCTTCAGGTGCTCCTGCTCGGCCGCCTCGCCCACCAGGAACACCGCAGTCACCGGCACCCCGGCCGCCTGGCAGCGCGCCATGACGTCGAACTTCGACTTGTCGGCCAGCCACTCCTCGATGAACGGATAGATCACGTCGGAGTTCTGGGCGCGCTGGAACATGTCCTGGAACATGTCGAGCTGCGCCCACTCGGGATCGCCCATCACCTCGACCAGACCGTTCCACTGGCCGGGCTCGAGGGCGAGCATCCACACGTGGCCGTCGGCGCACGGCAGGATCGTGGCGGGCGCGCCGAGCGGCATGCCCACTCCCGTACGCCGCTCCCACTTCCCGTCTTGCGCGTAGCCGCCGATGTTCTGGCCACCGACGAACGCCGCGGCGATCGCCTCCGCGCTCGACACGTCGAGGTGCTGCCCCGAGCCCACGCGCTCGCGCCCCAGCACCGCCGCGAGCCCCCAAGCCGCCGCCGTCATCGCACCGAAGAAGTCCGCAGCGAAGGTGCCGTGCTCGAGCGGCGCCTCGCCGGGGCGCCCGCAGTAGCGGTGGCTCGCCCCCGAGAGGTGGTAGGCGTTGAGGTCGTGGCCACGCCAGCCGGCGTAAGGCCCGGTGTGGCCGAACGGGGTGATCGAGATCATCACCAGCGCGGGGTTGAGGGCGGCGACCGACGCCGGATCGAGGCCGTACCGCTCGAGCTCCGACACCGGCAGGTTCTCGATCAGCACGTCGGCGCCGGCGATCAGCTCGCGCACCCGCGCGAGATCCGCGCCGACCTCGAGATCGAGCGCGACGCTCTTCTTCGACGTGTTGAGGAAGAAGTAGGTGCCGCTCTTCTCCGGGTGCGGCACGTCACCGGGGAAGGGCCCCCAGGTGCGGGTCACGTCGCCGCGTCCGGGCGGTTCGACCTTCACCACTAGGGCTCCGTAGTCGGCGAAGAGCTTCGCGCAGAACGCCGCCGACACTCCCTCGCCCAGCTCGATCACGCGGATCCCCGCGAGCGCACCTCGGCTCATGCCCCGATCCTCCTCGAACGTTGAGCCGCGGTGGCCGACGAGCGCCGCGGCGGGCGGCAGAATACGCCGCAATCGCCGCGCTGTAAGCCACCTCGCGCGGTTACGGCTCCGCCTGGCCGCGCGCTCGATCCCCTTGAACCGGGCGCACGGCGCGTGTCAGTCTCGCGGGTCGCGAACGGACCGCGCGCCCACGGTGGACGCGCGCCCCGCGGAGGTCGCAGATGAGGCACACGCCATCCCGCTGGATCGCTCTCGCCGCGCTCACGCTGGCCGCGGGCTGCAGCTCGCTGAACCTGTTCCGCGACATCGCGGTCGAATCGCG
The DNA here is from genome assembly GCA_016713535.1 of Deltaproteobacteria bacterium. Lineage (GTDB taxonomy): Bacteria > JADJOY01 > JADJOY01 > JADJOY01 > JADJOY01 > JADJOY01. The sequence continues at coordinate 24,148 of JADJOY010000048.1, forward strand.
GGCCACCGCGGGAGTCGACTATGGTTCGTTCAAGACGTTCCGGTTCCTGCACTCGGAGCGCAAGATCGTGCGCGGCGACGACGTGAAAGTCACTCCCACGCCCGAGCCGCTCAACGTCTACCTCGAGGGCCTCGTCGCCCAGGGGCTGGCGCCCCACGGCCTCGTGCCGATCGAAGCCAAGACCAAGGTCAAGGCCGACCTCGACGTGCGCCTGACGGTGGTGGCGAAGCTCGCCGCCTCGTCCACCGCAGCCAGCGCCGACCCGGAGCCCGACCTGTCGATCCTGGAGGTCGCCATCACTCGCACCTCGGACAACCGCGAGGTGTGGTGGGGCAGCACCCAGGGCGAGGTATGGGAGGAGGCCGACGAGGCCACCACCAAGCAGCGCATCGAGCACGCCGTGGGCAACCTGCTCGCGCGCTACCCGAACTGACGCGCGCGGTCGTCGCCGCCGCCGTGCAGCAGCCACGCCTGCTCGACGGGGTGCGCGTCCTCGAGGTGGCTGGCGACGGCTGCGCGGTCGCGGCGAAGCTCCTCGCCGACCTCGGCGCGGAGGTGGAGACGATCGAGGGCACCGCGTGTGGAGCGGTGCGCTCGGAGCTCTCGCCCGAAGCCGTGCGCTACTGGCGAGGGTCGCGCCGGCGCGAGCGTCCGCACCCGATCGCGCCGGGCGAGACCGGCGCCCACGACGCGCTCGCGCACGCCCTCGCCGGCCGCACGATCCTCGTCGAGAGCGCCGATCCGGTCCTCCGCGCGCGTCTCGGTCTCGAACCCGGCGCGCTCGCCGCGGCGCACCCGGCGCTGGTCCACGTCTCGATCACGCCCTTCGGCACCACCGGACCGCGCGCCGGCTGGCGCGGCTCGGACCTGGTCGCCGCCGCCGCGGGTGGCGCCGCCCACCTGGTCGGCGAGAGCGACGACCCGCCGGTGCGCATGGCGGGGAACCAGTCGTACGTGTCGGCTGGCGTGGTGGCGGTCGCGGGTGCGCTGATGGCGCTTCATCACGCCTCCCGCACCGGGCGCGGCCAGCACGTCGACGTCTCGGTGCAGGAGGCGGTCGCGGCGCTCGGTCACATCTGCGGCCTCGCCAAGTACCGCGACGACGGGCTCGTGCCGCGCCGGCGCGGCTCGAGCTTGTTCGCGTCGGTTCCGTCCGGGGCCTACGCGTGCAGCGACGGGCTCGTGTACCTCATCGTGAACCGGCCACGGCACTGGGACGCGCTCGCGAGCTGGATCCGCGAGGTGACCGGCGTCGACGAGGTCCTCGACCCGATGTTCCGCGGGCCCTCGTCGAACCGGATCGAGCACCGCGAGCTCCTCGACCTGTGGATCCGCGAGCTCGCCGCTCGCCACGACGTGCAGGCCTTCCTCGCCGAGGCGGGGGCGCGACGGCTGGCGGTGACGCCGGTGCAGCGCGCCCTCGAGGTCCTCGCCGACCCCCAGCTCGCGGCGCGCGGCTTCTGGCGCGAGCTCCACGGCGTGCGCGTCGCCGGCTCGCCGTTCGGGCACGTGGAGACGACGCGCGCGGCGCCGTCCGGCCCGCCCCCGCCCCCGGCCCCGCCCGTGCCCCGGAGCGCCGCGCCGCGCCCCCTCGACGGCCTGCGGGTGATCGAGCTGACCGCCGGCATGGCCGGGCCGTGGGTGGGCCGGTGGATGGCGTGGGCGGGCGCCGAGGTGATCCGCGTCGAGTCCCACGCGCGACCCGACGTGGTGCGGCTCTACGTGCCACCGCGCGCCACCGACCGCACGCCGCGGCCCGACCAGTCGCCGTGGTTCACCGACTGGAACGCGGGCAAGCGGTTCGTGGCCCTCGACCTCGAGAAGCCGTCGGCGCGCAGGGTGCTCCACGCGCTGGTCGAGCGCGCCGACGTGGTGGTCGAGAACATGCTGCCGGGCGTGGCGGCGAAGCTGGGCGCGAGCTACACCGCCCTCGCCGCGGTGAACCCGCGCCTGGTGATGCTCTCGACCACCGGCTTCGGCGGCACCGGACCGCGCGCCAACCAGGCGACGTGGGGACCGAACATCGAGGCGGTCTCGGGGCTCGCGACGCTCACGGGGTTCGCGCACGTGCCGTGCTCGATCACCCAGTTCGCCTACCCCGACGCGCTGAGCGCCCTGCATGGGCTGGTCGCGGTGCTCGCGGCACTCCATCACCGCGACCAGCGCGGGCGTGGCGCGCACATCGACCTCTCGCAGTACGAGTGCCTCGCCGCCGCGCTCGGTGACGTGCTCCTCGCCGCGAGCGAGCGCGGTGAAGAGCCGGCCCGCGCCGGCAACCGCCTGGCGCACGCCGCTCCCCACGGCGTGTTCCCGTGCGCCGGCGACGACGCCTGGTGCGCGATCACGTGCCGCGACGACGACGACTGGCGAGCGCTCGGCGAGGCGCTCGGACGTCCGGGGTGGGCGGTCGATCCCGCGCTCGTCACCGCCGCCGCGCGCGTGGAGCGCGCCGCCGAGCTCGAGCGCGCCCTCGGCGCGTGGACGCACTCGCGCACCGCGCTCGAGGTCGCCGAGCGGCTGCAGCGGGCGGGTGTGCCCGCGGCGCCGGTCCAGACCATCGCTGACCTGTGGGAACGCGATCCGCACCTGGCCGCGCGCGGCGCGTTCGAGCGCGTCGCTCACCGCTCGCAGGGAGAGGTGGTCGCGAACGCGATCCCGCTTCACCTGAGCGCCACGCCGGGACGCACGGACTTCGCGGGCGGCGTGGTGGGAGCGGACAACGCCACCGGCGTACGTGGTCTGCTCGGCCTCACGGAGGAGGAGATCGCGGCCCTCGTCGCCGAGGGCGCCCTCGAGCCGCCGCGCGCCTGAGTTCGCCAGGGGCGCGCCGCAGCGGGCGGGGACGGGCCCCGCCAATACGGTGATGGCGGGGCCGGCGCGGCGTAGGGCGGGGTTCATCGCCGCCCGAGCCCCATCTCACCGGTGCACCGGCTCACGTACACCGCCCAGTCCAGCACCCCGCCGATCCGGGTCTTGCCGAGGGAATGCTCGGTGAGCGCCCGAGACTCCGCGAGCACCTCGAGGTGCTGCGGATTGACGTAGATCACCGCTGCCGCCCGCGGGTGCGCGGCGAGCGAGCGGCTCAGGCGGTCCAGCACGCGCCTCAACACCAGCCGGCCGAACGGATTGAACAGAAACACACACGTCTCGTCTGGGTCGAAGGCGCGCTCGGCGGCGTCGGCCACCTCCAACCGCCACTCGAGGGTGACACCCAGCCGACTCGCGACCGCCTCTGCGTTGAGCTCGGCCTGGCACGCGAGCGGGCGCGCGAGCTCGACGCCCCGCACGTGCCGGAACCCGGCCTCGGCCGCCATCACCAGCGCCCGCCCCTTGCCGCAGCCTAGATCGACGAATGCGCCCGCGCGCGCCGCCGCCGGCACCGCGGCCAGCGCGGCGCGGAAGAGCGCGGCCGGCACCGGCTGATATTCGCTGGTGTCCGGCCACGCGGACTCGACCCGCTTCACGAGCCGCTCGACGGGGACGCGCCCCGTGGTGCGGACGCCGTGGACCCGGTCGAAGCTCTGCTCCTCGGCGAGGTGGCGCACCGTGTCCACCACCCCACGTCGGAGCCACGACTCGATCACCAGCGAGAGCGCCGACGGGCTGCTCACGAGCCCGCCTCACGGTCCCAGGTCACGAGCCCGCCCAGGATCGTGGCGCGGACGTCCTCGCTCGCGAGCCGCGCGCGAGCCAGCCGCCACGGCCGATCGAGGAGGCAGAGGTCGGCGAGCTCACCGGGCGCGATCCGGCGCGGCGTGCCGCCCGGCCTCGCGGCCGGCGTCGTGAAGAGCGCCAGCGCTCGCTCGGGCGTGAGGGCCTCGCCGGGTCCGATCACGTGGCCGGACTCGGTGCGGCGGTCCACCGCCGCCTGCATCGCGAGCCACGGATCGGGCTCGCCGAACGGCGCGTCGGTGCCGCCGCCGAGCGGCACCTGAAGCGCGTCCCAGCCGCGGCAGCGGTAGAGCCACGGCTGGTCACGCAGCTCCACATCGGTTCGATACGCGTCGCCGCGCTCGCGCACGAAGTGGGGCTGGGTGACGACCGTGAGGCCGAGCTCGGCGACCAGGGCCGCCACCTCGGGCGGCGCGACCGACGCGTGCTCGAGGCGGTCACCCGGAATCACGCCCGCCTCGCGGAAGACCTCCGCCGCAAACACCACCTCCGTCCGTGTCACGGCATGGATCGCGACCGTGCGTCCCCGCGCGTGAGCGACTCGAGCGGCCGATACCGCAGCTTCGAAAAACAACTCCGCTTCGTCGAGTACCAGCTTCACCGAGCCCAGTGACACCCCGGGCAGCCGCGGTGTCGGCAACCGCTCCCATCCCATCACCACCAGCCGTTGCTTCAGCTCGCCGACGCGGACCGCGCGCTCCAGGATGCGCAGCTCCTTGAGCGCATTCCCGAGCGTTGCGTCCGTCAGGCCCGTCACCCCGAACCGCGCAGCGCGCACGCCAACCGCCTCGAGGCTCGGTGGTGCGCCACGAGGGCGACCGAGCGTCCGCACCCAGCCATCGAGACGATACAGCCGGCCCGTCGTGCGTCGCTCGACGTCCCGCTCCAGTGGTGGATGCCCGCGACTTGGATCGTCGACACCGAATCTCTCGATCCAGGCCGAGCTCACCACCCACAGCGCGCCGGTGCGTTGCTGGATCTGGACGGCGCGGCCGGGTAGCCAGCGATCGAGGACGTGACGATCGAGCTCGCCGGCCACCGACTCGTGGTAGCCGACACCGCGGATCACCGCTTCCGCCGGCTCGCGCTCGGCCGCTGCACGCAGCGCCGCCACGAGCTCGTCCTCGCTCCGCACGTGCGGCGGACCGCAGCGCACCGAGCGCTCGGCGGCGGCGAGGGCGAGCAGGTGGATGTGATGATCGTGGAGGCCGGGCAGGAGCGCGCCGCCGCACGCGTCGATGACCACCTCGCCCGGCGAGGGCGAGAGACCGCGCTCGACCGCGATGATGCGCTCGCCGTCGATCCGCACGTCGAGCGGTGCCTGCCCGTCGACCTCGGCGCGGCGGATCAGCACCGGATGCCCAGCGAAGCGAGCACCTGCGTGGTGTCGGCGCCGAGGTCGGCGGCGCTGCCGCGCGGCGTCCGCGCTCGCGGTTCCGCCACCGGCATCCGTTCGCCGTCCGCCTCCACGTCGAACCCTCCGCCGCGACGAGCCGCCACCGCCGCGCCGCCTGGCATCGGCGCCGCGTCGAGCACGGTTCGCACGACGTCGCACAGGCTCACGTCGAGGAGCACGCTCTCACCCCCACGCCATGCGCGCAACCCAGCGACGGCGGCCTCGATCCCCGCGAGGGGATCCGCGATCGCGTCACCGCAGAAGAGCGGCGTCGCCGAGCCCGCCGCGTACCCGGTCGCACGCACCAGCCCCGCGGCGGCGCTCGCGTCGTCGCCGAACGCGACCCACTCGGCCTCGGGCTCGCCGCGCCCGTAACCGGTGAGGCTGAGCCACACCTTCCCCGGTGCCCGCGCGACGATCCTCTCCGCGTCGATCCCGAGCTGGCGCAGCGCGCGCGGGCGCGAGCTCTCGATCACGAGGTCGGCACGCTCGACGAGGCGGACCAGCACCGCCCGATCCGCGTCGTCGGTGAAGTCGAGCGCGACGCTCTCCTTCCCGGCGTTGAGCAGGTCGAGGAAGGCGCGCGGCCCCCGGCGGGCGCCGTCCGGTCGCCGCGTGCTCTCGACCTTCACGACGCGCGCTCCCGCGCCCGCCAGCAAGTGGCCCGAGAGCGGGCCCGCCCACAGCGACGACAGGTCGACCACGAGCGGCGCCGCGCCGTCGGCCGTGGGGCAGCGCCACGGGCCACGGGCGCGCACCCGTACCGGCGGGGGTGGCGCGGCGGCCGGACCGGCGACCGGCGCCACGGCGAGACCGAGGAGCCGCGCGCGCGCGATCGTCGCGCCCGCGTCGGCGAGCCCGACCCGCTCGGTGAGCGCGGCCCAGGCCCCCTCGCGATCGCGGCCCGCGAGCTCGGCCAGACCGTCGTCCTCGAGCCAGGCGGGCACGAGCCGCCAGTCGTCGTCGCGCGGCAGGTTCGCGGCGATGAAGCCGCCGTCGGCGGCGCGGAGCAGCCGGCACGTGCCGCTCGGCGAGACGGCACCGCGGCGCGCGTAGCCGAAGATCGCCGCGCGCTCGCCGAGCAGCGCGCCGCCGTCGACCTCGCCGAACACCCAGCGCGCGCCCGCCAGCGCGCGCAGCTCGTCGAGGCGCTCACGCGCCCACGTCGCCAGCGCCGCCGGAGCGAGAACGGGCGGCCCGTCGGGCCGCCCGCTCACCGCCATCGCACCCGACGCCGCCCACTCGAGGGCGGGATGGGTCGCGGCGGCGCTCGTCACCGCGTCGTTCGCGCCAGGCCGTCTGGCCCGCATCACTCACGAAGCCTTCTACTGCGGCCGCCGATCGTCGGCATCTTGGGGCGGACTCGGCGTCGTCGGCGCTCGGCGTACCTTCGAGTACGCCTGCGCGCCTCGAGCCTGCGTCCGCCCCAATCTGCTCGACGCTTGGCGACCTCGCTACGAAGTGTTCGTGAATGACGCGGGCTAGAGCCCGGTCGTCCCCATGTCGACGGAGTTGCCGGAAGCCTCCCAGTTACCCCGGTAGACGTGCGGGCCCGCCGCGGTGAGGCCGCCATCGACCACCAGGATGGCACCGGTCACGAACCGCGACTCGTCGCTGGCGAGGTAGAGCGCGGCGCTGGCGATGTCCTCGCCCAGCCCGGCCTCGGGCCACGGCTGCGACTGCGCCATCATCGGCTCGAGCGCCTCCTTGTTGCCGCGGTGGACCAGCGGCGTGAGGATGGCGCCCGGGCAGATCGCGTTGACGCGGATCTTCTTGCGCGCGAGCTCCACCGCGACCGAGCGCGTCAGGTTGACCACCGCCGCCTTCGCCGAGGTGTAGGCGTGCGGCCCGCAGCCGCCGCTCAGGCCGGCGATCGAGGCGGTGTTGATGATCGAGCCGCCCTGCCCCTGGGCGCGCAACACGCGCGCGCCGTGCTTGAGGCCGAGGAACACGCCGCGCACCAGCACCGCGAACGTCAGGTCCCAGTCCTCGACGCGCATCTCGTGGATCTTGCCGAGCGCGCCGGGAAGGCCCGCGTTGTTGAAGACGATGTCGAGGCGGCCGAACTCGGTCATCGCGAGGTCGAGCATCGCCGAGACCTGCGCCTCCTCGGCGACGTTGGTCTTGACGAAGCGCACGTTGGCGCCGAGCCCCTCGCTCGCCGCGATGTCGATCGCCTCGGCGGCGGTCTTGTCGTTGAGGTCGCCGATCACCACCTTTGCGCCCTCGCGCAGGAACCGGAGCACCGACTCGCGGCCGATACCGCTACCGCCGCCGGTGACGACCGCCACTTTCCCTTCCAGACGCTGGCTCACGAGGGCCTCCTTGGCAGGCACGGAATGCACGAAGTGAAACATGTTTCACTCCATGCCGCCAAGCGCCCGCGGCGCTCGCTCGGGCACCCCCGCGGGGGGACGGAGCCCCCCGCGCTACGAAAACCATCGTAGCGACGGGGGTTCCATCCCCGATCGCCGGCGCACGCGGCTTTCCGCCGCGTCACAGAACGGCGATCTCGAGGAACGGCGGGCGCGCGTCGAGGGCGTCGGCCGTGGTGGCGCCGTCCTCCCAGTGGACCGCGTAGAGGCGGGCGTCGTAGGGCGTGAAGCGAAACGAGTCCTCGACCACCCGGTAGAGCGGGTCGCGCTCGTGGCGCCCGGCCATGAAGAAGCCGTAGCCCTGGCCGAGGGCGCGGTCGAAGGTCTCGCTCAGCAGGAGCCGGTAGACGGCTGCGGCGTCGCTCTCGCGCTCGTCCACCGCCGAGAGCGCCGCGTAGAAGTAGCGAAACGGCCGCCCCGCCTCGGGCAGCGGCGCGAAGCCGAAGAGACGTCCAGCCGCCGCGTAGAGCGGCCGCACCAGCCGCATCTTGCCGTGATACCCGACCACCACGGTCTGCTTGATGCCGGACTGATCCCAGCGGCCGAGGCAGCCGACCAACCGCCCGGCGCGCGTCGCGAGCAAGAAATCGCTCACGGCGAGGCCCGCCAGCCGAGGCGAGCCGGCGGCGAAGTCGTCCGCGGTCCCACACCGGCGCGAGCTGCCGGGCGGCGCCGTGGCGCGCGAGCAGCGCGAGGATCGCCGGGAGCTGGTCGGCGCGGGCGGGCTCCACGGTCACGCCGGGGACGCGAAGCCGGCGTGGCCGGCCGAGCAGGTGGATCGAGAACGTCCGCAGCCGGCCGAGGTCGCGGTAGACCGGCAGCCCGGCCCGGCCGCTGGTGAGGATCTCGCGGGCCGCGGCGTTGTCCTCGATGATCGTCGACACGTAGAGCGGCACGCGGTCGGCGTCGTGGAGCTCGCGCAGCTTCCGGTAGCCGCGCGCCAGCCACAGCGACTGGCGGACCGCGGGATCGACGCGCAGCCCGCTGATGTAGCCGAGCCGCGCGGCTCGCCGTTCAGGTACATCGCGCGTCGAGCGCGTGGCCACGCCGCGGATCCGCGCGTCGTCCGCGCCGTCGCGGCCGACGATCACCTGCTGCCGCTCGCCCTCCACGGCGATGGCGCGGAAGAAGCTCGGCTCGCGGTGGAACGCCACCGAGATCTCGCCCGGCATGGCGTTCTCGCGCACCAGCCTGCGCAGCTCGGCGTCGTCGGCTTCCGTCGCCAGATCGATCCGGATCGAGGCCGCCATCGCGCCGCGAACTATAGCGGGCCGCCGCCTCCCCCGAGCGCGCGATCGGCGCCCGCGCGCGCATTTGACCGACCTGCTACGATCTCCGGGTTCGATCGCGGCCGCGGTCGATCGGGAACCCAGACATGCGACTCACGCTCATTCATCCCTGCATCGGCCGCGTCCCGGGCCAGCGCTACATCCGCGGTTGGCAGATGGAGCCGCTGCCCGCGGCCCTGATCGCCGGCCTCACGCCCAAGGAGGTCGAGGTCCGCTTCTACGACGACCGCATGGAGCCGATCCCGTTCGACGAGCCCACCGACCTCGTCGCCATGAGCGTCGAGACCTACACCGCCAAGCGCGCCTACCAGATCGCGAGCGAGTACCGCAGCCGCGGCGTGCCGGTGGTGATGGGCGGCTTCCACGCCGCGCTCCAGACCGACGAGGTCGCGCGCTATGCCGAGTCGGTGGTGGTGGGCGAGGCCGAGGGGCTGTGGCCCGAGGTCCTCGACGACTACCGCCACGGCACTCCCAAGAAGATCTACCGCCTCGCCGACCGCCCCGCGCTCAAGGGCGCCACTCCCGATCGCCGCATCTTCCGGGGCAAGGACTACCTGCCGGTGAGCCTCGTCGAGGCCGGACGCGGCTGCCATTTCGTGTGCGAGTTCTGCGCGGTGACCACGTACTTCCAGCGCCGCCAGACCCGCCGCCCGATCGACGAGGTGGTGGCCGAGATCGCCGACCTGAAGGCGCAGGGCCGCAAGTTCTTCTTCTTCGTCGACGACAACCAGACCTCCAACATCAAGGAGGTGAAGGAGTTCTTCCGCGCCCTGATCCCGCTCAAGATCCGCTGGGTCAGCCAGACGAGCATCAACGGCGCCCACGACCCCGAGTTCCTCGACCTGCTCAACAAGAGCGGCTGCCAGGGCGTCCTGATCGGCTTCGAGAGCCTCAACCGAAAAAACCTCGTGCAGATGGACAAGGACTTCAACACCATGGGCGGCGGCTACGAGAAGTCGCTCGCCAAGCTGCGCGAGGCCAAGATCCGCCTCTACCCGACCTTCATCTTCGGCTACGACGAGGACACCCCCGACACCTTCGCGGAGACCGTCGAGTTCGCGAAGCGCCACAACTTCTACATCACCGCCTTCAACCACCTCACACCCTTCCCCGGCACGCCGCTCTACGAGCGCCTCGAGAAGGAAGGCCGCCTGCTCTACGAGAAGTGGTGGATGGACGAGCGCTACGGCTACAACAAGGTGCCGTTCACGCCCCGCAAGGTGACCCCCGAAGAGGTGGAGCGGGGCTGCGTCGAGGCGCGCCGCAGCTTCTACACCTGGCCGAGCATCGTGAAGCGCAGCGTCGACCCGGTGAACCGCGACAGTTGGTTCATGTTCCGCAACTTCTTCCTCATCAACGGCATCCACCGCGCCGAGGTGAGCTTGCGCAACCACTACCCGCTCGGCGACCGCACCTGGCCGGGCCAGCTCCTGGAAGCGAACTGATGCGCCCGTCCGCCGCGCCCGACCTCGACGAGCCCGCCGCCGCGACGTCCATCCGCGGGCGGCTGGTGGCGCGCGCCGACCTCACGCCCGGCGAGCGCCAGGCGATGCACGGCCTCCTCGCGAGCTACTTCGACGGTGTCGAAGCGCGGGTCTTCGAGCGCGACCTCGCCAACAAGAACTGGGTGATCCTGCTCGAGGACGAGAGCGGCGCGCTGCGCGGCTTCACCACCTTGCACCTCTACCGCGAGCGGTTCGAGGACGAGCCCATCACCGTGGTGTTCTCGGGTGACACCATCGTCGACAAGAGCGCCTGGAACACGCCCGCGCTGCACCGGAGCTGGATCGACGCCGTGAGCCGCCTCGCCCAGCGCGAGGGCGAAGGGCGCGTGTGGTGGTTCCTGATCGTGTCGGGCTTTCGCACCTACCGGCTGCTGCCGGTGTTCTTCCGCGAGTTCTATCCGCGCCACGACGCGCCCACTCCCGGCGGCGTCCAGCGCCTCATGGATCACCTCGCCAGCGGCCGCTTCGGCGCCGAGTTCGACGCCGCCACCGGCATCGTCCGCTTCCGCGACGGCGCGCAGCGGCTCGACCCCGAGGTCGGCGAGATCACCAAGCGCGCGTCCGCAACCCGCACGTGCGCTTCTTCACCGAGCGTAACCTGGGTCACGAAGCAGGCGACGAGATGGTGTGCTTGTGCGAGATTTCGGAGCACAACCTGACCGCCGCCGGGCGCC
>JADJOY010000049.1 GCA_016713535.1 Deltaproteobacteria bacterium
GGCGCCAGCTTGACGCGCTCGACCGTTTCGAGGAGCTCGCGGCTCGCGTCCCCGACGCCCAGGAGAGTGCCGAAGCCCACTACCAGGCGGCACGGCTCCGCCAGCGTCGCCTCGGCGACCTGACGGGCGCGCTGCTACACCTGCGCGCCCTCGAACAGCGCTTTCCCGACTCGCGCTGGGCGGCCGGGGTTCCGGATCGTGTCGCGATCCTCGAAGCGGCGCTCGCGAGCGGGGCCACGTCGCTGGCCCGCTACGAAGCGATCATGCAGCGCCACACCCGCAGCGAGGCCAGCGAGACCGACACCGCGAATGCGCTCGCCGAGCTGCTGCGGGCCGATCCGGATTTCCCGCTCGCGCCCGGGCGCTGCTCTTCGTCGCGCGGGTCCAGCGCCACGCCGGCGACCGCGCCGCCGCGGAGCGGCTATATCGCGAGGTGCGCGCGCGCTTCACCGAGCGAGTCGAGGCCTTCGAGGCGGGCAAGGCGATCGGCGACATGCGCTTCGACCGCTCGGACTTCCGCGGCGCGATTGCGGCCTGGGGCTCGCTCTTTCCGGTCCAGAGCGCCGAGCAGGCGATCACCCTCGAGGGCCTGGTGGCGCGCGCCGAGGGTCACCTCCGCCGCCAGGTCGTCGCCTCGGCTTGCGCGGCCTACCTCGGGCTCGCGCTCGTAGCCGCCGCGGTGCTCGTGCGGCGGCCACGCGCCCTCGTGCGCGCCGCGCGCGCTTCGCTGCGCGAGGTCGGGGTGCTCGTCCCCCCGCTGGTGCTGCTCGTGTGGCTCGCCTATCCGAACACGATCGTCACCTACTTCCTGGCCTCGTTCACGATGGCCGTGGTGCCCGTGGTGATGCTCCACGTCGCGTGCATCGAATCCGGCCGGATCCGCCGGCGCACGGCTCCGCTCTACGCAGCCGGCGTCAGCGCCGCGCTCGCCTCGGTCACCTACCTGCTGCTCTACGCGTTCGATCTCGCGTTCGTGCTGGAGCGACCGCTCCGGTGGGTCAGCGCGTGAGCGAGCTGCACCGGGCTTGCACGTAGGGGGTTAGGCTGCGCCTCCCCTGGCTGGCTTCGCGATCCCGGCCGCGACCTTCAAGCCGGTAGTGCGAGGTCCCGGACACCGAGGTCCGTCTCGATGAAGCGCTCGATCCTGGCTGCGGCGCTGCTCGTCGCGCTCACCGCCGATGCTCGCGCGAGCAGCTCCGTGGGCGGGCCGGATCCTGCGGCCCGCCACCCATTCTTCGTGAAGCCGATCCGGATCGTCGCCCACCGTGGCGGCGTCGCGCTCGCCCCCGAGAACACCCTCGAAGCATTCCGCGCGGTCGTGGAACGCTGGCCGGACGCGGTGATCGAGAGCGACGTTCGACTCACGTCGGACGCCGTGCCGGTATTGCTGCACGACCCCACCGTCGACCGGACCACCGACGGAACCGGCGAGGTGGCGCGGCTCTCCCTCGTCGCGCTCCAGGCCTACGACGCCGGTTACCGGTTCTCCCCCGACGGGGGGAGGACTTTCCCGAGCCGAGGCCACGGCGTGCGCGTCCCCACGCTGGAAGCCACGTTGCGTGCGCTGCCCGGGACCCGCTTCGAGATCGAGCTCAAGGAGGGCACCGACGCGGTGCCAGCGGTGGTCGGCGCGGTGCGGAACGCGAACGCGACGGAGCGGGTGCTGCTGGTCTCGCCGCGCGCCGAGGTGCTGGCGCGGATCCGGGCGCTCGCACCGGCGATCGCCACCAACCTCGACGAAGCCAGCGCCCACGCGCTCGTCACGGCGCTGCGATCGGGCTCTCGTCCAGCCGCACCACCCGCGGGCCAGCTCCTGACCGCCGACCCGCGGCAGCTCGCTGACGCCGGGATCGGACGCGCCGACATCGCGGCGCTCGCGCGCGTCGGCGTGCCCGTCCAGGCGTTCACGATCGACGATGCCGGCGAGATGCGGCGCCTCCTCGATCTCGGCGTGACGAGCCTGGTCACTCAACCGCCCCGATCTCGTCGCCGACCTCGGCGACGCGACACCGCCAGCAGGCCCCGCGTCGCGGCCCGGGGAGCGACGTCCCGCCTTGCGCGCACCCCGTGGTCCTGGGCGACCTGATCGGCGATCCACCGCCTGGCACCTCAGCCTACGCGGCGCTGCTCGGCGAGGACCTGAAGCGGGTGTCACCCGGCGCTCGGGTGCTCCGAGCAGCACGCAGCGGCGCGCGCTCGCGCGACCTGCCGGGACAGGTCGCGGCTCTGCCCACCCTCCCTACCGGGGCCGGCGGCCGTGGTCATCACCATCGGCGGAAACGACCTCCGCGAAGCCACTCCCGCCGTCATCCTCGGAGCTGACCAGGAGCCACGCGCGGCGCTGGTTCGCAACGTGGGCGCGGCGCTCGACGAGCTCTTGCGCCCGGGTCGCTTCGCCCCCGGCACCGAGGTCCGCGTATTCCTGGCCACGATCTACGACTCGAGCGACGGACGCGGCGGCTTCCGCGAGCTCGGCTGTCCCATCCTGCTCGGCAAGCCGACACCACACCGTTCTTCGCGCGCTGGAACGAAGACTTGCGCAAGGTCGCCGCCGCCCGCGGGGTGGAGGTGATCGATCTTCACCAGCTCTTCCGCGGCCATGGTCTCGGCGCCGCGTCGCCGTGGTACCTGCGCGACTGCATCCACCCCAACGACACCGGGCACGCGGAGATCGCCCGCGCCTTCGGCTCCGCGATGGGTGTCACCTCAAGCAGTCCGGCCAGCGATGGCGGTGCCGCCGCGAGCGCGGCGCCGGTCCCACCGCCAGCGCCACCGACGGTCGCAACCGGCGGCGAGGGGATCCACGAGGGCGCGTTCGAGGTCCGCCTCAAGAGCGGATCCGCGTTCAAGGTGCGCCGCTACGCGGATCGCGGCGACACCATCGAGGTCAAGCGCTCCGGGCTCGCCGTCACGATCCGGAAGTCCGAGATCGCCGCGATCACGGCGGTCGACTGAACGCCGGTCGGCGCGACGCGCTCCTTTTCGATCGCGTGCTCGCGTAGCATCGAGCCCCGGGGAGACGAGGGGGGAAACGATGCGCGTCACGCTCCGATCGTTGCCGCGGCGAGCAGCCGCCGTCACGCTGACTGTCGCGGCGCTCCTCGCCGGGTGCGGAGACTCCGGCTCGACCGGCGGCGGAGGCGAGCCCACGCTCTCCCCCGTCCCGGACGCCGAGGCTGCCGCCCGGGCATTCCGACTCTTCTACCGCGAGCGTGTCGAGCGCGCGACCCTCGCTTACAACCGCTTCGGACTGTTCGGCGACACCGTCGCCGCCACCACCATCGGCTCGCGGGCCATCGCTCGCGACGGCGACTCCTACGAGGTGATCCCGCGCGCCACCGACAACAACCTGATCGGTACCTCGGCGCTCGGCGCGTGGAACGCCTACCAGGTGTTCCGTTCGCGCGCCCTGGAGCTCACGCTGATCCGGATGCTCGACGGCATCGCGTTCGCCGAGGCGGTCACCGGGATCCCGGGGCTCACCGTCCGCGAGGTGATGCCGGGCTGGACGCGAGTGGTCGACGGCCGCGACGGCTCCGTGACCCGCGCCCGCGACGGCGCCCCGGTGCTCCACCCCGAGCCACCCGATCCCGCGCTCGAGGCCGAGATCGTCGCCACGTTCAGCGACGGCTTGCGCTTCACCTATCGCGAGGACCCGTCGGAGGTGTTCTTCCACTTCGAGCCTGCTGCCGGGATCGAGGACTACGCCAAGACGCTGAGCATCGACGAGCGCCCGCGCTTCCTTCGCGAGAGCGACTGCTGCTCGTCGCTGGTGCGCACGCCCGAGGGCTTCCCGTGGGCGGGTGCCTGGTGGGGGAACCACAACTCGCGCGACAACTTCCCGGACCTCTCGATCGGGATCGTCACCGCCCTCGAGGTGGTCGCGGATCCCACCGTCGGAGAGCAGCTGCGGCGCTCCGCCCAGCGTGTCGTCGAGGCCGGACGTCGCATCGGTGATCTCGTCCAGGCCAACGGCGGCAACCTCATGACCGTGGACGAGTACCACGACTACGGTGACCTCACGGTCGGTGGCGCACGCCGCCCACACGGCGATCCCGAGAACCAGGACCTGGGCTCGATGGCCGCGTGCCAGATGGCGTACCTCGCCAAGGCGATCTCGAGCGACGGACTCGACCTGCCCTACCCCGCGCTGCCGCTGCCAGGCGAGATCGAGCAGCTGCTGCTCGGCGATCTCTTCGGCGTCGAGATCGATCTGCCGATCTACGACTGCCTGGATCTCGACCAGGCGTACTTCGGCGAGTCGTTCGACACGATCGGCCAGGGCGACCTGTTCGGCCTGACCCTCTTCGAGCTGATCGGCGTGCTCGACCGGCTGAGCCCCGGCCTCGCCGAGACCATTCTCGGCAGCTTCCAGAACGACTACGACGACGTCGTCGAGGCGACTCAGGCCGTGTATGCGTACGCGCGGATCCTCGGGAGGGCGGACCTCGCGGACTCGGCGCGCGCCGCCCTGCTCTCCCAGACCAAGCTGCAGCGCACCTTCGCGGACCTCCTCTACGCGCGCACCGACCCGGCGCGCGCCGCTAGCCAGCGCTACGACGCCGCGCTCTTCGAGGCCGGCGCCGGGATCGAGGGGGAGTCCACTCGCGCCGACCTCGGCGACCTCGCCGAGGCGGAGGCACGGATCGCGCAGGTCGAGAGCGAGCTCGCCATCCCCGACACCTCGCCCGCGCCGCTCGTCACCGACGAGGAGATCCTCACGCGCGTCGAGGCCAACCTCGCCGGCGAGAAGCTCGAGAGCGTCGTGAACCGCTATCGCGCCGCGTACGGCGCCACCCCCCCGATCCGTCGCACCGCCGACGGCTACGAGGCGCGCACCTCGGTCGATCCCACCTACCGGCCCGTCGAGGTGCCCCACCACCGCTTCCTGGCGGCACCCACTTCCTGGAAGAGCACGGTGCGTCGCGTCCCCCGCGATCCTCGACTGCACCTGGGCCAAGCTCGGCTGCGCCGCCGCCGATCTCGACCGCAGCGGCGCGGTGGACGCCACCGACCGCTCGCTGCAGGCGAGCGGCGCGGCGAGCGCGGCGGGCCGCTCGTGTGGCCCACGCAACGACTGGTGCGGCCGCGCCGACGCCGACCACACCGGTCACGTCGACGAGCTCGATGCGGCCTTCATCGCCGCCGCGGACGGCTGCCACTACCCGTGAGCGGGGGCGCCGCTCACCGTCGCGGCTCGATCTGGCTCCGGTGCGACGCGGCCCCGTGAGGGCCCGTGACCGCCAACATCTCGCGCTCCGCATCCCAGGCGCTCGACCAGCTCCCGTCGGGATCGCTCGACGTGACCGTCCACCCCCTCGGGGTAGCGCCGGCGGCGGCCAGCACCGAGCGAACGCGGCGCTGGAAGGCCCGCTCCCGAGCGACGATCGGTCGGAGCCCGCGGCATGGCGTGACCGACTCCCGCTCCCGGCAGCTCGCGCACGGCGAACGATCCGGCTTGCGGAGGCGGTAGAGCGCGAGGTTTCCCGCGAGGCCCACGATCGTCGCGGCGGTCACGCCCACGCCGAGCGCCCCTCCCGCCCGCGCACCCGACGCCGCCCCGAACGCGAGCGCGCACGCGGGAAGCCCCCGTGTGAGCCACTTCGCAGGGCGCACCCGATCCCGCAGCGCGAACGAGGCCGCGCCGGCGAGTCCGCCCGCGGCGGCAACGGTCAACGCCACCAGCGGAGTGACGCTTCTCCCCACCAGCGCGATCACCACACCCGCGACGGCCCCGGCCAGCGCCGTCGCGCAGCCACGGCAGACGCGCGTCCGTCGTCCGATACGGATCACCTCGCTCGCGTATTCGTCGCAGAGCGGGTGGTGCGCGAAGCGATGAAAGCGATGCGCCGCCCGGCTCAGCCGGTCGAGCTCACGCGCCGCTGCGCGGGGAGTCGCTGGGACCGGCGGCCTGCCCACGGGGACGCGTCCGGATCACGGCGCCGCGCGCAGCTTCACGGCCGTGCCGTAGGCGACGATCTCGTTGGTGTTCTGCATCAGCTCGCTGGAGTCGAAGCGCATCCCCAGCACCGCGTTCGCGCCCATCTCGATGGCGTGCTGCTCGAGGCGGCTCATCGCCTCGTTCCGCGAGTCGTTGGCGAGCGACGTGAGCGCCGAGATCTCACCACCGAAGAACTGCTGGCAGCCCGCGCAGGCGGTGCCCACCACGCTCCGCGACCGCACCGTGATCCCCCAGCACGGGCCGAGGACCTGCTCGACCGCGCTGCCGGGCGGGGCCTCGAACGTGGTGACGATGGTGATGCGATGAACTCGGGCGTTGCGCATGCGTGGCCTCGCGGGTGGCGGCGTGCCGCGAAGCTAGCAGCGCGCCACGGCGCGGCGCAACGCGCCGCCGGGGCCGCTCAGCGCCCGCAGGTGGGGCACTCGGGATCGCGCACCACGTTCAGGGTGCGGAACTGCATCGTGGTGCCGTCCCAAAGCAGGAGCTTCCCGTCGAGGGTGGTCCCCTGCCCGGTGAGGAGCTTGAGGGTCTCGACGACCTGCATGCAGCCGATCACACCGGGAGTCGCGCCGACGACCGGGAAGATCTCCTTGGGCGGCGCCTCGGCGATGAAGCAGTTGAGGCACGCCGTGTGCGGCGGACGGAACACCGCGAGCCGCCCTTCGAGCCCCCACACCGTGCCGTGGACGAGCGGGATGTCCTTGCGCATCGCGCAGCCGTTGAGGACGAAGCGCGTGGGGATGTTGTCCATGCAATCGACGATCACCTTCTTAGAGTCGCCGATGCGAGGTCTTCGACGTTGCTCGGCTCCTCGACGCGCGGTGATCGCCTTCCCCACCTCGACGTCCGGGTCGAGGCGCGCGACGGTCTCTTTCCCCGAGATCGCCCTTGTTCTTGCCTGACGTCACCTGGCCGGGAGGATCCATGATTCAGGTTCGACATCTCGGGCGCGTCAGTCGCAGAGCCGATCCTGGCCCACGCCCGCGACCGCGAGAGATAGAAGAACACCGGCGAGCCGAGACCACCGGCGCCTAGGACGAAGACGGTGGGACCTTGAGGCGCTGCTGACCTCGACGCCCCAACCTCGAGGAGCATCTGCCGCTTGAAGGGCTCCTGTCTCTCCTCCGATAAAGACATCCGATCCCCGCCCCCAGCTCCGTGTGCTGTGCCGCCGCGGCTGGGCCGACGGCGGGGTGATGCACGCCGCGCGCCACGCTGGCGGAACACGCGAACCTCCGCCCCCGCGCTCGAAAGCTGCGAGCGACGCGCAACGCCGCTGGACGCGCGCCGTCACTCCATCGGAGCAGCGGCGAGCGCCGCGGCACCCGACGGTGACGCCCGGCGGCGGGTCAGGCGCGCGCCGCGCGGCGCCGCACCATCAGCAGCGTGACGAACGCGAGCGCCGCCCACGGCGAACCGCCGCCGGCGACTCGGCTGCACGATGGCGTCGTCGGGCCGTTCACCAGGAAGGCGCTCACGATGCCGGCGTCGGCGCCCGGCGTGAACGCCCCGAAGCTGGTCTTGCTACCGGCGTTGCGCGACGGCCACGCGTTCATCATGCCGAGGGTCCCACCCTGGGGTCCGGTCTCGCCCATCTTCGCGATCGCCTCGGTGGTGCCGTCGGCGTGGCTGACGAGGATCAGCTCGGGGCCGTTGTCGCCGAGCGACGTCCACACCGCGACGTTGCCGGCGTTGTCGAGCGGCGTCATCGGCGCGCGAGGCCGCCAGCCCCAGCACCTGGCCTCCCGCGAGCGGATCGAAGAACGCGACGGCCTTGCGCATCGCCGCCTTGGTACCCACGAACCAGCCGCCCGAGAAACTGCCATCGTCGAGGAGCACGTCGGCATAGAAGGCGAGCTGCCCGGCGTTGTTCATCACCGGGTAGAAGAAGTCGAAGTAATGGCCGCCGAGCGGCGTGGCGTCGGCACTGGTCGCGACCCACTGCTTGGCCGCGCCGGTCGCCAGCACCAAGCCGCGCTCCACGGTCCCGGTCGAGGTCGCGAAGTACGCGAGCTGCCCCAGGTCGTTGAGCGCCGGCGCGCCCACCGGCATCTCGGTGCCGTCGACGAAGCCGAACCACTCCCGCCCCAGGTTCCCGAACAGCCCGCCGCCCGGGGCGAGCCCACCGACCGCCGCGGCGCGCGTCAGCGCACCAGCGGCCGCGGTGTAGACGTCCGCCGAATACGCGCCCGCCACCGTCTGGACGTAGAACGCGGCGGTTCCCGCGTTGTTGAGCGACCCGTGGCTGAGCGCGTAGATCTTCTCGCCGCTCGGGAGGAGGTCACCGACCGCGGCGACCTTGGTGATCGCTGCGGTGGAGCGCGTCCACAGGAAGAGCCCACGGGGAGTGGAGCCGCCCTGGACGTCGGCCATGAACAGAACGTCGCCGCGCGCGTTCATGGCGGGCGCGTAGCACGTGCCACCGAAGAAGCCGCCGAACGTCCCGCCCACCGGCGACGGATCGCCACATGTGCCGTGAGCGCCGCTGCCACCGCCCTGGCCACAGCCGACCGCGATCGCGGTCAGCGCACCGGCGGTGTCGGCGACGAAGATCCCCTGGTTGCGCTCGACGCCGTCCACCCACGAGAAGAACGCGACCCTCCCGGTGTTGTCGATGGTCGCCGGATCGGCCCACGGGAAGGCGCCGAGAGAGCCGCCGCCGGCGAGCGCCTCGCCGTACCAGGCGCGCGCCGGGGTCACGGCGGTCGCGGCCGAGGCCTCGAGGGTGGCCGTCGCCGGTGGCGCGACGTAGCGCGAAACCGCGATCGACGACGGCGTCCCACCGCCGGCCGTTCGCAGGAGGTCGTCGCGCACCTTGACGAAGGGGGGTGCGGCGAAGCTCGGCGCGGCCGGGCCAGCGACGCACACGGAGGCCAGGAGCACGGCGGCGAGAGAACGTTGCACGGAGCGCCTCCTCGGATGGGTATCGATGGATGGGCGGTCAAGCTTGGGCGACCGGCCCGAGCGGGGCCATCGCACGAATGTCGAGGGGCCACCCGAGTGGCCCCTCGACTCGACATGTTGCGGGTGTTGAAGGCGCGACGTGTGACCCGGATCACGCGGGGCGTCGCCGGACGCCACTCACGGCGCGGACTCGTAAGCGAGGCCCTTCTTCGCGGCCTGCTCGCGCACCGTCTGCGCCACCTGCCCATCGAAAGAATCCTTGGCGCCGCTCGCCGCGAGCTTCGTGCGCTCCGCGGCGATCAGCTCGTCGCGCTGGCGCACCAGTTCGTTCACCTGACGCCCGAGGTCCGCGCGCTTGGCGGTCTGCTTCCGCACGTGGTCCTCGCGGGCCTCGGGCGTCATCGCGCGCAGGTCCGCGGGCAGATCGACGACCTTCACGTCCTCGAGCTTGGCCTTGCCCGTGAGCACGTCCGCCACCAGGTCGCCCTCGCCCGTGACCACCGCGCCCGAGGCGCCCGCCCGCGCCGCGAACGTCACCTTGTCGGCGGCCACGGCGGCGGGAGCGGCGGCGGCGACGCTCACCTTCTCCTCGACCTCCTTGCGGCGCCCGGCGTCGCCGTAGCCGATCGCGGTGGCGCCGAGCTCGCGCGAGAGGGTCGCGATCTTCTCGTCGAGTGGAGTGGACACGGCGACCATGTCGCCGCTCTGACCGAGCGCCACGAACTTCCCCTCGCCGCGGCGCGCGATCTCCTGCCAAATCCGCGCGGTCTCGCCGTCGGCGCCGCACTGGACCGTGTCCACGACGATGTCCTTCCTCACGGCCTCCTCCACCGTGCGGGCGTACGGGGTGTCCTGCACATAGTCCATGTGCGGCGGCGCGTCGCCGACCAGGAACACCAGCTTGAGGGTCTTGCGGTCGGCGCTCCACGTGAGCTTGTGGACCGCGTCCGCGAGCGCCTGGTTGACCGACTCGGGGCCGTCGCCACCGCCGTCGGCGGTGAACGAGCGCAGCTTGCCGTACACCGCGTCGAGGTCGGCGCTCAGGTCGTGGAGCTGGGTGACGTACGCGTCGCCGCGGTCGCGGTAAGCGACCAGCCCGATGCGGATCTCGGGAGTCGGTCTGGCGCTCACCAGCTCGTTGGCGCTCGACCAGATCTTGGACTTGGCGCCTTCGATGAGGCCTCCCATCGAGCCAGTCGTGTCGAGCACGAACGCCACCTCGATGCGCGGCTTCGCCGGCGCTGGCACCATCAGGGCGACGGGCGCGGGCGCTTCAGCCGGCGCGGACGCCGGCGACGACGGGGTCGTGGCGGCGAGGCCGACGGCCGCCGCCCCGAGGGCGACACCAGCGGCGAGAAAGCGCGTGACGTGCCGAGTGCGAGCGATCTTCATGAGTTCCTCCGTGAGTGACGTTCGGTGTTGGGAGAGCGCGACGGACCGGCGATTGGTTCACCGCGATTCGTCGACGATCTCGAGGGTGCGGCCGTCGACGCGCACGAGCACCTCGCGGCCCAGCGCGAGCCACGCGCCGAGCTCTCGGTGCTCGCGCGCGATCGCGAAGTACTCGGGGGACCCGAACACGATGCGCTCGCGCGGATCGGCGCCGTGCTCGCTCAGCTCCGCGTCGATCCAGCGAGTGCCGTTTCGGTAGAAGGTCTTCCGCCCCACGGTGCGCTGGCGCTGGCCCTGCTCCTCCGCCCAGCGCAGCGACTGGCCGAGTGCCTCGGCGCCGTGGTCGTCGCTCGGCTGTGCCGCGAGCTCCCGTCGCACCTCGCGCTGGCGGACCCCCAGCTCGTCGAGGGACCCGGCGTCGCGCATCGCTCCCGCCACCTTCGAGCCCGCCACCGCCGCGGCGCCCGAGGGCGCGTTCCTGAAGACGTTGAAGTCCGCCTGCGGAGATCCCGACGATGCCGGCGGCGGCGCCACCGTCGCGAGTGGCGCGGGCACGTCCTTGCGGCGCTCGTCTTCCAGGACCAGGTACGACGTGTAGGGCGTGACCAGGCCATGGCGGCGCGCGAGCGCCGTGACCTCGTCGCGGAGCTCCGCGCTCTCGCCGCCGCGGCGGATCTCCTGCAGCAGGAACCCCACCCGCCGGGTGGCCCAGAGCTTGGGCAGGAACGGAGCCCCGGTGGCCGCGGCCGCCGGAAAGTCCACGACCTGCTCGACCACGCGCGCGGTCCCCGCCGCGCTGCCGGTCAGCTTCACCCGTGCCTTCCCGGATCCCGCGAATCGCCCCAGCACCACGAGCTGATCGCCGTGGAAGAGGTCCGGCAGCGCTCGGGGCTGCACCTTGGAGAAGCGCACTTCACCGCCGTCGACACCGAGCGCGAGCCCGGTGAGCGCCGGGCGCCCGATGCGAGCGGCAAACGACGCCACCTCGCGCTCGATGTCGCGCTGCGCACCCACGTACTGCGCCACGCCGCGTGTCGCCTCGGCGAGCCCGTCGAGGAGCCGCGTGTCGACGTCCTCGCCGACGCCGAACGCGAAGATCCGCGTGCCGCGCTCGCCGACGCGGGCACGCGCCGCGGCTACCAGCTCGAGCGCGTCGGTCTGACCCACCGTCGGCAAACCGTCGGTCACGAAGGCCACGATGCTCGGCCTGGAGACGGCCTCGGCGCCACGGGCTTCGATCGGCGCGAGGGCCCGAGACAGCGCCTCGCCGATCGCGGTGCCGCCCGCGGCCTCGAACGCGTCGACGAACGCGAGCGCGCGGGCGCGGTTGGCGTCGCTGGCCTCCACGAGCCCCGGAAAGAGCGGCTCGGCTTCGGTGCTGAACCGCACGACCTGGAAGCGGTCTCGCGACCGCAGCGTGCCGATCGCCTGACGCAACGCGCGGCGGAGCTGGTCGAGCTTGGCGCCCTTCATCGAGCCCGAGGTGTCGACGGCGAACACGACGTCCTTGGGGATCTCCTGGCCGGCTGGCGAAGCGGCGCACGGCGAGGCGAGCAGCGCGAAGTAGCCCTCGTCGGTGGCGCTCTCGCGATAGGTCAGCACGCTCAACCCCACCGCCGCGCTGGCGTCGAGGTCGTAGAAGAGGCGGAAGGCCGTGTCCGGACGCGCGTGGCTCTGCTCGAAGCCCACCAGCGCCTCGAGCTCACCGCTGCGCTTCACCTCCACGGCGTGGGTCGGCGACCAGATCGCCTTGAGCGGGGTCTTGCTCTCGACGTGCACCGTCACCGACACCGAGTCGATGGGTGCCGCGCTCAGCTTCTCGGTGTCGAGCGGGTACTCGTAGTCGACCGTGCCGCCGTCGCGCCGCAGCACCTGCGTGTAGGCGAGGCGGATGCGCTTGGTGGAGTGCGGCTCGATCGGGAAGACGTGGACCCGGAAGGCACCTCGCTCGCCGTACTCGAGAAGCGCGGGGTCGCGCATGCGGCGCACGATGTCCTCGTAGATCCGGCGCGCCTCGGCGGCGTCGACCAGCTCCGCCTTCTGCTCGCGGCCGTCGATCTCCATCGTGAAGCGGTCCACGGCGGCGGCGACCGGGATCGGGAAGAAGTAGTCACCCTCGAGGCGCTGCTCGCCCGGGTTGCGGAACACCTGCTCGACCTCGGTGATCGCCACCTGATCGCGGATCGCGACCTTCACGTGGTGCGACTGGATCTCGAGCGGCGCGAAGGGCGGGTGCCCGGGCGGAACGACCCCGGGCTGCGTGACGACGATGAAGCCATCGGCGCTCGCGGTGCCTGGCGCGCCCGCGAGCGCGGCCAGGATCGCGAGCGCCACCAGGGCGCGCGTGCGACCGAACATGATTCCTCCGTGCGCGAGCGGGCACGGGTCCGTCCCCACGGACGGCCGACCCGACGTCGCGCACCGGAAGCGCCCTCGCGCCGCGAAAGGTTCACCGCGCCGCACCGGGTTGCTACGATCGAACACCGGCCGCTCCCTCGCCCGGCACCCACGGATGGCTCCCAGACACGGTGCGCTCGCGTTGCTGGTGGTGCTCGGCATCACGCTGGCCGTCGCGGGGTGCGAACGCCTGGCGAAGCGCGACCGCGACCGCTTCACGGGCGCGCGGGCCCACTTCGCCGACGCCCGCCGGCTCGCGGCCGAAGGGCACTTCGAGGAGGCGACGCGACGTGGTGCGAGACCACCAACCTCCTCACCCGGATCCGCGCCGAGCGCCTCGCGAGGGTGGGCGGGTCCGAGCTCCCCGACGGCCCGGAGCTCGCCGGTCGCAGTGCCCGTGGCTGGGAAGAGCACTGGACGGCGGAGCTGAAGCAGACCCTCGAGGATCACTTCGACGCCTACCGCGACGCTGCGGCGGCCGGCACCCTCGACTGGGGCGAGGCCCGCGCGTTCCTGCTCGGCCATCGCGGCAACGAGCTGGAGCAGCGCTGGACCGCGACCGTCACCGAGATCGATCGAGCCCACGCCCGGCGCGACGCGGATCGCTACCACTTCGAGTGCATCGATCCGGCCGAGACCGGCTACTGTTCCGCGGTTCAGGCGGCGCTCACCCCCAAGGCCGCGCGTCCGCTCTCGAGCGAGGCCTACCTCTCGGGCGGCGAGCACGCCGAAGCGTTCGGGACGGTGCGCGTCGCGATCGAGATCCGCGACTTTCAAGGGTTTCGCTGGAGCGATGACGCCGACACGCCGAGCGTCCGAGCGCGTTTCCAGCTTCCCAGGCGGCTCGACCTGGTGCTCGAGGTCACCACCCATCGCGGCCGTTCGAGCAGGGACGGCGAGCGACGGCTCTCGGTCACCGCGCCCTCCCTCGACCAGGTGTACGCCGGAGGCCTCGACACCACCACCGAGGCGCGGGTGACGCTGCTCCGGGGCCGGATGAGCTCCGAGCTCGCGAACCTCGCGGCGCAGACGGTCACGCCGTGAACCCCGCGCCGGCTCCCGAGGTGGCTCCCGGTGCGGAGCGGGCGCGCAGCCGCAACGCGGCCGGATAGAAGATCAGCACTCCGGCGAACCACATGAGCTGCGGCACCAGCGTGATCGAGTGCCCGCGGAACGCGAAGAGCGGGGGGTTCCACGCCGCCGGCACGTACGTCCAGCCGGCGGTGCCGGTCGCGAGCAGTTCGATCCCGAGCTCCTGGAGCTGCCCCCACGAGAGCAACACCGTGAGGTCGCGCGCCGAGAAGCTCGCGAAGACCGGCCCCGGGCCGAGCGCTCGCACCAGCGCCACCCCGGCGAGGAAGAGCCCGCCGTCCCACAGGGTGTGGCTCACGATGATCACGGGGAACGGGTACGGCGGGGGCGACAAGAACTGGAAGATCCGCGCCACACCGAGCCCGTCGAGGGCCGAGAGCGGGATCTCCCACATGAGCCCCACCGCGCAGCCGAGGGCAAAGAGTCGCGCCGTCAAGAACGACATGCGCCGCGCGGCGACGAACGCGGCCACGGCGGCGAGAATGCCGGCGGCGATCGCGACGTCGATCCACCAGAAGTGGGCGGCGATCCAGGCGCTCATCGAGGGCGAGCGTAGCGCGTCGCACGTGGCCGGCTGGCTTCCCGTTTCGGCGCGGGGCTGCTTTTCGCGCGCGGGTGGATTATGAAGCGACGATCATGAAGACGCTCACCGAGTTCTCGCCGATCCTGTTGCGCCGCGGTGCCGAGGTTCGCTCCGCCAAGTCCGCCGAAGGCCTGGAGGGCGACGCCCTCGCCGAAGCGGTCGCCTCCGAGCTCGCGATCCCCGCCGAGCGCACCGCACGCCTGCTCGAGGCGCTCGAGGTCGTCGGCGACCTGGGCGCGATCCGGCTGGTGCGGGTGTTCCAGGGCGAGAGCGGGCCGCCGGGCTCGATCGCACGGGGCGAGTTCCACTACGTGCTGGATCGTGTGTCGTCGGGGCCGCGCCGTGATCGCGACACCCGCGGCGGGCGCGGCGGCGGGCGCGGCGATCGTCCGGGACGCGGCGGCGGGCCGGGGCGGGGCGGCGACCGCGGTGGTCCTCCCGGCGGCGGACGCGGCGATCGCCCCTTCGGCGAGCGTGCCGATCGCGGTCCACGCGGCGACATCCCTCGCGCCGGCGAAGGGTGGCAGCTCACCTCCGCACCGCGCGAGCCACGCGCACCGGGAGGCGACCACGACCGCAGCGGACGCCCGCCGCGCGGCGGACGTCCAGGCCCCGGCGGGCCTCCCCGCGGGCCGCGCCTCGGGCCGGACGGCAAGCCTCTACCGCCGCGTGGGCCGCGCCTCGGTCCCGACGGCAAGCCGCTACCGCCGCGCGGGCCGCGTCCCGGCGCGGATGGCAAACCGCTACCGCCGCGCCCCCCACGGGGTCCTCGTCTCGGTCCCGACGGCAAGCCGCTCCCACCGCGCTGGCCCGACGCCAACGGCAACGGCCCCGACGGCAAGCCCTGGCGCGGTGGACGCCGGGGCCCTCCGCCGCAGGCTGGTGCGGGTGCACCGCCCCCACCGGTGCAGCCGGAATCGAGCGCGGCCCCGGTGGCCGAGCCGCCCCCGCCCGCGCCGAAGTCCGATACGCCCGAGCAGAGCTGACGCTGGCGAGACCGCTCGCCAGCGCTGCGCGACCGGTCCCACCGCCGCCGCCGCGTCTCGGAACGTCGCGACAGTCCCGTTCGGTGCGTCGCTAGACGCTGCCGCACGCTCGACGCGCGACACGCTCCCGGAGCCGCGGCTCCGGACGTGCAGATTCGACGCGCCGAGGGTTCAAACCGCGCGGATTCCATGAGTGCGCGCGTCGCCGCGCGCGCCTCCGCGGGAGCGGCGAGCTCGACCTGCCGCGCCTGGCACCGCGCAGAGTCGATGGGCGTTGGCCTTGCACAGGCACTCGCCTCGTTCGTCGCGCTGCGACGAACGAGGCGACACCCTCACGACCATCACCCGCGCCGACGGCTCATCAGGCCGCGGTGAGGAGGATCGACATGCGTACCTGGATCGGACTCGGACTGTGCGTAGCGCTCGCGGGAACGCCGGCCTTCGCAATGGGAAAGAAGAACAAAGACGTGAACGACGGGAACCCGAAGAACGACGCCACGTCGAACTCTGGTTCGAGCTACGGCGGCAGCGGGAGCTCGAAGACCGACCCGCCCAACTCGAGCGACTCGACGGGCACCACCCATCCGAGCCACTCGGGCACGAACGACATGCATCCGACCGGCACGCCTTCCGGTAGCACGACCAGCCCATCGACGAGCGGGACCTCGCCCTCGGGCACCTCGGGCCGCGGGAGCGGCTCGTACGACGGGACCAACACCCCGAGCGGCACGGCCACCGGCACCGGTTCGACCGGGGGTATGAGCGGCACGGGCACCTCCGGGAGCGGATCCGGCGCGATGGGGAACGGTCCGGGACCGTCGGGGAGCGGCGCGGGGACCAGCGGCACCTCCGGCAGTGGCAGCGGCTCCGGCGGCGGGCGCTGAGGCAACGACAGGACGACGCGACTCCGGCGGATCGCGCCGTGGCGAGCGCGGGTCAGCCCTCGAGGCTCACCTCGGTGGCTGGCTCGCGTGTGCGCTCTCGGGCCCGCCGGCGAGCCGCGGCGGGCCTCGACCGCCAGCTCGACGCGCTCGAGGCGCGCGCACGGCGGGTGTTCGCGATCGCCGGATTCCGACCCGGCCAGCGCGACATCCTGGCCGGCGTGCTCGCCGGCCACGACGTGATCGGGATCCTGCCCACCGGTGCCGGGAAGTCGCTGTGCTTCCAGCTTCCGGCGCTCGTGCTGCCGCACACTGTCGTGGTGGTGTCGCCACTGCTCGCGCTGATCCACGACCAGCACGCCAAGCTCGACGATCGCGGCATCGACGCGACACACCTCGACTCCACGCTGCGGGCCGGCGGGGAGCGCGCCGCCATCGAGGAGGTGAGCGCCGGGCTACACCGGATCGTGTACGTGACCCCTGAGCGGCTGGAGAAGCCGGAGACCCTCGACGCGCTCACCGCCGGCGGCGTGTCCCTGCTGGTCGTCGACGAGGCCCACTGCGTGAGCCAGTGGGGCCACGACTTCCGGCCCGCGTACCTCTCGATTCGCGACGCGGTGCGCGCGCTCGGCCGTCCCCCGGTCCTCGCCCTCACCGCCACCGCGACCCAGGACGTTCGCGACGACGTCACTCGCCAGCTCGCGCTCACCGAACCGCTGGTCGTGGACGGCGGGACGGTGCGCCCCAACCTGCGCTTCGAGGTGGCGCGCACCGTCAACGACGACGTGAAACGGGCACGACTCTTCGAGCTGCTCGAGGACACACCGCGCGGCACGGTGATCGTCTACACGGCCACCGTGCGGGCGGCCGACGAGGTGTGGGCGCACCTCGGCACCCAGGGCGTGAGCGTGGGTCGCTACCACGCGCGGCTTCCCGCGGCGTCGCGCCGCGACGCGCAGGACCGGTTCATGTCCGGCAACACGCGCGTGATGGTGGCGACGAAGGCGTTCGGCCTCGGCATCGACAAGCCCGACATCCGCCTCGTCGCCCACTACCACGTCCCGGACTCGCTCGAGAGCTACCAGCAGGAGGCCGGCCGGGCGGGACGGGACGGCGCCCTCGCGCGCGCGGTGCTGCTCTATCGCCTCGAGGACCGCCGCATCCAGACCTACTTCCTCGGCGTGCGCTACCCCCGTCGCTCGGACTCGCTCTCGGTCTTCCGCGTGCTCGGCGAGTCCCCCGAGGCGGTGCCCGGCGGCGCGGGGCTCACGCTCGCCGACCTGGCCGAGCGCGCCGGGCTGCCCTCCAAACGGGTGCGTGTGGTGGTGGCGCAGCTCGCGGGCGCGGGAATCGTGGCGCGCGGGAGGCGCCTGCACGTGATCCGCGCGATCGCCCGCGACGACGAGCTCGAGCAGCTCCTCGCCGAATACGAGTCCCGACACGGCACCGATCGCGACCGACTCGATGCGATGACGGGCTACGCCGAATCGACTCGCTGCCGACCACGGATCCTGCGCGAGTACTTCGGCGAGCAGGACGTGGCGCCGTGCGGGCTCTGCGACAACTGCAACGATCCCCTCAGCCCCGCACGGGTGTGAGGACGCCGGGGCCCGCGCGGCGGGCACGCGCTTTGAACCGCGATCGGGAGAACGACGCGAGGCGACGCGCCGTGCACCCGGCGGCACTCGCTCTCCAACCGCGGGAGGAACACACCATGAGCACCATCAACGATCGATCCTGGCGCCTGGAACGCGCGAGCGTGCACCGCGACGGCGCCAAGGCACGCTCCAACAAGTACTCGGCGAGCGACGCCGACCACGACCGCAAGCCCGCGCCCCATCGCCGCAGCCGCGTGTGGGTTGGCGGATACACCCGTGTCGACGGCACGCGGGTGAAAGGCCACTACCGCGCAGCACGCTGACGACGCAGGCAGTCCCGGCGTACCGACCATTTCTACAGATGTCGCCAGGCACGGCGCGCCTCGGACGCCCCGTGTCTGGCACGAAAGCCACGTCATGGACGTCAAACCGATCCTCGGCGGGCTCGCCGCCGGTGCAGCGGCGACCGTGCCGATGAGCGTCGCGATGGAGGGGATGCACCGCGCCCTTCCTCGCCGCGAGCGCTATCCACTGCCACCCCGTCTCGTCACCGAGCGGATCCTCACGGAGAAGCTCCACCTGCCGCTCGGGCTGCGCCGCGAGAAGAAGATGAGAGCCGCGACCTGGGCGTCGCACTTCGCCTACGGGGCCGCGATGGGCGGGGTCTACGCGCTCGTCGAGCCACGCCTCGCCTCGCGCCTCCCGCCCGGGATCAGCGGCGCTGCGTTCGGTGCCGCGGTGTGGGCCAGCAGCTACTTCGGGCTACTCCCCGCTCTCGACATCCTCTCGCCTGCCCATCGACATCCGCCGCGGCGGAATCTGGTGATGGGGCTATCGCACCTCGTGTGGGGCGCGGCGCTCGGCGCCGGGGTCGCGCGACGTCACCCGCGCGACCCCGGCGAGCGCGGCGGAGGCGACTCACCCTCCTAACGCTGATCCGGCGGCGCGCGGAGCACCGGATCGCGTCCTCTTCTTCTCTGAGACGAAAACATGGCCACGGAACGAAACGGGCTCACCGGCAAGGTGGTGGTCATCACTGGCGCCTCGAGCGGCTTCGGCCGCGGGATGGCGCTCGCGTTCGCGCGGGCGGGCGCAGACGTGGTGGTCGCGGCGCGCCGGGACGAGGTCCTCGACGAGGTCGCGCGCGAGTGTCAGGGCGAAGGCGTGCGCGCGCTCGCGGTGGGCGCAGCCGTGAGCCGCAAGGCCGAGGTCGAGGACCTCGCGCGCCAGGCGCTCGTCGCGATGGGACGCATCGATGTGTGGGTGAACAACGCTGGCGTCGGCGCGCTCGGGCGCTTCGAGGACGTCCCGCTCGATATCCACGAGCAGGTCATCGCTACCGATCTGCTCGGTGTGCTCTACGGCAGCTACTTCGCCTACCGGCAGATGCTGGAGCAGCGCAGTGGCGTGCTCATCAACATCGCGTCCGAGCTCGGCCGGCACACCGTCCCCTACTACGCGTCCTACGCGGCGGCGAAACACGGCGTCGTGGGCCTGACCCGGGCGATCCGCCAGGAGCTCGAGCTCGCCGAAGGTGAGGGAGTGCACGTCTGCCTGGTGATGCCCACGGCGCACGACACGCCCTTCTTCGACCACGCCGCCAACTACACCGGACACGAGATCCAGGCTCCCGAGCCGCTCCACGATCCGCAGGACGTGATCGACGCGGTGGTGGCGATCGCGCGCGATCCGAAGGACGAGAAGATCGTCGGCGGCGACGGCGTCGTGAAGATCCTCCTCGAGCGCCTGGCTCCGGACGCGGAGTCGAAGCTCGCCGCCAAGCAGATGCACAAGACGCAGGTCGAGGACGCACCCCTCGCGGCCGACACGTCCGGCGCCGTGAAGAGCCCGATGCAGAAGGGCACCGACGTCGACGCCCACCGCGCGTAGCGCCCCTGACGGAGGGGGCGCGCTCGGCGCCGATCCTGCGCGCAGCGCCGACACCGACGTCGGGCGCGCTCGGCGGTCAGGCTTCCGCGACCGCCTGTTCCGAGGCGCCCCGGTCGGTCCGGAAGAACTCCATCAGGCGATCGAGCCCGTGGGCTTGATCCGCCATCGACTCGCTGGCGGACGCCGACTGCTCGACGAGTGTCGCGTTCTCCTGGGTCGCGCGGTCCATCTGCGTGACGGCCTGGTTGACCTGCTCGATGCCGCTCGCCTGCTCCTCGCTCGCCGACGCGATCTCCGCGATCAGCTCGCAGACCCGCTTCACGCCCGCGACGATCTCGGCCAGCGACTCGCCGGAGCGGTTCACGAGCTTGCTGCCCTCGTCGACCTTGCCGACGCTCTCGTGGATCAGTGCCTTGATCTCCTTCGCCGCCGCCGCCGAGCGCTGCGCGAGGTTGCGAACCTCGGCCGCGACCACCGCGAACCCGCGTCCCTGGTCACCGGCGCGCGCCGCCTCGACCGCGGCGTTGAGCGCGAGCAGGTTGGTCTGGAAGGCGAGCTCGTCGATGACGCCGACGATGTCGGAGATCTTCTTGCTCGACGCATCGATCTCGGCCATCGCGGCGATCGCCTGGCCGACCACCTCGCCTCCTTGCTCGGCGACCTGACGCGCGCCGACCGCGACCTGGTTGGCGCGCTGCGCGTTGTCGGCGTTCTGCTTCACGGTGCTGGTGAGCTGCTCAACGCTCGCGGCGGTGGCCTCGAGCGCCGCGGCCTGCTGGCGCGTGCGGTCACGCAAGCTCTTGTTGCCCGCGGAGATCTCGTTGGCGCCGGAGGTGATCGTGGTGGCCACGGTGTGGATCCGACCGACCATGTCGCGCAGATCGTCGACAGCGGTGTTGAGCGCGCGTCCCATGCGGCCGAGCTCGTCGTCCGACCGGACAGCGACGTGGCTGCGCAGGTCACCGGCGGCGAGGCCCTCGAGCACGGTCACCGTGGTCGCGATCGGGCGCGTGATCCGCATGCACACCCAGAACACGCCGACTGCCAGCACCGTACCGAGCCCCGCGATCGCGAGCAGCATGGTGCGGCGGAACTCGGCGGCGGTCGCCAGGATCTCGTCGAGGGGCACGTCGAGACTCACGGCGCCGAGGACCGTCCCCTCCGCGACCTGGTGGCAGGTGGTGCAGTCGGTGCCCAGGAAGTCGCTGCTCGCGAACATCGGCAAGACCGCGCGGTAGACGAAGGATCCGTCGCGCGTGTCGGTTCCCAGGAACGGCTGGCCGTCGCGCAGCACGCCGTTCTCGATCTCGTCGCCCTGGTGCTCGCGCGCGTCCTTCCCTTCACCGGTGCCGTACTGCTCGATCACCGCCGTGCTCGGCAGGACGCGCAGCGAGCGGACACCGCCGCTCTTCTTGAGCTCGTCGATCACCGCGTCGATCTGCGCGAGGTCCGCCGCCGCCATCGCCTGCGCGACGCTCGTGAACGCGAGGTGGCTCGAGCTCTCGGCGAACACCCGCGCCTGCTCGAGGGCTACGCGGCTCTCCTCGCGGGTCGCGAGCACGATCGAGCCGACGCCGGTGATCGTCACCATGAGGACGAAAGTGCCGACCAGCCGCGCCCAGATCGGAAGAGATTGCAGCCTTCGCTTCATCGCACGTCCCCCCGTGAGCTCGGCGGCGCGCGGCGCCATCACGGTGCAACAGCCTGAAATCCCAGGAGTTTATCGACCCGCCCGTCCGCCCGATCCGGATTCGTTCCCAGCGTCTCGTTGCGAGCGAGCGCAAGATCGCTGCCGGCAGGAGCTAGGTGGATTTCGGGATGGGCGGGCACGACGATGGCGCGGGCGCGGACCGTGATCGCGCGCACACGCGACCGAGCCTCGACGCCACCACGCCGCGACTCCCTCGAGGCGAGCGCCGTCGCGGCGCGCTCAATACGGCGTTCGCACGCAGTCGTACGTGAGCGGGATCGGCGGCCCGGCGGCGACGATCTCGAAATCCCGCGGCTGGATCGACTCGAGGTCTCGCGCGCCCAGCAACCCTCCCCAGCGGGCGGTGCTGGTCCGATCGTCCTGCGCCGTGAGCGCCACGTTGCCGCCATCGGCGAGCGCCATGCCGTAGCGCATGAGCGCCCGCGCGACCACGCGCGCGCCGTCGTTCGGGAGACTCGCGAGGTCGTAGTCGCCGCGCAGCCGCCAGCGCGAGCCGTAGATCGGCGCGGACGCTGGGCCATCGGGCGCGCCCGCGTGGGTGGCCGGGTGCACGTAGACGCCGGCGCGGATCCGCTCGTTGGGGAGGATGAAGCGAATCGCGTGCGCGATTTCCCCGCCCGCGACCTCGTCGGCCGTGAAGAGGAGGGGCGCGATCGGGAAGCCAGCGGCGTCGGCGCTCGTGCACTGCTCGCCTCGCCCCTGCGTTGAGTAGACCCGCGTCATGTCCCACGCCGCCAGGCAGCCCCCGAAGAGCGTGCCGCCGTCGAGGTTCGCGCGCCACATCTCGAAGAGGCGGTTCACTCGCCGGTCGACCACGATCAGGTGGCAGTCGCCGTCCGTGCTGCACGCGTAGTCGCTCTCCCCCTCGAGGGCACCACCGGGCGGAAGTGGAACCTCCACCGCGTCACAGTCGGGCGAGTAGAAGTCCTCGGTCGGTACGAACGCGCGAAGCGGGGTGGAAGCGGTCGCTTCCAGCACCGTGATCGAGAAGTCGATCTGCAGGCGGCCGAGACCGAAGCCTCCGTTCTCTTCGAGCCAGCCGGTGATGCGCTCCGAGTCGGTGGCGAGCGGCGCCGCCGAGACGTCCTGGTACATCCAGGCGCTCCCGGGAAAGTAGGCGCTCGGTGGAGGGGTTCCGCCACCTCCACCCCCGCCACCACCACCCCCGGGCGTGCCAGGATCGCCGGCGGCGCCGCTCCCCGAGCCCACCACACCCGACGAGCGAGATCAGCGCGGCTCCGAGCCATCGCCGCAGCGGTCCCACCCGACGATAACGCGCCCGCGCCGGTTCCTGGCTCAGAAGGCCTCGCACGATGCAGGTGAGCTCGAGTAGGTGCTGAGCGTGCAGTGCTTCCCGCGCGGCGCCCAGCTACCAATGTATCCCGACGCCGCCGGACACGAGCCCGGGGAAGCCAGGCAGTCGGGGACGCCCAGCGCCCACCCCGGGTAGCCTGGGTTCGTCATCGCGTTGCGGTACAGGAACACGCGATCCGTCGATTTCGAGGCCGTTCCCCAGGCGAGGTAGTGGTGACGCCGTGCCTTGGCGCACGCGGCGAGGCTGATCGTCCCTTTCCCCGGGCACGCCACCTTGACGCTCGGGCCGATCACGATCCGCTCGTAGCCGTCGGCGGGTGTCGCGACGTCGCGATCCCGGCTGCAGCCGAGGCTCGGCGAGGTGAGGGTCGTGGTGGTCGCGTACCCGAGGCAGCCTGACCAGTAGCGCAGGTCTTCGGTGTCCGTGAGCGGCGCGGCCGGATAACCGATCGCGGAGCGGGGCGCCCGGAACTTGAGCACCACCGCGTCGGTGCTCGCGTCGAGGAGGGCGATCGTGGAGCCCAGGTACTTGGTGGCGAAGTTGTGGACCTGACCCGGGCCGGGATCGATGTGGTAGGTCTCGACCGCGCAACCGCTGGTCCTGCACGGCGTGGCGCCGAGCTTCACGCTCTCTTCCGTGAACGCGTGCTGCAGGTCGGGCGCGGCCGGTCCGGAAACCACCGCGCCGGCCGTGGTCTCCCACGACACCGTGGGTGCCTTCGCGGTCCCGCCGTCGGCGACTCGCCAGGTGACCCGGACCGCCGTGACGCTCGCCACCGGCGACCCGAGCGCGATCACGTCGAGGGTCTCGCCGGGGTGCAGGCTCTTCCACGCGGCCACCGACGCGGCGTCGACGAGCGCGACCTCGTAGTGGCCGCCGACGCACGCCTTGGGGTTGGACGAGGTGGCGGGGTTGCACCCCGACGACGCGACCAGGTCCGGGCCGCAGTCGTCGTCGAGCGCCGGGTCGCACTCCGGATGCGCCTCGTCCTCGGCGTCGTGGTCGTTGACCACGACGTTGCCGACGCGCGTGTAGAGCCCCGTCACGTCGGTCTCGAAGAACTCGACGTTGACATTCTCGAAGCGGGCGCTCGCGAAGGTGCCGTGCAGGCGCAGCACCCGGGTCTTGTCGGTGAACTTGTAGGCGAGGACCGCGTAGCGGGTGGCCGCGTCGGGGAAGCTCGGCGCCAGCGGCTCGGCGCCGTCGACCTCCACGTCCGGGGGCGACTGGAACGGATCGCAGTACCAGTTGTCGGCCCTGGAGGCGCCGCTCACCGGGACGCACGCCGCCGCGCGGGCGGGCCGAGATGAAACGGCCACGGCGAGGATCGCGACGCACGCGAAGAAGAGGCGATCGGTGCGGATGGTCATGGCTCTTGAACCTCTCCCGCGTTCACGGGCTCGCGACGATCAGCTCCCAGCCGCCCATCGGCTTGCCGCTCTTGGTCGCGAGGTTCATCGGGTTC
>JADJOY010000050.1 GCA_016713535.1 Deltaproteobacteria bacterium
GACGGCGCGGCCCGGCTGCCTTTCTTCGGCGCATGCCGTTCGCGGTCAAGGACAACATCGACGTGGCGGGATGCCCACCACCGCCGCATTGCCGGCGTTCGCGTATCTGCCCGCGGTCACGGCGCCGGCGGTAGAGAAGGCGCTGCTCGACGCGGGCGCGATCCTGGTCGGCAAGACCAACCTCGGCCAGTTCGCCACCGGGCTGGTGAGGACGCGCTCGCCGTACGGCGTGTGCCATAACGCGTTCGATCCGGGAGTACGTGGCCGGTGGCTCGAGCAGCGGCTCGGCGGCGGTGGCGGTGGCGCGGCGGCTGGTGAGCTTCGCGCTCGGCACCGACACCGCAGGCTCAGGCCGAGGTCAGCGGCCTTCAACGACCTGGTCGGCTGGAAGCCGGCGCGCGGGTCGGGTCGTACGCGGGGTCGTACCGGCGTGTCGCGGCCTCGACACCGCTGTCTCGGTGTTCCACCACCTCGTGCGCGGACGCCGCGCGCATCCTGCCGGTGATCTCCGGGTTCGATCCCGACGATCCGTGGGCGCGCGCCGCGCCCGCTCCGCCGCCGCCACTCCGGGGCGACCTTTCGCTTCGGCATCCCGTCGGCTCCGCCCGATGCGCTCTTCGACGATCCCGAGATGCAGGCGACGTGGAGCGCGCCTTGGCTCACCTCGAAGCGCTCGGCGGCGTCCCCGTGCGCGTCGACCTCGCGCCGTTCCTCCAGGCCGCCGCGCTGCTCTCGGAAGGGGCGTGGGTGGCGGAGCGCTACGCCGCGGTCAGACCTTCATCATTGCCCCCTCGCAACACGTCGACCCGCGGTCGCGTCAGTCGTGCTCGGCGCGCGGCAGCTGCCCGCACGCGGTGTTCGAGACGATGCACCGGCTGCGCGCGCTCGCCCATCGCACCGAACCGCCGTGGCGCGAGATCGACGCGCTCGTGGTCCCGACGACGCCCGGGATCCCGCGGGTGGACGAGGTGCTGGCGGATCCGATCGCACGCAACGCAGCTCGGCCGCTACACCAGCCCCGTGAAGAACCTCCTCGACCTCTGCGCGCTGGCACTTCCCGCAGGGTTCGTGCCCCGCGGCCTGCCATTCGGGGTCACGCTGGGTAGCGCCGCCGTTTCGCGACGAGGCGCTGCTCGCGCTCGGCGAGCGCTTCTGAGCAGACAGGGCGATCGAGCGCCGCGCGCCCCGGCCTCGCCGCGCGCACCTGCCCTGCCTGCTCGCGGTGGTGGGTGGTTACCATCTGAGCGGCGAGCCGCTCCACGAGTAAGCTCGTGGCGCTCGGCGCGCGGCGAGAGTGTGGAGCGGCCGGACCGAAAACCGAGCTACCGGCTCTACGCGCTCATACGTTACCAGCTTCGCCCAAGCCGGGGCTGGTGCGGGTCGCTGCGGATGGGTAACCATCGAGGTCGAGGTCTACGCCCTCGCCCCCGCCGCGTCGTTCCGGCACCTTCGTGCGCCAGGTTCCGCAGCCGCTCGCGATCAGCAAGGTGAGCCTCGCCGGACGGAAGCCGGAGTGCCGGGATTCGTGTGCAGGCCACGCGGCGCTCGTGGGCGCCACCGACATCAGCGAGTGGGGCGGCTGGCGCGCGCCTGGCGCCAACGAACGAGCAGGCTCGCGGGCACAGCCGCGCGCGTAGCGCAGGCCCGACGCCCCACGCCGTCGCTCGCGCCGAGCGCGATGAGTCGCGCTCTGCTGCGCTCGGCTGCGCCGAAGCATGACGCCATCGAAGCGTTCCCGCTGGGTCGTTCACTGACGCCGCGTGGGCCCGGCGACGGGGATGGAACCCCACGTCTGCAATTTTCGTGAGCGCAGGGGCTCCGTCCCCGCGTCGCGTCGCTCTCTCTCGAGCGCTTCACCTGCTCGTCGTGGGCGTCGCCGCCTCGATTGGTTCCATGGGGCCGCCCTTGGTGCGGCGGGACCAAGCGCCGCGCCCCGGCGCTTCGTGGAGTCCGCAGAGGTTCTCGAGTGATTCCGCGACGCGCGTTGCGGCGATCGACGAGCCGCGGTGCTGGCACCGCGTCTGCACAGTGATCCGCTCGCGACGGAGCCTTCGCTCCGAACGAGTCGAGCCGCAACTCCGCGATGGCTTCCGCTTCCTCTCCACCGGCCACGACCGCCGCGCCGCGCTGCTGGTGCTGGTGCTGTGCGTGGGCATCGCCGGCGCGGTCATCCCGCTCGATCGTCCGTACGCCCGCACCGCGGCGTTCGGCTCTCGTGCCAGCGTGGGCGGTGTCGGGCGTGCTCTCGCACGTCGGCGCGCGCGGCGGCCTCCACACCGCGGCGCTCGGCCGCGGCGCCGCCACTCGCGACGCTGTGACCCACGCGCTCGAGTCGGTGCGCGCGAGCCGCGCTGCGCCGCTCGGCGCGTCGTCGTTCGAGACTTCGCCGAGCTCTCGGCAGTCGCGATCCGCGCCCGCGGTCGCGAGCCTCGACAATGTTACCGTTCGCGTGTCGAGCGCCGCAGGCACGCGCCGCCTCCGCGCGTCTGACCGCCCGCCGGACCCGCCTGCGCATCGTCGCCGGCCGTTCGATTCCACGCCCAGCGTAGGCCGCTGGATCACCCGAGATCCTTCGTCGCGGCCCGACCCGCCACGGCGAGTGGACCCCAGGACCGTCCGTAGAGGAGGAACCGTGAAAGAGCGAATCGAAGCGATCCGTGGAAGCCCTTCAAGCTGGACGAGGTGCGGGAGGGTCCTGACACAGCTCAGCGTGTCGGAATGACCGTGTCCGAGGTGCGCAGGTTCCGGTGCATAGAAGGGCACACCGAAACCTATCGAGGAGCCGGAGTACCGGATCGACCTGATCCCGAAGGCGAAGATCGAGGTGATCGTCGCCGACGAGCGCGTCAGGGATCGTGACGGCCATCCTACCGCCGCCGCGCGCACCGGCACCATCGGCGACGGAAAGATCTTCGTCACGCCCGTCGACGAAGCGGTGCGCATCCGCACCGGCGAAACCGGCAACCAGGCACTGGAACCACGAGCAGCCGATCGAGGCGGAACCGCCTCGATCCGCGAGGGAGCACCGATGAAAAGGTTCGTATCCGTTCGTTGCATGACGTCCGCGCTGCTCGCGGCTGTCGCGCTCGCGATGCACGCGAGCGCGGTGCCGCGCAGGGAGCCCGAGGCCGCTGGTAACCGGCAGCGGAAGCCGCGGCGCTGCGCCCGCGCTGCCGGCCTACTTCTCCGGCGCGAGCGCCGATCCGGCGAAACCACGTGGGCCCGATCCGACGGGCGCCGCGGGCGCGTGTGTGGGCGACTCCGCCGGCGACGCCAAGGGCGACGCGCCGTCGAGCTAGGCCTCTCCGATCTCTACGACCGCGTGGCCCACAACCTGTTCTCGATCAACATGGGTGGACCGCTCACCCGGCTTCCTGGTGATGTGCTGCAGGCCGGCTTCATGTACCGTGGAGCCGGTCTGTGCCGCGCGAAGAACGCGGCCCACACCTCGGCCATGAACCTGATGATCTACCCGCTCGGCTGTCTCGCCTTCTGGGCCTACGGCTTCGCGATCGGCTGGGGAACTGGTTCAACGGCCCGGTCGCGCCAGGCTGGACTCGTCCCTCGGACCGGGCACGTCCGTGCTGAACGGCGGCCTCGACTCGGCGCGACGGGCACGGGCGCCTTCGGTACGGCCTCCCCGGCACCAAGGGCTTCTTCTCTCATGTCGTCGGTCGGCGACGTGAGCGTCCTGGCGCTCTTCTTCTTCATGATGGTGTTCATGGACACCACGGCCACCATCCCCACCGGCGCCATGGCGGAGCGCTGGTCGTGGAAGAACTTCTGCTTGTTCGGCCTGTGGGTGGCGATTCCCTACTGCGTCTACGCGAACTGGGTGTGGGGCGGCGGCTGGCTCGCGCAGTCGGGCCTGAACTGGGGTTTCGGCCACGGCGCCGTGGACTTCGCGGGATCGGGGTGGTCCACGCGATGGGCGGCTTCATCAGCCTCGCGGGCGCGATCGTCATCGGGCCGCGCATCGGCAAGTTCGTGAACGGCAAGCCGCAGGCGATCCCGGCGCACGACATCCCCGCGGTGGTGCTCGGGACGTTCATCCTGTGCTTCGGCTGGTTCGGCTTCAATCCCGGCTCGACGCTCTCCGGCACCGACCTGCGCATCAGCTACGTGATCGTCAACACGATGCTCGCCGGCATCATGGGCGCGATCGCGTCCATGGTGACGCTGCAGGCCAAGGGGCTCAAGCCCGACCCCTCGATGATGTGCAACGGCATGCTCGCCGGGCTGGTGGCCATCACGGCCCCGTGTGCGTTCGTCGACCCGTGGGCGGCGGCCGTGATCGGCGGCATCGCCGGCGTGGTGGTGGTGTTCAGCGTGTTCTTCTGGGGGAACCGCCGGTATCGACGACCCCGTCGGCGCGATCTCGGTACACGGCATCAACGGCCTGTGGGGCGTCATCTCGGTGGGAATCTTCGCCACCGGACAGTACGGCGCGGGCTGGAACGGCGTGGTGCGCCCCGGATGGTCGAGAAGTACGGCTCGGACGGCGTGCGCGGCCTCCTCTACGGCGACATCTCGCAGCTCTGGGCGCAGCTCCTCAACGCAGCGGTGGTCGCGGTGTTCGGCTTCGTCATGGCGTACGTGTGGTTCAAGATCAGCGACAAGATCACTCCGATCCGTGTCTCGAAGGAGACGGAGCTCCAGGGCCTCGACGGCCCCGAGATGGGCGCGCTCGCCTATCCGGACTTCCCGATCCACAGCGGTCCGCGTTTTGGTTGATTTCTTCCGGTAGGTGAGCTCGAAGGGCCGGTCCCGGATGGGGCCGGCCCTTCGCACGAGAGGGGGGCGAGATGATCACGGACGTGCCGCTGTGGACCGTGGTTCCCTTCGTGGGGATGCTGCTCAGCATCGCGCTCTTCCCGCTCTTCGAGCCCCACCGGTGGGAGAGCAATCGCACCAAGGCGCTGGTTTCGGCGGCGTGGTCGGCGCC
This sequence comes from Deltaproteobacteria bacterium, assembly GCA_016713535.1. Taxonomy (GTDB): domain Bacteria; phylum JADJOY01; class JADJOY01; order JADJOY01; family JADJOY01; genus JADJOY01. The sequence goes on from JADJOY010000050.1 coordinate 4,946, forward strand.
GGTGCTCCTCTATTTCTTGCTCGGGCACGGCGCCGCCGGCGCCCACGAGCTCCTCGACAAGGGCAAGGACTACACCTCGTTCATCGTGCTGCTCGGCACGCTGTTCGTGATCACCGGCGGCATCCACGTGCGCGGCTCGCTGGCGGGGACGCCGCTCGTCAACACCGCGATCCTCGCCCTGGGGGGCTGCCTGGCGAGCGTGATCGGCACCACCGGCGCCTCCGCGGTGCTGATCCGGCCGATCCTGCGCGCCAACGTGTCGCGCGAGCGTACCCAGCACATCGTGGTGTTCTTCATCTTCGTCGTGTCGAACTGCGGCGGGCTGCTCACGCCGCTCGGCGACCCGCCGCTCTTCCTGGGCTTCCTGCGCGGCGTGCCGTTCACCTGGACGCTTCAGCTCTGGAAGCAATGGCTCTTCGTGAACGGCGCCTTGCTGGTCATCTTCAACGTCTGGGACCAGATCGTCCTCGACCGCGAGGAGCGCGAGCGCCCCGGCTCGCAGCTCGAGGAGGTGATGAAGCACGAGCCGCTCCGGGTGTACGGGCTCGTGAACGTGTGGTTCCTCCTGGCGGTGATCGCGATCATCTTCTGCGCCGGGCAGGGGATCGGGAACGGCGGCCACCCGTGGCCGTTCGGCCTCCAGGAGGGGCTCATGCTCACGGCGGGCGCCGCGGCGTGGGTGGCGTCGGGGCCGCACAACCGGCTCGAGAATCGCTTCACCTTCGGGCCGATGGCGGAGGTCGCGATCCTGTTCGCCGCGATCTTCATCACCATGACGCCGGCGCTGCTCACGTTGAATGCAAGCGCCGCGAAGCTCGGCCTCTCCGAGCCGTGGCGGCTCTTCTGGGCCTCGGGAGTGCTTTCGAGCTTCCTCGACAACGCGCCCACCTACCTCACGTTCGCGGCGTCGTCGGTGGGACGCGCCGGAGTGCCGCTCGAGGGGCGCTACCTCGGCGAGCTCCTGGCCCAGGGACCGAGCTGGGGCGTCGAGCTGGCCGCGATCTCGTGCGGCGCGGTGTTCATGGGCGCCAACAGCTACATCGGTAACGGCCCCAACTTCATGGTCAAGGCGATCGCCGAGGAGAACGGCGTGCACATGCCGAGCTTCTTCGGCTACATGGCCTACTCGATGGGGATCCTGGTGCCGCTCTTCGTGATCGTGACGCTGCTCTTCTTCCGCGGCTGATCCTTCTCGCGCTCCGCGCCGCCGCCGCTGGCGCGATCCTCGGGGAGGGGAGCTCGCGGCTCGTCCGGAAGGACACGACGAGCATCGCGAGATGCCCTTCATGCTCCCGGCTCGACAGCGCCAGACCGCCACCCGACAGACGATCTCGCCCGCGCGCGGCGTTGCGGGCGTGAGATCCGAGGCGGCGTGGGCGGTGGGTGCATCGAGCGCGGCGGTGCCCGGGCGCCAGGGCTGGCGCCGGGGTGCCGCGCGGCTCGCGCGGGCACCGCACCGCCTGGCGAGCCTCGGGCTCGCGCTGGTCGTGCTCGGCGCGACGGCGCTCGCTCCGCGCTCGCGGCCGACCTCGTGGGCGAGCCGTTCAGCGTCCCGCGCTCGGTGACGAGCGGCGGGCGTGGCCACGACGACGGCCACCTCGAGAGCGGTGCCCACTCGCGCTCGGCGGACCGGTCCCTGACCTGGGCGAGCGCGGGCGACCGCGAGCGCGCCGTCGAGTCGTTCCGCGCCGCGCGCAAGACCGGACCCCACGCGCCGACGCGGGTGGCGTCGCTCGGCCCCGCGGGCCTGTGCGTCGCCGGCGTACGCGACGTGCTGCGACCCGGCACTGCCGGGTCCGGGCGCGTCCGAGCGCTCGTCCGCTCGCTCGGCGCCGCCCCGCGCGGGCCGCCCGCCCAGCGCTTTTGATCCCCGAGAGCAAGACTCAGCGCGCGTCTGACGCGTCCCGCGCCCGAGTGGGGGGCCGGTTCCCTGGAGGCTTGCCCGCCGCGGATTGCGCCCAGACACGCACCAACACGACCCGAGGTGAGGCCGGCCGCCCGAGGCGCGGGCGCCGCCGCTACCCGCGGTCGACGAGGCGGCGCGCGCGAGCGCACCGAGGAGACGACGTGAAACCGAATCGAAGCGATCGTGAAGCCGTTCAAGCTCGACGAGGTGCGCGAGGTGCTGACCCAGCTCGGCGTGTCGGGATGACCGTCCCGAGGTGAAGGGCTTCGGCCGCCAGAAGGGCCACACCGAGACCTATCGTGGCGCCGAGTACCGCATCGATCTGATCCCGAAGACCAAGATCGAGGTCGTGGTGCCCGACGAGCGCGTGCAGGAGATCGTGGCGGCGGTGGTCGCCGCGGCGCGCACCGGCACCATCGGCGACGGGAAGATCTTCGTCAGCCCGGTCGAGGATGCGATCCGCTCCGCACCGGTGCGCAGACCGCAGGCCCTTTGACCCACTCACATCCGACCGACCCGTGAGTGGGTCGCGTCGAGTCAGGAGCAGACCATGTCGAAGTTCTCGTTCCGACCGCTCTTCGCGAGCTTGGCCGTCGCGGGCGCGATCCTGGCGCTCTTCTCGTGTCCGTCGCGCGCGCAGGACGGCGCCGCCGAAGCGGCCGCCGCGCCAGCCGCGGCGACCCCTACCGATCCCAGCCTCGAGCAGCGCATCGCCGATCTCGAGGCGTACGTGAACAATGCCGGCCGCGTCGCCGACACCGACGCCACCGTGGCCTCGAAGGTGTCGGGCGCCGGGCCCGGTCACAACGGCTGGATGATGACCTGCGCGGCGCTGGTGCTGTTCATGACGCTGCCGGGGCTCGCGCTCTTCTACGGCGGGCTGGTGCGCACCAAGAACGTGCTCTCGGTGCTCGCGCAGTGCCTCGGCATCGCGGGGCTGGTGACGATCCTGTGGTGGGCGGTCGGCTACAGCCTGGTGTTCGCGAAGGGGAGCCCCTTCCTCGGTGGGCTCACCTACAAGTTCTTGGCCGGGGGTGAGCTCGCTGCCCAACACCGCGTATTCGTACTGGGTGTCGCAGAACGTCTTCTCGATGTACCAGATGATGTTCGCGATCATCACGCCCGCGCTGATCATCGGCGCCATCGCCGAGCGCATGAAGTTCCCGGCGATCCTGGCGTTCGTGACGGGCTGGATGTTCCTCGTGTACTTCCCGCTCGCGCACATGGTGTGGGGCGCGGACGGCTTCATGAACGGCGTCTGGAACTCGTCCGCCACCATCAAGGCGATCGACTTCGCGGGCGGCACCGTGGTGCACATGTCGTCGGGCTGGTCGGCGCTGGTGCTGTGCCTGATCCTCGGACCGCGCATTGGCTTCCGCAAGGACGCGATGCTGCCGCACAGCATGGTGCTGTGCATGGTCGGCACCGGCATGCTGTGGGTCGGCTGGTACGGCTTCAACGCCGGCAGCGCGGTGGCGGCGGACGGTGTGGCGGCGAACGCGTTCGCGACCACGACGATCGCGGCGGCGGTGGCGGCCTTCACCTGGGGCGTCGCCGAGTACATCGAGAAGGGGAAGCCGAGCGTGCTCGGCTTCTGCTCGGGCGCCGTGGCCGGGCTGGTCGTGGTGACACCCGCGTGCGGCTTCATCACCACCACCTCGGCGGTCATCGTCGGCATCCTCGCCGGGCTGGTGCCGTTCTTCGCGTGCACCAAGCTCAAGGCCAAGCTCGGCTACGACGACGCCCTCGACACCTTCGGCGTCCACGCCGTGGGCGGCACCCTCGGCGCCTTGCTGACCGGCATCTTCGCCGACATCGAGGCCAACCCGAACCTCGCCACGAACCTGAAGGACCTGGTGGGGAACGGGCTCTGGATCGAGCAGCTCAAGGCGATGGTGCTCACGATCGTGATGTCGGTGGTGGCCACGGCCGTCCTCGGCCTCGTCATCAAGGCGACCATCGGTCTGCGCCCGAACGAGGAGAACGAGCGCATCGGGCTCGACCTCGCGGAGCACGGCGAGGCCGGCTACAACTACTGACGGACGTACCGGAGTCACGCGACGCCCCGCCGAGGACGGACCTCGGCGGGGCGTTCGCTCGTCGGGCGGCGCGGATCAGCCCGCCTCGTTCACGAGGCCTTCTCCTGCGGCCGCTGATCGTCGGCATCCGCGGGCGTGATCAGGGCCGTCGGCCCTCGAGCAACGCTCGACCGCGCCTGCGGACCTCGACGCAAGCGTCCACCCGCATCCGCTCGACGGCCCCGCCTCGGACGGCCCGCCTCCCGGCGGGCCGGAGGCGCGGGTTCGGAGTGGCGCGCGACCGGTCGGTGGGGGCGGCGGCGTGCCCTCGCGAGCCTTGCGGGCGATTTCGTGCGACCTAGGGGCCATTTTTGCCGGAATTCGCCGCAATCGGCGAACGGTCTGAAAGCAAAAAGTGACAGTTTTCAATGGCGTAAAGTGATGTAATTAAATGGCGAATCGTGTGTAATTCCACTGGCAAAGTGTGTAATTTTGGAAGGCCGCCGTGTCTCGCCACTCCGCCGGTGGACACGCCCTCCACACGGCCGCGCTCGCAGCCTTCGTTGCACAGGGACCGAAGCCTCGCCCTCCGCGGGACGCTGCGCCCGGACGGGTCGAGGTCATCGCGGCGCGGGCCGCGAGGATGGCGCGTTCCCACGGGTTGCTGGCCACACTGGCTGCAACTCGTCGAGAGCGCTCGCCTCGGCGCAGAGCACGACGATGGGGCCGGCCCTGACCGACCTCCCCTCGAGAGGAGCTTCATGAACGCGACCGACCTGGCGATGGCGGTGGTCAACCGGATGCTCGCGCAGCCCGGGTTCGTGGCGACGGAGCCGGCGACGCGCGTGCTGATCGCGGAGATCACCGTGGCGATCGCTCGCGCCCAGCTCGAGGCCCAGCGCGAGGTGTGGCAGGCACTCGCCGACCTGGCGTCGCCGAAGGTCGCCGACGCCGACGAGGCGCTGGTTCACCTGCGCGAGGCCGAGGCCACGTTGCTGGCCCTCAAGCTCACCTCGCCAGGGCCAGAGCCGGACCCGCCCGAAGCGCAGGGTTGAGAGCCGCGGGTGCGAACCAGCGGCGTGCCGCGGCCGCTCCGAGCCTCCGGGTGCCCTGACGAATGCGCCGTTCGGCGACGGTGCACTACGATTCGCCGCATTCGCGTCGAGGAGGCCGGTGCTGGCTGGCAAGGGTGCGCATGGCTCCGCTGGGCGACGAACACACCACCCGGGTCATCCGGCCGGCGCAGCTCGCGTTGCTCTCGACGCCCGCGCTCGAGATCGCGGAGACGATCGTTCGTGCCTCGCGATCGTGCTACGCGCAGACCTGGCGTCGCGACACCGAGCATCGCGTGTGGCGCGCAACGACCCACGACGGCTCGGATCGGGCGGCGCTGGGGTTCGGCGCCGATGAGTGCGCGAACCTGAGACGGCTCGCGCACGCCGCGGGCGGGTGGGTCGCGTGGACGACGAACCCGGTCTTCGTCCCGCTCGCGTCGTGGCTCGCGCTCCATCGCACCTGGGCCGAGCTGAACCCCGAATGAGCGAGCGAGCCCGCGCGGGATGGACGTGGCGGAGCAGGCGACCTCCCTCCCGCGACGGGGTCGATTCACGCTGAATTGGCGACTCTCGCGAGGGCCGCGATGTTGATCCGTGCTTCCCGCGCAAGGATGTGCAGGCCGCCGGAAGCCGCGGCGACGAGCTCATGGGAGGCACGAGCGTGAGCGGCGCCGATCTCCACCTCCTGCAGTGGCCGGCGATGGCGGTCACGGTCCTCGCCGCGTGGCTCGTCGGCGCTCAGTCCAAGCGGCGCCGGGCCGCCGGCTTCTGGGTCTTCCTGGTCAGCAACGTGTTGTGGATCGTGTGGGGATGGCACGACCAGGCGTATGCGCTCATCGTCCTCCAGGTGGCGCTGGCCGCCCTGAACGTCCGCGGGGTGGCCAAGAACGAGGTGCCCGGACGTGCCGACGCATCGACCGAGCGCTGACGACGCGGGTCGCGGACGCCCTTGGGGGCCGCCGGGGAAGGGCCACAGAGCCTCCGCTCGGCCCGGAGCCTCAGCATCGGCTCACCGAGCGGCTGGCCTAGCAGGAAGCGCTCGATCGCAAGACAGCGTTCTCCGGGGCGCTGATGGAAGCGGTGGCGCGCAACCGTCTTCACGACCCGGCGGTGGGGCGGGGTCGTCGTCAACGCGCGCGACGTCACGCGCCGCCGTGCAGCGGAGGAGGCGCTGGCGCGGAGCGCGGCGTATCTCCGCGCCGTGATCGAAGCCGACTGCCGTCACGGAGTCCGTCCGCCGTGAGCGGGGCGACTCCACGGCCGCCTCCTCGACGACCCCGCGGTACGTCGGGGGTCGACCCTGGCCGGGGGGAATCGCATTTCGTGCTCCTCGGAATGTACGGCTCGGTCGCGAGAGCCCGTTTTTACAAACTGCCCTCCGTGACGCGCTGAGCGACTCCTCCTCCGCCGGGGGATTTTTCGCGTCTGCTCGCTGGCTTGCACCGCCGCGGACGCACTTGCGACCGTAGGACCGTGGCTTGCACTGCGCACCAGCCGACGACCGCGCGGTTGCTCGACCAGCGCGCGGCGACCGGTGCACAGGTCGATGGTGGATCGACACCGCGCCGCCGACGTCCGCATGCGTCGGCGTCCGCGATGCGACCGGAAGGATCCGCTCACACGATGGCCGAATCGGGGCTCACGACATGACCTTGACCGACTGGCTCGAGAAAAACGTCACGCAGGATCCGCGGGCGCTCGAGTGGTTCGGCCGCGGCGCCCAGCGCGACGACGCGCGCGCGGAGCACTGCGAGGCGCGGATCGTGCGCGCCTACCGCGAGCTGCTCTCGGGCTACTCCATCGATCCCGCGACGATCCTCAAGACCACGCGCCGGGTCGCCCCGGAGGAGACGCCAGGGGTGGTCACCGTGGTCGGCATCTCCTTCACCTCGATCTGCGCTCACCACTTCCTGCCGTTCTTCGGCAAGGTGAAGGTTTCGTACCTGCCGGGCGATCGGATCCTGGGGCTCGGCAAGCTGCCGCGGCTGGTCCAGGCGTACGCGCGGCGCTTCCAGATCCAGGAGGACCTGGTCAAGGAGATCGCCGAGGAGCTCATGCGCTCGGGCGGTGCGCGCGCCGCGCGCGCGAGCTGCAAGGCCCGGCACCTCTGCATCTGTGCCCGCGGTCCCTCGGACCCGACGTCCTACACGCGCACCGAATACCAAGCCGGTACGTGGCCGTGAAGCGGCGTCGGGCGAGCGCCCTCGCGATCGCCGTGGTGCTGGTGGCGGGGGCGGCGCGAGGCGCCGACGAGCTCGACTTCCGCGGCGCGCCCAAGACGGGCTGGTCGCGCGCCGAGCTGGCCAAGCTCGTCCCCGCGCAGCAGGTCCGGGTGTGGGACCCGTACGAGCTGCGGGAGATCGAGCTCGAAGCGTTCCCGATGAACGCCGTGCTGGACGCGACCTTCGGCGCGCGCTGGCGGGAGCGCGACGAGATCCTCATGACGTGCAAGGACGGGTTCCAGCCGTCGGTGCCGGTCCAGCGCTTCCTGAAGCACCGCGCGTGGCTGGCGTTTCGCCGCATCGACCAGCGCGACTTCGAGCTCCTCGAGCACGACGTCACGCCGCCGGTGCGCGTGGAGCTGGCGCCCTACTATCTGGTGTGGGCGAACCTCGACGATCCGCAGGTGCGCGCCGAGGGCGACCTCGGCTGGCCGTACCAGCTCGTCGCGGTCGAGCCCGTCGACTTCCAGGCGCACTTTCCCAAGCTCGCGCCTCCCGCGGGCGCGGGCGAGCCGGTGCGCCAGGGCTTCCTCGCCTTCCGCAGCTACTGCCTGCCGTGCCACACCGTGAACGGCGAAGGCGGGCGCGTCGGACCCGAGCTCAACTATCCGATGAACGTCACCGAGTACTGGCACGCGCCGGCGCTGCGGCGCTGGATCCTCGACCCCCGGTCGGTGCGCAGCCGCGCCGCCATGCCGTCGATCGCTCCCGGTCTCGCCGATCGCGAGGGGATGGTGGACACGGTCATCACCTATCTCGAGGCCATGGCCACCAAGAAGGTCGCGCCATGAGCGCGGTCGGTCCGTTCGAGTCGTTCTACGGGAGTGCCGCGCAGCAGCCGGCGTCGCTGTGGGTCGCGGCGCTGGTCGGCTGGGCCGGCGTCCTGGTCCTCGAAGACCGGCCGCGCTCGGTGCGCCGGTTCGCCTCGGCGTGCGCCGCGCTCGCCATCCTCGACGCCTGGCTCACCGCCAATCACGTGCTCGGGATCGGAGCGCTGCCGGGTGTCCTCGCGACGGCGGCGCCGCTCTGCTTCGTGCTCGCGGGCGATCTGCGGGTGTTCCTCTTCCTCGACGTGGTGAACGTCTCCGAGCCGCGCACGCTCGAGCTCAGGCGCGCACGCTGGGGGCGGGTGCTCGCGCTCACGGTGCTGGTGCCGGTGATCGCGTTCGGCGTCGTGAAGCCCCTCGCGGACTCGCTCGCCGCGCCCGACGCGGCGGGAAGGATCCTCTTCCTCGGCTACGAGCTGCTCTTCCTGGCGCTGATCCTGGTCCTCCGCCAGCGGGTCCTTCCTCGGCAGCTCGCCGATCGAGGCGCCGTGCGAGGGTGGGCGCGAAGTGTCGCGAGCTTCGTCGCGGTCTACTACGGCCTGTGGGCGCTCGCCGACCTGTGGATCCTGTTGGCGCCGCCGCCGGCCCGCGACCTGGGCTTCGGCCTGCGCGTGCTTCCCAACCTCCTCTATTACGGCGGGCTCGGCCCGTGGATCGCCTGGCGCTCGGCGATCCGCAAGGCTCGAGTGGACGACCCGGGAATCGGCGTGGCGCACCCGGATCCACAGCTTCAGCGACCGTAGCGCGGGGGCTCGTCCCCCGCACCAGCCGGCGGCGGGGGACGAGCCCCCGCGCTACGAATCCGGGCCGAGTTGCGAGCACGACCGATGCCGTCGCTCCACCTCGGGCGCGCCGACGTGGAAGCTGGTCCGCGCGATCGAGCGCTGCGCAGGCTTACGTCGTGACGTCCGTTTCCGTGGCTCGTCGTGCCTGGATCGCGCCGGGTGACGGTCGAGCGCCGGGTCGGGCAGACTCGGATCGACGATGGCCACCAAGATCGGCGAGGTGGAGGCGATCTTCCGGTATCCCGTGAAGTCGATGGCCGGCGTGCGGCTGGCGGTGGCGGAGCTGGGCTGGCACGGAGTCGAGGGCGACAGGCGTCTCGGGCTGCGGCGGTGCCAGGACCGCGGCGGGTTCCCGTGGCTCACGGCGGGGAGGTTGCCGGAGCTCGTGCGCTTCACTCCGCACGGCGGCGGAGACGGCGCCGCCGGCGAGCTGCCCACCCTCGTGCGCACGCCCGAGGGCCAGGACCTGCCGATCTTCGGCGAGGCGCTCGCGACGGACATCGGCCGCCGCGCCGGGACGTCCGTGGAGATGATGCAGTGGAAGCACGGCATCTTCGACGACGCGTGCGTATCGGTGATCGCGTCGGCGACGGTGGACGAGGTCGGCCGCCTCGCAGGGCAGGGCGCCGACGTGCGGCGGTTTCGCCCCAACGTCGTGGTGCGGCTGTCGCGCGCCTCGCCGTTCCAGGAGGACGAGTGGGTGGGCCGCGCGCTCTCGTTCGGCGAGGGTGACGACGCCCCCACGATCGCGGTGACCATGCGTGACCTGCGCTGCGCGATGGTGAACATCGATCCCGACACCGCGCGCTCGGCACCCGAGGTCATGAAGGCGATCGTCGGCGCCAACCAGAACTTCGCCGGCGTCTACGGCACGGTGACGCGCACCGGCCGCCTCGCCGTCGGACAGCCCATCCTCCTCGGCCCCGCGCAGCCCTCCGAGCGCGAGCTCGCCTGATCGCGGGAGGCGAGCCCGGGCCTCGACCCGGTCGGACCCGACTAGGCGCGCGCTCGACGCATTCGGGCTCGGTCGTGTGGCCGAGAGAGCGCCGGGTGCGGCGAGCGGGCTGCCGCTGAACCCAGAGCCAACTCGCTGATTCGACAGCCCGCGAGCCGCGAGCCGTGAGCGCGGGGCGCCCGCCGTTCGCCGCGCGCGGCGCGATCCTCGTGGCTTCGAGGCGCCGAGGTCCGCTCGTATATTGCGCGCGCCGTCGCGGGGTGGGGGACGGCGTCCGGTGCCATCGTGCTCGCCGACGTGTCGATGCGCTTCGCCGCGGGGCTGTGGACGCTCTTCGTCGAGTCGTCGCTCTACATCCTGGTGGGCTTCGCGATCGCGGGGCTGCTGCACGTGTGGGTGCCGGAGACCTTCATCCGCCGCATCCTCGGCCACGGGCGGATCGGCTCGATCTTCACGGCGGCGCTCCTCGGCATCCCGCTGCCGCTGTGCTCGTGCTCGGTGCTGCCCACGGCGATCGCGATGCGGCGCATGGGCGCGAGCCGCGGCGCCACGGTCTCGTACCTGATCTCCGAGCCCGAGACCGGTCCCGACTCGATCGCGATCACCTACGGGCTGATGGGGCCGCTGATCGCGGTCTACCGGCCCGCGGCGGCGCTCCTCGCGGCGATGGTCGCGGGGCTCCTGGTCGAGTGGCGGGGTGGGCCGGAGGTCGGCGACGAGCGCGCGCCAGCCGCCGGCTGCGGTCACGACCTCGATCACGGGCACGATCACGATCACGGCGCCGGTCACGCGCACGATCCCGGCGCTGACGCCCATCCCGGCCACACCGACGACCCCGCTCCCGAGCCCACCGCCGCCGCCGACCGCCCGCGCCTCCGCGACGTGCGCGGCTGGATCGGCGGCGCGCTCCGCTACGGCTTCGTCGATCTCCTCGACGACCTCTCCCACTGGCTGCTGCTCGGGCTGGCGATCGGCGCGGCGGTGACGGCGTTCGTGCCCGCGTCCGCGATCGGCGGCTATCTCGGCAGCGGGTTCCTGCCGCTGGTGCTGATGGCCCTCATCGGCGTGCCGATCTACATCTGCGCCGCGGCCTCGACACCGATCGCCGCCGCGCTGATGCTGAAGGGGCTCTCGCCCGGCGCGGCGCTGGTGCTGCTGCTCACCGGGCCCGCCACCAACCTGGGCTCGATGGCGGTGCTGGTGCGTCACCTCGGCCGGCGCGTGGTGGGCATCTACCTGGCCGTGGTGGTGGTCGTGAGCATCGTGATGGGGGCCTTGCTCGACGCGCTGTACGCGCTGCTCGGCACGCGCCCCGAGGTCCGCCTCGGCGGCGAGCCCGGCTGGCTGCCGGGGTGGGTGTGGACGGGTGCCGCGCTGCTGCTCGCGGCGCTGCTCGCGCGGAGCATGCTGCGCGCCCCCATCCCGGGCGAGTTCTCGAGCGTGGCGCGCGTCGTCGAGCGCCTGAGCGGCGTGCGTGTGACGCGAAGGCGGGTCGCGTGGCTCGGGACGGCGGCCGCGCTGGCGGCGTGGCTCTCGACCGGCATCGCGGTGGTGAAGCCGGGCGAGCGCGGCGTGCGCCTCACCTTGGGCCGTGTCAGCCACGAGCTCGCGCCCCGGGCTCCATCTCGCTTGGCCGGCGCCGCTCACGCGGACGGTGGTGACGCCGGTGGCGGCGTCGCGGGTGGTCGAGCTCTCGGCGTCGGCGGCGGGCGCCCCGGCCGCGGCGCCGCGGAGCGCCGCCGCGGCGGAGCGCCAGTTCCTCACCGGGGACCGCGACCTGGTGGAGGTCGACGCGCGCGTCGAGTACCGCGCCGGCGACCCCGCGGCGCGTCTCCAGGGAGCAGCTCGCGCGGCTCGGCGCGGGGGTCACGATCGACCGTGTGGCGCTCCACCAGGTGCGCGCGCCGGTGCTCGTCGTCGACGCGTTCCGTGACGTCGCCTCCGCGCGCGAGGATGCCGCCACGGCCGTCGAGCTGGCGCGCGGCGAGCGCGACGCGGCGCTCTCGCGCGCCCGCGGCGAGGCGGCCGCGATGGCCTTCGCGAGCGAGGCGGCGCGCGCCGCCGACGTGGCGCGCGCGGCGGCAGAGGCGCATGCCTTCGCGCTCCAGGCCGCGGCGCTCGGCGACTGGCGCGCCCTCGCCGAGCGCCGGCTGTGGCTCGAGACGGCGGAAGCCGTGCTCGCCGGCAAGACCAAGATCGTGCGGGGAGACGGCGCGGGAGCACGCGGCCTGGACCTGTGGCGGGGCGACGCCGCGGCGGCGCCGCCGCCGTTCGGCCGCGGCGGACGTTGAGCGCGCGCACCGGGCGCGTCGTCCGGGCCGAAGTGCCGGCTCCGAGGGCTCTGCATGCGCTCTTTCACGGAAAACCGCGCCTCGGACGACCGCCGTGAAGGCAAGGTGTGACAGGACTCGATCGCGGTTCGTGAGCGAACTGGATCGCGAGTGCTGGTGTTTCGGGTAGCACTCGTCACCACTGGCGGGGTGCGCCCGGCGGGGTGCGCGTCCACGCTCCAGCGCGCCGCACGGCGTGGGGAGGAGGCCTCGGGCAACCCGGATCCGGGCACGCGCGCGGCGGCCGGACACCCGGTCGAGCCCGCCGCGTGGCGTGTGAGCCAGCGCCGACCGCGCTTCGGGGCGGATCGTCGAGTATGTTTCAGACCGGCTCGGCATCTCGCCGACCGGAAAGGGCGAGGCGCAACGCTTGCGAAATCCCGGAGCCGCGAAGCGGCAGAAAGAGCTGGCTCGCCAGCAGAAGCGACAGGACAAGCTCGTGGAGCGAGCGCGGCGGAACGCCGAGAAGAAGCTCCGTCCGGCGGGAGCCGGCGCACCGATCGAGGAGGTCGACCCGGACCTCGACGCCGACAACGCCGAGGGCGAGGGCGAGTCGGGCGAAGGCACCGAGGCCGAGTAGGCCGGATGCTTCACGAGCGGTGGCGCACGATGCGCGACGGATTCACCCGTCGCCACGGCGACCGCTCGTCGTCCGTCCCGCGGTGATGCACGACGCGCCAGGAAGCGCGCGCCCTCCAGCCACTCGATCCGCTGGAGGGCCGCCGCTTCGTCGGCGGACGGAATCCCGGCGCCGAGGCGCGTGCGGCCCTCAGGGCGCGGCGCAGTCGGCGCCGCGCAGCAGCGACAGGTCGATCGCGTCGGCGAGGCGCGCGTAGCCGTCGGCGTTCAGGTGTAGCCCGTCGCCGCCGTCGAAGCGCGCGTCGATCACGTCCGGGTCGGCGGGGTCGCGGACCGCGGCGTCGAGGTCGACGACCGCGTCCGCGGGGCTCTCGGCGCGGATCCAGTCGTTGACGGCGTTGCGCGTGGCGCGCCCGGCGGCGCCCGAGTAGCCCGACGTCCGCGAGCGCCCCGCCGGCGTGAGCGTGGCGTGGAGCACGTGGAGGCCGCGCGCGTGCAGGCGGGCCACGACCTCGCGATAGCCGTCGGCGAGCGCGCTGGCGGACGCGGCGGAGACCTGTCCGATGTCGTTGATGCCCTCGAAGACGAGCACGTCGGTGACGCCGGCGCGCGCGAGGACGTCGGCGTCGAGACGCTCGAGGGCCGAGCGGCCGTAGAGCGGGACTCCGTTCGTGAGCAGCCGGTTGCCGCTGATCCCTGCGTTCGACACCGCGATCGGGCGCGCGGCGCTCTCGAGCCGGCGCCGCAAGAAGTCGGGGAAGCGCTGGTCGGTGTCGATCGTCGCGGGGGTTTCGGGGAAGCCGAGCGGTCCGGCCTGGAAGCCGTCGGTGAGCGAGTCGCCGAGGGTGACCAGCGTCGACGAGCCGCCGGGTGCCAGGACGTCGAGCGCGGCCACGATCGGCCGGCTGGTGGTGGTCCGTGTGAACGCCTCGGCCGACACGTCCTGTCACCGGCGCCGGGCGCGGTCGCGTACGAGCGCTGGCGGCCGGTGAGGTGATGGGTCGGGACGCTCGTCGGCTCGAGGGCATGCACGCTCACCGCGATCCCCTCGAAGGCCGTCACCGCGAACTCGGCCGGGTCGCTGACCACGTCCGCGCCGGGCGGGAGGTCGACGCCTCGCTCGCCTCCGAAGGTGAGCGTGACGGAGGTTCCGGGGACGAGCCCGGCACCTCCGCGCGCCGCCCCAGCCGCACCGCCGCGAGCCGCACGGTCTCGCGGCCGAAGCGGTTGGTGACGTGGACGCGCGCGGCGCGCCCGCCGCCGAGCGGGGTTAGCATCACGCGGAAGGTCTGGTCGGGCCCGCTCGTGAGCCAGTGAAGGCTCGCGTCGATCGGGAGGAACGCGTCGGTGGGCGGCGCCTGCCACGCCGAGATCCAGGTGCGACCGCCACATTCGGCGCTCGCCGCGGAGTCGCTGCCGCAGCCGGCGAGGACCACGAGCGCGAGGGTGAGTGCGGGGCCGAGCGCTCTCACGGAGTGGCGCCCTCGGCTTCGAGCGCACGCTCGATCTCGCGGAGCTCCGCGTCGATCGGGAGGTCGCGGCCAAACGGCCGCCCGCAGCGCCGGAACCAGTAGGCGGCGTTGCCGGCGTCGCCTTCCATGCGGTGCACCACCGCGTGGATCCAGTTGGCGAGCGGCTCGTCGTCGTGGTCCTGGACGAGGACGTGCGCGCGCTGCCAGTCACCACCGCGAGCGCTGCGTACGGCGGCGAGAAGGCTGGCCCGGCGGGCGGGGTTCACTGCTTGCCTCCGCGACTCAGGCGGGAGGGCCGTCGAGCGCCGAGCGCACCGCGTCGAGGAACTCCTCGGTGCGGATCGGCTTGGCGACCAGCCCGGCCGCCCCGGCGTCCAGCCAGGTCTCGGGCGGCACGTTGGAGCCGAGCCCGGTGAGGAGCAGACAGGTGAGCTCGGGGCGCAGCGCGCGCGCGGCGCGGATCAGCGTGAGCCCGTCCATCTCGGCCATCGTCAGGTCGCTCAGCAGCAGCGAGCAGCGCACCGTGGGGTCACGCAGGAGCGCCAGCGCGAGCCGGGGGACTCGTAGGCGGTGGCCGCGTAGCCGCGGCGGCCGAGGAAGCGGGTGAGCACGGCGCACACGCCGGGGTCGTCGTCGACGATCAGGATGGGCTCGTCCGAGCGGGTGGCCTGCGTGAGGGTGTCGCTCATCAGGAGTGTGGCGCGGTGGTGGGCTCTGGACCGCCGAACGGCGGGTGGGCGGCGGCAGGGGCGTGGGATAGCTGCGGCTCGGTTGCCATGGCTATGGCCAGGCGCCCGTTCCGCGCCCGACGCGCCACGGGATCGGGGCCTGGGCCCGGGGACGGCCGAACCCCGGCGTTCGTGAGTCTCCGTCGACCCCTCTCGATGGCGCGCCCCTTGCGAAGGCTCGGAGTCGATCCCGGACTCGCGCGGCCCGGGATCGTCACCGGTCCCCGATCCCGCTCGCGAGGAGAGCCGTCATGAAACCCATCGATCGCCGCTTTCGCTTCCACTCCACCCTCATCGCCGGCGTGGCCGTCTCGGTGGCGGTGACGCTGGTGGCGCCCGTGGTCGCCGAGGCGAGTCAGCAGGGGATTCCGATCAGCGTGATCGCGCTCCTCAACGCGGGCGTTTTGATGCTGGGGATCGCGTACTTGCTGTGGTCGAGCGCGTGGACGCTGCCGGTCGTCATGAACGGCGTGACCGTCGGGCTCGAGCGCGGCAGGGTGCCGCGGCCGCTGGTGCGCGGGCTGGTGCTGGCGATGTCGCCGGCGCTGCTCGCGACCTCGGTGGTCTACGGGGTCTGCGGCGGCGGGGTCCGCGAGTTCCGCCGGGTGCAGCGCGTGGCGCGGGGGCGGATGGCGTGACGGCGCCGCCGCGGTGCTCGCGGGCCAGCGCTGGTCCCCGAGCGCCGGACCCGGCCTTCCGCCGAGGAAGGTGGAGAAAAAAAATGGCCGGCCCGAGGGGGCCGGCCGATCTGCGCTCGCCCGGTCGGATGAGGACCGGACGGACGCCGCGGGGCGTCACGCGGCGCCGCGTTTCTTGCGCACCTCGTGAAGCACCTTCTGGTACTCGATCTCCCAGGCCGGCGTTCCTTCCTGGAGATGCTTGAGGCGGCCGCGCACTTCGAGGTCCACCGAGTTGTCGTCCTCGAGATGCTTGCGCATGACGTCGTAGATGCGGCGGCGCAGCGTGGGGTCGTCCGCGAACACTTCCTCCACGTTCGCGCTGACCAGGAAACCCTCGATGAGCTGGTCGATGATCCAGTCGATCCCGTCGTCACCGATCTTGTGCTTGCGCTCGTCCGCGACGATGCGGCGCACCCGGGCCAGCTCGCTCTGCGGCAGGTTGCGCTGCTGGACCAGGTCCTTCGCTCGTTCCCACACTTCCTCTTCGACCTTGACGTACTGGTCGAGGATCGCCCTCACGTCCAGCTCGGCTTCCGTGACCTGACCCGGCGCCACCTCGATGTCCCGGGCGGCGTTCAACGTGCCCAGAATGTCCTTGGCGAGCGGCTCGATCTTCGATCGGTAAAGCTTCATGCTTCGCCCCTTTCCTCGTGCTCGTTCACCATCCGATCGAACGAGTCTAACAGACGGGTCGGACGGGCGGCGATCGAAATCGCCACATTTTGCGCCTCGCCCGACGTCGATCGGACGCTCGTATACTGCCGTGAATTCGACGTGCGCGATGCGCGCGTCACGCGAGCTCGACCGTGCCCGACGCGCCTCACTTCCTCGCGCTGGACCTCGCCGGTGTGTGCAACCTCCGGTGCACGACGTGCGTCCTCGATACCCGTTACCCGGACCCGGTGCTGGTGCGCTGGGAGGTGATCGAGGCGCTCGCCGGCGTGCTCGGTGAGGTGGGCGGAGTGGCGCTCGGCTGCAACGCCGAGCCGATGATGCATCCCGAGGCGGCGGCGATCGCGGCGTGGATCCGCGCGCGCACGCGCGGCCGGATGCTGGTGATCACCAACGCGAGCCACCTCGACGAGGAGCGCGCCGCCGCGCTCCTCGACGCCGGCGTCGACGAGCTCGCGGTGAGCGTCGACGGCGCCACGGCGGAGACGTTCGAGGCGATCCGGCTGCGCGCCGACTTCGCCGCGGTGATGCGGAACGTGGACGGCGTGGCGCGGCGCGCGCGCGCCGCGGGGCGCCCCTCGCTCACCGTGATCTTCACCGCGATGCGCGCCAACCTGCGCGAGCTGCCCGAGGTCCTCGCGCGCGGCCGAGTGGGGCGCCACGCGGCTGGCGGTCAACGGCTACGAGCCCTATGGGGAAGGACGTATCGGCGAGCGCCTTTGGCGCGGCGAGGGCGAGCCCGACGGCGAGTCGACGGTCGCGGCCACGCTCTTCGCCGAGGTGGCGGCGCGGGGTGCTGCGCTCGGAGTGACGGTGGTGCTGCCCGAGCTGGTGCGGCGCGCGGCGAGCGCGTGCCCGTTCGTGACACCGGTGGTCGGTCCGCAGGGCGCGGTGAGCCCGTGCCCGGCGCTCTCGTACGCCCGCGACGTCCCGCTCCGGCCGCAACCGGTCACGTACGCGCGGCGGGTGTTCGGCACGCTGCCCGAGCGCTCGTTCGAGGCGATCTGGAACGATCCCGCCTACGTGGCGTTTCGCGAGCAGGCGAGCTGTGGCTCGTTTCGCGAGCGCGCGTGCGCCGAGTGCCTGGTCGCGACGGGCGTGATCTGCCCGAAGTAGCGCGGGGCGCGCGTCGTCGCACCGGATCGGCGGCGCGATCTCGGCGCTCGCGGGGGACGGAGCCCCCCGCGCTACGAAAACGATCGTGGCGACGGGGGTTGCATCCCCCGGTGGAGGGCTGCGGTCCCTCGCAGCCGCGACGGCCACGACGAGACGCGCAGTAGAGGGGGACGGGGCGCCCCCCGCGCTACGAAGGCCGCCGTGGCGACCGGGGTTCGATCCCCCGTCGCCGGGTGGCGGGCCTCATCGCCGCCCGTTCTCCCGCAGGGACACCGGCGGTCCGAGGATCTCGCTCCAGATCAGCGCGCGCTGGAGCTCGGTGAGACGGGCCGGCAGCCGCGCGCCCGCGGCGCGCCGCAGCGGTGCGGCCGCCCCGGTGAGCACGTCGGTCGGAGCGCCCGGATCGAGGATGGCGGCGTGCCCTTCGCGCGCCTTCGCCACGTCGAGGTCGAGGTGACGCGATTCGACCCCCTCCTGGAGGTGGCGGGACCGGAGGCCGCTCACGTGGGTCTCGAGGTGGCGCGAGGCCAGCTCGTCGCCCGAGGTCATGGTGCGGTGCGCGGGGTCCGCCTCCGGCTCTGGCTCCGCGGTGGGCGGCGCGGGCCGCTTGGGTCGGGCCGCCGTCGGCGGGCTCGCGGGTTCGGCGGACGCGGGAGCGCTGCGGGCTCGCGCTTGCTGCTCGGCGGCGCGATGCGCCTCGCGCAGCTTCTTCTCGAGCTCCGCGAGCGCCTCGAGCCCGGTCTTGCGGCGCGGGGCGGTCGCGGGGCCGCCACCACCCTGGCGCTGGTTGCGCGCCTTCTTCTCGAGCCCCTTCGAGACGTAGCTCAGGAACAAGAACACCGCGACCACGATCAGCTTGATCAGCCCGTCGTCCATGGCGTCAGGTCTTGGGCTCGGTGGTGCTCATGCTGTCGACCTGCGAGCCGCCCGCGATCGAGGTGCGCATCTCGGTGTCGGAGACCAGGTTCTTCATGCGGTAGTAGTCCATGATGCCGAGGTTGCCGGAGCGAAACGCCTCGGCCATCGCCTTCGGCACCTCGGCCTCGGCGAGCACCACCTTGGCGCGGTTCTCCTTGATCGCCGCCATCATCTCCTGCTCCTGGGCGACCGCCATGGCGCGGCGCTCCTCGGCCTTGGCGCGGGCGACGCGCATGTCGGCCTCGGCCTGATCGGCCTGCAGCCGCGCGCCGATGTTGTCGCCGACGTCGACGTCGGCGATGTCGATCGACAGGATCTCGAACGCGGTGCCGGCGTCGAGCCCCTTGGCGAGCACCTTCTTCGAGATCAGGTCGGGGTGCTCGAGCACCTGCTTGTGCGAGTCCGCCGAGCCGATCGCGGAGACGATGCCCTCGCCGACGCGCGCGATGATCGTCTCCTCGGTGGCGCCGCCCACGAGCCGGTCGATGTTCGAGCGCACCGTCACCCGCGCCCGCGCCCGCACCTGGATGCCGTTCACGGCGATGCCGTCGATGGTGCGCTTGCCCTTCGCCGGGTCGGGGCAGTCGATGACCTTCGGGTTGACGCTGGTCTGCACCGCGTCGAGGACGTCGCGCCCGGCGAGGTCGATCGCCGCCGCGCGCTCGAAGGTGAGCGGGATGCTCGCCTTGTTGGCGGCGATCATCGCCGTCACGACGCGCGGCACGTTGCCCTGCGCGAGGTAGTGCGCCTCGAGCTTGTCCACGTCGAGCTTGAGCCCCGCCTTCACGCCCATGATGCGCGCGTTGACGATGGCGTTGGCGTTGACCCGGCGCAGCTTCATGCCGATCAGCGACGCGAAGCTCACCGACGCTCCCGACGCCATCGCGCGCAGCCACAAGAGCCCGAAGTTCATCACGATCACGAACATCACGATGCCGAACAGCGTCGCGAGCGCGACCACCACGAAATAGAGATTCATCCCGTCTCCCTCCTCACAGTCGATTGCGATCGGGCGGCGCCTGCTCGCCGGGTGCCTCGGCCGGCAGGGCCCGCACCACGACCCGGTTCCCTTCCACGCGCAGCACCCGTACCCGGGTGTCCGATTCGATGAAGCCAGTCTCCGCGACCACGCTCACGCGCCGCCCCTCGAGCTCGGCGGTGCCCGCCGGACGCAGCGGCGTGAGCGTGATCCCCTCGATGCCGGCGAGCGCGGCGAGCCCGCTCTCGGCCGCGGCGAAGCCGTCCTCGGCGGGCAGGGCGGAGCCGAGCGAGAGCCGCCGCATCGCGTAGCGCACCATCAGCGGCGCCGCGACCAGCGTGGTGCCGGTGAGGAGCACCGCGGTCACGTATTCCCCCTGGAGCCACGCGGCGACCACGGCATAGATCACCACGATGCCACCGAGGATTCCCATCACCACGCCCGGCACGAACAGCTCCGCGAAGAGCAGCGCCATGCCGATCAGGTAGGTGAGGATGAGCGTCACGGGTTCCTTCGCGGCTCGACGAGCACCCGGTTGCCGCCGGCCCGCACCACCTGCACGCGGGTGCCGCTCTCGACGTACTCCCCGAGCGTCGACGCATCGAGGATCTGCTCGCCGACCTGGATCTTGCCCGACGGCCGCAGGTCCGAGACCGCGCGCCCGAGGCGCCCCACCAAGGCGGCGTCGCCGGGGAGCGCCGCGGTGAAGCCGTCCGCGGCGCTGATCTCGCTCTTCTGCACCAGCCGGTTGAGCCCCGGCACGTGCGGGAAGAAGCGCGCCAGCACGGCCGTGGCACCGCCGAACCCGAGCACGCCCACCGACACCGTGACGAGCGCCTCGAGCATCGCGGTGCGCGCCTGCGGCAGGCGCAGGTCGGGCAGGGTGCCGGACTGGAGCGCCAGCACCAGCCCGAGCAGCGTGCACGCGACGCCCGCCACGCCCACCACGCCGAATCCCGGGATGACCGCGATCTCGAGGACGATCAGGATCAGCCCCACCACGAACATCAGGATCTCGAGCGGCGACGCGTGGCCGACGAGGTACTGGCTGCCGAAGAGCACCGTCATCGCCACGATGCCGGTGATCCCCGGCACGCCGAAGCCGGGCATCTTGAACTCGAGGTAGAGCCCGAGCAGCCCCACCCAGAGCAGCATCCCGGCCACCCACGGGTTGGTGAGCACCGCGAGGGCGACGTCGAGCTGGTCGTGGGGGATCGTGATCGCGCCGTCGCAGCGCGCCGCCGCGAGCGCCGCCATCGCGACCAGGGCGAGACGCGAGTGGCGTTGGGTGGACATGTCGAGGACGGCGCGTCCCGGGGGAGGAACGAGCGCGGGCGCGCGGGAGGCGAACGTAGGCGCCGCCGTGAGCGCATGTCAACGGCGCGGCCGGCCCGCGGCACACCGCGAGATTCCCGCGGGAAAGCCGCGCTCCACGCGTGCGCGGGCGGTGTGGATCGCGTTGCGGGGGTGGGGGGGCGTTGCTATGATGCGCGCGCTCGCGCCGCTCGCGCGCGACAATCCCCGCACGCTTCCAGGACGAGGCATGGCCACCGAATCCGGCTCCGACAAGATCGTGTGCCCGAAGTGCGGGTTCCAGCAGTACAAGCGGTCGGCGATCTGCAAGAAGTGCGGCCTGATCTTCGACAAGTGGCGCGAGATGCAGGCCAAGAAGCAGAAGGCCGAGCGCGCCGAGATGGCGTCGGCGCCCGAGTCCGACGAGCCGAGCGAAGGCCGGCGTGTCAGCCCGGTGCTGATCGTGCTCGCGGTGGTCGCGCTGGGCGGCGCCGCGTACTCGATGGTGAGCCGTGGCGGAGCGAAGCCGCCCGCCCCGCCGCCACCCCAGACCGCCACCACCCAGCCGGCGGGCCCTGCCGGGGCTCAGCCACCCACCGGCATCCAGCGGCGCCCGTCGTCGCCGGCGACGACGGGTGGCACCGCCGCGCCCGCGGCCCCGGGGACCCCCGCGGCCGCCGGCCCGAGGGTGCGCGACCCGCAAGTCGAGCGCTACGACGCCTACAAGAACGACCTCGGCGAGGCGGTGAAGCTCCTCGCCGGCTTCGAGAAGAAGCTCAAGGAAGGCCTCGACTTCAAGACCATGCGCACCGAGTTCCTGGACGTCCGCACGGCGGCGGCGCGCGCGTTCAAGGAGCCGCCCAACGAAGGGTGGGTGTCCTACCAGGCGGTCGAGAAGGCGCTCAACGCGTATTCGGACAGCCTCAAGTTCTGGGAGTACCGCGTCTACAGCGCCGACTATCGCAACCGCTTGTGGTGCGCGGGCGAGGCGTGCCCGTTCCAGACCGAGCAGGACTTCAAGGAAGAGGTCGGCCGCAGCGTGAACCTGTGCTGGGATCGCGCCAGCGCGTTTCGCCAGGTCGCCGAGCGCTACCTCCAGTTCGGCGACGCGTTGCGGCTCGAGTCCGATCCCTCCGCGCGCCAGGAAGTGGCCGACGCCTACAAGCCCGTCGACGAGATCTGGAAGAAGCTCGGCCGCCCGGCCACGTAGCCCGCGCGGGCACGAGCGGTCGGGAGGGGCACGCGTCGCGTGCCCGCCGATACGCGACGGCGTGACATCACCCGTGCCGTGGATCGCTGTTCGATTCGGAGGCGGAGCAGGAATGGGTCTCCACCTCGCCGCGAAGACGGTGCCTCACGCCGGGCACGCGGGCGCGTGCCCCTCCGGGCGCGGGCTTCGATCAGCGCCGCGAGCGCGGCGTCAGCGCTTGGGCTTGGCCTTGGGGGCGCTCTTCGTCTTGCGCGTCGGCGAGCGCTTGGGCTCGGCGGTGGGCGCCTCTGCGTCGACGTCGTCGACGGGCACGTCCGAGAGCCGCTCGTCGAGGAGCGACTTCACGGTGTCGAGGAGCGGTGTCACGTCCGACGACTTGAGCACGTAGGCGTCGGCGGGCAGCGTGCTCATGTCGCCCTGGTACGAGCTGTAAGCCGACGACAGGATGACCGCGAGCCGGCCGTGCGCGGCTCGCACCGCGCTGAGCAGCTCGAGCCCACTCGGGCCGGGCATGCGGATGTCGAGGACCATCAGGTCCGGACAGTCGCGCGCCAGCGTCTCGAGGAGCGTGGTGCCGTTCGGCAGCTCCGCGACCTCGTAGCCCGCGCTCTCGAGCTCGGTGCGGTAGAGCAGCCGGATGTGGGCTTCGTCGTCGACGATCAGAACCTTCGGCTTTCGCTTCACGGTCGCGCTCGTCCGGCCGGGGTGCTCGTCAACGTTAGCGCGGTCAGGAACACCTGCGCCAGACCCTCCGAGATCGGCTCGAGCTCGACCCACTCGTTCTCGCGATGGCGGTTTCGTCCGTGGGTGATGCCGAGCACCACCGTCGGGATGCCGGCGGCGAGCGCCAGCGCCGCCTCGGCGCCGCCCGGCGTCGAGTGGGTGCGGATGTTGAGCGCCTGGTGGACCGCCAGCACCGTCTGCACGAGCGGGTGATCGTCGGGCAGCGCGGTCTCGTCCCAGCCGCCGATCGCCTGGGTCTTGAGCGCGACGCCCCGCTCGGCGGCGACCTCGCGAACCACGTTGCGCACCGCGCGCTCCGCGGCCGCGAACGAGCGCGGGTTGCCGCCCTTGAGATCCACACCGATGCCGTCGGTGGCGTGGCTGCCGGAGGAGAGGATCCCCTCGATCGGATCGAGGTCGACCTTCACGCCCGGACCGAGCCCTTCGAGCGCACCGAGCGAGCGCAAGAGGTCGGGCAGGAACTCCATCGGCTCGACGGACTTGCGGTGGTTCGTGCCACCCCACACGATCCGCAGCCGGCGCGTGCACACCGTGGTGTAGGAGAGCCGTCCCAGGTCGTGGCCCTTCAGGCACACCAGCCAGCCGACGCGCTCGCCGAGCCGCCCGAGCACGCGCTTCAGCCCCGCGACGTTGCCGGCGCCCTCGGTGGCGGTGGTGGCGGCGAACAGCACCCGTCCGAGCGGCTCGAGCCCGGCGCGCGAGAACACCTCGGCGAGCGCCAGCAGCGCGGCCAGTCCCAGCGCGTTGTCGCCGATACCCGGACCGACGACCTTCTTTCCCTCGACGCGCGCGGTGGGGTTCACGGTCGGCGGGAAGATGGTGTCGAGGCTCGCCTGCAGCAGCAGGCACGGGCCGTTGCGCGCGCCGCCGAGCTCGGCGATCACGTCCCAGCGTGGCGTGCGGTCGACCTTGAGCCCGATGGTCTGGAAGCGTTCGATCAGGAACCTGGCCCGCTCGCGCTCGGCGAAGGTCGGCGCCGGGATCTGGTTGATCGCGATCGCGTCCGCCGCCACCGCGGCGATGTTGCGGTCGATCACGTGGAGCACGTGCGCGACCTTGGTGCTGGCGAGGGTGCGGGTGATCGCTTGCGGGTCCATGAGCTCGGCGGGGATTCGAGGGCGCCACGGCGTGCGCCGAGGCGGGCGGGCGCAGCATACCCCGCCCGCGCGACCCTGCCTGGAAACGTGCTGTCACCCTCGGAAAATCGCGCTCGCGCGGCCCGCCACGGGGCGCGGCGACGAGCGCGGGGCGTGCGACGGCGGGGCGCGAGAGAGCGGTTGCTCGGCGGGGGGCGCGCGGGTAACCTCGCGGCGATCGATCGGCCTCGGCGACGAGCGCGACCCGCGCAACCCCGCGAGCGCCGGGCCAACCGCCGCGATCGCCCCTCGCAGCACGCACGCCGCGCGCGGTCGCGGCGTCGGGAGACTCGCCGGAACCTCGATGTCGTGCACAGCTTGCCAAGCGCCGCTCCGCCCGGACGTGAACTTCTGCACGCACTGCGGCGCCGCCACGCGCGCCGTGTCGCGCTGCGCGAGCTGCGACGGCGTGGTCCTCACCGACGACAACTACTGCGGGCGCTGTGGTGCCCGGCTCAAGAGCCTCGACGTGCCGGTGCAGGCGACCAGCGACGCCGGCATCGCGACGCGCGGGGTGACGGTGGAGCTCGAGCTCCCCGCGCCCGGCACCGATCCCGATCTCGAGACGACCATCCGCTCGGGTCCCGGCTTCGTCGAGGTGCCGGGGCCCGAGGGCCAGGTCGGGCGCGTGACCTTCGGTCCGAGCGAAACGGCGGCGCTGATCGAGTTCGTCGAGCGCACCGACACGCGCCGCGGACGGCGCGTCTATCGCGATGGCCAGCGCCAGCCGTGGGACGAGTTCTTCCGCTTCCTCGACTGCTTCCGCGAGCGCCGTCGCTCGACCAACCCCTCCGAGTACTGCTTCTACGACGACGCCAACAACCCCAACGTGTGGGGCTGCTTCCAGGTGCGGATGCCGCTCGGCGCGACCACCATCGGCTCCGGAGTGGCTGATGGTGGGTAGCTTCGAGAACGACGGCTCGTTCGTGTTCGACAAGAAGGCCGTCATCGCGCAGCTCGACCAGCGGCTCGCTCCGTTTCGACTCTGTCCGGCGCTCGAGGTTCGTTACGTCGGCCAGGCGCTGCGCGCGTTCCCTGCGCGAGTGAACCCCAAGGTCAACCGCGACTGGCGCTACGTCGAGGATCCCACCGGGAAGGATCCGGGCGCGGTCACGGCGCTCCGGCGCGAGGCGGGCGCGGCGGTGGAGGTGAAGGTGCGCGGGGTGGTGCCGGCGAGCCCCGAGGCGGCGGAGCGCACCGCGCAGGCGGTGCGGCGCGCGGTCGCCGCGGCGCAGAACCCCGCGGCGGCGGAGAAGACGGATCCGGGGGGAGCGGTCGTCGAGGGACGGCCGGTCGGCTCGGGCTCGCAGAGCTGAAGCGCAGTTCCCGGGGGAGGGACCGCGATGTTCTGGAGCAAGAAGAAGCACATCCTGCTGGTCGACGACGACGAGAGCCTGCTCAAGAGCCTGGAGATCTACTTCGGGAAGCAGGATTACAAGGTGTCCTCGATCTCCGAGGGCACCGAGGCGCTCGCCTCGCTGTCGGGCACCAAGCTGCCGGACCTCGTGATCCTCGACGTGATGATGGACGGGGTGAACGGGCTCTCGGTGCTGACGGCGCTCAAGAAGAACGTCTACGGCAAGGCGGTGCCGGTGATCGTGACGAGCGCCTTCCAGAACCCGGACATGGTGCGGCGCTCGTACGAGCTCGGCGCGGCGCTCTTCATGCCGAAGCCCTTCAAGGTCGAGCGCCTCGCCTTCGAGGCCAAGCGCCTGCTGCATTGAGTTGCCGCGGGGCGGGCGCGCGGGTTCCCGCCGGGCCGTCGCCACGCCACGTCGGCGCGCGTCGCGCCCAGGCGGTCGAGCTTTCCATCGGGGTCGCTCATGGACTCCGCGTGGGCCCGGCGACGGGGGATGGAACCCCCGTCGCTACGAGGACTCTCGTAGCGCGGGTGGCTCCGTCCCCCCGCGAGCGCCCGCGAAGGGTATGGAGGGCCCGGCTCTGCCGGGCCGTCGCTACGCCACCTCGGCGCGCGTCGCGCCGAGGCGGTCGAGCTTTCCCTCGGGGTCGCTCATGGACTCCGCGTGGGCCCGGCGACGGGGGATGGAACCCCCGTCGCTACGAGGACTCTCGTAGCGCGGGGGGCTCCGTCCCCCCGCGAGCGCCCGCGAAGGGTATGGAGGGCCCGGCTCCGCCGGGCCGTCGCTACGCCACCTCGGCGCGCGTCGCGCCGAGGCGGTCGAGCTTTCCCTCGGGGTCGCTCATGGACTCCGCGTGGGCCCGGCGACGGGGGATGGAACCCCCGTCGCTACGATGACTCTCGTAGCGCGGGGGCTCCGTCCCCCCGCGAGCGCCCGCGAAGGGTATGGAGGGCCCGGCTCCGCCGGGCCGTCGCTACGCCACCTCGGCGCGCGTCGTGCCGTGTGGTGGACGCGGTTGCCAAGTCGAGAGGGAGCGATACACTTCCCGGGCTCCGCGCGGGGGATTAGCTCAGTTGGGAGAGCGCTGCGTTCGCAACGCAGAGGTCGAGGGTTCGAATCCCTTATCCTCCACCCGATCCTGAAGTGAGGTTGGTTCGACCGGTCGTCGTCTCGTCACGACGGCCGTTTTCGTCTCCGCGACGTACCTCAGGCCGTCCTTCAGGCATCGCCCCGCCGTGACCGAGCGCACACCGCCGCCGCCGGACGCGAGCGGTGCGAGCCTCGTCGAGGTCGCGCCGCTCGGTGTGCCGCTCGGCGCGCTCACCTATCGCGTGCCGGAGGGCGTGCCGGATCCGCGCCCCGGCACCCATGTGGTGGTGCCGGTCGGCGGTCGACGCCTGGCGGGGATCGTGCTCGGACCGGCGTCGCCGATCCCGGGCCGCTCGCTCAAGGCGCTGAGCGCGATCCACGACGGCCGCGAGCCGCTCGCAGCCGACGTGTTGCGACTGGCGCGCTGGACCGCCTCCTATTACCTCGCGCCGCTCGGCGAGGTTCTCAGGCTCTCGCTCGCGCCCGAGGTGGGGAGGGTCGTGGAGGCGCGCTACGCGATCACCGAGGTCGGCCGCGCGCAGCTCGGCGAGCTGGCGCTCGAGCCCGGGTCCCGCGCGGTGCTCGAGGCGCTCGCGGGAGCGCGCTCGGCTACGAGACGCGGGCTCGCGCGCGGCGACGGCGAGCACCGCCGCGCGTTACCCGAGATCCTGCGCAAGCTCGAGCGCGCGGGCGCGATCGAGCGGCTCGCCGCCGCGGCTCCCCAGCGCCACCGCGCCCGCCGCAGCTACGTCCCCGCGCGTGACGTGGGAGACGACGAGCTCGCGGGGCTGGCGCGGCGCTCGCCCAAGCTCTCGGCGGTGTGGAGCCGGGTGGTGGCGCTCGGTCGCGCCGAGGTGACCGACCTCGCCGACCTCGGCGCCGCGCCGGGCGTGGCGGCGCGGCTCGAGCGGCTCGTGGCGCGCGGCTGGCTCAGCCGCGAGGAGTACTTCGCGGGCGCCGGTGACCAGCACGTGCTCGCGCCCTCGAGCAGCGTGCGCCACACGCTCAACCCCGAGCAGCGCGCCGCCGTCCTGGCGGTCACCGAGGCGCGCGCGCGCGGCAGCGAGGCGAGCCCGATCGCGCTCCTCGGCGTGACCGGCAGCGGCAAGACCGAGGTCTACCTCGCCGCCGTGGAGGAGGCGCTCGCGCACGACCTGAGTGCGCTCGTGCTGGTCCCCGAGATCGCCCTCACGCCGCTCGCGGTGGGGCGCTTCCGCCAGCGCTTCGGCGCGCTCGTGGGCGTCCTCCACAGCGGCCTCGGCGACGCCGAGCGCGCCGCCGAGTGGAGCCGTGCGCTGAGCGGCGAGAGCCGTGTGCTCATCGGCACGCGGCTCGCGATCTTCGCGCCCGTCCCGAAGCTCGGGCTGATCGTCGTCGACGAGGAGCACGACTCCTCCTACAAGCAAGACGGCGGCGTGCGTTACCACGCCCGCGACATCGCGGTGGTACGCGCGCAGATGACCGGCTGTCCGGTGGTGCTGGGCTCGGCGACGCCGAGCGTCGAGACCTACTGGAACGCGCGCTCGGGGCGCTATCGGCTGATCGAGCTGACCGCGCGTCCCGGCGCGGCGATGCTGCCGACCATCGAGGTCGTGGACCTGCGCCGCGCCGAGAACCGCACGCCCGGCTCGTCGCGGCTCTCGGCGCCGGTGGTCGAGGCCCTCGCGCGAAACGCCGAGCGCGGCGAGCAGTCGCTGCTCTTCCTCAACCGCCGCGGCTGGGCGCCGATCGTGGTCTGCGAGAGCTGCGGCGATCGTCCCGGCTGCCCGCGCTGCAGCGTCTCGCTCGCGCTCCACCGCCGCCCGCCGCGGCTGGTGTGCCACTACTGCGGCACCGAGCGCGAGATCCCGGAGCGCTGCAGCCGCTGCGGCGCGCAGGACCTGCGCCGGCTGGGAGCCGGGACGCAGCGGATCGAGGACGAGCTCGGCGCGCTCTTGCCCGATCTGCGCATCGAGCGTCTCGACCGTGACTCGGTGGCGAGCGCCGGGAAGCGCACGCGGGTCCTCGAGCGCGTCGCGTCGCGCGCCGTCGACGTGCTGATCGGCACGCAGATGGTCGCCAAGGGCACGACTTCCCGCACGTGACCTTCTCGGCGGTGCTGTCGATCGACGGGCTCCTCGCGCGCTCCGACTTCCGCTCGGTGGAGCGGGCCTTCCAGCTCCTCGTGCAGGTGTCGGGGCGCGCGGGGCGCGCCGACCGCCCCGGGCGCGTGGTGTTGCAGAGCTACCACCCCGAGCATCCGGTGTTCCACTTCGCGATCGGCCACGACGTGAAGGGCTTCCTCGACGCCGAGATCGAGTTCCGGCGCGGCTCCGGCTACCCGCCGTTCGGGCGCCTCGCCGCGGTGGGGATCGAGGGGCCGGAGCGCGAGGCGGTCGAGCGGGACGCCACCTGGATCGCCGAGGAGCTGAGCAGCGAGGTCCGCCACGCGAACGAGGCGATCGACGTGCTCGGGCCGGCTCCGGCCGTGGTCGAGCGCATCGACGACCGCGTGCGGCGGCGCATCCTGCTGCGCGCCGAGAAGCCACGCCGCATGCAGGCGGTGATCGCCGCGGTCCTCGGCCATCCACCGCGGCTCAAGGCGCCCAACGGCAGCAGGGTCGCCGTGGACGTGGATCCGCTCGCGCTACTTTGAGCGCGCACCCGACCGGGAGGAACGACATGGCGATGCGCATCGTGTTCTTCGGCACCCCCGCGTTCGCCGTGCCGAGCCTCGACGCCTTGCTCGCGGGCCCGCACGCGGTGGTGACGGTGGTGACCCAGCCCGAGCGTCCCGCGGGGCGCGGGCGCGCGCCACGCGCCTCGCCGGTGAGCGAGGTCGCGAGCCGCGCCGGCATTCCCGTGCTCACGCCCACCAAGCTGCGCGACGGCACCTTCGCCGCCACGCTGCGCGAGCTGGCACCCGATCTGTGCGTGGTGGTCGCGTACGGGCGCATCCTGCCGGTCGACGTCCTCGCGGTGCCGCGCCTCGGCTACCTGAACGTGCACGCGTCGCTGCTGCCGAGCTTCCGCGGCGCGGCGCCGATCGCGTATTCGCTGCTCGCCGGCGACACCGTCACCGGCGTGAGCCTGATGAAGCTCACCGAGGGCATGGACGAGGGGCCGGTGCTCGCGATGCGCGAGCTCGCGATCGATCCGGCCGACGACTGCGGCGCGCTCACCACCAAGCTCGCCCAGGTCGGCGCCGCGCTGCTGATCGAGCACCTCGCCGAGGTCGAGGACGGCCGCGCCCGCTTCGCCGAGCAGGACCACGCGCGCGCCACCTACGCGCGGCCCATCGCGCGCGACGACGCGGCGCTCTCGTGGAGCGCCGCCGCGACGTCGCTCGTCAACCGGGTGCGCGCGATGGCGCCGGCGCCCGGGGCCTTCACGACGTACCCGGGCGGCGTGCTCAAGGTGTACCGGGCGCGCGTCGAGGGGCCCGCCGCCGACGCCGCGCCGGGCACGCTCGTGGAGATCGGGGCCGACGGGCCGCGGCTCGCGTGCGGGGAGGGCTCGGTGCGGCTGCTCGAGGTCCAGCGCGAAGGCGGCCGGCGCCAGCGCGGCGACGAGTTCGCGCGCGGCGCGCGGCTCGCGGTCGGCGAGCGCTGGGGATGAAACGAGCGGCGCCCGATCCTGCGCGCGCGCCGCGGCTCGCGGCGGTGCGTACCTTGCTCGCGGTGGAGCGCGGCGCGGACCTCGACCGCGCGCTCGACCGCGAGCTGCGCGCGGCTGCGCTGGGCGGGCGCGGCGATGGGGCCCTCGGCACGGGGATCGCCTACGCCGCGGTGCGCCACCAGGCGCGACTCGACGCGCTCCTCGAGCTCGCCGCGGGCCGCAAGCTCATGCGGGTCGAGGCGCCCGTGCGTGCCGTGCTGCGCGCGTCGGCGGCGCAGCTCGTCGTCCTCGACGGTGTCCCCGAGTACGCGGCGGTCTCCACGGCGCCCGACCTGGTGCGCGACCTCGGCGTGGCGCGCGCGGCGGGGCTCGTGAACGGTGTGTTGCGTGGACTCTTGCGCGATCGCGCCGCCGCCGAGGGGCAGCCGGTGGCCGGAGCGACCGACGCCGCCGCGCGCCTCGCCGCGAGCGCCTCCTATCCCGGCTGGCTCGCGGCGCGCTGGGTCGAGCGCTTCGGCGCCGAGCGTGCCACGGCGCTCGCCGAGCGCTGGAACGAGCCCGCGGCGCTCACGCTGCGCCTCGCGCCGGGCGTGGATCGCGGGGCGTTCGTCCACGCGCTCGGGCAAGCGGGGTTCGAGGCGTCGCCGTCGCCGTGGCTCGAGCGCGCGGTGCGGGTGCGCGCCGCCCATCCGGCCGAGCTGCCGGGCTGGCACGAAGGCCACTTCCAGCCCCAGGACGAGGCGTCGCAGGCGGTGGTGGAGCTGCTCGCGCCGGCGCCCGGCGAGACCGTGCTCGATCTGTGCTCGGGACTCGGCACCAAGACACGCGCCATCGTCGAGCGCGCGGGCGGACCGCTCACGGTGGTGGCGTGCGATCGCTCGCTCAAGCGGCTCGTGGCGCAGCGCACCGAGCGCGCGCGGCTCGGCTCGAGCGGCGCGGCGCTCGGCTGGGTGGCCCTGGACGGCGCCGTTGCGTTGCCCTTTCGTGGCGCCGGCTTCGATCGCGTGCTCGTCGACGCGCCGTGCTCGGGGCTCGGCGCCATCCGGCGCCACCCCGAGATCAAGTGGCGGCGCGTCGCGGCCGACCCGCCGCGTCTGGCCGCGACGCAGCGCGCGCTCCTCGCCACCGCCGTCCTGGCGCTGCGTCCGGGCGGCGTCCTCGTCTACAGCACGTGCAGCACCGAGCCGGAGGAGAACGAGGACGTGGTGCGCTCGGTGCTCGCCGGTGACCCACGCTTGATTGTGCAGAGCGCGCGCGCTTGGCTACCCGAGCCGTTCGCTCCGCTGGTCGGCGACGACGGTTTCCTGCGCACGTACCCCGAGGGCGAGGGCCTCGACGGTTTCTTCGCCGCCCGCATGCTGAGGAGCGATCGTGGCTGAACACCGGTTCTCGAGCGAGCCCACGTACGTCATCGCGCCGTCGATCCTGTCCGCCGACTTCGGGCGCCTCGGCGACGAGATCCGCGCCGTCGAGAAGGCCGGCGCCGACTGGATCCACGTCGACGTCATGGACGGCCACTTCGTGCCGAACCTGACGCTCGGCTGGCCGCTCATCCAGTCGGTCCGCAAGGTGACGGAGCTGCCGTTCGACGTCCACCTGATGATCGAGAACGCCGATCGCTACCTGGAGGACTTCCAGAAGGCCGGCGCGGACGTGATCACGGTCCACGTCGAGGCGTGCGTCCATCTCCACCGCACCATCCACGAGATCAAGCGCCTCGGCTGCCGCGCCGGCGTGAGCCTCAACCCCGCCACGCCGATCGAGTCGGTGCTGCCGATCCTGCCGGACGTGGACCTGGTGCTGCTCATGAGCGTGAACCCGGGCTTCGGCGGGCAGAAGTTCATCGAGGCGAGCGTCGCCCGCGCCGAGCGGCTGCGCGCCGAGATCGAGCGCACCGGAAAGCCGGTGCGTCTCGAGATCGACGGCGGAGTGGGGGTGGGCAACATCGCGCGCCTCGCGCGCGCCGGAGTTCGCGCGTTCGTGGCCGGCAACGCGATCTTCTCGACGCCGGACTACGCCGCGACCATCGCGGCGCTGCGCGCCGAGCTCGCCAAGGTCTAGCCCGGAATCCTCGGCCGCCTGCCGTCCCCTTGGCGGCGCCCGAGTGCGGTCGCCGTCACTCGTGGCCGCTCTCGCCCGGCGCCGCCACCGGCTCGGGCGGCCCACGGTGCGTCGATCGGTTCGCGTCCGTGTGCTTGGCGTGCGTCCGCTTCTTGGGTGGTCGGGTGCGATCCGCGCGCGGAGCGCGGCGCTTCGCCTCCGCCGCGGCGACCTCGGCGCGGTTGCGGGCGGCGACGTCGCGCAGCGCTTCGGCGTGAGCCTCGAGCGCCGCGCGCCGCTTGGCGCGCTCCTGCGTCACGACCTTCCGCTCGCGCGCGAGCGCACGATCGAAGGCGGTCTCGCCGGGCGGCGGAGGCATCGGCAGGCGCTGCAGCGTGCCCGCGCCCGGAGGAGGGCCGAGGTGGCTCGGCGCGCCACGCGGCACCTGGCCGAGCACGAGCTGCCCGCGCGCGTCGCGCCTCCAGCCGAGGTGATCGCGCGCGCTCGCCGGGGTGGCAGCGGGGAGGGAGGCCAGCAGGACCACGCCGGCGGTGAGCGCGGCGCGCGTGCGGGAGCGGGTGCGGGCGCGGGCGGGGTGGAGATCGATCGGAAGCATGACGAACCTCACAGGCGCCGTGGCCGTCGTGGCCCGGCGCGCTCGACGTGTCGGACGCCGCGAAGCGCAACCGCGGTGCCGCTCGCGACGACGGGGCGACCGCGGTGCGGACTCGGTTTTCCCGGCGCCCGTTCGGTCACGCCGCGCCCCTGGCGACGCACCACCGCGCACCGGACTGCGCACCGTCGCGCCACGCGCGCCCGCGGGATCGAGCGCCGGGCGGGGGAGGCCGGGGTTTGACACCTTCGCCGAATCGGTGGTAGCTCACGCGGGTTCGGATCGCACTCCGAGGTGTGATCCGGACGCACCCAACGGCAAGGTTCGGCGTCGCGAGTCGCGGGTTCGCGAAATCGGTCGCTTCTTGATCGGCCAGGTGCGACGACGGGGCGTGGCTCAGCCTGGTAGAGCACACGGTTCGGGACCGTGGGGTCGCTGGTTCAAATCCAGTCGCCCCGACCCACACGCGAGCGGCGACGGATCTCCGTAGCCGCTCGTTTCACTCCGAAGGTAGGGATCGCGAAGGCGAGCCGAAGGCCGACGCGATCGAGAACGAGGACCCGCACAGCGCGGGCCGGTGAGCCGGGGAGGCTCACCACCCGCGGCGGAACCCACTGCCGATGCCCACGCTCCCAGCGCTCACGGTCTTCGCGTATCTGGTCGGCTCGATCCCGACCGGCGTGTGGCTGGCGCGTTGGAAAGGGCTGCCGGACCCGCGCACCGCGGGCAGTGGCAACATCGGCGCCACCAACGTGGCGCGCACCCTCGGCAAGCGCATGGGTGTGCTGACGCTGATCGGCGACGCCATCAAGGGCGCGATCCCGGTCCTCGTCGCGCGGGCCTGCGGGCTGCCGCTCGCGCAGCTCTCGGTGGTCGCCGCGGTCGCGGTGCTCGGCCACGTCGGCTCGATCTTCCTCAGGTTCCAGGGCGGGAAGGGCGTCGCGACCGGTCTCGGCGCGTTCCTGGCGCTCGCGCCGCTCGCCGCTGGCATGGCGGTGGCGGTGTTCGCGGTGCTGTTCGCGCTCACCCGCCTGGTGTCCTTGAGCTCGATCGTGGCGGCGGCGACGCTGCCGGTGGTGATGGGCTCGGTGGCGGAGCTCAGGCCCGGCGCCCTCGCCGCGGCGGTCGTCGCGGTGGTGGTGATCGCCAAGCACCGCGCCAACATCGGGCGGCTACTGCGGGCCGAGGAGCCCAGGTTCGGACGTGGCGGCAACGGCGCCGCTGCCTAGTTTCTAGGCGGGTGCTCAAACAAGGGGCAAAGGATAGGCGAGGCCGGGTTCAGCGGGATCGAGGTAACTCGCCGTGATCGAAGGAAAAACCGTGACAGCCCATCGCCCGCAAGCTGGCACTCGGCTTGCTCGGTGACGGGCAAATCCGCGCGATCCCTGGAGGCAAGCTCATGAAGAAGGTCGAGGCCATCATCAAACCGTTCAAGCTCGACGAAGTGAAGGAGGCCCTCAACGAGATCGGCGTCCAGGGGCTGACGGTCAGCGAGGTCAAAGGGTTCGGGCGCCAGAAGGGCCACACCGAACTCTACCGTGGCGCCGAATACGTGGTTGACTTCCTGCCGAAGGTGAAGCTCGAGGTCATCGTCCGCGACGACATGGCCAAGCAGGTCGTGGACACGATCCTGCAGGCCGCCAAGACCGGCAAGATCGGCGACGGCAAGATCTTCGTGTTGCCGGTCGACGACGTGATCCGCATCCGCACCGGCGATCTCGGAGAGAAGGCGCTCTGAGCCGCGTGCCCGTCCGCGCCGCCCGCAGGCGGCCGGCATCGATCGACAGCCCGAGACGTTCCAATCCCGCCGAGGGGGGCTCGGTAGGGAACGGTTCCCGAAAAACCGCACAACCGTAGTCGAGTCAACCGCAGACTGGAGAAAGGCGGAGGAGGACGAGGGATGAAGCCCAAGGAAGTATTGGAGTTCGCGAAGAAGAACGACATCAAGATGGTCGACCTGAAGTTCATCGACCTGCTTGGCATCTGGCAGCACTTTGGTGTGCCCATCAGCCAGCTCAAGGAGGATAGCTTCGAGGAAGGCTTCGGCTTCGACGGATCGAGCATCCGCGGCTGGCAGGCGATCCACGCCTCCGACATGCTGATCATCCCCGACGCCAAGACCGCCCTCGTCGACCCGTTCTCGAAGACCGCGACGCTCTCGCTGATCTGCAACATCGTCGACCCGGTCACCAAGCAGGACTACTCGCGCGATCCGCGCAACATCGCGCGCAAGGCCGAGGCGTACCTCAAGTCGACCGGCATCGGTGACACCTGCTACTTCGGACCCGAGGCCGAGTTCTTCATCTTCGACAAGGTCCACTTCGAGTCGGGCGTCAACGCCTCCCACTACTTCCTCGACTCGGTGGAAGGTCAGTGGAACTCGGGTCGCCCGACCGAGATCGACGGCTCGCCCAACCTCGGCTACAAGCCGCGCTACAAGGAAGGCTACTTCCCGGTCC
>JADJOY010000051.1 GCA_016713535.1 Deltaproteobacteria bacterium
ATCGATGCGAAGGAACACTTGGCTGTGGGTGGCTTATGTGGCGGCGGTGCTGACGCTGGCAGCGGCGGCGCCGAGCTGGGCGGGGTACGTGCGGGGGCGGGTGACGATCAACGGCAATCCGGCGGCCGATGGATCGCTCGTCACCTGCAAGGACTCGCGAGCGGCGGGGCCGTACCCGAACAGCCTGACGGCGGGCGGCGACTACTACTGCCAGCCCGAGGCGGTGGCGGGGCCGGTGTCGATCGTGGTGAACGGGATGTCGATGGGCATCTGCCCGATTCCCGTGCCGGCGAGCGGCGAGGTGGTGTGCAACGTCACCTCGACCGGCGGGCCCGGCTGGTGCGGGTCGGTCGGCGAGGTCACCGCGCTCCTCGCGCCGGCGGCGCCGATGCTCGCCGGGGTGATCCGGCGGGGTCGGAGGCGGGGCCGGTGAGGGGGCGGTTGTAAAGCACTTGCTATACAAAATCGTAAAGCAACTGCTTTACAAATTTGTACGGCTACAGCTTTACAGGCCGGTTTGGGCCGGATTCCACCGCGAAAAGCGGCAAAACTGGGCCTCCAGGGCCGGCTTTTCGGGGCATTTCCCGCGGGAAATCGGGCGGAATTCGGGTGAAATCGGGGTGGGTTCGGGGGCGGATCGGGTACGGATTCGGGCGCGATCGGATGGGGTGGGCGCGGACGTGGCGGCGGCGAGGGACCGCCGCCCTCCACCGGGGTGGGGGCGGCGTACCGGGATCGACGGGAGAGGCGGTGGTGCGGCGGCGCGGGGGGGGGGGGGGGGCGCGGCGGGGCCCCGGCGGGGGGGGGGGTATCGCCGGTCGCGCGACGCGCGACCCTCCGGGGGGCGCATCGCGGCGCGGTGCCGTTAGAGTAGGACCGGATCGCGGACTGAGGCCGCCCCAGACCTCGGACGGGTGGGTGATATGCGCTGGCAAGACCACCTCACGCGGGACCCGGCGATCTGCGGAGGTCAGCCCGTCATCAAGGGAACGCGCGTGCTGCTCCGGACGGTGCTCGGGTACCTGGCCACCGGCGACGCGGCGGAGACGATCCTCGCGGACTTTCCCTCGTTGATGGCGGAGGATGTCCGCGCGGTGATCGCTTTCGCGGCAGGCTCTGCGAGCGAAGACCTCCCCGCTCCGCCGGCCGACCCCTTCGGCGCCCTCTGTGATTCGGCGGCCGTGAGGCTTTGAGTCCCGAACCGCAACCTCACGCGGCGTTCTCGCTGGCGATCACGCGCTCCTGGGCGAGCAGCGCGGCGTATTGCAGGCATGCGAGGACGTCTTCCCGTGCGAGTGTCGGGTAGGCCCGAAGCACCTCGTCGATTCCGTCGCCATTCCCGAGGAGCTGCACGACCAGCCACGCCATGACCCGCGTGCCCTTGATGTGCGCCTGGCCGTGACAGACGTTGGGATCGACGCCGATTCGGTCGAGGAGGGCAGGGGTGCTCATGCGGTCCCTCCCTGCGAGTACTCGGTCCAGACGAGCTCGGTCATCGCGTCCGGCTGAACCGGCGGCGGACCTCTCCGTGAGAGACGACGCGCCCGCTGTCGGCGTCCGCGAGCCCGGCTTCGATCTTCTTCTTCCGGACGTCCACGCGGTCTTGAGCGCCCAGCGCTGCGTCGATCGCGGGGTCCTCGACCCAGGTGCCGGCGATGTCGCTCAGGTCACGGAGCGGCCGATCGAGCCCGCCGCGTCCCCGACCGTCGACGAGCGCTTTCGGGGTGGACTCCTCGTGCGGCTTCCGGCGGGCTCGACGGCCTCGACGCGCGGTCTTGTCGACGGTCTTGGGCATGCTCGTCGATCGGGTCGGTGGTTCGGAGGGGGGCGGGTGTGTCGATCGCGGCTCAGGCGGCTCGCTCGTGCCAGGGTTTGATGCGCGCGAGGGTCTTTTTGAGGGCGCGCTGGGCGACCTCGGTGTCGTGGGCGGCCTGGGCGCGTAGCCAGTAGCCGTCGGAGAGGCCGAAAAAGCGGCAGAGCCGCAGGTCGGTGTCTGCGGTGATGGCGCGCCGGCCGGCGACGATCTCGCCGATCCGCTGCGCCGGCACGCTGATCTCCTTGGCGAGCCGGTACTGCGAGATCTGCATGGGTACGAGGAACTCCTCGCGGAGGAGCTCACCCGGGGTGACGGGCTTGGGCGTGGGCATGATGGTGGGTCTCCTCAGTGGTAGTCGACGATCTCGACGTCGTGCGCACCCGTGGAGGTCCAGCGGAAGCAGACGCGGAACTGGTCGTTGATCCGGATGCTGAACTGTCCCTTCCTGTCGCCCCGCAGCGCCTCCAAGCGGTTGCCGGGTGGGATGCGGAGGTCGTCGAGGCGACCGGCGATCTCGAGCTGTCGGAGCTTCCGGCGCGCGACCGCCTCGATGGCGACGAACCGCCGGACGCTGTCACCTCGCGCGAGCGCCTGGGTCTCGCTGCACTTGAACGACGCGATCACGTACGACTAGTAACGCTGGGCGTGATTAACGTCAAGCGTGATCAAGGTCGGGGCGCGCTGAGCACGATTGGCGGCGTACCGGGATCGACGGGATGGGTGGTGGTGCGTCGTCGCGTATCGGCGGCCCGCCGGGAGGCGGGCCCTCCGAAGGCGGCGGTCGGGGCCTATTCGTCCGGTTCGAGGTCGTGTCCCGTCGCGCGTCGCAGGGCTTCGGCGTGGGTGGCGAGGAAGAGGCGGTCCTTGGGGCGTCCGGCGAGCGCTTTGGATCGGACGATGTGCTCGAGGGCGGCGGCGGGGATCGAGGTGCCTTCGAGCTCGAACTCGCGGCGGCTCGCCCAGGCCTCGTCGAAGGTGTAGCCGGACATCACCAGGGACAGGTCCACGCGATAGCGATCGGGGCTGATCGCGCTGACGAGTGCGCGGCGTTCGATCACGCGCTCGGCCAGCAGGCGGTCGAGCGGTTCGCCGAGCGGTTCACCGGCGGCCTCGAGCGCGAAGCCGGCAGTGCGCGCAGCCGTCCACGCTTCGAGCTCGTTCGCGGGGTCGAGCGGGAGGAAGAGATCGCAGTCCTCGGTGCCGAAGAGCGTGCCGGTGTCGTGGCCGTAGAGGTTGGCCGACCACACACCGATGCCGACGAACCGGACGCCTCGGTCGTGGAACGCCTTCACGAGCGCGAGCACCGGGTCGGTGATCGTCATCGGACGCGGACGACCTTCGCGCGGCGCTCGCGGGCGCGGCGCATTGCGCGCACCACCCAGCTCTTGTCGGCGCCGTTTCCGTTCTCGGGGAGGGCCTCGACGCGGGCGATGGCTGCCAGATAGGCGGGACCGAGCGTCACCGGGACGGTGCCATCGCCGAGCGCTTCCTCCCACGCCTCGGGTGGGGCTTCGGGCGGGTGCGGCTCGATCGTGGGTGCCATGCGCGCGATCTTACCCGCTCGGCCGGCGAGCGGAAGCGGAAGAACGCGGCGCGGCCCAAGGCGCGCCCGCCTGGCCGGGGATGGGGGCGGCGTACTGGGATCGACGGGATCGGCGACGGGGCGTCGTCGCGTATCGGCGGTCGCGCGACCCTCCGGGGCTGGGATCGCGATCGACGGGCTGGAGGGCCGCGATCCTTCGCGGCCGGGGGGATCGATCGGATCGAACGCTGCGGCGGCGAGGGACCGCCGCCCTCCAGGGGTGGATCGAGCGGCGTGGAGGGCCGCGATCCTTCGCGGCCGCGGCCGCGCTACCAGGCGGTGGCGAGCCTCGCGTTGCCGCGGGTCTCGGAGTCGGCGGCGAGGTCGGGGTCGCTGAAGACGGCGTCGATCGAGGGGAAGTTGGCGAGCTGCTGCAGCGTGAACACCGAGGGCGGCATGAGCGAGAACTCGCCGGCCTCGTCCATGGCGCCGCCCGGGAACACGTGGAAGCCGTGGCACGGCCGTCGCCGCCCGAGCCGGTCGGCTACCGCGGCGACGAGCCGGTCCGCGAAAGATCCGGGGTCGTAACCAGAAACCCGGACTTCGTGGTATCCAGTCCTCGGGTGGCCGTCGCTTCGACGGCGCGGTCGCATCGGTCGCCAGGATGGGATCACCTGATGACGATGAATATCGGCACGTCGGCTGACCGATCCTCCGAGTGGTGCGCCAGACGAGGACGTTTCATGGGGCGTGCCTTCGCGCCGCCCCGTGCAGACCGCCGCCGAACGAGGGAGCCTCGACCCGCGGGCGCAGAACCGGCGCCACCGTTTTTCGCGCTCGGCTCCGCCCCCGACGAGGGGATGGGCGACCCCGTCGCTCCTGTTGGCGTTGGTGCTCGCTGTACCGGCACGCGCTCAGGTCGGGCGCTTCGACGTGGCCATCAGCTCGGCGCCGAGTCCGGTGGGCGCGGGCGCCCGGGCCGCCGGAGTCGCCGGTGCGTTCATCGCGCTGGCCGACGACGCCACCGCCGCGTCGTGGAACCCGGGCGGGCTCGTACAGCTCGAGCGACCGGAAGCGTCCGCGGTGGCACTGGGCGCCTTCCAGTCCGACCGCGTTCCCGATCGAGCCACGGAAGACGAGGATGGATACCGACTCGATCGCGTGTTCGACGGCGATGCGGCTAGCGGGCGACTCAACTACCTGAGCGCGGCGCTGCCGTTCGCGTGGGCGACCCGAAACGCCGTCGTGTCACTCAACTACCAACAGACCTTCGCGTTCGATCGCGGGTTTTCGCTGTACCACGAAGAGACCACCTCCGACTCGCGCCAGACGTCCTCCACGCGCTTCGAACAAGAGGGTGCCCTCTACGCCGTTTCTCCGGCGTTCGCCGTGGAGCTCACGCCCGAGCTCTCCATCGGATCGGCCGTCAATTTCTGGCTGGACGGTGTGGGACGCTCGACCGCGTGGAGCAGTCGCTCGGAGTACATCACCACGCTCGAATTCGACGGCACTCGCGAGTCGCACTCCACCGTCTACACGAGGAACGATCTGTTCCGCGGCACCAACGCGACCTTCGGCGTGCTGTGGAAGGCGACCACCTCAGCACGCCTCGGTGCGGTGGTGAAGCTGCCGTTCGAGGCCAGCTTCCGCAGCGTGACCGACGGGTACACCGATGGAGTCCTCGGGGCGGAGCGGCGCGCGCGGCTACGGATGCACCTGCCGCTGCAGTTCGGCCTCGGTGGGGCGCTCGCGCCGAGCGACGCGGTGCGGATCTCGCTCGATGTGACGCACGTGCGGTGGGGCGATTTCCGGCTGTCCGACGGTGACTCGAACGAGTACCTGATCAGCGGTGACCCGGTCAGCACGTCGAATCCGCTTTACCCGCCCGATGGTCCACCAGGTGGCTACCACGTCGACGCGGTCACCACGGTGCGCGCGGGCGCCGAGTACCTGTATCGCGTCGAGCCGCTCGCGCTCGCGTTCCGGCTCGGCCTGCTCTACGACCCGGAGCCGAGCCGAGGGGTGCCCGAGGACGCCTACGGCGGGGCCGCGGGGTTCGGCGTGAGCTGGGGATCGGCCAGCTTCGATCTGGCGTATCAGATTCGCGTCGCCCGTCAGGTGGACGGCGTCGCCGTGCTGCGAAATCTGCTCAGCCAACCTAGAAACACGATCGATTTCGAGCAGCACGATGTTTACGGTTCGGTGATCGTTTACTTCTGACGGCGCGTTCGCCTCGACCACTGATCGTGCCTCGATGGGGAGATCCGGCGTGAAATGGGCATGGCCTCGGTTGGCGACCCAACACAACCGCTTCGCCTGGCTGCGCCTCGTGCTGGCCAGTTTCGCTGCAATCGTGTTTGCACACGGTCGCGCGCGAGCGCAGCCGACCGAATGGAACATGCTATCGGACTATTACCAATCGGAGCTGCGCTCGTTTCGCGCCCAGTATCCCGGCGGCGAGCTCGAGTCACTTTCCGTCGAGCCGGGGTCCACCAGATCGTGCCGGTTTCGTTCAAACTCGCTTTTCGCGAACCGCTGGAACGCCGCCTTGGCCGGTCAGCCGGCGAGCGCACGGTTGCCGCCCGGGACGCGGCTCGGACCTCGCGAGGTGCTCCTCGTGATCGGACCCGATGGGCAGGCGCTGTGTCGTCCCGACGTGGTGCCCCTCGGCTACACGCTGAGGTTGGCTTTTCACTCGGAACGACTGGCGCTCGCGATACGACATCGTGGTGTCGCGCGAGGGCGCGCATGGGGCTTCGGCGAAGCAGACTCTGCTCCGTCGGACGACCCGTCACCGCAGCAGACCTCGTCGCCCGAGGCGAGGGCGCCCGGCTGGGTTCGCGACGGCCAGTGCGCGGCCCTCGGAGGCGGAGCCATCGAAACCTCGACCAAGCACGCTTGCCGGTTCCCCCTGCGTTCGCCGGGCCGCCACGGGATCTCCGTGACGTTCCCCGACGCTGGCATCAAGACCACGGTGACGTTCGAGGTGCCGAACAGCGGATTCCGCATGGCTCGAGCCCGTCCACCGAGCCCGCCGCCGGAACCAACAGAGAAGTGCGTGACCATGCCGGACGGCAACAGGGTTTGCACGACGCGTGCAGCACTCGAGGATGCGAGCATCGTGGATCGCAGGGAGTGGCCGGCCACGCTCGTGTTCGGCCACTGCGGCGTGACCGTCGTCGGCCCGAAGACGCTGCTCACTGCAGCCCATTGTATCGACCAGCCAGTCACGGCCGGCCCACTCACGCTCGACAACGAGCCTGCCGAGAATGCTCGCTACGCGACGTGCGTGAGGCACCCGCTCTATCGCGACGAGGATCCGCCCGAACGGCGGGCGTCGACCGATTTCGCGCTGTGCGAGCTTGCCAATCCATTGCCGGACGACGGCGTCCAGCCGTTCGAATCCATCGACACCCGCCCTGAGAAGTTGGTCGTGGGTAGGGACGTGCACCTCATCGGGTTCGGCTGCGCTCAGGACGAAGGCCTGGTGGGGGTGTATCCGGACCTCCGCCAGGGCGATTCGAGGTTGACTCGCGCGCCGGCCGCCGAGGTCGGATACGCGGTCACTGATGGGCCGGCTGCGTACTGCTGGGGGGATAGTGGGGCTGGCGTGTTTCTCGTGGATCCGGTCGACCAAACCCGCAGGTCCCTCGTCGGGGTTGCTTCCTACGGCTTTCCCGGTACCTCGATCTCATGGTTCGCCGCGACCTCGACCGACGTGTTCCGGTCGTTCGTTCGGCGGTTCGCGACCGATCACGGGTCGCAGATCTGTGGGGTCAACGTCTTCTCCGCGCCGTGCCGTGCCCGATGAGCCTCCTCCGCGCCAGTGTCCGCGGAGTGAGTTTCGGCATGATCGCTGTTGCACTGGTGCTGGTCACCGGCGCCTCGCGCAGCCGAGCCGACGGTAGCGTTCGAGCCATCCCGATAGGGAGTTCCGCACTCGCCGGTCCGGATCGATTCGGCCTGATGTTTCCGTGGTTCGGGCCTCTGGTCGAGGACGGCGTGCCGCAGGCGGAGTCCGATTGGCCCGGCACGTTTCGGCTCGATGGGATGTGTACGGCGACTGCGGTGGGCCCCAGAGCGATCCTCACCGCCGCCCACTGCGTCACCGACGACTACCATGGCCCGATCACGCTCAACCGGGACCGGTTCATCGCGACGTGCCGCCGTCATCGCGACTACGGTGGCCGAGAAGAGCAGACCCGCCTCGCGGATTTCGGTCTGTGCGCGTGGAAGTAGACCTCGGTCTCGTGCTGTACGAGACGATCGACCGCGATCGTCGAAACTTCGCCGAGGGCAAGCTCGTCATGATGGTCGGCTACGGATGTCCGCGGCTGGGCATCGGTGAGCGTTACCCGGTCCTTCGAGGGGCCGAGACGCGCATCGATCGAATTCCCCGCGCCTCCGACGACAGCTACCGTATGGACACCGGAGAGGGTGCCCTCGCGTGTCCGGGAGACAGTGGAGGCGCCGTCTACTCAGTGGATCGAGCGGCGGCTTGGCGGCGCATCGTGGTCGGCGTCGTCGCAGTGCGGTTGACCGAGACTCGGGGCTCGTTGGTGGCGATCACCGGGAAGTCAGGATTTCAGTCGTTCGCGGCCGAATTCGCTGCATCCCAGAACGTCCACGTGTGTGGAGTCACGCCGAACGCGCCGAACTGTCGTACCGCCCCTGAGTTGGGACGGGCCGACGCGCCGCCGTTGCTGGAACGGCGCCGCGTCGGCTCGGTGGCGAGCGGAGGACGTGGCGGACCCTCACCGCTGGATCACAGCTCAGCTACGGCGCTTCCGCAGCCGCGCGGCGAGGCGTCGCAGCGACCGGGCGACCTTGGGCCAGATCGGCACGGTGTAGTTGAGCACCATGCAGGTGCCGGTCATGGTCACGGTCGGCGATCCGCAGCCGGAGATGTTCGCGTTGCAGCGAACATTGTTGATGCCGTCGGAGGGGGCAGGGGCAAGCCTTCGTGGTGCCGTTCGCGCGCAACGAGACCTGCCCGGCGAGAATCGGGAGATTCCCATCACAGACGTAGTCGCCGTCGGTGAGGTTCGAGTCCGAGGGGTACGGGGACGAGGTGCGGGAGTCGATGCACTCCACCGTGGTGTTCGAGGGGGCCGGGTTTCCGTTGATGTCGACGTGGCCGAAGGCCGTTCCGACAGGCTCCCCATCTTTGGTGGGGGACTTAAGTGGTCGCGGATCGCCGAAGAAATCTTGGTCCTTCAGCCAAGCTACCTCCTGGATGATCTTGGGCGAGGTGGCGACGTACCGAACCAGGAATTGGCTCCGCCCCGGCACCGAGATGGCCTGCTTGAACGGGCGAGTCTGGGTGGCGTTGTTGAAGCCTGTGGGGAGGGCCGTCTTGAGCTGGGCGACGTAGGTCCAGTCGACGTTGAACGCATCCAGCTTTGGCGTACCGATCTCCGAGTGGCTGCTGCACTTGCTGAACACCGGGCTCGTTCCCGCCTGGCCGTCGGGGCCCAAGATCGAGATCCCCTGCCAGAAGTCGCGCGCGCGGCGGACCGTGCGCTTGGCCTGCTCGGCCTGCCTCACCGACTCGTTGTCGGTATCGCCGGTAGCGTGCGGGCGCCCGAGATCGACGTAAGTACCGCCGGTGAGGCGGATGAAACCGGCGTCAAGGGCCGCGTAGCCGCCGGGGTCATCGAGGCCATCGGACTCGGACGGGGTGGTCTTCCCGGTTCGTCCTGTCTCCATCGCGACGATGTATGCGTTCAAGAACGTGCGCGCATCGCCTCTGAGGAAGGTGGCGAAGTCGTTGCACGACGCATCCAGGGTGGTGTTGCCGGGAATCTCCGTGGCGTTCGCCGATCGGGTGCTCAGGATGCTGGCTACGACCATCGGGATCACGAGCGAACGTGACCAAGCGGACTTCGGCATGGGTGAAAACTCCCCTCACGTTGAATGTTTTTCGGTTGGCCTAGCTCTGCATTCGAGTCGCTTGATGTCAGCGGAAGGATCGACATCGCATCAGCAACATCATTGAGACCCTACGAAAAAAAACGAATGGACGCAAGCTCGATGGCCCCCTGCCGTAGGTGGGCCGAGCGAAGGGTGTCGGCGCGCAGCAGGGTCGAGGCAGCGGCGCGAGCGAGCGTGAGCTGTGGTGCGCGCTGGCCCGCCGTCGATGCCCCGGACACGATCGGGGCTAGGCAGATCGAGCTCGAATCGGCGGCAACCCCACCGCGTAACGCACGACGAAGCGTGCGCCTCCAGAGGCGGGGGAGGGGCACGCGCCGCGTGCCCGGCGATGCCATCAGGCGTAGGCCTCGACGACGCCGCGGATCCCGGTTCGGTCGGAGGTGTACTGGGGATCGACGGGAGGGGCGATGGTGCGTTGTCGCGTATCGGCGGCCCGCCGGGAGGCGGGCCCTCCGAGGGGGGGCGGAGATGGCGACCGCGGAGGAGGGCGGCGCTCGCGGGGGGGATGGAGGATCGCGGGAACGTTCCGCGGTCGGGGCCGGATCGCGGTTCGGTTCGGAGAGACGGCCTCTTGGCCGTCCGCCGGCACCGCGCGTGCGGCGGCGCTACCAGGCC
Organism: Deltaproteobacteria bacterium; assembly: GCA_016713535.1. Classification (GTDB taxonomy): domain Bacteria; phylum JADJOY01; class JADJOY01; order JADJOY01; family JADJOY01; genus JADJOY01. The sequence continues at coordinate 9,888 of JADJOY010000051.1, forward strand.
GTCGCGAGGCGCGGTGCCGCGGGTCTCAGGTCGGCGGCGAGGTCGGGGTCGCTGAAGACGGCGTCGATCGAGGGAAGTTGGCGAGCTGCTGCAGCGTGAACACCGAGGGCGGCATGAGCGAGAACTCGCCGGCCTCCCAGCGCGCGATGGCGGCGTTGGGGCCGAGCCAGGTGTCGCCGGCCACCTCCGTGGGGTGCGGCACCGGCGTCTGGCCGGCGGGCATGCGCGCGACGAAGAAGCGGGTGTCGAAGCGCCGCGGCGGGCCGGGCGGCGTGATCCAGTGAGCGAAGTAGCGGATGGAGCGGGCGTCGATCGCGAGGTCGAGGCGGTCGAGCTGGTCGAGGAAGGCCTCGGCGGCGTGGTGCTCGTGGCTGCGCGGGACGGTGGCGAGGATGTCGCGGACCAGCTCCTCGCTCACGCACTCGCCGGAGCTGTTCACGGCGAGCAGCACGCCGGCTTCCTCGAAGACCTCGCGGGCGGCGGTCACCCAGTGGGCGAGGGCGGTGGTGGGGTCGGCGCAGCCGGTGAGCTCGGCGTGGGCCTTCTCGGCGGCGAGGCCGCGCACGCGGGCGAGGGTGGCGGCGCGGGCGTCGGCGGTGTCCATGGCGCCGCCCGGGAACACGTGGAAGCCGCCCACGAACGTGAAGTGGTCGGGGCGGCGCGTGAAGTAGACCTCGAAGGGCTGATCGGAGCCCGGCGCGGGCTCGCGCAGCAGCACCACGGTGGACGCGGGACGCGCGGTCTTGGGCGTGTTGTCGGGGTCGAGCTGCATGGGGCGCCAAGTCTGACTGGCCGCGCGCGCGTTGGCGACGGCGGGCGGGATCGATCGGCCTGGAGGGCCGCGATCCTTCGATCCTTCGCGGCCGCGGGGATCGAGCGAGCTCCGCTCGATTCACCACGCGAGAACATCGATGGCGCCTGCATAGGGCCATCGCTCGGGATCCGCCACCAGTCCCCGCCGGACGGGGTTCATCCGGGCGTACTCCCACTTCGCGTCGTAGCTCTCGCGCCGACGGAGCTGTGTGTCCCAGCAGCTCGGCTGCCAGATCGGTTGTTCGCTCGGGTCGGGCCACCGCCTCGAGACGTGAGACTTCCAGAACCGCACCCAGTGAGACAGTGAGACGTTCGGATCGGCGGGCGCGCAGAAGAGATGGATGTGGTCGGGCATGATCACGTAGCGTCCGACGCGCCACGTGCGCGCGAGCGACCAGCCCTCGCGAAGCAGTCCGTGCGCGGGCTCGTTGGCGAGAATGGGTCTGCGGTCCCGAGTGCACGTGGTGACGAAGAGCACGACGCCGTGCGAGTCCCGCTCGATCGGCGGATGGTGGGGAGGCCTTCGTCGAGTGGGAAGGTTGGAACGCATGCGGGGGCGACATGCAGCGAGCGTGCCGACGGCCGGCGCGTGCGGCAGGCCGCGGCGCCGAGGGACCGGCGCCCTCCACGGACGACCGCGGCGGCGAGGGACCGCCGCCCTCCACGGACACTGCGGCGCCGAGGGACCACGGCGCCTTCGCCGCCTGCCCTCCAGGGATGGGGATCGATCGGCTGGAGGGCCGCGATCCTTCGCGGCCGGGGCCGCGGCCGCGGTCAGCGCGTGGGGAGGACGAGGTTCGCCGCCGCGAGGCCGCCTTGGGTGGCGATCACGCGCACGCTGGCGTCGCGGGGGGCGCCCGCTGCGCTCTCGAGGGCGAAGGCGCCCTGGCCCGCGATCACCGGCACGCGACCGCGACCGCCCATCGTGAACGCGCGCCCGGCGCGGGTCGTGGTCACGATCACCTCGCCGCTCCAGTCGCTCGCGAGCCGGCCCGCGGCGTCCTCGACGCGCACGCTCACGAGTGCCGCGTTGGAGCCGTCGCGCGGCAGGTCCGGTAGGTCGCTGGTGAGCACGACGCGCACGCCCGCGCCGGGCTTCTCCCAGTGCGCCTCGGCCACGCTCCCGCCTGCGCACTCGGCGCGCACGTCGAGCCGCGACGGCGCGGCCGCGAGCGTCCACTCGAGGAGCGACTTCCCGTGCTTCGTGCCGCGATCTTGCCCGTCGGCCACCAGCGACACCGGCCCCGTGCAGTTGGTGGCGATCGGCACCACCACGCTGCCGGCGGCGATCGGCGCTCCGCCGGGCGCCTTCGTGGTGGCGAACGCCTCGCTCGTCACCGGCGGCGACAGCACATGCCCGCCCAGCCACGGCAGTGCCTGGTAGTGGCTCAGGTCGGCGTCGATGTCGCGCACCTGGATCAGCTCGGCGGCGAGGTCGCCGCGCGTGGTGTGGCTGCGGTTGGTGTGCTCGGAGACGAAGAAGGCGCCGCCGGGGAACGCCTTCTTGAACTCGGCGTATTTCTCGGGGCGGTAGTTGAGGCCGATGGCGTCGGCGAGCGGGGCCGTCTTGTGGCTGAGCGCGCGCTCGAAGCGGTGCTCGGCGTAGCCGACGCCGCGGGTGGGGTCGGCGTCGCTCGCGATCTTCTTGAGCCGCTCGAACATCTCGACCGAGCGCCCCTCGTTCATCATCCCCCACAGCACGATCGAGGGGTGGTTGCGGTCGCGCTCGATCATCGCCCGCATCATGCGTGCGGCGGCGTCCTGGAAGCCGCTCCCGCCCACCGTCTTCCAGGTGGCGATCTCCTCGAACACCACGACGCCGAGGCGATCGCACGCGTCGAGGAACGCGGGGTGCTGCGGGTAGTGCGAGGTGCGCACGAAGTTGGCGCCCATCGCCTTCAGCACGCGCGCGTCGAGCTCCTGGAACCCCGCCGGCATCGCGCTGCCCATGCCGGGGAAGTCCTGGTGGCGGTTGCCGCCGCGCAGCGCGAGCGGCGCGCCGTTCAGGAGGAAGCCGCGCTCGGCGTCGAAGCGCGCGGTGCGCAGCCCGATCGCGAAGCGGTGCTCGTCGCCGAGGGCGACCCCGCGGCGCAGCCGCACGCGCACCTCGTGGAGCGCCGGCACCGCGGGGGACCACAGCGCGGGGCGATCGAGCGGGCCGAGGTCGATCACGGCGCGCGCGCTGCCGCCCGCCGGCACCTCGACGCGGCCCGCGCCGCGCGCCACCACGCCGCCGTCGGGGGCGGCGAGGTCGAGCTCGAGCTCGGCGGTCGCGGGCGCCGCGCCCGCGTTCGAGAGGCCGACGGTGACCGGCACCAGCCACACGCCCTCGTTCATCGGCGCGGGGCGGGCGAAGGTGGCCTCGGGCTCGACGTGGAGCGGGTCGAGGACCTCCAGATACGCCTCGCGATAGAGGCCACCGTAGAGGTTGTAGTCCGGGTCGGGGCGCCCTGGCAGGACGCGTTTCGACGCACGGTTGTCGACCTCGACGTCGAGCCGGAACGAGCGCGCGCGCCCGGCGTCGAGGAGCTGCTCGGCGCGCAGGTCGGCGTGGAAGCCCGTGAAGTCGCCGTCGAAGCGGCCGAGCTCGTGGCCGTCGAGCCACACCCTGGCGCTCGCGTAGGCGCCGAGGAAGCGCAGCCGCACGAGCTTGCCGGCCCAGTCGGCGCGCGACTCGAGCTCGAGGCGGTAGCAGCCGCGGTCACGCGCGTAGCCGACGTGGTCGTCGAAGGTGTCGAGGTCGTTCCAGGTGTGGGGCAGGCGCACGCTCTGCCAGCGCGCGTCGTCGTTGGTGATCGCCTCGCAGCTTCGCCGCGGGCCGAGCTGGAAGCGCCAGCCGTCGGTGAGCGGGCGGCGCGTGGCCTCGGCGTGGGCGGGGCTCGCCGCGGCGAGGGCGAGGCCCACCGCGATCGCGAGAGCGAGCGAGAGCGAGCACGTGCGCGAGAGCGGGCCGGCGGCGGGTCACGAGCGGTGCGGGCGCGCGGCGGGGGCGCCGAGCGCGGAACGACGAGGGGGTTGCCGGGCTCAGGCGGACTTGGCGCCCGCGTCCGCCGGCGCTTGCGACGGCATGGTGTCGGTGGCCGGCGAGCCGTTGGCGGACTTCGGTGTCGGCGGCGTCATGAGCGTGCTCTCGCCGAGTGCCGTGGCGGGGCCGCTCTTGGTGGGCGCGGCGCGGCTCTCGCTGCTCGCCTCGCTGGGCGCGAGGGCCGCGAGGTGGGTCGTGAGCCAGCCGAGGGTCTCGTCGAGGACGCGATCGAACTGGTTGCCATGGAAGCCGAACGCCTCGAAGAAGTGGCCGAGCCACGGCAGCACCACGCAGCGGCTGGTGGTGCCCGAGCCTTCGAGGGCGGTGTGCAGCGCGCGGGCGTGGTAGGGCGGGACGACGTGGTCCATCTCGCCGCCCATCAGGAGCACCGGGCACTTGATCTGGTCGACGACGTGGATCGGCGAGCGCACCCGGTAGGCCTCGTCGGCATCCTCGAAGACCTCGCCGAAGAGCTGCTTCAGGTCCTCCTCCACGTTGGGGAGGAAGGCGCGCGCGGCTTTCGCGTGGGCGGCGAGGTCGGCGATCGGCGCGAGCGCGACGACGGTCTTGAAGCGCTCGTCGGCGGCGGCGGTGAGCAGCGCGGTCTGGGCGCCCGTCGAGTGGCCGATGAGCGCCACGGGGTCGGTCACGACGCCCTTGTCGATCAGCGTGCCGACGCTCTTGCGGATGGTGCCCACGGCCTTGGGGCCCGAGCGGTCGTCCGCGCCCTCCGAGCCGAAGCCGCGCTGGTAGATGCCGACCACCGCGAGCCCGGCGTCCACCAGGGGACGGACCAGCCACTCGTAGTCGGTGGGGAAGAGGGGCCGCGCCGGGACCAGGAAGACGGTGGCGCGAGGCGCGGAATCAGGGCGATAGACCAGACAATTGACCGTACGGCGGTCTGGTCCCGGAAAGCTCACCGTCTCGGTGCGCATGGTCCGGCGAGGCTACCTGAGCCCGCAAACCGATGTCCAGGAATTCGCGCGTTGGAGACGGTAACCGTGAGCTGCGCGGCGACCCAGGTATGGAGGGCCCGCCTCCGGCGGGCCGTGCAACGGCGACGACTGCCCCGGTCTGGAGGGCCCGCCTCCGGCGGGCCGGGGCGGTGCGGTCGCGGAGGGGGCGGCGCGACGGAGTCGCGCCCTCCAGCCCCATGGAGCGCCCCGGTCTGGAGGGCCCGCCTCCGGCGGGCCGGGGCGGTGCGGTCGCGAAAGCTGCGGCGCGACGGAGTCGCGCCCTCCAGCCCCATGGAGCGCCCCGGTCTGGAGGGCCCGCCTCCGGCGGGCCGGGGCGGTGCGGTCGCGAAGGCTGCGGCGCGACGGAGTCGCGCCCTCCAGACCCACGGCGACCCCCGGTCTGGAGGGCCCGCCTCCGGCGGGCCGGGGCGGTGCGGTCGCGAAAGCTGCGGCGCGACGGAGTCGCGCCCTCCAGACCCATGGAGCGCCCCGGTCTGGAGGGCCCGCCTCCGGCGGGCCGGGGGTGTGCGGTCGCGAAGGCTGCGGCGCGACGGAGTCGCGCCCTCCAGACCCACGGAGCGCCCCGGTCTGGAGGGCCCGCCTCCGGCGGGCCGGGGCGGTGCGGTCGCGAAGGCTGCGGCGCGACGGAGTCGCGCCCTCCAGACCCGTGGAGCGCCCCAGGTCTGGAGGGCCCGCCTCCGGCGGGCCGGGGCGGTGCGGTTGCGAAGGCTGCGGCGCGACGGAGTCGCGCCCTCCATACCGGGTGTGCCGGTGCGGCGATCGCAGCGCCGGCGGAAGCATCTCACCTCTCGTTCCACGGCAAGACGTTCAGCGTCCCCTGGTATGGCCATTCGGTGCGCTCGCCGACGAGACCCGCACGGACGGGATTCCTGCAGACGTACTCCCACGCCGCGTCGTAGCTCTGGTGCGCGCGGAGCTGGGTGTCCCAGAAGTCCCGTTGCCAGAGCGGCCGATCGTCTCGTTCGGCCCACTCGCGAGACACGCCGGCCTTCCAGAATCGGACCCAGCGCGGCAGCGAAACGTCGGTCCGTCGGGGAGCCACGAACGCGTGGAGGTGGTCCGGCAGGATGACGTAGCGCCCCACGAGCCAGGCGTCCGCGCTTTGCCACCATCGGACGAGGAGCGCGTGGCCCGAGTCATTGGCGAGGATCCGCTTGCGTCCGTGCGTCGTGATCGTGAGGAGCACGATCGACGCGCGGTCAGGAGTCGAGAGCGCGGGGTGATGTGGCGGGTGTCGCCGCGTCGGATATGGCGTCTGGGGCCGAGCCATGGCGAACCGGAAACGCAAGCGGCGTACCGGACCGGCTACCCCTCGTTCTGGGCCGTCCCGCGTTGCGAAGGCTGCGGCGCGACGGAGTCGCGCCCTCCAGACCCGTGGAGCGCCCCGGTCTGGAGGGCCCGCCTCCGGCGGGCCGGGGCGTTGCGGTTGCGAGGGTGCCGGCGCGGCGATCGCAGCGTCGGTCTGGAGGGCCCGCCTCCGGCGGGCCGAGGGTGCTCAGCCGGCGTCGTCGAGGAGGGCGCGGAAGGCGGTTTCGTCGAGGATGGGGACCTTGAGCTTCTCGGCTTTCTCGGCCTTCGAGCCGGCCTTCTCGCCGACCACGACGTAGTCGGTCTTCTTGCTCACCGACTCGCTGACCTTGCCGCCGCGCTCCTCGATCGCGCGCCGCGCCTCGTCGCGGGTGAAGCCGGCGAGCGTGCCGGTGACCACGAACGTCTTGCCGAAGAAGGGCCGCGGCCCCTCGCTCGCGGCGGCGGGCTCGCCGAGCCCGGCGGCGCGCAGCGCGGCGACCACCTCCCGGTTGCGCTCGTTCGCGAAGAAGGCCGTGATGCTCGCCGCCACCTCGGGCCCCACGTCGCCCACGTTCTGGAGCTCCTCGAGGCTCGCGTCGCGGATCGCCTCGAGGGTGCGAAAGTGGTTGACGAGCGCCCGCGCCGTGGCGCGCCCCACGTGGCGGATGCCGAGCGCCAGCACCAGCCGATCCACGCCGCGCGCGCGGCTCGCCTCGATCGCCTGGTGCAGGTTGGTGGCGCTCTTCTCCGCCATGCGCTCGAGCTCCGCGAGCTGCTCGGGCGTCAGCGTGTAGAGGTTGGCGGGGCTGGTCGCGAGCCCCTTCTCGACGAGCTGGTCGACGAGCTTGCTGCCGAGCCCCTCGATGTCCATGGCGTCGCGCGACGCGAAGTGGCGGAGCGCCTCCTTGAGCTGCGCGGGGCACTGGATGTTGGTGCAGCGGTACGCGATCTCGCCCTCCTCGTGCTCGATCGGCGCCTCGCACGCCGGGCACGTCGCGGGCATCTGGAACTCGCGCTCGGCGCCGCTGCGCTCGTCGGTGAGCACCCGCACCACCTCGGGGATCACGTCGCCGGCGCGCTGCACCATCACCTGATCGCCGATCCGCACGTCCTTGCGCCGCACCTCGCTCAGGTTGTGGAGCGTGGCGCGGCTCACGGTGACGCCGCCCACGTCGACCGGCTCGAGGTGCGCCACCGGCGTGAGCGTGCCGGTGCGCCCCACCTGCGCGACGATGTCGTTGACGCGCGTGCGCGCCGGCCGCGGCGGGAACTTGTACGCGAGCGCCCAGCGCGGCGTCGCGGTGAGGGTCCCGAGGTTCCTCTGATACGCGAACGAGTCGACCTTGATGACCACGCCGTCGACCTCGTAGGGCAGCTCGTCGCGGCGCGCCAGGATGTCCTCGCGATAGGCGAGCACGTCCTCGATGGTGCTCACGCGCTTGCGCAGCCGGTTGACCGGGAAGCCCCACGCGGCGAGGGCGTCGAGTGCCTCGTGGTGGCTCGCCACCTCGAGCCCGGGCGCCGCTCCGATCGCGTACGCGAAGAGCCTGAGCGGCCGCGACGCGGTGAGCTTGGGGTCGAGCTGGCGGATCGAGCCGGCGGCGGTGTTGCGCGGGTTCTTGTAGGCGGGCTCGCCCGCCGCGACGCGCCGCGCGTTCAGCTTCTCGAAGTCGGCGAGCGGGATGTAGACCTCGCCGCGCACGTCGAGGTGCGCGGGCACCGGGGGAGCGCCGCCCGCGCCGTCACCTTTCGTTCCCGCGTGCAGCCTGAGCGGGATCGAGCGCACCGTGCGCAGGTTGGTGGTGACGTTCTCGCCGATGGTGCCGTTGCCGCGCGTCGCGCCGAGCGTGAGCAGCCCGTGCTCGTAGACCAGCCGGATCGCGAGCCCGTCGATCTTGGGCTCGCACACGTAGTCGACCGCCTCGCCCTCGCCGAGCTCGAGGATCTTCCGCACCCGCGCGTCGAACTCGCGGATCTCCGCCTCGTCGAAGGCGTTGGCCAGGCTCAGCATGCGGACGTCGTGCTCGACCGGCTCGAAGCCCTCGAGCGGCTCGCCGCCGACGCGCTGGGTGGGCGAGTCGGGGCGCGCGAGCTCGGGGTGCGCGCTCTCGAGGTCTTGCAGCTCGCGGTAGAGGCGGTCGTAGTGGGCGTCGTCGACCTCGGGGTCGTCGAGCACGTAGTAGCGGTGCGCGTGGTGGCGGATCTCCTGGATCAACGCCTCGATTCGTTCCTCGGCTTGCGCTCGATTCATCGCTCTCTCGCTGATGGGGGCGATTCGGTTGACGACCCCCCGGGTGGCGCCGATACTCGCTCGACCTTCCCCCGGGCGCCGCTCGCGCCCCCGTTCATCCCATGTTTCCGCTGCGCGACACCATTCCCTCACGCACCGTTCCGGTGGTGACGTGGGCGCTGATCGCGATCAACGTCGCGTCGTGGTTCCACCAGCTCGGCCAGGGTAGCCACTTCGAGCGCTACCTCTTCGATCACGGCCTCGTTCCGCAGGCGTATTTCTGGCACGCGGCGCGCCAGCCGTACGACCTCGTCGGGCGCTTCGTGCCGGTCGTGACGTCGATGTTCCTGCACGCGAGCTGGATGCACGTGATCGGCAACATGCTGTTCCTGTGGATCTTCGGCGACAACGTCGAGGATCGGCTCGGACACCTCAAGTACCTGGCGTTCTATCTGCTGTGTGGAACCGCGGCGGCGCTCATCCAGACCCACCTGGTGCCCGACTCGGGCATCCCGATGGTGGGCGCGAGCGGCGCGATCGCGGGAGTGCTGGGCGCCTACTTCCTGTTCTATCCGCGCGCGCGCGTGCTGAGCGTGGTGCCGATCTTCTTCTTCATCCAGGTGATCGAGATCCCCGCGTTCTTCTTCCTCGGCTTCTGGTTCCTGATGCAGTTCCTGAGCGGCGCCGCGCAGGCCGGCGCGGGGCAGGGCGGCGGCGGCGTGGCGTTCGGCGCGCACGTCGGTGGGTTCGTGGCGGGGCTGGTGCTGGGGCCGATGCTCGCGCGGCGGCAGCCGCGCCGCGAGACGTACCCCACGAAGGAAGTCTTCCACCCCTGGTGACGCGCGGCCTGGGCCGCGCAGGCGTTCGGTTCCGACAGGGATCGGGCGGCGACTGCGGTGCGGACGGTCGTGCCCGTCGCCGGGCACGCGACGCGTGCCCCTCCCGGGGTCGCGGTGCGGCGGGGATCGGGGGGCGGTGCGGCGGGAGGGGCGCGCGTTGCGCGCCCGGCGATACGCCACGGCGTGGCGACGCCGGGTGCGTCGATCGCTGGAGGTATGGGGGGCGGGTACAGGGATCGGGCGGCGACTGCGGTGCGGACGGTCGTGCCCGTCGCCGGGCACGCGACGCGTGCCCCTCCCGGGGTCGCGGTGCGGCGGGGATCGGGGGGCGGTGCGGCTGGAGGGGCGCGCGTTGCGCGCCCGGCGATACGCCACGGCGTGGCGCCTGCGGGTGCGTCGATCGCCGGAGGTATGGGGGGCGGGTACAGGGATCGGGCGGCGACTGCGGTGCGGACGGTCGTGCCCGTCGCCGGGCACGCGACGCGTGCCCCTCCCGGTCGCGGTGCGGCGGGGATCGGGGGGCGGTGCGGCGGGAGGGGCGCGCGTTGCGCGCCGGCGATACGCACGGCGCCGCCGGGTGCGTCGATCGCTGGAGGTATGGGGGGCGCAGGGACGGGCGGCGACTGCGGTGCGGACGGTCGTGCCGTCGCCGGCACGCGACGCTCCCGGGTCGCGGTGCGGCGGGGATCGGGGCGGTGCGGCTGGAGGGCGCGCGTTGCGCCCCGGCGATCGCGACGGCGTGGCGACGCGGGTGCGTCGATCGCTGGGATGGGGCGGGTACAGGGATCGGGCGGCGACTGCGGTGCGGACGGTCGTGCCCGTCGCCGGGCACGCGACGCGTGCCCCTCCCGGGTCGCGGTGCGGCGGGGATCGGGGGGCGGTGCGGCTGGAGGGCGCGCGTTGCGCGCCCGGCGATACGCGACGGCGTGGCGACGCCGGGTGCGTCGATCGCTGTACGGCGCTCGCCGCCGCGCCTCAATCGCCGGCGTAGCCGAGGGCTTTGAGGGTCTCGCGGGCGGCGCCGTCGAGGGTCGCGCTGCCGGTGGCGAAGGCGGTCGCGGCGCGCCGCGCGAGGGTCTGCTCGAGCCGCGTGCCCAGGTAGAGCGCGCGCACCGGCTGCTCGGCGACGAGGTTCCGCGTCTCGTGCGGGTCGGCGTCGAGGTCGTAGAGCTCGAGGTCGCCTTCCTTGCCGTCGTCGATGTACTTCCAGCGTCCGTCGACGAGCGCCTGGCGCCCCCAGCTCTCGATGCTGCGGGACGTGAGCGCTCGCGCGGGCGGCTCGCGCCCGTCGAGGATCGCCGCCGACAGGTCGATCCCATCGACCGCCGGCGCCGCGCCGCCGCTCGCCAGCGCGACCAGCGTGGGGAAGAGGTCCACCGTGCTCACCGGTGTCCGGATCACCACGCCCGGCTGCACGCCCCACGACCTGGGCGGCCGGACCACGAGCGGCACGCGCACCATCTCCTCGTACACGGTGGTGTTGTGGAACATGCGCTCGTGCTGGCCGAAGGCTTCGCCGTGGTCGGACGTCACGACCAGCAGCGTGTCGTCGTCGAAGCCCGCCTCGGCGAGCCGCTTCACGAGCTGCTCGACACCCTCGTCCGCGTAGCGGAAGTGCTCGTCGTAGCGGTCGCGCGCGAACTCCTTCTCCCAGTCGACGAGGTCGGTGCGGATCCGCGGCGAGATCGACTTCCAGGTGTCGATGAGCGTCGCGGGATCGGCGTTGCCGAGGAACATCCCGCGGTAGGGCGGCGGCGCCAGGTACGGGTGGTGGGGCGGGAGCTGGTGGAGATAGAGGAAGGCCGGCGCCTCGGGCGCCCGGTTCAGGAACGCGAGCGCGAGCTCGGTGACGGTGCCGTGGATCATCGAGCGCGGCCGCGGCACCTCGGGGTCGAGCACCTTGGTCTTGTCGCGGAAGAGCTCCTCGATCTCGTCGAAGTCGTGGAGGCTGCCGTAGCTCGCCGACGCGTTGGGGTTGGCGATCACCGCCAGCGTGCGCATCCCGCGCGCGTGGAGCGCGCCCGCGATCGTCGGCACCTCGGCGCCGAGCTTGGTCTGCTGGGCCACGACGCCGGTGCGCTCGGGGAAAAATCCGGTGAGGATCGCGGCGGCCGAGGCGATCGTGTACGAAGCGGGCGCGTAGACGCGCTCGAAGCGGACACCCTCGCGAGAGAGCTGCTCGAGGTAGGGCGTGGTGGGGCGCGCGTAGCCATAGGCACTCGCGTGGAGCGCCGAGGCGGCGTCGAGGATGACCAGGATCACGCGCTTGGGCGGCGCTGGCGGACGCCGGGGAGCTGGCGCGGCGGCGGCGGTCGCCGCGTCCACTGCGGGCGTGGCGCCGCGCAGCCGAAGGCGAGGCGATTCGAGCCGCACCTCGCTCGCCGGTGACCCGGTGATCCGCACCTCCAGCGCGCCGAGCGCCTCGGTGGAGCGCGGCAGCTTCGCGGTGATGCGCGTGGCCTTCGCGCCGATCGGCGCTCCCGCGACGAGGGGTGTGGCGGGCGCGCCGTCGCGGAGCAGCGCGATCGAGAGCTGCGCGTCGGTCGCGCCGCCGCCGCTCGCCGCGAGGTCGCCCGCGAAGCGCTCCGCGCAGCACTCGGCGAACGGGAAGGTGAGGCGGACCGGAGGGCGCACCCGCCAGCCGTGCTCGTCGCGGTGCGCGCCCGGCTGCGCGGCGGCGCTGCCGTCGATGGCGCTCACCGGCGACGCGTCGGCCGCGAGCAGCCGGATCCGCGAGACCCGCGCCGCGAGCGTGCGTGGGTCCCCGGAGCCGGGCTCGACGTCGGCGGGCCGCGACGCGAACGCGAAGCGAAGCTGGAGGGTCGGCTCGCCGATCGCGAGCGCCTCGGCGGGGAGGTCGACCGCCACCACGCGCTCGCCGCGGCGCAGCTCGATCGGCCGCGCGGTGAGGTCGCGATCGCCAGCGCGCACCGCGAGCGTCTGCACCGAGCCGGCGGGGACCGGCGCGGGCGCGATCGTGAGCTCGAGGCGGCGCGGCCGCGGGTCGATCACCGTCAGGCCGAGGGTGGCCTCGGGTGCGATCACCCAGGCACCCGGTCGATCGGCTTCCACGCCGGGAGCGCTGAAGCCGGTGAGCAAGCGGATCGGCGGCGCCGCGTCGGCGGCACCCCCGCCGCGCACGGACGGATCCCACGCGACGCTCTCGGTGGTCAGGCGCACCAGCGCGTCGGGAGCCGCGAGGTCGAGGGTTCGCGACGGCCCGCGCTCGCAGGCGGCGAGGAATGCGAGGAGGGCGGCGAAGGCGAGCGCGGCCGATCGATCCTGGGGTCGTCGACGAAGCACGGCGCCGTTGGCGCCTGACCCTCCAGCCGTTCGCGCGGCCACGAGCCGCCTCACATCCCGACGGCGTGGTAGCCGGCGTCGACGTGCAGCACCTCGCCGGTGATCCCGCTGCCGAGCGGCCCGAGCAGCGCGAGCGCCGCGGCGGCCACCTCGTCGGCGGTCACGTTGCGCTTGAGGAGGGCCTTCTCCTCGTGGTGGTGGAGCATGTCGCGGAAGCCGCTGATCCCGGCCGCGGCGAGGGTCTTGATCGGGCCGGCGCTGATCGCGTTGACGCGGATGCCGCGCGGGCCGAGGTCCTGCGCCAGATAGCGCACCGCCGCCTCGAGCGCCGCCTTGGCCACGCCCATCACGTTGTAGTGGGGCAGCGCCTTTTCGGCGCCGTAGTAGGACATGGTCACGATGCTGCCGCCGCCGCGCCCGTCCATGAGCGGCAGCGCGCCGCGCGTCAGCGCCACCAGCGTGTAGACGCTGATGTCGAGGGCGAGGCGGAAGCCCTCGCGGTCGGTGGTGACGAAGTCGCCGAGCAGATCCTCGCGGCGCGCGAAGGCGACCGAGTGGACCAGCACGTCGAGGGCGCCGAGTGTCTCGCCCACCTTGGCGAAGGCGGCGTCGATGGCGGCGTCGTCGGTGAGGTCGCACGGCGTGACGAGCGCCGCGCCGATGCTCTCGGCGAGCGGCCGCACGCGCTTCTCGAGGACCTTGCCCTGGTAGGTGAGGGCGATCTCGGCGCCCTCCTCGGCGAGGCGCAGCCACCCCCACGCGATCGAGCGCTCGTTCAAACCGACCACCAGCGCCTTCTTGCCCTTCATGCTCGACATGGCTCGCTACTCCGTCAGGCTTGGCGCTCGCCCGTGAAGCTGCACCACGACGCCGCGGCTTCGGGGCGGTTATCAGAAATCGATCAGCACGATCTGCTGCCAGGTGCCGAGCAGCAGCTGGCCGTCGGCGAACGGCACCGTGAGCGAGCAGCCGAGGAGCGCCGCGCGCACGTGCGAGTGCCCGTTGCCGTCGTGCCAGGTGTCCTCGTGGTGGTAGTGCGCGCCCTTCGGGGCGAGACGCTCGAAGAGCGCCGGGATGTCCTGGAGCAAGCCGGGCTCGTGCTCGATGGTGGTGAGGCCGGCGGTCGAGCCGGTCACGAACACCAGCGCCTGGCCCTCGCGGAAGCCGTGGCGCCGGACCAGCGCGGCCACGGCGTCGGTCAGGTCGTGGATGTCACAGTCGCCACGGGTGGCGACCTTCACGTGGTCCGTGACGATCGGCATGGAATCGCCCGAGTCTAGCCGCATGTTGGACGGTCGGGAGGGCACGCGTCGTGCGACCAGCGCCACGTGGGGCGTAGTCATCGCCGCCGTCTCGGATCCCTGCTCGATCCGCGCCGTACAGGGATCGACGGGAGCGGCGATGGTGCGTCGTCGCGTATCGCCGGTCGCGCGACGCGCGACCCTCCGGCCTTGGGTGGTCTCGTCGGAGGGCCCGCCTCCTGGCGGGCCGGGACGCGGGCGGCCGGGGCCGTCAGGAGGGCACGCGTCGCGTGCCCAGCGCCACAACGGGGCGTGGTCATCGCCGCGGGCGCGGGTCCCTACTCGATCCGCGC
>JADJOY010000052.1 GCA_016713535.1 Deltaproteobacteria bacterium
CTCGACGACGCGTGCCGCGAACTCGCGGGTGCAGAGAAACGGCCCGGTGAGGTCGACGTCGATCACCTTCTGCCACTGATCGAGCGTCATCTTCTTCACCGCGCCGGTGTCCTTGTCCTTCTTGACGAGGAGGCCGTCGCGGAAGAGGCCGGCGTTGTTGACGAGGCCGTTGAGCTTGCCGAACGCCTTCCAGGCGTCGTCCATCAACTTCGCGACCGAGTCTTCCTTGGAGACGTCGGCGGTGAAGCCCTGGATCTTGCCGGCGTAGCCCTTCGCCTCGCTCTCGAGCGAGGCCAGGCCCTCGGCCGCGATGTCGCACGCCGCGACGCTCGCGCCGAGCTCCGCGAGGCGCAGCGCGAAGTGCCGGCCCATGCCGCTCGCCGCACCCGTCACCACGATCTTGAGATCGCTGACCTTCATCGTCGTCCTCCGTTTTGGGTAGAAACGTGGGTTTAGCAGGTCGCGGGAGAGCGCGTCTTCCGCGACCGCGCGGTCGTTCCCGTTGCGATGACGTGGAGGCCATTCGTAGCGCGGGGGCTCGTCCCCCGCCGGTGGCGAAGCGGGGGACAAGCCCCCGCGCTACGGGGCAAGATCCCGGCTTCCTGTCACCAGGGAGGCTCTCCCGATGGATCTCAATCAAGTCACGATGCCCGTCACCGATCTGAGCCGTTCGATCGCGTTCTACGAGCGGCTCGGCCTCACGCTGATCGTGCGCGCCGAGGAGCGCTACGCGCGCTTCGAGCTGCCGTTCGGCAACGCCACGTTCTCGCTCCACCACGCCGACGAGGTGCGGACACCGACCGGCGTGGTCGTGTACTTCGAATGCGAAGACCTCGACGAGCGCGTCGCGCGGTTGATCGCGAGCGGGATCACGTTCGACACCCTGCCCACCGACCAGCCCTGGCTGTGGCGCGAGGCCTACACCCGCGACCCCGACGGCCACGTGATCTGCCTCTTCCGCGCCGGCACCCACCGCCACAACCCACCCTGGCGGATCCGCACCGAAACCGACGAGTAGGCGGACGCCCCGGGGAGGGGCACGCGTCGCGTGCCCGGCGATACGACGAGGCGTGGGCGTCGACGAGGTCGTTGATCCCCGTACAGCGATCGACGCGATCCGTCTGGAGGGCCTGCCTCCGGCGGGCCGGGGATGAACGGCGGCGGCCGCGACGGAGCGCGGCCCTCCAGACGTTCGATCGCGGTCCGGGGGAGGGGCACGCGTCGCGTGCCCGGCGATACGACGAGGCGTGGGCGTTCTCGACGTCCCCGATCCCTGTACAGCGAACGCCGCGATCGGTCTGGAGGGCCCGCCTCCGGCGGGGCGGGGATGAACGGCAGCGGCCGCGACGGAGCGCGGCCCTCCAGCCGTTCGATCCCGGTCGGGAGGGCACGCGTCGCGTGCCCGGCGATACGACGAATCGTGGGCGTTGGCGACGCGGTCGATCCCCGTACAGCGATCGACGCGACTCGGGCGGGCCCGCCTCCGGCGGGGCGGGGATGAACGGCGGCGGCCGCGACGGAGCGCGGCCCTCCAGCCGCTCGGTCCCGATCGGGAGGCACGCGCCGCGCCCGGCGATACGACGAGGCGTGGGCGTTCTCGACGTCCCCGATCCCACAGCGAACGCCGCGATCGGTCTGGAGGGCCCGCCTCCGGCGGGCCGGGGATGAACGGCAGCGGCCGCGACGGAGCGCCGCCCTCCAGCCGCTCGGTCCCGATCGGGGGAGGGGCACGCGTCGCGTGCCCGGCGGTACGACGAATCGTAGGCGTTGGCGACGCGGTCGATCCCAGTACAGCGATCGACGCGATCGGTCTGGAGGGCCCGCCTCCGGCGGGCCGGGGATGAACGGCAGCGGCCGCGACGGAGCGCGGCCCTCCAGCCGTTCGATCCCGATCGGGGGAGGGGCACGCGCCGCGTGCCCGGCGATACGACGAGGCCTGGGCGTTGGCGACGCGGTCGATCCCAGTACAGCGATCGACGCGATCTCGAGGCCCGCCTCCGCGGGATGAACGCGGCGGCCGCGACGGACGCGGCCCTCCAGCCGTTCGATCCCGATCGGAGGGCACGCGTCGCGGCCCGGCGATACGACGAGGCGTGGGCGTTGGCGAGGTCGTCGATCCCAGTACAGCGATCGACGCGATCGGCGGTGCGACGCCATCGCGTATCGCCGGTCGCGCAACGCGCGACCCTCCGGGTGGGGATGAACGGCGGCGGCCGCGACGGAGCGCGGCCCTTCAGCCGTTCGGTCGCGGTCCGGGGGAGGGGCACGCGCCGCGTGCCCGCCGACACGACGAAGCGTGGGCGTTCACGAGGTCGTTGATCCCTGTACAGCGATCGACAACCTCGGCGACGCGACGCCGTCGCGTATCGCCGGTCGCGCAACGCGCGACCCTCCGGGCCGGGGATGAACGGCGGCGGCCGCGACGGAGCGCGGCGCTCCAGCCGATCGATCCCGGTCGGCCGGGAGGGGCACGCGTCGCGTGCCCGGCGATACGACGAGGCGTGGGCGTTGGCGACGCGGTCGATCCCAGTACAGCGATCGACGCGATCGGCGGTGCGACGCCGTCGCGTATCGCCGGTCGCGCAACGCGCGACCCTCCGGGGCGGGGATGAACGGCAGCGGCCGCGACGGAGCGCGGCCCCTCCAGACGTTCGATCGCGATCGGGGGAGGGGCACGCGTCGCGTGCCCGGCGACACGACGAGGCGGGGGCGTTGGCGACGCGGTCGATCCCAGTACAGCGATCGACGCGATCGGCGGTGCGACGCCGTCGCGTATCGCCGGTCGCGCAACGCGCGACCCTCCGGGGCGGGGATGAACGGCGGCGGCCGCGACGGAGCGCGGCGCTCCAGCCGATCGATCCCGGTCGAGCCCGGGAGGGGCACGCGTCGCGTGCCCGGCGACACGACGAGGCGTGGGCGTTGGCGACGCGGTCGATCCCTGTACAGCGATCGACGCGATCGGCGGTGCGACGCCGTCGCGTATCGCCGGTCGCGCAACGCGCGACCCTCCGGCGGGAGCTGGCGCCGGTCAGATCCCCGGCACGCGCACCAGCACGCGCGACTCGATCAGCGACTGGATCTGCTCGCTCAGCGTCCTCGCGAAGCTCGTCTCGCCGATCAGCGCGCCGACCTCGATGTTACGCTCTTGCGCGGCCTCGGTGAAGTTCGCGGACGTCACGAACGCTCGCTCTCCGTCGACCACGATGCACTTGGCGTGCAACGCCGCGCGCTTC
The DNA here is from genome assembly GCA_016713535.1 of Deltaproteobacteria bacterium. GTDB lineage: Bacteria > JADJOY01 > JADJOY01 > JADJOY01 > JADJOY01 > JADJOY01. The sequence continues at coordinate 3,234 of JADJOY010000052.1, forward strand.
CGGCCCGGCTCGTCGGGTTCGAGGGTGCGCGGGTCGTAATACACCTCGGGCAGGCGCTTCCCCGGCCACTGCTCGCCATGGAACCGGTCCGCGAACTCCTTCAGGATCTGGGCCGCGATCGTGGTGTCGCCGCGCTTGCGCTCCACGTGGAGGCAGAGCCGTGCCGTGAGCGCCGGCTCGGCGTCGAGCCGCTCGGCGAGCGCCGCGAAGATCGTCCGCCCCTGATGCACCGCGAACCCCACCACCAGCACGTGCGCACGCGCCTGCGCGAAGAGCTCGCGCACCACCACGCTGGTATCGCGGGTGCGCGCGCCCACGCCCTCGGGCCCCGACCAAACCAGGCTCACGCGTTCGTCGGCCGACCGCATCCGTGGCGCCGCGTCTGCAACTGCGAGCAGCTCGACCAGGTGGCGATGGGTCATGCCGAGGGCCGCGAGCCGCTCGAGCTCACGCGCCACGCCGTCCGCGCATCCCCCGCCGACGTAGCGCGCGACCGCCAGAGCCGTGAAGGGCGCGCCGATTCGCTCGCCCGCGAGCGCCAGCGAGAGCGCACGACGCGCCTCGGGCGTGAGCGCGGCGAGCACGCTCACGCCGAGTCGCTCTCGTCGAAGAGCTCGGCCTCGAGGTTCTCGACCGTCTCCACCACCAGCGCCCGATCGAGGAACTCGTTGCGCCGCTCGCACGAGGTCTCGGCGATCAGCAAGCAGCCGTGGCACGCGGCGCCGTGGAGGAAGCGCTCCTCCTGCCGGTTGTCGGGGCGGTGCTGGGCGCAGATCGGGTCGTTCGAGCACAGCCGACCGTAGTCGAGCGCGGCCCGCAGGTGCGCGCCGACGTTCCGGCCCACCTCGACCAGCCCCCCGAGCGTCCCTTCGGCGTCGGGCGTGCCGGTGTAGAGGAGGATCCCGCACCCGGACTCGGTCGCGTAGACGCGCTCGCGGATCGAGGTCGCCGCGTAGCCGCACTCGAGGGCCACCGCGGTCATCAGCATGTGCGAGAGCGTGTGCAGCATGACGTAGCGCACGCCCGGAAACTTCGCCTTCGAGCCTGGATGCGCCGCGAGCCACGCGTTGAAGCCGGCGACCAGCGCGTCCCCGCGCCGCACCACCTCCGGGCGCGTCTCCCACTTCGCGAGGACGTCGGCATCGAGCGCCACGAAGACGCCCCTCGCCGCGGTTCTCGACCGCGGGCACCCACGTCATCTCGCGGGCCAGCGCCGCGCGCACCACGTTGAGCGCGAGCTCGCCATCCACGTCGGTGAAGGGCGCCTCGAAGCGCGTGAAGCCCACCTGCGCCGTGACCTCGCGCAGCCGGTGCACCAGCACCACTCGCGCCACCTTGCTCAGCGCACCCACGCGTCGCTCGGGTAGCGGCGCGCGAGTGGCGTAGAAGTCCGCGTCCGGCACGTCCTGGCCGATCGAGTCGCGCGGGCTGAGCAGGGTCTCGATCTCGGCTTGCTTGAGCGACTTCTCCTCGCGCGCACCTCCGCCGCCGCTGCTGGCGCGCCTGCGGCGCTGGATCTCGGCCCACACCTGCTCGTCGGTGAAGCCCTCGAGGGCCGCCGCCACCCGCGCCTTGCGACGGTCGCGCACCAGCTCATCCACGCTCTCGACGTAGAGCAGGTGGTCCTCCCACACGAGCTCGACGGCGTCGTGCACCGCGAGGTCGGCGTCGGGGATGGCGATGACGCTCATCGTCTGCGCGAAGTAGGCGTTCGAGGCGTGGCGGATGAGCAAGCGGTTCTGGCGTGGCTTGTCGTCGACGTCACGGCACTCCTCCCTCGCGTTCGGCCCCAGCCACGGCCGCTGGCCTCGGCAGATCCCGAGCGGCGAGGGCCGGTCCGGCTTGGTGAGCGCCGTCGAGAGGCGCCGCGGCGCGCGCCCACACTCGCAGCGCACCGCGATGTCGCCGAGGTCGCCGGTCGAGCCGTGCTCGTCGAGCCACAGCGCGCGCCTGCACGAGCCCTGGAACTCGTGAGCGAAGCCGTGCCAGTCGAGATCGGAGATATGCCCGGCGACGCACGCCTGGAGGAACCGCACCGGCACCACCGGATAGCGCTTCTTGTCAGGCCCGAAATACTGGCCCTTCACCAGATCGCCGCGGCGGAGCAACCGCCGCGAGCGAACGTCGGGTCGCGGCGACTCGTCGTGCTGCGACACGAACCACTCGGGGAACACGATCGCGCGCACGCCGGCGGTGGCGCCGCGGCCGTCCTCGCGCTCGGGATCGACGGGCGGCGCGTACATCCGCACCTTCGCGCCGTCGAGCGCCCGGCTCACGCGCTCCTGGAGGCGCGCCTCCAGGATCGGCCGGTAGGCGTCCTCGCGCAGCGGATCGCCCCACTGCTCGAGCCCGGCGACGATCACCGAGTGGTTGGGGAGGTCGAGGAGCGCCCCCGGGCCGAACGTGGTGACCACCTGGCTCTGGCGGAGCTGGGCGTGGGCGCGCCGAGGTTGCTTGCGTCTGTCCGCCGGCCCGCTCACGGATCGGCCTCGCCGGGCTCGGTTTCCACCTCGACACCGTCGCTGGTCTTCACCCACACGTTGACCGACGGCTCGACGTCGCGGAGCGAGCGGTGCGCCTTGAAGCGCCGCGCGTCGCGCGTCGAGCGCTCGAGCTCGGGATCGAGAGGGTCGAACAGCAAGGGCGGCGCGCCGCCGACCTCGCGCTGGTACTGGAGCTCGGTCGCCTCGCGGGCGCGGCGGGTCCACGCGTCGAGGAGATCCTCCACGCGATCGCGCATGCGGCGGCGCAGGTCCTCGGCGGCGTCGCCTTGCAGTGCCCGGTCGTGCGCGACGGCGCGGTCACCGATCGCGTTCGCGACGAAGCCGAGCTTGGGTCGCGCGCGCTCGACCTCGCCGGCTCTCTTCGCTGCGGTCAGCTCGGGCAAGCCGTGGCGCGCGAGCCCCACCGTGACCGCCGCCAGCGCCCGGTCCACAGCGCGCGGCGCGAAGGGAGTGACACTCGTGGCCTCGACGCTCCGGTAGAAGCTCTCGTGGAACGCCGCGAAGCGCTCGTAGTGGGAGCGGTCGCGGGGGCGGTGGACGTTGAGGAGCGTCACCACCAGGCCGGGGCGCTTGTCGTCGCGGCCGACGCGGCTCGTGGCCTGGATGTACTCGGCGGTGGTCTTGGGCTGACCGAGCACCACCATGAGCCCGAGGCGGGTGATGTCGAGGCCCACGGAGATCATGTTGGTGGCGAGGGCGACGTCGACGCGCTCGGGGTCGACGAAGCCGAGCGCCAAGCGGCGCTTGGTGTCCGCGACCTTGGAGGTGGGCTCGCGGCTGGTCAGCTCGACGACGTCGTAGCGGATGGTGCGGTTGGCGAAGAGCCCGTCCTTCTCGCCGGCGCGGCGGCGCGCGCGGCCGTAGTCGGTGAGGCGGGAGCGCACCTCGTCCTCCACGATTCGGCGGCTGCCGCCCAGCTCGCGCAGGCTGTTGAAGTAGCCGACCAGCGTCATGTACGGGTCGGCAGGGCTTTGGGCCACGCCGTCCGCGCCCGCGGCGTTCCAGGCGCGCTGCGCCGCGGCCATGAGCGCCAGGTACGTGCGCAGCAGCACCACCTTGAGGCTGCGTCCCTGCGCCGCGACCCCCAGGTAGAGGCGCGCGTTCTTGGCCTCGGGCGTCGGCGCGCTCGCGGGGTCAGCGGCGCGCACCGTGCGTGCGAAGTAGGAGTCGCGCACGTCCGGCCCGGGCGGCGGGAAGATCTCGACCGCGGCGCGGGCGAAGAGCGCCCCGATCTGCTTCTCGGCGCGGCGGATGGTGGCCGTGGACGCGACGACCTTGGGCCCAATCGGCCGCGGCGGCTCGCCGATCGGCCGCGACGCGAGCGCGTCGATCGCGGTCTCGTAGAGCCCCACCATCGTACCGAGGGGGCCGGAGATCAGGTGCAGCTCGTCCTGGATCACGAGCTCGGGCGGCGGCAGGGTGCCGCATTCGAGCGGGCGGCCGGGTCCGGGGTCGGCGGCGCCGTAGAAGCCGTTCGCGTCGAAGCGGTCCACCTTGCCGAAGAGCGCCCCCACCTGGCCCACCCATGGCAGGCTCGCGAGCTTGTCCACCGTCGCGATCAGGAAGCACGGGAGGCGGCGGTAGATCGGCTCGTCGACGGCGAGGATCGGCAGCTTCCGCTTCGCGGAACCCGAGAAGTCGCAGCGGCGCCCGATGCAGTAGACGTCGAGGTCGGTGGGGCGTTCCGGAGTCGGCGCCAGCACGAACGAGTCGCGCTTGAACTTGGTGTCGCACCACGGGCACGTCTCGAGCGGGATCGGGCTCGGGTGGCGCTTGTCGTCGTTGTAGAAGCGCAGCGTCCGCTTGTAGGCACTGTGCGGATCGTTGTCGCCCTTCTTGCCCATGCGATTGGGCGTGGCCGCGCGGCCTACCCAGAGGCCGATCTCGAATGGCCACGGGCCGAGCCGGTCGGGCTCTTTCTGCCGCATCAGCTCGAGGGCGCAGACGAGCGTGGCGGCGCGGCTCAACTGGTCGAGCGTGAGCAGCCGCAGCGTGTAGCGCATCAGCACCGTCACGCCCGCCGACGAGATCCCCGGGTGGGTGAGGCGCCGGTACACCAGCGTGAACGCAGCGAGGCCGAGATAGGCCTCGGTCTTGCCGCCGCCGGTGGGGAAGAAGAGCAAGTCGACGGTCTGGCGATCGAGGTCGGTGGGGTCGGCGAGCCCGCGCAGGTTGAGCAGCACGAACGCGAGCTGGAAGGGCCGCCAGCGTGGCGCCTCGCCGGTGCCGTCGAAGTCCTTGCGGCGCCGCCGCGCCTGGAGCGCCATCGCGCGGTTCGCGATCCGGAACGCCTCGAACGCGTTGGCGTCGGCCGCGAGCAGCGCGATGCCGTCGCGGATGCGCGCGCGTACCCCGTCGGCGCGGCGCATCAGTTCGTCGGCCACCTCCGCGTGGCGTGGGTCGGTGGGGCGTGCCCTCCGCTGGAGATCGATCCAGCCTCGATAGCCCTCGACCAGCGCCGTGAGCTTCGCGGTCAGCTCGGCGGCGGTCTCGGCGGCCGCGAGCGCCTCCATGCCGAGCTCCACGCCGGGCACGTCGGCGGGGACGACCTTCTCGACCTCGGCGCGCGGGATCCAGGTGGTCTCGATCGTGTCGCAGCGGCCGTCGCGGGACTCGACCAAGCGCGTGGCCACGCCGTGCCCCCACCCCCGAACTCGCACACGTCGCGGTACTGGAAGTCGGCGACCCGATCGTCCCAGTCCTCGCCATCCCGCCCGCGCGGGTTGGGGCGCGGCACGAACCCTTCCGCGCAGCGCACGCGCAGCGCCGCCTGGAAGGCGAAGCTCTCGTCCTTGCGCGGACCGGACGTGATCGCGTCGCGCCGGTTCACGAGGAAGAGCGAAACCACCCGCGTGCCTCCCGGCGCCAGGCCCGCGGCGCGCGCGCCGATCACGCGCTCGCGGATCACGAGCTGGAGGCCGTTGCTCCCCGGCACGTCGAACTCGTCGCGCTTCTTGCGGCGGCCGCCGAGCGGCACCGAGACCGTCTCGGTGCGCTGGGTGCGCTGCCACACCCGGCGGCGGGACTTTCCCTTCGTACCGGGCTCGTCGTCGGGATCCTCCTCGGGATCTTCTTCCTCGTCGGCGCCCTCGCGCTTGTAGTCACCCCACGAGACCGTGACCTCGAGGCGCTCGCTCGCCTTCGGAACCAGCACCGAAAGCCCGATGGACGAGGGGAAATACACCCGCCGCGCCGACGCCGATTCCGGCGCCTCGTCGTCGTCACCGCCCGCACCGCCCTCGGTCCCGCTCGCGATCTCCTCGGTGGCCGTCGGATCGCTACGAACCTCCGCCGCCGCCTCGAACGGCACCAAGAAGCCGGTCAGGTACCACCGCGACGGCGCCTGCGGCAGCGTCTCGTTCGCGAGCGGATGCTCCGCATACGGCCCGACCAGATCCAGCCCGAGCGCCTCCGCCATCTCGGCGCGGACCTGAGCGGAGGTGAGGGGCATGAGGGGAGGTGGGAGAGGCGATCCGACGATCCTCGCACCGATTCTAAAGGAGCCTGCCCGGAAAAGCCTGCCTCCGAACCACCGCACCTCCCTCGGAGGGCCCGCCCCCGGCGGTCCGGCGATACGAGATGCCGCCGCACCTGCAACTCCGCCGATCGTCATGCGGCGGAGTCCTGCTGGGATGACGGCGCCGGAGCCGCGCCCTGCGACTCATTCCCGATCATGGGCGGGGCGTGATGCGAGGCCGGGCTCGGCGCCCCTCGTGAGGTGAGGACCGCCGAGCCCGAATTGCCCGATCTCAGGGCGTGACGTCGAGGTAGTACATGCCCAAGTTGTGGGCCGTGCTCGTCGCATAAAGCCGGCCGTTCATGACGGTGAGCCTGTGGACGACAAAGAGCCTGCGCCGAACTCGACCATCGACGGTGGTGCAGACGTCGAACGGCCCCTCCGACTTCCAGCCTACGTTTCTGGTGATGTTCTTGACGCAGATCTGATTATCGAGCCCGCGGTGGATGGCCAAGAGGTCGCCCTTGAATCCCGCCAGCCCAGGTCGATCGTCGGTCTCGCCCTCGAGCTCGTACCAGGTGGTCCAAGAGCCCGTCGTTGGGTTGTCTCGCGCCATGTACATCCGCCGATTGTTCACGCCTTTGTGAATTGACCACGGGCCGTCGGTGTGGACCCAGCCGTCCGGGGAATGGCTGGACGAGCGCCCCGTCGAGCCCCAGCCGCTGAACACGTTGTCGGAGGGACGCTCCGTGCCGACGAAAATCGACCTTGTCGAGCCCAAGGTGGGCGATGAAGCGCTTCCCCAGGCTCGGGTACCCTCTCGGATCTCGCCCACGAGGTCCTGTGACATCGCGTGCGGCGGCATGGGTCGTGAGCGCTTCTCGCCCGGCCGTTCGGCCCGGGCCTGCACCTAGCAGACCCGGACCGAAGGTTAGCGGTGACGGAGACAAGCCCCGTCCCGTCTAGTCACACTTGAGGACGCGTCGCTTAGTTTTCGTCTTGGTGTCGCCGAACCACGCTGCCGTTTCCCCGCCCCGGCCCCAAGCGCAGAGCTCGTCTCCGTTCAGCTCCACGAACACCGACTCGAGGTACCAGTCGTTGTACCCTTCGCCCTTCTTCTTTGGCTTCTGGGCAAGCTCAACCGAGCGAATCGCACCCAGATCCTTGGTCGTCGAGACGGTGAACGAATCCCACTTGTTCCGCTGGAAATCGTCGTGGTGTGCACGATCGAGCGTCTGGCTGATCGTGGCCTTTCGCCGTGGATCGTCGCCACGATCCAGTCAGTTGGTCTGCGAGTCCTCCTTGTTTCCGGTATGGACAGTGATCACGTAGTCACGGGTTGGCGGCGGCGGCGGCGGGCCCACTTTCCACTCGTCGGGATCCTTTAGTCTGGGGAGTTCGAGGTGGTCCGTACCGAGTCTCACCATGTGGTCGAAGTTCGCCGAGATCAACACCGCATCCTTCGATGCGCGCTTGCACAGGAATTCCCAGCCAGCGAGGTCGATCTTCTGGTCCACCTTGAACGCATTCGCGCCACAGTCGAGGTTCACCGGCTCGTGTTCAAAGGCTCGGACCGTCACTACCTCGCCACTGGTGTCAGGCTTGAACACGGCCTTCACCCGAAACGCCATCGGATCTGCCGAGCTGTGGAGGATCTGAACATACAATCCCAGATCGTTCTCGAGGCACTCCTTGGCAGCCTGAATCACCTTTTCGTTGATCGCCTTCGAGTCGAGCGAGCGTTTGCTCTTGGCGGCGATTGTCGCGACGCCACCTTGACTAAGTTCCTTCATGAACTGGCTATAGCCCGAGTCATCGGCGTTGAAGCCAAGGTCCACTAGAATTTCGCTGACGGGAATGCCGACCGAAAGTCCCGCAGAGCTTGCATGGCCAAAGCTCTCGAACTGCTTCTGATATAGCCAATTCGCGGTTCCGACGTGAACTGATCTTGTGTCGTCACACGCCGGTAGTCGTAGATTCCACCCGAGACCAGGATTTCGCAGGCGGTCTGCGCCTGCGCGACGCTGGCGACCGAGATGGCCATGAGCGGCGCCGCGAACAGCCAAGTGAGCGATCGCGAGGTCGAACGTGTGCATATTCTCATCGACAAATTTCTCCAGTTCTTGACGACAAGTCTCGCAGCCAGCGGCCCGATGCCCTGGATGCGAAGCCAGTTTGGTGAACAGTTGAGCTTCGACGCGCTGGGCGCATGCCGCTATGGAAGAGTCGTGTGCTCCATTACATCGTGGGTCAGCAAGTGTCACAATCGAACCGTTGCTTGACGTCCGTGTTTGCGGCGATGTTTAGAACGCTTGCACGGTGATCGCGATGTGGCTGAGGTACCGCTCCGAGCCAGGGTCATGCGCCGATCGGATCGCAAGATCGGCCGCAACCAGCGGAGCGGGCGGCGGCGCTGAAGCTCGGTTGCGCTTGTGCTCGTAGCAATCCCCGCGCCGGGACAGCCACAGAAATTGCTCATCTAAACCGAGGGAGTCTCCACAGAGAGGGTCCAGGGAATGAATGGATCTGCTAGATCGCAGTTCGTAAATCAGACGCTTTTCGCCGCGCGAACGCGGCGGGAGTGGACTGTAGTGGGCTGCATCGATGGCCGCGGGGCGGAGATCCGACGCAACGATCGGTAGGCGGATGCGCCCGCTTGTGTGCGAGTCCCACAGGAGGGCGGACTGGGATGATCCGCACGCCTAATGGCTTATCGGAACGTTGAAGAGTGATTAGAAGAGCATCGGGCCGGAGTCGGGGCTTCCTTTGGGGGCCTCCCCGCTTCGGTTTCCGGTTTGGGGGCGTGCGTCGGGAGGGGGGGGGGAGGGCGGTGCGGAGCTCTTCGGCGGCGCGGGTGGCGTTGAGGGCGAGTAGGCGGGCGAGGATTTCGTCGCGGGTTTCGTCGGGCCAGCGGTAGCGCCAGGGTTTCTTCTTGGCGCGGCGGGTGGGGGTGGGGTCTTCCTCTTCTTCTTCGTAGTCGAGGAGGAACTGGCAGACGGGAACGATGTCGGTCCAGGCGTAGGCGTCGAGGACGGCGCGATCCATCTCGTCGTGGAGGGCGCGGAGCTCGACGATCTCGGGGTCGTGCTCGTCGGGGTCGTGGAAGCGGTTGTAGGTGGCGGTGAGCCCTTGGTCGTTCTTGACCATCAGCGCGGCGCGGAACTCGTAGTAGCGCTGGCCGATCTCCTCGAGCTTCGCGTTCGTCTCCCAGTCGGGCGGGAAGGGGAAGGTTTCGGAAGCAATCGAGAGGTGTACTGCATGTCGTCTTTGAGACTGGCGTTGAAGAATCGACCCCAAGTCTCGTGAACTCGAGCTTGGAGCGTGCAGAACGCTGCGAATGTTCGCGTT
>JADJOY010000053.1 GCA_016713535.1 Deltaproteobacteria bacterium
CGCAAACTCATGAGCAATAATTTTAGAGGCAATGCTACGGTTTTTCGCCTACCTCCGTCAATCAGATCTCGTTGCGCGAGGAGGCGCGGCAACGCCCTGGCCGCGCATGCGCTCGGGGACCAGGCGTGGAGAATCGTCACGCTGCTGCTCTTGGCGGTGCCGTACGACGCCTACGCCGCGGGCGGGAAGCTCCTGCTCTTCCTGCTCGGGCCGTCGGTGGTGGCGCTCGCGGTGCCGCTCTACGTGCAGCGCGCCCGGCTCGCCGAGCGCGCGCTGCCGATCACGGCGGGGATCCTCGCGGGTGCCGTGACCTCGATCGTGACCGCCACGCTCACCGCGAAGGGGCTCGGCGCGAGCCACGAGGTGGTGCTCTCGCTCGCGCCCAAGTCGGTGACCACGCCGATCGCGATCGGCTTGAGCGAGCGGATCGGCGGCATCCCGCCGCTCACCGCGTGCGCCGTCGTGCTGACCGGTTGCATCGGCGCCGCGCTCGGGCCCGAGCTCTGCCGCTGGATGGGGCTGCGCGACCCGGTCGCCACCGGGCTCGCGGTGGGGACCGCGTGCCACGGCATCGGCACCGCGCGGATGCTCGAGGCGGACGCCCTCGGCGGCGCGGTGGCCGGCTTGGCGATCGGCCTCAACGGCCTCGCCACCAGCGTGATCCTGCCGCTGGTGCTGCGCTGGATCGGGTGATCCCTGGCTGGAGGGCGGCCGCTTCGTCGGCCGCCCCAACCCCGTCTTGGGGTCGTCGACGAAGCGACGACCCTCCAGACCGAGCGGGCCTGGGTTCAGTCGAGCTCTTGGACCCCGCCGCCGCTCACGGTCAGCACCTGGCCGCTCACCCACGAGCTCGCCGGCGAGCACAGGAAGAGCGCCGCGTGCGCGATGTCGCGGGTCTCTCCGAGCCGTCCGAGCGGCGTGTGCCGGAGCATCGCCTTCTCGATCTCGGGTGTGAGCACACTCATGAGCGCCGCGGTCTTGATCGCGCCGGGCGCGATGGCGTTGACACGGATCCCGCGCGGACCGAGGTCGAACGCGACGTTGCGGGTGAGGTGGTTCGCGGCCGCCTTGGACGACGCGTAGGACGCCATGTTCACGTTCTTGTTCTCACCCGCCATCGAGCTGATGTTCAGCACCGCGCCGCCACCCGCCTTCTCGATGTGCGGCGCACAGAGCTGGATCAGGTGGAACATGGAGAACACGTTGAGCTCGTAGGCTCGAACGAAGGTCTCCATCGGCATGTCGAACGGCTTGGGACCGCCGCCGCCCGCGTTGTTCACCAGCACGGAGATCTTGCCGAAGCGCGCGATCGCCGCCTCGACAAGCCCCGCCCGCGCCACCGCGGCGGTGACGTCGCACGCGGCGGCGTGAGCGCGGCCGCCCGCGCGGACGATCGCGTCCGCCGCTTCGGTAGCGGTCTCGAGCTTCAGGTCGCTCACCACCACCGCGGCGCCCGCCGCGGCGAAGAGCTCGGCGATCGCACGGCCGATCCCCGCGCCGCCGCCCGTGACGATGGCCACCTGGCCGTCGAGCCGAAAAGCATCCTCGAGCTTCATCGTTCGTCTCTCTCCCGCGTGAAGAGAAGCGGCGAGCCTCGTCGCCCGACGCCCGTGGCGGCTAGCCCCACGTCCAGTCCTTGTAGCGGTCGCGCAGGCTCGCCTTCAGGAACTTGCCCGTCGAGGTGCGGGGGATCGCGTCGATGAAGACGAACGCGTCGGGCATCCACCACTTGGCGATCTTGGTCTCGAGGAAGGCGCGCAGGGCGCTCTCGTCGACGTCGCTGCCCTCCTCGCGCACCACCACCGCGAGCGGGCGCTCGTCCCACTTGGGGTGCGGCACCGCGATCACCGCCGCCTCCTTCACGCCCGGATGCGCCATGAGGGTGTTCTCGAGGTCCACCGAGCTGATCCACTCGCCGCCCGACTTGATGAGGTCCTTGGTGCGGTCGGTGAGCTTCACGTAGCCGTCGGCGTCGATGGTCGCGACGTCGCCGGTGCGGAACCAGCCGTCGCCGGTCCACTTCTCCTCGGGGTCGTCGAGGCGGTAGTAGCTGCCCGCCACCCACGGCCCGCGCACCTGCAGCTCGCCCATGGTCTTGCCGTCCCACGGCGCCTCGCCGTCCTCGGCGATCACCCGGCACTCGACGAAGGGCGCCGGGATCCCCTGCTTGGCGCGGTAGACGTATTGCTCGTCGGCGGGCCTGTCGAGGAGGTGGTCCTTCACGTAGCTCACGGTGCCGAGCGGCGCGGTCTCGGTCATGCCCCACGCCTGGATCAGCTTCCAGCCGAGCCGATCGAACTCGCGGATCATGCTCTCGGGCGGCGCCGAGCCGCCCACCGCCATGCGCAGCCCGGGCTCGGTCTTCCAGCGGCCCACGTTCTTGTTCATGGCGTCGAGCATCCCCATCCAGATGGTGGGGACGCCCGCCGACATCGTGACCTTCTCGGAGACGAAGAGATCGAGGAGCTGGTCGGGGGTGAGGTGCGGCCCCGGGAACGCGATCTTGGCGCCCACCATCACCGCCGTGAACGGCAGCCCCCACGCGTTGGCGTGGAACATCGGCACCACCGGCGTGACGACGTCTCTCTGGCAGAGCGCCAGCGTGTCGACGAGCCCGGCGACGAACGTGTGCAGCACGATCGCGCGGTGCGAATAGACGACGCCCTTGGGCTTGCCCGTGGTGCCCGACGTGTAGCACATGCCCGCCGCCTCGTTCTCGTCGAGGACCGGCGGCGTGAAGTCGCCGCTCGCGGTGGCGAGGAAGTCGTCGTAGCTCACGTAGGGGGCCGGCACCGGCTTCCCGGTGAGCGGCACCACGATGACCTTCTCGAAGCGGTGCTTGTCCTTCCACGGCTCGTAGAGCGGCAGCAGCACGTCGTCGACGATCAGGAAGCGGTCCTCGGCGTGGCCGGCGATGTAGGCGATGTCGTCGGGGTGGAGCCTCAGGTTGAGGGTGTGCAGCACGCCACCCGCCGCCGGGATCCCGAAGTAGGCCTCCAGGTGCCAGGCGTGGTTCCACATCAGCGTGGCCACCCGGTCGCCGCGTCCGAGCCCGGCGCGCGTGAGCGCGTCCGCGAGCGCCAGCGCGCGGCGGTGGAAGTCGCCGTAGGTGGTGCGGTGGAGCGACTTGTCGGGCATCCGCGAGCAGATCTCGCGGTTCGCGAAGAGCCGCCCGGCGCGATCCAGGATCGTCGTCAAGGTGAGCGGGAAATCCATCATCTGACCGCGCATGAGTCTCCTCCGGTGTCGGGTGCCGCCGAGCGGCGAGCCGCGAATACTACGGCCGTTAGAGGCATTTTGGTTTGCGCGCCGCGTCAGCCCCTGCTTTCCTACGCCGCGCGATGATGAAGCTCAGCCGCTCGAGACGGGCGTCGACCGCGCTGGTCTTCGGCGTGACGTTCCTGGGCGTGATCGTGATCACGTCCGTGCAGATCACGCGCAGCCTGATCTCCACCAGCGCGGCGCTCACCCGCTCGCACTGGCTGCTCGGCCAGATCTCGCTCACGCGCGCGCTGCTCGTGCAGGTCGACGAGGCCGTCGACGCGTACGTCCTCACCGGCCGCGCCGAGACCCTCGTGCCCTACGAAGCCGCGCGCGAGGAGCTGGGCGGCGTCGTCGACGAGCTCGCGCGGCAGCTCGCGGAGGAGCGCCTGGGCGACGCCGAGGCGCTGGCCGACCTGACGAAGGATAAGCTCGCGCTCGCGGCGGAGCTGGTGAAGGTCCGCTCGACGCTCGGCTTCGACGCCGCGCGCCGTGCCTTCCTCGACCCGCGTCGCGAGGAGGTCGTGCGGCGGGTGACCGCCCTGCTCACGACGATGAGCGATCAGGTCCGCGCCGCGACCGAGCACCGCGCCCAGGGGCGCGCCTTCCGCGCCCAGATCGAGGTCGTGGTCGTGGTGCTGGGCGGCGTGCTGTCGTTCGTGCTGGTGGCGTTCGCGGTCCACATGCTGCGGCGCGAGATCTCCGATCGGCGGCGCGCCGAGCGCGCCGTGGAGGAGAACGCGGCGCTCTTGCAGTCCGTCACCGACGGCACCGCCGACCTGGTGTTCCTCAAGGACCTCGACGGCCGCTTCCGCATGGTGAACCCCGCGTTCGCCCACTCGCTCGAGGCGACTCCCGACCAGCTCCTCGGGCGCTTCGATCGCGAGGTGCTGCCGCCGCCCGAGCCGGACGCCGATCCGCGTGGCAGCGACACCTCGGTGGTGCGCGACGGCCGCCCCGTGTCGTTCGAGGAGACGCGCATCATCGGCGGTTACGCGCGCACGTTCCTCTCGACCAAGGCGCTGCAGCGCAACGCCGACGGCCAGCCGATCGGCATCATCGGCATCGCCCGCGACATCACCGACCGCATCCGCGCCGAGGCCGAGCTGCGCGACAGCGAGCAGCGCTTCCGCGCGCTCAGCACCGCCTCCCCCACCGGCATCTGGCGCTGCGACCCGCGCGGGCGCTGCACCTACACCAACCCGCAGTGGCAGCGGATGTCCGGGCTCAGCCACGAGAGTGCTCACGCCGTCCGGCGAGATCACCGGCTACGTCGGCACCGCCGACGACATCACCGAGCGGCGCATGGTGGAGGAGAGCCTGCGCACCGCGAACACGCGGCTCGAGCGCCAGCGGCGCGAGCTGCAGGTGCTCTCCGGCATGGGTGAGCTGCTGCAGGCGTGCGAGAGCTCCGACGAGGCGTATCCGATCGTCGAGATCTCGATGGAGAAGCTGCTCGTCGGCACCACCGGCTGGATCGCGATGATCTCCGCGTCGCGCAACGCCGTCGAGCCGGTGCTGTCGTGGGGCGGCGCGCTGCACACCCCCGAGCCGTTCTCACCCGGCGAGTGCTGGGCGCTGAGGCGCGGCAAGCCGCACACGGTGCTGCGCCCGAGCGACGGTCCACGCTGCGCCCACCTCGACGAGTGGCCCGAGGGTGGCTACCTGTGCGTGCCGATGATGGCGCAGGGCGAGGCGCTCGGCGTGCTGCACGTGCGCGGGCTCGGCGAGGGCGAGTCGGCGATCGAACAGCAGCTCGTCGGCAACGCCGCCGACCACCTGGCGCTGGCGCTCGCCAACGTCCACCTGCGCGAGACGCTGCGCAACCAGTCGATCCGCGACCCGCTGTCGTCGGTCTACAACCGTCGGTTCATGGAGGAGTCGCTCGACCGCGAGGTGCAGCGGGCGCAGCGGCGCGGCTGGCCGATCGGGCTCATCATGCTCGACCTCGACCACTTCAAGACGGTCAACGACACCTACGGCCACGAGGCCGGCGACGCGATCATCCGCGCCCTCGGCAGCTTCCTCCAGGCGCGCGTCCGGGCGAGCGACATCGTGTGCCGCTACGGCGGCGAGGAGTTCGTGGTCATCCTTCCCGAGTCGGCCGTGGGGCAGACCGTGCAGCGCGCCGAGCTCCTGTGCCGCGACCTGCGTGGCACCAGCTTCAAGGTGGACGATCGCGCGCTCGGGCCGATCACGCTCTCCGCGGGCGTGGCGGTGCTGCCCGACCACGCCGCCAACGCCGCCGAGCTGCTGCGCACCGCCGACGCCGCGCTCTACCGCGCCAAGGAGAACGGCCGCGATCAGGTGGTGGTCGCCGAGGCGCGCGTGATCGACCCCAGCGAGCCGCCGCCCCCGCCCCGAGTCGCTGCGATCGACGTCTTCCTGACGAGAGGCTGGAGGGCGGCCGCTTCGTCGGCCGCCCCAACCCCACCCCGGGGTCGTCGGCGAAGCACGGCGCCGTCGGCGCCTGACCCTCCAGTCGGCCGCCGGGAATCGAGGGGGCGCGGCCCGGGTCGTGCGGGGATCGGCGGTGTCGCCGATGCTGGCGCCGGGTGCGTATCGCCGGGCACGCGACGCGTGCCCCTCCCGCCCGGCCAGGGCCTGGAGCGCGGACGCTCCGTCGGCCGCCGGGGATCGACGGCTCGGCGGCGCGGTCGCCCGCGTCGTATCGCCGGGCACGCGGCGCGTGCCCCTGCGCCACCCGCGTCGAACCGTAGGGGGCGGGGCCCGTCCCCGCCCGAACCGCCCGGGATCGGGGCCAGTCGCGATGTCGAGCACCGGGTCGGTGACGGAGCACCGACGCTCCAACGCCATCTCCCGTTCAATTCCGCGTCACAGGGGCGTAAAACAGGTGCATGGACGCGCGCACCCTGACGGCGATCACGGTTGGTCTCGTTTCCCTCGGCCTCACCTCGTGCAGCAACGACGGCGGGGGCGGCGGTTCGCAGGCGCCCAAGGCGTCCGTCGCGCGCCGCATCGGCTCGGCCGCTGACCTGATCGGCGGCACCCGCGCCCAGGGCCGCACCGGCGACTGGCTGCTCGCCAACGACCGCATCCGCGTGATCGTCCAGGACGTGGACGCGGAGCGCTCGATCCACGGCATCTCCCAGTACGGCGGCACCATCCTCGACGCCGACCTCGTCCGCGCCGCGGGGGAGCCGGGCAACGACCAGTTCGAGGAGCTGGCGCTGATGGTGAACCTGGAATCGACCCTCCACCCGACGGCGATCGAGGTGGTCGCCGACGGCAGCGACGGCGGCCCCGCCACGATCCGCGTCACCGGCACCGACGACCTCCTCGACTCCCTCAACTTCTCGTCGCAGGTCGCCGAGCTCGGCGGCGGGCTGGTGAAGCTGCCCTCCGCCTACGACGACCACGACCTGCCGGTCAGCATCGCCACCGAATACACACTCGCACCGGGCTCGAACGTGGTCGAGATCCGCACCACGATCCGCAACGACGCCTCCGGCCGCAAGCCCCCCACGCTGCACGTGCCGGTCGGCGACTCGCTGAGCGGCTCGGGACGGCTCGAGGCGTTCGTGCCGGGGCTCGGCTTCGGCGGCAACTTGACCGGCGAGCTCACGCTGCGCGGCGAGAGCGACTTCGTCGCCTTCACCGGCATCGACGAGGGCGCGGGGGTGAGCTACGGCTACGCGCCCGCGCCGCTGGGCGGCAACTCGAGCGTGAGTGCCTCGGGTCTGCACATCGTGCTGGGCGGCAACCGCGTCCTCAAGCTGCTGCTTGGCCTCGAGGACCCGCAGACCGCGATCCCGCCCGGCGAGTCGGCGCTCTTCGTGCGCTACTTCGTGGTCGGCGGCAGCGACATCGCCTCGGTCCAGGGCACGCTCCATTCCCTGCTCGGCGCGCGCATGGGCTCGGTGCGCGGCCGCGTCACCGTCGACGGCCAGCCGCTCACCGGCGCGCGCGTCGCGGCGCTCGCCACCTGGGGTGTCCCGGACCAGGCGAAGTGGAACGTCGTGAGCTCGTTCGAGACCGCCGCGGACGGCACGTTCTCCGGCACGCTCCCCGCCGAGCGCTACGTGCTCGAGGTCGACGCCACCGGGTATCCGTGGGACGGCGGCGGCGCGCCGACCCAGCACGAGATCGAGGTCACCGACACCGCCACCGCCGAGGTGGAGCTGGCGCTGCCCTCGACCGGCCACCTGCGCGTGAACGTCGCCGACGGCCCCACCGGCACCGCGCTGCCCGCGAAGATCAGCGTCGTCGGCAAGGACCCGAGCCCGCCGGCGATCCAGAAGCAGAACCTGCCGCTGCTCTCGAACCGCGCCGGGCTCTTCCGCGACGCCACCGGCGACGAGATCCCGCACGGGCTGGCGCGGGTCTTCAACGTGGACACGAGCGGCGACTCGGGCGACGTGCTCCTCGAACCGGGGCGCTACCGCGTGGTGGTGTCGCGCGGGCCCGAGTACTCGACCCACGACGAGGTGATCGAGGTGCGCGCCGGCAACACCACGAGCGTCGCCGCCAAGCTCACCCGCGTCGTCGACACCACCGGCTTCGTCACCGCCGACTTCCACCAGCACCTGATCAACAGCTTCGACTCCAACATCTCGATCCCGCTGCGGGTGCGGACGCTGCTCGCCGAGGGGCTCGAGCACGCGGTCGCCACCGACCACGACTTCCTCACCGACTTCGCGCCCACGGTCGCGAACCTGGGTGTGGCGAGCTGGCTCTCGAGCGGCATCGGCGAGGAGATCACCTCGCCCGACTACGGCCACTTCAACTCGTGGCCGCTCACGATCGAGACCAGCCGGATCGACGGCGGCGCCCTCGACTGGGGCGCGGGTCGCAACGCGGCGCCGGGGCCAACTTCCCGAGCCAGGGTGCGTTCGCCATGACGCCCGGCGAGATCCTGGCGAACATCCGCGACAACATCCTCGACCGCGATCCCGACCCCGAGGTGGCACAGATCAACCACACAAACGACTCGATCGGCATGTTCGAGCTGCTCGGCGTCGACACCGCCAGCCTGTCGACGTCGGTGTTCACGACCGCGCACCCGCCCGCGCAGTTCCGGCTGCCCGGCGAGCCGGGCACCAACTTCTTCGACGCGCGCTTCGACGCCCTCGAGGTGCTCATCCAGTCGGACGCCGACTCGGTCACGCGCTTCCTCGACCAGAACTTCGGCGACTGGACCAACCTGCTCAACGCCGGCCTCGTGAGCACCGCCACCGGCAACTCGGACACCCACGTGCAGTGGAAGACGCCGGTGGGCGCGCCGCGCAACTTCGTGGCGGCGAGCACCGACTCGCCGGGCGCGGTGAAGGCGCAGGAGATCGCGGCGTCGGTGCAGGCGGGGCGGGTGGTGATGAGCAACGCGCCGTTCGTGAGCGTGCGGCTGGCCGCCCCCGCGCCGGGGGAGGCGGCGAGCCTCGACTTCGGCAAGAGCCGCACGGTGGGCGCCGCCGACGGCAGCGTGACCCTCGAGATCCGCGTCCAGTCGCCCACCTGGGCGCCCTACGACCAGGTCACCATCTACCGGAACGCGGCCGTGACCGCGACCGACGACGACGGCGAGCCATCGACGCCGCCTTACTACGCGCCGATCGCGACGCGGGTGCGGACGGCGGGCGCGGATCTGAGCGTGGAGACCGTGGCCGTGGGCGGCGCGAGCCGGCTCGAGTCGACGCTCACCGGAGCGCTTCGACGGGCTCACCGAGGACTCGTGGTTCGTGGTGCTGGTGCGGGGCACGCCGGGTGTCTCGGCGGCGCTCTTCCCGGTGATCCCGAACGACGTCGACCCGAGCCAGCCGGCCGAGGACCTGGTGACCAACCCGGCGCGCGGCGGCGTCACCGCGCTCGCCCTCACCAACCCGCTCTTCGCCGACGTCAACGCCAACGGAACGTACGATCCCCCGCGCGGCGGTAACGCCGCTGATACACCTGGGGTCGGCGACGGAGCCGACCCTCCAGCCGTTCGTTCGCGATCGACCGCCTGGAGGGCGGCCGCTTCGTCGGCCGCCGGAACCTCGCCCTGGGGTCGTCGGCCGACGCTCCAGCCCTCCGCTCGCGTCGATCCGCTGTGCCCCGCGTCCTGGTGTCCCGCCGGCCCCCTATGTCCCGGATCGCGAACGCACCTCCCCACTTCCGCCGACATGCCCCGGCCGAACCGGGCGCCGCGGCTCTTGTTCGTCACGGTGTGCACCGCACGGCGTAAGCCTGTCCTCTCGAACCCGCTCGTACATCGGTTGCTTTCCGAGTCCTGGCGCGCCTCCGACCCACTGGCGCGTCGGGCGCTACGTGGTCATGCCCGACCACGTCCATCTCTTCTGCTCCCCGACGTCGGGCCAGCGGGCTCGCGCGCTGGGTCCGTACTGGAAGTCCTCATGTCGCTCGTTGGCCGCGCCCGTCCGAGCAACCGATCTGGCAACCCAGCTTCTGGGACACACAGGTCCGCGGACACGAGAGCTACTCCCGCAAATGGGACTACGTCCGTCTCAACCCGGTGAGACGGGGGCTGGTCGAGACACCGGACGCCTGGCCCTACGCCGGCCAGATCGACGTTCTCGACTGGCCGTGACCCGGACCTCACCCTGGGGTGAGGCGGTCGACGAGGCGGTCGAGGTCGACGCCTTCCTGGTCGGCGCGCTTGCGCAGCGCCTCGGCGAGGTCGGGCGCCACGCGTACGCCGAGCGCATCGGAGAGCGCCTCGGGCCGCGCCTCGACGTCGCCACGCTCGCGCGGCACGGGCGGCGCGTAGGTCCAGTCGGGGCGCTTCCGCGCAAAGGAGCCGTCGATCACGAAGGTCCGCGTCGCCTCGACGTAGTCGACGAAGAGCAGCACCCCGGCACCGCCTCGGTGGGTGCGAGCGGCTCGCGGTAGCGCGCCTCGAACTCGCCGCGGAAGCGCGAGATCAGGCTCGGCACCACCGTCGCGCCCTGGACCGGCAGGTAGCAGCGGTGCCCCTGCGGCGCCGAGCGCGCGCCGTAGAGGGCGCGCTCGGGATCGTCGGCGGTCGCCCGGGTGGCGTCGAAGAGCTCGTCGATCGCGCTCGAGGCGAGCCGGAAGCCCTGCTTGCACGACGGGCACTGGTTGCAGGACTCGACGTAGAAGAACCGCGCCAGCGCCGACGCGATGCGCGGCACGTTGCGGGTGTCGTCGTAAGCGACGAAGCCGCCGGCGCCGAGCGCCGAGCCGATCAGCGCCAGCGACCCGAAGTCGGCCGGCGTGTCGAAGCGATCGGGCGTGATCACGCCGCCCGAGAGCCCGGCGAGCACCACCTTGAGCCGCCGCCACGCGCGCGGCCCGCCCGCCACCTCGTAGAGCAGCCGCTTGAGCGGCGTCCCCGCCTCCATCTCGTACACGCCCGGCTTCACCACGTCGCCGCTCACGGTGAAGAGCACCGTGCCCGGCGTGTCCGCAGTGCCGAGCGCGCGGAACGACTCGGCGCCGCTGCGCACGATCGTCGACACCCGCGCCAGCGTCTCGACGTTCGACACCAGCGCGGGATTGGGCGACGCGGCGCTCGCGAAGAGCCCGCGCTCGACCGGCGTCTGGTGCGCCTCGCGCGGCAGCGGCTGCCCTTCCTCGATGTAGTTGAGGAGCGCCTTCTCCTCGCCGAAGAGGTACTCCTCGGGGCCTTCCACCACCGTGACGCGCACGCCGTCGAAGACGCCGTCGGCGGTGAGCTCGCGGATCGCGTCGCACAGCCGGTCGATCTCGGCGCGGTAGCGCGCGCAGATCGCGACGTACAGATCACGCGCGCCGACCACGTGCGCCGCGATGCGCAACCCCTCGAGCGCCGCGTACAGGTTGCCAGCGGATAGGTAGCGGTCATGAACGAGCCCGGCTCGGTCTCGGCGGCGTTCATCACCACCACCCGCGTCGACGCCGGGTGGCCCGCCACCGCGCGCCGACCTGAGCGCCGTCGGCGAGCCCGACCCACCGCGCCCGCGCAGACCCGCGCCCGGGCTCGGCGGCGAATCCGCGGGCTCGGTCGAGCGCCGTGGCCACGGCGCTCGGCCGGTTCTCGGCGAGGTACTGCTGGTACGTCGCGTACGGCTTCTCGGGAAGCAGCCAGTGTTCGGGCTTCATCGCGTCGCTCCGGATGCGCGTCTCCTCCGACCGCCCAACCGCCGCCCGCGAGTCTAACCCGCACTATTCATGAACACTTCGTAGCGAGGCCGCCAAGCGTCGAGCAGATTAGGAATGACGCAGGCTCGAGGCGCGCAGGCGTACTGAACAGTGCGTCAGGCGCCGAATACCGAACACGCCCAAAGTCACCGACGATCGGCGGCCGCAGAAAACTTCATGAATCGTGCAGGGCAAATCACCGTTGCGACGCCGCCTCGGAGACGCGCAGACTCGAAGGAGGAGGAATCGTGTCATGGTTCGTCGGACCGAGCGCCACGTCGCGGCCCTCACGCTGGCTGCGTGCGTGGCGAGCCTCTCGTGCCATTCCACCTCGCCCTCCGGCGCGGCGGTCGGGAGCTCCGTGCCGGCTCCGCCGCCCGTGCTGCGCGCGGCGCCGACGCCCGACTTCACCGCCGCCGAGCTGCGCATGGTCGAGACGGTGGGCGCCTTCTACGAGTCCCTGCTCACCGCGCTAAAGGACCCCGCGCTGGCGACCAGCGGGGTCGACGCGTGCGCGGCGCGCATCGCGGCGAGCCTCGAACCGGTCCGCGGCGCGGCCCGGGAGCTCGCGGCGCCGCACGCGGCCTTGCCCGTCGAGCGGCGCCTCGCGATCCACCAGGAGGCCTTCCGCCGCCACCCGGCCGAGGTCAGGGCGCTCGTGGAGGCCGCCGGCCGCTGGACGAGCCGCTTCCGCTCGCCCGGCGACCAACCGCAGTTCCGCCGCATCACCGAGCAGGCGCTCGGGACTTGGGCCCGACGGCGCGCTGTGGGTGGCCGGTGGCTTCGGCCCCCGACGCGGTGGAAGAAGCTCCGGGTGGGCCACCGGACGCGGCGAAAGACGAGGCTCGGTCATCACGCGACATCTCACCCGGCCCTTCTGGCCCTCCCGATCCTGCTAGTCGCGCTGGCGCCCGCGCTCATGGGCCAGAGGACGTGCACGGCCTCCCCAGCTCCATCGACGTCTCGGGCCCAGCGCCCGCGAGCGTCGTCGGAACGCCGGTGGTCCCGCTCACGATCACCCTCGGCCACGCCGACGAGACCTCCCTGAGCGTGCGCGTCGACGGCAACGACGTCACGAGCGCCTTCACCAAGACCAACCTGGGCGCCAACACCACCGCGCAAGGCAACGTCGCGCTCGGCGCTGGGCCTCACACGATCGTGACCAGCGTCCAGTCGTCCAAGGGCACCCACACCGACACCTCGGCCTTCCAGGTCACGTTCCCGGCCTTCTTCGTTCCCGATCAGGTGATCACCGGCCTCGTGCCGGTGGGCACCCCCATCGTCCTCCGCGGCACGGTAAAGGGCGCGTCGTACAAGAGCGTCGGCACCATCGCCGCCACGTCTCACCCGGCCACCGCCACAGGCGGCAGCGAGTTCATCCAGTACCAGCCCGGGTCGGAGCGCTACGCCCTCTTCGAGATCAGCCAGACCGCGGGGCTGACCGTGGGGCAGCAGGCGTGGGGAGTCGGCGCGAAGCTCACCCACGACCAGTGGGTCACCCAGCGGCTGCCGATCCCTTACCCCGGCGACGTCGTCGAGGTCACGGGCACGGTGGCCAAGGAGACCTTCGGCGGCGAGGAGCGCTTCGTGATCGCGCCCGTGTCCCAGCTCACCACCGTGACCAGCCCCAACCCGGCGCTCGGAGACGTCGGCGCGGGCTGTAGCCAGGACACCCAGTGCCGCGACGACCTGATCTGCAGCCGGACCAGCCTGACCTGCTCCACCTTCAGCGCGATCGGCTGGGGCGGCGACCCACGTGGGGTCAACGGCGCCTGCACGGCCGACGCCGACTGCCCGGCGGGACAGTTCTGCGACCCCGCGTATGCGATCGTCACGAGCGGCACCTATGGCATCCACTACTCGGTGAGCCGCGACACCGGACGGCGGATCTGCCGCGTGACGAGCCCGCAAGCGCCGCTCGAGGAGCTCTGCCCGCGCACCGTGACGACCGACGACGTCCACTCGGGGCGGTTCAAGGAGGGGAAGGAGGTGTGTCTCCGCGCCACCGTCCACTTCCCCCTGTTCGACCCCGGAGACAACGACGTCCACGTCCAGGCCGCGCTCGCCAACCCCCACGCCTACCCGGTGGGCAGTCCACCCGTGGCGCTGGTCGGTCACGCGACCGAGGTGGCCCCGCCCTACCGCGACCCGGCCAACCCGAGCGGGAAGATCGACGATCCTCCGCCGGGCGTGGACATGGTGGCGATCGGCACCGTCAAGTACGACGACAGCCACGAGTGGTACGAGGTCCACCCGATCAAGTGGTGGCGGGCTGCGCAATGACGGCCTGACGGACTGACGCCGGCGTCACGGCCGCGGCGCGATTCCCAGGGCGGTTCCTTCGCGTATCCGATGGTTTCGGCGTGATCGGGCTGGTTGCGTTGCCCACCAACCGTTGACGACCTGACTTCGGCAGGCGCAACATCGAAACCTGAATTCATACCCCATCCTCGGGAGAGTCTGGATGAGCCGAAACGTCGCGCCGGGATCGAACCTTGGACGCAGGATCGGCTGCCTTGCGGCAGGCTTCGCACTTTGGGTCGGATGCACTACGGGCCCCCAATACCCGCGCCGAGCGTACGAAACGTCGGTGGTACCCGACTCCACCGGGGCAGCATCAGGCGACCCCAGTGCCCTCGGACTCGCCAGCAACGGAACAGTTCGAGTCCGAGGGATGAAGTTCGACGGTGTGAACGAACTGGTGAACCTGCCAGCGCCCCCACGGGGCAAAAGTACGAGGTGTGTGACGCCGGCACGACGTGGGGCGGCTGCGTTAGCCCGCCCGGCGTGTTCTTCGGCGAAGACTTCCAGCACGAACAAGCAGGGAGGCCGGAGCTCGGACCGCTATTACCCTCGATCTCCCCTACTCCCGTTCACGGCACCTTCCCCAGTCAGTCTGCCGATCAGTGTCGCGCTGACAAGAACGCTCCCGGCTCACCCGGCTCCATCGACTACTTGTACCCACTCGACTTTCAGATCCCGATCGAGAACGTCACTCAGGTCTTCAACAACCTCCAACTCAATGCCAGCGGCGTCGATCAGCAAACTACCGACAAGCGGTTCGGCGAGTTCGCCTTCCTTCCCACGGGAGCCAATCCGGTCGCCTACGACTACGCATACGCAACCGTCAAAGGCGGCGCGCTGGCGGTCGTGAACCTCACGACTAGCCGTGGCCAGCAACCTGCCGAGACGGACCTTGTTGCGCTTGCGACCAACAACAAGCTCTGGGTCATGACCGGTGCTGGACCGGGGAACTTCGCGAATCAAGGAAGTCGTGGTACCGGCCTGACACCGACGAGAGCGTCGCCAAGGGCGATTTCGACGAGGACGGCGACCTCGACGTCGTCGTCGCCAACAGTGGCGAGGCCAGCTTGAGCCTATTCAAAGGCGATGGCATCGCTCACTTCGCCACTGGAATCCCAATCTACGGGGTCGGCGATGGCCCCGTGGCCGTCATAGCCAGCGATTTCAATGGCGACGGCCACCTCGATGTCGCCGCGCTGCGAAAAGGGACGTGCCACCCGACTGTTCGGTGAAGATCCTCGAAGGAAACGGGGCTGGCGCGTTCACCGCGGTCTCGTCCAACTTCATGGCTGGCACTGCCGGGACGGACGAGCCGACAGGACTTGCGGTTGCCCGAGTCGACGCCGACACCCTTCCTGATCTCCTGATTTCCACCTACGACAAGGTCAGCCAGGCCGGCACCGTAGCCTTCCTCCGAAACAGCACCGGCCCGGGGTATCGAGCAACATGGCATCCCTCGCCACCTTCACAGCGTCCGGCTTTCGTGTGGGTAACCCCTATCAGCGCGTGATCCCCGCGGGGTAGAGGTCGAGGCCACCGAGGTGAAAGTAAATCGCGTCGCGGAAGCGCTCGCGGTTACGGAATCCTCGCGACGTGTACTTGATCCACTGGATCTTCGCGTTGATGCCTTCGGAGCGCGCGTTCGTCACCCCGTGCACCATCGCGTTGAGGATGCCGAGCAGGTGAGCGCGAATCATCCGCGCGACCCGAATCACCGGGTCCAGCCGGCTCCGCAGCGCCCAGCCGAGCCAGCGCTTCCAGGCGCGCGCGCCCCACGCGTGCGAGCGGTAGCGCCAGAGCTCCATCGCCAGCTCCTTGATCGCCCACGCGCGAGCCGTCCTGAGAGCGCTCTCGCGCAGCTTTGCGAACGATGCCCATCGCTCGTCGGTCAGGTTCGCCGGGTGCGTGAGCCACAAGTACTTGGTTTCGCTGCAGGCGGCCGTCGCCCTCCTCGAGCAACGCGCGGTTCTCTCGCGCCGCACTCGGTCCACCGCCTGGCCCAGGTGGCTCGCCACTGGAACTTGTCGAAGCAGATCTTGAGCGCGGCCAACGGGATCGTGGCCTTCACGGCCTGGATGTAGGGCTGGTGCATGTCCATCGCGACGGTCTCGACGGCGGCCCGTTCCTCGACCGAATGGCCCGCGAGGTAGGTCTCCAGGCTCGCTCGCTTGCGGTCGTCCGCGACGTGCACGACGTCGCCTGCGACCTGATCGATCACGACCGTGACGTACTCGTGCCGCTTCTGGAACGAGGTCTCGTCGACTCCGATGCGCGTCGGCAGCCTGCGCTCCCGGCGCGCGAGCCCGCGCCGCACCGCGCGCGTCTGAATGCCGTCAGCCTCGTCCCAGGTGATGCGGACCTGTCGCGCGACGCCGCTCAGGCTCGCCTCGTGCAGCCAGTCGATCACCAGCGCCTCGAACAGCGCGGTGAAGCGAGAGCCAGCTTCCGCCCACGGCACGGTGACCTGAAGCGGCCCGTGCTCGGGGCAGTTGCTGCGCGGCACGTCCGCGATGAGCATCGTCTCGAATTGGCACGTGTCGAGATGGCGCCACCGGCGCGGCTTCGCGTCGTAGCCCGGGCACGTGGCCCCGCACTCCGGGCAGTGCAGCGCCGCCCCGGCCCGGTGCTCCAGCGTGACCTCGACCCGCTTGGCGGGCATGTCGAGGTGGACCTCGCTCACGGTCCAGGGGTCGCGAACTCCGAGAATTTGGGCGTAGAGGTCAGTGTCTCTCACGACCCGAGCGTAGCCCACCGCCTGCTCACGCACGCCCGCACATCTCACCGGCCCCCTCACCCGGGGGTCAGCTCACCCACACAACTCCCGGAAGAGCCATCGCAGCGGGCGACATGAACGGCGACGGCAAGCCTGACGCAGTCATCGCGAACGCGAACGATGGCACTGTCACGATTCGCCTGGGCGACGGACTCGGTGGCTTTCCCACCGCCACGACTCACTCGCTCGGAGTGCAGGGTCCGCAGGCGGTCGCCGTCGGCTTCATCGACGGCGACACCGATCTGGACATCGTCACCGTGAACGACGATCCGGATGCCGGAGACCCGGACAAGGTCGTGCTGCTGATCGGCAACGGGACCGGCGGTGTCGAGTCCACGGCGAGCTACTCCTCACGAAATCCGGACAGCCCGCGGCGTCGGGGCCTCGCGCTCTCGTCGTGGGCGAGTTCAGTGAAGACACGAATCCCGACGTCGCGGTTGCGAACTATGGAACCAACAATGTTTCGGTCTTTCTCGGGAACGCCGGCGGCAGCGGTGCGCTCACCCTGGATCGAGTCAGCACCTTCGGGACCTCTCTCAGCCAACCGACCGCCCTGATAGCCGGGGAATTCAAGGTGCAACGCGAGGACGTCGTGAGCCTGGCGACGAAGAACGCAGGGTACGGCATCGAGATCGTGACCTATCAGCCTGCGACGGGCTCGGCTGAGTACTACGCTTTCGTAACGAACCAATCCCAAGACGACACGAACGGTGCGTGCACGAGCGGTGGGGCACCGGTCGTCGCGGAGACCGTGGGTGGCGTGCCGCTCTACCTTTCGAACACCGTCCAGGTCGTCAAGATCGACCCTTCTTCGTTCCCAGCTACCAACGAACAGATCACCAACGACGTGCGCGTCGCCACCGTCGCGGTCGGCTGTGGCCCCCAAGGCCTGGCGCAGTGGAAGGATCCTTCGAACGGACGTGCCTATCTGTTCGTCGCAAACGCCTGGGAAGGAAGCGTATCCCGAGTAGACGCAACCCGGGTCATCGAGGATGTGCGCAGCGCCGTCATCACGAATCCGGATGCCCCTCTTGGATCGCCGTACGTCGATGCCTCTCGCTCGGTCAACGTGTTTGGCGCCCCGACCAATCAAGGACTTATCAACCGGGACATCCTGGTGACCGATGTTCCAACCCCATCGGGGGATCCTCAGGTACCGACGCTGACTCCCTATGTCTTCGTCACCGTCGGGAGGCTCAACGCTACTCATTCCGGGGCGGTCGTCGCGCTGCCGACATCGCTCTCGACAACCGCCCGGATCTTCACCAACGTGGCGGGGATCGATGACCCGCCCCTTCCGTTGAGTATTGGCGGCTTCCCGGTCGGTCTCGCAGCCCGAACCGAGCCCGATCCACTGAAGAAGCTCGACGAGCTGGTGCTCAAGGGCATCGACCCTGCACCTCCGGCATGCACGGCCCCGAACCGGAGCACGACCTACCGACGACGGCTCGTGATCGTTCCCGGACAGCTACGTAACCGCAACGGACGGCCGGGACAGCTTCGCGCTTCTCGACGTTTGGTCGCCCACTCCTGGATCCCTTCAAGCTGAACCAGTTGCGCCAGGGAACGGAACCACATCCGAGATCCTGCTCGACGACATCGCCGGCACAGTCTCGGGATCGGTCGTACTCTCAGCTGACGGCCGCCGAGCGTACATCGCTCGTGAAGCCGCGGACACCAACGGAAAAGCGGGGTGGCGGTCGTCGATGTCAATCCGAGCATCTTTCCAGTGCCGGCCACGGCTAACCCGCTCGTACCGGGCCGCCCTTGCCGCTGCGCCGGCTCGGGTACGTCGGGCAACAGGGAGTCACGTCGGTAGCGCGCGTACCGGCCGATGCCAGCGGTGCAGGCCGAGAGCACATCCTCCTCGAAGGAATGTCTTCTCCCACCGGGGGACCGGATTTGCGGGCGCTGGCAGATGCCCGAACCTCTGGTCGTGCCATACCCCACATCCCGCCTCGTCGCGGCCGCGCTAGACACGTCGTTCCACTCCAAAGCTGGAAGCCCGATCCGGTTCTGAGCCGTCCTGGCCTCGTTCGCGGCCCGAAGACCAGGCAGCTCGATGGAAAGCTAGCGTGGTGGACTGTCGGATTCTCGGCCAACGGCTTCTTCGACGGGCTAAGCCCCGAGGTCCACGTCGCCGATGCCGATGGCATGAACGACCAGATCGTCGCACCTCGACCAGGGATCGAGACCCTGGCCCAGCTTCCGGAGTGGTCAGCGGACAGTCCCGCGGGCTCATTCCTGATCTACGTTGGGTACGTCGAGCACCCAAGCGGCTCCTGTGGCCTTCCCTCGTCGTGCTGCTACCCCGCCCCGCCGGCGGCGCCCAAGTTCACCGACATATTCGCGCGCAACATGTCCACCGGACAGGTTTTCAATTTGACTGGCGATGACCATGCAAACCACAACGATCCACACGTGGCTTACGCTTGCTGGACGGCCGGATACGCTGACGGTCGTCTTCACCCGGGGTCAAAACTTCTTCATCGGCCCGAGCACGTGTGACTACTGCCCGGTTCAAAGCATCTGGAAGCGCACGTTCAACAAGACCACAGGCGCGCTCGGCCCTCTGGTTCAGCTTACAGACCCATCCCAGCCTGCAGGGGCGAAGTCGATCGATTGCGTGAGCTGGATGAGCAGCAATCGCAGCCTGCCGTTGGGTGATTTCGATCCGGACATATCACCTGAGGCGTTCCCCATCGACGGCGATCCATCAGCGACCGGCACGCGTTGGGTTGCATTCTCACGCCGATTCAACACCACAGTGGATGCCGGCCAAGAGTGCGACCGTGCCGGCGACTGGGATATTTTAACGGTAGACTTGAACAATCCGTCGCCTTTCCTCGGGGCCAATCTGAAGAATCTGACTGGCTCAGATGATGGCATCGACTCGCTATGTCCACCACTGTTCGGCAAGCCGGCCGGCACTGGAATCTGCGCCGACCAGATACCGAACTGGAGCCCGATCGCGCTAGCGCCTGGGCCGATTTTTCGACTAGCAATCACTACGATCAGCGGCCCTCCATCTGGGTCTTTCTTCGATACGTCCGACATTCACGTCATCGCCGCACGAACTTCGCCCAACAACCTCCGTGTCAATACCCAAGCCACTGCGGGCGCCGACCTCAACCCTGGACTCAGCCGCGGCCTGGTACGTGACGAATCTCTCCAATCCCGTCGATCTCACCGACGCCACGGCGGACCTGATCTTCGATCGAATCGAGTTGAACGGCCAGGCGGGCAAAACCAGCTTCGATACCTCCGGGCTGATCAGACGCACTGGAAGCTGACGGAGCACCGATGTACGTCCAATCATCCGCACCGCTACCTGTCGCCCTTGGTGCTGTAATCACCTTGTGCCTTGCGAGTTGTTCCGGCCCGACGGTGACTTCGATCGAGCCGGGCGCGGCGGCGGTGGGGGAATCCGTCACCATCACCGGAAGCCACTTCGGAACCACCCAGGGCCCGAGCATCGTCCGCTTCAACGGCCTAAGCGCCGGGGCTGCCGTGACGTGGTCCGACGGCGAGATCGCGGTGGCGGTCCCAGCGGGCGCGCAGACTGGCTCACTGCTCGTGGAGGTGGGCGGCCTCATCAGCGGACCGGAGCCGTTCGTCGTATCGCGACCTCGCTTGGCGGCCGTTCGCGATGCGACTCTCCTTCCAGCACCGGCTGATGAGGCGGGCCTGGGGTTCTGCACCAGCCCGGCGGCCTCCATCGAGCCTCAGTTTCGGATCGTCAGCACGAGCTCCAGCACACCTCCTTCGCCGTCGACCTGGACGGCGACGAGCTGTGGACATCCTTCAGGGCCGAGGCGCGCGAATCTGCCGTTACTTGGGTGACAGGGCCGGTCGCATCACGTCCGCCCTCTGCGCGGACGTGCGGTCGGCACCGGCATCGGCGGGATCACCGCGGATCGAATCGACGGCGACTCCATCGCCGACATCATCTTCGCCGATACGTTCCAACGACCGGATCAGGATCATCACCGGAGACTGCCTCGGTGGGCTCGCTCAGCCCGTGTTTTTCCAGCGGGCCAGCGCCCAGGTATCCTCGCGGTGGACTTCGATCGGGACGGGGGACCTCGACATCGCGGTGCTCGGTTTCCGGGAACACGTACGCCGTCAGGTCCTCTACGGCGACGGATCGGGTGGGTTCTCCGCTCCCACGCCCTTTCCCGTGGCGACACGCGTCCACTCGATCGCCGCAGGGGACCTCGACGGCGATTCGTACCCGGACATCGTCGTCAGCGACCCTGCCTTCAATCTCGGCGACCCTGGCCAGCCCTCGATCCTACTGAACGACGGGCTCGGCGGTTCCTGCCCGAGACGCGGATCACGACCGATCTCCGAGCCCACCGGGCTGATCCTCGAGGACTTCAATCGAGACGGGCACGCCGACATCGCGGTCGCCCACGATCTCTTCACCACCACCGACAACTCGGTCGAGGTGTTCCTCGGCCACGGCACGGGCCAGTTTGCTGCAGCTTGGTCGTCCCGTCTGGAGCAGCCGAAGCGATTCAGTCTACCGACCTAAACGGTGACGCCGTTCCCGACCTGATCGTGGGCGGTAGGCAGACCTATCTCGGATACGGCAACGGCGACTTTCTGCTGTGGGACGCGATCGCCCCTGTTGGCGCATTCGGAATCGCCACCGCCGACTTCGACAGAGATGGTCGCGTCGACATGTACACCGCCGGCGGGCTAGGAGGCAGTGTTCTTGGGGATGGCAACTGCGGCCTGGGCGCCTTAACGTGGTGAGCTTGCCCTATTCGCCAATCGATCCTCGGGACTGGTCACAGGCGATTGGAACGAAGACGACCGCCCTAGATCTCGCTTCCGTCGTAGCGGCATCATCCGGTGACCAACTCATACTGCTCGTCGGCGACGGAAAGGGCGGCTTCTCTCCAAGCGTCACTTCGCTTCCGAGCGGCCCACGGCTTCTTCGCCCCGGCGACTTCGACGGCGATGGCTATGCCGACCTCGTCGGGTACCGCCAGCAGCCACCTGCAACTTCTCTCCGTAGATCTCGGCCACGGCAACGGCACGTTCGACGTGCCAGGGATCGAGACGAGGTCGGCGAGACCGTCGTTGCCATCGCCGTCGCGGATCTGGACGCGGACAGCAAGGATGATTTGGTTCTGAGTACCGTTTCGGGAATACAAGGCATGCGGTCTACCGGGGACGGTGGCTTCCAAGACACTTCTCTTCCGTTCGCCTTACCGGGATGGGGTGCCCTTGCCGTTGGGCAGTTCAATGCGGATGCGTATCCTGGCATCGCTTTCAAAGGGGCGTCGCTGTCGTCAGACGGCGATCTGAGTGTTGCCCTCGGACGGCACCGGCAGTTACGCCCTCTCCACGGCATTTCGGCAAACGATGGAAAGGTGCTCGTCGGGGACGTTGATGGCGACGGCTCCCAGGACATCGTCGAGCACGACATCGAGGACAGTCACCCATCGAGCTATCGGGTTTATCTCGGTAACGGGAATGGCGGCTTTGCCGGCCCGGTCGAGAGCGCATTCTTGGGAACCCTGCGGGAGTTAGCTGACTTGAATGGCGACGGGCGGGCCGACGCGATCTCCGCATCGGCCGGTCTCCGAGTTGGGATTGGGACCAGCATCGGTACGCTGCAGCCAACGCCGGATTGTCACTACTTGCGTCCTGGTGTCGATGCCGTCGTCGGGATGTTCGATGGCGACCAGACCTACGATGTCGCATTCAGTACGGCGGACAATCAGGTCTGGCTTTTCCTCGGCGATGGCGCCGGAGGCTTCGTAGATCGCAGTTGACCTCAGCGCCGAAGGTGGGAAGAACGAGCGCACCGGACCGAGCCACCTCCACGTCGGCTGGTCAGCGGATCGAGCCGGCCACCGGAATCGCCACGAGTCGTGTTCCTGCTCTTCGTCGCGGTAGGCGCAAACGCGGGTGACGCATGACGATCCATGAGACCGCGCGGTGCATCTGCGTTGCGTTCATGGCTTGCTCGGTGGATACCGGGTGCACCGGCCCCACGGTGACTTCGATCGAGCCGGGCGCGGCGGCGGTGGGGGAATCCGTCACCATCGCTGGAACCAGCTTTGGCACCACTCAGGGAACGAGCATCGTCCGCTTCAACGGAGTAAGCGCTGGCGCTGCGATGACGTGGTCTGACGGCGAGATCGCCGTGGCGGTTCCAGCGGCGCGCAGACGGGACCACTGCTCGTGGAGGTGGGCGGCCTGATCAGCGGGACCGGGGCCGTTCGTCGTGTCGCGACCTCGGTTGGCGGCCGTTCGCGATGGACTCGGCTTCCAGCACCGCCCGATGAGGCTGGCCTGGGGTTCTGTACCAGCCCGGCGGCCTCCATCGAGCCTCGTGTCGGATCGTCAAGCACGGCTCCCAGCACACCTCCTTCGCAGTCGACCTGAACGGCGACGACAACGTGGACATCCTTCCGGGGCCGGGGCGCCCAGCTCTGCCGTTACTTGGTGACGGGCCGGTCGCATCACGTCCGCCCTCTGCGCGGACGTGCGGTCGGCCGGCATCGGCAGGATCACCGCGGATCGAATCGACGGCGACTCCATCGCCGACATCATCTTCGCCGATACGTTCAACGACCGGATCAGGATCATCCACGGAGACGGCTCGGTGGGCTCGCTCAGCCCGTGTTTTCCCGGCGGGCCAGCGCCCCGGGTATCCCCTCGCGGTGGACTTGATCGGGACGGGGACCTCATCGCGGTGCTCGGTTTCGGGGAACACGCACGCCGTCCAGGTCCTCTACGGCGACGGATCAGGTGGGTTCTCCGCTCCCGCGCCCTTTCCCGTGGCGACACGCGTCCACTCGATCGCCGCCGGTGACCTCGACGGCGATTCCGTACCCGGACATCGTCGTCAGCGACCCGCCTTCAATCTCGGCGGCCCCGGCCAGCTCTCGATCCTACTGAACGACGGACTCGGCGGGTTCCTGCCCGAGACGCGGATCCCGACCGATCTCGAGCCCACCGGGCTGGTCCTCGAGACTTCAATCGAGACGGGCACGCCGATATCGCGGTCGCCACGATCTCTTCACCACCACCGACAACTCGGTCGAGGTGTTCCTCGGCGACGGCACGGGTGCGTTCTCCGCCCCGTTGAGGATCCCCGCATACCCGGCGCAGGGGCTCGCGACCGCCGATTTCAATGGGGACGCGATCGCGGACCTGGTCGTTGGGGCGCCGCCACGTACCTGGGCTTCGGCAATGGCGACTTCCTGCTGTGGGACGCCTCCGGAGCGCCTCGGGGGCCAAGGCGTCGTCACCGCCGATTTCGACCGCGATGGCCGTCCTGACGTCCACACCTCGAGCGGTAACTTCCGGGAAGCGGTGCTGCTCGGTGACGGAGCCGGCGGGCTCAGCTTCGCGACCTGGATCAACCTGGCGCCAGCCATCGGCGCCCGCGCGGACTGGTTGCCGGTGATTGGAACGGCGATGGCGACCTGGACCTCGCCACCGTGATCGCCTCCGCGCCCACCGATCAGCTCCAGATCCTCCTCGGCGATGGTCGAGGCGGGTTCAGCAGCAGCCTCGCGCCCCTGAGCCAGAGCAACCCTGGATTCCTCGCGAGCGGGGACTTCGACGCCGACGGAGACGCGGACCTGGTGCGATTCCGGCAGGTGGGAGTGGACTACTACCTCGACGTCCACCTCGGCCACGGGGATGGCACGTTCGACGTGCCCGGTATCCCGATCACCATCGGCGACTACGCGTATTCGATCGCGGTCGCCGATCTCGATCGCGACGGACGCGACGACATCGTGCTCGCCAGCCTCTCCGGCGTTCAGCGGCTGCGCTCGAACGGCGACGGCAGCTTCACGCTGGCGCCCATCTATCCGTTCACGACCCCCGGCTGGGAAGCGCTCGCCGTGGGCCTGCTCAACGCGGACCCGCGGTGGCCGACCTCGATGGTGACGGACGGACGGACGCGATCGGGGACGACCTTCAGCGTGGATCGGCCCTCGGCACCGCGGGCGGTGGCTTCCTCGCCACGCCGGACTGCTACTTCCACTACTCGCCCATCGATGCGGCGGTCGGGACGTTCGACGACGACGGAACCGTGGACGTGGCGTTCACCAACGCGTTCGATCAGCTCCACCTCTTCCTCGGCGACGGCGCCGGAGGGTTCGTCGTGCGACGGACCCCGGCGTCCACGGCCGCGGCGAAACGCGTTACCTTCCCGCGATCATGCCGACGACGCCCGCGCCCAAGGTCATCCCGGTTCCGCAGCTCTCCGACAACTCGCGTACCTGGTGGTGAACGGAGCTACCGGCGACGCGATCGCGATCGACCCCGCCGAGGCGGGGCCGCTGCTCGAAGCGGCCGAGAAGGTCGGCGCGTCGATCAACACGATCTTCAACACCCACCACCACTTCGACCACTGCGGCGCCAACGAGGAGCTCGGCAACGCCGCGGGTGCCCCGGTGCAGGCCTCGGCGATCGAGGGGCGACAAGATCCCCAGGCTCGCGGTGGCGCTCGAGCCGGGGCGGAGGTGGTGGACGTGAACGGCTTCACCGCGAAGGTGCTGCGGCTGCCGGGCACACCGACGGCCACGTGGGCTACCTCTTCGGCAAGGACCTCTTCTCCGGCGACGTGCTCTTCGTCGCCGGCTGCGGGCGGATCTTCGGGTACGCCGGCCGAGATGTACGCGAGCCTGAACGCCACCATCGGTGCGCTCTCGGACGACACGCGGGTGTGGTGCGGCCACGATACACGGTGAAGAACCTCGAGTTCGCGGCGACGCTCGAGCCCGCGAACGCGGGCCATCGCCGCGCGCCTCGCGCGCCCCCGCGGCGCAGCGCGCCGCCGGACAGCCCACGATCCCCAGCACCATCGGCGAGGAGAAGGCATTCAACCCGTTCCTGCGCGTCACGTCTCCCGAGCTCATCGCCACGCTGGTGGCGAAGGATCCCGCGCAGGCGACCGACCCGGTGTCGGTGTTCGCCGCGGTCCGCAAGCTCAAGGACAACTTTTGACACAACCTTCGGAGGCTGATCTCGCAGCGACGATCCCCGAGAGTCACCACGACCTGTTCGAGAAGGCGTTCGCCCACCTGGCCACGCTCATGCCCGACGGCAGCCCGCAGGTGAACCCCCGTAGCGGGTGGACTTCGACGGCACCCCGTGGTCTTCAACACCGCGCGGGCGCTGGAAGGACAAGAACCTGCAGCGCGGACGGACGCGTGGCGATCGAGATCCTCGATCCCGACAACCCGTACCGCTACCTGCAGGTGCGCGGGAAGATCGTCGACATCACCGAGGTGGGCGCCGACGACGTCATCGACAAGCTCGCCAAGAAGTACCTGGACGCCGACAAGTACCCGTTCCGCCAGCCCGGCGAGGTCCGCGTGACCTACAAGATCCGGAGCCGGCGAGCGTGAGCGCACACGGCTGACGACACGAAACGGATCAGGGGTCGGGGAAACCTCTCGAGGAGACGTTCCACATGCTGCCGGGGGAGCCCGAAGTCCTCGAACGACGCGAGTTCCTGACCTCGATCGGCCGGCTGGTGGTGGTGGCGTCGGCCGGCCTCGCCTTCACCAGCTGCGGCAGCACCGACACCACCGACGACGGCGACGGCTTCACCGTCACCTCGAGCCTGGCGAGCGAGCACACCACGCGATCTTCGTCGTCCTCGACCTCGCATCGCCGCCCACGAACGGCACCAGCTACCAGAGCACGGCGACCAACGCGCACTTCCACGTGGTGGTGCTCACCAAGGCGCAGCTCACGGCGATCGACGAGGGCGCCGTGCTGACCGTCACGAGCACCGTGTCGGACGGCCACCAGCACGCGTTCAGCATCCAGAAGCCGTAATCCACGGCTCGACTCCGTGAAACCGTTCGCCGGGATCGCCTCCCCGCGGCCCTCGTGTGGGGCTGCGGCGGTGACTCGGCGGGGGCACCGGCTCCGGCCACGCCGGGTCCGCTCGCGGTGAAGGCGGCGGGCTACGACGCCAACCACGTCGCCTGGCACCAGACCGCGGAGTTCGGCAGCCGCGTCGAGACCCGCTTCGCGACGCCCGACTCCACCGAGGTCGTGCTCTACGACGACCTCGGCGACTCGACGTTCTGGACCGGCCAGTACGCGGCGAGCCAGGCGTTCCCGCTTGCCGCCGTGACCGGTGATGCGGAGGGCGCGCGCCAACGCGCTGCGCGCGCAGCGAGCGCGCTCCACCACCACTAGCCGCGACCGGCAAGCGCGGCTTCGTGGGGGGCGCTTCGTGGGCTCGATCCCTCGACGAGCCGGCGCTCTGGGCCACGGGAGCCGTGCACCGACGAGAACTGCACGTCGTCACGGAAGGCCCGTGGCTGGGCCACTTGGCTCGGCAACACCAGCCGCGACCAGTACACGGGGTGGTTCTACGGGCTGAGCCCAGTCCACGACCTGGTCGGCGATCCCGCCACCAACGCGGTGATCGAGCAGGACATG
>JADJOY010000054.1 GCA_016713535.1 Deltaproteobacteria bacterium
CCGGCGTCGCTCCAGAGCCTCGCTCTCCAGGGTGGCGCGATGTCGCCGTGGGAGGCGGACCGGTTCGCCAACAAGCCCTACGCGGGAGACGCCGTCGCGCTCCGGCGCTGGGACGACGCAGCCAAGGTCGTCGGCCGCGCCACGCCGGGCCTCGACCACTTCCTGCGCCATGCGGAGCGCTACCTCGCCCGCGCGGCGGACGCCGCGTGACCGCCGCGGCTCATCCGGACGAGCTCGCCATGGCCGCGGCGGAGGCGGGCGGATCGAGCCTGCCCACCTGGGATCCGGCCACGCTCGGCGTTCTCATCGCCGAGCTCGACGCGTTGGTGGACGACGCGGTCGAGCTCGAGGCGAGGGTCGCCGCCGACCTCGGCCGCGTTCACCCCGAGCACCGCTCGAGCGCGCGCAACCTCGTCCATTACCTCGCCCTGCGTCGCCGCGACATCCGCGCGCTGCAGAAGAAGCTCGCGGCGCTCGGGCTCTCGTCGCTGGGACGGATCGAGTCACACGTGCTGGGCAACGTGCTCGCGGTGCGCTGCATCCTCGGCCGGCTGGCGGGAATCGACGTCGCGGCGGGCCCGGCGCTCGCGGTCCTCGATTACCGCCAGGGCAAGGACCTGTTGCACCGTCACACCGACGCGTTGCTCGGCCCTCGTCCTCCGTCCCGCACGGTCCGCGTCATGGTGACGATGCCGGGGGAGGCCGCAGGAGACGCGGCGTGGGTGCGGTCGCTGGTGGCCAACGGCATGGATTGCATGCGCATCAACTGCGCTCACGACGGGCCGGCCGAGTGGCCGGCGATGATCGCTCACGCTCGTGCGGCGAGCGCCGAGCTGGGCCAGCCCTGCAAGGTCCTCATGGATCTGGCGGGTCCGAAGCTGCGCACCGGCGCGGTCGGTATCGAGGGCCAGGTGCTCAAGTGGAGGCCGCTACGCGATCGGCGTGGTCTCGTGCTTCGTCCTGCGCGCGTGTGGCTGACCGCGCGCGAAGCGCCGGTCCGTGCGCCCGCGGCGGCGGGCACCTTGCTCGTCCCAGGTGCGTTTCTGAGCCGGCTGCGGCGGCGCACGCGGCTGCGCCTCGAGGACCTGCGCGGCAAGCGCCGCGTGTTGCGCGTGGTGGAGCGTGGCGCGGGCGGAGTGTGGGCGGAGGCGAGCGCCACGACCTACCTGGACGCCGCCCGGCCGGTGGGGCTGACGCGGGTCGCCCTCGGCGGCGCCGACGAGGCCGTGGAAGCGCAGGTCGGTCCGCTGCCGCCCGACGCGGAGGTCGTGCTCCTCGAAGTGGGCGACACGCTGGTGGTCACGCGTGATCCCGTGCCCGGTCGCGGCGCGCGCCGCGACCGCGACGGACGAGTGGTCGAGCCGGCGCGGATTCCCTGCTCCCTGCCAGAGGTGTTCGGGGACGTCCGCGCGGGCGAGCCGATCTGGTTCGACGACGGCAAGATCGGCGGCGAGGTGACGAGCGCGAAGTCGGACTACCTGGTGGTGCGGATCACCCACGCCGACCCGGGCGGCGCGAAGCTGCGCGCGGACAAGGGCATCAACCTCCCCGACACCCAGCTCCGTCTCCCGGCGCTCACCGCCGAGGACCTCGAGAACCTCGGCTTCGTGGCGCGCCACGCCGATCTGGTGGGGCTCTCGTTCGTGAAGCATCCCGACGACGTCCGGACGCTGCACCGCGCGCTCGACCGGCTCGGCGCCGGGCATCTCGGCGTGGTGCTCAAGATCGAGACCCGCGCCGCCTTCGATCGCCTGCCCAAGCTGCTTCTCGCCGCGCTCGCCAGGCGCCCCGTGGGCGTGATGATCGCGCGCGGTGATCTCGCGGTGGAGTGTGGCTACGAGCGCCGCGCGGAGATGCAGGAGGAAATCCTCTGGCTCTGCGAGGCCGCGCACGTGCCGGTGATCTGGGCGACGCAGGTGCTCGAGAGTCTCGCGAAAGACGGACGGCCGTCGCGCGCGGAGATCACCGACGCGGCGATGAGCGAGCGCGCGGAGTGCGTGATGCTCAACAAGGGTCCGCACCTCCTCGACGCGGTCCACGTGCTCGACGACATCCTGCGGCGCATGGAGGCGCACCAGAACAAGAAGCGCTCCATGTTGCGGCCGCTCAGGCTCTCGGCGCTGGTGGGTTGATCGATGTCACCGGGTGGTGGCGTGGTGCCCGCGGGAGTGGGGTGAGGGGATGACGCGAGCGGGAAAAATCGTGGTGTTTTCGGCGTGGATCACCTCCGCAGTCGCGGCCTCCGGCTTGCTCTTTCTCCTCGCGGAAGGAGGCGAACGACGATGATCGAGACTGGCAAGAGCGGCCCGCCGCGGCTCGACACCGCGAAGGGTGCTCTCGAGTCGGCGCCGGACTCGCACGGGTCGAGCGCCGAAGGGGCCGCGCACCTGCGGCTCGAGCGTGCGCTCACCGCGGAGCTCGCGCGCCTCGCCGACGAGTTCGGCGAGGCGCTCCCGGAACAGCTCGTGGTCGACGAGTTCACGTCGTGCGTCCGCTCGTTCGAGACCGCACGCATCCGGCTCTACGTGCCGGTCCTGAGCTATCGCAACGCCCGCCAGGCGCTGCGGGCCAGGGCGCTCGCGCTCGTCGTCGAACGGGGCGAGGACATCACGGGACCGGTGCTGTCGCCGCGCGCCCCGCGACGCGACCCCCGCCGCTGACCGCACGCCGCCGGCGCGGCGGCGCTCCGCGCCGCGCCGGCCGGCCTCCCACAAGTCGCCGTCGCGTCGCGACGTCGTCACGGGTGCGTCACGCCCCACACCGCTTCGCGCGGTACAAACCACGGCTCCGAACGGCGCAGCGTCGCGCCGTCGCGCCGGGGCCTCGTGGACATCGTCGAAGCGACCAACAAGTACGAAAGCTGGTTGTCGCGGCACGTGGACGTCGTGAGCGACGACGTCGAGGTGAAGCACGCCTCGATGCGGGAGTCTCTCGGGCACTTCTTCCGCGCGACGTACCCGCGCTGGTGCGAGTTGTGGCCCGATCGCTGCGCCGCGGTGGCGACGCTCCCGAGCGTGGTCGCCGCAGGCGACCTGCACGTCGACGCATTCGGAGTGTGGCGAGACGACGACCATCGCCTGGTGTGGGGC
This sequence comes from Deltaproteobacteria bacterium, assembly GCA_016713535.1. GTDB lineage: Bacteria > JADJOY01 > JADJOY01 > JADJOY01 > JADJOY01 > JADJOY01. Next base: position 3,090 of record JADJOY010000054.1, read on the forward strand.
GTCTTCGACCTCGACGAGGCGTGGTGGCTGCCTTTCACCCACGACCTGGTCCGTCTCGGCCTGAGCGTGAAGCTCGCGATCGAGAGCGGCCACATCCGACTCGACGAAGAGCACGCGCTCGCGGCGCTGCTCGACGGCTACCGCGCCGCGCTCGAGCGCGGCGGCGAGCCTTTCGTCCTCGCCGAGCGCCACGAACACCTCGCCGCCCTCCTGCAGGACCGGGTCCGCGCGGCGGCGCGGTTCTGGCGCGCAGTCGAGGGTGCGGTGCTGGTGCCACGCGCCAGTATCCCGGAAGCCTTGCGCCGCGCGCTGAGCCGCTCGCTGCCGCGCGACTGCAAGATCGTGGGCTTCGGTCACCGGCTGGGCGCGCCGGGCACTCTCGGACGGCCTTCCTTCGTGGCGTGGGGCTCGTGGCGAGGCTCTCTGGTCGGACGCGAGGTCCGTCTCGCGACCCCCCCAGCCGTGGCGTTCGCCTCCCGGGCGGGGCGCGTACGCGCCGATGTCTTGGATCGACTACGCCGCTCGCCGACGCGCGCCGACGACCCGTCGCTGCGGATCGAGGCCGACGGGTGGGTCCTCCGGCGCGTGGCCCCCGACTGCACGCAGGTCGAGCTCGCCTCGCTGCCCTCGGGTCGTCACGACGCGAGACTGCTGGGCGCGATGGGCCAGGAGACCGCGAACCTCCATCTCGCCACACGCCCCGCGGTCGAGCTCCTCGAAGCCCTGGACGGGCTGCCGCCGAGCTGGCTGGCGGACTCGGTCACGGCGATGGGCGAGGCGCTGCGCGCCGACTGGGCGCGCTGGTGCGCGCCGCGCTGAGCGCTAGCGACGCTCGGTCCGCTGCGCGCGGCGCCACGACTTCCAGTCGTGGCGGGTGGCCTTCGCCATGCGCTTGGCGAGCTTCAGGAGCCACGTGCTCTTGCGCCCCTCGAGGTCGCGCAGCACGTGCTCGGTGGCGCTCGGGCTGGCCAGGTGGACGTTGGCCGTCTCGAAGCCCATCGCCGCGAGCAATCGATACTCGTCTCGTCGCCGCGGCAGGCGCGCGAGGTCGATCTTCTGGCAGTCGGCGGCGAGGCGCCGCACGATCCACGAACCGTCCACTCGCAGCGTCGGGTCCGCGGCGCGCACTGCGTGGCGCACGAGATGTCTGGCGTCGATCCGCCCTCGCGGGTTGCCCGACGCCCACACCACCGCCGATGGCACGAGCGCCTTGGCCTCGCGTGCCACGATCGCTCCCGACCAGTCGGCGAGTGCCACGTAGCGGGGGCGACCGAGGCTGCCGAGCCCGGCGCGGCGCACCGCGAGCCGTAGGTCGAGGCCGGGGCCCGGCATGGCGCGGTGGAGCACGTCGGCGACGGACCGCACCTCCTTGGGGGGGGCGTTCGGCAGCGCAGAGAGCTTGCGCCAGTAGCGTGCTGCGTCGCGGGTCTGGCGGGCCGCCAGGTTGCGCAGCCACACGTTCCCTTCGGCCAGGACGACGGGACGTCCGCCGCTGCTCAGGCCGGCGGCGTAGCCGTGCACGATCGCGGCGCACGCTTCGCCCGGCTCGACCTGGAGGTGTCCCTCCTCGATCGCGAGGAGGGCGCTGGTCGCTAGGCGCACCAGGTCGCTGGTCCACGGCAGCGGGTGTGCCTCGTCGAAGTCGTTGATGCCCCAGGCCAGCCGCCCGTCGGCGTCGCGCCAGGTGCCGAAGTTCTCGATGTGGAGGTCGCCTACCGAGATCACGCGCCGCGTCGAGGTCTCGCCGGGCAGCTCGCGCGCCCACAGCTCCGGCCAGCGGAAGAAGGTGGCACGCAGGAACGGGAAGGCTCCGGCCACCATCCGACGGTGCTTCCGCTCGAGCGCCCCGGCGCCGACGCGCACGTGCCCGGCGAGCCAGCGCTCGTACCCTTCGACGGCTTCGACGATGTCCATGGCCATGTTCGCTCATCGCGGCGTGCGGGGTCGGCGGTGATCGGCCGCGCGCGGGTGCCGATCCGGCAGTTCGATGAAGCCCGGCCGTGGTGACGGAGCCGCGACGGCTCGCCGTCGCACCGGTGACGTTCGTACGCGGCGGTCGGTGACGGCGCGGTGTTTCCAAGCCCCGACGCGAGCGTCACCGGCGTGTCATCCGCCTCGGGCAAATCCCGAACCCATGATACGCGCTCGTCGGTCGGCCTCCTCGCTCGTCGTGGTGATCCCGCTCGTGCTCGCGTGGTTCGCCTCGGGCTGCAGCGGCAGCGGCGCGACCGGCAACCCTTCGGTCGGAGCGAACGGGCTGCCGGCGTTCACCGGTGTGTGGACGATCGTGTTCGAGAACCACAGCGACTGGTACATGCTCAACCACGCCGATGCGGTGAACTTCCGCGCGCTCACCGCCGAGTGGGCGAGCGCCGGCAACTACCGCGACATCACGCATCCCTCGCTGCCCAACTACATCGAGATGGCGTGCGGCTGCAACGACGAGCACGCCTCGTGGACCCGCCTCGACGAGCCGGCCTCGAACCTCCTGAACACCAACCCGAACCGGCTCTTCCCCGAGCCGAGTCTGGGCGGACAGCTCGAGCAGGCGGGGATCGAGTGGCGCGCGTACACGCAGGACTCGACCCCCGGCAGCAAGCTCGGGCCGTGCACGATGAACAACTCGGGGCACTACGTGTCGCGGCACGTGCCGTTTCTCTATTTCCAGGACGTGTTCGGCACGCAGACCGACCCGTACGGCGAGCGCGACGAGTTCGGCAACCCGCTCGATCCGGACCACATCCCGGTGTGCGTCAACCGCGTCCATCCGTTCGGCGACTTCAAGGGCACGGCCAACGACCCCACGCCGAGCGGCGACTTCTACTGGGACCTCGGCCAGCAGGCGATGCACTACTACTGGATCACTCCAGACCAGGTCTACAACATGCACGACGGCCCGGTGTCCGAGGGCGACTACTTCCTCGGCAAGGTGGTCGACCACATCATGGGCAGCGCCCAGTGGCAGGCCGGCGGAGTGATCTTCCTCACCTTCGACGAAGGCGACCTGTGGTTCCACGACATCCTGTTCGTCGCGATCTCGCCCTACTCGAAGCGCGGCTACACCTCGCCGATCGCGTACGACCACGACAACTTCCTGGCCACGATCGAGGACATCTACGGCCTTCCGCGCCTCGGCCAGGCGCAGGGCGTGCCCAACATGGCCGACCTCTTCGAGCCGTGACGGCGGATCTGGCTCGGAGGGCCCGCCGTCGGCGGGCCGTGCCGGGTCGGGCACGGACCGCCAGGGGGTGGTCCCGGGATCGCGATGGTTCGGCGTCGACCGTGTCCGCTGCTCGGCGGGCTCGCGTCGGCGGGCTCGCGCCCGCCGCTACACGGGCGGTGCGATCGGCGCGCGATCACGCGCACAGAGACCGTCGACGTCGGCGATGGGAGCGGCGTCTCGGGGGGGCGCCCCCCCCCCCCCGGGGGCCCCCGCCCCCCCCCCCCCCGCCCCCCCCCCCCCCCCCGATCCGGGACGGCCGGCCCCCCCCACCCCCCCCCCACCACCGCCCCCCCCCCCGGGGCCCCCGGGGCCCCCCCCCCCCCCCCCCCCCCCCCCCCCCCCGGCCCCCCCCCCCCCCCGGGCCCCCCCCCCCCCCCCCCCCCCCCCCCCCCCCCCCCCCCCCCCCCCCCCCCCCCCCCCCCCCCCCCCCCCCCGGCCGCCGGCCCCCCCCCCCCCCCCCCCCCCCCCCCCCAAAAACCCCTTCCCCCCCCCCCCCCCCCCCCCCCGGGGCGGGGCCCCCCCCCCCCCCCTCCCCTGCTGCGCTCGTGGGGCGCCGCCGGCGCCGCCGCGCGCTCCCGGCAGGCTCGCGCCCGCCGCTACACGGGCGGTGCCGACGCGGCGGGCGAGTTGACGCTCGCCCTAGCCAGCCGGAACGAGCCTGCTCCCAGGCCTAGCCGGCCGGCGCGAGCGGCACCGACAGGTAGACCCCGAACTCCGCCACGAAGCTCACGCTCACGCAGGCGTGGACCCGGCCCTGCTTGTCGTCGAAGGCGAGACGCTCGCCGACGGGGAAGGCGGCTGGTGCCCCAGCCACGCCCCGGTCGATGTGCACGCCGCACGAGCCGTCAACGCGAACGCCACGGAAGTCGTCAGGCGTCACGTCATCGCCGGGTCTGGCGAGCAGCGCCACGAACGCACGGCGCGCGCGGAAGAAGACCTGGCCGCCGTCGGGGTGGTAAGTTGGCCTCGTGGGTGAAGAGCCGTGACGTGTCTGCCGGCGTGCGATCGTCGCGCGCCGTCGCCGGATCGGCGAACCAGCCGGTGAGGTAGCGCCGGCCGACGGCGTGGTTCACGGCCCACAGCCGCTCGCCGGTGCGCGCCATGTCGAAGGTGCCCTCGACCACGCCACCTTCGGCGCCGGTGCCGGGGACGAGCGGTCGGCGCCCGTTCACGGGCCACGGCACAACCGTGACCTCGGCGGCGTCGAAGTCGCGCACCAGGCGGCCAGAGCCGGCGAGGTTGGCTGGCGTGGCGACGCGCCGCCGCACCTCGTGAACCCGCGCCTCGCCGCGTTCGATCGAGGGGGCTGCTTCGAGTAGGACGTCACGGGAGAAGGTCGGCGAAGCCGCCGGCGCCATCGCCGAGGAAGATCCGCACCTGGCCGCTGCCGTCCACCCGCGCGAAGTCCATCTGGCCGTCTCCGTTCACGTCCGCCGCGCCGCTGCTGTAGGGGTGGGAGTCGTAGCCTTGCTCCCAGAAGCTGTCGGGGGTGGCCACCAGCGCCCCCGTGCCAGTACCCAGCGACACGTCCACCGTGAGCCGCGACGACACCACGTCGGGGAACGTGTCGCCGTTCACGTCCACCACCGCCGAGAGCGGACCCCGGCACGGTGACACGATCGGCCCGGTGAACTGCCCCGTGCCATCGCTCCGGTACACCTCGTACGGGCCCGGGCACCCGTTCCCCGAGTCGAAGTCCTTGCGGAGGATGTCCAGCTTCCCGTCTCGGTCCATGTCGACGAGCCGCAGCTCGCCGCCGCTGGACGGGATCTGCGTCGCGAGGTCATAGCCTCCGGCCGCGTTCGCCAGAAGCACATGGATGTCCGAGTCGCCGCCCGGATAGGGAAACCCCGCCAGAACGATGTCGAGACGCGCATCGCCATTGAGCCGGCCCACCGCGAGCCCCGACGGATGGTTCGGCACGATCGTCGCCACCGCGGGCAGGGACTGACTGAACGTACCCGTACCCGTCGAGTGCCAGACCGTCACCGAAGCGCCCTCGTCTGGCCAGAACCCAAGAAGCAGGTCATCGCGTTCATCCTGGTTCATGTCCCCGATCGTGAGCGCCATTGGCGTCCGCGGAATTGGTACGCTTCCCCACGTCGTGAACCCGCCGAGGCCGTTGCCTCGGTAGGTGTCCAGATAGTGGCTGCCGCCGACCTTTCGGTAGACGATCGCGTCCAGATCCCCATCCCCGTCGAAGTCGCCGAGGCCGTATTCCCCGCCGGGCTGCGGTGGACCGAGCAGCGGCGCTGCGGTCACCGTGAACCCGCCGACCCCGTCTCCCATCAGCGCTTGGAGCTCCGAGCTGATGTCGTCGAGCACCACCAGATCGGCGTTTCCGTCCGCGTCGAGGTCGGCCGCGCGTACTCCGTTCAACCCCACCGCCTCGAGCTTCACCCGGATCGGCTCCGCGAACCGCCCGCTGCCGTCGCCCAGCATCACCGGCGAGCCGATCAGCCCGGCCTGCGCGATGTCCGCCCGCCCGTCCCGGTTGAAGTCCCCCACCGCGATCCCGCGCGCATACGTCGCGTACGACGAAGCCCAGTGCACGAACGTGCCATCCCCGTACCCGAGCAGCGTGTGCACTCCCGCGTTGCTGCCGGCGAGCAGGTCCAGCACGCCGTCGCCGTTCATGTCCGCCGAGGCCAGCGACTGCATCATCCCGGCCTCGGGGATCACTTGACCGGCCGCAAGCTGCCCCTGACCGTTCCCCAGGAACACCCGCACGGCGTTGGTGCTCGAGAACCCGTCGTGGGTCACCGCCACGTCGACCTTGCCGTCGCCGCTCAGGTCCTCCACCACCAGCCCCGTGGGGCTCATATCCACGTCGATCCGCTGCTCCGGTAGGAAGCCGCCCCCCGCCGTCGCTCAGCACCACCGACAGGTCGCCGCTGCTGTAGTTGCTCGTGACCAGATCCGGCCAGCCGTCGGCGTTGAGATCTCCGGCGCCGATTTCGTGGGGTTGCGTCCCGACGCTCAGAACACCCTCCGCCACGAACCCTCCGCCGCCATCACCCTGGAGCAACCGGAGCTCGCTTGCATTCCGCACCACGAGATCCAGATGCTGATCGCGGTTCAAGGCGACGAGCTTGACGGAGTACGGTGATGGGTACTGCGCCAGATCGAGGGCAGGGCCTAGTGTCCCAGTACCGTCACCCGTTAGCAGTGCAACCGTGTCCCCCAGGCTTGCGACCATGTCCAGGTGACCGTCCTCGTTCACATCACCGAGGTCGAGACCACCCCCGTCCTGACCCGGGATCCCGAACGTCAGGCACGTAGGTTGGTCAAACCGTCCGGCACCGTCGCCGAGCCAGCGGCAATAGTTTTGTCCATACACCCGTACGATGTCGGGGTTCGTGTCTTCATCGAGGTCACCGACTGCTACGAAGCCACGCGAGGAAGACAGCGTGCCGGATCGGAGTCGAGATCCCGTTGCGCTGACGCATCGTTCCCGAGCAGCGCACCCGCCCCGGGGCGGGTAGGTCCCGCGCCAGCGGGAGCCAAAGCGCCGCAGGTGCCGAAACGATGAACGGCACCGGGTTGCTCGTGACCGAGCCGACTCGGACCGTGATCGGGCCCGTTCCGGCGCCCACCGGTACCGCGACGCGGATAGACGTCTCCGACCACGACGTCGCGGCGCCAGCATCCACTCCGTCGACGAAGACTTGGCTCGCACCCTGCGAGGCGCCGAAGCCCGTCCCCGTGAGTGTGACTTCGCTACCCACGCTCGCCGCGTCCGGCGAGACGTCGTTCAGCGTCACCCCACACCCCGTGAGGCCGATTCCCGCGACGATCAGAAAAACGAAAGCGCACGATCGTGACATGGCGGGGATGCCGGGGGTGAGCGGACGCGGGCCGGCGACGGGATGCGGCACGCCTCGCGCCCTCGGTCGAGGGCGGCGAGGCGAGACGGATGTCACGGGAGGATCGGAGAAGCCGCCGGCGCCGTCTCCCAGGAAGATCCGCACTTGGCCGCTGCCGTCCACCCGCGCGAAGTCCATCTGGCCGTCTCCGTTCACGTCCGCCGCGCCGCTGCTGTAGGGGTGGAAGTCGTAGCCTTGCTCCCAGAAGCTGTCGGGGGTGGCCACCAGCGCCCCCGTGCCAGTACCCAGCGACACGTCCACCGTGAGCCGCGACGACACCACGTCGGGGAACGTGTCGCCGTTCACGTCCACCACCGCCGAGAGCGGACCCCGGCACGGTGACACGATCGGCCCGGTGAACTGCCCCGTGCCATCGCCCCGGTACACCTCGTACGGGCCCGGGCACCCGTTCCCCGAGTCGAAGTCCTTGCGGAGGATGTCCAGCTTCCCGTCTCGGTCCATGTCGACGAGCCGCAGCTCGCCGCCGTCAGCGGGAATTGTCGTCGCGACGTCGTAGCCTCCTACCATGTTCGCCAGCAGAACCCGGATGGCGCCGTCCCCGGCGGGCGGTGGGTCCGCAGCAAAGACGATGTCGCGTCGAGCGTCGCCGTTCACCCGATCGACGGCTAGCGCCGTCGCGAGCTGGGGCCGAGCTCCCGAGAAGGCCACCACCGACTGCGAAAACCTGCCCTGGCCATTCGAGAGCCACACCGAGACGGATTGCCCAAGGTCGTCCCACACCCCCAACACGAAGTCGTCCTTGCCGTCGCCGTTCATGTCGCCGATCGTGATCGCCGCCGGTACGAACGAGATCGTCGTCGTGCCGCACGGCGTGAAGCCGCCGAGGCCATCCCCAGTAGGTGTCCAGCGCATAACCGGACGGCTCGCGATACGATCGCGTCGGTGTGCCCATCCCCGTCGAAGTCGCCGAGGCTGTATTCCCCGCCGGGCTGCGGCAGACCAAGCAGCGGCGTTGCAGTCACTGTGAACCCGCCGGTGCCGTCTCCCATCAGCGCTTGGAGCTCCGAGCTGACCTCGTCGAGCACGACCAAGTCCGCGTTTCCGTCCGCATCGAGGTCGGCCGCGCGTACGCCGTTCAGCCCCACCGCCTCGAGCTTCACCCGGATCGGCTCCGCGAACCGGCCGCTGCCATCCCCTAGCATCACCGGCGAGCCGATCAAGCCGTGCTGCGCGATGTCCGCCCGCCCGTCCCGGTTGAAGTCCCCCACCGCGATCCCGCGCGCATAGGTCGCGTACGACGAGGCCCAATGGACGAACGTGCCATCCCCGTACCCGAGCAGCGTGTGCACTCCCGCGTTGCTGCCCGCCAGCAGGTCCAGCACGCCGTCACCGTTCATGTCCGCCGTGGCCAGCGACTGCATCATCCCCGCCTCGCGGATAACCTGACCGGCCGCAAGCTGCCCCTGACCGTTCCCAAGGAATACCCGCACGGCGTTGGTGCTCGAGAACCCGTCGTGGGTCACCGCCACGTCGACCTTCCCGTCGCCGCTCAGATCCTCCACCACCAGCCCCGTGGGGCTCGTATCCACGTCGATCCGCTGCTCGGGTAGGAAACCCCCGACGCCGTCGCTCAGCACCACCGACAGATCGCCGCTGCTGTAATTGCTCGTCACCAGGTCCGGCCAGCCGTCGCCGTTGAGATCGCCGCTGCCGATCGCGTGCGGCCCGGTACCCACACTCACCTCGCCGTCGGGGACGAATGCCCCCGTGCCGTCACCTCTAAACCGATGCAATGCGTTCCCGTTTCGAACCACGACGTCCAGATGAGCATCGGTGTCGAGATCCACCAGCAGCAGGTAGTAAGGCGTCGGAAGCTGCGCCACCACCAGCGGAGTTCCAAACGAGCCCGCGCCGTCACCAAGAAGCACCGCAACGGTGCCGTTGAGGCTCTCGACGAGGTCCAGGTGCCCATCCTCGTCGACATCCGCGATGCCCAAGCCGCCGCCGGGTCCGACCGGCTCACCGAAGGTCGTGCACGCACCCGGGGCGAATCTCCCATTCCCATCCCCGAGGAATACGCAAGAGCTGCCTCCGATGGTCGTCACGATGTCGGGATTGCCATCCTCGTCGAGATCCCCCACCGCGACCGACTCCTGCGTGCTGGAGAGCGCTTCGCCATCCGTGGTGCTCGCGAAGCTCGTCACGCCCGCACGTGCCAGCGCGCTCGGTGAGTAGTCCAGGACCCGCGCCAGCGGGAGCCCAAGTGCGGCAGGTGCTGAAACGATGAACGGCACGGAATTGCTCGTGAGCGAGCCGACGCGGACCGTGATCAGGCCCGTCCCCGCGCCCGCGGGTACGGCCAGCGTGATCGACGTGTCGGTCCAGGTGCCGGCCGTGCCGGCGTCCACTCCAGCGACGAAGACTTGGCTCGCGCCCTGTGATGCGCCGAAGCCCGTACCCGTGAGCGTGACTTGACTGCCCACGCTCGCAGCGTCCGGCGAGACGTCGTTCAGCGTCACCCCACACCCCGTGAGGCCGATCCCAAAGGCGATCAAGAGGGCGAAAGCGCACGATCGTGACATGGCGGCCTCTCAGGGTGAGGAGTGGAACAGGCCGAAGACCTGGGACGGCGAGACTGGCAGCTCGGCGGAAAACCGAGTCAGCAGCAGGTCCGGGTTCGCGTCGCCTTCCTGCGGGCTCGGATACCAGATGGGCGACATGTCCCATTGTAGATCTCCTGGGTTGCCGCTGGACGTGGGATCGGCGTCGGCGCGATCGGGAGCCCCGGAGATCGTGGGTGCAATCGTCACGATGTCGCTTTGAGTCGTCTTGAAGTTGCCGCTGAACGACGTGAAGGCGATGCGGTTCATCGCGATCGTGCTCCAGCGCGGGATCTGATCGGCGCACAGGTTCGTTTGCCCGTTGCACGGCCCGGAAGGGCCGTCGTCCCGGCGCGTCAAGTTCGCCAGCGACGCGCTCAGCGAATCATCGAGGCGCTGGATCAGGATGTCGTGGTTGCCGAATCGGTCGAGGCCACACTCCGAGGGCGCCACGTCTTGGACGTCGAACCGACGCGCGAAGGCCACCCAAGTCGTTGCTCCGAGCTCGTCCACGGGCATGTTGGGCGGCGACGGGTCGGGGTCGTAGTCGCCGAGGTTCCGATCCCCCTGTTGGTAGGCGGCGCAGGACACGTGGGTTTCCGCACCCACGTCGAGCCACGGTGCCGTGAGTCGGGTGGCCGTGAGTGGCTGGTTACACCCGGCCGTTCGATCGAACCGCAGCTTCCAAATCGACTGGAAGCTCGCGGTGCCTCCGCCGACGGAGCAGGTCTGGGTGCCCTCGGCGTGGGTAAAGACGACGTCGATGAAGTTGCCATCCTGGTAGCCACGGGGGTCGCCGCTGTCACCTCCCGAGACGTTTGCGCTCAGATTGCAGGGGGCGGCAGGTGTGCCGGTCACGTTCTGGATGTAGATGTCCGATCTGCCGGCACCGGGAGTCGGCTTCGCGAACAGGATCCAGTCGCTGTTGTTGGCGCCGCCCGTCGTCACCCACGAGGGCAGATCCGCCGCCTCGCCGACACCGGTCAGGTAGCGGGCGTTGCTGCCATCGAGATTCGCCACCACCACCCGGCTCGTGGCTGGGCTGAAGATGCCGATCCCGCCAAACGACCCGTCGAAGGTCTGGAGGGAGTAAGTGAGCTTCGGCTCGGCACTGCCACCCCGGATCGACGCGCTGCGAATCAGCGTCTCGCGGGTGCCGATCCGCACCGTGTCCCCGCCCGGGAACTCCAAGCCGCCATCGAGGGTTCCGTTTCGGATCTCGAACGAGTGAAACGGGATCACCGGAGGCTCGGGCATCAGGTACGTGCCGCGATAGTCGGTCGGGCTGGTCGTGGTATCGCTGTTGCCGACGTAGAGCTTGTGGTTCTTCCCCGAGCTGACGTCGGTGCTGGAGAGCGGGATGCGCGCCACGGAGAACACACCTTCCGGCCTGCCGACCGAGCCCAGCACGCGCTGCGACATGAAGGCCGGGAAGCCGCTGGGGTGTGCGTCGACCACCACGATACCCGAGGTGGAGAGCCGGCCGTTCGTGCCACCGAGGTCGGCCTCGCGCGCGACGTACACGCGGTTGCCGTCGGCGCTCACCTCCATCTGGCCCGACACAGTGCCTTTGCATTTCGCATCGGTCGGCGCCCCGATCGGGCAGTCCTTCGATAGCGCGTACTGGTCCGTGACGTAGGCCGTCGGAACGTCGCTGGCGAAGCGCAGATCCACGAAGCTCACGGTGTTGTGCGACGCGACGTCCGCGCGGTCGTTGCTGACCACCACCAGCCGTAGGCCCGACCCCAGCGGGCAGTTCGTCCCCGGATCGCGGGCGGTCACCTGCACGGGCGCGCCGTCGCGAGCGAGGAGCTTGATGCCGACGGGCGTGCGGCCGATCCGCGCCCCCCCGGATGGAGCCGTGACGCCGCCCACCCACGCTTCGGGATCGGTTCCGTTCGCCGCCGTGCTCGGGTCCTTGACGATCGCCACCATCCCGTCGTGTTGATTACCCGTGGAGGGCCACGTCAGCGTGACGAACAAGCGCTCCGAGACGTCCGGCAACGCTCCTTCCGCAAGATAAGCGAGGTCACGCGTGGCCACGGCTCCAAGCGGCGTCGGGTAGGTACCAAAGCTGGGATGGCTCGCGGGGAGGATGTCGAACCTCGCATCGGTGTAGTCGTCCGTCGGCACGGTCGGATCGAGCGCCCCGGCCTCGATCGCGGCCACCAGCGGGCCCACGTCGATCCGGCTGACGCTGCCCTCGTAGGCGTTGGCCACGAAAACCTTCGAACCGTCGCTCGAGGCCGCGATTCCCTGCGGACCGCAGCCGACCTGGAGCAACGCCGCCACCGTGTCGTTCGCGGTGAGCTGCGCGGTGGGCGCGAACTGCTGGGGGTTGATCTTGACCACGGTCACCGTGTTGGCGATGTAGTTGCCGGGTTCGGCGGGATCGGCGCCGGCGGTGGGGCCGGCATTGCAAGGGCCGGGACCCGTGTCCTGGTTGTGATGGGTGAGGAACGCGTAGTAGCGCCCGGATGCTGGCGGGTACTCGACGATCTCGATGCCGTGCCCGACGTTCCGGCCCGGATCGACCGCCGAAGTCGTCGGCAGGTAGAGGACGTCCTGGTACTGGGTGTCGAACTGCGCCGCGAGCAGCCCGACCGGCTGGTTGAAGTTGCTGATGAGGGTGGTGGGACCACTCAAGGTGCCGGGGTTCTGCGTGGAGCTCAAGAGGGCCGTGACGCTGTTGGCGTGGTAGTTGGCGACGGCGACGTCGGCGAGCCCGTCCTCGTTGTACTCGCCGATGGCGAGGGACTTGGGCTGGGCGTCGGTGGTGCCGCTGCTGGGCACCGCCGCGTAGGAGGCTGGGCTCCCGAAGCTGCCATTTCCCTGGCCGAGGGCGACGTAGACCCGGTCGTCGTTGCCGGCGCGGTCGGTCGCCACGACGAGGTCCAGGTGGCTATCGTCGTCCATGTGGGCTGCGAGCAGCGCCGTCGGCGGCGCCGCGAGCGCCAGCGGACTCCCGGGCGCCGCCGAGAACGACCCCGCACCGTCGCCCAGAAGGATGGTAACGCTGCTGTCGTTCAGGCTCGCCACCGCGACGTCCAGCTTCGAATCGCTGTTGAAGTCGCCCACCGTCAATGCGGACGGCTTGTGGCCGACCGAGAACGACGTGGCACTTGCGAGCGCGAACGATCCCGCGCCGGCGCTCGTGTTACGGAGGAACACCAAGCTGCCGTCGTAGGGGCTCGTGCGGTCGTGCTTCGTGAACACGACGTCCTGCTTGGCGTCGTTGTCGAAGTCCCCGGTGGCGATCGCGGTGGGTTGCTCGGTGCTTCCGGAGCCCCCGGAAGCCGTGATCGACACGCCGAAAGTGCCGTTTCCCACCCCCTCGAGGAGCTTCACCGAGCAGTCCTGAGCCGTATCGGTCCCCATCAGCGTCGCGACATCCACATTCCCATCGTGATCGAGATCGGCGGTGGCGACAGCGTTCGGTGAGGTGCCCACCTCGACGTGACTCGCCGCCTGGAACGACACGGTACCTGCCGCGCCGTTGCCGAGAAGCACACTGACCTTGGTAGAGCCATTGTCCGCCACCGCCAGGTCCAGGTCACCGTCCTGGTCGAAGTCCCCGGTCGCGATCGAGTCGGGCTTCTGATAGAGCGCCTGGAATCCGCGCGGGAAGAACTGGGCCGCCCCCTCGGTGATCCCTTGGTAGAAGTAGATCCAGTTGTTGGCGAAGCTGGTGATGATGAGGTCGGTCTGCGCGGACTGCTGCGAGGTGTCGGTGTCCGTGTCGATGACGGCGTAGCCGCCGCCTCGGACGGCGGCATACGCGAACTGATAGTTCGGCGGCAGGAAGGCGATCGCACCGACGGCGACGTCCTGCTCGGCCAGGTCGATGGCGCTGGCGCTGGCGTTGAGCTTGTTGAACACCTGGGAAGCGCTGGCGACTGGGATGCGGTAGTCGCGGGTGTAGCGCGTGCCTGCTCCCGCGCCGCCGTTGTCAACGATGTCGATCGGAACGACTCGCTGGGTGGTTGCCGAGGCGTCGACCCGAAACGGGAGGCTGGCGTGCCAGAGGCCGGACCCGGAAGCGGGGGTCTCCGTCATCGTGAGATCCGAGTCGAACGAGATGCCCGCCCAGGTTCGGGGCGGTACACCCCCCCGGCAGTCCGCGGCCAGGGCGACCTTCCAGCAACCAGCCGGGAGCGGCAAGCCGGCGAGGACCAGCGAGAGAACAGACCCAGAACGCGATGGGACCGAAGCACCGCACCAGCGCGTCCCACAGATCCGATCGGGCCATGGCGTCCCCTCCGTTCTGATGACACCGTACGGGTTTTCGCGGATCGACTCGCAGATCGACGATACGCTCGCGCGCGGCCAGGCCGCAACGCGGGGGACTGTCCAGCCAGGCGGGAGCAACCGGCGCACGACGGCGCGTTCGCCGCCGGAGTCGGGGACGGCTCACGGCGCGAGCGGCACCGACAGGTAGACCCCGAACTCCGCCACGAAGCTCACGCTCACGCAGGCGTGGACCCGGCCCTGCTTGTCGTCGAAGGCGAGACGCTCGCCGACGGGGAAGAGCGGCTGGTGCCACACGCCCGGGTCGATGTGCACGCCGCACGAGCCGTCGAACGCGAACGCCACGAAGTCGTCGGGCGTCACGTCATCGCCGGGTCTGGCGAGCAGCGCCACGAACGCACGGCGCGCGCGCGGGAAGAAGACCTGGCCGCCGTCGGGGTGGTAGTTGGCCTCGTGGGTGAAGAGCCGTGACGTGTCTGCCGGCGTGCGATCGTCGCGCGCCGTCGCCGGATCGGCGAACCAGCCGGTGAGGTAGCGCCGGCCGACGGCGTGGTTCACGGCCCACAGCCGCTCGCCGGTGCGCGCCATGTCGAAGGTGCCCTCGACGATACCGCCTTCAGCGCCGGTGCCCGGGACGAGTGGCCGCCGGCCGGCGACTGGCCACGGCACGATCGTGACCTCGGTGGTGTCGAAGTCGCGCACCAGCCGGCCATAGCCCGCGAGCGTGGCGGGTGTGGCTACGCGCCGCCGCACCTCGTGAACCCGCGCCTCGCCGCGCGCGATCGAGGGCGGCGAGGCGAGGTCGATCTCGGCGAAGTTCGAGATCGCGGCGGTGCCCGCCCCGTCGTCACCGAGGCCTGGCGTGGCGGTCACGCTCCCGACCCCGGCGCGATACGCGGGGCGGTGACAGTGGGGCGATCGCGCCGGACGGAATCGGCGGCGCGAGCGGAGGCTCGAGTGATCCTGACCACCAGCCGTATCGTCACCGGAACCGTCCTGGAGAGCGGGCTCGTGGCTGCGGCTCGCTCGGTGGACATGGTCTCTTGGGCCATCTCGGAGGTCGCCGTGGGTATCGTCGTCAGCTTCTCGAAGGCACGCCGGGCGCTGCTGTCACGACGGCCGCGGACGGGTGTCGTCCCCGTGCTGCGGCTGGTGCAGGGCGGCCGCCGTGGCGGGGACCTCCCCAGAGCCCGTGCCGTGCGTGGTGTCCGCGTCCGCTTGCACGCCATCCGCGGCGGGCGCGCCATCGCGTAGGGACCTCGCCCTCACAACACGCCGCAGGTGCCGGTCTCGGGCGCGGTCGCGAGCGGCGCCGGCGCGCCGTCGTAGCTCCAGGTCGCGGCGCAGGTGGTCGGCACCTTGGCCTTGCCGGCGTCGAGGACGCGCACCTCGGCGCTGCGCGAGTCGAGCTCGAGGAGCGTGAAGTTGTCGTCGTCGTAGCGGGTCGCGCCGATGAGCGTGTGGCCGAAGCCGTAGTAGCCGCTGAGCGGGATCCAGCGGTGGGTGTGGCCGGAGAAGGTGTGCTTGACGTTGGTGTTGCGCGCCACCAGCGACAGCAGGTCGGGGTGCGAGGTGCCGGGTGCCTCGTCGAGCTCGGTGACCAGCAGCGTGTGGTGGGTGAGCACGAGCGTCGGCATCCCGTCGGCGATCTGCTGCTCGATCCACGCGAGCTGTGCTTCGCCGTAGGAGGCGAAGCCCGTCTCGCAGCGCGGATTCCCGACCTCCCAGGTGGGGCCGAGCATGCCGTTGGCGAGGATCAGCCGCCAGCCCTTCTCGGTCACGGCCTGGTGGGGTGGCTGGTGGAAGAACTCGTCGAAGAGCTTCGCGGAGAGCGTGCGGTCGAAATTGCCGCTGCCGCCGTCGCAGTCGACCTCGTAGTCGTGGTTCCCCCACACGAAGTACACGGGGATCTCGAAGCCGGCGTAGATCTCCGCGGCCCGCGACCACGCGGTCTCGGTGGCCCGGTAGGACTCGAAGTCCGGGAACACGTAGCCGGCGTGGGTGACGTCGCCGAGCACGACCGCGAGGTCGGGGCGAGGGCGGATGGCGTTGATCTGATCGCGCGCCTTCGCGAGACGCTCGACGGTGCGCACGATGCTCTCGTTGTCGAGGTCGCCGTTCTCGCTGCAGCAGGTGTACTGGGGGCCGATCACGTGCGAGTCGGAGAGCAGCACCAGCTTGAGCGGCTCGGTCGTGGTGCCGCCCGGGCTCGAAGAGCACGCGGCGCCGAGCGACGCGAGGACCAGGGCGACGAGCGCGAGCAGTGCGCGGCGTGGATGCGACATGGGCGGGCTCACGCGGCGGCGCGGCGCGCGCCATCGGCGCGCCCGATCGACACCGAGTCGAAGCCGCGCTCGGTCGAATAGCGGAACACCTCGGCGCCCGGGAAGCGCCAGCCGTCGTCGCCCTCGCGGAGCTTCACCCAGCCGCCGGTGTTGTGGATCTCGATGCCCGAGCGCGGCTCGACCCAGGGCTTGGCCTCGCTCCAGCCGTGTGGCTGGTGGGTGTGGCCGAAGATCAAGTGGCGCGGGAACGGCACGTGGATCGCGTGCTCCTCGAGGAGCCGGTCGAGCTCGTCGAGCGTGGCGTCGAAGAACTGCAGGAAGCGCGCGCGGGTGCCGCCGTGGTTGGCGAGATCGTCGGCGTAGGCACCGTTTTGGTAGTCGCGCAGCGAGCGCACCACGCGGGTGCTGAGCGCCGCGCCGGCCAGCTTCGCGAGCCGCTCCAGGTACCACGACGAGCCGCTCGCGACCGCGGGCAGGAGCTGGGTGAGCAGCGACTCGACGCGGCCGTACTCCTGGCGTTCGACGTCGCGCTGCAGGTGGTTCACCACCGCGCTCAGCGGCCCCGACTGCCCGAGCCCCGAGCTGGTGAGCTGGGTGAGCGGGAAGTTGATCGCGACCAGCTCGCGCATCGAGAGCATCGCGCGCTCGCGGGTGCGGGCGGCGAGCCCGAGGTCCTCGCGCACCACGCGCATCGCCAGGTTCGAGAGCAGCGACCAGTAGCTGTCGAAGTAGTGGCCGTGGGTCACCACCGACGTCTCGCCGGCGGCGCTCACCACGTAGAGGTTCGGATACGCGAACGCGAAGCGCAGGCGGTGCTCGCCGGCGTGGCCGGGCGGGTCTGCGATGCCGTCGAGGAAGAGATCGCCGTAGTGGCCGGAGGGTCCTTCGCTCAGATCGACGTCGGGCAGCCGCAGTCCGCGCCGCGCCGACTCGGGCCGGTCGTCGATCACTCCGGGCACCGACCACCGAAACGGCCGCGGATCGAAGCCGCGGCGCACCCGGTTGATGACGTTCACCTCGTGCTCGACGGTGTGCCAGATCTCGAAGTCGTGGTTGCCGGCGATCAGCACCACGTCGCGGGCGATGCCGTCGTCGGCGAGCTGTCGGAAGAAGACGCGCGCGGCCTTGTAGGCCTCGACGTAGCTCGAGAGCATGATCTCCCGAGGACGTCGCCGGCGAGGATCAGGTGATCGAGCCCCGCGCCCAGCGCACTCGCCAGCTCCTCGTAGCGCGGGCCGATCGCGTAGCCGGTACGGGTCGGCACCACCAGCGCGCTGTGGGGGTCGCCGAGGTGGAGGTCGGAGGTGATCGCGAGCCGCATGCCGAAAGCATGCCGGGCGCGAATGGCGAGACGTCGAGGACGAGGTGACGGGACGGTGGCGCGTCGGCCGCTCCCTTGCTCGGAGGGACCGCCTCCCGGCGGTCCGTCGAAAGTCGGGGAGCGGCCCGACGGGAGTCGGGCCCTCCGAGGGCAGGGGCTCCGATCGGTCGGTCGGGTCACGTGCCGCATCGGGCCGCCCGAGGGGTGCGGCTGGTCCGTCGTTCGGAGGGACCGCCTCCTGGCGGTCCGCCGAGCGTCCTGTCAGGCCGATTGCGGCACGGATTGCGCCGACCAGGCGTGGCTCGGCTTCTTCGCGGCGCTGCGGCGGCGCAGGTAGCGCAGGCCGGTGAGCAGGCTCATCGAGCCGATCTGCAACACCTCGTCGCCGCGCTCGAAGTCCATGCGCTCGCCGTAGAAGCGGTTGGCGCGCGCATCGCGGTGGCGATAGCGCGGGTCGTGCTCGTCCTTCTGGAACACGGTCTGGTGCACGCTGCCACGGAACACGAAGGCGTCGCGATCGAACCTCGCATCCGGTCGGATGTAGATCTTGTCGCGGTAGAGCGCGTCCACCGCCTCGGCGATGCGGCGGTGGGTGGTGGTCGGCGACGCGGGGCCCTCGGGAGCCGGGAAGACCTGGTCGAAATGTCTTCCGACGTTCACGAGGCTGGAGAGGACACACGCCACGTTGGTGATCCACACCCGGCTCAGCGGGCGATGGATCAGCAGGTAACGCACGGTCAGCGTCGAGGTGAGGCGGTGGGTGAGCCCGCCGCTGCGCTGGTCGGCGCGCACGCAGGTGAGCCCGAGATGAAGCACCTCGCCCACGCCGGGGACGTCGAGGATGACCGCGGAGCAGAAGCCGGCGAGGCGTCCGTCGGCGCACGCGCGAGGGTGATGACCTTGTCGGCGAGCTCCTCGCGGGTTCCGCGCAGACACTGGTAGTCGGGCAGCTCGTCGAAGCAGTCGGCGGCCACGTCGCGCAGCTCGTCGACCAGCGCCGCGAGGGCGTCGGGCGTCAGGCTGCGGCCGGGCCGGTAGAGGAGCTCGATGCGGTGACGTGGAGAGACGGGGTGGCTCATCGCTTTCCTCCGATGTGGGCGAGGATGAAGTCCTCGGCCTGGTTCTGAAGGTGGTGGGCGTCGCCGCTCTCGATCGGTTCGCCGATCACGAGCGACACCCGCTGCTCGCGCCGTCCGGCGCGGCGCAGGAAGTGGGAGACGAAGCTCTCGTCGCCGACCCAGCAGTCCTCGCGGTGCGGGTAGCGGATGGCGATCGGCACCACGCGGCGGCCGTCCTCGGCGGCCATGCGGAACGAGCCGGGATGGAAGGGCAGCATCCCGGGTGCGTCGCTGGTGGTCCCCTCCGGGAAGAGCGCCACGCTCTCGCCGTGGGCCAGGACGCGGCGCATCGCCGCGACCGCCGCCCTGCGGCTCGCGGCGTCTTCGCGGGTGACGAAGATCGTGTGCCCGATGCGGGCGCCGAGACCGAGGATCGGCCAGCCGCCGATCTCGACCTTGGCGAGGAAGATCGCCGGCGAGACCGCGAACACCGCCGCGATGTCGACGTAGGAGCGGTGATTCGCCACGATCAGGCTGCCGCGCGGCGGAGTCGGCCCCAACATCCGCACGTCGACTCCGAGGGAGTCGATCACGGTGTGGGCCCAGTGGTGCGCGGTGCGCGCCGAGGCCCCCAGGCTCGATCGGCCGAGCGCGGCGCGTACCGCGAGCGCGGCGGTGGCGGCGGTGGTGTGCGCCGCGAACCTGGCGAGGCGCGCTCGCGCCCGCAGCCACTCGTCGAGCTGAGGGGTGCTCGTGCCGAGTGCCAGCTCGTACGAGGAAAGAGGTGGAACGTCGTTCCAGGGGAAAAGCGCCGATGGGTTCGTCGTCGTCATGCGCGACACGCTACGTGTCGGTCGAGTTGCGCGGGTGAACCGCGCTTGTACGCGATGTGAATTGATGCGGGCGCGACGCGCTCGGGGCGACGGCGCCGCACGAACGGGCGTGTGACGGGAGCGCGTCACGAACCGCGCTGGACGAGGCCCGTGATCACCGTCGCGCGGACGCCACGGGTGTGACCCGGCTTCCGCACGCGGATGTCACCGCCTCGTATGAGGTTGTCGTGATGTCGAAGCGTCCCGGTCCGTCGCGCTCCGCCGCCGCCCTCGCGAGCTGGTGGTCGCGCGAGGGCCTCCCCGAGCAGGACCGGATCGAGGCGCTACGCGAGATCGCGCCCGAGCTGGTGCGTGTCGAGACGCTCGCCACGGTGAGCTGCGGCGAGCGCACCTTCCCGCTCCAGGCGCTGCACGTCGGCACCGACGATCTCGACCGGCCCGTGTTCGGGCTCTTCGGCGGAGTGCACGGGCTCGAGCGGATCGGCAGCCACGTGGTGCTCACGTTCCTCGAGAGCCTCCTCGAGCGGCTGCGCTGGGACAAGGAAGCGCGCCGCATGTTGCGCAAGTGCCGCCTGGTGGCGATGCCGGTCGTGAACCCGGGCGGGATGTGGCTGCGCTCGCGCGCCAATCCGCGCGGGGTCGACCTGATGCGGAACGCGCCGGTCGACGCCGAGGTGCGGACACCGTTCCTGGTCGGCGGGCACCGGCTGTCGCGGCGGCTGCCGTGGTACCGCGGCGAGCCGGGCGAGCTGGAGGTCGAGTCGCGGGCGCTCGTGGACTTCGTCGAGCGCGCGATCTTCCCGGCGCGCGCGGCGCTGACTCTCGACGTCCACTCGGGCTTCGGCGCCACCGATCGGCTGTGGTTTCCCTACGCCAAGACCACCGCGCCGTTTCCGTCCATGACGCAGGTGATGGCGCTCGTGAACCTCCTCGATCGCGCCTACCCGCACCACGTCTACCGGATCGAGCAGCAGAGCGACGCCTACACCACGAACGGCGATCTCTGGGACTACCTCTACGATCGCCACCGCGCGGCCCATCCCGAGCGGCTCTTCGTGCCGTGGACGCTCGAGATCGGGTCGTGGGCGTGGGTGAGGAAGGACCCCCGTCAGCTCTTCGCGAGCGGTGGCGCAGGAGTCTTCAATCCGCTGCGCGCGCACCGCTACGACCGCGCGATGCGCCGGCACCTCGTGCTCCTCGACCTCTTCCTGCGCAGCGTCCGCAACCACCGCCGCTGGTCGGGGCTCGAGCCGCCGTCACCGCCGGCCGGAGACGAGCGTCCGCCGGGGGACGACACGGACCTCGAGCGCTGAGGCGACACGGGGACCGCCGGAGGCGGTCCCTCCGGTTTGCGTCGGAGGGCCCGACTCCCGTCGGGCCGCGTCGGGATCGCCCGCGGCGCTGGCCCTTTCCCGTGGTCGTCGGGCTCGATTCGAGGGGGGAGCAAAGGCCCCGAAACCGGCCCGGATCGGCGTCCTGGTCCCCTGTTATGGCCCATTTTTCGGGCAAATCCGCTGCGAGACCTGGTGTGGAGCTTAAGCCTTACAAATTTGTAAAGCAGTTGCCGTACGATTTTGTATAGCAAGTGCTTTACAGATGGCCCCGGATCGGATCTCCGAGGGGCGTGGCCGCGCTCGCATGCTCGGCTCGCGGACCGACCGGGCGCGACACCCGCGAGGGGCGGCGCCGCTTATGTCGGGGCGAGGGTCGTGCCGCGGTCGTTCTTGAGCGCGGTGCTCCACTCGGCGATCGCGCTCTCGATGCGCTCGCGATCGATGCCGCGTCCCAGGAAGATCACGTCGCAGAGGCGGCCATCGAAGCGCGTGCCCGCGGTCTCGACGAACGACGGGATACGCCGCAGCGTCAGGAACTGCTGGAGCTTCGACGACCACTCGCTGTCGATCGTGAGGGTCAGCGCCGACGAAGCGTCGACGTGCAGCGTGGGATACCCGAACGTTGGCGTGGCCATGGTCGTCTTTCGGCGGGCGCGCGGTGGGGCGCGAAGTGGGACGCGAAGTTACACCGTTTGGACGCTCGAGCGGACCGCGGAATTCGAGGTCACGCCACGATGGGGTGGTCCCGCAGCAAGAGGGGCCCCCGAGCCGGAGGATGGGGATCGGTGGGGAACGAAACCGGCTCGGGGGCCGAGGAAGCCGAAGGGGGATCAGGCCGCGCGCACCGTGGGCTCGTCGCTCGGTCGCACCAAGGTGAGGGTGGCGCGGCTCGCGACCTCGGCGACACCTTGGGTGGTGTCGCGGGTGAGGTGGACGCCGCTCAGCGCGAGCCGCTCGACCCAGGTGATGACGTCGTCGGCGAGGCGATCGACGCGCTCCACGACCTGTCGCGAGGCGCGTAGCCCGGCGCGCTGGGTGGCGTCGAGCCAGTCGAGCGTCGCGGTGGCGATCGACGACGTTGCCTCGCGCCCATCGCGAGCCAGGCTCGCGCCGGTGGTGATCACCCCGCTCGCGAGTCGCGCCCCGCCCTCGATCGCGACGCCGAGGGGGCTCTCTTCCTGGGCGGCGCGCTGCTCGGGGGTGGTCTTCTTGCCGTTCGTCTTTTCCATGACGGTCTCCGTTCAACGTGCGGCGGATGCCTTCGGACGCCTCCACCGCTCTCGAGAGGAATGCGAACGGCGCCAAGGGTGACCGAGCGAGTTGTCGCGGCGATGGCGCGGTGAGGGCAGCAGGGGAGAGCTTCGGCGACGTCGCGGCGGCGCGAGATCGGTGCGGTCGCTGCGTCGACTCCTGGGCCCCACGCCCTCGCCTCGCTCCGGATTCCGCCCGGCCTCGCGCTGGGCTTCCCCCGGAACCGTCGGCCGCCCGCCGACACCGCGCGCCCGAGCGGCCGGCTCAGGCGGCGGCTCGGGAGCGGCTGGAAGCGTGAGCGTCGCTCGCGCTCTTCGCGTGGCTCCGCACGCTGCACCCGCCCTCCGCGGGAGGATCTGCGCGGTCCATGGCGGCGTCCACGTCGCGAGGGCCATCGCCCCGATCGCCGGGACCTGCTTGGCGCGGGGATGTGTCTCGTCGGGACGACGATCATCGTGAGCGCTCGCCGGAAGTCGTCGGTTCCGTGATCGTCGAGGTCAGGTCAGGCGCTTGCGGGTCGCCGCCTGCCCTCGGGTTCCGCCTTCACTTCGAAGGCGCCGATCGCCTTCGCCTCGCCGTTGATCAGCACGTCCACGCGGTGGGTGCCCGGGCGGGGCTTACGGGTGGTGTGGACGGCGAGGGACACGGCGGTGGAGAGCGGGACGCGCTCGCGGGGTGCGAGGGTGAGCCGCCGCAGCTTGAAGACCTTGGGCGCGGCGCGTCCGCTCGCCTTCACGAAGTGGACGGCGAGGTCGACCAGGAGCTCCTGCGGCGCTCGGGACCGGCTCACGAGCGCGAAGCCGATCCGGACCTCGCCGCCGATCGCGACGCGTGCGGGCCGGATCGTCACGTCTTCGATCGCGACGGACGCGCGGTGGCCGTAGCCGAGCAGCGCCAGCGCCGCCGGATCGCCGCGCTTCACGGCGCTGCGCAGCGCGTGCTCGACGAGCGCGCGGCGGCTCGGCGAGGGCTCCGCGAGCCAGCGCGCGCAGGTCTCGTGGAGGAGCGCGGCGTGGACCTTGCCGAGGTCGTTCAGGTTGTTGGCGACGCTGCGACGGACGAGCGTGGTGGGGTCGTCCCGCAGGAGCTCGAGGAGTGCGAGCACGCGCTCGGGGTGAGCGTCGAGCCACGGGACCCGCGCCGCCCACGGCAGCCGGAGGCGCGTACCCTCGGAGACCTGCCGTCGCACGTGCGGGTTCGGATCGAACGCCCAGGTGCGCAGCACGTCGAGGGTGCGCTCCGGATGACGCGCGAGGTAGGGCCGGATGCTGAACTCCGCGGTGAAGCGCCTGGTCAGCTCGTGCTGCGCCCGCATCGAGATCTCGAAGTGCTCGAGCCCGCACTCCGCCACGAAGACGACGTGGGGTAGGTAGAAGAACGGCGCCATGCCCGCGCCGAGCAGCTCGTCGCTCGCGTGCTCGGCGCCGAGCGAAGCGAGCAGCACCTCGATCGCGTCGGGATAGGCGGGCGGCAGGTGGCGGGTGAGGGCGGCGGCGATGTGCCTGGCGCGGTCGAGCAGCTCGAGGCTCTCGAGGCCGGCGCTCGCGTGCGCCACGAACTCGGCGGCCGCGAAGCGCGCATCGACGCGCGCGATCTCGCCGGCGAGGCGCTCCACCAGCGCGGTGGAGAAGAAGGTCTTGAGCGGCTCCGCCATGGCGGCGGTGTAGCCGAGAGTCGCTCCCGCGGCGCGGGTGCAGGAGTGCGCTCAGGCGCGCTCGAGCACGCCGCGCTCGACGAGCGCTCGGAGCACGAGCAGGGTGTCTTCCTCGTCGAGCGGGGATTCGCCGACGATCTCGCCGAGCGGCATGCCGGACGACGTGGTTCCGCACAGGCGGAGCACCGCTTGCTCGGCCGGCGCGAGCGCCGGAGCGTGCGCGGTGGGCGGGTTGTGCCGGAACGTTCGGGCCGCGCCGCCCAGCGATTGGAAGAGAGAGACGACGCGGCTCAGGCGCTGCAGGGTGTCGTTCATCGTGGGCTCTCGGGTGGTCTCGTGGTTTTGCGCCGAGAGCTTGCCGAGCCGAGTTGAAGATCGCGTGACGCGGCGGTAGCAAATCGCCGCCGCGGGGATCGAAGGGCTGGAGGGTCGTCGCTTCGTCGACGACCCCAGGGCACCGTGGCGACCGACGAAGCGACGACCCTCCAGCGACGCGACGCCGGTTACGAACCGGGTCTCTTCGCGCCGAGCGGCTCGAACGCGGCGAGGAGGCGCGCGGCCACGGCGGGCCAGGCGAAGCGCGCGTGCACGGCTGCGCGCGCGGCGTCGCCGAGAGCGCGTCCGCGATCGGCCCGGGCGAGCGTGCGCACGATCGCCTCGCCCAGCGCGCGCGCGTCGCCCGGCGGCACCAGCACACCGCTCAGGCCGCTCTCGATCTTCTCGGGGATCCCGCCGGCCGCGCTCGCCACGATCGGCAGGCCGTGGGCCATCGCCTCCTGGGTGACGATCGACGTGCCCTCGAAGAGCGTGGGATGAACGAAGAGGTCGGCGAGGGGGTAGAGGTTGTGGAGCTCGGGATCGCTGACCTGGCCGACGAACTGGACGTGGTCGCCGAGTCCGGCCTCGGCGGCGGCTCGTTCGAGCGCAGCGCCCTGGCTGCCGGTCCCGGCGACGACCCAGCGCCACCCGGCAGGCAGCACCTCGCGGATCGCCGCGAACGCCTCGACCGCGACGTGGAACCCCTTGTTGCGCTCGAGCCGCGACACGCTGAGAACGAGCGGCCGATCGGCCTCCACGCCGAGGCGCTCGCGCCAGCGCCGCGCCATCGCTTCGTTGCGGAGCGACGCGAGGTGCGCCAGGTCCGTGCCGACCGGCACCACCGCCCACGCCCGCGGCGCGAAGCCGAGAAGGCGCTCCGACTCGGCGCGCGCCGCCTCGTCCGTCGCGACCACCAGCGCCGCGCGCCGCGAGGCGCTGCGGATCCCCGCGCGAAACGGCGTGTAGAGCGCATGCTTCGTCGCGCTCGTCGACTTGAACTCCTCCATGCCTTGGTTGATGACCGCGAGCGCCGGAACGCCGCCGGGGGCACGCCCGATGCGCCGCGCGATCCCCCACCCCGCGAGGCCCTGCGCGTAGACGACGTCGAACGGCTTCTCGGCGTGGCGCGCCAGCACCGCCGCCGCGGCGGCGTGGGAGAACAAGAAGTAGTTGCTGATGCGATCGAGGATCACGCGGCCCTTGCGCTGGCCCAGGCCGGGGATCGTCGCGTGGCGCACGAAGTGAACCGCGCCGGACGCGAGCGGCAGCGCCTCGGTGGCCGCGCGTTCGTGGTCGGGCGGTTCGCAGGAGAGCTCGACCTCGGCGCCCGCCGCGCTCACGTGGATCGCCACGTCCGCGGCGTAGCGCTGCAGCCCGCCGTGGAAGTGAAATGGCGCCGAGAAGCGAGTGAGGAGGGCGATTCGCATCGGAGGGGCCGCGAGCGTGACCCGAGCCGAGGTCACGCGGTGGGAGTGACGCGCTCGACCATGGTCCGCCCGCGGGGTGGATGTCCACCGGGAAGAATCGACGGTGTTGCCGGCACGTCCACGCGCTGCGACCCGATCGTTACCCGCGTCGGCCAACGTCGATCTCGACCCGGTCGACCGATCTCCCTGACCAGCGTCCACGCCCGTACCGCGTGCTTCGCCGCGGCGCGACCTCGGCCTGAATCATCGGCCCACGATGAGCGCGATCGTCCGGAGGGCGGGGCTCCTGTCCCACCGGGACTTCACGGAGCGGTGGAGCCGGCGCCGCCAGCCGATCGCTCCAGACCTGGGCCGCACGTCCAGCTTTGCCCCGGGGTCGGAGTCGCCGGAGCGGGATCCGATCCAGGATCGCAGCTCGCCGGGCTGCCAGGGCGGAACCCGTTACGTCGTCACCATCGAATCTTCACCAGGGCTTCACCTGCACCCGGTACGGTTCTCCCGAACACGTGCAGCGTCGGATCGGGAGAGGCGTCATGGAAGAGAGAACGAATCGGCCGGAGCGGGTGGCCAGCGTCGACAGGCTCGCCTTCGGCCTGGTCGTGGCGCTCGGTAGTAACGACGCCGGCCGTCGAAAGCGAGCCGCCGATCGGTTGTGGCAGCTCGGGCCGCGGGCGGTCCGGCGCGCGGTCGGCCCGCTGCTCGCGCTGCTCGACGACGACGATCGCGAGGTGAGCATCGCCGCCGGGTTGAGCCTGTTCAGCGCGGCACCGTTGCCCGATGAGTACGTGCCCGCGCTCATGAGGCTGCTGCTGAACCGGCGGCCCGAGGTCCGCGGCTGGAGTGCTTCGTTGCTCGGTGACTTCGCGACGGCTCGGGTCGTCGTCGCCCGCACGCTCGAGACGCTGGCGCACCACGACCCGAGCGCGGAGGTCCGCTGGCGAGCGACCACGGCGCTCGCAGCCCTGGCGGACCGATCCGAGCGCCCGTCGTGATCGAGAAGCAGACGCCCGACGACCGCCGTCCGTCGCCGCGCTGCCCGTCGTGCGGCGGCGCCGATCTCGGCAAGTACTCGCGGATCCCAGCGCGTCTCCGTCCCCACGATCGCCCGGCTCGCATCGAAGGCTGGATCTGCCGGACGTGCGGACATCGCACCACCAGCGAGTCAGCACCCGAACGCGAGCGGCCGGTCGGTTGACCTGAGCTCGGGGGTCGACCGGCCCGTCGCCGCCCGCGTGGTCAGCGGTCGCGCGCGGAGCTCGAGCGACCGGGCGTCGTGGATGAGGCCGGTCGGAGGGACGCTCCCGGTCAGCTCTCGCCTTGGTCGCGATCGCGGAGAGCGAAGTCGCGCAGCCGGGTGCGTGCGTGGCGGTAGCTGAGGATGGGGACGAAGAGCTGGATCCGAGCGGCTCGGAACGGCTCGAGGCTCTCTTCGAACACGGCCCGGATCGTCGCGTCGTCCACGACGCCGGCGAACTCGGTGAAAAGCCGGCTCAGCTCGCCGTCGGCCTTGGAGCGCCCCAGGGATCTGTCACCAGACATCGTTCCCTCCGCTACTGCTCGTCGTCTGCTTGCGATCAACCCGGCGCCGTCGTCGTGCAGGTCGCGATCACAGGGACGCCCGTAGGAGGCGCGAGATGACGCCGCGGACCGCGAGGTCGCGCAGGGTCCGGACCACTTCGCCGGGGTGCAACGCGCAGCGCCGGATCACCTGCTCGACCGTTGCGGCGCCGTCGATCGCGCGCAGCACCGCGAGCTCGGCGTGCCGCAGCTCGTCGAGGACGTCGTGGTGCAGGCTCTCGTGGTACGTCGCGCCCCACCCACCGAGCGCAGCAACGTCGGCCTCGAGCTCGGGGGCGCCATGCAGGATGTCGAGCGGAGCGGACACCTTCGTCTCCGATGTGATTCACGAGGCGCGTGACCCCCGCCGTAGCTCCCCCGGCGGAGCCTGCTCGGCCAGGCCGGGGCGGGCCGGTCGCGAGTCCGGGAACGACCACGCACAGGATGGCCAGCGCGTGTTTCGGATCGCTGGAGCCGGTGTGCCGATTTGGCGGCGGCGTGGCTGCTCGGTCGTCGGGCGCGGCCTTGCACCAGCCGCCCGGTCGCGCGCAAACGAACGCCTGCAGGTACACGGGCTCGCCCGCCTCACGGGAACTTGCGCGACTCGATCGTCGCGGGTGGCGATGCGCCCTGGCGGCCGTGGATCTGGTCGAGCGCGAGCTGCCACTGGACGAAGTCCTTGACCGCGAGCGCGCCGCCGAGCAGGTCGTCGGGCGGCAGCTCGAGGCTCTTGCAGGCGCAGTCCTCGGAACGGCTCGCGCCCTCGCACTGCGCGAGCTTGAAGCGGCCGTTCGCCGGCGGGCGCCCCGGCGCGGTGAAGCGTCCATCGCCGTCCACGTCGACGAAGATGGGATTCGTCAGAGCGTAGGGCGGGATGTTGAACGTGCGGGGCAACCCGTTGCTCAGGAACAGGCTCGGGACGATCGACGAGAACGCGTCGGAGAGCGGATCCCCGGACGGCTCGACGGTGGGGAAGTTCACGGGGAAGAGGTCGTCGTCGCCGAGGGCCACGACCACGAAGTACGTGTCGCGTGCGCGGCGGTCGTTGACCGCGGCGTCACGCACGTCCACGGTGACCCGGTCGCGGAACTTGTACGTGGTCGGATTCGGCCTCGGCACGGAGCGTTCGGCGATCAGCTCACCGTTGGCGTAGATCTCGACGCGGTCGATCTGGAACCAGTCGGGCCCCTGGACGTCGATGTCGAGGTCGACGATGCCGTCGGTTCGCGTGATCGTGTCGCCGATCCGCGCGTCGCCGATCCGGAACCGCACGAGCGGCCCGAAGCCGAGCGCGACGCGTCCCGAGGCGACGGTCTTCGCGACGTCGATCTCGTCGATCGCGCCGGGCAGATCGGAACCGAGCTCGACCCAGCTCGCGCCCTTGCCGCTGTCGCTGCAGCCGTGGCTGTCGGAGTTCGCGAGCGCGGTCGGGCTCGCGCCCAGGTTCAGGACCGCGAAGAAGTCGTCGACACCGCCCTGGTTCGAGCCCGAGTCGTCGAGGGCCAGTAGGTCTCCCGACGTGAGCAGCCGCCGCTGCTCGTCGGCGGTGCGCTCGAGGACCCGATACAGGGTGGGCGGCGGGAGCGGCTCGGTCTGCCCGGGCGCCACCGGTGGCACCTCCTCGATCGTGGGAGTGCGGATCTGCTCCAGGCGCTTTCCGTTCACGGCTTCCATCGCCACGAAGCAATCGATGCAGAAGTTCTCCTTCTTGACCGGGCCGAAGAACGAGCTGCGGACGATCGGGTTGCCGAGGGTGATGAAGTTGTCGGAGCACAGCACCCCGGTTCCCTGATCGAACCCGAACTGGCTGAAGTAGCCGGTGCTGCTCGAGCGTGGGTGATTCGCCACGGTCACCGTGCGATCCGGGCCGTACTTGCCGAGCGAGCGCAGCGTCTCGAAGATCTGCGGCGGCGCGAGTCCCAGCCACCGAGGCGCGCCGTTCGCCGCCTTGGATTGGTCCTGGTGAGCCGGGAAGCCGTTGTAGTGCCCTGCCTCCACCGTGGTCAGCTCGTCTCCCACGAGCGTCGAGATCCACGGACGCAGGTCGAGCTCGTCGATGTAGGGCCAATAGTTGGTGATGTAGTCGTGGTCGGTGGCGGCGAGCAGGTCGAGGCCTGCGCGGCGTGGCCCTTGACGCGGTCGATCTTCGGGCAGCTCGCGTCGTGGCTCGATTCCGAGTGGACGTGGAAGTCGGCGGTGATCCAGCCGGTCGAGTCCACGGCCCGCGCGATCGTGAGGACCACGAGCTTCTCGAGGCCCGCCTCCGCGGTCACGTCGCGCTGGTCGATCGAGTACTCGTAGCCGCGCGACGCGTGGACGCGGTAGCGCCCCGGCTCGAGCTCGAACACCGCGCGCCCGTCGGTGGTGTAGCGGTAGGCGGCGACGAACTCGAGGTCGGCCCGCGCCGGATCGGCCGTCTGCGGTTCGTAGATCGCGCCGTCCCTCGGCAGACGCGAGAGTGGCAGGCTGCCCTCACCGAAGCGCGCCCACGGGATGCCGTGACCGTCGAGCTCGGTGAGGGTGATCTTGGAGGGCAAGCCGGCGCCGGCGCGTCCAGCGTCGCGAACCTCGACGCGCACCTTGCCGGAACGGGGCACGACGACCGAGGCGGGCGTCCGCTGCCCGGCCACGACCTCGACCGGCACGAGCGGCGACCGTCCGCGTCCGCTCGAGACGCCGACCAGCACGTAGTGTCCGGGGACGATCGTGCCTTCGAAGGAGCCGTCCGGGATCCCGTCCGCGAGGCGCACGTCCGTCTGGAACTGCGACACCGGGAAGCCGAGGTCGCGCCAATCGAGCGTCGAGAGGTCGCGCAGGTCGCCGCGCGCGTCGCGGGGGTGATCGAACACCAGCACCCGCGCTCCGCTCAGCGCCGTGCCGGAGGCCTCCTCGACCACCCGTCCGGCCAGGACCCCCGTCGTGAGCCCGCGGACCTCGTTGACCACGTCGAGTACCGACGCGACGTCCCCCTCGCCGACGAGGAAGTAGCGCTCGTAGGTGATCGCGTCGCCCGGCTGGCCGGCGGCCGGAGACGGGCTGCGCCCGGCCGCGTCGCGCACGTCCAGCGACGAGGCGTAGAAGGCCGGCGCCACGTCGCCCGCGACCAGCGGGATGGTCAAGGTGCCACGGGGAGTGGTCATGCCGTACGAGATGCGCTTGCCCACGCCCGCGAAGAAGGGTCCGGTGAGCGGGTCCTCGAACGTGTTGCGGAACGGCGCCGCCTCGTTCCAGTAGCGGTCCGGCGTCGGATTCGCCGCCGGCTGGAGCTGTGCCGAGAACGCGTCGAAGCCGAACGACGGCGAGAAGAGATCGGTCTTGCCACCGAAGAGCGCGATGTCGCCGAAGGTCTGGCCGAGGAGGATCGGCACCAGCACCTTGAGCGGCCCCGGTGAGTAGGTCACCGTGAACGAACGCTCGGGGACGAACTCGGTCTTGGCCTCGGCGCCGTAGCGGACCTCGGTGCGAATCGTGAGGTAGCGTTTACCCGGCTCGAGGATGTAGTCGTGGACGATGCGGACGTCCGAGGTCTGGAGATCGAGCGGGATCAGGTCGGTGATCGCGAGGTACGGCACGAGCGCCGCCTCGACGCGCACGATGGCTCGCTGGTCCGCGCCGTCGCCGCCGGCCGCGAGCACCTTCACGCTGGAGGCGATCGGCTGCGTCGAGCCCGTGAGCTGCTCGGGCTCGTCGGGACGCTGGACGCGGATGTCGACCACCGGGAAGATCTCGCCCAGCTCGTCCCGGCCATCGGCCGGCCTGGCGTCGGGTCGCTGGAGGTCCGCGTCGACCAGCCCGCCGCCGTAGAGGTTGGGGCCGGCCGACTCGAACGCGCCGACCACCGCGAGCCGGATCTGGTCGTTCTCCAGCATGAAGTCGCCGACCGCCGCGGTGGCGGTCGCGCCGCCGATGAGCTGGTTGCGATCGGTGACCTGGAACGCGCGCGCGAACGGCGCTCGCCTCCCGATCGCCGAGCCGCCACCCGACGAACAGCCGATGGAGGCGACCAGGACGACTGCCAGAGCGCTGACGAACGTGGCGGAGCGAGCCCGAGCCATGGCGCGGATCCCCCTCGGAGGAGGTCGAGTGAGCCGCGGGCCGAACGGGGCGCCGCCGGAACCCGTGACCTTTCCACCTTCGTGCAACGGTTTCGTGGCGCGCGCGGAAACTCTCGGCGCGCGTCTCGTCGTCCGGCCGTCACCCGTCGAAGGATCGCGAGTGCGGCCGACCACGGCCCGATGACCGGCTGAGAGGCCGGGCCGGACCCGAGCGAGGCGGCCACGCGCGATCGGTGACCGCGACCCCCCTCCGCGCCCGGCGGGGCAGGGGGCATCACGGTCCTCATCGCCGCTTCCTACCTGGCTCGCGCCTCGCCGGCGCTGTCCATCCACCGGGCCAGCGCGCGTGCGCAGTCGGCGCACAGGTCGACCGGCCTCCGGCCCAGCGGCGCTTCACCATGCGTGGTCTCGCGATCCGCGGCCCTGAAGACGACCATGTCCTTCACGCCCCAACCGGCGGCATCGGCATCTCTGCCACATCGATCACAGACGACACGTTTCGCCATCGCGGGGCACCTCCCGACGTCACGCTTCGGTGCGGCGTCGTCTTCCTGCGTCAGTCGACGTTGTGGGCCACCGCTCGGATCACGCCCTGGGCGCTCAGCCGCTGCATTCGTCGTAAGGCCTCGGCGGGATTCGAGCCACAGACGGCCAGCACCTGGCGGACGGTGGCGAGGCTGGCGGCAGCGCGAAGCACCGCGGCGTCGGCCTCACCCAGCGTGTGGGCCGGGAGATCGGGATGCAGGCTGTCGTGGTAGAGGGCGCCGGGGCCACCGAGCAGCGCAATGCGGGCCTCGATGTCCACGGCGCCGTCGAAGGAATCGTGGGAAGCGGACACGTTCGTTCTCCTCGGTAGGTTCGAATGGCCGTCGGACCGGCGACCAGCCTTCGCCCCCCGGCCATCCCGGCTCGGTCGCCCGAGCTCCACCGAGGATCGGTGGTGCGTGTTTCGAGTCGTTGAAGTTGCGATGGCTGCGGCGAGGCAATTCGCCTGCACGGCTGCTCGCCGACATCGTCGACCCGGTCACTCGAGCCGCCCAGCAGCCACTACCGGGCCGTCATGCGGCTGGACGGATCTCTTCAACGTCCCGCCACACAGGGAGGTTCTCCTGTGTCTTCCCATCGACAGCGGTCGGGGGCTCGTGACGGTGACCCAGGTATCAGGATCCGGCGAGCCCTCGAACATCGGCGACCGGAGCGGAGGTTCGACGAAGATGATGACCGAGGTGGATCGGGTCTATTTTCAGGATCTGCTGCGCGGCCAGCTCCACTTTCTGCGTGGCGAAGCAGCCGGAACCGCGGCGGGTATGAACGGCGAGCCGGCGGAGTTTCCCGACCCGACCGACCGTGCGGCGCTCGAGTCGGACCGAAGCTTCGACCTTCGAATCCGAGATCGCGAGCGCAAGCTCATGTGGACGATCCACGAGGCGCTCGACCGGATCCACGACGGAACCTTCGGGGTCTGCGAAGACTGCGAGGCCAGGATCGGCGTCGAGCGGCTGCGCGCGCGGCCGATGACGACGCTGTGTCTCGACTGCCAGTCCGAGCGGGAAGCGGAGCAGCGCCGGTGCGAGCGCGCGACGCGCCACCGGTGATCGTTGCCGAGCACCCCGATGCCCCGACCCCCGAGCAGCCCGGACTGGACCGTCCAGTCGGAGCCGACCGTGCAGACGGCGGTCGGCGCATCGGGGGTCTGTCTCGGCCTCGCGGTGGCTCTTGGAGCCTGGCGTCTCGGCGATGCATGGACCCAGACCACGTTCTCCGCGTTCGTGCTCGGTCTGCTCGTCCTGGTGGTGAGTTCGATCGTGCTCGTCCAGGGCGGCAGGCAGGTCGTGTCGGTAGACCCGGCTCGTCGCGAGATCGAGGTCCTCACGACCACCCGATGGAGTGAGCGCCGGCGCGTCGTGCCTTTCGAGGACGTGGACCAGCTCTTCCTCGGCCAGTTCGGTGACCGCGA
>JADJOY010000055.1 GCA_016713535.1 Deltaproteobacteria bacterium
CCGCCGCTCGAGGAGCAGGCCGAGCTCGCCGCAGGCTCGCGCCGCGCCGACGAGGTGAGCTTCCCGCGCGCGCCCCGAGGCGCCGGTGGTGAGCGATGCGCGCCGCGAGCACCGGGCCGGGCTTCGTGGCGCTCGGCGCCCTCGCCGCGTTTCGCCGCTGGCGCCGGCGGCCACGTCCAGCTCGGCGTCGACCCCGCGCGCGGCGGGCGGGGTGCGTTGTGGCTGGTGGTCGATCGCGGCGAGCGCTGGTCCGCCACCGAGGTCGACGAGCCGACCACGTGGGACGCCGCGGCGCGCGACGCGCTGGTGCGCGAGGTGCTCGGGCTCGCGAACGAGGCGGTGGTGATGGTGGGCACCGACGCGGCGCAGCCGAGCGCCGCGGATCGCGTGCTCCTCGGCGCGTGGCTGGCGGAGGTTCCGGCGAGCCGCGTGCGCTTCCTCGGCGATGGCCGCCTCGCCGGTCTGCACGCGCTTCTCACCTCGCGCGCGGCGCGCGCGGCGTGGGCGGCGCACGACCCGATCGTGCACCTCTCGACGCGGTCACGCGGGCGGGTCCGCCGCCCCGGGAGCGCGTGCTATCTTCGGAGTGAAACACGTTTCACTTCACCCCACGCACACACCATGAGCACGCCGCCGCCC
The DNA here is from genome assembly GCA_016713535.1 of Deltaproteobacteria bacterium. Taxonomy (GTDB): domain Bacteria; phylum JADJOY01; class JADJOY01; order JADJOY01; family JADJOY01; genus JADJOY01. The sequence continues at coordinate 640 of JADJOY010000055.1, forward strand.
ACCGTCATCGATCCCGCCAGCCGCGAGGCCTTCGTCGCCCCCGACCACTCGTTCCACGAGCTCACCGTCGCGCGCGTCGTCGAGGAGACCGCCGATTCGCGCTCGTTCGTGTTCGCGATCCCGCCCGCGCTCGGCGAGGTGTTCCGCTACGTCGCCGGCCAGTTCCTGACCGTCGAGGTCGACGTCGGCTCCGTGCGTCTCAAGCGCTGCTACTCGCTCTCGAGCTCGCCCGACACCGACACCGAGCACAAGGTGACGGTGAAGCGCGTCGTGGGCGGGCGCGTCTCGAACTGGATGATCGACCACCTGAAGGGTGGCGAGACCCTGCGGGTGCTGCCACCGGCGGGCCTCTTCGTCCTCAAGCCGCGTGGCAATCCGGTGACGCTCTTCGGCGGCGGCAGCGGCGTCACGCCGGTGCTCTCGATCCTCAAGACCGCGCTCGCCACCACCGAGCGGCGGGTGAGCTCGTGTACGCCAACCGCGACCGCGACTCGATCATCTTCCGCGAAGAGATCGAGGGGCTGGCCGCGCGTTACCCCGAGCGCCTCGAGGTCATCCACCGCCTCGACGCCGAGCAGGGCTTCCTGGACCGCCCATCGGTCCTCGGGTACCTCCGCGGCTGGGAGGAGAGCGACTTCTACATCTGTGGACCGGCGCCGTTCATGGACGTGATCGAGGGGACGCTGGTCGAGCTCGGCATCCACGCCGACCACATCCACGTCGAGCGTTTCGTCTCGCCCCACGACCCCGACCGCGTCGAGCCCGAGCCCACCGGCGCCGCCGCGGTGCACGCGGCTCCCGTCGACGCGCGGGTGTCGATCCACCTGAAGGGCGAGACTCGCGAGTTCGACTGCCCCTCCGGGAAGACCATCCTCGAGGCGGCGCGCGCGGCCGGCATCAAGACGCCCTCGAACTGCGAGGACGGCTACTGCAGCGTGCCGCGGCAAGCTCACCGAGGGCGAGGGTGTGGATGCGCCTCCACGACGCCCTCACCAAGACCGAGCTCGAGCAGCGCTGGGTGCTCACGTGTCAGGCGCGGCCGACGGCCGCGCGCGTCGCCGTGGACTTCGACGAGGCGTAGGGCTCCCCGGGGGCCTGGCGCCCGCCCGTACGCCGCTTCGCACGCCCCGGATGGAGGGGCACGCGCCGCGTGCCCGGCGATACGCGGAGTCGTTGCGTCGGCACGGACGTCGTTTCCAGTACCACGGCGAGCCCACCCTCTCCCGCGGGCACGCGGTCTGCATTAAATCGACGTTCACCTAGCAACTCGTCCCTGCATTCGTTCGGGCGAAGGAGAGCGTCATGGCGGACTCCACCCCTCCCACCGTAGGAATCCTCGTCGGCGGCGGTCCCGCGCCCGGCATCAACGGCGTGATCTCGGCGGCGACCATCGAGGCCCGCAACCGCGGCCTGCGTGTGATCGGCCTGATGCACGGCTTCGAGTGGCTGGTGAAGAAGGACATCAGCCACATCCGCGAGCTCGACATCAACGACGTGTCGCGCGTCCACCTGCGGGGCGGCTCGATCCTGCGCACCGCGCGCGAGAATCCGACCACCGACCCCGGCAAGATGAAGAACGTCATCGACTCGCTGGGCCAGCTCGGCATCAACTACCTGATCACCATCGGCGGCGACGACACCGCGTACTCGGCGCAGCGCATCGAGGCCGAGGCCGGCGGCCGCGTGAAGGTGGTCCACGTCCCGAAGACCATCGACAACGACCTGCCGCTGCCGGGCCTGACGCCCACCTTCGGCTTCACCACGGCCGTGCAGGTCGGCGTGGGCATCGTCGCCACGCTGATGGAGGACGCGCGCACCACGGCGCGCTGGTACATCGTGGTGGCGATGGGCCGCAAGGCCGGCCACTTGGCCCTCGGCATCGGCAAGGCCGCGGGCGCCACGGTCACGCTCATCGGCGAGGACTTCCGCTCCGGCAAAATCCCGCTGCGCGAGATCGGCGACATCCTCGAGGGCAGCATCCTGAAGCGCGAGACCATGGGTCGGCCGTACGGCGTCGCAGTGGTCGCCGAGGGGCTCGCCGAGCGCATGGATCCGGCCGAGCTCGAGGACCTCAAGGACGTCGAGCGCGACGAGCACGGCCACATCCGTCTCGCCGAGGTCGACCTCGGCCGGCTGCTGCAAGGCGAGCTCAAGCGCCGCCTCAAGGCGCGCGGCCTGAAGCGCACCATCGTCAGCAAGGACGTGGGCTACGAGCTGCGCTGCGCGGCGCCCGTGACCTACGACCTCGAGTACACCCGCGACCTCGGCTACGGCGCGGTCAAGCTCTTGATGAGCGGCGGCACCGGCGCGATGGTGACGATCCAGGCGGGGCGGCTGGTGCCGATGTTCTTCGCCGAGCTCCAGGACCCGGCCACCGGCCGCACCCGGGTGCGCTACGTGAACACCGAGACCGAGAGCTACGAGGCGGCCGCCAAGTACATGATCCGCCTCAACCGGCCCGACTTCGAGGAACCGGCGCGGCTCGCCAAGCTCGCCGAGGTCGGCAACACCGACCCGGGGACGTTCGAGAAGCAGTTCGGTTACCTGGGACGCCGCTTCCGCTGGTGAGCGGAGGCGGGCGGGTGCCGCGGCGTCCCCCGAACACCCGCGTCGCGCGGGTGGAGAGCGGTGCGTGAGAGCGCTCTACGAGACCGCCTGGGAGACGATCGCGGCGCTCGACCTCGAGGGCGAGGCGCGCGCCCACACCGCCGAGGTCGAGGCGCTCGGCCGGGGTGAGCGCGTGCTCGACCTCGGCCGCGGGCGCGGCGCCGACGCCGCGGCGCTCGCGGAGCGCTTCCGCGAGGTGATCGCGATCGACGTGGCGGCGGCGGGGAGCGCTTGCCCACCGCCGCCGGGTGTGACGTTGCTCGCCGCCGACCTCGAGCGGCCACTGCCGCTCGCGGACGGCGCGGTCGACGCGGTGCTGGCGCTCGACGTGATCGAGCACCTCGCCGATCCGGGTGCCTTGCTCGCGGAGCTCGCGCGCACGCTGCGGCGCGGCGGGCGCTTGGTGCTCACCACTCCCAACGGCCGCTTCCACCGGCACGGGTTGGAGTGGCTGCGCGGGCGTCCGCCGCGCACCATCGACGAGAGCGGGCTGCTCGCCGGGCTGCCCGCGCCCCACCATGGCCACATCTCGCTGCTCACGAGCAGCGTGCTCACGAGCTGGCTGCGAGCGGCGGGGTTCGAGATCGAGGAGCTCGCGGGCGTGGGTCATGCGAGCGACCACTGGCTGCGGTGGTCTCGCTGGCTGCCGCGCGCGGCGCGGCGCGAGCTCTTCGCGCAGGGGCTCAGGGTGGTGGCGCGGCGCACGGCTGCGCCGGCGCCGATCCGGCGTGCGCGCGAGGTGAGTGCCATCGTGGTCACTGACGACGGCGGCGAGGACCTCGAGGCGTGCCTGGCCGCGCTCGCGGCGGTCCGCGGTCCGGTTCGGGTGAGCGAGACGTTCGTGGTCGACAACGCCTCCACCGACGGCGCGGTCGAGCGCGCGAAGGCGCGCTTCCCGGCCACGGTGGTGCTCGCGAACCCTAGCAACCGTGGCTTCGGCGCGGCGGTGAACCTCGCGGCGGGGCGCGCGCACGCGCCGCGCTTGCTCGTGCTCAATCCCGACGTCACGCTCCGCCCGGGGGCGATCACGGCGATGGAGGCGATGTTCGGCTCGGATCCGGCGCTGGCGGTGGCGGGTGGGCGGCTCACGCGCCCCGACGGCACGCCCGCGCTCTCGTGGGTCCACTTCCCGACGCCGCGGGTGATCGCGGCGTGGCTCGCCGCGCGCCTCGGCGCGGCGCGGCTCGCAGGCTGGCTCACGCCGGCGCCCGGCGCCGCGGGTGGCGGGCCGATCGGCGCCTGCCTGCTCGTCGATCGCGACACGTTCCATGCCGTGGGCGGCTTCGACGAGCGCTTCTTCCTCTACGCCGAGGAGATCGATCTCTGCGAGCGGCTGCGGCGCGCGGGCCGCTCCGTGGCGTGCGCGCCGATCGTGGTGGGCACGCACCGCGAAGGTGGCAGCACCGCGCGCGTGCCCGACCAGGCGCGCGCGGCGTGGCTCGCGAGCCACGAGGCGCTCTATCGCAAATGGCGGCGCCCGCTCGCGGGCTGGCTCTTCCGCCAGGCGTTCAAGCTCGCGGGGGCGCCGTGACCGGCGCGGGCGCTGCGGCGGTCGAGCGCTCGCTCGCCGTGGTCGTCCCGACGCGCGGCTCGCCCACCCTCCTGCGCGCCCTCGAGTCGCTGGCGGCGGACCTCGCGACCGCGTTCACCGATGCGCTGCTGGTGGTGATCGACGACGCGACGCCGCGCCCGATCGAGATCCCCGAGCGAGTCGGCGGAATCGCGACGCGCCTCTTGCGCCTCGACCGCCGCCACGGCTTCGGGCCGGCGGTGAACGTGGGTGTCGCCGCGTGCGCGGCGCGCTGGGTGGCCGTCGTCAACGACGACGTCGAGGTGGAGCGCGGCTGCTTCACGGCGTTGGTCGACGCGCTCGTGAAGCGCACCGCGTGGGTCGCGTGCCCCGCGGTGGAGGCGCGCGAGGCGCCGTCGAGCGCGCCGGGGCGGACCTCGGTGGTGGACGAGAGCCTCTACCGCCTGGTGTGGGACCGCGCGACGCTGCGCACCCAGCCGATCGCCTTCGAGCGCTCGCTCACGCCGCACTATCCGTCGGGCGCGCTGGCCCTCTACGACCGCGCGTGCTGGGACGTGCTCGGCGGCTACGACGAGCACTTCGCGCCGTATTACTGGGAGGACGTCGACCTGGGGCTGCGCGCGCTGGCGCGCCGGCTCGCCGGCGACGAGCGCTTCACGGCGGTCCACGTGCCCGCGGCGCGGGGGCGCCACGAGCGCCACCGCACGGTGGTCGACGAGCCGCGCTCGCTGCGCAAGACGATCTACCGGCGCAATCGCGAGCTCATCCTGCATCGCCACCTGGCGAGCCCGAGCTTGCGGCGCGCGCACCTCGCGATGCTGGTGCCGCGCGCGCTCCGTGGGTTGCTGTCCGGCGACGCGAGCCACCTGCGCGGGGCGCTGTGGGCCCGTCGCCTCGGCCGCACCGAGTGGCGCGACGGGGCGCCTCCGAGCGGCGCCCTCGACGCGCTCCTCGACGGCCGGGTGTGACGTGAGCGGCGCGCCGCGCGCGACGCGCGTGCTGGTCCTCGACCACGCCCGCGAGCTGGGCGGCGCCGAGGTGGCCGTGGTGACGGCGCTCGCGGGGTTGGGGCGCGATCGCTTCGACGTCACGATCGCCGCTCCCGAGGGCGGCGCCTTCGCGGCGGCGGTGCGCCGCGCGGGCCTCGAGTTCGCGGCGCTGCCGCTCGACCGCGTGAGCCCGCGGCGCCCGCTCGCGGCGCGCCGGGCGCTCGCCGAGCTGCGCGCACTCGCCGCGGTGGCGCGACCCGACGTGGTGCTCGTGAACGGTGTGCGCGCGCTCAAGGCGTGCCTGGCCCTCGGCGGGCCCGGCGCCGTGCCGGTGGTGGCGTTCGTCCACGACGTCCTCGAGCCCGGCGTGGTCTCGCCGTGGATGGCGCGGGCGCGGCTCTTCCGCGAGCGCGTCGAGCGCTTCCTGGTGCCCACCGGGGCCGCGGTCGCGGGCCTCGTGGCGCACGGGATCGAGCCGGCGCGCGTCACCGTGGTGCCACCCGCCGTCGAGGCGGTGGCGCCGCTCGCCGCGGCCGCGCGCGGCGAGGCGCGGCGCGCGATCGGGGTGGCCGCGGACGCGACACTCGTCGGCTACGTCGGCCAGCTCGAGGAGCGAAAGGGCGTCGACGTGCTCCTCGACGCCCTCGACCGCGCCGACCTCGGCGCCGGCGGCGAGGCGGTGATCGTGGGCGACGATCCGTTCGGCGAGCACGCCGCCTATCGCGAGCGGATCCTCGACCGGGCGCGCGGCCAGCCCCGGGTCCGGATCACGGGCTGGCGGTGGGATGCGCCGCGCCTGATCGCGGCCCTCGACGTACTGGTGTGCCCGTCGCGGCGGGACGCGTGTCCGCTCACGGTGCTGCAGGCGATGAGCGCGGGTGTGGCGGTGATCGGCACCCGGGTGGGCGGGATCCCCGAGCAGCTCGGCGGGGGCGCGGCCGGGGTGCTCGTGCCGCCCGACGACGCCGCGGCGCTCGCGGCGGCCCTCGAGCGGCTGGCCGGCGATGCGGCGGCGCGGGCGTCGCTCGGCGCCGCGGCGCGCGAGCGCCATCGCGCGCACTACGCGCTCGAGCTCGCGCGCGCTGGCCTCGCGGCGGCGCTCGCCGGGGCCGCCGCGCGCGATTGACGCGCTCGGTGCGCGCTCCCTATGTTGCCGCGCTCTCGCCGCGCGCACCGGATCGTCTCGTCGCCCTCGTCCATGTCGCGGCTGATCTTCGCCACTCGCAACCGCGGCAAGGTCGCGGAGCTCGAGCGCATGCTGGTGGGGCAGGGGATCGAGGTCGAGGACCTGAGCGTTCACCCCGAGGTCGAGGAGATCGAGGAGACCGGAGACACCTTCCGCGCCAACGCGATCCTCAAGGCCACCGTGGTGGCGGCGCGCACCGGCTTGCTCGCGCTCGCCGACGACTCGGGCCTCGAGGTGGACGGGCTCGGCGGACGGCCGGGCGTGCGCTCGGCGCGCTACGCGGGCGAGAAGGCGAGCGACGACGAGAACAACGCGCTGCTCGTCACCGAGGTCACGCCGCTCGCCTCCGTCGCGCGCACCGCCCGCTATCGTTGTGCCATCGCCGTGGCGGCGCCGTCGGGCGAGGTCGAGGTGGAGGAGGCGAGCGTCGAGGGGGTGATCGTGGTCGAGCCCCGCGGCAACGGCGGATTCGGATACGATCCGTACTTCCGCGTGCCATCCTTCGGCCGCACCATGGCCGAGCTCACCGCCTCCGAGAAGGACGGCATCAGCCACCGGGGACTCGCGTTACGAAGGGCGCTGCCGCACGTGCACCGGATGCTGGAGACGATGCGCGAGCGGTCCGCGGCCGGCAGGAAGTGAGGACGTCGCAGGGAAGGAACGGCATTCACGGGGCGTAGCGCAGCCTGGTAGCGCGCCTGCCTTGGGCGCAGGAAGTCGCACGTTCGAATCCAGTCGCCCCGACCAGGACCGAGAGCGGAAGGACCCATCGGGTGGAGAGCGCCACGAACGGATCTCGTCGACGGGCCGGTCGCGAGGCTGTGAATCTTTCCATCTGGCTCACTGACGGAAGCCGCGTGGGCCCGGCGACGGGGATGGAACCCCCGTCGCTACGATGGTTTTCGTAGCGCGGGGGGCTCCGTCCCCCCGCGGCGCTTCGCGCTCGCACGATTTCTTCACAGGCTCAGCGCGACCGCACGAGCGCAGCGAGTGGCTCGGGGCGGGGTCTTGAAGAGACCCCGAGACGACTCGGGCGGGGGCTTGAAAAGCCCCCAGCCGATCATGGACGATGCCAACCGTGTCGTGGCGGAACTGCCTTGCCCGCGCTGCGGCGAGACGCAGCGCATGGAGGTGCGCTTCCGCTACGGTCCGGCCGGTCATCGGCGGCTGAGCCTCGGCGAGCGCATCGAGTGGACGCCGGGAGTGGCGCGGCTGGATGGGCCGTCGTCCGAGCCGGTGCTCGAGGTGCCCGCGATCGCGTCGTGCGGTGCCTGCGCCAAGCTGGCCGCGCGCTTCGCGCGCCGCGAGTGGCGCATGCTCAAGAAGGGCTGCGAGGGCGACGAGGAGGCGGCGAGCCGGGCCGGGGCGTCGTCGCGCGCGCGCGGCGGTGACGATCGGATCGACGCGCTGCTCGCGTTCCTCGACTACGGCTTCACGTTCCGCGAGAGCCGCGAGCTCGGCCGCGAGGTGATCTCGCGCCCGGGGCGCTACATCGAGCGCCTCGGCGAGCTGGTCCTCGGCCACTCGCCGGTGACCTTCGACCGCTGGGTGGGAGCGCTGCGCATCGAGCGCGATCGGCTCGCGGCGGTGCGGCTGCTGCCGCTCGCGGTCCAGGACGCCATGCGCGCGTTTCCGGTGAGTGTCCACTTCGGCGCGCTGTCGGCGAGCGTGGCGCGGCTCTTCCCGCTCGTCGAGCGCCACGGCGAGGCGTGGCTGGTGCGTGCGCTCTTCCGGGTCGCGCTGCGGCTCGAGGTGGGCGGGTGGTGGCAGATGCTGGCGAGCGCGGAGGACGGGCGGCTCGAGTTCGCGGCCAAGCTCGAGAGCCTGCTCGAACAGCTTCCGTGGGCCGACGCGTCGCTCGCCGCGCTCGCGCGCTCGACCGGTTCAGCACCGACGACGAGATCGAGGGCGCGCTCAACGAGGCCTTCGCGGGCCTCCCCGAGGCTCGTCCGGGGGACGATTCGGGGGCACTGCTCGAGCACCTCGCGAGCGCCGTGATCCCCTGAAAAAAAGGCGTTCTCGCACGTTTTTCCGGCGCCACGGTTCGTTGACAACCACCCCCGACCTGTCTATCGTGAATTCGTGGACTTCGACATCCCGCTCAAGAAGATCCTCATCGTCGAGCACTCGGAAGCGCTCGGCGAGGCGCTCTGCGACTACCTGAACGAGCGGGACTACGAGACCTTCTGGGGCCGCGACGGCCTCGAAGGGTACGCGCTCTTCTTGAAGGAGCAGCCCGACCTGGTGATCCTCGACGCGCTCGCGCCCACGCTCGACGGTGTGGCGCTGTGCGAGAAGAT
>JADJOY010000056.1 GCA_016713535.1 Deltaproteobacteria bacterium
CTGGCGCGGCGCGCACGCGAATTGGGATCGCAGGCGTTCCGCCAGCAGGAGTCCTCGCCCGCCTTCGTGCTCACGCCCACGCTCAACGGGTCGGAGGCAGGACGGCGCGCTCGACACCGACGCGGTCACGGAGTCACTCGCGCAGGTGCTCCGCGATACTGGACGTACATCGGATGCGATCGGTATGATCGGCCCATTCGAGTTCGCGGTCGTCGCGCAGGGCACGGATGCCGCCGGTGCGGTGCTGCTCGCCGAACGGCTCACGCGGGCCGTCTCATCGGCCTTCGTCGCCCCGAACTTCAGGATGGCCGCCGGCTACGACGCCGTGCAGAACTACCACGAAGCGCCGATCGAGCCCGGGGACATGCTCATGCGAGCGTCGATGGCCATGCGCATGTCGCGCGGTGATTCGGCCAGCGGCAACGTCCTCAACATCCGGAAGTTCGAGGGTCAGCTCAACTGAGCCGACCCTGCGGTGGCACCGGGCGACGACCGGACCGCTGCCTCCCGATCAGCCCGCGCCTCCTCCCAGGATGCGCGGGCTGTTCTTCTTCGCCGAGCTCACCTCCGCCTCGCTCGACTCGTCCGACTCCTCCCCCGCGCGATAGCCGGGCAGATACGAGTAGTAGCGGTAGATACCGCCCGGCTTGACGTCGTTGAGCACCGCGCCGAGGATCCGGATCGGGAGACGCTTGAGTTCGCTGAGGCGGGACTCCGCGAGTTCGCGGTCGGTCACCCCCGTCCGTAGCACGAGCACCAGACTGCCGCACAGGGACGCTAGCAGGAGCGGATCCACGCCGGCACCGAGCGGCGGACTGTCGATGATGATCGCATCGTACTCGGTGCGGAGCGCCATCAGGAGTTGCGTCATCTGGGCCGAACCCAGAAGTTCGGGGCCACCGGCGTGACGGGTGCCGGAGGCCAGGAAATCGATACCCATTGACGGGATCTCGCGAATGACCTCCTCGCGGCGCGACTGTCCGGAGAGCAGATCGAGGAGTCCCGGCTTGCGGAGACCCCCATCGAACGGTGGAGCACGCCGCGACGCGTGTCGGCATCGACCAGCAACGTCCGCCGACCGGTGCTCGCGAAGGCCCGCGCGAGGTTCGCCGAGAAGAACGACTTGCCGCCGCCGGCGCCGGGGCTCGTCACCGTGGTCACGAACGGACCGGCGAGCCGTGCGCGAAACCCAGGTTCATCCGGATCGACCGGATGGCCTCGAGCAGGTGCGCCGAATCCTCCGGTAGCGGCTGGCCGGCGCGGTCGTGCTTGAGCTGCGGCAGCGCACCGAGGATCTCGAGGCCGAGCTCCTGCGAGACCTGCTCCGGATACCGGATGCGCCTGTCGAACCGGTCGAGCAGGATGGAGAGTGCCCCACCGAGTCCGAGCCCGCCGATGAGTCCGCCAGCCAGGACGATGAGGAGCTGGTCCTTCAGTGGCTGATTCGGGACCTTCGCGGCATCGAGCACGCGCACGTCCGGCGCCGCGCTCAACTCCGCCAGCTGGGCCTGCTCGAAGGCGGCTTGCAGCGCCGTATACAGATTGTCCGCGATGAGCACGTCACGCTCCCTGCGGGCCTCCTCCGACACGCGCGCCGGGATCTGTTGCATCTCACGCCCGGACGCCGCGATTCGCTGATCGAGATCCCGTATGCGCTGGTCGATGCTCGACAGGACCTCGCGCGCCTGCGACGGGATCGTGCGCGTCTCGAGTTCGGTGACCGTCTGCACGACTTCCTGCAGCGGGAGATGCCCCGGGCCGAACGCCATGCGCAGGCGCCGCGCCTCGGCGCGCTTGTCCGCGAGGAGCTGGAGCGAAGCGCTCAGTTCAGGCGAGTTGCGGACCGACGGGATGGTCCCGAGCATCACGAGCAGCGACATCGAAGTGTCGGCCCTGCTCGCCACGGCACGCGTGATCGCTTCGCGCTCCTGCTGCAGCGAGTCGACGTCGAGCCGGAGCCGGAAGAACGCCTCGCGCACCGGGTCGCGCGTCTCCGTCAGTCCGGACGCGATCGGCGTCGCCCCCGGTCGTTCGGTAGCGTGATCGTGTTGATCTTGAAGGTCTCGAGCGCGTTCTCGGCCTGTCGAAGGTCCGCCGCCGAGCGCTCCAACTGCCCGCCGAGCACCTGAGTCACCTGGGTCAGCTTGTCGCGCTTGAGGAAGGTCGCCACTTCGACGTAGCGCGCCGCGATGACGTTCACCGTCGCCGCCAGTTCGACGGGATCCGTCCCGCGCAGCGACACCTTGAGGAAGGCGGCGTCCGGCGGCATCGGCGAGTTCTCGATCAGGTCCCCCAGCTTCACCGCGGCATCTCGTGTCGAACTGAGGGTGAAGTCGAAGTCCCGGCCGGCCGGGAGCGAGGTGGGAGCCCAGAGGAACCCGATCGGACGACCGATCGAATCGCCCACCGCGCCGGCTTCGATCTGCGCGCCGGCGGACGTGAGGAGGGAATAGCTGCCACCGGTCGCGTCCACCTTGAGCCGGTAGCTGCCCGGCGACAGGATGCTATCGACCTGCAGGGCCTCGAAATGCTTCGCATCGCCGGACGCCCCGTGCTCGATGTAGAGGCGGCGGCGCTTGACGACCTCATCGAGGACCGAGTACGAGCGCAACAGGTCGACCCAGCCTCGGGAATCGAGCAGTTGGGTCGTGCGGATCGGTCCGGTCGGCTGGGAGCCTCGAGGGATCTGGTCGATCTGCAACGTCGCCTGTGCCATGTACACCGGCTTCAGCAGGCGGCTGATGCCTACGCCGGCCGCCAACCCGGAGCGCACCCAGTCCGATGATCAAACCATTTGTGCCGGAGCAGTGCGGCGATGTACCGCTTGATTCCCATCCCCGAGTTCTCGTCTTCGAGGTACCCGGGACAGCCAGCGCCGGCCGAGGCGCGACAAGGTTGTCCCCGGCGGGGTTGGTCGGCGGTTCGAATCGTCCAGTGGACATCGGATCGGATTCCCTAAATGGTTGAGCGGCAGTTAGATAGACGAAAATATAGCCCGCTCGTCACCGCCGAGCGTTCTAAGCCGAGTCGGACATCGGATGCGGCCGCCACATGCGTTGCGTCCGAGCATCAACTGGAGTCCGTTCCGGTGTGGCGTCAACCGCCCGGAAAGCGTCCACCGCTTGTGTAGCCTGCCATCGATGCGCCACATTGTTGCGCGTGCGCCACGGCGCGCGAGCTGGCCCGAACGAACCCCACCGACCGTCCTGTGACCGACTCCAGCCCCGCGAGAAAGACCGGCCCTCATGGCGACGACGAACTCTCACTCGTACCGAGCGAGTTTCGAGCCACGTTGAGTGTGTTGCTCGTCGACGACGAACGCACGCTACGGGAGAGTTGCCGGTCGATCCTCACCGGCCTCGGCTACCGCGTCGAGGTCGCTTCCCGCGGCGACGAGGCAGTCAAGTTGCTGCAACGGCGCGGTTTTGACATCGTGCTCACCGACCTCTATATGCAGGAGGTCACGGGTCTCGACGTCCTGCAGGCCGCGCTCGCCCAGCGCTCGGACACCATCGTCATCGTCATGACCGGGAATCCGAGCGTCGCCTCGAACGTGGAGGCGCTGCGCGAGGGGGCCTGGGACTACCTCCCCAAGCCCTTCTCGGCGACGCACCTCGAGATCGTGGTCGGGCGCGCGGCGCATGCGGTGATGGTCGCCAAGGAATCCGCCCCGGGAGCCGAGTCACCATCGACGCCCGCCGGAGAGGATGACGCGCCTCTCGGAGTCTCCCCGTCGTTCATCCGTTGCCTCGACCTCGCGCGCCGCGTCGCGTCGACCGACGCCTCCGTCTTCATCACGGGCGAGACCGGGGCCGGCAAGGAGATGATCGCGCAGTACATCCACCGCCGGAGCCGGCGGCGCGCGCGGCCACTCGTCGCGGTCAACTGCGCGGCGCTTCCCGAGGGACTCCTCGAGTCCGAGATGTTCGGCCACGTGAAGGGCTTCGTTCACCGGCGCGGTCCGCGACAAGGCGGGACTGCTCGAGACGGCGAACGGCGGCACGTTGTTCCTCGACGAGCTCACCGAGATTGCCGAAGCCTCTTCAGGCGAAGCTCCTTCGCGTGATCCAGGACGGCGTCGTCCGCCGCGTGGGCAGCAACAACACCAGTTCGGTGGTCAATGTGCGCTTCATCGCGGCCTCGAACCGCGATGCCGACGAGGCGGTGCGAACGGGCGTTCTGCGCGAGGACCTGTACTACCGGCTCCGCGTCGTGCCGATCACGCTGCCCTCGCTCCGGGACCGCCACGAGGATATCGCGCTCCTCGCGAGCCATTTCCTCCGCACGTATTGGCGGCAGCATCGCGGCGGCGAGACTCGGCCGCCGACGCTCACCGAGGACGCGATCCGCTCGCTCCAGCGCTACGACTGGCCGGGGAACGTGCGCGAGTTGCAGAATGCGATCGAGCACGCCGTGGTGCTCCTCGAGCCCGGGCAGGCGGCCGGCGCGGCGGACATCCCGATCCATTCCAACCCGGCCGCCGAACGCGACGCCGGGACGGCCGTCGCTCCGGCGCCAGCGGAGGGGGATTTCCTCGACGAGCCCTACCACGTCGGTCGCGAACGCGTCATCGCCCAGTTCGAGCGACGCTATCTCGCCGAGTTGGTGCGCGCAGCCCAGGGCAACATGTCCAAGGCGGCGCGGCTCGCCGGCGTCGACCGCACGACGCTCTACCGGCTGATGGAGCGGCATGGCCTGCAGCGCGAGGCCGTGCTGAGCCCGAACGACTCCTGAAGTGACCGAATCCGTCTCGAGCACCGGCCGTTCGTCACAGGCCCCGCGTCTCAGCGCCATCTCGTCCGGCGGACTCCTCATGTCGTCCGACGTGCATCCGCTCATCAACAGGGCGGCGGACGAGGTGATGCGCGGCTGGGCTCAGGCGCTCGGGGACGCGTTCGAGGCGGAGGAGACGGCGGGTGTGCTGGAATGGCTCGCCGGCTGCATCGACCTTGCGTCGCGCGGCATCCTGCCCGATCGCGGCCAGGGCGCGAGCGCCGTCGGCCGAGTCCTGCTCGACCGGCTCGGCTCCGTCCTCCTCGGCCTGATCATCAGCGACCAGAGCGTGCCGCGCGCCGAGGCGCTCAAGCTCCTCGGCGGCGTCGACGCCGTACGTCGGGTCATCGAACCCGAGTGGGACCGCTACTTCGCCTCACAGCTCTCGGGACCCGACGGGCTCAACATCGTCGTCGAGGTCGCGCACGACATCCGCTCGCCGCTCACCTCGATCCGGTGCCTCGCCGAGACGCTGGAGCGCGGGCAGTCCGGGCAGGTGACGGACGTGCAACGCAAGCAACTTCGGTTGATCTATAGCGCTCCGCTCGGCGTCACGTCGATGGCCTCGGACGTCATCGAGATGGCCCGCCGTGGTGACCAGCTCGCTGAGGGTGACGCGGTCCCGTTCTCGGTCGCCGAGACGCTCGAGTCCGTGGTGGACATGGTGCGGCCGATCGCTGAGGAGAAGGGCCTCACCGTGCGCTTCACTCCTCCCGCCAGCGATCGGCGGATCGGCCGCCCGATCGCGCTCAGCCGTGTCCTGCTCAACCTCGTCACGAACGGGCTCAAGTTCACCGACGAGGGAAGCGTCGAGGTCACGGCGCGGGTCACGACACCGACGCGAGTGGAGTTCTCCGTGCGCGACACCGGCCGAGGGATGAGTCAGGATGCCGTGGCGACGCTCTACCAGCCGTTCCGTCGCGCCAGTGGCCGTGCGGGGCGGTCGGGGTATTTCTTCTCGGGACGGGCCTCGGGCTCGCCATGGTCCGCAAGTTCCTGAGCGCGATGGACTCGGAACTCCTGTTCGAGACGAGCGTCGGGAACGGCACGCGGTTCTATTTCGAGCTCGAGTTGCCGCCGGTCGCGCGGCTCTAACCGGTCGTCAGGGCGCTCAGGTCGCGGCCGCGACAACCGACGCGAGGCCCGCGGACATCCGCTGCATCAAGCTCGTCCACGCGAAGCGCTCAAGGGCCCTCGTCCGTGCCGCGTCGCCCATCCGACGTGCCTCGGTGCGGTCCTGGAGGAGCCGCGTGAGCGCCTGCACCAGCCCCCCGTGATCCCCCGGCGGGGTGAGCAGCCCCGTGATCCCGTCGTCGATGATCTCAGGGACCGCCCACGCTGCCGGCCCGACGCAGGGCAGGCCGTACATCATCGCTTCGACGAAGGAAGTTCCGAAGGGCTCGAATCGAGTGGGGATGCAGAAGACGTGCGCGCCGCGATATGCCGAGTCCATGCGTCGCCGGCCTGCCTCGGTGTCCCGGCTCAGGAACCCGACGAACTCGACTCCGGGCCGCGGCTCCATCTGTTGCGCCATCCGGCCCCCGCCGACCATCACCAACCGCGCATCGGGCACGCGTGCGCGTACGTCCGCGAACGCCTCTAGGAGCTGAAGGGCGCCCTTTGCGCTGGAAATCGCGTCCCACGAACAGGATCGTCGGCGGGCCATCAGACTCACTTCCATTCCGTGATCGAGCTCGGGCACTGGGATGTTCGGACCGCAGTGCACGGTCACGAGCCGATCGGCCGGGATGCCGAAGTCCTCGATGAAGGAACGGCGCAGGAAGTCGCTCATGGTGAAGATGAGCGCGGCTCGCGAGTAGACTCGGGCCTCCACGTTCGCGGATCCCGTCGCGCTCGGCGGGGTGAGCACCGCCGCTTCCGGAGTGCCCGGTCCCGATGGCAGCACCGGCGAGTTCGATGTTCGAGTCGCAGAAGAGGACGAGCGGCGTGCGTTCGTCGGGCGGGATCGCGAACGTCGCGCCGATCTGGAGGATCACGTCGGCGGTGCCGCGTCGGGCGGCGATGATCTTCGCGCAAGCGGCCGAGCGGGCGGCGAAGGCGGACGCGCCAAGGTGATACTTCACCCACCATCGGCGCATCGGCAAGCCGAAGCTGCGCAACGCGGTCCACCATCGCGCGGCACCGTAGAGATCGGCGTCGCCGGCACGCACCGAGTAGCCAGCTGAGCGGAGGTGCTCGAGGATGCTCCTGCTCACGCCGGACCACGAGTCGTGCGTCTCGGCGTCCCCTTCGCTGAGGTAGAGCACCCGCGCGACCGGGCGGCTCTCCGCCGACGCCGGATCTATCCTCAATCCCTGCCCCGCGAAGGGCGAGTCGCAGGAGGCGGAGCGCCCCCGGGAGATACGGCAGACGACGGCGTACGCGTGCGAGGGCTCCTCCGAGACCGGCCGGATTCCAGCGCGGGTCATCGCGAAATGCCGTGAGCGCGCGGTATCTCCCGAAGAGCGCGCCGAAATCTCCGGCGTAGTCGAGATCCCAGGGTTTCGGAGCCCCCATGAAGTGGAAGACCACGGCGGCATCGGGGGAAAGGGCAGCCACGGCAGCGGAGTTCCAGTGGGAAGGAAGGTCGGCCCAGTCGCCATCGAGCGCGCAGTTGAGCGCGTCCTGGTCGTGGAGGATGAGCCGGTCCCCGACGCGGCGCGCTGCCTCGAGCGCCCTCCGCTTGATCGCGCGCTGCCGCCAGCGATGTACATCGATCAGCAGGACGCCTGCGTTGAAGTACCGCGGCTCACGAAGGCCGAGCCGCTGCTGATGCTCCAACTGCTCGCCGGCGGTGAGGTTCTCGACCGCCCCGACCGTCCGATCCCCGAGTGGCGCCTCCCAGAGCTCCGTCACGTCGCGCGCGACGATCAGGTCTGAGTCGAGGTAGATGCAGCGGTCCGCATCGGGCGGGAGGATCTCGTCGACGAAGAGCCGCGCGTAGGTCGCGTGCGAGACGATGCGTGACCGCATGAGGTCCCTCACGCGCGCGACGGGGAACTCCCAGAAGGCGAGTTCGATGTCGCGCCCCTCGGTACGGACCGATGCGAGCAGGCGCTCGCGATCGGCCGGCCCGACGCCGTCAACGGAGAGGTGAAAGCGCAGGGGGACCTCGGCACGGGAATGCTCGACCACCGAGCGCATGGTGGTCGCGCAGCCTACGAGGTGATGCCGATCGACGGTCAGGACGAGATGTGCGGCGCGCATGGAATCCGGGGGAATGACCGATGCAACGGTGCGGTGCGGTTGTCCCCGGGCGCAAGGCGGGGGCAAATTGGAGTTCCGCGCCGACCCCGGCACGTTTCGCCCGTGACGTCACGATGACCCTGGATCTCGCCAACCGTACGACCGCGTTCGCCGGGACGCCCCCGCGCCGGAAGGCGCGGATGGCAACACGGGCGCTCGTCTCTCCACTGCGTTGGGACACCATCCGGATCGCACTGGCCGTCCTGACGCTACTGACGATCAGCCGGATTCAGGAAGAGATCCCCCTGATCGCGGTGTTCCGTCCCGGGCCGCTCTGACCGCGCTCTGTCTGGTGCTCGCGGTGTCGCAGCCCCGGACGGTGCGCTGGCGCGAGATCACGGCGGCACCCACCACTCGCCGCGTTCTGATCTTCTTCGGGCTGATGGCCTTTCTGGCGCCCTTCGGGCTCTCTCTGGGCGCCTCCGGCACCTACATCCTGGATCGATTCCTCTCCACCGCGATCTTCTTCGCCCTGATCGTGATCGCGATACGGGACACGACCGACCTGCGCTTCATCATCGGCAGTTACGTGCTGTCGATGCTCATCCTGATCTACTCAGGGTTTTTCCTCTGGGAAACGACGACCTTCAACGGCTTCGAGCGAGTCGGCTCGTCAGGGATGTA
>JADJOY010000057.1 GCA_016713535.1 Deltaproteobacteria bacterium
ACCCAACAACCACCAACCGCCGGGCGGCTTCCTCACGGGGGCCGCTCGGCGTGAGGCGACACCGTGCGATTCACCACCGCAGCACCGAAGCCGAGCGGCACCATCAACGTCGACGGCGTCGATCACGACGTCTGGTGTCATTGGGACATCGCGCTCGAGCGCGTCGAGGACTTCGAGCGCATCTTGCCCCGGCTCCGCGACCCGTCATCGAAGATCACTGCCGAGCGCGTGGCCGACGTGCTCACGCTGGTGCAGTGCGTGGCGCCGACGATCCCGCCCGATGAGGTCGCGCAGATGCGCCCGCGCCGGCTCGGCCAGATGTACCTGCACATCCTGCCGCTGGTGTTCCTGGACCCTTTGGCGCCGAGCCGGCCGACGGCAAGCCAGCCCGGCGTGGAGACGGAAGCGCCGGCCCCATCCGACCCGACGCCGTCCGATGCCGACTCGCCCGCGCGTTCGGCTGGTCGCACGCGGAAGTCAACGCCGTAACCGTTCGCCAGGCAATCGCTTACCTCGCCGAATACGACGGCGTAGCAGCCGAGGAGACGCTCTCGATGGTGCTGGCCGCGTGCTTCCCGAGCATGAAGAAGACCGACCGCGAGCGCGCGCACGAGTCGCTCGTGAAGCGGTCGCGTCGATCGGCCCTCGCCGAGCGCAAGGAAGCCGAAGCGCCGGACTGGAAGTCGGGGCTCGGGATGCTCGCGGGCGCGCTCGGTGGCGGCGCGGCGCGGAAGAAGAAGGGGGCGCGCCGTGGCTGACGAGATCACCGCAGGGCAGGCGCTGATCGAGCTGCGCGCCACGAGCGACAAGCTCACCGCCGACATGGCGGCGGTCTCGAAGCTCATCACGGGTGAGCTGGCGAAGGTCGAAAAGGAAGCCGCGAACGTCGGCATGGCCGGCCTCGCTAAGCAGATCGAGGACGTCGCCAAGGCGACCCAAGCCGCGCAGTCGCAGATCCAGAACCTCCGCTTCGGCGCCATCGCCGACGAGGTCGGCCATCTCACCAGCGCGCTCAAGGGCGCCGAGTCCGGCGTCCAGATCACCGAGGACCTCGCGCGCGCGGAGTCGCTGCTCGAGGAGCGCTTCGCGATGGTACGCGCCGAGATCGGGCGCCAGGCCGAGGCGCAGCGCGGGTTGGTCAACGAGGAGGTGTTGCTACAGCGCACCACGCTCCAGCTCGAAGCGGCGCAGCGGCAGCATGACCAGGCGCTCGCGACGGTGCGCGGGCGTGCGATCCAGGCGGCGGAAGGGATTGCGCAGCTCGAGGCCGAGGAGCAGGCGTCCGCGCTCGCGGCCACCAAGGCGTGGGAGGCGACGGCTCAGCTTGCGATCGAGCAGGGCCGCGCGACGAAGGAGGCGACGGAGCTGGCGGCGGCGGAAGCGCGCACCGCCCAAGGGCTCGCGAACCTCGGGACGGCCATCACGCACGCGGCCGAGGAGACCCAGAAGGCCAACGCGCGCTGGGCGGCGATGAAGCCGACCCTGACCGGCGTCGTCGATGCGGCACAGGCGGCGGGGCTCGCGTTCGGCGCGTTCGCTGGTGGCGTCGCCACCGTCGCGGGCGTGAGCGCGAAGCTCACGATGGAAGCCGCCCACATCGGCGAGAGCTTCAACGATCTCGCGATCAAGACGAGCACCACCGTCGAGGCGCTATCGCGATACGACCTCGCCGCCAAGACGGCCGACGTGAGCCAAGAGACGCTCGCGGTCGGGATGCGGAAGCTCGCCCAGGCCGCGGTCGAGGCCGGCGACGATGGCTCCGAGAGTGCCCAGGCGTTCAAGTCGCTCGGCGTCGAGGTGCGCGACGCGAACGGCAACATCAAGCCGATGGGTCAACTCCTGCAGGAGACGACCCGCGCGCTCGCGGACGCGGGCGACGGCGCCGAGACGATGGCCAGCGCTCAGCAGCTCCTCGGCCGCTCCGCGCAGGACTTCCTCCCGCTCGCGAAAATGACGAAGGAGGAGCTGGACGATCTCGCGAAGGCGTCGGAAGAGCTTGGGCTCGTGTGGTCCACGAAGGACGCCGCCGCCGCCGACAAGCTCTCCGACTCGGTGACGGTGCTTGGTGCGGGCGTGAAGGGGCTCGGCCTCTCGATCGGCCGCGACCTGATTCCGGTGGCGCAGCAGGTGGTCGATGAGTCGCTTTCGTGGCTGCGCGCGAACTCCGAGCTGATGCGGTCGGGCTTCAAGGATTGGGTATTCGGGGTCAAGCAGATCATCGAGGGGCTCGCGCCGCTGGTACGCGACACCGCCGACGCGTTCCTGTGGTGGGGCGGCGGGCTCGACGACACGTTCGGCGGGCTGAACCAACAGATCGTCGACACCGAAGCGAAAATGAAGGACCTGAAGCGGACGATGGAGACGCCGCTGATGGCCACCGGGGAGGTCGACAAGGCGACCAAGGAATACGAGCACCTAGCCCTTCAGCTTGAAGGGCTCAAGGTCCGCGCCGAGCAGGCCAAAAACGTCCAAGCGCCGCTCGCGTCGGCGGTTGAGGGCACGACGACGGCGCTGCGCGATCAGAAGATCGTCGCGAAGGAGACCGGCGAGCAGTTCGACGCGATGCTCATCAACTGGGAGGACGCGAACAAGGCGGCCGAGGAGGCCAAGCGCGCGCAGAAGGAGGCCGCGGCCGAAGCGAAGCGCCTATCCGACGTCAACCGAGGGCTCGCCGACTCCATCGAGCAGCTCAAGCTCGACGCCCTCTCCGACGACCTCGACGACGCCACGGCGGCGCTCGAGCGAAACCGCTCGGTGGTGGCAGACGAGAGCTACCTCCGCGCGCTGCAAGACATTCAGGCCGCGTACGAGTCGCAGGTCGAGACGATCAAGCGGACCACCGAGGAGGCGGTGGCTGCGGGCGCGGACCGCACGCTGGCGGCGGAGCGCGAGGCGCTCGCGGTCGAGTCGGCGCAGCGGGACATGGCGCAGGCGGTCGAGAAGCTCGACGGGGTGCTGGTCAAGAATGCGGACTATTGGGGCGACGTCGGCAAGGTGGTGGCCGACCTTCCGCCTGAGATGCGCGCGCTGATCCCGACGCTTGACGCCGTTGCGCTGGCGACGGGCAACGTAAGCGAGGCCACGAAGGAGGCGGCGACCGACCTCGTGAAGCTCGACGGCATCGCGAGCGACCTTGCGAAAGGGCTGGCGCAGGCGATCACGCGCTCGGCGGATTGGCGCGGGGTCGGGGACGCGATCCTGGCGACGACGCTGGACGCAACGTTCACCGATCATCTCGACGCGGCGCTTAACGACACGTTCGTCAAGTCGATTCAGACGCTAACCGATCCGATCGGCGACGCACTCGGCGGCATGTTCACGGAAGCGTTCGACGCGCTCACCTCGCCGCTTACCTCGGCAGCGGGCGACCTGTTCAAAGACGTTTTCGGCGCTTCGTTCAAAGAGGTCATCAACAAGTCCGCTGGCAAGTCGCTCGTGAGCGGCCTCGGCGAAGCCATCACGTCCAACCCCGTGGTGGCTTCGATTGTGGGCGGGGTGGCCGTACTCGGGACGACGTTCGCTGTGATGTGGGAGGACTGGTTCGATAAGCCCGACATGCAGAGCCGCATCTCGAAAGCGGTCTCGAAGATGATCGGGAAGGCGCTGCGCGATCCCTCGATCTCGGGCGCGGTCGATAGCGCGCTGCAAGACCTCGGTTTCAAGATGACCGACGGTCTTACGACTGCGATCGTCAACGCGCCGCTTTCCGGCGCCGAGATTCGGGCCGTGTACGCCGCTGGCGGAGAGGCGGCTGGGCAGTCGTATAGCGACGGCTTCTATCAATTCCTGGCGAGCGAGAACAAAAGCGCGGCGAACAACGTGTCCGCGTCGGACCTCGTCAACCTGTACTTCCCGGGCTCGACGCCGCTGGCGAAGCGATTGCGGTGGAAGCCGCGAAGATGGCGGGCGTTGCGGCTGCGGCCACTCAGGGACTCACGGGTGACGATGCGCTGATCTTCGCGGAGCAGTACGCATCCGGCCTGACCAACCTCGCGCACCAACTGAACCTGACCGACGAGGAGTTCTTGCAGTTCGTCCAGAACGTCGCCGGGCCAGGCGCGGCTCAGTTCGCTGCGGGCCTCGACAAGATGAACGCGGCAGGGATGGAGGCGTTCGGCGCGGGGTGGCAAGGCGAGCTGGACTCGATCGCCGACGGCATGGAGCGCGTGTTCGGGCTCTCCGATGACATCAACAGCGGGAACCTGTTCGACGTGTTCCTCAAGTCGGGCCAGTCGGCCGAAGCCTTCGCCGCTCAGCTCGAGCGCATGGCCGACAGCGACCCCGCGCTCCGCCGCCTGGTCGACTCGATGGACCCGCCGCTGGTCGATGCGCTCGCCGCAGTCGAGGACGGTGGCAACGCCGCCGCGAAGGCCATTGGCAAGCTCACGGGGCAGGCGAACACGTCGCTCGCGGGCGTCGAGGCGCGGATCTACGCGTTCGGCGATGCGCTGTTCTGGACTCGCCAGGCGGCGAAGCAGCTCGACGCTCGGCGAGGAGCCTGAACAGCGAACTCAGTCGCGGGCTCTCTGGCATGGATGACGCGATCGCCGAGGAGAACAGGGTCGCCGGGCTCACCGCCAAGACGCCGCGCAAGGCGTTCTCAGCGCTGAAGCGCTGAAGCTGCCCCCGAGCGCTCGACGAAACGACCACGGAGGCGATCCGAAGCAGCTCAAGGCGCTGATCCAGGCCGCGCACCGGATGACCGAGGATCAGATCAGATGATCGCGACGGCAAGGACCGCAGTGCCGCCGCCGGTAAACACGGTGCCGACCGGAGACGACGGCGAGCCCGACGGCGCGGCGGACTCGAAGGGCGAGATCGCTGCGCCAGCGGACGCCGCCGCGACCGCCGGACGGGCGACGTCGTCCAGCGCAGCCACCGCCGCCGCCGCCGGCGATACCGGGGCCGCTGGAGGATCTCGCCACGCGTTCGGCCGGCGCTCGAGGCGTTGATCGGGGATCGTTGGGCGACGACGCGGGGCGCTCGCGATCGAGCGACTCCTCCGGTCCGCCTCCCCGAGGCGCCTGGCCGCCGAAGCGGTCGAGCGGCGAGCCGACGGCGGGATCCACGACTCGCTGACTACGCGCGCGCGGAGTGCGGATGCACAACGCGACCTCCGCCATGCACCCCAGAGTAAAGATCGACGGC
The DNA here is from genome assembly GCA_016713535.1 of Deltaproteobacteria bacterium. Lineage (GTDB taxonomy): Bacteria > JADJOY01 > JADJOY01 > JADJOY01 > JADJOY01 > JADJOY01. Next base: position 5,149 of record JADJOY010000057.1, read on the forward strand.
GGGAGTCCGTACCCAGGTGCGACCCTGGCGGCGACGGGGGCGCGCCACGGCCCGGACGCGCCACCCCCCCGATGGCCGCCGGTGGCTGGATACCCGGTCTCCCGAGCGACCCGTACCCGATCACCGCGCACGGCGGCGAGCTCGTGGTGCCGGAGGCGACGGCGTCCACGCTGCCGCCGGATCTCGTGGCGCGGCTGCTCAGCGGCTCGGCCTTCGACCTCCCCGCCTCGATGGTGTCGCGGCTGAGCTACCCGGTCGGGGTGCCGAGTGTGGGGAGCGTGGCGGGCGCTGCGACCGCGGCATCGACCCCCGCGCTTGATTCCGAATGGACCGCGCTCCCCGTCCGCAAGCGCGACCTGATCGAGGGCGCCGTGCTCGAGGTGGCCCGCGCCACCGAGACGGGGCGGGCGCGCATCGACGGGCGGCGCTTCCGCGTCTCGCCCACCTACGGGCGCAGCCGTGGCTAAGCCGGGGCGCGGGTGGGCGGCGCTGATCGAGACGACGGGCGGGACGTTCATCGCGATCTCGTCGCGCGGCTGCTCGGTGTCGGTCGACGGCTCGCTCCGGTTCTTCCGGCCCGCCGCGGTGTCGGGGCTCGTGATCGACCAGGCGCTAGCCGAGCCGCTCTCGGGCGTGCCGACGTACGACGACGTCCAGCTCGAGATCGAGAATACCGGGTGGTGGGTCGCCGACCACACCACGACGGACCGCCTCGACGGCGCCACCGTCACCATCTGGCGCGAGACCGAGGGCACGTTCGACCCGGACGCCGATGTCCAGTGGAAGGGCTTCGTGCTTCGCCGCGGCGGCGTGTCCGCGACGAACCGGAGCGTCCGGCTCACGTGCCGCGACGTGTTCGGCTTCTACGCCGAGGGGGCCACCATTGGGGGGGTGCGGACGCTGAACCAGACGGACTTCCCCGCGCTGGCACCGCCGACGCCGATCGAGATCACGATGGCGCCGCTCGGCTCGTCGGGTAGCGACGAGATCAAGCGCATTCGGGTGACGGTGTTCAGCGGCGTCACGCTCACGTTCACGGGCAGCGATGAGATCCCGTCCCCCTTCCCGATCTCTGGCCCGGTCCCAGGCGTGCCGGCGGGCTCGGGGCTGACCTTCGTCGCGGCCGGACTGGACGACGGCGGCACGCCCATCTGGCGCGGCACGGCGACGGGCTGCACGGTCACATCCGGCACCCCCCCGCGCGTGTGGATCGCGCTCTCGACGGATGACACGTCCGCCTCGCCCGAGGACATCTCGAACCCGTGGGAGGACCAGCCGATCCCGGTGGCGTTCGGCCAGTACCTCGGCGGGGCGTTCGCGGTGCCGTGCATGGTCTACGACTGGGGGGTCACGACTCCCGACCGGATCAAGTACGTCGTCGAGGATCAAGCCGACCTGAACGGCGATC
>JADJOY010000058.1 GCA_016713535.1 Deltaproteobacteria bacterium
CCGGATCGGGACCGGCTCCGGCGCGGCCGCTGCCGTTCATCCCCGCCCCGGAGGGTCGCGCGTTGCGCGACCGGCGATACGCGACGACGTCGCACCGCCGATCCCGTCGATCGCTGTACAGGATCAGGCGATGTCGGCGAAGCGCGCGCCTCGTCGTGTCGCCGGGCACGCGACGCGTGCCCCTCCCCGATCGGGACGGCTCCGTCGCGGCGCTGCTGTTCATCCCGCTCCGAGGGTCGCGTTGCGCGACCGGCGATACGCGACGACGTCGCACCGCCGATCGCGTCGACCGCTGTACAGGGATCAGGCGATGTCGGCGAAGCCCGCGCCTCGTCGTGTCGCCGGGCACGCGGCGCGTGCCCCGCCCGGCCCCCCCGGGGGTCCGTTCCAGCCCCGCGGCGCTCCTTCTCATCCCCCGCGCTCTCGGCTATCCCGAACGTAGCGTTCCTCTCGCCGGCCACCGCGGCTCGCGCGCGGCGCCGCCGGGATTCCTGCTCGGGAGCCTGTCATGGCGGACGACCTCAAGCTCACCCCCGATCCCCGCTTCACGGGCCGGCCCGGTCCGCTCCTCGTGGTGGTGATGGACGGCGTCGGCTGCCGCGAGCCCGACGAAGGCAACGCCGTCTCGCTGGCGCGCACTCCAGCCTCCACCGGCTGCGCGGCCACGGCCCGTGGATCGAGCTACGCGCCCACGGCACCGCGGTCGGGCTGCCGTCCGACGAGGACATGGGGAACTCGGAGGTCGGCCACAACGCGCTCGGCGCGGGGCGGGTGTTCGACCAGGGCTCGAAGCTGGTGGGCGCCGCGATCGACTCGGGACGGCTCTGGCAGGGCGAGGTGTGGCGCTCGATCGTGAGCCGCCTCAGAGACAGCGGCAAGGCGCTCCATCTCATCGGGCTGCTCTCGGACGGCAACGTCCACAGCCACATCGACCACCTCGCGGCGCTCATCCACCGCGCCGCCACCGAAGGGCTCCGGCGCGTCTACGTCCACCCGCTCCTCGACGGGCGCGACGTCCCCGAGACCAGCGCGCTGATCTACATCGACCAGCTCGAGAAGGTGCTCGCCGACTTCGACGGCCACGGCGGGCGCCACTTCGCGATCGCGTCGGGCGGTGGCCGCATGAAGGTCACCATGGACCGCTACGGCGCCGACTGGGGCATGGTCGAGCTGGGCTGGAAGACCCACGTGCGCGGCGAGGGGCGGCGCTTCGCGAGCGCGCGCCAGGCGGTCGAGACGTTCCGCGGGGAGACGAGCGGCATCATCGACCAGGACCTGCCGGCCTTCGTGATCGCGGCGGGCGGGGCCCCGGTGGCCACCGTCCAGGACGGCGACGCCGTGGTGTTCTTCAACTTCCGCGGCGACCGCGCGATCGAGCTGAGCCGCGCCTTCGACGACGACATGTTCCCGTTCTTCGAGCGCGGCCCGCGCCCCGACGTCCTCTTCGCCGGCATGATGGAGTACGACGGCGACACCCACCTGCCCAGGCGCTACCTCGTCGAGCCGCCCGCCATCGAGCGCACCATGGGCGAGCTCCTCGCCAACGCCAAGGTCACCCAGTTCGCGTGCTCCGAGACCCAGAAGTTCGGGCACGTCACGTACTTCTGGAACGGCAACAAGAGCGGCTACTTCGACGCCGCCACCGAGACCTACGTCGAGATCCCGTCGGATCGGCTGCCGTTCGAGGAGCGGCCGTGGATGAAGGCGGCCGAGATCGCCGACGCCACCATCGCCGCCCTCGCCTGGGCAGCACCGCTTCGCGCGCATCAACTTCGCGAACGGCGACATGGTCGGCCACACCGGCATCCTCGAGTCCACGGTGCTCGCGGTGGAGGCCGTGGACCTCGGCGTCGGGCGGCTCTTGCGGAGCATCGAGAAGCTCGGCGGCATCGCGCTCATCACCGCCGACCACGGCAACGCCGACGAGATGTTCGAGCGCGACAAGAAGGGCGTGCCCAAGCTCAACTCGCTCACCGGCCGTCCGCAGGCGCGCACCAGCCACACGCTCAACCCGGTGCCGTTCGCGATCTTCGACCCGCTCTTCGCGGGCGAGTACCACATCGACGCCAGCGTCACGCGGCGCGGGCTCTCGAACGTGGCGGCGACCTGCCTCGCGCTGCTCGGCTTCCAGACCCCCGGCGGCTACGACCCGCCGCTCATCACCTTCGATCGGTAAGCGACGGTGGCGACGAACACCTCGGGCCGCACGCGCTCCGGCCGCTCCGGTTCGCCGGTCGAGCCGCAGAGCATCGACGACTGCACCCAGTACTCGGACATCCACGTCTCCAAGCTCGCGCGCTTCTTCCACTCGCACCCGGCGTGGGTGGCGGCGGCGAAGAACGTCGTCGACGGCGCCTCGAGCCGTGTGTATTTCAGCCACGTGCCGGGCGAGTTCCATCTGCTTCGCCACGACGGCCAGAGCCTGCTGCTGCCCGGGCCCACGTCCGACCCCGACTTCGCGTTCCGCTTCACGCCGAGCTCGATCGACGCGATCACCGCCGAGTCGGGCGACGTCGGCGACTTCGCGGTCGCGCTCTTCCGCGCGATCGTCGATCGCAACCCCGAGGAGCAGGTGGGCTTCCACGTGGTGGCCCCGTTCCGGCGTTTGCTGGTGCGCGGCTACGTGGGGCTGCTGCTCAAGAGCGGTCCCAAGGTGCTGCGCTACGGCGCCACCCACGGCATCACCACGGTGGGTGATCTGCGACGGTTCCTGGCGCAGACGCGCGTGAGCGACCCCCGCTGGAAGGATCTGTGAAGGGAGAGCGCGCCGCGCTCTCCCTCCTCGCGGTCGCGTTCCTCGCGATCCACCTCCAGATCTTCCTCTTCCCCAACGGCTTCTTCGCGTTCCTGCACGCCGACGAGGTCGACGTGCTGATGGCGCGCGCCGAGGTGCGCGCCGGACAGCCGCTCGTGCTCACGCACCCGGCCGGCAAGCCCGACGGCGGCGGCGCGGCGGCGCTCGCGTACCTGCTCGCGCCGCTTCCGCTCGACGATCCGCGCGCGGCGACCGCGGTGCTCCGGCTCACGGCGATCGCGCTCGCCGGCGCCACGCTCGCGCTCTGGACGCGGTTCTGGCGGCGCACGCTGGGCGGCGTGGCGGGGCTGGTGCCGGCTGCGCTCTGGCTCTTCCCGCAGGAAGGCTGGATCTCCGTCACGATCCAGCTCCAGGCGCCGTATGCCGTGAGCGCGCTCGCGGCCGCGCTGGCGGCGAACGTGACGCTGCCGTTTCTCGGCGGCGGAGCGAGCGACGCCGCGGACGAGCCCACGCGCTCGACGACGCGGCTCGGGCCGCTCGCGGGGCTCGGCGCGCTCCTCGGCGCGCTCACGATCCTGTGCCCGGGCGCCGCGCCGACCTGTGTCGCGGCGGCCGCGGTGGTGGCGCTCGGCGGCGGATCGGCCCGGCGCGAAGGCGCGCGCCGCGGCGACGCTCTTCGGTGCGGCGAGCGCGGCGGTGATCCTGCTCATCGCGCTCGAGTGGGCGGCGCGCGGCACCAACCCGCTGCCGATGCTCGCGAGCTGGGCCATGCGCTCGGACCGCGGGGACGGCGCCTGGTACGAGCGACCGGTGCTCGCGCTCACCAACCTGTTCGCGCCGGGGCGGGTGTGGCTGATGGGCTGGGCGCTCTTCGACACGCTGGTGGTGCTGGCGGTGCTGCGCCGCGTGCTGGCACCGGGCGGCGGCGCGCTCGCGAGCCGCGCGATGGCGCTTCACGAGGGCGCGGCGCTCCTCACGCTCGGCTCGCACCTCGTCACGCGCTTCGCGGAGAGCGCCTCGTACAGCATCGTGCCGGTGCTGCCGCACCTGGTCGGGCTCGCGGGTGCGGCGCTCGCCGGCGCACTGCCGAGCGAGGTCGCGGACGAGGTGCGGTCGCCCCGGCGCGCGCTCGTGCGCGTCGTCGCCGTGGTCTCCGGCGCGTGGTGGATCGGCTCGGGGCTGATCGCGTTCGAGGAGCGCTTCGCGCGCCGCGACCTCGACCTCGCCTATCCCGGCATCGCCGTGGCGAAGCTGGTCGCGCCGCGGCTCGCGGAGCGCGTGCCGGCGCCGCTCGCGTCGACGATGCACTGGGCGCTGCCGCTCGCGGTCCACCGGCCCGCGGCGCCGAGCTGCTGTATCCCGCGCTCGATCTGCGAGGTGGGCTGCGAGCCAGGCTTCTTCGGCGGCGGGCCTGGCACGTTCGTGCTGCCGGGGCCGGCGGCGCACCCGCACGGCGAGCCCGAGGCGCTCGGACTCGCGGCCCGGCTCGTCGACGCTGCGGCGCGGGAGGGGTTCGCGCTCACCGTCGAGGCCGCCGGGGCTGACGGCGCGTGGCGCGGCGCGAGCTCGATCGCCCCCGACGCGATCGCCGTGATCGCCGATACCGCCGACGGCGACCGCGCGCTGGGTGCCCTGCTCGGGGCCCGGTTGTAAAGCAACTGCTTTACAAAATCGTAAAGCACAAGCTCTACAAATTTGTACGGCTTAAGCTATACAGCGGCCGTTGGCGGGGATTTGCCGCGAAAATGGCCGATTATGGGCCTCTGGAAGGCGTCGCTCGGGGCCTTTTCGCCGCCCGACGGGCCGGTTTCCGTGCAGTCGCGGCCCGCCGGAGGCGGGCCCTCCGAGGAGCCGGGGACCTACATCTCGGACGGACCGCCATCGGCGATCCGTGTGCTCCCCGCGGCGACCGCGAAGTCGAGGCGCTGCAGGCGGTGATCGCTCGCGAGGGTGCTGCGCAGCTCGTACGCGAGCGGCTCGATGCGTGCGCCGAAGATCGTCTGGTCGATCGCCCACAGCGGCACCGGAACCGGGAAGGTCGCCGAGTACCCCGAACCCACCCGCTCGTAGGCGTGCTCGTAGCCGCGCGGCAGGGTCGCGAGCCCGAGGGCGCGGCGTGGCGCATTGAAGTCGCCCACCACCAGGTCCGGCGCGAACGCCACCATGCGCTCGTGGAGCCACGCGAGGTGCGGCCCGCGCGCCTCGGCCAGATCGGAGGGCAGGTCCGCGACCAGCACGCGGATCGGCTCGCCGCCCGGCGGCGTCCACGTGAGCGGCCACGCGCGCGCCGCGCCGTGGTGCTCGACCGCGCCGGGCGCGAGCGTGCCGGTCGCGATCACCGCGAGCTGCCAGCGGCGCGCGATCGAGCGGCTCGCCGCCACCCGCGGCACCACCACCCCCAGCGTGCGCCGAGGTGGCAGCTCGGAGATCACCGTGAGATCACCGCGCTCTCGGGTCAGCGCGCGGTTGACCGGCCCGCGACCGGCGAGCCCGCCGTAGACGTTCCAGTGGACGAGGCGTAGCGACCGCGAGCGCGGCGCGACGCTCGCGGCCCGCGCGGGCCGCGCCCAGTGGCTCTCGACGCTCGCCGCCGTCACGCCGGGGATGAACGCGACGAGCGCGAGCACCGCGGCCGCGAGTGGCCGGCGCCCATGGCGGGCGCGGATCGACGCCAGCACCAGCACCGCTGCGACGAGCACCGAGGGGACGTAGAAGCAGAGTGCGGTGAAGACCGTGCGGTCGCGCTCGGCCTGTCCGAGCCCCCACACGGCGAAGAGCAGCAACGAGAGCAGGTCGAGCACGCGTCCCATGACAGGGCCGGGTTAACGGCGGCCGGTGCAGGGCGCGTGCAGGAGTGATCGCGCGCGAGGAGCGGCTCGATCGCGGTCGAGCCCCCCGGGAGGGGCACGCGTCGCGTGCCCGGCGACACGACGGGGCGTGGATGTTGGCGACGTCGTCGCGTCTCGCCGGTCGCGCAACGCGTGACCCTCCGCGGCCGGTCTGGAGGGCCCGCCTCCGGCGGGCCGGGGATCAACGGAAGCGGCCGCGACGGAGCGCGGCCCTCCAGCCGTGCGATCCCGATCGGGGGAGGGGCACGCGTCGCGTGCCCGGCGACACGACGGGGCGTGGATGTTGGCGACGTCGTCGTGTCTCGGCGGTCGCGCAACGCGTGACCCTCCGCGACCGGCCTGGAGGGCCCGCCTCCGGCGGGCCGGGGATGAACGGAAGCGGCCGCGACGGAGCGCGGCCCTCCAGCCGTGCGATCCCGATCGGGGGGGCACGCGTCGCGTGCCCGGCGACACGACGGGGCGTGGATGTTGGCGACGTCGTCGTGTCTCGGCGGTCGCGCAACGCGCGACCCTCCGCGACCGGCCGCGACGGAGCGCGGCCCTCCAGCCGTGCGATCGCGGTCTGGCGCGCCGGCGCTACGGCGCGAGCGTCACACCCGCGGCGTCCCACGCGGCGCGCGCGGACGAGGTGCGGGGCGTGAAGCGGCGACGTGGCGCGTGAAGCGCCTGCGGCACCACGCCAGCGTCTGCGCCAGCCCGACGTCGAGCGGCCTCGGCTTCCAGCCCAGCTCGCGGCGCGCCTTCTCGCCCGAGTACGCCCACGTGAGCCCGGCGCTCATCGCGACGCCCTCGCTCATGATCTCGGGCGGCAGCCCGGCGAGGCGCGCGAGCGGCGCGAGCAGCGGCGCCGCCGCCTTCACCAGTGCCTCGGGCGCGCTGAAGAGCGGCCGGCGGATGCCGGAGAGGTCGCTGAGCAGCGCGATCCACTCGCCCATCGTGACGACGTCGGCGCCGAGCACGTAGCTCTCGCCGTCGCGCCCGCGGCTCGCGCAGCGATAGAGCCCGTCGGCGGCGTCCTCGACGTGGACGAGCGTCATGCTCATGGCGTCGAAGCCGCCCACCACCACCCGCCCGCGCACGAACTCCCGGTAGAAGATCCCGACCAGGCTCGGATCGCCGGGTCCGTACACCGTTCCCGGCATACCGATGCGCACCGGCGCGCCGCGTGCAGCGAGGTCGCGCGCCAGCTCGTGGGCCTCGGCCTTGGTGCGCTCGTAGTGGCTCCGGTAGCGGCCGTCGTTGACGTGGTGCTCGTCGACGAGCTGGCCACCGGTGGGCCCGAGCGCCGCGACGCTGCTGCAGTAGACGATCCGCCTGGCACCGTAGCGGTGCGCCGCTTCGAGGACCGCCGCGGTGCCGTCGACGTTCACGCGCTGGATGCGCGCGGCGTGTTTCGCCGGCAAGCCCAGCTCGTACCACGCGGCCAGGTGGTAGACCTCGGCGCAGCCGCGGATCGCGTCGCGGAAGCTCTCCGGATCGGTGAGATCGCCGGGCACCAGCTCGCAGCCGAGCTCGGCGAGCGCCGCGCCCTTGGCGGGCGAGCGCACCAGCGCCCGCAGCCGCCCGCCAATGAAGCCGCTGCCACCGGTGAGGAAGGCGCGCGTCATGGCGGCGCCTGCGAAGAAGGAGCGGCCACCGGCGCGATGGGCGCTCCCTTCTTCGGCTTGAGCGGCGCAGGCTTCCAGCCGCCGCCGGTGGTGAACGAGTCCCACCCCCAGCGCAGCCAGCGGATCAGCGACGCCGCGATCCAGAGCGCCCACGCCAGCATCGTCAGCCGGTACGCCCAGAGCGGCACCGACACCAGCCACGCCGTCGGCAGCGTGGTCCCGGCGCGATCACTGAACCAGCGCAGCCCGGCGGCGCTCGAGCCGTTGCCCTGGATCTGCATCTGGGGCTGGCCGAGCAAGCCGGCCTCGATGCCGACGAAGAGCACGCCGAGCGCCGCCACCGTGAGCCCCACCAGCGTCACCTGCACCAGGTTGAAGGTGCGGCGCCGCTCGGGCTCGCCGAGCCATCCCGCGCGCTCGCGCCTGAGACCGAGCGCCAGGAGCCACACCGCCACCAGCGCACCGGCCAACACCGGGAGCTGCGTCAGCCCGATACCCAGCCCGAACCAGTGGTGCGCCCGGAGCGGCGTGAGCGTGAGGCGCCCGAGCCCGATCGCGATCACCAGCAGCACCGCGAGCGTGCTCCAGAAGAGCACCGCCGGCCCGAGGCGCGGCCCGCCGGCGAAGAGCACCCAGCGGCCCGCCGACGGCTCGACGTAGACGGTGGAGTTCACGCTCGGCGCGCCCACGTCGACGGTGGGGGTGGTGAAGTGCCTCGTGATCCCGCGCGGCTCGCGCCACGTGATCTTCGCGACCTGGCTGCCCGGGTTGATGGGGAGCGTGACGCGCGAACCGTCCATCCGCAGCGGCTGCGAGAGGCCACCGACGTAAACCGCGGTCAGCTCGACTCCCTGGGGTAACGTGACCACGTGACGACCGCCGCGGCTCGAGCGGATCGAGAGCGTCAGCGTGCAGTCGGTGGAGCGCAGCCCCGGGCTCACGGCGAGCCGGCTCGAGTCGATGGTGAGCGTGGCGCCGGGGACGCCCTCGGGGCGCGTGATCGTGAGCTCGAGCTTCTCGCCCGGCCACGGGTGCCACTCCGGGATCCGCACGCCCTGGTTCGAGCCGGGATGGATCGGCGCGAGCCCCGAGGTCTCGACGTGCCACAGGTTGCTCGCGCCGAGGCGCCACACCTCGACGAAGTCGGCGCCAGCCGGCGCGACCAGCTCGATCGCTTCCTTCTGCTCGAGCGTCGAGAGCCACTCGACCTCGTCGACTCCCGCACCGAGCGTGACCAGCACGTGGCCCTTCTCCACCCGCGCCGCCTCGCTCGTCACCGACTCGCCCGGCAGGAGCGCGATCTGCGCGGTGGCCGGGACGCCGCCCGGCGAGAGCCGTGTGACGCGCGTGTGCACGCCCAACTGGAGACCGAGGTCGAGCTGGCGCGTGACGAGCAGGAAGCTCGGCAACACCTGCGGCGACTCCGAGTCCAACCGATCGGGATCGGCGGGCTCGGTGCGCTCGCGACGGAGCGTCAGGCTCGAGTCGGGCTGGCCGTTCTCGTGGACGCCCTCGACGGTGAAGCCGGGGGCCGTGACCTCGACCCGCGCGGGTGCCAGCGGCAGTGGGATCGTGACGTCGTCGCGCTCGGGGAGCGGACCGTCGAGGAGCAGCTCCTTGGCGCCGGCGGGGACGAGCGCCCACACGGTGCCGCCGCCGTCCTTGATCGCCGCGGCGGGCTTGGTGTCGACCAGCACCTGCGCCGGAAGCCACGAGCTGGTACTCCCGGGAAGCGGAATCGCGGTGTCGGCGAGTGCGCCGATCTCGAGCCGCACCTTCAGGCGCCCGCCGCTCGCGTCGAAGAGGCCGCGCGCGACGCTGGCGCAGCGCGGGTGGCACTCGGGACGCTCGGTGAGGCGCGCCTCGAGCTGATCGAGGAGGTCCTGGCTCGGCATCTCCGCGCGTACCGACGCCGGTGACGCGACCATCGCGGCGACGAAGAGCGAGGCCGCCACCGCTCGCGGTGCCCGACCGAGCCCACTCGCGAGCTTCTTCCAGTCGAGAAGCCTGAGCACCAGCGCCGCGAGGAACGCCGCGCGCAGCACGTCGAGGGCCGCGTTCACCGCCGGCGAGAGGAGATAGAGCGAGACCTCCTGGGTGCGCTGCACCGGCCCGCTGAAGCCGAGCGTGACCGTGGTCCAGGACCACGCCGGGATGCCGGGGCCGGTGTTCACCACCGCGTTGGGGTCGATGCGGTCGAAGTCGTCGCTCGGACCACTCGCGAAGCCGGAAGAGAAGGCTCGCTTCGGGTACTCGAATCGTCGCGCGTACGCAGCAGCGTTCACGGAGCGTGGAGCTGGCTTCGCCTCGGGCTCCGGTTCCTCGCCTGCGGCCAAGGTCTGCTCCGTACCACTCTGGTCGTTCATGCTCCGGGCCTGCATGGGCGCCGCGGCGGGTGCCGTCGGATAGGCGAGTGCGCTCTCCGACGACCCATCCGGCGCCGTGTACCAGGGCTGTGTCAGCGCCGGGTACATCGCGGTCCGCACCTGCCACACCAGGAACGGCACCGACACCAGCGCCGTGTAGCCCGCGAGCACGATCCACGCCCCGCGCGCCCAGCGCCGCGCCTTGCCCTCGCCGATCAGGCGCAATGCCGCTTCGAGCGCCAGCACGACGAGCACCAGCCACGTGAAGCCGTGCTGCTCGGGATGGATCAGCACGAGCCCCACCAGAGCAAGCCCGCCCCACGTCCAGCCGAAGAGCCGCCGGAACGCGAGTGCCGCGATCAGCACGCCGAAGAAGTCGAGGAGCGTCCAGTTCTCCACCCACGTGCCCGGCACCTGGTCGGCGCCGCGCGCCGCGAGCACGCGCCAGCCGGGCGGCAGGTGAAGCGTCGACGAGAGGCTCTCGACGTCCGCGTCCCACGACACCGCCGGCAAGGTCCGGGCCGCGCCTTCGATCCGGCTCTCCGCGCCGAGGTCGAGGGCGCCGTGGCGCACCTCGAGGCCGTCGCGGTCGGCGCCCGGGCGGCGCGTCACCACCTGGTCGCGGCCGCCGAGGGTGACCCGGCCGAGCACCGTGGGCGCCGGCATCTCGAGACGGAAGCTCGTGTCGAGAGAGCCGGTCATGTGATCGCGCACCGTGTAGCCGCGGCCGTCGAAGTGGAGCCACGGCTCGCGCTCGAGGGCGAGCCGGTCGGGCTCGGGCGGATCGTTGCCGCGCCGCCGCTCGGTGAGCGTCATCGTCTCGCCGGGCGCCATGCGGTACGCGGGCAAGCTCTTCCATTCATCGCCGAGGGTCGTCTGCTGCGGATCGACCGCCGTCACCCCCTCGATCTCCACCACGCGCAGCGCCGGGCGCGCGTCCCATACCCACACCTCCTCGGCGCCCTCCGACCAGAGCTCGGTGGGTGTCGGGAGCGCGAGCGACGCGACCGGCCCGACGTGGCGCGCCACCAGATCGATCCTCCACTCGCCGGGCCGCACCTGGACCCGCAGCCGGCTGTCGCTCTCGAGGCGCGTCGCGAGCGGGCTGGTGAGCGAGAGCGGCGTGAAGTCCGGGAGCAGCGCCGGCCCGAGGTGGACCTCGCGCGCCTTGCCCGAGACGGCGAGCTCGATTCGCGTCCAGACCTGGAGGGGGACTTCGTCGGTCACGCGCCGGCTGACCCTCACCGTGACGCGCTCCTCCTCGGCGGGTGCCTCGGCGGCGCGGCCGAGCCAGAGCCGGCCCGCCGCGTCGCGGTTCGGGAAGGCGACGGCGGCGCCGCGCAAGGTGAGACCGACCAGCGCGACCTCGGGCGCCACCTCGAGCGCCTCGGGCAGCGTGTCCCAGCGGAACGAGCCCGTGATCGTGTGCGCGCCCGCTCCGAGGCGAAGCTGCGGCTGGTTGCCGTCCGCGAGCGGCACCACGGCGGCGCCGTCGACCTTCACGTCCTCGGGCCAGCGTCCCGGCCCACCGGGCAGCGCCACCGCCGTCTCCACGTCGACCGTCCAGCTCTGGGTGAAGCGGCCGCCACGATCGTCGAGGGCGAGGTCGAGCTTGCCCGGCCACGCGCAGCGGCTCTCGCCGTCCTGACCGAGGAGCACCGGACACAGCGAGCGCTGCGCACCGTGGAGGACCCAGCCCACCCATGGCCGGAGCGGCTCGGGGACCTCGTCGCGGCGCAGCGGCTCCGCGCGCGCGCAGAGCGCCGAAGCGGCGAGCATCACCGCCACGAGCACGGACGTCACGATCGGGCGGCGCGGCCTGGGAGAGCGAGTCATCGGTATCCCCTTTTTCGAGCACGACGCCGCGCGCGCGGCTAGCGGCGGGCGCGGGTTTCCTGGATGATAGGCCACCCTCGCGGCCGCCGTGTGCAGAGCGTCGCTCGGAAGCGCGCGCCGCCCGCGAAAGGTTCGACCTCGCTCATGACCGCCTCGACCGTCTCCCGCCGACCGCGCTGGCTGGCACCGCTCGTGGTCGGCGCGGTGGGCGTGCTGGTGGCGGCGGGGTCGCTCGCGATCGCGCGGGTCGGCGCCACGCGCCGCGCCGACGATGCACTGACCTCCCACGCCGCGCCGGAGGCGCGCCGGATCGAGCTCACCGCCGACGCCCTCGGCGCCCTCACCCGCGAGCACGCGAAGCAGACCGGCAGCCAGCCGGACGCGCGGCTGCGCGAGCTCGCGCTCCGCGACTACCTCGACCGCGAGGTGCTCTATCGCGAAGCGCAGGCCCTCGACCTCGGCCGCGACGACGTGATCGTGAAGCGGCGGTTGATCCAGAAGATGGAGGCGCTCCTCGACGCCGCGGTGCCGACCGCCGAGCCCACCGACGCCGAGGTGAGGGCGTGGTTCTGGGGCGCACAGCGCCGAGCTCGAGCGGCCCGCCCGGTTGAGCTTCACACACGTCTTCTTCCGCCGCGACCGCATCGACGGCGACCTCGAGCACGTCGCCGCCGAGGCGGTCGCCTCGCTGGAAGGAGGCGCCGCGCCGTCCTCGATGGGCGACCCGTTCGTGCGCGGCTCGAGCTTCGCGGCGCGTTCGCGTGACGAGCTGGCGACGATCTTCGGCGCCGACTTCGCGGCGCGCGTGATGGAAGCGCCCGAGAAGCGCTGGTCGGGGCCGATCCCGTCGAGCTTCGGCTGGCACCTGGTGCGGATCGACGCGCGCGAGGGCGCCCACCTCCCCGAGATCGCCGAGGTAAGGCCGCGGATCGTCGCGGCGCTCGTGCGTGAGCGCGGCGAGCGCGCGCCGCGAGACCCTCGATCGACTGCGCAGCCAATACGAGATCGTGACGCCGCCATGAGGACTTCCACGAACGCTGAGCGAGTTTGCGCCGTGAACGGCCGCGAGGGACCGCGGCCCTCCAGCCCAACCACGTCGCGTTGGAGGGTCGCGATCCT
>JADJOY010000059.1 GCA_016713535.1 Deltaproteobacteria bacterium
ACCGATCCCCGGCGGCCGCGACAACGCCCGCCAGACGGTCGCCGATCTGGTGCAGCTCGCGCGCACCGTCGAGACCGACCTGGGCTCGCTCGACCTGGCGCCGCTCGACGCACCCGACGGCGTCGCGGACGTGGACGGCTCGCGCATCGGCTACCTCGGCGTCTCGTTCGGCGCGATCCTGGGCTCGATGTTCGCCTCCGTGGACCCGGCGGTGCGCGCGGCCGCGTTGCTGGTCGGCGGCGGCACCTGGACCGACATCGCGTTCGGCTTCCCGCCGATCAACGCGGGTGGCGACGGCTTCGGCACCATCGCCGGCGTCGCCGACCTCCTCCACCTGCCGGTCTCCGACGTGCTGACGCTGATGGCCGTGGGGCAGAGCGTGTTCGCGCCCGGCGACCCCCTCACCTTCGCCCGCTGGATGAAGGACGGGTCACCTCTCGACACCGCCCCGCGCGAGAAGCGCTCCGTGATGCAGCTCGAGGTGATCGACGATCAGGTCGTGAACAACAAGAGCAACGAGGCGCTGGCGCGCACGATCGACCTACCGCTGCTCACACCGATCGCGCGCGCGATCCCTGGGCTCGCCGAGGCGCCGTCGCCGCTCGCCGCTAACGTCGCGAACGGTACTACCGCGGGGCTCGTCCAGTACCACGTGTACGAGGACGGAACGATCGCCGAGCACGACAACATCGGCGGCTCGCCCGAGGTGAAGGCGCAGCTCGAGGACTTCCTGAGCAGCGTGCTGCTACGCGGCGAGGCGCCCTCGATCAGCGCGCCGGCGCAGAACGCGAGGTGAGCGCGGACGGCACCATCGACGGCGCCGAGGGTGGCGCCGAGGGTGGCGCCGCGAGCGAGACCGCACGCCAGCTCCGAGGGCCAGCCAGCAGCTCGTCGGGCGCGCGTCCTCCCAGCGACATCCAGCGCGCGCGGTGGAATGCGGTGACGGCGAGAGCGGCGCTCAACGGAGCGCCGGCGCTCGGAGGTTGCTCGACAGCCAGGGCCGTCCACGGGATCACGGCCTCGACCACGTAGCGCGGCTGATCCGAGCCGAAGTAGCGCAGCCGCGCGCCCGGCACGGCTGCGCGCTCGCCCGCGTCGCCAGCCGCAGCGAGCCTCGGTTCGAACGCCGGCGCGGCGCGCTTCTCGAACACCCGCGGCGGCACCACCGACAGCACGAACCGCCGCGGCCCACCACCCGCGTCCAGGCCAAGGTCGAGGTGCAGCGCCTCGTCGACCGGGAACTCGCCGTCGAAGGCGAGCAGCGCCGGGTCGTAGTAGTCCATCGCGATCATCGCGACCGCCAGCCCCGCGGCGCTCCACGACCAGTAGAGGTCGCCGAACGGCACCTCCCCCTCGGGCGCGGAGAGCCCGGGGATCCACGCAGCGTCCTTCGGCCAGTCCGAGAGGGTGGCGTCGTCGGGGTCGACGGTCGCGAACGGGACGGCCACGGGCGCGTCCGCCCCCGAGCCGCCCCTGAGGCGAGGGCGAGCGCGCTCGTGCTCGCCGGGGAGCGCGGCATTCGCCTCGGCGAGCTCCTCGGTGACCTCTGCATACGGGCGGTCGTCGACGTCCACCAGGCCGAAGTCGTAGTCCTCGCCGTCCACGGGGCGTCCGCCGAGCGGGTGGTCGTAGTACTGGAACCAGTGCAGCCCGACGACGTTCGGCTCCGCCGCCAGGCGTCGCGCCGCCGCCGCGGCGCCGCGCGCGCGCTCGGCCTGGGTGGCGACCGTCATGAGGTGGCCGTTGTTGAGGTTGCCGGTGCGGTTCTCGCGCGCCGCGAAGAACCACTCGGACACCAGCACCGGCTTGCCCGGCGCGAGCCGGCGCAGCCCGTCGAAGAAATACCGTGCGATCCAGCCGTCGCCGGCGTCGGGGTTGTAGTTGGTGGCGATCGCGTCCACGTACGGCGCCATCGCGCGCACCGCCACCGGGTCGTAGTAGATCGGCAACCGGTCACCGAAGATCAGCGCGTCCGGGTCGGCTTCCCACAGCGCCGCGTGGACGGTCTCGTAGTAGCGGCTAGCCACCCGCGCGGTGAACGCACGCACGGCCTGGATGCCGGAGCCGCCGGGACGCAGCCGCGTCGGCGCGCCCGCCTTCGCCGCGAGCTCGTCCCACGACGTCACGCCCTCGGGCGGCACGAAGTCCGCGACGAGCTCGGACCAGCGCCCCCGGTAGCGGCTGCGCAGCAACGCCACCCATTCCTGCTTGGTGTGATTGGAGGCGGGCTGCTTGCCGTAAAAGGTGAAGAGCGCGCCACCCCACCAGCCGACCTCGTTGTCCGTGAAGTACCCGATCCGCCGCGGCTGGCCGCGGTAGGGCGCCACCAGCTCCTCCGCCTTGCGCCGGACCCGCTCGGCCACCTCGGGCGCGAACGGATCCGCCCAGTGGAACGCCGCCGACTGGCCGAGGGCGAGGCTCGGTATGGACGGCAAGCCGATCTCGGTGGGTGGCGCCGAGATCGCGCCCGCCGTGTTGAATCCCCACCCGACCAGCCGGACGCGGGTCGCCGTCAGCCAGTCGGCGAAGCTCGGATAGCGCGCCTTCCAGAAGTAGGCGCGCGGCGGGGTGGTGCGGCCCCGCCCGTCGCCACCGTCGAGCCCGTTCACGCCGATCGAGAAGAAGCGCTCCCCGCACGGCGTGACCAGCCATGCGACGCCGTTTTCGTCCGCGACCGACCAGCGCGAGCTCGGTGCCGCGGCGAAGTCGGTGCACGCGACGGCCTGACCCACGCTCGCGAGGCAGGCGAGGAGTACCAGCACACCGGCGCGGGTCGACGCGAGTGGCCTCATGACGGCGGAACGATAGCGGATTGACCGGCTGTCGTCGGATCGCGTCCAATCGCTGGGCGGCGAGCCGGCGCTCGCGCGGAGGCTCGTCGATGGCGCTCACCTGTTCGACGTGTGGCTACGAGAATCGCGCCGACGCGGCCTACTGTGGCATGTGCAAGGCGGTGTTCCGGCCCAGAGCCGCTGGCAGCGCGGTGGCGCGCGGCACGCCGCCGGAGGCGACCGCCGCGAGAGCGGCCGCGAGTGAGCCCGCCGCGGCGCCGCGCTCGGCGTCTCCGACGTTCGACCCGGCCGCGATCGCTCGCGAGCTCGCCGCGCTTCCCGACCCGTTCCTCGAGAGCTTCGGCGTCACCCTCGACCGCTCGCTCGCGAGCCTGCGCCTCCTCGACCTCTTCATCGACGAGACCTGGGGCACCGATGGCGAGGCCCCCGGCGACGACTCGTACCGCCCGAGCCGCGGCAAGCAGCACCTCATCCTCGGCTTCGGCAGCTACCTGGGCGAGGTGGTTCGCGATCTCGTCGGCGGTGCCTGGTGGGACGATCCGGCCCATCCGGGCAACCCCACCGCGACAGCGCTGGTGATCGGCGAGTCGCGGATCTTCCCGATCGCCCGGGTCTACAAGCGGCTGCGCGACGGCGCCTCCGATCCACTCCACCCGCTCGCCCTCTACGTGGTGCGGCAGATCGACCCGCGGCGCCTCGTCGCCTGCGCTGGCGACTACGAGCGCCACGCCCAGCACTTCGTGAGCGCGAGCCAGCTCCCCGGCGAGCGCGTCGACGAGATCGCCGCCGAATTGCTGCGAACCGCCGCCGGGCTCGATCCGTCGCGGGCCCTCGAGCTCGAGGCTCGCCTGGCCGCGCTCGTGAAGCGGCGCGCCGCCGACGGGCGATCGGCAACCGCGTCACCCTCCTCGACGCCGCCACCACCCGCCCCTGCTGTCGCGCACCCGCCTGATGCGCCGCGAGGCGCGCCCGTGGAGGCTCCGCCCCCGGCCGCGGCGGAACCGGGCGGGCTCGCCCATCGCGGACTCGAGCTGCTGATCGCGGGCGAGCTCGACGCCGCGCTCGAGCCGCTCGGCGCGTGGGCGCGCGCCGTCGAAACTGACCTCTGATGCGCGCGGCTGGATCACCCGCGCGGAATCGCCCTCTCCGACACCGGGCTCGGCGAGCTGCTCGCCCACTACGGCGCCGCGGCGAGTGTGGCGCCCGGGTTCCTCGACGCATGGCGGGAGCTCGGCGTGGGCCTGGCGATGTGGGGCTCGAGCGAGGCCGCGCTCGCCGCCCTCGATCGCGCGCTGACGGTTGCGCCCGGCGACGCCACCTCGTGGAACCACAAGGGCGTCACGTTCATGCGCATGAGCCGGCCTCTCGACGCGCTCGCGTGTTGGGACCGGGTGCTCGAGCTCGACGTCCGGCACGCCGGCGCCGCCCGCAACCGCGGGGCCGCCTTGCAGCGCCTGGGGCGGCCGAAGGAAGAGGTGCTCGGTGCCTTCACCCACGCGCTCGAGCTGGACGACGGCCACGCCGCCACCTGGTACAGCCGCGGCGATTGCGAGCTCGCGCTCGGGCACAGGGAGGACGCGGCGCGCTCGTTCCAGCGTTGCCTCGATCTCCCGGGCGCGAACGCCGCCACTCGTGCCGCCGCCGAGCGGCACCTAGCGGCGCTCGCGGCGCCGCAGCGCTGACGCCCAACGGCACGCTCGAGCCGCCGCCGCGGCGTGGGAACGGCGCGCGGCTCGCGCGCGTCACGCAGCTCGTGAGCGGCGGCGATCCGTCGAGCCCGCGTCTCCCTCGCTGGCGAAGAACGCTCGCACCTCGCCGGCCCGTCGCTTCACGTCGTCGGCGCCGAGCTCGATCAGCCGCGAGCAGAACGCCGCGTCGAAGAGCAAGTAACTCACCAGCTCGGTGGTCGCCTCGTCGCCACCCAGGCCGCGCAGCAGGTACCGCACGATCCCCGGGACGTGGTCGGCCATCTCCGCCGCGAGCTCGCCGAACGAGCGCGTCGGGCTGAGCCAGAGGACGTCCACGAGGTGGAACGGATCGCCCGCCGCGCCGCCGTGCGCCGCGACGCTCTGGTTGACGCGCAGCGCGTGGTCGACGTCGACCTCGATCGAGTCGAGCATCACCGCGTCGAGGAGCACGCCGGCGATCTGCGCGATGGTCGGCGGAGGCAGCCGGGTGGGCCCGACCGACTCGGGGCGCGGCGACGACTCGCGCACGCCCACGGCGACGATCCGCTGCGCCCCGAGCTGGATCGCCGGCTCGAGCGGCGAGGTGTTGCGAATGCAGCCGTCGCCGAAGTGGCGGCCGCCGATCTCGACCGACGGGAAGAACACCGGGATCGCGCTCGACGCCATGAGGTGCTCGACGCCGATCTCGGTGCGCTCGACCTGCCGGCGAATCCGGCTCCACGTCGGCAGGTTCCGCGCGCCCTGCACGAACACCACGCCGTTGGTGGTGTAGAGGTTGGTCGCCGAGATCGCCACCGCCTTGAGCCCACCCCGCTCGACGTTGCCGGCGATGTCGCCGAACGGGATCGCCTTCGCGAGCAGCTTGCGAAGCGGAGCGGTGTCGAGGAGCGCCTTCGGCGCGACGTGGCCGAGCGCGCCGCCGAAGGTCAGGTCGCGCACCCACTTCAGCCCGATCCCGCCCAGCGAAGCCACGTCGGTGCGGAACACCTGCTTGGCCTGGATGTTCCCCCACAGCCGGGCGAGCTGCGCGACGCCGTCCTCGAAGCGATCCGCGTGCGCGGCGAGCATCGCGGCGTTGATCGAACCCGCGCTCGAGCCCACCAGGATCGAGAACGGGCTCTTGCCCGGCGCGCCGATCCCCAGCTCGGCGAGGCCCTTGAGCACGCCGACCTGGTACGCACCCCGCGCTCCGCCACCCGAGAGCACGAGCGCGACATCGCCGCGTCCGCTGTTACCCACGCCCGACCGCTCGTTCCGGCTCGCCATCCGATCCTCCACCCGCGGGTCGCTCGAGCGGTGACTCGGGCGGGCGCCGCGTAACGGCCCGGTGACGCGAGATCCTCGCGCCAACTCGCGCGCTCCGGAACGGACCGCGGATTCGCGGCGCTTTCCCTGCGCTTGCGCTCACGCCGTCGCGAGCACCGCGCGCGCGGCTTCCACCAATGCGACCCTCGTGCCCGAGCGCGGGGCCGGCGTGACCCAGGCGGCGGCGCTCGCGCCGGCGGGAACGGCCAGCGTGACCGCGACGATCGACACCGGGAGGCCCCGCCCGACGATGTCCAGGCGCCCTCCCGCGAACGCTGGGCGCCCAGGCTGCCGGGCGGCGCGCGCGGATGCTAGCGTTCGGCGCGTGAGCGCCTGGTACGAAGCGATCGAGCCCTTGCAGCGCGCCGCCGCGGTGGTGGCCGGCGCGCCGGTGACGTGGGCCGAGGTCCTCGGCGACGTGACCGGCGCCGCGTGCGTGTGGCTGCTCGCGCGTCAGAGCGTGTGGAACTGGCCGCTCGGGCTCGGCAACAACGTGTTCTGGGGGTTGCTCTTCTGGGACGCGAAGCTCTACGGCGACTCGGTGCTACAGGCGATTTTCTTCGCCCTGGGCTGTTACGGCTGGTGGTGCTGGGTCCGGCCGCGCGCCGGCCGGACCGCGCTCACCGTGCGCCGCCCCTCGCCGCGCGAGTGGTGGATCGTGGGGGGGCTCACGACGCTCGCGACCGCGGCCGCGTCCGCGTTCCTGGCGCAGCGCACCGACTCGCCGGTGCCGCTCGCCGACGCCAGCGTCCTCACGCTGAGCCTCGCCGCCACCTACGGTCAAGCGCTCAAGCTCGTCGAGTCGTGGTGGGTGTGGATCGCCGTCGACGTCATCAGCGTCCCGCTCTACGTGAGCCGCGGGCTCTACCCCACCGCCGCGCTCTACGCGGTGTTCGGGGTCCTGTGCGTGACCGGCCTCGCGCGCTGGTCGCGCGAGCTCACCGGAGGCGACGAGCGCGTCGCGGACGGGACCGCGAGCGTGAGCACGAGCGCCTGATGCACCGCCACGGGCTCGTGATCGGGAAGTTCTATCCCCGCACGCCGGGCACCAGCACCTGGTGCGAGCCGCCGCGAGCGGCGCGCGACGGGTCACGGTGGTGGTGATGGCGGCGCGCGTCGAGAGCCTCGCGCTCGAGCGCCGCGTGGCCTGGCTGCGCGAGATCCACGCCGACGAGCCCAACGTGACCGTGACCGGAATCGGCGACGACCACCCGGTCGACCTCACCAGCGACGCGGTGTGGAACGCGCACGTGGCACTCATGCGAGAGGCCGTCGCGGGCGTGACCGACGAGCCTCCCGACGCGGTCTTCACGTCCGAGGTCTACGGCGACTAGCTGGCCCGGCGCCTCGGCGCGCGCCACGTCGCCGTCGATCCAGCACGCGCCGCGTTCCCGGTCTCCGGGAGCGCCGTGCGCGAGGACCCGGTCGCCCACTGGCACGCGCTCGCGCCGTGCGTGCGCGAGCACCTCGCGTGGCGAGTGGTGCTGGTGGGCGCCGAGTCGACCGGCAAGACCACCCTCGCCGCCGAGCTCGCGGCGAAGCTCGCGGCGCGCGGCGGCGCTTGGAGCGACTGCACCTGGGTGCCGGAGATCGGCCGCGACTACACCGTCGAGAAGCTCGAGGCCGCGCGCGAAGGAGCGGCGGGCACCACCACCGCCATGGAAGACCTGGTGTGGACGAGCAGCGACTTCGTGGCGATCGCGCGCGCGCAAGGCGAGCACGAGCGCCGCCACGCGCGCGCCGGCGCGCCGGTGCTGATCTGCGACACCGATGCCTTCGCCACCGCGGTGTGGCACGAGCGCTACGTCGGCCAGCGCTCCGCCGCGACCGAGGCGCTCGGCGACGCGGCGCCCTATCACCTCTATCTGCTGACCCACGACGCCGACGTGCCGTTCGTGCAGGATGGAGTGCGCGACGGCGAGGCGATCCGGCGCTGGATGACCGAGCGCTTCGCCACGCGGCTGACCGAGGACGGACGACGCTGGCGATGGCTGCGCGGAAACCGCACCGAACGCATCGAGCGCGCGCACGCGACCATCGACGAGCTCCTCTCCGGCGGGTGGGGATTCGCGCCCCCGCTCGGATGAGCCGCGCGCCGCGAGCCCGCCCACCGAGACACCAGGAGGCCCCGTGAAGGAACGTCACAGCCAGGTCAGCGAGGCGCCGACCCTCCCTCACCGTGCCGAGGGGCCGCGCCCGTTCGACGTCGCCGACCTCTACGCGGGGGCCTTCGGCGAGGCCGCGCCGCGCGACACCTCCACCCAGGACCTCTCGGAGAAGCTTCGCCAGGCGTACTTCTGGATCGTGAACCACGCGATCATCAGCCCGTTCTACGACATCGAGTACCTCGACACTCCGCCGCCGGTGTTCGTCCTCGGCGAGCACAAGGCGCGCGTCACGCTCCCGACCGCGCAGAGCTACTCGAGCTACGTGCTGCTGCCGCTGCTGAACCTCGCGGCGCGGCGGCGCTGCCTGCTGGTGGGCGGGCCCGGGCGCGGCAAGACCGCGATCGCTACGCTGCTCGGATTGCTCGCCGGCTACACCCAGCGCGAGATGAAGCAGGGCATCCAGCACGGCCAGCCGCAGATGACGATCGCCGACCTGCTCGGCAACCCGCTGCCCTCATCCATGGTCTCGGCGAAGACCATGGACGAGATCCAGATCGCGTGGCGGCGCTGGCTCGGCATGCGGGTCAAGATCATCGACGAGTACAACCGCATCCCCACCCGCACCCAGTCGGCGCTGCTCACGGTGATGGCCGACGACTACGCCGAGATCTACGACCAGGTCTACGAGTGCCCACCCGCCGCCTGGTACCTGACCGCCAACGACGACGCCGGCGGCGGCACCTACCAGGTGATCGAGGCGCTGCGCGACCGCATCGACGTCGTGGTGAAGGCGCTCCACTTCAACACGCGCTTCCTCCCCGAGCTCCTCGATCGCATCGAGGGCGGCTTTCGCCCCGAGGACGTCGTGCCGCCCGAGCTCGTGTTCACGCCCGGCGAGCTCGACCGCATGGACAAGGCGATCCGTGCGGTGCGCGTCCCCGAGCCGCTTCTGGCGCGCATCGAGTTCTTCGCCGCCGAGTTCGAGTTCTTCGAGCCCGCGGCGCGCCAGATCGAGTACATGACCAAGGACACCGTGAAGGTCACGGCGGTGCCGTGGGAGACGTTCACCGAGGGACGCGACGTCGCGATCACCGGCGCGCAGACGCGCAACGGGCTCTCGGTGCGCGCGCTCATGACCTGCCTCACCTTCGCCAAGGCGATGGCGTGGTTCCGCGGCCACGCCGAGGTCGCCTTCGAGGACGTGCGCCAGATCCTGCCCTTCGTGCTCCACGACAAGCTGGTCCAGCACAAGGACGCTCCGTTCTTCGACGCCGCGGAGAACGCGGCCTACCGCTCCGACCTGGTGAGCTGGATCCGCGCGCTCTTCGACCGCACCAGCGCCGAGTACGACCGCCTCGGGCGTGACCAGCGCGACCCGATCCGCGACCTCCTCGCCGACCTCGACCGCGGGCTCGACCAGGTGGACGAGCGCACCGTCGACACCCGCCTCGCGGCCATCGAGCGCGCGCTGCGCGAGATCGAGAAAGGCGGCAAGCTCTACGGCCACCTCTTCTGACGACGTGCTCGCCCTCAAGTACCTCCATCAGCGCTACACCAACTACCGGGCCTGGCTACGATGCCGGTGAGCGAGCGCTTTCGCGCGGTGCTGGAGGCGCGCCGCGAGTCGCTCAACGAGCGCTTCGCGCGCCGCGGCAAGAACCTCGACCCGCGGGCGTTCCTCGAGTACCTGCGCCGCACCGCCGATCCGCTGGTGGACGCGGCGGGCGACGGCGCGGCCGAGCTCGTCGCGACCACGCTCTTCGACCTCGGCCTGGTGGCGCTCGAACGCGGGCTCGTCGGTTCGGGCGACGAGGCGGGCGCACCGAGCCCGTTCGAGGCCGCGCTGGTCGCAGCGCTGCCGCACATGGAGCGCCACTGGACCAGCGCCCCCGCGATCGTGACCCGCGCGGCCGCCAACGGCTACGAGCACCTGCGGCGCGCGCTCGACGATCGGCGTGCCGCCGAGTGGCTGGGCGCGTGGGCCGCAGTCGCTGGCGGTTGCGCCTCTCGCGACGAGCTCCTCGACGCCGGCCTGGTGCTCGCATGGAAGGCGGGGCTCGCGGAAGCGCGGCGCCAGGCGCTGGCGTGCGTCGCCGCACGAGGCGCCGCGTTCGCGAAGGTGACGCTCGGCGCGATCGCGGTCGACGCCCGCCCGGAGCGACGCTTCGTGGCGCCCGACGCCGAAGCCGACACCGCCGTCGAGCTCGCCGCGATCACGCGCGTGGGAGGCTTCCGTGGCTTCGGCGGCCCGTTCCGGGTGCCACCCACGGTGGCGGCGGTCGGCGAGCAGCTCGTCGCCAGCGACGGTGAGGCGCTCGTTGTCCTCCACGCGGACGTCTTCGGCGCCCGCGTCCTGCCCGCGCCTTGGGCGCGCGACGCCGCCGCCCTCACCCAGAGCGGCGCCGCGATCTGCCACTCCGACGAGATCGCCAAGCGCGGCTTCGGCGCCTTCGTCCTCGACCACTTCCGCGACGTCACCTCCGTCGCCTCCGCGGGTGGCCTCGCCGCCGTCACCACCGCGGACAGCCACCACGTCGCCATCGTCGGCTGGCGCGCACGGACACACCCGTGAGCAGACCGACCTCCTCTCCCCTTCGGAGGGCCCGACTCCCGTCGGGCCGTGCCGGCATCGCCGCGGACCGCCAGGAGGCGGTCCCTCCGAGCCGAGGCAACGCGACCTTCGCTCCCCCTCGGAGGGCCCGACTCCTGTCGGGCCGGTCTTTCCCCTCGTATCCGCGCCTGGCACGCGCACGGGTCGCCGCGTGAGCGGACTCGACGCGCTCCAGGCGAAGTTCGAGGCCGCGTGGCCGGCGGCGCTCGCCGCCTACAGCCCGTACACCCGGCTGCCCGAGCCGATCTGGTGCCGAACGCGCGAGGACGAGAAGCGCGAGGGCCTCGAGGGCTCGTTCGCGATGATCCGCATGAAGGACGACCGCATCGTGGTCAGCCTCCGCGAGGTCGCGATCCGCGACCTCGGCGACCACGCCCAGGCGATCCTCGCCCACGAGGTCGGCCACTACGTCCACGCGCCCGGCACCCTCGAGGCGCAGGTGCGGCTCCTCGACCGCATCCGCCGCACGTTGCCGCCCGAGCTGCGTTCGCACGCGGCGCTGGTGGCCAACCTCTACACCGACCTGCTGCTCAACGACCGCCTGCAGCGCAGCGGCGCCGCCGACGTGGCCGCGGTCTACAAGGCGCTCCGCAACGACGGCGGCGACCCGCTGTGGACGTGGTACGCGCGCACCTACGAGCGGCTGTGGGCGCTGCCGAGCAACACCCTCACGCAGCCGCCCAAGAGCGAGCTGGAGCTCGACGCCGACCTCGGCGCGCGCCTGATCCGCCACTTCCGCGACCACTGGCTCGACGGCGCCGCCGAGTTCGCGCTCTTGGTCGAGCGCTACCTTCCCGACATGGGGCGCACCAAGCCGCTCCTACCGCCGTGGATCGACATGACCGGCGACGGCGTCGGCGTGGGCGATCGCATCCCCGACGGCTTCACCGAGGACGACTTCGACCCCGAGAAGGTGAAGCACCCGATGTACGACGAGCGCCTGAACGGCGGCATGGCCGGCGGCGAGCCGAAGAAGGACGGCAAGGCCGAAGCCGGGGGCGACGGCGACACCCAGAAGGAATCCGGCGCCGACGGCGGCAAAGCCACCCGCGGCGACGGTCGCCCCGACACCCGCACCGTCACGCGCGGCCCGGCCGAGTGGCTCGAGCTCATGAAGGCCGCGGGCGTGAAGCGCGAGCCCGTCCGAGCTCCTCGGCCACTACTACCGCGAGCTCGCGATGCCGCATGTGATCCCGTTCCCCAGCCAGAAGATCGAGCACGCCGGCGATCCGCTCCCCGAGGGCCTCGACCCCTGGGAAGCGGGCGGCCCGCTCGAGCGCATCGACTGGAACGAGACCCTGGTGCGCAGCCCGGTGGTGATCCCGGGCGTCACCACCGTGGAGCGCAGCTACGGCGTCGCCGAGGGCGGCGAGCCCGAGCGCCGCGTTCCCGATCTCTACGTCGGCATCGACTGCTCGGGCTCGATGGGGAACCCCGCCTACCAGCTCTCGTATCCGGTGGTGGCCGGCGTGGTGCTGGTGCTGAGCGCCCTGCGCGCGGGCGCGCGGGTGATGGCGTGCCTGTCGGGCGAGTGGCTCGGCAACGGCAAGTTCACCGAGACCCCGGGCTTCGTGCGCGACGAGAAGAAGCTCCTCGGCGTGCTCACGGACTATCTCGGCACCGGCGCCTCGTTCGGGCTGCCGAGGCTCGTGCAGACGTTCGTCCAGGGGCCGCCGCGCAAGCGCCCCGCTCACGTCCTGGTGGTGAGCGACTCGGACCTCTTCGGCGAGATCGACGGCACCCAGAACGGCTGGGAGCTCGCGAAGCGGGCGGTGGACCGCGCCGGCGGCGGTGCCACCGCGGTGCTCAGGCTCGACGACTCGAGCGGGCATCGAAAGTGGCTCGCGAACATGGAGGCCGCGGGCTTCGACTGCCACCTCGTCGCCAGCGAGGCCGAGCTGGTCGAGTTCGCGCGCGCCTTCGCGCGCAAGACGTTCCACCTGGAAGGGGGTCTCTCGTGAGCGTCAGCGTCGAGCACCTCTGCGATCGGCTCGCCGAGGCGCCTGCGATCTTCCAGAGCTCGGTGGATCCGGCCGAGCCCGGCTCGGTGCGGATCGCGGCGGTGGTCGGCGACCTGTTCCGCGACCGCGGGTCGCGCCC
>JADJOY010000060.1 GCA_016713535.1 Deltaproteobacteria bacterium
TCTTCTCGCGCGGCCAGCGCCGGCCTTGCTCGAAGTGATAGCCCAGGAAGTCGAAGCCGCCCGGCGCCGTCGCGTCCACCACCCGGGTCTTCTCGGGGTGCAGTTGCAAGCCGCGTCGTTCGACCTCGCGTCCGAGTAACCGAAGCGCCTCCTGTGCGCGTGCCTCCGACTGGCACAGGATCACCAGGTCGTCGGCGTAACGCACCAGCGCGAAGTCTGACTCCACCAGCACCACGTCCACCGGATGGAGGTAGATGTTCGCCAGCAGCGGGCTGATCACCGCTCCTTGCGGTGTCCCCCGTTCCGGGGTCCAGCTGCGCATCTCCTCCAGGACTCCCTGCTTCAGGAACGCTTCGACGAGCGCCAGCACCCTCCCGTCGCTCACGGCCCGCTTGACCTCGGCCATCAGTAGCCCGTGATCGATCGTGTCGAAGTAGCTCCGGATGTCCGCATCGACGACCCACGTGAAGCCCGCGTCCAAGAGCTGCTGGACCCGCCGCAGCGCATGTCGACAGCCGCGCCCCGGCCGGAACCCGTAGCTCTCGTCCACGAACGTACGTTCCTCCCAGATCGGCTCGAGCACGTTGCGCAGTGCCGTTTGCACGATCCGGTCGCGAACCGTCGGGATCCCCAGCGGACGTTGCTGGTTCGTTCCCGGCTTCGCAATCCAGTGTCGCCGTACCGCTTGCGGACGGTACTGGCCCGTGCGCAGCTCCTCGTGGAGCTGCGCCAGGTATCTCTCCGCGTCCCTACCGAACTGCTCCACGCTCTGATGGTCCACCCCCGCCGCACCTCGGTTGGCCTGGACCTTCGCCCACGCCGCCGCGAGGTTTCTCGGGGCGAACACCTTGTCGATCAGGCAGTACCACTTGCCTCCTCGCACTCCCGAATGCAGAGCCGCCAGCATGCGCTCCGTCCAGACCGCCGGTTCCGCGTAGGGCCTCCTCGGCTTCGTTGCGTCTCCGCCTTGTGCAGGGCTTTCGCCCACTGCCGGCGGGTTTCCTTCCTGCGGTTCGGACTGCACGCATCCACCTCCCTGGCCCCCTTCGCTCCACGCGAGTTACCGCGCTTCGTCGCTACTACGAGGCCTCTGACTCCTGCCGGGCGAACTGCCCCGATCATCCCGGCAGGTCTCCCTTCGTCCTGCGCGTGACCTTCCCGCCGTTCTGCTCCCAACCACGAGCCGTGAGCCCCACCATCGCTTGCACGCTACCCCTAGCGTGGTGGGCATCGAGCGCCTCGATCCGCTGTCGCACGCGACTTGGATGGAGGGTCGTTTGGGTTTCGCCAGTACCCTGCAGGCTCACCGTCACACGGAGCCGAATCGGATTCGCTTTCGCTGCGGACCGGCGGTTCACCTCCCGTTGCTCTCCACCCTGCCTCGCGGCAGCGCAGTTACGTTCGGTTACGGACCGGAGAGCGTCTGTCCGGTGGGGACTTGCACCCCACGAGTCACGCGCCATTGAAGGCGCACAGGGCCGCGCGCCTGCGCGGCCGGCGATACGACGGAGGCCCGGCGACGGCACGCGACGCCGATCCCGGTAGGCGCCCGCCTACAGCGAACGCGGTCGTCGCCGTCCCCCGCATACGTGCCCGCCGCCGGGCACGCAGGCGCGTGCCCCTCCAGCGAACGGGTGGGCGCTCTCGCCGCCCCGCGCGCTCAGACCAGCTTCCAGTCGTCGATCGTGATGGCGACCAGCACCGGCCCGCGCCGCGGCGTGCCGTCCGCCTTGCGCGGCGTCACCCGTCGCTTCGACGGGTACGGGATCTCCATCCAGCGGCCGTGCTCGAGCACCACGTTCGCCGCCTTGGCCCAGCCGCCGAAGACCTCGGCGGTGTAGTCGTGCTGGCGAAGCAGGAAGGTCCCGGGGTCGAAGTGGAACTGCTGGACCGCGTTGTGGGTGGGCAGCGCTCCCGGAAACCGCGCCTCGAGCGACGCCACGCCGATCTGCTTCCACGCGATGTCGTCGCGCATGAGCAGCGCCGGGAACGTCAGGTAGTTCCACAGCGCGTAGCCCGAGAAGTAGGTCTGGTCGAGGCGATCCCAGTAGAAGAGCCGCCGCCCGCCCGGGAAGAGCTTGCGCGGCTCGGCGCGCATCTCGGTGACCTGGCCGCCGCCGTCCTCGAGCCGCACCGCCTGCCCTTCGAGGATGCCGGTCGTCCCGCCCCACTCACCGGGCCGCATCCGCACCCGCGGCTCGGCGATCCGCGCGTGCACCTTCATGCGGTGGAACGCCGGCTGGAGCTTGGTGACGAACGCGAACCCCCCGGCCGACACCGCGCACTCGACGGCCTTGGCGTTGCGCCAGTAATCGGCACCACCGTAGGCAGCGACGACGGCTTCCTGGAGGGGGGAGAGGGGCACGACCGGCGACTCTAGCACGCGGGCGCATGTGCGAGACTGCGCCCGCTTCGCCCGGCGCCACCGCGCCGCCCGCCCATGTCCGATCCCGTCATCGAGCTCGACCGCCTCACTCAAGCGCTACGGCGCGCTGACGGCGCTCCACGAGGTCTCGCTCACGGTCGAGCGCGGCGAGATCTTCGCCCTCCTCGGCCCCAACGGCGCGGGCAAGACCACGCTCATCAGCATCGTCTCCGGGCTCACCCGCGCGACCTCCGGGACCGCCTCGGTGTTCGGCCACGACGTGGTGCGCGACTTCCGCACCACGCGGCGGCTGATCGGGCTGGTGCCGCAAGAGGTGAACTTCGACCCCTTCTTCAGCCCGCTCGAGGCGCTGCGCTTCCAGCGCGGCTTCTTCGGTCTGCCCGACGATCCGGCGCTCTTCCGCGAGATCCTCACGACCCTCGAGCTGTGGGAGAAGCGCGACGCCTACACCCGCACCCTCTCGGGAGGCATGAAGCGACGCCTCCTCATCGCCAAGGCGCTCGTCCACCAGCCGCGAGTCCTCTTCCTCGACGAGCCCACCGCCGGCGTCGACGTGGCGCTGCGCCAGGACCTGTGGCGTTACGTGCGTCGGCTCAGCGCCGAGGGTGTGACGATCGTGCTCACCACCCACTACCTCGAGGAGGCCGAGGCGCTCGCCGATCGCGTCGGCATCCTCGATCGCGGCGAGCTCGAGCTGGTCGAGCTCAAGTCCCGGCTCATGGAGTCCCACGGCGGCGAACGCGTCGCGATCCGCGTCACGGGCGACGTCACGCGCCTCCCCGAGGCGCTGCGCGGCGCTCCACGGCCAGGTGATCGAGCTGCGCGGCGCCGAGCACATCCCCGACGTGGTCGAGGCGGTGGTGGGCGCCGGGCTTCGCGTCGAGGACGTGGCGCGCCACCCGGTGCGCCTCGAGGACGTGTTCCTGCAGGTGGTCGGGCGCGCCGAGCGAGCGGGGGCGCCATGACCCTCGAGACCGGACGCGTGGCCGAGGTGGCCGGCGAGCCCACGCTCGCGCCGATGGCGGTCAACTGGATCGGCTTCTGGACGCTCGCCAAGAAGGAAGTGGCGCGCTTCCTCGCGGTCCCCGGCCAGACGATCGCGTCGCCGGTCATCACCACCAGCCTCTACTTCCTGGTGTTCGGCTACTCGCTCGGCTCGCGGCTGAAGCAGATGGGTGGGATGCCCTACATCCAGTTCATCGTGCCGGGGCTGGTGATGCTGAGCGTGATCAGCAACTCGTTCCTCAACACTTCGAGCAGCCTGTTCGGCGCCAAGATCATGGGGACGATCGTCGACCTCCTCGTCACGCCGCTCTCCGCGGCGGAGATCGTGGCGGCGATGCTGCTCGGCGCGCTGGTCCGCGCCACCATCGTCGGCTTCCTGGTGTGGGCGGTCGCGGCGATCTTCATCGGACCGCTGGTCGCGCACCCGCTCGTGGCGCTCGGGTTCCTGGTGCTGGTGAGCCTCACGATGGGCTCGTTCGGGATCCTGGTGGCGACGTGGTCGGACAAGTTCGAGCAGCTCAGCATCGTGCCCACGTTCGTGCTCACGCCGCTCACGTACCTCGGCGGCGTCTTCTACACGCTCGACGCGCTGCCGCCGTTCTGGCACCGGGTGAGCCTCTTCAACCCGATCGTGTATCTGGTCAACGGGCTGCGCTACGGGCTGGTGGGAGTGAGCGACGTGCCACTCGGGCACGCCGCCGCGATGGCGAGCGCCGCGACGCTCGGGTTCACGCTCGCCGCGTGGGCGGTGGTGCGGAGCGGCTGGAAGCTGCGCGCGTAGATCGGCGTCGCGCCCTCCAGCCGATCGGCGCCGACAGGCTGGAGGGCGCCGCTCCGTCGGCGCCGCGGCGCGGCCGCAGGCGCGCCCTCCAGACCCGAGCTGCGATCGGTCGCGTGCGCTGCTTTTCTACAATCGCGCTCGAAGGCGACTGATTTTCCCCAGGGATCGCATGCGGAACGCCGCTTGCGAGAAGCGCCACCGTTTGCGACGCGCGTGCCTCACGGCGCGCCGCGCCGGAGGTGCGCCGTGCGACGCCGAGCGATCGAAGCGACCGTGATCCTCTCTTGCCTCATCGTGTTGGCGAGCACCGCATCGCGCGCCGCCGATCCGGCCGCCGCCGCACCCGACGACGGCGTCCCCGCGCCCGCCGCGCCCAAGGACGACGTCGTCATCCCCGAGCCCTCGAAGAACGAGCAGCCGATCGACGGCGACCACGAGACACCGAAAGCGGGAGAGGCCTTCGAGACGCACCTCCTGGGCCAGCCCGTCGAGGTCGAGCCACGCGACCGCAGTAACACCATGGCGGTCGTCCTCGGCGCTGCGCTCTGGGATCCGAGCATCGGCGGCACCTCGGCGGTGCCGATGGCATCGTTCTATTACCGCGACATCGGCATCGAGGACCGCATCCGCGCCCAGGTCAGCGGGCTCGTGAACGGGATCGAATACGCGCACCGCACCGGGCGCCCCAGCGAGCTGATCGCGCGCCTCGAGAACGATCACCGCCGCGTCTTCGGCGACTCGGAGATCCTCGACGACGTGAAGCTCGAGGACACCGACCTGAGGTGGGGCGGTGACTCGCTGTGGCTCGGCACCGGCTGGCAGCTCCCGCTCAAGCCGTTCGCGATCGACAACGATCTGCGCCTCCAGCTCTTCTATCGCGTCGGGCATCTCTACTTCGGGCACACCGACGACACCGCGCCGGACCTGGCGATCCCGCCCTCGACGATCGAGCACGGGCCGTGGCTCAGGCTCCGCATCGACACCATCCAGCGCAATCTCCTCGAGCTTCCGCACAACGGTGTCGCGATCGGCGCCGACGCTTCGCTCACCTTCCGCGACCGCTGGGATCAATTCCGCCCCGAGCCCGGAGAGCGCGATCCGTTCGTGCAGGACGTCGAGCCGCGCCACTGGAAGTCCTCCAGCTACGCCGTGGTCACGTCGCCGATCCCGTACCTCTCGGAGCGCCACCGCATCGAGTTCCAGGTGAACGGAGCGTGGGCGCCCGCGGGGACGCTCGACCGCTACTCGGCGTTTCGCCTCGGCGGCGGACCGCTGCCGAAGGAGTCGGCGGACCTCTCGCGCGAGTCGTACCCGGGCGCGCTCTTCGATCAGTTCATCGCCGAGCACTACGCCACGGTCTCGCTCGAGTACCGGGTGGAGCTGCTGTTCTTCGTCTACCTGCACCTGCGCTGCACGGTGTTCCACGGCACGATGGCGTCGCTCTCCGAGGGCGGCGAGGCGAGCGACGACGTCCGCTGGCGAGGACGCAACGGTCAGGTGCTGACGACGGCGCTCACCACCGGCTTCCCGTGGGACTCGAGCCTCTACCTCGAATACGACCTCGACTCCGGACTGCTGCAGGACGGCGACCTCGGGCACGCCTTCATGCTGCTGTGGAGCAAGAGTCTGTGAGCCGCGACGAATCTACAATCGACGCGCGTTCGGCCTGCTCTCGGGCGCCGACGCGACGAAACTCGAAGGCTCTCCCGTGCGTGCGCCGGCTCCGATCGCAGGCACGTCGGTTGCGTAACGAGACCGGCGTGGATCGACACGCGGCGCGCCCAGGGTGGGCCCGCGAGGTCCAGCTCGCACGCGGTGCTTGGTAACCGTCGCTGCGCGCACGGAGGATGCTCATGCGCTCTCGTCACGTCACCGCATTGCTCGGAGCTTGCTTGGCGCTGAGCGCCCTCGGATACGCGCGTCCCGCGCACGCCGACGCACAGCTCTACGTCGGCGGCCAGGTTGGCTACGACTGGGTGCTCGGCAACGACACGCTGGACGACGACATCGGGTACGGCGCCGTCCTCGGCGTCGACTTCGCCGGTCTCGGCGCGAGCGGGGTCGCGCTCGAGTTCACCGCGCTCTACGCGAGTTACGACGCGGCGAGCTGCGGGACGCTCGCGAGCGGCGCGGGGCTCGGCAACGGCGCCACCGAGCTGTGCCGGGGCATCCGCAACGGCCTCGACGTCGACGCCAACCTGGACGACTGGATGCTGGGGCTGGCGCTTCGCTACAACATCGACTTCGACGCCGGCCGCTTCTACCTCCTCGCGGGTGGCGAGCTGAACCTCACCCAGTACGAGGTCGAAGCCGAGGCGATCGGCGTCCGCAACGAGTCGTCGGACGAGATCTGGGGCGCCCAGGTCGGCGCCGGGCTCGAGCTCAAGCTCGGCGAGCACGTCACCATCGGCCCGGACGTCCGCTACCACTTCCTGTTCACGGACAACTTCGACTCGATCGATCAGATCGAGGACACGGACATCGCCGACGTGCCCGACTTCCTCACGGTCCAGGGCCGCGTGAACGTCTACTTCTGACCCATCCTCTCTACCTCGGTGGTGGGTGCCGCCGCCCGCTCGGCGATGCGTCGTTCGTGCCTCTCGCCGGGCACGCAGACGCGTGCCCCTCCGAGCCCGGGAGGGGCACGCGTCGCGTGCCCGGCGATACGCATCACCCTCGGCGCCGACGGACCGCCGATCCCTGTACGCCCCCCGCGTTCGGCGGCGCGGCGGCCGGGATCGGCTGGGCGGCGTGCTGGTCGCGCACCGCCAGCTCGGCTTGCACGTCGACCACGTCGGCGGCCGCGTCGCTGATCGAGAACCGCAAGCCCAGCGCACGGACCTCCCGGTTCAGCTTCTTCACGAACCCGGCGGGATCGCGGATGGGATCCGGCACCAGGTTCCTGTAGACGCGCGCCAGCACCGAGGGATCGTCGGGCTCGTCGTCGTGCACGTCGGAGAGATCGAGGTGCTCGGGCTGGTGATAGAGGCTCAGCACCTCGAGCGCCAGGTTCCGGTAGGGAGAGCGGCTCGACTCGGTGGGGATACCGCCGTCGTCCCTTGGCCGCCGCCTTCTCCAGACGCTTGGGATCGATGCCGCCCAGCGAGCGGTAGAGGAGCTCGGTGTAGTCACTGGTGCGCAGCCACGCGATGGACGTGACCCGGTCCGCGTAGTCGGCCACCGTGTACTCGAGACGGTCGGACTGCGCGTCGAAGTACGAGCTCGCGTCCACCACGATGATGCGCGCGTGTTTGCCCGGGTGCTCCTCGAGGATCGACGCGAAGAGCTGCACCAGCGTCTCGAGGCCGAAGTTGTCGTAGAGCCCGCCGTCGCCGAGCTCCTCGAAGACCTCGCCGTCGGTCCGCGAATGATCCTTGAGCACCGTGGGCCCGAGGATCCCGGGCACGCCCGCCGAGGCGGCGACCGCGTAGGAGAGCTTGAACGAGCCGATGTCACTCGCGAGCGTGTCGAAGCCCACGTTCTCGAACGGCACGTGGCGCTCCGTGTAGTTGCCGCGGATGAGCCGCATCTCGCGCAGCCCGCGCATGAGCTGAGAGTCGTTGAAGCGCGCGCTCGGCAGGCGCGTGAGCAGGAACTTGCTGCCGCGCGAATACGACGTGGCGTTGACGATGAGCGTGGGGTGGCGGGGACCGGGGGGCGGCAGATCGGCGAAGGTCGCGTCGTGGAAGAAGTTCGAGTCGAACACGCCCGCGAGCACGTGACCCCGGTGATAGTGCGTGAAGATCAGCGGTAGCGCGCGCCCCATGAACAACGTGCGACCGACGCTGCGCGACTCGAAGTCGAGGCGCATGTCGTCGCGGAAGTCTTTGAAGAACTCGTCGAGCGCGACGCGATCCGAGGTATCGGGGCGGAGCAGCGTGTAGTAGGTCGCGGCGAGCGACCCGCCCGACACCGACGACAGGAAATCGATCTCGTCGAGCAGGTTGCTCGGCGCATTCCCCTCCCGTCCGTCCACGGGGACGTCGCGCAGCCGGTCGAGCACCGACGCCAGGAAGTAAGCCGATCGGCTGCCGCCGCCCGAGACGGCGACGCCGACCAGCTCGTTGCCGAAATCGCGCCCGCGGTCGTCCTCGAGCGCGCGCCACGGCTGGCCGGAGTCGTTGTCGAACTCCCAGAGGCGCGCGAAGAGCCCGTTGCGAAACGGATACGTGACCGCCGAGCCGGCCACGTCGATGCCGGTACCGACGAAAGCACCGATACAGCCCGCCGCGCCGAGCAGCGCGAGCGTCACGACCGCGAGCAGTCGGCGGAGGCGATCGGAGGACATGGCGGAAATCGGCGCAGCTCGCACGAGCGCCGCATCCTACACGGCGCGCTCGAGGCGCGCCCTCCAGGCCGATCGGGCCCGTGTCATCGACCGCGCGGAGTCGTGCCGCTCCGGAGGGGCGCGCGCCGCGCGCCCGGCGATACGACGGGCCGTCCGCCTCGACGTGACGGCCGTTCCCGGTACGCCCGAGGCCGGGAGGGCCCGCCTCCGGCGGGCCGGGGATCCACGGGCGGGGACAGGCCCCGCCCCTACGGTTCGCGAACGGTGGATAGGGGTAGGCAGGGCCAGTTACCCGGCCCCGCCCCCCTCCGAACCGGACGTGCAGATCTCCCGCATCCGGCTCTCCAGGAAGTGGTTCGCTCTCATCGAGGCTGACGGATCGCGGCGTGGGCTACGGCCAGGCTGTACAACCCGCGCTGCTGGAAGAAGGCGTTGGGCCACTGTTGGTGATCGGCACCGCGCCCGCGACCTCGGCCACCCTTGCGGCGGCGGAGGACGCTGCGCAGTCGCATCCGGAGCCATCCATCCAGACGCTCGAACGTGTGGCGATGGCTGTGCTTGAAGTACCCAAACCAGCCGATCAGGGTCCGGTTCAGCTCCTCGATGATGACGGCCAGGCTCCGCCCCGACGTGCGGCGCGTCTTCGCTCGGATCTTGTTCTTGAGCGATCGAAGGCTCTTCTCGCGCGGCCAGCGGCGGCCTTGCTCGAAGTGATAGCCCAGGAAGTCGAAGCCGCCCGGCGCCGTCGCGTCCACCACCCGGGTCTTCTCGGGGTGCAGTTGCAAGCCGCGTCGTTCGACCTCGCGTCCGAGTAACCGAAGCGCCTCCTGTGCGCGTGCCTCCGACTGGCACAGGATCACCAGATCGTCGGCGTAGCGCACCAGCGCGAAGCCTGATTCCACCAACACCACGTCCACCGGATGGAGGTAGATGTTCGCCAGCAGCGGACTGATCACCGCGCCCTGCGGCGTCCCCCGTTCGGGGGTCCAGCTGCGCATCTCCTCCAGAACTCCCTGCTTCAGGAACGCTTCGACGAGCGCCAGCACCCGTCCGTCGCTCACGGCCCGCTTGACCTCGGTCATCAACTGCCCGTGGTCGATCGTGTCGAAGTAGCTCCGGATGTCCGCATCGACGACCCACGTGAAGCCCGCGTCCAAGAGCTGCTGCACCCGCCGCAGCGCATGTCGACAGCCGCGCCCCGGCCGGAACCCGTAGCTCTCGTCCACGAACGTACGTTCCTCCCAGATCGGCTCGAGCACGTTGCGCAGTGCCGTCTGCACGATCCGGTCGCGAACCGTCGGGATCCCCAGCGGACGTTGCTGGTTCGTTCCCGGCTTCGCAATCCAGTGTCGTCGTACCGCCTGCGGACGGTACTGGTCCGTGCGCAGCTCCTCGTGGAGCTGCGCCAGGTACCTCTCCGCGTTCCTACCGAACTGCTCCACGCTCTGGTGGTCCACTCCCGCCGCACCTCGGTTGGCCTGGACCTTCGCCCACGCCGCCGCGAGGTTTCTCGGGGCGAACACCTTGTCGATCAGGCAGTACCACTTGCCTCCTCTCACTCCCGAATGCAGAGCCGCCAGCATGCGCTCCGTCCAGACCGTCGGTTCCGCGTACGGCCTCCTCGGCCTCGTTGCGTCTCCGCCTTGCTCAGGGCTCACGCCCACTGACGGCGGGTGTCCTTCCTGCGGTTCAGATTGCACGCATCCACCTCCCTGGCCCCCTTCGCTCCACGCCCGTTATGGCGCTTCGTCGCTACTACGAGGCCTCTGACTCCTGCCGGACCGACTGCCCCGGACATCCCGGCAGGTCTCCCTTCTTCCTGCGCGTGACCTTCTCGCCGTTCTGCTCCCAACCACGAGCCGTGTGCCCCACCCTCGCTTGCACGCTACCCCTAGCGTGGTGGACCTCGACCCCGTCGATCCGCTGTCGCACGCGACTTGGATGGAGGGTCGTTTGGGCTTCGCCATTCCCCTGCAGGCTCACCGCCCCACGGATGCCGAATCGGATTCGCTTGCGCTGCGGACCGGCGATTCACCTCCCGTTGCTCTCCACCCTGCCTCGCGGCAACGCGGTTACGTTCGGTTACGGACCGGAGAGCGTCTGTCCGGTGGGGACTTGCACCCCACGAGTCACGCGCCATTGAAGGCGCACAGGGGCGCGCGCCGCGCGCCCGGCGATACGACGGGCCGTCCGCCTCGACGTGGCGGCCGTTCCCGGTACGCCCGAGGCCGGGAGGGCCCGCCTCCGGCGGGCCGGGGATCCGCGGGCGGGGACAGGCCCCGCCCCTACGGTTCGGGAACGGTGGAGGGGCGCGCGCGCCGCGCCGCGCTACTCGAAGCTGAGCGCGCGCTCGAAGTCGCCGGGGCGGCTCGACGCCGCCTTGGCGGTCTCCAGATCCACCACGCCGGTCCTGTAGAGCTCGGTCAAGTGCTGGTCGAACGTGTGCGTGTTCAGCCGATCGCCGCCCTGCTCGATCACGTCGGTGATCTCGCCGGTGCGCGCCGGGTCACGGATGCACTCCTGGAGCGTCGCCGACGCGAACATGGCCTCGCACGCGAGCGCCATGCCTTCGCCGTCCTTGCGCGGCAGCAGGCGCTGCGCGATCACCGCCTTCAGGTTCTCGGCGAGGCGGTAGCGCACCGCCGCCTGCTCGGCTTGCCCGAACACGCCGAGCAGCCGGCCGATCGTCTTGGCGGTGTCGGTGGTGTGGATCGTCGCGAGCACCAGGTGACCCGTCTCCGCCGCGCGCAGCGCGGTGTCGATGGTGTCGAGGTCGCGCACCTCGCCCACCAGGATCACGTCCGGGTCCTGGCGCAGCGCCGCGCGCAGCGCGGAGTTGAACGAGCGCGTGTCCTTCCCCACCTCGCGCTGCGTGACCGAGCTCATGAGCGGCTTGTGCACGAACTCGACCGGGTCCTCGATGGTGACGATGTGCGCGTGCCGGGTGCGGTTGATCTCGTGGATGATCGAGGCGAGCGTCGTCGACTTGCCGCACCCGGCCACGCCCGCGACCAGCACCAGCCCGCGGTGGAGCGTGGCGACCTGGCGGATCGAGCGCGGCAGCTCGAGCGACTCGAAGCTCGGGATCTCGCTCGGCACGATGCGCAGCACCACCGCCATCGTCCCCATCTGCCAGAAGATGCTGGCGCGGAAGCGCGCCGCGCCCTCGAGCTCGAAGCACGTCTCGACCTCGTCGAGGAGCGCGTCGGGGTTGTGATGGGTGCGCCGCAACAGGAAGCGCACCACCCACTCGACGTCCTCGGCGCTGAGCTTCGGGATCGGCGTCTCGCGCAGCTCGTCGAGGATGCGCAACAGCGGCGGCGAGCCGACCTTGAAGTGGATGTCGCGCGCTCGGTACTTGAGCCCGGCCGAGAGGATGCCGCGGAACTTGCGCTCGTCCATGCCCGACGCGATGGGCGTCGGGCGCGCGCTGGCGATCGGCACCGGCGTGGGCGCCAGGGTCTCGGCGCGCTGGCCGCCAGCGGCGGGACGCGGGCGAGAGCGGGCATCTTCGATCAACGTGGCGCCTTCGGGAGTCATCGGTGCTCCTTTCGATCGTCAGGGGATTGACCCGCCCGAGGGCCGTGCGCGGGCGGCAGAGCCGGTCGACGACCCCTTCGGGGCCGCCTGCCCGCTGCCCAAGGCTGCCGAAAACCGCTGTGATCGCACCGAGCTAGCGGTCTCGTGGGTCAACGTCGCATCCATGCGTTGAGGGTCCGGGGAGCTCCGAGCTCCCCACGTGCCGCCTGGGCGGACTTCAAGTCGCGTGCCGCGCGCGGCTCTTGCCCCGGGCCGCCCTCTCGGCGCCCACTCCACTCTGGAGCCCGGCCGCCCGCCTCCGTGTCCCGACCGCTTCGTCGTCGGGGGCGCTCCGGCCCGCCGGCGGACTCGGCAGTCCGTCGAGGGCCGAAGATCCCGAGTACGCCCGCAGCTGCCGACGATCGGCGGCCGAAGTCAAAAGCTTCGTGAAGAATGCGGGCGAAGGCCCTACCCAGCCGATCGAGGCTGACCGAAGCGCGCGACCAGCTCGTCCCACGCTCGCACGCGCTCGTCGTCCTCACCCATCATCTCGACGATCCATCGGCGCACGTACTCGCAGTCGAAACTGTCCTGAGTGACAGCCACCAGCCGCTCCAGGTCGACGACGTCCTTGCCCCTGAAGAAGAGCAGCTTGAAGATCGCGACCGCCTCGGCCGAGAGGAACCAGCCCGACCAGCCCGCGGCATCGGATACCCGGATCCGCGTCGCCTCGGCTTCGCGCGAAAAGGGGATGCTCGGCAGGAACACGTCGATCCGCATGCCGTCCCATCTCCCGACGAACATGCCCTCGCGCCGCGTCTGGTCGACCGCCTTGGGGCGGTCGATCTCGATGCCGAGCGAGGCGAGGGCGTCGAACACCTCCTCGAGGCGCTCCTCCGTCGCGAACACGTTGACGTCGACATCGATCGTGCCGCGGGGCACACCCGCTACCGCCAGGGCGAGCGCGCCGCCGATCGCATAGGGCAGCCCCACCCTCTCGAGCGCATCGGCAATGCGCTGTGCCGCCTCCGCGGCGCCGCGCTCAGGGACGCTCATCACCCCAGCCGGCTCGGGCTCGGAGGCGGGCGAGAGCCTCCTGCGAAGAACGCGGCAGCGGATCGACTCGGTCGAGGATGCGGCGTGGGTCGCGGGCGACGGAGAGCGCCCAGAGCGCGTCCCGCGAGCACGCCCGCGCCAGGCGCCACCGCTGGGTGCGGTCCAGGTCGCGCCACTCGGCGACCTCCGCGCGTACCGACTCGGCGTTGGAGGTCACCCATCCGGGGAGCCGATCGAGCATCGCCCCGAGCTTAGCAGGCTGCTGAGTTACTCGCGGATGCGAGTTTTTCAGCGGCCTGCCGATGTTTCCTCGGGGAACGCGCGAAGCGCGCGGGTTCCAGCCCCCCGCCCCGCCGCCGCTGGCCTCAGGTAGGATCGAACCATGGACGCATACGAGCCCTTCCTGTCGCTCGCCGTGGCGTGCGCCGTCGGGCTCCTGATCGGGCTCGAGCGCGAGCAATCGCACCCCGCGAGCAGCGACGACCGCCGCTTCTTCTTCGGCGGCTCGCGCACCTTCCCGCTCTTCGCCCTCGCGGGCGCCATCTCGGCGCTGCTCGCGCGCTCGCTCGGGCCGTCGATCGTGCTGGTGCCGTTCCTCGCGATCATGGCGCTCCTGCTCACCGTTCACGTGAGCAGCCTGCGCGCCGGCGCCGACGTCGGCCTCACCTCGGAGGTCGCGGCGCTCGTCACGTTCCTCCTCGGCGCGCTCGCGACCTCGCGAGGGGTGATCGAGCCCACCGGACAGCGCCTCGTGGTGGTGTCGGCGGTGGCGGTGGTGATGACGCTGGTGCTGTCGCTCAAGCCGGTGCTGCACTCGCTGGTCCAGCAGGCCACCAAGGACGACGTCTACGCGACCCTCAAGTTCCTGCTCGTGGCGGTGGTGGTGCTGCCGCTCATGCCGGATCGAACGCTCGGGCCGTTCGACGTCCTCAACCCGTACAAGATCGGCTGGATGATCGTGCTGATCGCGGGCGTGAGCTTCGTGGGCTACGTCGCGATCCGCGTGCTCGGCCCCGGGCGCGGGCTCGGCCTCACCGGGCTCGTCGGCGGGCTGGTGTCGTCCACGGTGGTCACGCTCGCCGCGTCGGGGCGCGCGCGCCGCGACCCCTCGATCGTGAAGCCCGCGGCGCTCGCCGTGGTGCTCGCGTCGAGCGTCATGTACGTGCGCGTCCTGATCCTGGTGGCCGTGATCGAGCGCTCGCTGGTGCGGCCGCTGCTACCGCCGCTGCTCGCCATGACCGCCGCCGGCGCGCTCGTCGCCGCGGTGCTGTTGCGGCCGAGCCGCGAGGGCGGCCCCACCCACGCCAACGTGTCCTTCGCCAACCCGTTCGAGCTCAGCCAGGCCGTCAAGTTCGCGGCGCTCTTCACCGCCGTGCTGATGGGCGTGAAGTTCGCGAGCCAGAACCTCGGCTCGAGCGGGATCTACGTGACCAGCGCCATCGCCGGCGCCCCCGACGTCGACGCCATCGCGCTCTCGATGGCCAACCTCGTCAAGACCGGCCTCGACGTCCACGTCGCCGCCAACGCCATCTGGATCGCCGTCGCCTCCAACACGGTGGCGAAGGGCCTCATGGCCATCATCCTCGGCGGCTGGGCCTTCGGGCGGGTGGTCGCGGCCGGCTTCGGCGCGATGCTCGCGGCGAGCCTGGTGGGGTTGGTGGTGCCGTAGGGGGCAGCGCTCGCCGAGCGCGGTCTCCGTCCGTCGGTTCCGACCACACGCCGCGCCCACTCAGTCACGCCTTCAAGCTCATACGATCAACGCGAGGCGAACGTTCGAGCTGAGCGGCCCGCGTAGGCAAGGCGCCTTGCCGGAGCCGGTCCGCTCGAGCGAAGGCTCAGCCGTCACTTCGCGGCAGTTCATACGCCCTCTCTGTGCACGGCTCGCCTCTGAACACGACTTGGCGGCTCTCGACGAACCCGAAGCCAACGCGCTCGAGCAGCTTGATGCTGGGCCGATTTCGCTCGTCGGTGATAGCCACGACACGCGCGACGCTGGTAGCCGCGAACAGCAGTTGGGACGGCTCGAGCGTGAAACCGACTTCGCCACAAGTACCGTCTTCGGAAAGACACAAGCCGATGTCTCCGACGAGCTCGTCTGACTCTGGCTTGGCGATTCCGAGTTGCACCCACTGCCGCGGCGTGAAGAGAGGTGCGCGATGCATCTCGTCGAGGAACGCATGC
The DNA here is from genome assembly GCA_016713535.1 of Deltaproteobacteria bacterium. Classification (GTDB taxonomy): domain Bacteria; phylum JADJOY01; class JADJOY01; order JADJOY01; family JADJOY01; genus JADJOY01. The sequence continues at coordinate 15,217 of JADJOY010000060.1, forward strand.
GCTTCGGCATCGGACATCGGCGACCAACCCTGATAGCGGCCGAGCTCCGGGAGTGAGCGATACGCCTGGAACGCAGCGCGATCGCGTGAGTGCAAGCGGCGGAGCCGACCGCCAAGGAACTCGCGTGGCAGCAGCGTTTCGTGCATGACGGCGAACGCAGAGCTCAGCAGCGGCGCGAAGCGCGGGCAGGTGCAGCGCCGAGTTCGGCTCGGATTGAGGATGTGACCTCCATCTCGCGCAAGGCAAGCCGCTTCTTGGCACTCGCGAGGAGCCGTCTCCAGTCGTCCCTGATCGAATCCGCCGTCTGCCCATACGAGCCAGCCCAGTCCTCGGCAAGCCCGGCGCCGGTCCCTGTGGGCGAGAGCCGATCCTCCAGGTCCAAAACCAACTCGCGTAAGTAGAGAACGCGACTCTCTTCAAATGACCGGCCCGTGAAGGCCTCGAGCCTGTCAAGGACGTCATCGTCCCTGCGCGTATCCTCAGTTAGGTGGTGCTTGAGCTCCACTGAGCAACCCGCACAGATCGGTTGACCAACGACGAGTGGACTATCGTCGAAGACGGGATCCGCGTGACCTGGACAAAGGGGGCAACGGTACCCGTCGGGAACTGAAACGCGCGGTCTGGTCATGGTCTGAGCCGAACGCAGAAGTCAGCAGCGGCCACGGACTACCACGGGAGCCGCACCCGAGCCCATCCCGGGTGCCGGCTGCTGCAGCGTCTAGTTCGCCTTGGTTGCGGGCGGCTCCTCCTCCGGCGGCACCTGCGATTTTGGGATGCCGTACTTCTCGCGCACTCGCTCCACGAGGTCGGCGAAGTAGTGGATCGCGGTTGCGACAAGCCTGGCGAACTGCGCATGGGTGATCCGAACCTTCTGTCCTGGCCTGAGCTCAAGCCAAGGGCAGCGGCTAACAAGCCTTCGGTCGGCGATCGATCCGCAGTGGACAATGACATGGCGGAGCTGCTGAAACTCAAGAACATTTCGTCGTACATCCTCCGAAACTGACCCTGAAAACCCCAAGGCGGCGAATACGACCTCGAAAGCCCCGACACCGAGCCGCTGGTCCGCACGTGAGGTGCGCTGCAGCTCACCGATAACGGTACGCATTCTGTCGGACTGGTCGAGTTGCTCGAACTCTGCAAGGCCAATCTTGATCTTGGCGACGGCCTCCCGGCTTCGAATCGTTGAATCGTGTTCAAGTATTCCCACGGCCAGATCTTCAATCGCAGCCTCGAGCGAGCCCCAGACACCGGCGAGGGTATGCGCATGCAGTAACGGGAAGCCCGCCTGCACCTCACGGCGCGCGAGGCTTGCCCTTGCTCTCGTTTGTGCGAGAGATCGTTCGGAATCAGCCGCAACAGAGGCCGGGCCCTCGATTACCGCCAGGTTGTGCACGGCCTCCGCTAGCGGCACCGCGTGTTCGATGCTTCGTATGCCGTCAATGCAGAGGTGGAGTACCTCGTTCGTTTCGTCCAAGTACTCGCGAAATCGAGTTACCGCCTCCGATGACCAATGAGCCATGGTTAACTGGTTCCCCCGGGTTGGCGAACGAAGAGGATTCTATCCAGAGTGCTCGGGCCGAGGTCGGGGGCAGTCGGGGCCGGACGTCCGCCCCGAGCGGTCTGGATAGGATTCCGTTGGACTAGACCGCGGTGGGACGGTTTAGGCGTCTTTCCCTATGGGGATTCTTAGGGAGGACGAGGTCGCGGTCAAGAGCCTGGGGCACGCCGTCCGCACCGAGATGGAGCGGGTGGGGCGGTTCGCCGTCGGGGCGCGGGCCGCGAGTGGGCCCGAGAGCGGGCGTCAGGTCGTGCGCCGGTCGGAGCGAGGCCATGGCGGTCCGTGGATGAGCCGAGACTGCGGTGGAAGGGGCGGGTCGATCCGGGGTCCGGGTGCGGTGCGGCGGGGTCAGGAGGTGTCGAAGCCGGGCCGCGCGGGCGGCGCCGGCTCGACCGGTTCGCGTTCGAGGACCGTGATCCGGCACGTAAGCTCACCGCAGGCGGGACAGCGACGTGGGTCGGTGCGCACGACGGGGTCGACTGGACGGGCGCTCGCGTGTTCCCGGATCGGTGCGGCGTCCCGCGCCGCGAGCCGTTGTGCCAGCGGCAGGAGTTGCTTGCGCGCTCGATTCGCGAGGAAGCCGTAGTGGCGAATACGCACGAAGCCTGACGGCAGCACGTGCAGGAGGAAGCGGCGGAGGAACGCGACGGCGCCGAGCCGCATCGTGCGCGGCCGTCGGCCGTGGGCTGAGTCCTTGTACCGAAAGACGACGTGATCGTCGGCGAGCGCGAGGATGCGATCGTTGCCGATGGCGACGCGGTGGGTGTAGCGCGCCAGGTATCGCAAGACCTGCTGCGGCCCGCCGAAGGGCGGCTTGGCGTACACCACCCACTCCTTGGCCCGCACCTCGGCGAGCAGCCTGCGCCACGCGTCGTCGGCTGCGAGCGACGCGATCGAACCCACGAACCGCAGCGCCGCGCGATCGCGGAGCGACTCGAGGCCCTGGAGAAACCGGTGTCGAAAGGCGCGGCTCAGGACGCGCACGGGCAGAAAGAATCGCTTGCGGCTCGCGATCCAGCGCGTGTGATCCGGTGCGAGCCCACCGCCGGGCACGACGCAGTGGACGTGCGGGTGGTGGCGGAGCGTTTGCCCCCAGGTGTGGAGCACCGCCAGGAAGCCGACCTCGGCGCCGAGGCGCTTCGGGTCTCGCGCGATGGTGCCGAGGGTGTCGGCCGCCGCGTGGAAGAGCAGGCCGTAGACGTGCCGCGGATTGGCGAGCGCGACGGGTGCGAGCTCCTCGGGGAGGGTGAAGACGACGTGAAAGTAGGGCACCGGAAGCAGCTCACGTTCGCGGTCCGCGAACCACTCGGCCTGCGCCGTGCGCTGGCAGCGGGGGCAGTGCCGGTTGCGGCAGGAGTTGTAGGAGACGTCGACGTGGCCGCAGCGCTGACACTCGCTTCGGTGTCCACCGAGCGCTGCCGTGCGGCACGCGGCGAGGTCGCGCAGCGCGCGATGTTGATCGCCGGAGAGGCGCTGCTGGGCCGCGAGCACGGGACCGTAGCGGCGAGCGATGTCCCCGAGCTCCGGCCGAGCGAGCCTCACGACTTCGCGGGATCGCGAACGATCCCGCGAAGCAGGTCGGCCTTCTCGGAGCGCGCCCGGACCTCGAGCGCTCCTGCCGCGACGTGCAGGTAGATCGCGGTCGTGCTGAGCGACGAGTGGCCGAGGACCGTCTGGATCGTGCGCAGGTCAGTGCCGTTTTCGAGCAGATGGGTCGCGAAGCTGTGGCGCAGCGTGTGGATCGACGCTGGCTTCCCGATTCTGGCCTTGAGAAGGGCCTTCGACATGGCGTGCTGGAGACAGGTCGGGTGCATGGGCTGATCCGGGTTCTTCCCCGGAAACAGCCAATCCTTCGGACGAACGGCTCGCCAGTACTCGCGCAGCGCGATGAGCAACGATGGCGTCAGCAGCGTATAGCGATCCTTCTGCCCCTTACCACGCCGTACTCGGAGCACGTTGCGCTCGCTGTCGATGTCCTCGACGCGCAGGTGAATGGCCTCGTCGAGGCGCAGTCCCGCCGCATAGATCGTCATCAACGCCGTGCGGTGCTTGCGGTTGACGACAGCGTCGAGCAACGCCGCGACCTCCCGCGGGCTGAGGACGACGGGCAGCTTCGTCGGCCTGCGACCGTACGGAATCTGCTCGACCGGAAACGACGCCTGGAGAGTCGTCGTGTAAAAGAATCGCAGCGCGGCCGCCGCTTGGTTGAAGGTGGACCACGAGGCTTTGTGGGTATCGACCAAAAACTCTTGAAAGGCCCGGATCTCGGTGGGACCGAGCTGATCGGGGGATCGGTTGAAGTGCTTCGCGAAGCGTTCGATCCAGCTCACGTAGGCTCGGATCGTTCGCGGCGAGTAGTTGCGGATGCGCAGGTCCTCCACCAGGCGCGTGCGTAGTGCGTTCACGGCGACCTCCATCGGTCGCGTCGGGAGGCACTCTCCACGCTACCGAAACGGAGGCCCCGTGCGCACGGGCGCCGGTGAAGGCACCGGCAGGCGTGGCAACTAGAAACGAAAGAAGGCGCCGAGAGGAACTACCGCGCAGCGGTTTAGTTCAACTCTCATTCACCTGAACTACCCAGATGACCCTACCAGGGCGGCTTCGCCCACGTAGCGGGGATTGTGCCCGCTGCCGGTGAGGCGGCGCAACCGCCCGCGGCCGCAACGGATTCTCGGGGCGCGGGGCGCGGCGGGCTGGCGGCTGACCGCGCTACGGAGACCGGGGTAGCGGGTTCTGGCGGGCGACGCTTCACATCTCGCGAGCCTTCGGTCTCGCGCGGTGGGACGCGGTCTGCGGCGCCTGATCGAGATGCGAGGGGACAGGGGGCCAGTCGACGTGAGCGACGAAGTCGTCCTCGCGCGTGCGGAAGCGCACGGCGTTGGCGAGTTCACAGGTGACGCAATCGGCCGCGCCGGCGGTCAGCGAGGGCAAAAGCCTTGACAGTCCTCGCCCCACGGGGGCTGTCGCCCGCGCGGGACCGTTCGGACATCCGATCGACGGCGGCCCAGATGGCGGACGTGACCAGGAAGAACCGAAGCACGAGCGCCGAGCTCGACTCGTCGGCGGGCGACTAGCGAATCGATGGACCGCGAGTCCGAGCCAGCTAGCACCCGGGCCAGTCCGCCGCATCAGCGCTCAGGCCGGCGTCGGCCATTGCGCGTTCCTCGGAGATGCCTAGCTCCCGACACGCAGCACCGAGCCGTGTCCGGCGCATCCGCCGAAGCTCCGCTGCGACGGCCGCCTCGATGACGGAGCTCCGGCTCGGGAACCGACCTGCCGAGACGAGCGCGCGCACCTCTCGTGGCAGCGCCGGGTCGAGGCTCACCGTCACCCTGGTCTTCAGCACGAGCCCGGCCTCCGGGATGGCGACGCAACGGTGGGATCCGCCGCCGTAGGCTCGAGCTCGGACCCGACGAGGTCTGCCGCAGCCCTCACCCGCGCCGTGTAGCTTCCACAGGTCGAGCCGCCAGGGAGGTCCTCGAGTTTGGCTCCGATGTTTCGCTTGGTCCGCGGCATCCTCGACCTCCTTCGCGATGCACCACACGTCTGGGCCGAATGGCGTGCGGCGCCCGGGATCGACCGCGTTCAGCGGAGCGTCCGTCCACAGGTGGCTGTGGATGATCTGGTGCCTGTTTGGTCTAAGCAGGCTCTCGTTTGACTGAGTAGCACCAGGATTCCCCGCTGGAAGCGTCGGGCTCGCGTTCGGTCGTCATTGCGGTCTGTCTTGGGGCGACGCAATCCAGTTCAGAACCCGCACTCTGCCGCGCGTTCGGTGTCGGGAGCCTGCCGCACCACGAGGCCCGCAGCGCCGAGATTGCTCGCCAGTAGCCACACGGTCACGACGATCCGAACCGAGCGGCGATCGAAGACCGTGTCCGCGGACGTATACCGAGTGAACACCGGACCCACTCGCGCGAGGACCTCACCGCCGGCACCGAACCACAGCCAGACGAGGCCGGCCACGACGAAGGCGGCCTGAAGGATCCAGAACGCGACGCCAGCGATCGACCGTGGTGGCAAGAACCCCAGGAGGCAGAAGAAGTCGCCGTACCCGCCTGCGACCTGTATCAACGTCACGAGCAGGGAATACGTCAGCACGGCGGCAACAAGGCCGCGCATGAACGAACGCCACTCCCGATCCGTGAGCTGGTGGGCTGCGATCCGACCGCTGGCCTTCGGGCCGGCCATGACGCGGCTCAGGATGAGTAGACCTGGGCCGAGGACGAGCCATGGGTAGCGGAACACGGCGGGGGCCCCTCCGTCGGCGATCGCTCTTCGGCGACACACGTCGATAGCGCGATCCGCGCGTTCAGCGGAACGTTCGCCCACAGGTGGCTGTGGATCACGGCCCGATGATCTCGTTGAGTCCTTCCAGCACCAGGTCCATCTCCTCCAGGCTCGCTTCACCGAGACGACGGCCGATCCGCTCGGTGGAGAGCGTGCGGATCTGACTGATCTTCACCCACGAGCGCTTCGGCAACGGTGCGCGAAGCTCCAGGCTCAACGGGAACGGTGCTCGCTGAGGCTGGGACGTCAGGGCCACGGCGATCACGGTGCCGGATCGGTCGTTGAACACGTCGTGGCTCAGGATGAGCACGGGCCGTTCGCCCGGCTGCTCTCGGCCCCGGACCGGATCGAGCGACGCCCACCGGATCTCACCGCGGCGGATCCGCGCCACCTCTCAGTACTCCGGCCAGTCCGCAGCGTCGGCCACCAGACCCGCGTCGGCCAAGGCGCGTTCTTCGTTGACGTCCAGGGCTCGACACGCCTCGCCGAGTCGGGTCCGTCGCATGCGTCGCAGCTCCGCCGCAACCGCCACCTCGATGGCGAAGCTGCGGCTGGGGAACCTCCCACTCTCGACGAGCGCGTCGAGCTCCCCGAGGAGCTCGGTCTCCACGCTGACGGCCACCTTGGTCTTCGGCATCGCACGGCCCTCCGGTATGACGATTCATCATACCAGAACCGCCTGCCCCCCAGGCGAACGAGCCGTGGATTCCCGAGCAACGGCGGGGCGCCTGTAAGTGGAGGCGCTCCGTCGCCAGCTCGTCGACGGAGCAATCCCGCGCGTTCAGCGGAACGTCCGTCCACAGGTGGTTGTGGATGATCTGGTGCCCGTTTGATTCAGGCGGGATCTCGTTTGACTGAATAGAACCAGAATTTCCCGCGGAAAGCGGCAGGGGGCGTCGGCAGCTGTCTCCCCTTTGGCGACGATCCGGTGCTCGAAGGCGCCTGTTCAGCGCCGCGTTGGTCGCGGCGAACAGGCCCCGGGATCGGCCTGCGACGGGGGATGGAACCCCCGTCGCTACGACCAACGGGTCGTTGCAGCTTTCGTAGGGCGGGGGCCTCCGTGCCCCCGCCATCGCGCGACGAACGAATCAGCGGGTAACTGGCGCTGTTGCGAAGACGAGGTCGGCGCCGTGGCGTTCGGTGTGGATCGGGACGAAGCCGGCGGCTGCCAACGCGGCCGTGACGCTGAACTCGTCGAGGGCGGCGGCGAAGTGGCCGTGGTCGATCATGCGGCGGATCCGCTGATCGGCGCGGGCGCTTGCACCGCTGACCACGCAGCTTCCCACCAAGCGCGCGCCCGGCGCGGCGACGCGGCGTAGCTCGGCGAGGGCGCCGGGCAGGTCGGCGAAGCAGTGGAGGCTGTTGATCGCGAGGATGAGGTCGATCGAGCCGGTGGCGAGGGGTAGCGCGGTCACCGGCGCGCGGATCAGCCGGACGGCGCCGAGGCCGTGCCTCGGGAGGCGACGCGCTGCCCGGTGCAGCATGTCGCGCGAGAGGTCGACACCGATCACGGCGCGGGCGCCGCGCAGCCAGGCGGCGCGGCTCATCAGGTCGGCCCCGCCGCCGACGGGCACGTCGAGGACGGTTTGGCCGCGGACGTCGCCGAGATGCTGATCGATCGCGCCGGTGACCGCACGGTGCGACGCTCCCCAGAAGACGCGAAACAGCAGCTCGGCGCCGAGAGGCGACGCGATGAGGCGATCGTAGAGGGCGCCGTCGCGGCCGTCGTAGGCGCGGGCGATGCGCGCTTCGGCGCTCGAGAGCCGCGGCGCGCTCATCCCCGAGCCCGCCGCGTTGGGCCGTTCGATTGACACCCTCGGAGGCCGATTTCTATCCTGCGCGCGCGTTCGAGATCCGGTACTCGCCCCACGCGAGGCGGCGCTGCGGACGCCCGCGGCGCCACGCCTCCCCCCTGCTTCGGCTTCGCCCCCAGGCCCGTCGGGTGCTCGAGCACGCTCTCTTCGTCTCCGACCCGGCGCGCCTCTCCGAGCGCGAGCTGGCCGCGGCGGACCGCCTCTACTTCGGCAGCGAGGTGTGCGCGCGGCTCCTGCCGCGGCCCTCCGAGCTGACGCAGGTGCTGGCGCTCGCGGACGGCGCGGGGAAGCCGCTCACGTTCGTGACGCCGTACCTGGCCCAGCCGGATCTCGAGCCCTTCATGCGCCTGGTGGCGATGCTCGCGCGGCGCGACACGCGCACCGAGATCGTGGTGAACGACTGGGGTGTCCACCGGCTGCTCGCGGGCCGAAGCGAGCGCTTCGAGCTGGTGTTCGGGCGGCTGCTCCACAAGCTCAAGCGCGACCCGATGATACCCCACTACCTGGAGCAGGGCGGCGCCGGCCGCGACCACCTGCGCGGCACGCCGCTCGACGTCCCGGGCTTCCTCGCGTCGATCGGCGAGCTGGGCTTTCGCCGCATCGAATACGAGCACCTGGCGCAGGGGCTCGGCGACGGGCCGGGCGACGAGCGCGTGGCACTCCCCGGCAGCCTCTACCACCCGTTCGTGCTGGTCTCGACGAGCCGCACCTGCCCGACGGCGAGCCTGCACCAGCACCCCGAGCAGGCGCCCTTCCCGCTCGCCGGCTGCGCGCGCGAGTGCCGCGGCTACTCGATCCGCGTGGCGCGCGAGCACGTGCCCACGCTCCGCCTCAAGGGGAACTCGTACTTCTACGAGAACCCCGCTCCACCCGAGCCGCCGCCCGGCTGGGGGATCGATCGGCTGGTCCACCAGCCAGCGATCCCGATGTGACGAGCGTGAGCACCGTGGACACAGCCGAGCACGCCGTGACCCCCTCGAGAGCCGTGCGCCGCCCCGCGATCACCGCGCCGGTCTCCGAGCCGCGCGACGTCGAGGCGCTCCTCGACGCCGGCGCGAGCGAGCTCTACTGCGGGGTACAGCCACGCAACGCCGCGAGCGAGCAGGCAGGCGTCGAGCACGCCAACCGCCGCGACGACGCGGGCTCGAACCTGCGCGACTATCGCGAGCTCGAGAGCGTGGTGCGGCGCGCGCGGGCGCGCGGCGCGGACGTGTTCCTGGCGCTCAACAACCACTTCACGGCGGCGAGCCTGCCGCTCGCCGAAGAGCAGATCGAACGAGCGGCCGAGGCGGGCGTGGCCGCGTTCATCGTCGCCGATGCGGCGCTCTTGCCGGTGCTCGCGGCGAAGGCGCCTCGCGTGCCGCTCCACCTCTCGAGCGTGGCGGCGGCGTTCAACGGCGAGGCGCTCGCGTTCTGGCGCGAGCGCGGCTTCGCGCGCGCGGTGCTGCCGCGGCACCTGACCGAGGGCGAGATGGCCGAGCTGGTGCGCGCGGCGCCGGGCACCGAGCTCGAGGTGCTGGTGATGAACGACGGCTGCCACCTCGTCGACGGCCACTGCGGCTTCCTGCACCCGATCCAGCAGGCGCCGTCGCTCGCGGGGAAGCTGCTCACCAACCCGACGATCGAGCGGCTGCTACGGCCGGTGACCGCGCACATCCCCGCGACGCTCTTCCGCGGGATGCTGGAGGAGAGCGACCTGCTGCCGTGCCACCTCAAGGAGGACGAGGTGGTGGTGGAGGTCGAGCCGGGCGCCGAGGCGGGCGAGGTGGATGTGGAGCAGGTGCGGCGCTACCACCTCGACTACATGACCGTGTCGCGGGTGCGGTATCGGTGTGCGCTGTGCTCCGTGGGCGCGCTCGCGCGCGCGGGTGTCCGCAGCCTCAAGGTCGCCGGGCGGCGCTACGCGCTGAGCCAGCGGGTGGCCGACGTGCGCTCGCTCGCGGCGGCGCTCGATCTCGCCGAGGGCGGGCTCGACGGCGAGCCGCTGGTGCGCGCGTGCGAGGACCTGTTCGAGAAGAACCGCGGCTTCGCGTGCAAGCGCGAGTACTGCTACTTCTCGCCCGGCGGCTGGCGCGGCGACACGAGTGCCTAGCGCGGTCGACCAGGGGACGGGCGGCCCGCCGGAGGCGTGCCCTCCAGACTGGGTGCGTACAGCGAACGACGTCGCGGCGATGCCCGCGCCTACGCGTATCGCCGGGCGCGCGACGCGCGCCCCTCCCCGGCGTCGCGGAGTCGGACAGCGGGAGTGTAGGGGCGGGCGTGAGCCCGCCCGGGAGCGGACGCGAGTGGCGCACCCGTGTCCGCTCCCCGGGCGATGCGGCGAACCCGGCCAGCGAACGACGTCGCGGCGATGCCCGCGCCCACGCGTATCGCCGGGCGCGCGACGCGCGCCCCTCCCCGGGGTCGCGGAGTCGGACAGCGGGAGCGGGGGGCGCGAGCCGGGGCGGACGCGAGTGGCGCACCCGTGTCCGCTCCCCGGGCGATGCGGCGGATCCGGCCAGCGGAGGGGGGGCCCGGGCCTCGCGACGGGGACGGGGGGGCGGAGGCGGGCCCCTCCAGACGCTCCGGGTGCGGCGAACCAGGGAACGACGTCGCGGCGATGCCCGCGCCTACGCGTATCGCCGGGCGCGCGACGCGCGCCCCTCCCCCGGGATCGAGCCGCTGGAGCGCGGTCGCTCCGTCGACCGCCAGCACGTCACGGGAGGACGAAGCGGGCGGTGGAGCCGCGCACCGACGGGCTCACCTCGAGGCGCACGTCGATGCGCTCCTTGAGCTCGCCGACGTGCGAGATCACACCCACGAGCCGCCCGCCCTCCTCCAACGCTTCGAGCGCGCGCAGCGCCAGGTCGAGCGACTCGGCGTCGAGGCTGCCGAAGCCCTCGTCCACGAAGAGCGTCTCGAGGTGCACACCGCCGGCGTGCGCCTGCACCACGTCGGCGAGCCCGAGGGCGAGCGCGAGCGACGCGAGGAAGCTCTCACCGCCCGAGAGCGTGCGCGCGGCGCGCTCCTGGCCGGTGTATTCGTCGAAAACCACCAGATCGAGGCCACCCGCGACCCGCCGGTCGGTGGTGCCGGCGCCGCGCCGCAGCAGGAAGCGTCCCCGGCTCATGACCTTGAGCCGCGCGGTGGCGGCGAGCAGCGCCTCGTCGAGGAGCGCGGCGAGCACGAAGCGCTGGAAGCCGATCCGCAGCGCGCTGCCGCGGCCGCCGGCGAGCTCGGAGAGCCGCCCGAGCCTGCCGTAGCGCCGCTCGGCGGCCTCGAGCTCGGCGGCGAGTGTCGCGAGGTTCTCGGCGGCGCGGTCGAGCCGTGCGACCCGCTCCTCACCCTTCACGATCGCGGCGCTGGCCTCGTCGCGCAGCCTCTCGACGGCCTCGATGCGGGCGTCGAGCGCCGCGACGTCGGGCGCGACCCCCCCGGCCACCTCCCGCGCGGCGCGCAAAAGCCGGTCGCGCGCGGAAGCGAGTGCCGCGTCGTGCGCCGTCACCTGCGCGTCGAGCGCCTCGATCGCGGCCGCCGGGCGCGCCGCGGCACGCACCGCGTCGACGCCGCCAAACCCACTTGCCTCGCGCCTCCCCTCGAAGACACGCGCCGCCGCGCCCTCGTCTTCCCCGCGCGCGTCGAGCAACGACCTGGCGCTCGCGAGCGCCCTCTCCGCGAGCTCGACGAGGCGATCGGCCAGGCTCTTCGCGGCGTCGAGCGCCGCCACGGCCACGCGCACCCGGCCTTCGAGCGCCTCGGGATCCTCGGTCGCCGCAGCGCCGAGCGCCGAACGAAGCGGCTCGAGCTTCGCTTCGAGCGCGGTGACGTCGCGCGCCACCGCCGCTTCCGCGGCCAGCGCTTCACGAGCCGCCGCGTCGGCGGTCACCAGCGCCTGGCGCGCGGCCTCGAGCGCTGCATCGCTCGCGGTGTCGGCCACCGCGCCAGCAGGCGCCGGGTGAGACGTGGAGCCGCACACCGGGCACGGCTCGCCTGCGACCAGCGCCTCCGCGAGCGCCTGCGGGCGGCTCGCCTGCCACGCGTGCTCGATCGCGGCGACCTCCGAGGTCGCCTTTGCGCGTCGAGCCTCGGCGGTCTCGCGCGCCTGGCGCGCCGCGGCGAGCGCCTTGCGCCGCTCACCGAGCTTCTTGTCGATCTGCGCCGCCTCGACCTGCCGCTCACGCTGCTGCCGCCGCCGCCTCGTGACCCGCGGTGAGCCCGTCGACCCGCTCCGCCGCGAGCGCCGCCTGCTGGCGCGCCGCCTCGCGCTCGGCGATCTCGCCTTCGAGCCGCGCGGTCTCGGCGACACGCCCCGCGAGCTGCGTCTCGATCTCCACCAGCTTCGCCGCGCGCTCCTCGATCTCGGCGCGCGCCTCGCTCCACGCGGCGCGCTTGCCGCCGAGCTCGTCGAGCCGCTCGGCCTCGCGCCGAGCGCCGTCGTGCTCGCCCTGCCGCTCGCGCTCGGCGGCGAGCGCCGCATTCGCCGCGTCGGCGCCAGCGTGCGCGACTCGCGCCCCTTCCGCGGCGCGCGCGTGTGCAGCCCGCGCCGCGGTGGCGACCTCGCCGCGGGCCTGATCGAGCGCCGCGAGCAGCTCGACCAGCGGCGCCGCGCGGCGCGCCGCCTCGAGCTCCGCTCGCCACGCCTGCGCCTCACCCACCCGCGCCTGCACCGCGGCGAGCCCGGCGCGCGCGAGCTCGTGCTCGGCGAAGCGCGCCGCCAGCGCCCGCGCCGCGTCGCGCTCGGCACGCACCCGCCGCGCCTCCTCCACCCGCCGCGCCAGCTCGAGGCGCTGCTCACCGAGCGTCGCGGCCAGCGCCTCGCGCGAGGCGCTCAGCTCGTCGAGACTCCCGACCTCGGCCTGCCGCAGCACCTCGTCGCGGCGCTCGCCGAGCGCTTGCGCCGCCTGCCTCGCCGCGTTGGCCGCGCCCGCGAGGGCCACCTCGATGGCGCGGTAGTGCGCGGTGCGGAAGAGGACACCGAGGATCTCCTCGCGCTCGTCGGAGCTCGCCGTGAGCAGCCGCCGGAACTCGCCCTGCGGCAGCACGATCACCTGCCGGAACTCCTCGGCCGAGAAGCCGAGGAGTCGCCGCAGCTCGTCGTCGACGGCGTTCGGCTTGGTGGCGAGGGGCCGCCCCTCGTCGGCGTCGGACGCGGCCGCGCTGCGGTCCCACAGCGTGGCGCGCGCGTCCTCGAGCGTGGTGCCCTCGCCGCGCTGCTTGGCGCGGCGGTACTTGGGCTTGCGCTGGACGCGGTAGCGGCGCGCGCCGAGGAGGAAGTCGAAGGTGACGCTGGTCTCGACCGTGGGCGCCGCGAGGTGACTGCGCAGCTCCTCGCCGCGGCGCTCGGCTCCCGACGACTCGCCGTAGAGCGCGAAGCAGATCGCGTCGAAGATCGAGGTCTTGCCCGCGCCGGTGGGACCGTGGATCAGGAACAGCGCGCTCTTGCCGAGCAACCGGAAGTCGAGCTCGCAGCGCTCCGCGTACGGGCCGAAGCCCTCGAGCACGAGCCGCTCAGGGCGCATCGGAGTCCTCGGTGGCGGCGCTCTCCCGTTCGTCGCGATCGAGGCGCGTGAGCACCTCGGTGAGCAGCGCGCGCTCCTCGGCGCCGAGCTCGGCGCCGCCCACCTCGCGGGCGAACGCCTCGAACAGCTCGAGGTCGCCGAGCTTGCGGCGATCCCTCGCGGCGCCGCTCGCACCGGGGGCGGCGAGGCCCTCCACCTCCGGCCGCTCGAGGGCAAGCACGTTCGGGTACACCGCGCGCAGCTTGCCCATGGGATCGAGGAGCGTGCCGGTGTCGAGGAGGCGGATCCGGAAGTAGTCCTCGCGCGAGCCGCTCACCGGCCCCGTCGCGGTGCGACCCACGAGCAGCTCGGCGAGGTGCCCCTCGAGGGTGCGCAGGTCGCGGCGCGGCGTGAGCGCCACGCGCTCCACCTTCGCGCGGCCGCGCCCGTCGATCTCGACCACGCTCACCGACTTGGGGTGGTCCTCCTCCGAGAACGAGTACTTGAGCAGCGAGCCCGAGTACGCGATCGAGCCGTCCTCGCAGAGCGCCTGCGGGCGGTGCAGATGGCCGAGCGCCACGTACGCGAAGCCCGCGAGCCGCGCCACGTCGACCGCGCCCGCGCCGCCCACGCTGAGCGGCCGCTCGGACTCGCTCTCGGCGCCGCCGCGCACGAACGCGTGCCCCACCAGCACGCTGCGCGCGAGCGGGTTCCGCGCGGCGCGCGCGACCGTGAGCCAGGCGGAGAGCGCCGTGTCGTGGTCGTGGAGGTCGTCGCGAGCGAGGCACGCGCGGTAGGTCGCGGGGTCGGCGAACGGCGCGGAGAACACCTCCACCACGCCGTGGCGATCGGTGAAGCGGATCGGCGCCGGAGTGGCGGTGGGCGTGCCGAGGACGTGGAGGCCGCGCTCGGCGAGGATCCGCGAGCCGAACGCGAGGCGGTCGGGGCCGTCGTGGTTGCCGGCGATGATCACCACCGGGACGTGGTGGTCGAGGACGAGCTTCGACACCACCTCGTCGAGGAGGCTCACCGCTTCGGGGGGCGGCACCGCGCGGTCGTAGACGTCGCCCGCGACGATCAGCGCGTCGGCCTTCTCCTCGGCGGCGAGCCGCACGAGCTGCTCGAGGACGTGGGCCTGATCGTCGGTGAGGTGGACGCCGTGGAAGAGCCGCCCGAGGTGCCAGTCGGCGGTGTGGATGAAGCGCATCGGAGCGGGGATACCCGACCGGGGGCGCGGTCACAATGGCTCGGGTTCGGCGGCGGCGGTTAGGGATCGCCCCAGCGTCATCTAGCTACCAACCGGCCCGCGCCAGAGGCGCGCCGACGAGCGTAGCGAGTCGACTTGGGGGTGGGGCCCCGCAAAAACCGCGCTTTTTGCGGGGCGGGGGTCTGGAACCCGCGCGCTTCGCGCGCTCCCCGAGGCCACATTAGCGCTCGTTGCCGGCCTCCACGGCGCGCAGGATCTGACGCAGGACCACCCCTTGCTGATCGTGGGCGACCGCGAGCCGCGCGATCGCCGACTCGACCCCGCCGAGGCGCGCGCCGTGCTCGCCAAGCCGGTCGTCGTGGCTGGTCAGGAGCCGCGTGTGGTCGTTCAGCGTCCGGCCCTGCTCACCCATGATCCGGGTGTGCTCGCTCAGGATCTGGGTGTGCTCGTGCAAGATCCCGGTGTGCTCGCCGACGATCCCCTTCATCTCGCGCAGCTCGTCGCGGATCTCGACCAGCACGCGGGTGGTGAGGTTCGGTTGCTCGTCCATGATCGACCCTCCCTTGGTGAGTGTACCAAAGCCCGCCAGCCCCTACGCACACTTCATGCCAACCGCGGAGGCCCGACGGGAGTCGGCCCCGCCGCGGGAAGTGGATGATTCGCATCGCCTTCGGGGATACTCGCCCCATGGCCAACCACGCGAACCACGTCCGCAAGCGCTATCAGGTGCCCACCAAGAGCCGGAGGTTCCGGCTCGAGGACGTCGACCCCGACGACGACGGCGGGCTCGACCGTGACGAGGCCGAGGCGCTCTTGCGCGACGACCTCGAGGCCCTCGACGGCCTCCAGGAGAAGCTGGTCGCGGCCAGCTCCCACGCGCTGCTGGTGGTGATCCAGGCGATGGACACCGGCGGCAAGGACGGCACCATCCGCAAGGTGTTCGGGCCGCTCGACTCGCTCGGGCTCGAGGTCCACTCGTTCAAGAAGCCGAGCCTCGAGGAGGCGGCCCACGACTTCCTTTGGCGCGTCCACCGCGTCTGCCCGCGCAAGGGCATGATCAGCGTCTTCAACCGCTCCCACTACGAAGACGTCGGCGTGGTCCGTGTCCACGGCTGGGTCGACGCGGACACGATCGAGCAGCGCTACCGCCAGATCAACGACTTCGAGCGCACGCTCGCCGAGAACGGCACCCGCCTCCTGAAGCTCTTCTTGCACATCAGCCGCGACGAGCAGCGCGAGCGGCTCGAGGCGCGCCGCGACGACCCCACCAAGCGCTGGAAGTTCCAGCCCGGCGACCTCGACGAGCGCAAGCGCTGGGACGACTACATGGATGCGTACGAGACCGCGCTGCGCCGCTGCTCCACGCCGTGGGCGCCGTGGTACGTGGTGCCCGCGAACAAGAAGTGGTACCGCAACCACGTGGTGGCGCGGCTGCTGCGGAACACGCTCGAAGACCTCGACCTGAAGTACCCGCCGGGCCCGCCCGGAATCGCCAAGGTCAAGATCCCGAGATGAGGCGCGCGGCGCGCTGGCGCGTCTGGGTGGCCGCCGCCGCGGGGCTCGTCTTCACGGCGATCGGCGGCGCCGGCCACCTCGGCTGCGGCTCGGGATCGGGCGGCAGCGGTGGCGGCGGAGGCGGCGCGCCCGCGGACGTGGCGCGCTGGGATCGCCTCGAGCTCGTGCTCGACCTGCCGGTGCTCGCCGCCAACCCGTTCGATCCCGCCGAGGCCGACGTGCGCGGGCAGTTCGAAGCGCCGAGCGGGTCGGTGATCGAGGTGCCCGCGTTCGCCACCCGCGACTTCGAGCGCAGCCTGGCGTCGGGCCGCGAGGTGCTCACCGCCACGAGCGAGCTCTACTGGGTGGTGCGCTTCGCGCCCGCCGAGGAGGGCAACTGGCGGTGGCGGTTCGTTGCGCGTCAGCGCGGCCCGGCCGGCGAGATCGACGAGCACAGCGGCGAGTGGAGCGGCTTCCGGGTCGGCGCGGCGCGCGACGGCGTGCACGGCTTCCTGCGCGTGAGCCCGCGCGATGGCCGCTACCTGGCCTACGACGACGGCGCGTCCTACCTCGCGATCGGCGAGAACCTGTGCTGGTACGACGCGCGCGGCACGTTCGCGTACGACGATTGGCTCGCCAAGCTCGCGGCGCAGGGCGCCACCTACGTGCGGCTGTGGATGCCGAGCTGGGCGTTCGGGCTCGAGTGGATCGAGCGCGGCGCCGACGGCGCCGTCTCGGCGAGCTCGCTCGGCGACTACGAGGAGCGGCTCGATCGCGCGTGGCAGCTCGATCGGGTGATCGAGAAGGCGCGCGCGCACGGGCTCGCGGTGATGCTCTCGATCCAGAACCACGGGCCGTTCTCGACCGCGGCCAACACCGAGTGGGTCGACAACCCGTACAACGCGGCCAACGGTGGGCCGCTCGCGCGGCCCGAGGACTTCTTCACGAGCGGCGAGGCGCGTGCGCTCTTCGAGCGGCGGCTGCGCTACCTGGTGGCGCGCTTCGGTGGCGACGCGAACGTGTTCGCGTGGGAGCTCTGGAACGAGGCCGATCTGGCCCACTCGCCGGGCGCCGAGGCGCTCGTCGACTGGCATCGAACGATGGCGAGGACGCTCGCGGCGCTCGACCCGGCGCGGCGGATGGTGGCGACCAGCGTGAGCGGCACGCCCGCGATCCTCGACCTCTTCCTCGGTACCGCGCTCTTCCGCGGCCTCTGGGAGCTGCCCGAGATCGCGTTCACCCAGGTCCACCTCTACGCGGTGGGCGGGCTGCCGCTCGACTTCGCGCACGCGCTGCCGCTGCTCACCGAGCACATGGGGCGCCACGCGAAGCCGGTGCTGATCGGCGAGGCGGGGGTGGACTTCCGCGGGCCCGCCGAGACCCTCGCGGCCGACCCCGAGGGTGTCGGCATCCACGACATGCTCTGGGCCGGCGTGCTGGGCGGCGGCTTCGGCACCGGCATGACGTGGTGGTGGGACAACGTCGTCGACCCGAGCGACCTCTACTTCCACTTCGGCGCGCTCGCGCGGTTCGTGGCGGGCGTGGAGCTCGATCGCGAAGGGTTCGCCGTCGGCGGCGCGACCGCGGGCGCACCGGGCGCGGCGCTCACGGCGCTCGCGCTCCGTGGCCGCGACACCACGCTGGTGTGGATCAAGAACGACGCGCACCAGTGGTTCCACCCCGACGGCGCGCCGGTCGAGGGAGCGAGCGTGACGATCGAGGGGCTCGCGGCGGCGGGCCGCTTCAGCGCGCGGTGGCTCGACGCGTACGGCGGTCAGGACATCGATGCGAGCACGACGGTGCGCGCGGACGCCAGCGGGACGATCACCCTCGCCGCCCCCACGTTCTCCCGCGACGTCGCGCTGCGCCTCGACCGGCTCTGACGCCGCGGCGGCCGCGACGGAGCGCGGCCCTCCAGCCGATCGATCTCGACCGATCCCGGACCGGTCCACGCGCGGACTCGGCGATCGGCCGCGCCAGAGGCGCGCGGCGCGTTGTCGCGCCGGATTTGGGGTGGGGCCCCGTCCGGATTCACTCCGGACGGGGCGGGGTCTTGGAAAGACCCCGCGATCACTCCGGATCGCAGGGGCCGTCGCAGGGGTGGATGATCGACCCCGCGTCGGTGAAGAGCGCGTCGAGCTGGCGATCGGCGGCGCTCAGCAGTCGCACGCCGTCGTGGACCACGTTGCCCTTGATCGGCGGGATCGCCTTGGCCTCGAACGCGGTGTCGACGCCCATGTCGAACGCGGTGACACCCGCCGCCGCGCCGTCAGCACCCATCGGCTCGACGCCCCAGATCTCGGCCACGCTCGGCTCGGTCATGCGCGCGCCGAGCGCCCGCGCCAGGTAGAAGCTGCCGACGTTCGGCACGCCCGCGTCGCCGAGCCCGAACTGGAGCACCACGCGCCGATCGGACGGGTTGCCTTCCAGCGCGGGATCGAAGATCAGCGGCGCGTACACGGCCGGGTCGATGCGGTCGAAGTGACGTTGCAGGCTCGCCACGAACTCCTGCTGCACCATCGGGTCGGGGAACGGCACCGCCGCCGCGAGCAGGAACGGCACGAAGTTTCCCGAGCGCCACATGAGCTGCGTCCAGCCCGCGCCGCCGACGTTGAGCAGCACCCGCTCGTGCCACGGGTTCATCGCCGACTGCACGGTGCCGAGGATCGCGCCGTTCGAGAGCCCCCAGAAGTCCATGCGCCGCGGGTCGTAGACCGACTCGCCGCTCCCGGGCCGCTGGAACGCGGGCGTGCCCGCGAGCGGGCCACGCACCGCCGCGGTGAGCGTGAGCCAGTTCGCCATCGCCTGGTGGACGCGATCGGTGAACGCTGTCACGTGCGACGGGTTCGCGAGCAGTCCGAGGAAGACCGTGGGCGCGTCGGCGGTGGCCATGCCCCACCAGTCGGTCGAGAGCACCACCGCGCGCAGCGCGTTCGCCGATTGCAGCGCCGACGCGCTGCGCACCTCGTTGCGCGTGCCGAAGAAGCCGTGGCCGAGCCCCATCACGCGGCCCGCCCCGGCGCCGGCGTCGCGCAGGCTCTCGGGGATCTCCGCCAGGAACGGGAAGCGCACCGTGCCGTCGAGCCGCACGACCCCCGCGGGGTCGCGCACCAACCGCGCGCCCGGGTCGGGCGAGTCGACAAAACGCGCACCGGTGACCGTGCACGACACGGTCCGCCAGATCCCCGATCCATCGCCGGCGGCGTGCTCCTCGATCGAGTCGATCGCCACCTCGGGGGTGTTCGCCGCGAGCCACGCGAGGGTGAGCTCGCGCACGCGCCGCATGTCGGCGGTCGCGTCGAGGTCCGAGCCGGTCGTGAAGTCCCACGCGAGCTGCAGCTCCTCGCGCGCCGCGCCGATCGCGCCGAGCTTCGGGAAGACGTCCTGCTCATAGACGTCGGCCAGATCTTCGAGCGCGGGGTCGCCGGCGTACTCGCGATCACGCAGCCGCCGGAATCCTTCCGGCGCCCGCACCGCTGCGCCGTCCGGCCCCACCAGTGCGTGGTACGCGACGATGTAGCGGCGGTTCTCGGCGAGCGGGACCACCGGATGGAGCACGATCGCGGTCCGGCTCGCGTCCTTGGCGCGCGGGTCGACGTCGGCGAAGTGCGGCACCAGCGCACCGTTCGTGGTGTCGAGGACGAGCGTCGCCGAGGTCGTGGGATCGAGGCTCAGCGAAGGCGAGTCGAAGAAGCCCACGGTGCCGGCTTCCGAGGTGGGCGCGAGCAGCGTGCCGACGATCGTCGAGTGCCGCGAGTAGCCGCGGATCGGCCACCACTCGGAGACGTCGGCGCTGTCACCGCCCGCCGTACGCAGCTTCGCGGCGCCGCTCGTCACGATCCGCGCGCCACTCGCGGTGCCGCTCTCGCCGACGCGATAGAAGTCCGACGGGTAGGGCAGGAAGCAGTCGCCGCCGCCGAGCAGCGGGTTGCAGCCCTCGGCGAGCGCGAGCGGCGGTAGCGCCGTCACGCTCGCCGCGCCGCCCCCGTCCCCGCCGCCACACGCTCCGCACGCGGCCAGCGCCGCGCTGAGAGCCAGGGTGCGTGCGGTTCGGGCGTGGCGCACGATCGTGACCGGCTTCGTCGCTCAGGCCGGCCCGGAACGAGCGGCGGCGTCCTCTCCCGGCACGTCCGCCACCGGCTGGCCGGTGAGCAGCGCCACGGTCGCACGAACGCCGTCGCGGAACAACGTCGGCACCCAGCGCAGCTCCTTCCGCGCCTTGTTGTTGCGGGGGCGAGCTTTCCACTGGAGAAAATGGAGCTGCCCGCGCGGGATGAGCGGCGGCCGCCCCGACACGTTCGCCCACCGCTCGCCCGCCTCGGAGACGAGCGTCGCGAGCCACAGCGGCAGCACCCGCGGGATGTCCTTGCGGCCCAGTGCGTGGCCCACGATCCACGCCAGGTGCGTCAGGTCCACGTACGACTCGCTCAGGATGTAGCGGCTGCCGGCGGGCCGGTCCTCGGCGAACACCTGGCCGAGGCCGACGTCGCGCGAGTGGACCACCGGCATCCCGCCCGGCAGCAGCGCGGGCATCTGGTGGTTCTTCACCTTGAGGATGAAGTCGTTGATCCCCGGCGAGCCCGCCGGCCCCGGTCCGTAGAGCGCCGAGGGGTGGATGAAGATCGCGTGCAGGCCGCGCGCCAGGGCCTCCACCACCACGCGGTCGGCGTCCTGCTTGGAGCGCTCGTACGCGGTGCCCTTGGGAGACGGGTCGATCGGCGAATTCTCGTCGTACTCCTGCGACGGCGCGGCCTGGAAGACGTCGATGGTGCTGGTGTAGACGAACCGCTCGACCTTCGCCGCCAGCGCCGCCTCCACCATGTTGCGCGTGCCCTCGACGTTGACGCGCTGGAAGCGGCCCACGTCCTTGAGCCACTGCTCGGGCAGCCCGGCGGCATGGTACGCGACGCTCACGCCCTTGAAGGCACGATCGAGCGAGCCACGGTCGGTGATGTCGCCCGCGACCAGCTCCACCGCCGCCGGCAGGTGGCGGCGCGCCTTGTCGGGATCGCGCACCAGCGCCGCACCTCGCGGCCGCGCTCGAGGAGCACCGTGGCGACGTTCCAGCCCACCAGTCCGGTGGCGCCGGTGACCAAGGTCTTCGACATGGGGGTCCGCTCCTGCTCGTTCTTGCTTCGCGCGCGCTCAGGGGTGCCGCACGGCTCACGCGCCGCGGTAGACGTCGGGCTCCACGAAGATGAGGCGCGCGCTCGGAACCCGGTCGCGCACGCTCGACTCGGCGGCGTTGATGGCGTCTGCGAGCTCGAGGATCGAGAGCGACGGCTCGAACTCGAGCTTCGCCGCCACCAGCAGCTCCGGCCCCAGGTGCATGGTGCGCATGTGGATCAGCCGGCGCACGTACTTGGCGCGCTCGAAACCCTCGCGGATCGCGCTCTGCTGCGCGCTCGAGGCCGCCTCGCCGACCAGCAGGCTCTTCATCTCGACCGCCAGGATCACCGCGATCACGCCGAGGAGCGCGCCGATCACGATCGAGCCGAGCGCGTCGTAGCGCGACTCGCCGGTCACCACCGCGAGTCCGACGCCCACCAGCGCGAACACCAGACCGAGGAGCGCGCCGAGGTCCTCGAGGAGCACCACCGGCAGCTCGGGGCTCTTGGCGTTCTTGACGAACGCCCACCAGCTCTCTTTGCCCTTCAGGTGGCGTGCTTCCTGGATCGCGGTCTTGAACGAGTAGGTCTCGAGGAGGATCGCGAGGACGAGCGTGCCGATCGCCCACTGCGGCGACTCGAGCGGCTGGGGATGCTGGATCTTGTGGATGCCCTCGACGATCGCGAACACCGAGCCGAGCGAGAAGAGCACCAGCGCCACCACGAACGCCCAGAAGTAGCGCTCGCGGCCGTAGCCGAACGGGTGCTCGGGAGTGGCCGCGCGCTGGCCGCGCTTGCTGCCGAGGAGCAGGAGCGCCTGGTTGCCGGTGTCGGCCAGTGAGTGGATCGACTCCGCCAGCATCGACGCCGCGCCGGTCGCGACGTACGCGATCAGCTTGGCGACGGCGATGCCGAGGTTGGCGAGAAACGCTGCGACGATCGCTTTGCGACTACCGTGCTCCACGGCTCGAACCCCGTTTTCCAGCGGCAAAGCCGCCAACCGTAGCCGACCGCCGGAAAGCCGTGCAAGGCGCCGGAAGGCTCGATCGGGTCGCACGCACGTCCGTTCCTCGGAGGGGCACGCGCCTGCGTGCCCGCCGATACGCGCAAGCGCTACATCGTCGACGCCGTGGATCGCGGTTCGGACGAGGCCCGCGGCGATCTGCGATCGCGGCGGTGCCCGCGCCCCCACCGATCGCCGGGCGCGCGGCGCGCGCCCCTCCCACCCGCCCCTCACCGCACGAGGCGTGTCATCCCCCACCACCACGCGACCGCGATCACCAGGCTCACCACCGCGAACGGCGCGATCCGCCGCGCGTGCAGCTTGAAGCCGATCTCGGTGCCGTGGGCGCGCGCCTGCTCGGCGACGATCAGGTTCGCGATCGAGCCGATGAGGAGCAGGTTCCCCGCGTAGGTGCTGGTGAGCGCGAGCAGGTAGGCGAGCTCGGGCTGGTTCGCGGGCCACTCGGCCATGAGCAGCATCACCGCCGGCACGTTGCTCACCACGTTGCTGAGCACGACGCTCGCCACCGCGAGCACCGCGGGGCCGTGGATCTCGAGCCCCGAGCGCGCGAGCAAGCCTTCCAGCGCCACCATCCCGCCCGACACGCGGAACCCCTCGATCAGCACGAAGAGCCCGATGAAGAGGAGCAGCAACGGCCAGTCGACGAGCGCCAGGAACTGCGGCGTGGTGAGCTTGCGGCTCAGCATCAGCACCGCGACCACGCCGAGCACCGAGACCTCGCGCGGGACGCGCGTGAAGAAGAGCGCCACCAGCACGATGGTGAGCGCCACGGCCTTCGCCGACTGCGCTCGGTCGAAGGGCCGCGTCGACGCCATCGAGCCGGCGTCGAGCGGCCAGTCGGCGTCGTCGTGGCGCGCGTGTGGATGCGCGGGCTCGCTCTCGAGGTCGTCGCCGCGCGCCAGCCAGGCAAAGAGCAGCGCCAGGCTCGCGAGCGAGGGAGGCGCGCACCAGAGAAAAAAACGCGCGAAGTCGAGCCCGGCCTTCTGGCCGATGAACATGTTCTGCGGGTTGCCGATCACCGTTGCGGCCGAGCCCACGTTCGCCGCCGCCGCCAGCGCGAGCAGGAAGGGCAACGGATTCCAGCCGCGGCGCACCACGATCTCGAGCACGATCGGCGTCATCACCAGACAGATCACGTCGTTCGAGAGCAGCGCCGAGAGCACGGCGCTCGCGGCGATCACGAAGGCGAGGAAGCCGCGCGCGCCGAGCCCGCTGCGCGCCGCCCGGATCGCGACCGCGCTGTAGAAGCCGCCGAGGCGGAACTGCGCCGAGAGCACCATCAGCCCGAAGAGCAGGACCAGCGTGCCGGCGTCGATCGCCGCGGTGGCCTGCCCGAACGTGAGGGTCTCGCTGGCGACCAGGAGCATCGCGCCGAGCAGCGCGACGCCGGTGCGGTCGATGGCGAGCCCCGGGATCTCGCCGAGGGCGATACCCACGTAGCTGAGCACGAAGATCGCGACGCCGAGCTCGTTCATCGGTTCGATCCGGGGCCCGCGCCCCGCCGGCGAGGGTAGCCGCTTCGCCCTCGGTTACGTTGGCCGCTCGTCCCCCGCCCGCCACCGCCCGCGCGACCGCCCCCGCCACCTCGCGAGCCCTCATGCCGCCCCTCAAGCGCGATCCCAGCCTCGTCCGACTCTCCCACGACCATCACCAGGGCTTGCTGCGCGCCTTCTTCATCCGCCAGGCGCTGCGGACCAAGGCCGGCCTCGACCATCAGGCCGCCGTCACCCGCGACTTCTTCCGCGACGACCTGGTGCCGCACTTTCGCGCCGAGGAGGAGGTGCTCTTCCCGCTGCTGGTGCCGCTGCTCGGCGATGACGCCGGTCTGGTCGACGCGCTGCTCGCCGAGCACCGCGAGCTCGAGACCCTCACCGAAGCGCTCGACGGCAGCGCCGAGAAGCTCACCGCTTACGCCGAGCTCCTCGATCGCCACATCCGCACCGAGGAGCGGCGCCTCTTCGAGCTCTACCAGGAGCGCGTGCCCGAAGCAGATCGGCCCGCGATCGAGGCGCGCCTTCGCGAAGCGCGGGTGAAGCCGTAGGGGCGCGCGATCGACCTGCTGGAGGGCTGCGGTCCCTCGCAGCCGCCGGGAGCGGTCGCGAAGGATCGCGACCCTCCAGGGGATCGAGTCAGCAGCCGGACGACCTCACTCGAGCTTGAACACCCGCCGCGCGTTGTCGCGGAAGAAGAGCCGCTCGTTCTCCTCGCCGAGCCCGAGCTCGAGCGCCTGTTTCACCGCCTTGTGGAACATGAGCTGCGGGAAGTTGGTGCCGAAGAGCACCTTGTCCTTGCCGTAGGTCTTGGCGAAGTGGACGAGCTGGGGCGGGTAGTAGCGCGGCAGGTAGGCCGAGGTGTCGATGTAGACGTGCTCGTGTTTCCACGCGAGGCCGATCATCTCGTCGGTCCACGGATAGCCGATGTGCCCGCCGACGATCTTGAGCTCGGGGAACTTGAGCGCGATCTCGTCGATGTACGGGATCGGGCGCCCGGTCTCGGACGGCATGAGCGGCCCGGTGTGGCCGACCTGGGTGCAGAACGGGATGTCGAGGTCGATGCACTTCACGTAGAGCGGCCAGTAGTGCTTGTCGTTGGGAGGCAGGCTCCAGAGCCACGGGATCACCCGGAGCGCCTTGAAGCCGAGCACCTTCACCGCGCGGTCGAGCTCGCGCACCGCCGCCATCGGCTTCTCGAGGTCGACGGCCGCGACACCGACGAAGCGCGTCGGATGGCGCGCGACCCACTCGGCGACCTCGTCGTTGGTCGCCACCCACGTACCGGGACGGCACCACGCGCACAAGAGCAGCTTCTCGACGCCCGCGAGGTCCATGAGCTGGACCACGTCGTCGGGGGTGAGCCCGGTCTCCGCCATCTCCGGTGGGACGCCCGACTTCTGGAACAGCCGGGTGATCTCCGGCAGGCGATCGAACATCGTGCGCAGCGCGGGCTGGGCCCACGCGTCGATGGCGCGGGGTGCGGAAACCGGATTCGGGCTCGCTTCGGTCACGAAATCCCCCTCGGAGGGCCGCTGGAGGCCTTATTCGGCCTGATTTGCGGCCGTTTCAAGATCGACTGTAAGCAGTTTGTTGCAATAAAATCTGGCGTAATGTGTCTTTTCTCAATGGCGGATTGTGATCGTTTCCACTGGCAATCCGTGTAGTTTTTCTCGTCCGCCCGAGAGCGCCTCGGCGCCGCTCACGGAACCGTACCAAACATCGCCCGCAGCCGCCGATGGCGATGGGTGAAGAGCGCGCGCACCACCACCCGCGACGCGCCCAGCATCCACGCCATGCGCGGCTCGAAGCGCAGCCGGTCGGTGACCTCGACGCCGCCGGCCATCGGCACGAGGGTGCGCTCGTGCTCCCACACCCGCTGGCTCGCGAGCGTGGAGCGCTCGAGGAAGCGGCGTCCGGTCTCGAGCTCCACCAGCACCAGGTCGTCGTAGTCGACCGGCAGCACGCCGCCGAGGAGGATCCAGCTCCTGAAGAGCCGCTGCCCGAGCGGCACCGTCGCTTCGGTCAGCGTCCGCGCGTGCGCCGGGAACGTCATTCTGCAGAGCGGCATCAGCTCGCGGTTGACGCCCTCCAGGCTGGAGGCGTGTTGCCAGAGCCGCGCGGAGTCGGCGGCGAGGCGTGAGGAGATCTCGAAGCGGCCTTCCATGCCGACACTCTCGTGTCGGCGCGGGCCCAGGTCAATGCACCGAAATGCGTGCCGGGCGGCCCTTGCGGCTGGCCCCGCGGCGCGCGGCCGGCGTCCGGGACGAGCCGCGTGCGCTCGCGTCCGAGGTGCTGTCGAGCTGGCTCAACGAGCGCGTCGGCGGCCACACCAGCACGCCTGCGTCGCTGAACGCCTGCAGGTCGCCGCCGACTCCCGAGCCGCCCAGCCAGAACTTGGTGGTCGCGGCGCGGCGGCGGACCAGCTCGAGGAGCCGCGGCGCGTGCACGGCGAGCAGCGCCTCGCGGGTCACCGAGAGCGCCACCAGCGCAGGTGCCACCTGCTCGCAGGCGCGCTCGAGGTCCTCGATCGGCAGGCCCTGGCCGAGGTAGATCGCGCGATAGCCGCGCTGCTCGAGATGGAGCGCGACCGCGAGTGCCCCGACCTCGTGCTGCTCGTCCGGCAGGCACGCGACCAGCGCCACCGGCGCGGTGGCGCTGACCGGGGCGAGCGCCGCGAGCAGCTCGTGCATGCGCGCCACGAACGCCGCCGAGGCCATGTGCTCGGAGGCCACGCTCAGCACCCCCGCCGCCCACAGCTCGCCGATCTCCGTGGCCGCGGGCCGGAGCACGAGGTTCAGCACCTGCTCGGTCGACGTGCTCGCGAAGGCGCGATCGAGGGCCGCGTCGAGGGCCGCCGCGTCGAGGACGCGGGCGGCGGCGACCACCGCGCGGCGGAGCTCCTCGAGCAACCCCGGCGAGAGCGCGGAGCGCGTCTCCTCGGGGGCCGCCAGCGAGGATTCGCTGGTCGAGCGCGCCTGCAAGCGGTCGCCGAGGTTCGCCTCGGCGAGCAGGCGGTCGCGCCCGACCACGGCGATCTCGCCGATCGAGTGGCCCTGCTTGATGCGCTCGCGAACCCGCTCGAGGACCTTGAGGTCGCTCTCGGTGTAGAGGCGGTGGCCGCTCGGCGTGCGCACCGGCAGCAGGAAGCCGTGGCGCGTCTCCCAGGCGCGCAGCACCGCGGCCGAGAAGCCCGTCAGCCGGGAGATCGTCTTCATCTTGTAGAGACCACGCTCGCCCACCACCGCCCCTCCTCCGCACCGCGCCGTGCCTGCGATCGTAGCACTCGCTCCGCTCAGATCAAAACAAAATCTATACAGACCCTTGACGCTCGAAATCGCCCCCGCTACGGTCGCGGGCCATGGCGACGAGGCACACCCTCCACCGCGTCCAGACCGTGCGAGCGCCGCTCGACGAGGTGTTCGCGTTCTTCGCCGACGCCGGCAACCTGGAGCGGATCACGCCGCCGTTCCTGCGCTTCCGATACCTCACGGAGCTGCCGATCGAGATGCGCGTGGGTGCGCGCATCCTCTACCGGATCGCGCTCTTCGGCGTGCCCATGAAGTGGCTCACCGAGATCGCCGCGTACGAGCCGCCGCGGCGCTTCGTGGACCGGCAGGAGCGTGGGCCCTACGCGGTGTGGATCCACACCCACGAGTTCGAGAGCGTCCCCGAGGGCACGCGGCTCGTCGACCGCGTCGAATACGAGCTGCCCTT
Source organism: Deltaproteobacteria bacterium (assembly GCA_016713535.1). Taxonomy (GTDB): domain Bacteria; phylum JADJOY01; class JADJOY01; order JADJOY01; family JADJOY01; genus JADJOY01. The sequence goes on from JADJOY010000060.1 coordinate 42,393, forward strand.
CGGGCCGCTCGGCGGGCTCGCCCACGCGCTGTGGGTGCGGCGCACCCTCGAGCGCATCTTCGACTTCCGCCACGTTTACATCGCCTCCCGCTTCGGCGCCGTCGCGCCGTCGAAGGCGCACTAGCGGCGGGCGCGAGCCCGCCGGGGAGCGGACACGAGCGGAGCCGAGCGCTTCCGAGCCCGGGCGGCCTCACGGCCGCCCCTACACAGCCACGCACAGCCCCGAGCTGGAGGGGCACGCGTCGCGTGCCCGGCGATACGCGACGACGTTCACGCCGCCGTTCGCGTGGAGCCCCACCCCGGCCCCCCGGAGTCGCGCGCGCGCCGCTCGCCGCGCATCACGCGGCGATGCGGATCTCGGGCGCGCTCTCGCGGTGACTGCGCTCGGCGAAGCGCCGGATGCCGTCGAGCATCCCCGCGAACACCACGCCGTGTAGCGGCAGGACCGCGTACCAGTAGAGGAGCCCACCGAGCCCTCGCGGCTTGAAGCGCGCGATCTGGGTGAGCCGCGCGCTTCCGGCGCCGAGCGGCTCGACCGCGAAGTCGAGGAGCGCCTCGCCGGGCAGCTTCATCTCCGCGCGTAACGTGAGGCGGCGATCGGGGACGAGGTCGGTCACGCGCCAGAAGTCGAGCGCCTCCCCGTACGCGACGTTCTCGGGGTCGCGGCGCCCGCGCCGGAGCCCCGGCCCCCCCACCATCCGATCCATCGCACCGCGCAGCCGCCACAGCCAGTCGGCGCCGTAGTAGCCGTGGCCGCCGCCCACCCGGCAGACCCCGCGAAAGACCGCCGCTGGCGGCGCTTCGATGTCGACCGCGCGCTGATCGACGAACACCGTGCCGCCTGCCCAGTCGGGATCGCCCGCGATCGGGCCGGCGTCGGACCAGCTCGTCTCGACGCGACGCTCGGCGATCCGCGACAGCGCCGCCTCGATCGCCTCGCGGATCCCGAGCAGACGCTGCGGCATGAGGCGCGCCGCGCGGTCGTCACGGCACACCACGCGATTGCGCAGCCCCTCGGCCAGCGGACGCGCGATGCGGTGGCTGAGGGGAGTGACGAGGTGGATCCACAGCGAGCTGAGCCGCGGCGTGAGCACCGGCACCGGCACGATCACGCGCCGCGGCAGGCCGAGGCACTCGGCCATGAGGTGCATGAGCTCGCGGTACGAGCGGACCTCCGGCCCGCCGATGTCGAGGGTGAGCCCGGTGGTCTCGGGGACGTCCAGGCAGCGCACCAGGTACTCGAGGACGTTGCGCACCGCGATCGGCTGCGACTCGGTGCGAACCCAGCGCGGCGTGACCATGATCGGCAGCCGCTCCACCAGGTAGCGGAGGATCTCGAACGAGGCGGAGCCCGAGCCGATGATCATCGCGGCGCGGAACACCGTGACGGGCACCGGCCCCGAGGCGAGCGCCACCTCCACCTCGCGGCGCGAGCTCAGGTGCTCGGAGAGCCCGGCGCCGGTCTCGCCCAGTCCCCCGAGGTAGACGATGCGCTCGACACCCGCCGCCGCGGCGGCGCGGCTGAACGCGCGCGCCAGCACACGGTCGACGTCCGCGTACTCCCGCCCCGCGGCCATCATCGAGTGGATCAGGTAGTAGGCCGCGCCGCAGCCGGTCATCGCGCGGAAGAGATCGTCCTCGCGCGCCGCGTCGCCACGCACGATCTCGACCCGCGGGTGGCTCGCCCACGGCCGCCCCACGAGCTTGCGCGGGTCACGCGCCAGGCACCGAACACGGTGGCCGGCCTCGAGGAGCCGGGGCACGAGCCGGCCGCCGATGTAGCCGGTGGCGCCGGAGACGAGCACCGGCCGCTCGCGAACCGAGGCGGAGGTGGGTGAAGCGACCGAGACAGGACCCGCCGGCTGAGCTGATCTAATCATAAACAAAATATATACAAAATATCGACATTACGCAACACGAGGACAACAGCTCCCCGGCCCGACGGCGAGCCTGTGAAGAAATCGAGCGCGAGCGAAGCGCCGCGGGGGGACGGAGCCCCCCGCACTACGAAAACCCTCGTAGCGACGGGGGTTCCATCCCCCGTCGCCGGGCCCACGAGCCTTCCGTGAGCGACCCAGACCGAACGATTCACTGCCCCGGAGTCGCGCCCTCCGAAGGCGGGTCCCCGCGCAACGCCTCGGCCCGCCCCCAGCTCGGCGGGACCGCCCCCCGGCGGTCCACCGATCCGCGATCGCCGCGCGCGTCGGCGCTCAGCGCAGGGCTTCGGGATAGGGCCAGAAGAACGCTTGCGAGCCGAGATACGGCTCGCCGTGGCGCACGATCCAGGCTCGCAGCTCGCTGGCGCACGCCTCCAGCGCCTGCTCGTCGCGATGCTGACGAGCGAGCCTCTCGGCGAGCTCGTGGCGCGCCGCTGCCTCCGCGCGCCCGCGGAAGTAGCCGAGCGCGTGCATCAGCGCGTTCGCCCGCCCCGCGGCGCTCGGCTGCGCGTCGAGCGCCTCCACGAAGCGCACGGCGTACGCGTCCCACGTGAACGCGAGCGCCTCCCCGGCGCGACCGGCGGCGAGCGGCCCGAGCTCGCGGAGCACGCGCTCGCTCAGCGCGAGCAAGAGCAGCTTGTGCTCGGCGTGGAAGCGCGTCAGCGCGGCGCGTGTGCCGGTGGCGCGCGCGGCGCGCAGCCGCGCCAGGCTGAAGACCCGCGTCAGGAAGCCCTCGCGCGCCCCGCGATCCTCGAACGCCACCTCGTCCACGATCGGCACGCCCGGCCGCCGCGCCGCCAGCCCGCCGGCGAACAGCCCGCGTCCGAGCGCGCTCGGTTCCTCGTCGATCGCCGACCGGAAGAGCTTCACGTCGCCGTTGCCACACGAAGGCGAGCGACCCTTGAGGATCGCGCCGTCGATCGCGCCCGCAGAGACCGCGAAGCCGGCGGCGAAGCGCTCCATCTCCGCGGTGAGATCACGACCGGTGCTGGGCTGGACGAGCCTGCGCGCGCCACCGCCCTCGCCGGGCCCGGCGTCCTCCGCGACCACGATGCGGATCGGGTCGCGCGGCACTCCGAGCCCGATCGCGACCTCGGGGCACACCGGCACCAGCTCGGCGTGCTCCGCGAGCATGCGCACGAAGGGAGCCTCCACGACCGTGCCGTCGTAGCGGCACGCCTCGAGATCGAGGCAGCGGCTCACCAGGAGCCGCGGCCGCGCGGCGCTCGGGCCCGGCGTGGTCATCGTGGCGCCCGCCCCTACCCGCGCGGCTCGCGGGACCCGAGTGCCCCGAGCGCCGCGAGCGGCGCGTGCCGCTCGATCAGGTCGCGCGCGATCTCCTCGATCGCCGCCACCACCCGCGGCTCCTCGCCGATCGCGCCCGCCACCTCCACGGTCACCCCGGCGTGGCGGCTCTCCACCTCGCGCGCGAGCACCGGAATGTCGTGATCGACGTGCCCGCCACCCGCCATGAAGAGCGGCAGCACGCTGAGCCGCGTGATGCCGTCGCGCGCCGCCTCCGCGGCCACGTCGGCGAGCGACGGCGACGCGAACTCCATGTACGCCATGCGCACGCGCTCGCCCCCCAGGTCGCGGGCGAGGACCGCGGCGAGGCGCTCGAACGGCGCGCGCCAGCGCGGATCGCGGCTGCCGTGGGCGAGGAGCACCACGCGGGTCGAGGTGGTCGTCATGGTCGGATCCGCTCCTGACGCCCGCGCGCGGCTCACAGGAGCCGCTGCTGGCGCACTTCGGGAGCGTAGCGCGCCAGGTATTCCTTCACGCGCACCTTGCGCGCCGTGTTCTGCGAGCTCATGTAGCGGATGGTGCCGAAGATCGGGCGCTCGGGCGCCCACGGCCGATCGTACCGCCCGAGCGTCCAGAAGATGCCCGAATACGAGTTCGGGTTGCGCCCGTCGAGGGCGTACTTGTTGTTGAGCTCGATCATCACCGCGAGCGCCTCGCGCGGGGTCGGCGACCACTCGAGGATCTTCTTCCCCCACAACATGCGCAGGTAGTTGTGGATCGTGCCCTCGCGGACGAGCTGGGTCTGCGCCGCGTTCCAGAGCGGATCGTGGGTGCGGGCGTGCTCGAGATCGTCGAGCGCGTAAGCGTGCGGACGCGGATCGGCGGTGTGCTCGTCGAGCGTCTTGCGCGCCCACGCCGGCAGCGACTCGTAGCGATCGTGGTCGTCGCGCTGCCAGCAGAAGTTGTAGCCGAGCTCGCGCCACGTCACGAGCTGGTCGAGGAAGCCCTCGGCCGCGGCGCTCATCCCCCACCAGCCCTCGCGGCTGCCGTTGGCGCGCTCGGCCGTGCGATCGGGCGACCAGCGCTCGCGCGCCACGATCGCGTCGAAGACGTCGTGGGGCGAGACGTGGCCGAAGTGGAGGTAGGGCGAGAGCCCGCTCGTCACCTCCGACTCCGGCTCGTTCCTGTGCTCGCCGTAGTCGCCGAGGCGGCGCGCCACGAAGCGCCGCGCCGCCTCCTCGCCGGCGGCGCTCCCGCCGCGCACCGGCACCGGCGACACGGCGTGGTCGATCGGCAGCCGCGCCAGCTCGCGCGCCCCGCCACTCAGGAGCTCCGGCGAGGCGACCGGCCAGCGCGTCGTGATCTCGCGCGGCAGCGCCGCCAGGCGCGCGAGCGGGGCGCCCGCGCTCCACGGATCGAGCGCGGGCCGCTCGGGCAGGTGCTCGGGCAGCGTCTTCTGCAGGAAGCGCCGGAACGCGTAGGCGGTCGGGAACACCTGGCTCGCGGCACGCATCGGCAGCAGGCCGTTGCCGTCCACCGCCTCCATCCGCACGTTCACCTGGCGCGCGGCGGCCGCAGCCATGTGGGGCAGCATGAAACACGGGAAATCGTCGGTGACGATCAGACACGCCCGCGCGGCGAGCGCCGCGAGCAAGCCCTTGCCCGCGTCGGGTGCTTCCTCGACGTACGGGAAATAGGTGACCGGCGCCGCGTCCAGGCGGCGCTGGTTCTCGGCCATGCCGTCGAGGATGAAGCGGTGCAGCCGATCGCTCGCCCAGCGATAGCCGACCCGCAGCGCCTCCAAGATCACGAGCGGCTTGCCGAGCGCCCGCGCGTGCTCGAGCGAGCGATCGAGGGCGAAGCTCGAGCGCACCCGCCGGGTGGCGGTCATCCAGTGCAGGACGTAATCGCCGTCGCTCCAGGCCGGCGCCTCGTTGAGGGCACGCACCCGCGCCGCGGGCACCAGGCGCCTGTCGGAAAATGTGCTTCGCACGCTGACAGGCTCCTCGTCTGATGTTGCCTCGGGGGTCTGTTCCAGACCCCCGCCCCGAAAAAGGCGTGACTTTTTCGGGGCCCCACCCCCAAGCCGGCTCGCGTTGCTCGCCGATCCTCGCCTTCGGCGAGGCGAGGCGAGGCGCGCTTCGGGAATGTAACTTCCGACACACTCCTGGGTCCGCGCCCCGCGCGCTCACGGCCGGATGATGACCGGCGTGCCCGCGGGCGCACGCTCGGCGAGGAACTCGATCTGGTCGTCGTCGAGGGCGATGCAGCCGTAGGTCCAGTTGATGCTCACCGAGTCGCCCTTCCAGCGCTCACCCTCGCCGTGGAGGCCCACGTGCCCGCCGAGCGGCGTGTTCTGGGGCGGCACACGCCCGTCCTCGAGCGCGTCGACGATCCGCTCGTAGGTCGGCTCGTCGATGGTGCCGAGGGCGAGGCCGAGCTCGGCGTCGGCGCGCGACGGGTAATCGATCGGCAGGAAGAGATGGAACTTCTGGCTGCGGCGCGCCGGACCCGCGACGTGGTAGTAGCCCTCGGGGTGCGGTTGTCGCGCCCCGCGCGCTTAGGTCCGCCTTCCTCGCGTCCCAGCGCCACGCGCATCGCGACGCCGCCCCCGTGGGCGCAGTGGGCGACCAGTGCCCGGTGTCTCTTCCAGATCTCGATGCGGCTGATCTGGTCGCAGTCGCTCGTCTCGACCGAGAGCCGCGAGGAGGCGGCGGCCGAATCGGCCTCGCCGCCGATGGCGGACGGCTCGATCTCGACCACCGCGAGATCCTCCGCCCGCGCGTCGTCGCCGGTGGGACCGGTCGAGCCCGCGTGACCCGCGGGCACCACCGCCACCACCGCCAGTGCCAGCGTCATGGCGAGCGCTCGGACGAGCGAGGCGAGCCGCGCGCGCGCGAGCCGCGAACGGCCGTTCTTCCCGCTCAGCGGATTCGAGGCGCGTTCCATGTGGACCCTCGAATTATAGTTGACGCTCCGCTTCATCGACCGCACCTTGTGATCATGATCGCTCGTTTCCGCACTCGAATCACCCGGCTGGCGCTGGTGATGGCGCTCGCCGTGACGGCTCTGGCGCTCGGCCTCGCCGCGCCGGCCCGCGCTCAGCTCGTCGGACCGGTGCGCCCCATCGTCGGGCAGCCGCAGACCACGGTCGTCCAGCCCGAAGACTCGCTGATCGACATCGCCTACCGCTTCCGCCTGGGTTACAGCGCTGTCGAGGCGCTCAACCCGGGTATCGACGTGTGGCTGCCGCAGCCGGGCACGCTGATCCGGCTGCCGACGGTGAGCGTGCTACCCGAGGTCGAGCCCGTCGGTCTCGTCATCAACATCCCGGAGATGCGGCTCTACGACTTCACGGTCAAGGGGCTACCCGAGGTGTTCGCCATCGCCATCGGCGACGAGGTCGACAACTCGCTGCTCGGCGAGTTCAAGGTCGGCAACAAGCGCGCCAACCCCATCTGGTACGTGCCCGCATCGATCCGCGCCGAGAAGCCCGACCTTCCCGCGCAGGTGCCGCCCGGGCCCGACAACCCGCTCGGCGACCGCTGGATGAACGTCGGCTCGACGAGCTACGGCATCCACGGCACCAACACGCCGTATTCGATCGGCCGCCTCGCCACCCACGGCTGCATCCGCCTCTACAACGACGAGATGCGGCGGCTGTGGGAGCGCACCGCCAGCGGCACCAAGCTCAAGCTCATCTACCAGACGGTGAAGCTCGGGCGGCGCGGCAACGGACTCTTCCTCGAGGCCTACCCCGACGTCTACAACCGCGAGCCCAACCGCTTCGGGGAGCTGATGCTCAAGCTCCGCGAGCTCGGTTTCCTCACCTACGTCGACCAGGAGCTGATCCAGCAGGTCATCAAGGACGCGATCGGCTATCCGATCCAGGTCGGCACGGTGCCCACCGCGCTCCTCGACGCCGCGATGTATCGCCCCGAGCCCCCGCCGCCGGTGCGCGTGGCCCCCGCGACCAAGCGCAAGGGCTCGAGCACCCAGGCGACCAAGCCCGCCGCCCGGCCCCAGTCCGCCCACCGCTGACCGGCAGGGGGCGGACCGCGATCCGATCGGCTGGCTGGAGCGCGGCCGCTCCGTCGGCCGCCAGGAATCGATTGGGATCGCCGGCCCGCCGGAGGCGGCCCTCCAGACCGGGGGCGTGGCCAGGCCCGGCGTCACGAGAGAACGCCGGCGCGCGACGGAGCGCGCGCGCTCCACGAACCGCGATCGGTCGGCTGGAGGGCACGGGGCCTTCGGCCCCTGATCCTTCGCCGCCGCGCCCGCCGCCTGGCACGCGGCGCGTGCCCCTCCCGGTGCCGACCCGACGACCGGCTGCAGGGCCGCGCCCCCTACCCCGGTCGCGCCTCGCGCTCCAAAAACGAAACACCCGCACCGGGCAAACCCGGGGCGGGCATTTCGACTTCGGCTTGACGCCTGACTCGCGTCAGGCGGTTCGGACGAAGTGAGTCGACTTACTTGTGAACGCCCTTGCTGAAGGCCTTCTTCGAGACGCTCGACGCGTCCTCGGCCTTCTGAGCGGCAGCGCGCGCGTCGGCCGCAGCCGCGTCCGCTCGCTGAGCGGCCTTCGCCGCGTCCATCGCCGCCTGGTCCACCTTCGACTGCATCGCGCCGACCTTCTGGTCGAGAGCGTCGAGCTTGGCCGAGAGGTCGTCGACCTTCTTGCAGCAACCGCCGAGCGACATGACCAGGGGAACCGCAGCAACCATCATGATGACCTTACGCATTGTGTCTTCCTCCCTCGTTTTTCGATTGGGTCGAGGCGCGCGAGCATAAATGACGCACCGCCGCCATGCAATAGGATCGTGCCCAAAATTGCAAGTTGCGCGTCGGGTTGCCCATACGCCGCGTCACCCGGCCCGAGTCACCAGGAAAGGGCCGAGCGCCAGGTGATCGACGCCGCTGGTGGCGAACGCCCGTAGCGCGTCGGCGGGCGAGCACACGATCGGCTCCTCGTGGAGGTTGAAGCTCGTGTTGAGGAGAGTGCCGATCCCCGTCCTGGCACGGTAGGCGTTCAGGATGGCGTGGAACCCCGGATTGTCACGAGCACCGACCACCTGGGGGCGGGCGGTGCCGTCGTGGTGGATCACGGCGGGGCAGGCCCGGCGCAGCTCGTCCGCGCACTCGAGTGCCACGGTCATGAAGCGGGCGGTGGAGCGGACCTTGGCGAGCCCGGGGTAGAGGCGATCGGCCTCGTCCTCCAGGGTGGCGGGCGCGAACGGCATGAAGCTCGCGCGGTGCAGCGCCACGTTGAGCCGCTCGGGGAGGTTCGCGTCGGTGGCCGCCACCAGGATCGAGCGGTTGCCGAGGGCTCGCGGGCCGAGCTCGAGCCGGCCGTCGAAGCGCGCGACCACCGCCCCCTGGGCGAGGAGCTCGGCGATCGCCTCGCTCGGCTCGTCCATCCGGCGGTACGGCGCGCCGGCCCCCCGCAACGCCTCCTCCATCTCCGCGTCGCCGTAGCCCGGCCCGAGGAAGACGTGGTCGAGCCGGAAGTCGGCGAGCGGACCACCCTCGCTCAGCACCGCGAGCGCGGCGCCCAGCGCGATTCCCTGGTCGGTCATGGCGGGCTGGACGTAGAGCTCGCGGATCTCGGGCCGCTCGACCAGCCGCCGGTTCACCGCGACGTTGCCGAACACCCCGCCCGCCACCACCACCCGATCGAGCCCGGTCTCGCGCACCGCCCGCAGCACGTACGGCACCAGCACGTCCTCGAGGCGGCGCTGTGCAGCGGCGGCGACGTCCTCGCGGCGGTGGGTGTCGAGCGCCCGGTAGAGGCGCCCGTTGCGGCGCTTCTCGGCGAGCGGCGGCAGCACGAAGTCCTTCTCGTCGGCGCTCAGGCCAAAGAGCGGCTCGACCACTCAATAGGCCTTCGCGGACTCGCCGAACGCGGCGAGCGCCGTGACCTTGCCGGCGAGCAGCGGGTGGAAGCCGAGGACCTGCGCCACCTCGCCGTAGAACTGCCCCGGCGAGTGGAGCGCGGTCGAGCCGTAGAGCCGCTCGACGCGGCCGTTCCTGCACGCGAACACCGACGACGAGTAGCCGTCGCCGAAGTTGTCGACGGTGACCGCCGTGCACTCGGCGAAGCCCGACGGCACGTACGCCGAATACGCGTGCGCGGTGTGGTGCTCGATCACCGGCACGGCTCGCTTCATGCGGCGGTGGGCGAGTCCGCGGGCGAGGCGCTCGGTGACCTTCGCGACCGCGCCACCCCGGAAGAGCTGGTCCTGGAAGACGAGCATCCCCTTCTGCGAGAGCCCGAGGAACGGGTGCTCGAAGGTCGGTAGCTCCACTCCCGGCAAACGCGCGTAGGCGTGATAGCGGTTCGCCACCACCACCGCGTCGACGTCGTCGATCGTGAGCCCGGTGTGCGCGGTCAGCGCGGCCAGCGAGCGGCGCGGAAACCCGCCCTGGAAGCGGGTCCGCGAGAGCCGCTCCTCGGCGACCGCGAACTCGACCCCGCGCTCGCTCACCACCGCGAGGTTGGCGTTCCCGTCCTCGTGGACGGCGAGCACCTTCATCGCGGCGCCGCGTCCCGCCTGGCGGAGCCGCGGCGCGCACGCACCACGAGCGCCGCAGCCAGCGCGGCGTCGATCGCGGTGGCCACGCCGAGCACCAGCGGGATCGAGACGACGGTGCGGAACACCATCGCGGCGCCGAAGTAGACGACCGGCATCACGTAGAAGCCGAGCGCCACGCCTACCACCTGCGCGGTGAAGCGCTCGGCCTCCGGCATGACGAGGCGCGTGAAGAGCGCGCCCGGCAGCCACACCGCATGGACCGCCAGGACGAGGGCGACGAGGAGCGTCGTCACGTCGTCTCCGTGCTCAGCCCTGCGGCACGACCTCGAAGCTGATGCCGGACGCGCGCAGCCGCTCGAGGAGCCGGTCACCCATCGCCACCGCCGTGGTCAGCACACCCGCGCGCTCGGGAAGCTTCTTGCGATCGAGCGCCAGGCACAGCGCCGACTCGGCGAGCATCTTCGAGGTCTCGCCGTAGCCGGGATCGCCGCCGCGCACCTCGGTGACCACCCGCCGCTCACCGGCGCGCCCATGGAACCGCACCCGGAAGTGGGCGCGGGCGCGCTCCGCTTCACTGGGCCCCGAGCCCGACGGGCGCAGCCGCTCGAGGGCGCGCCGCGCGGGTGGGATCTGTGCGAGCGCGACCAGCGTGCCGATGCCGACCGCGCCCGCGGCGAGGGTCGCGAGCGAACGCACCTCGGCGTAGTGGCCGTACTGGAAGTCGGGCCCGTACTCGGGCAGCGCGCGCGCCGAGCGGATCACGATCTGCGGGTCGATGGTGGGCAGCGGGCACGCCCACGCACCGAGCTCGCGATCGAAGCGCAGCCGCGCCGGCGCGGGCCGCACCTTGCGGCCATCCCCGGCGGCGCGCTTGCCACGCTTCGCCATGCGGCGCTTGTAGTAGGCACCCGCGCCGGCGAAGGCACCCAGCGCCGAGGCCCACGTGCCGCCCGAGAACTTGCCGCCGCCGCGGACGAAGCCCTCGATCACGATCGGCTGATCGGATGGGAGCTGCTTGACGGTGAAGTAGGCGCCGAGGTCGTGGGGGATGCTGTCGAAGCCGCAGCAGTGGACGATGCGCGCGCCGGTCTTGCGGGCCTCGTCGTCGTAGCGCTCGAGCATGCGGTCGACGAACTCGGGCTCGCCGGTGAGATCGACGTAGTCGGTGCCGGCGCGCGCGCACGCCGCCACCAGCGGCTCGCCGTGGAGAGCGTACGGGCCCACCGTGGTGATGACCACGCGCGCGGCGCGCGCCAGCGCGTCGAGGGACTCGGGCGACTCGACGTTCGCCTCGAGCACCGCCACCGCCTCCGCCTTGGGCTCGATCGCCACCAGCGCACGCTTCACCTCGTCGAGCTTGGCGCGGTTGCGGCCGGCGATCGCCCAGCGAAACTTGGTGTCCGCCATGCGGCGCGCGAGGTACTCGGCGGTGAGCCGGCCGGTGAAGCCGGTCGCACCGAACATCACGATGTCGTAGCTGCGCTGCGTCGCCATGGCGCTCTCCGGGCCGTGCCGCTTCGCTCGCGGCCACCAGGGGCCGCGGGAGCCCGTCGAAGATAGCAGCGCGGAGGCGCGCGCAGCGCCCCGATCGGATCGGCGGTGCCCGCGGTAAGCTCGCGCGCATGACGGATCCGCGACGCTGGAAAGGCGCTTCGGTGACGATGCTCGCCGTGGCCGTGGGGGTGGCCGTCCTCGGCGGCTGCGGCGACGGCGGCAGCCCTGGCCACCGCTACCCGCTCGACGCGGTGCTGCGCGTGAACCACGTGCAGGCCAAGGGCACCCACAACAGCTACCACCAGCGGCCCGCCGAGCCGCTGCCCACGCTGATCCACGAGTGGAACTACACGATGCCGAGCCTCACCGATCAGCTCGAGCGTGACGGTGTCCGGCAGGTCGAGCTCGACGTCCACTTCCAGTTGAAGGAAGGGCGGCTCGCCGTCTACCACATCCCGCTGGTCGACCCGCGCACGGTGTGCTTCTGGTTCACCGACTGCCTCGCCGAGATGAAGGCCTGGTCCGACGCGCACCCCGACCATCACCCGATGCTCATCCTGGTCGAGCCCAAGGACGACATCGACGTGGTGAAGCTCGACGATCACCTGGACGAGATCGACGCCGAGATCCGTGAGGTGTGGCCGCTCGAGCGCGTGCTCACGCCCGACCGCATCCGCGGCACGGCGAGCACGCTCGGCGAGGCCCTGAGCACGAGCGGCTGGCCGACCCTCGGCGAGTCGCGCGGCACCGTGCTCTTCGCGCTCAACGATCCGGGGCGGCTCCGCGACCTCTACGTCGAGGGAAACCGCTCGCTGGTCGGCAAGATGATGTTCGCGCGCTACGAACCGGACGATCCGAACGCGAGCGTGCTCGTGATCGACGGCGCCGCAGGACGCGAGAGCGAGATCGGCGCCGCGCTCGCTAACCACAAGCTGATCCGCAGCACCGCGGACGGGGCCGCGAGCGCGGGGGACGGCGACACCGCCGACCGCGACGCCGCCCTCACCGCCGGCTCGCAGTACATCTCGACCGACTTCCCCGAGGCGGGGAGCGGGCCGAACGGCTACTCGTTCGCGATCCCGGAAGGCACGCCGTCGCGCTGCAACCCGGCGAGCGCGCCCCCCGAGTGCACCTCCGCGGCGATCGAGGACCTGGGCGGCTAGAGCGCGTCCGCGCGATGGGGTCATCGCCGCGCGCTATCTTCCGCGCGCGATGCCGTTCACCTTCCCGCTCGACCCTGCCGAGCTCTTCGCCGAACGCGCGCGGCAGTTCCGCGGCTGGGGGATCCCGCGCGGCGTGATCGAGCGCGTGCGCGCGCGGATCGACGACGCGTGGCGCGACGGCGCGGGCGGCTGGACCACCGAGTGGGTCCGCGAAGGCGAGGCCGCCGAGCGAGCGGGACGATCGCTGCTCGCCTCCGCGTGCTACGGCGCCGCGAAGTTCCCGAGCCTCGTGACGGCGGCGAGACGCGAGGCCTACGCGCGTCAGCTCGCGTGCTATCTCGCGGCGGCGCGCGGGTTTCCGTGCGCGTTCGAGCGCCGCGAGCTCGCGGTGCCGTATCGCGGCGCGACGGCGCCGGTCGCGGCGCACCTCTTCTCTCCGCGTGGGACTCGCGGCGCTGCGGCGCCGCTGGTGATCGTTTCGGGCGGCGTCGACACCTGGAAGATGGAGCTTCACCGCATCGCGCTGCTGTTCGTGCAGTTCGGCGGGTTCCGCGTCGCGGCGATCGACATGCCGGGGACCGGCGAGTCGAGGATCCCGCTCGCGCCCGACGCCGACGAGGTCTATCGCGGCGCGCTGGAGGCCGTGCGCGGCGGGGCGGCGCGAACGGCTTCGTTCGGTCTCAGCGCGGGCGGGCCGTGGGCCGCGAAGCTCGTGCTCACGGGCGCGGTGGACGCGGGGGTCGACCTCGGCGGCCCGGTGGGCGCGGCGCCGCGGGACGGCGCGGCGCTGATGCGGATGCCCAACGGGATGCCCGGGATCGTCGCCAACGCCGTCCGTCTCGATGCGCTCCCACCTCCCGAGGAGGCCGCGAAGCTCGTCGAGCTCTTCTCGCTGCGCGGCGCCGGCTTGCTCACGCCCCGGGCGACTGCGCCGCTACTCGCCGTGAACGGCAGCGACGACGCCTACGTGCCCGCTGCGGATCTCGACGTCTTCCGCGCCTTTCCTAACGCGACCGTGTGGTCGATCCCGGGCGCGACCCACTGCGCCGCGGAGAAGATCGTGCCCGTGCTGCTCGCGACCGTCGCGTGGCTGCGCGTGCAGCTCCGCGGTGACCGCCTCACCGATCGCCTGCTGCTGGCGACGCTGACCCGCACGATCGTACGTCCGCGCTGAACCAGCGCCGTGCCCGGCGATGCGCGGGCGAGCTCACGCTCGCCCCTACGCTCCCACGAGCCCTCCCGCTGGGTGTGTAGGGGAGGGCGTCAGCCCTCCCGAGCTCGGCGCCCCGGCGCGCGACGGAGCGCGCGCGCTCCATGAACCGCGATCGGCGGCGACGGCGAGGCGCCGAGGCGTATCGCCGGGCACGCGACGCGTGCCCCTCCCGTACTGGAGTCCCCGCCCGGCTGGAGCGCGGCCGCTTCGTCGGCCGCCAGGGATCGATCGGAACCGCCGGCCGCCGGAGGCGGGCCCTCCAGACCGGGGTACGGCCGGGTCCGGAGTCGCGAGAAGACGCCGGCGCGCGACGGAGCGCGCGCGCTCCATGAACCGCGATCGGCGGCGGCGGCGATGCGAGGCGCCGAGGCGTATCGCCGGGCACGCGACGCGTGCCCCTCCATCGCGGGGCTCGCCTCTACGCTCCCACGAGCCCTCCCGGTGGGTGTGTAGGGGAGGGCGTCAGCCCTCCCGAGCTCGGCGCCCCGGCCCGCCGGAGGCGGGCCCTCCAGACCGAGAGTGTTCGCCGGCTGCGGCCGCGAGGGACCGCGGCCCTCCAGGGACCGCGGCCTTCCAACCCGCGTCAGGCCTCGAGGGTGGTCCGAGCGCCGGCGGGTGGGAGGCTTTGCTCCGGCCGGGCCGAGCCGCGCTTGTAGGCACCGGCCTTGTTGTAGGGCTCGCCCAGGATGCGCTGGATCGCCTGCCGCGTCCGCCACGAGAAGTAGCTGCTCGTGAAGCCGACCGCCATGCTCGGATCGAAGTACGGGTTCCGCAGGCCGCCGAGCTTGACCAGCATCAGCACCTGCTCGGCGACGCTCACCGGACATCCCGCCATGCGGAAGTGGTCCTCGTTCCGGTTGTTCCAGAACTTGGCCATGACCTTCCCCATCTTCACGTAGATGTCGTCGTGCTTGGCGGTGTGCGGGTCCTGGGTCGAGCGGTCGCGGTAGACGCTCGGCAGGTCGATCGTCGTACCGCCGGCGTTGCCGTGGAAGCTCGCGCAGTCACCGATGAAGATCACCTTCTCACCGGGCTTGCGGTCGATCTCTCCCTTGTACGCTCCGAACACCAGGTGCACCTTCGGCATCTTGGTGTCGGTGTGGGTGTCGTAGAGGCGCAGGATCTCGATCGCCTCCTCGAGCGCGCCCGGGCACCCGCCCCAGCAGTACTCGTGCTTGGGATCGGGCGGCGGCCCGCCGTAGGCGCGGATGTTGGTGTGCGCGAAGTAGTCCTCGACGCGGATCAACCCGGTCTTGAAGCCCTTCGCGCGCTGCTGCGCGTCGGCCAGGCTGACGTCGCCGGTGATGCGGATCTCGTCGAGCGACACCGGCCCGAAGCCGCGCTCGTGGGCCATGCGGATGTGGTCGACGCTCAGCGGGTCGAGCCCGATGATGTGGCAGCACACCGCGTCGAACGCGACCTGGTTGTTGCCCATCACCACCAGCTTCAGGTCGAACGGGATCGGCGTGAGCATGCGGCCCTCGCCGGCGATGATCCCGTCGATCGCGATGAACTGCGGCTGGATGATGTACTGGAGGTCGGCGACCTTCTCGTTGAGCGAGTGGTCGTGGTCGATGAGCCGATGCCGGTCGTCCTGGATGCCGATGTAGTTCTTCATCGAGAACGTCACGGTGGTCCAGGGGTGCGCCTTGAACTTGGGGCAGTTCACGAAGAAGTCGGCGGCGGCGATCGGCTCGGGCGTGAAGAGCGAATCGCGCAGCCTTCCTTGGTGGTAGAGCGGGATCTCGACCTGCGAGGTCTCGTCGAAGTGGTAGGTCTTCACCCCACCGACGCGCTCCGCCATCTCGTAGTAGTGCGCTTCCTTGAACGAGTAGCGGGTGGGCACGGTGATGCCGCAGCGCTCGCCGAGGGCGATCTCGGTGAGGTTCGGCATGGCGCGGTCCTTGAGCGCCTTGAGCACGCCCTCGAGGAACTCGGGGCGCGTGTACGCGTTCGGGAAGTTCGGCCCGGACGCGACGCAGTTGGGCTTCACCAGCGTGCGCCCGAACGGCCGTAGCTCGAGCTCGGTGAGCCCGTCGCGGACGATCGAGCGGATCCGCTCGACGTCGTAATCGGGACAGGCTCGGATGATGACGGTCGGCGGCGTCGAGTGCGGCTGGCTCATCGCTGGATCTCCACCGGGCGCGAGGCTGCACCCAGGTTCGGCTCGGCCCTCAGTGTAAGGCCTGAGCCGCCCCGCGGGACAGCGCTCGTCCGGTGCCAACCGCGGGATGCGGCGGAGCCGCGCCGTGCGAAATCGCGGTGGCACGGGCGGGAGGGCCGGGCGCTCGGCGCGGGGTCGATCGCCCCGCGGGGGGCCACCGCCTCGGCGCGGGCGGCTCCCGCACGATCCGCCGTTTTGCACCGGCTTCCGGCACGGAGACACTGGATCCGTGGTCGGTCCCCCCAACCATCCCGGCACCAGCACGCGCGAGCGGTCGCCCCACCCGGCCTCTTGGCACGGCGCTCGCTTTACCGAGCGAGAGTCCGCGCGGCGCCGAGCGTCCGCCGCCATGGACGCGCCCTCCCCCGGCGCTCTCGGGACGATGGATGCCGACGATCCTCGCGCGTTTCCCCTCCTCGCCGACGACTGCCCCGGCGCCACGCGGTGTGCTGCACCTGCCGCGCACCGCGCGTCGCCCGGCGCCGGCCTCCCCCTCGAGCGCCGCACCGCGGAGCGAGGACTCGATGCCGACCCGTGAGGACCGCACCCGTGCGGTCACCTCCACCGACCTCGGGCATCGGCTCGGGACCGACCCTAGCCTTCGGCTGCCGACGCCGCGGCCGACCTCGCGCAAGGCAGCGCTCACGGTGATCCACGGCGCGGCACTGGGGAGGACCTACCCGATCGGGGGCGAGGGGCTCACCCTCGACGTGGGGCGCGCGCCGGAGTCGTCGATCCAGCTCGTCGAGAGCACGGTGTCGCGCGAGCACGCCCGCATCGAGACCGGCCGCAACCACCGCGGCGGACTCGAGGTGCGGATCCGCGATCTCGGCGGGCGCAACGGGACGTACGTGAACGGGCACCCGGTGCGCGACGCGGTGCTGGAGAGCGGCGACAAGGTGCAGCTCGGCGAGGTCATCTTGCGCTTCGACCTCCTCGACGATCTCGACCTCTCGTACCAGGAGGTGGTCGCCGAGAAGGTGAGCCAGGTCGACGTCGACCCGCAGACCCGGCTGCGCTCGAAGCACTACTTCCTGAGCGAGCTGCCGGCGCGCATCGAGGAGTGGCTCGACCTGCGCATCGGCTACGCGCTCGCCTTGATCGACATCGACTTCTTCAAGGACGTGAACGATCGCCTCGGTCACGACGTGGGCGATCGCGTGCTCGCGGCGGTGGGCGAAGCGATCCTGCGCGAGGTGCGGCGCGCCGACATCGCGATCCGCTTCGGCGGCGACGAGCTGCTGCTGGTGCTGCCGGGCGCCGACCTGTCCGAAGCCCGCATCGTCGCGAGCCGCGTGCGCGCCACGATCCGCAACGACGTCTCGGTCGTTGCCGGCGAGGGCGAGCTGATCAGCGCCACCATCGGCGTCGCCGCCCACGGCAGCGGTGACACCTTCGAGCGCGTCTTCGAGCGGGCCGACACCGCGCTGCGACGCGCCAAGGCCCTCGGCCGCGACCGCGTCCTGTGTGATGGCGACGAGTGACCGCCGCCAACCGTGGTTGGCGAACCGGCGCGGCCGAGCGCCGAAAGTTGCGCGGATCCGGCGCGAAGGCGCGTGGCATGCGGTTCGCTAACCCTCGCCCGCATGGGCGCATCGTCGCGCCGCGAAGGACTCACCATGATGGTTCCATCCTTGGGCCAAGAAGAGCTGGTCGAGATGATCCTCGAGGTCACCGACCGGCCCGAGCGACGGCTCCACCCACGCCAACCCATCCGCAGCGCGGTGCGAGTCCGCACCGCCTCGGGCACCTGGTTCGCCACGTCGGTGGACGTGAGCGCCGGCGGCATCCTCCTCGAGATCGAGTCGCGGCTGCACCCGCCGCTCGCCGAGCGCCTCCAGATCTCGCTGCCGATCCCGGGCACCGGCGACGAGCTCACGCTCGACGCGCGGCCGGTGCGCCTGCTCGCGCCGGCGTACGGCTCGCCCGTGCCGCGCATGATGGCGGCGGTGTTCCTGCACCGCGACGCCGAGTCGGTCGGCCACCTCGAGCGCGCCCTCGCTCCGCTGCGTCCGGCGGCCGTCGCGGCGTCGTGACGTGACCGGCGCACCTCGGTACGGCGCTCCGCGCTCGGATAGGGGTAGGCAGGGCCAGTTACCCGGCCCCGCCCCCCTCCGAACCGGACGTGCAGATCTCCCGCATCCGGCTCTCCAGGAAGTGGTTCGCTCTCATCGAGGCTGACGGATCGCGGCGTGGGCTGCAGCCAGGCTGCACAACCCGCGCTGCTGGAAGGCGTTGGGCCACTGTTGGTGATCGGCACCGCGCGCGACCTCGGCCACCCTTGCGGCGGCGGAGGACGCTGCGCAGTCGCATCCGGAGCCATCCATCAGACGCCCGGGCGATGTGGCGATGGCCGTGTTTGAAACCCGAACCAGCCGATCAGGGGCCGGTTCCGGCTCCTCGATGACGGACAGGCTCTGCCCGGACGTGCGGCGCGTCTTACGCCCGGATCTTGTTCTTGAGCGATCGAGGCTCTTCTCGCGCGGCCAGCGCCGGCCTTGCTCAAGTGATAGCCCAAGTCAAGCCGCCCGGCGCCTCGCGTCCACCACCCGGGTCTTCTCGGGGGTGCAATTTGCAAGCCACGTCGTTCGACCTCGCGTCCGAGTAACCAGAAGAGAAGCGCCTCCTGTGCGCGTGCCTCCGACTGGCACAGGATCACAAGATCGTCGGCGTAGCGCACCGGCGCGAAGCCTGATTCCACCAACACCACGTCCACCGGATGGAGGGTAGATGTTCGCCAACAACGGACTGATCCCGCGCCCTGCGGCGTCCCCCCGTTCGGGGGGCCAGCTACGCGCATCTCCTCCGAACTCCTGCTTCAGGAACGCTTCGACGAGCGCCAGCACCCGTCCGTCGCTCACGACCCTTGACCTCCGGTCATCGCGCTGCCCGTGGTCGATCGTGTCGAAGTAGCTCCGGATGTCCACATCGACGACCCACGTGAAGCCCGCGTCCAAGAGCACTGCACCCGCCGCAGCGCATGTCGACAACCGCGCCCCGGCCGGAACCCGTCGCTCTCGTCCACGAACGTACGTTCCCCCAGATCGGCTCGAGCACGTTTGCGCAGTACCGTCTGCACGATCCGGTCGCGATCCGTCGGGATCCCCGCCCGGACGTTGCTGGTTCGTTCCCGGCTTCGCAATCAGTGTCGTCGTACCGCCCGCAGACGGTACTGGTCCGTGCGCGGCTCCTCATGGGGCTGCGCCAGGTACCTCTCCGCGTTCCTACCGAACTGCTCCACGCTCTGGTGGTCCCTCCCGCCGCACCTCGGTTGGCCTGGACCTTCGCCCGCCGCCGCGCGGTTTCTCCGGGGCGAACACCTTGTCCGATCGGGCAGTACCACTTACCTCCTCTCACTCCCGATGCAAGTCACCAACATGCGCTCCGTCCAGAACCGTCGGTTCCGCGTACGGCCTCCTCGGCCTCGTTGCGTCTCCGCCTTGCTCAGGGCTCACGCCCCACTGACGGCCGGGTGTCCTTCCTGCGGTTCAGATTGCACGCATCCACCTCCCTGGCCCCCTTCGCTCCGCCCGTTGGCGCTTCGTCGCTACTACGAGGCCTCTGACTCCTGCCGGACCGACTGCCCCGGATCGGCGGGTCTCCTTCTCTTACTGCGCGCTGACCTTCTCGCCGTTCTGCTCCCAACCACGGGCCGTGGGACCCCACCCTCGCTTGCACGCTGCCCCTAGCGTGGTGGACCCCTCGACCGCGTCGGTCCGCTGTCGCACGCGACCCAGATGGGAGGAGGGTCGTTTGGGCCTAACCATTCCCTACAGGCTCACCGCCCCACGGATGCCAGATCGGATTCGCTTACGCTGCCGGACCCGGCGATTCACCCTCACGTTGCTCTCCACCCTGCCTCGCGGCAACGCGGTACGTTCGGTTACGGACCGGAGAGCGTCTGTCCGGTGGGGACTTGCACCCCACGAGTCACGCGCCATTGAAGGCGCACAGGGGCACGCCCCCGCGTGCCCGGCGATACGCATCCGGGCGTGCATCGCCGATGCTGGCGATCGCTGATCGATCCCTCGTGCGGCCGCG
>JADJOY010000061.1 GCA_016713535.1 Deltaproteobacteria bacterium
TCCGCGCCGTACAGGGATCGACGGGAGCGGCGATGGTGCGTCGTCGCGTGTCGCCGGTCGCGCGACGCGCGACCCTCCGGCCATCCCCGCCGCGCCTACTTTCGTTCGGGGTAGCGAGGGACCGTCATTATCCCGACAGCGGGGCGCGCCGCATGCTGACAATTTGTGGTCGCTCAGTGACCTCTGCACCGAAATCCCGCACGGAAACGGCGCGTTTCGCATGGAGCCCGGATTGCAAAGCTACGCGGCCAACGGGGAGCGAGCCCAGGTCACGAGGAGCGACCGCACCTTGACTCGGTCGAGGGGCGGTACGTAAATCGCGATCGCGATCGCGGCCCACACGGAGTGCGGGGGGCTCTCGGGCATCCCGCCGCGGAGCGAGAGATGTCCAAGACCTTGGGACCACTGCTTCTTCAGGCCGGGATCCTCAACGCCGCCGATCTCGAGCAGTGCGTCGAGGAAGCGAAGAAGCGGCGCATGTCGCTCTTCGACCTCATCATCCACGAGAAGCGGGTGTCGGAGGAGTCGCTCTCCGAGACCTTCTCGAAGTGGCTCGACCTCCCGCTGGTGCGTCTCGCCAGCGCGACCGTCGACCCCAAGGCGCTGCGCGCGGTGACCGAGGAGATGGCGCGCAAGCACACCGTGATGCCCATCAAGGTCGAGAAGAACTCGTTGGTCCTGGCGATGGCCGACCCGTCCGACTTCAGCGCCATCCAGGACGTGAGCTTCGCCGCGGGCCTGAGCGTGCGCCCGGTGGTCGCGAGCCGCACCGAGATCGTCGACGCCATCGACCGCTACTACACCACCGAGGACAAGCTCCAGGACTTCCTGAGCAACGTCGCCGACGCCACCGAGCTCAGCTTCGTCGCCGAGGGCGCGAGCGGCGTCGACCTCGACGCCATGGACGCCCGCGAGGCGGCGCAGCTCGCGCCGGTGGTGCGGATGGTGAACCTGCTCATCCAGGACGCCATCAAGAGCGGCGCCTCCGACGTCCACGTCGAGCCCGGCCTCAACAACCTGCAGGTGCGGCTGCGCGTCGACGGCGTGCTGCGCGACTACATGCAGGTGCCCAAGTGGCTGCACGCCGCGGTCACGTCGCGCCTCAAGATCCTGGCCGACCTCGACATCGCCGAGCGCCGGCTGCCCCAGGACGGCCGCATCAAGGCGCAGTTCCAGGGCAAGTCGCTCGACATCCGCGTCTCCACCTTGCCGACCCATTTCGGCGAGAAGGTGGTGATGCGCGTCCTCGGCACCAACCAGATCCCGACCTTCCGCGCGATGGGCCTCACCGACGAGCAGTGCGCCACCCTCGAGGGCTGCCTCAACCAGCCGCAGGGCATGGTGCTGGTGACCGGCCCGACCGGGTCGGGCAAGACGACCGGCCTCTACTCGATGCTGACCAAGCGCAAGAGCCCCGAGGTCAACATCGTCACGGTCGAGGATCCGATCGAGTACCAGCTCGCGGGGATCACCCAGGTCCAGGTCAACACCAAGACCGGCCTCACGTTCCCCAAGGTGCTGCGCTCGGTGCTGCGCCAGGACCCGGACGTGATCCTGGTCGGCGAGATCCGCGACCTCGAGACCGCCGAGATCGCGTTCCGCGCCGCCATGACGGGCCACCTGGTGCTGAGCACGGTGCACACCAACAGCGCGCTCGCGACGATCACGCGGCTCCTCGACCTCGGCGTCGACCCGGTGCTCATCACGTCGTCGGTGCAGCTCATCGTCGCGCAGCGCCTCGCGCGCCGCATCTGCATGCGCTGCAAGGAGGCGTACACGCCGCCGCCCGACGTGCTCGCCAAGCTGCGCCTCGAGGGGACGCAGATGACGTTCTACCGGGGCCGCGGCTGCGGCGCGTGCGGACGCACCGGCTACGCGGGCCGGGTGGGCATCTTCGAGATGGTGCGCATGACGCCCAAGTTGAAGGAGCTCATCCAGAAGAAGGGCACCGAGGGCGAGCTGCGCAAGGCGGTCGCCCAGACCGGCACGCGCATGCTCGCCGACGACGCCCTCGAGAAGCTGCGCCAGGGCGTCACCTCGCCCGAGGAAGTGCTGCGCGTCATCCAGTTCGACGAGGAAGACCTGGTGCGCTGCCCGCAGTGCACCGCCTTCATCCACCTCGACTTCTCGACCTGCCCGTATTGCCTCCACTCGCTCAAGGACCTGTGCGAGGGGTGCGGCCAGGAGCTCAAGATCGAGTGGCGGATCTGCCCCTACTGCAACGCCAAGAAGCGCGCGCCGGGGAGCGACACCTTCGAGTACTCGCGGACCACGCCGGTACGCAGGCGTCCGCCCGCGCCGACGCCGATGCCGCGGGCCGCGGCCTCCGCGGGCTGGGGTGGCGGTGGTGGAGGTGGCGGGATGGCGATGGCCGGCGTCGGCACCTCCGCCGCGGGCGCCGGGCCCACCGAGTGGGCGATGCCACGCCCCGCGCCGCGGGCGCGACCGCAGCCGACCGTGAAGCGGCCCAACGTGCTGGTGGTCGATCACGACCCCGGCGTCCTCGAAGGCATCCAGTCGGCGCTCGCGCTCTTGCCGGTCGAGGTCGACGTGATGGTCGCGACGAGCGCCGAGGACGCGCTCGGCGCGGTCTCGGAGCGGCTGCCCGACCTGGTGATCGCGGAGGTCGCGCTCGGCGGCATGGACGGCTTCGAGTTGTGCCGCCACCTGCGCGAGGACATCCGCACGGCGTTCGTGCCGGTGGTGATGCTCGCGAGCCCGGGCGAGGACCAGTCCCGCGCCAAGGGCTACCACGTGGGCGCCGACGACTACGTGTCGAAGCCGTTCTCGAGCGAGGACCTCAACGCCCGCGTGCTGCGGTTGCTGCGCAGGACGTATGGGATCTGAGGCGCGAGCCGAAGGTGTGAAGGACTACTACTCCATCCTCGGCGTGGAGCGCGGCGCCACCGCGACCGCGATCAAGGCGGCGTATCGCCGCCTCGCCCGCACCCACCATCCCGACTACGTGATCGGCGAGAGCGAGGAGCTGCAGGCGCAGGCGTCGATCCGGATGGCCGAGCTCAACGAGGCCTACGACGTGCTCTCGAACGGCGAAGCGCGCCGCGAATACGACGAGCGCTGGGTGACGTTCTCGTCGGGCACGTTCCACGTGCCGAGCCGCCACACCGCGCCGATCACTCCCGAGGACCTGGAGGTCGCGGCGACGCTCGAGGCGCGCTCGCGGCCACGCGCCACCGATCGTGTCACCGGAAGCGTCGTGTCCGCGTTCGCCAAGCGCACCTGCCAGGAGCTGATCGAGGGTCGCAAGGGGCTGGCGTGGCGGCGCGCCGACGTCGAGGGGTTCTCGTGGTCGCTCAACGCGAGCGCCTGGCCGCTCAGGTTCTGGATCCACCTGCGCTCCTTCGACACCCTCGACCCCGGCTCCACCGAGCGCTTCATCGAGCGCGGCGAGGAGGCGGTGCGAGCGAGCAAGCGCCTCGTCGGCAGGGACCTCTCGCTCTTCGTGCTCGCGTTCTACCGGATCGACGAGCCCGATCAGGTCACCGCGATGTGCCGCCGGTTCCGGGAGTCCGCGCTCAAGTCCGGTGCGGGCAGCGCGGAGGTGAACGTGGCGCTGGTCGACGTGGTGCACGGCCGCTCGCTGCCGTACGGACCGCCGCCCTCCGACGGTCGCTTCGCCGAGGTCATCCGCCACATGGGCCTCAACTTCGGCCGCAACCAGCATCACTGATCGCCCGCGACCGATCGCGCGCCTGGGGGAGGGGCACGCGCCGCGTGCCCGGCGATACAACGGGGCGTGGGCATCGCCGCCGTCGCGGATCGCCGGTCGCGCGACGCGCGACCCTCCGTCCTGGGGCGATCGGGAGGGGCACGCGCCGCGTGCCCGGCGATACGACGGGGCGTGGGCATCGCCGCCGTCGCGGATCCCTGCTCGATCCGCGCCGTACCAGGCTCGACGGGAGCGGCGATGGTGCGCCGTCGCGTATCGCCGGTCGCGCGACGCGCGACCCTCCGTCCTGGGGCGATCGGGAGGGGCACGCGCCGCGTGCCCGGCGATACGACGGGGCGTGGGCATCGCCGCCGTCGCGGATCCCTGCTCGATCCCCGCCGTACAGGGATCGACGGGACCGGCGTTGGTGCGCCGTCGCGTATCGCCGGTCGCGCGACGCGCGACCCTCCGTCCTGGGGCGATCGGGAGGGGCACGCGCCGCGTGCTCGGCGATACGACGGGGCGCGGGCATCGCCGCCGTCGCGGATCCCTGCTCGATCCGCGCCGTACAGGGATCGACGGGAGCGGCGTTGGTGCGCCGTCGCGTATCGCCGGTCGCGCGACGCGCGACCCTCCGTCCTGGGGCGATCGGGAGGGGCACGCGCCGCGTGCCCGGCGATACGACGGGGCGTGGGCATCGCCGCCGTCGCGGATCCCTGCTCGATCCGCGCCGTACAGGGATCGACGGGAGCGGCGATGGTGCGCCGTCGCGTATCGCCGGTCGCGCGACGCGCGACCCTCCGTCCTGGGGCGATCGGGAGGGCACGCGCCGCGCCCGGCGATACGACGGGCGTGGGCATCGCCGCCGTCGCGGATCCCTGCTCGATCCCCGCCGTACAGGGATCGACGGGAGCGGCGATGGTGCGTCGTCGCGTATCGCCGGTCGCGCGACGCGCGACCCTCCGTCCTGGGGCGATCGGGAGGGGCACGCGCCGCGTGCCCGGCGATACGACGGGGCGCGGGCATCGCCGCCGTCGCGGATCCCTGCTCGATCCGCGCCGTACAGGGCTCGACGGGAGCGGCGATGGTGCGCCGTCGCGTATCGCCGGTCGCGCGACGCGCGACCCTCCGTCCTGGGGCGATCGGGAGGGGCACGCGTCGCGTGCCCGGCGATACGACGGGGCGTGGGCATCGCCGCCGTCGCGGATCCCTGCTCGATCCGCGCCGTACAGGGATCGACGGGAGCGGCGATGGTGCGTCGTCGCGTATCGCCGGTCGCGCGACGCGCGACCCTCCGACCTGGGGCGATCGGGAGGGGCACGCGCCGCGTGCCCGGCGATACGACGGGGCGCGGGCATCGCCGCCGTCGCGGATCCCTGCTCGATCCGCGCCGTACAGGGATCGACGGGACCGGCGTTGGTGCGCCGTCGCGTATCGCCGGTCGCGCGACGCGCGACCCTCCGTCCTGGGGCGATCGGGAGGGGCACGCGCCGCGTGCCCGGCGATACGACGGGGCGTGGGCATCGCCGCCGTCGCGGATCCCTGCTCGATCCCCGCCGTACAGGGATCGACGGGAGCGGCGATGGTGCGCCGTCGCGTATCGCCGGTCGCGCGACGCGCGACCCTCCGGCGCCCGAGGGAGCGGGTGCGCTGAAGCGGCTCGCTCCCCCGGGATGCGCGCGGCTCAGCCTGGTGCAGGTTCGCGGGCCTCGAGCGCCTGGTGCACCGTGCTGAGCAGCTCGCGGGCGCCGAACGGTTTGGGCAGGTAGCGGGTGGCGGGATGCGCGAGCACGGACGCCGGCAAGGATCTCGAGGCGAAGCCGCTCATCACCACGATCGGCAGCGTGGGGCGTAGCTCTCGAAGGCGCTCGAGCGCCTCGAGCCCGCCGACGCGGGGCACGGAGACGTCGAGCAGCACGAGGTCGATTTCGCCGCCGCGCCGCCGGAAGAGCTCGGC
This sequence comes from Deltaproteobacteria bacterium, assembly GCA_016713535.1. GTDB lineage: Bacteria > JADJOY01 > JADJOY01 > JADJOY01 > JADJOY01 > JADJOY01. Next base: position 5,628 of record JADJOY010000061.1, read on the forward strand.
GGCCTCGGCGCCGTCGCGGGCCTCCACGACGACGATGCCCCCGGACCGCAGGATCCGGGTCGCGAGCGCCCGCACCGCGGGCTCGTCATCCACCACCAGCGCGGTCACCGCCCCGGGCGCCGCGGGGTGCGCGGCGGGGACGTCGCCGGCGCGGGAGGGCTCGCTCGGCGCGAGGGGGAGGAGGAGCCGAAACGTACTGCCTCGGCCGGGCTGGCTCGCGACCTGGATGGTTCCCCGGTGGCTACGCACGATGCCGAGCGCCGAGGCCAGGCCGAGGCCACGCCCCAGGAACTTGGTGGAGTGAAACGGGTCGAAGAGCTTCTCGATCGTCTCGGAGTCGAGTCCGCTGCCGTCGTCGGACACCTCGATCAGCGCGTAGGGGCCTGCAGCGAGCGTGTCGATCAGGTACGGCGACTTGAGATCGTCCGTGGTGGCCTGGATCTCGCGGGTGCGGACCGTGATCGTCCCGCCGCCCTCGCCCACGGCCTCCGCCGCGTTGACCACCAGGTTCATCAGGATCTGCTTGATCTGCGCCGAATCGGCGACCACCGTGAGGCTCGCGGGCGAGAGCTCGTAGTGGAGCGTCGCGCGCTCCTCGATGGCGGCCTCGAAGAGCCCACGGATTTCGGTCACGAGCTGGCGCAGACCGACCGGCCCCGTGAACCGCTGCCCCTTGCCGGCGAAGGTGAGCAACTGGCCGATCAGCGCGGCGGCCTTCCCCGCCGCGGCGGATACCTCGCTCAGTACCGGCGCCACGGGTGAGTCGGTGGGAACGAGCGAGAGGCCGAGCTCGGCGTTGCCGAGGATCGGAGTGAGCAGGTTGTTGAGGTCGTGGGCGACGCCGCCCGCGAGGCGTCCCAGGCTCTCGAGCTTCTGCGCGCGGAAGACCGCGAGGTCGAGCTCGTGCCGGGCGCGTTCGGCGTGGCGCTCCTCGGTCACGTCGTCGATCGAGAGCAGGACCAGCGGCCCGGCGCCGTCCTCGGATGCGACCCGTCGCGCGTTGACGTGCAACACCCGCGCACCCACCGTCGGCAGGTCGCGCTCGATCTCGAACCCTTCGATCGGATCGCCACCGGCGCGCACTCGATCCAGCAGCTCGTGGAGCTGGGGCACGTTCCAGAGGCCACCGGCGAGTTCGAGGAACGCGACTCCGGGGAGGTTCTCGGTAGCGACCTGGAAGTTGGTGGCGAAGGTCCGATTGGCGATGCGGATCCGCGAGTTCGCGTCGAGCACCACCATCGAGATCCGCGCGCTGTCGAGGACCGTCGAAACGAAGTCACGGGACTCGCGGATCTCGACCTCGGCGCGCTTGAGCACGTCGACGTCGACGACGCTGATGACGGCGCCGTCGATCTTGTGCTCGAGGGTCTCGTAGGGCCGGATCCGCACCGAGAGCCAGCGACCGGCGCGGTCGCGCACCTCGAAGCTGGTCGACTCGAGCGTGGCGATGACGCGCGCGATCGCGGCGTCGAGATCGGGAAGATCGAGCCCCAGCCGCACGTCACGCAGCGGTCGTCCCACGTCGGAGGGGAGCAGGCTCAGCGCGGTCGTGGCCTGGCTCGTCAGGCGGCGGATGCGCAGGTCCCGACCCACCATGACCACCGGGATGTGGACGCCGGCGAGGAGGTTCGCGAGGTCGTCGTTGACGCGCCCGAGGTCGCGGTTGCGGTACTGCAGCTCCTCGTTGACCGTCTCCAGCTCCTCGTTCGCGGAGCGCATCTCCTCCTTGGCGTTCTGCAGCTCCTGGTTGGTGGCCTGGAGCTCCTCGTTGCTGGCCAGGATCTCCTCGTTCGCCGACTTGAGCTCTTCGTTGGCGGCCTCGTACTCCTCGATCACCGCTTGCAGGTGCTCGCGGCTCGCGTCGAGCTCGTGGCGCAGCTCGGTGATCGCGTCTGCGTCGGGACGGCCGGCCTCCGGGGGGCGGGGGGGAGGCGCGGCGAGAGCCGTCGCGCTCGCCGCGCCGGGCTCCGCGCCGGCGCCCTCGTCCTCGAAGAGGATGAGGAAGCAACGTGCTCCTTCGGGACCGGTGCGGAGAGGGAGGACGCGAAGCTCCACGGACCGGGGCGTGCCGTCCCCGATCACGCGGACCCCGGCTCGCGTGACGGGCGCGCTGGAGGCCCGCGCGGCTTCGACGCCCGCGCGCAGATCGGCGAGCAGCCCCACGCGCGCCATGCGCATGAGATCGAGGCTCGCCGAGCCGTGCGGATGGGTGAGGTAGCGCTCGGTCTCGCCGCGGAACTGGAGCACGGTCAGGTTGTCGTCCACCAGCACGCCGGGCGGCGCGTAGCGCGCGAGGATCCGGTCGGCTTCGCGCTCGGCGCTGGTGGCGTCGGGGACGATCGAGGGGATCCTGGGATCCACGCGCGTCGCGGGGTCGATCCCCGCGGTCTCGCCGCGTCCCGCCACGAAGAACGGCACGCGCGCCGCGACGGGCTTGCGCACGTAGAGCGGGCCGTCGCGATCGGCGAGGTCGAAGAGCTCGCCGGAGCCGCCGACGGTCTCCGCCGGTCCGAGCAACAAGTAGCCGTTCGGACGGAGCGCGTAGTGAAGGAGCGGCAGGACGCGCCGCTGGAGCGTGGCGTCGAGGTAGATGAGCAGGTTGCGGCAGCTCACCAGGTCCATGCGTGCGAACGGAGCGTCCCGCGTGACGTCGTGGCGGGAGAACACCACCAGGTCGCGCACGCTCTTGGCGATCGCGTACCGGCTCTCGGACCTGCGGAAGAAGCGCCGCAGCCGCTCGGGGCTGACCTGGGTCGTGATCGCCTCGGAGTAGACCCCGGCGCGCGCCTTCGCCAGCGACTCTTCGTTGATGTCGGTGGCGAGGATCTTGATCGGGGTGTCGTTCGCGCTCTCGCCCAGCGTCTCGAGCAGGCAGATCGCGATCGAGTAGGCCTCCTCGCCGGTGGAGCAGCCGGGAACCCAGATGCGCAGCGCGGCACCGGAGGGGCGGTCACGGATCATCGCCGGGAGCGCCGTCTTCTCGAGCGCCTCGAAGCTCGCCGGGTCGCGGAAGAAGCGCGTCACGCCGATCAGCAGGTCCCGGACCAGCGCCGACTCCTCGGCGGACGACGCGCGCGCGGACTCGAGGAGCTCGGCCACGGTCTCGAAGCCGCGCAGCGCGACGCGACGCTGGACGCGTCGCTCGATGGTGCTGCGCTTGTAGTGGGCGAAGTCGATCCCGGTCCGCTTGCGCAGGAACACGAGGAGCGCGTCGAGCCCATCGCTCGGTGGGCCGCCGGGCCTGGCTTCGGCTTCGCCGTCGTCGTCGGCGGCCGTGAGCGGCGTCCGCGTCGCGAGCCCGGCCAGCACCCGCGCGAGGGCAAGCGGCGGCATGACCGCGTCCACGAACCCGCTCGCGACCGCGCTGGCCGGCATGCTCGGCTGGGCGGCCGACGCCTCGTCCTGGGCATAGGTGATCCCGCCCGCGGCCTTGATGGCCTCGACACCTTCGGTGCCGTCGGAGCCGCCGCCCGAGAGCACCACGCCGATCGCGCGCGCGCCGAGCTCGTCCGCCAGTGACCGGAACAGGTGGTCCACGGGCAGGTGCGGGGCGGCGCGGTCGCCGCGTGGCTCGACGTGGATGAGGCCGCCGGCCACGGCCATGCGAGCGCCGGGTGGGATCACGTAGACGTGGTCGGCCTCGATCGGCATGCCCTCGACCGCCGTGAGGACGCGGAGGTCGGTCACCCGCGACAGGATCCCGGCGAGGAGGCTCTCGTGAGTGGGGTCGAGGTGCTGCACCAGGAGCAGCGCCAGCCCCGGACGTGGGGGCAGGCTCTCGAGCAGCCGGGTGAACGCCTCGAGCCCGCCCGCCGACGCGCCGACGCCGACGATCAGGGTGCGCGAGCGCGGCTCCGCGCCGGGAGGGCCGTTCGAGTCTGCGTTGCTCACGTTGGCCTCCACGGTGCCCGTCGGTCCGCTGGTCTCGGGAACGGACCGCCTCCTCGCGTGACCGGCGTGCGTCGGAGTCGCGATCCTGGCTGCCGCGTGGCCTCGGCCTCGGGTGGGCCGGGTCGAGGAACGCGACCGAGCGGAAGCTACCTGCTCCGACGAGCGCGGGCCATGCCTCGCGGGCGGCTCTCGCGGGCCCGACGGCGGACCCGGCTGGCGTGGCGGAGCATCGAAGCGGGTGTCCCTCGACCGCCGTGACCTGTAGCCAACAGGTCACGCGGCGGGTAGATTGGTTTGTTGCTTACAATCCACGTCTCGAGGTGACATTGGCGGTCTGGGTCTCTCAGGAGGAGCGTCCGTCGGTGACGCCGCAGGCGCGGCGCCGCACGGCGCATCTGGCGAACCTCGATGCGGTCGCCGAGCAGGCGATCGACGCCTACCTCGAGCGCGAGCCCGAGGGGGACGAGGTCACGCTCGCCGTCCTTTCCGCCGTCGGTCCGGACCGGCTCCGCGCCACGGCGCCCAAGGTCCATCCCGATCGCCGCAAGCAAGACCTCGGGCTCCTGGTCGCGCAGCTCCTGGTCGACAAGTTCGGACCGCGCCGGGTGCTCACGCTGCGCGGCGACGACCGGCGCTCGCCGTCCACGCGCCGCAACACCTGGACCGACCTGCCGTGGGTGAACCGGTTCACTCCCCACCGCGTGACGCCGACCCCGGACCCACCGGTCGAGCGGGTGGTGCTCGACGCGGTGACGATCCGCAAGATCGTCCTCGCCGAGGACGATGCGCTCGACCTGATCGCGCTCGACCGGGTGCGCGGTGCGCACCCGATCTCGCTGGCGGCCAGCGCGCTGGCCGAGCTCGGCTTCCCGCTCGCCGAGCGCCGGGTCTCGCCGCGAAGCTGGGCGCGCCGCCTCGATCGCCTCGACCGCGTGGTGGATCCCGATCTGCCGGTGGTCCCGGGAGGCTGGGAGCTCGCGGCGCTGTGCGGCGTGCGGCCGATGGTCGGCTTCGACGAGCCCACCATGCGGCGCTGCTACCGCGCGGCGTGGGAGCACCTCAAGGCGGCCTCCTCGCCCGCGGACCTCGAGCGCCCCTGCGTCTACGAGCTCGGCGACGGGCGCCGGCGGCGCTAGGAGTTCCAGTTCGACCGCACCCAGGTGCGGCCGGGGCTCGACGAGCCAGGGGACCGGTGGCGGGCCTGGTCGCGCGAGATCGGCGCCACGCTCCGCAAGCTGGCGGGGCCGGGGAATCGGCTCTCGGTGACGGATCTCGCGAAGCTCACGTCGGCGTTCCTGCTGATGGACCTCGCCGAGGACGCGGTCGGCAAGCTGGATCTCTTCGCGCGGGTCATCGCGGAGCGCGCGTGCGATGCCGCGCGCAAGCGTGAGCCGTACGCCGCGCAGCAGCGTGCCGACGCCCTCGAGCTGAACCTGCTCTTCGGGCTGTCGATGCCGATGGTGGTGTGCACCTACGACTCGGTGGTGCGCGCGATCGCGACCCGCAGCGGCGCAGCGGACGCCTGGCGGCTCATGTCCCCGGCCGGCATGCTGAGCTGGCTGGCGGCGCGGCGCGCCGGCGCGGCGGTGACGGCATGAGACGGATCCACGTCAAGGTGGCGCGCGCCACGGCCTGGGAAGCGACGGGCGTCGAGCGCGCGGCCGCGGCCGCGCGGGTTCGGGATCGGTCGCGGGGTCGGCTCGACACCTCGCCGCCTCGCCTCGCCGACGCGGCCGAGCCCAAGCGCGTGCGCGACCATCTGTTGCGCGTGTGCAGGCCGCCGGGCGTCCAGCCGATCGTGGCGCGCGGCCCTCCCGAGGCGGGTTTGCGCCGCATCCTCTCCCGCTGCCGCGGGTGGCTGGGGCGGCATCGCCGCGCCGGCGCGAAGCCCGCCGCCGCTCCCGAGGCGTCGCGATGAGTGCCCGTCGTCGGTTCGTGCTGCGGCGCCCGGGCCGCTCCCGTCCCACTCAGGGGGACGAGCTGATCCGTGCCGAGCTCTTCGGCATCGAGCGCCTCGAGCAGCACGGCGCGAGCCTCGCCGAGGCGCAGCGGGTGATCCGCGGACCCGCGCGCGGCGTGAAGCTACATCGCCGGCTGAGCGAGAACGCGGTCGCGCTGCTCGCCGCCTATCGCACCATCATCGCCGCGATCCACGAGGACCGCGCGATCACCCCCGCGGCCGAGTGGCTGGTCGACAACTTCCACCTCGTCGAGGAGCAGATCCGCCAGGCCCGCGCCGACCTGCCGCCCGGCTACTACCGCCAGCTTCCCAAGCTCGCCGACGGGCCGCTCTGCGGTCACCCGCGCATCTACGGCCTGGCGTGGGCGTACGTGGCGCACACCGACAGCCGCCTCGATCCTCAATCCCTGGCTCGCTTCCTGAGCGCCTACCAGGGCGTCCAGCCCCTCACCATCGGCGAGCTCTGGGCGCTGGCGATCACGCTGCGCATCGTGCTGGTCGAGAACCTGCGTCGCGCCGCCGATCAGCTCGTGCGCGGGCGGCTCGCGCGGCAGCGCGCCGACGCGCTCGCCGATCGCCTGCTGACGCACGACCCCGCGAACGCCGCCGCCACCCAGCGCACGCTCGCGCGCGCCACGTCGGGAGCGCTCGAGACGGCGTTCGCGGTGCAGCTCATCCAGCGGCTTCGCGACCTCGATCCGACCGTCACGCCGGCGCTGCGCTCGCTCGACGAGCAGCTCGCGGCCCACGGAACCACCGCGGGCGACCTGGTCCGCGAGGAGCACCGCAGGCTGGGCGCGAGCAACATCACGGTCCGCAACGTGATCACCAGCATGCGGCTGCTCTCGGACCTCGACTGGCGCAAGATCTTCGAGGCCGCGAGCCTGGTCGACGCGACGCTGCGAGACGGCAGCGCGTTCGGCGCGATGGACTTCCCCACCCGTGACCGCTACCGACACGCGATCGAGGAGCTCGCGAGGTGCTCGCCGGCGAGCGAGGTGGAGGTCGCCGAGCAGGTGATCCGCGCTTGCCAGGAGGCGGCCGCCGCGGTGACCGCGGAGCCGAGCACCTCCAACCCGCGCGCGATCGACCCCGGCTACCACCTGATCTCGTCGGGGCGCCGCGACCTCGAGCGCAGGCTCGGGTTCCGTCCCTCGTGGCGGGTGTGGCGACCGCGCGCCTACAAGACCCTCGGCCTCTCCGGTTACGTCGGCGCGCTCGGGCTGGCAACCGCCGTGCTGTGCGTGATCGGGCTCGCGCCGCTGGCCCGCCACGGCGTCGAGGGCGCGTGGCTGGCCGTGTTCGCGGCGCTCGCGGTGCTGCCGGCGTCCAACGCGGCGCTCGCGCTCCTCAACCGCCACGTGACCCGGGTCTTCGGGCCGCGCGCCTTGCCCGCGCTCGAGCTGCGCGACGGCGTCCCCACCGAGCTGCGCACGCTGGTGGTGGTCCCGACGCTGCTCACCTCGGCGCGCGCCGTCGAGGAGCAGATCGAGCACCTCGAGGTCTGTCACCTCGCGAACACCGAGGGCGATCTGCGCTACGCGCTGCTCTCGGACTGGACCGACGCCGACGCGGAGACCGTGGCGGGGGACGAGGAGCTGTTCGCGGCGGCCGCGGCCGGCATCGCGCGGCTCAACCGCGCCCACTCGGACGGTGTCGACGGCGAGCGCTTCCTGTTGCTGCACCGCCGGCGGGTGTGGAACCCGGGTGAGCGGAGCTGGCTCGGCTGGGAGCGCAAGCGCGGCAAGCTGCGTGAGCTCAACCGCTGGCTGCGCGGCGCGACCGACACCACGTTCCTGCCGGTCGGTGGGCGCGCGGTGGTGCCGCCGCCGGGGGTTCGCTACGTCGTCACGCTCGACTCGGACACGCGGCTGCCGCGCGGCACGGCGCGCCGCCTGATCGGCAAGCTCGCGCATCCGCTCAACCGTCCCCAGCTCGACGTGGCGAGCGGGCGGGTGGTGTCCGGGCACGCGGTGCTGCAGCCGCGAGTCAACGCCGGGTTGCCGATGAACCGCGACGCGTCCCGCTTCCAGCGCACGTTCTCGGGCGCCTCCGGGATCGATCCGTATTCGTTCGCCGCCTCGGACGTGTACCAGGACGTCTTCGGTGAAGGGTCCTACACCGGCAAGGGGATCTACGACGTCGACGCGTTCGAGTCCGCGCTCGAGGACCGCGTGCCGGACAGCACGCTGCTCAGCCACGACCTCCTCGAGGGCATCTTCGCGCGCGCCGGGCTGGTGTCCGACATCGAGGTGCTCGACGAGTTTCCGACCCGCTTCGACGTCGCGGCGGCGCGCCAGCACCGCTGGGCGCGCGGCGACTGGCAGCTCCTGCCGTGGATCTTCGCGCGCGGTCGCGACTCGAGCGGTGAGCCGGCGCGCCGCGAGATCCCCTGGATCGGCCGCTGGAAGATGCTCGACAACCTGCGCCGGACCCTGGTGGCGCCCGCCGCGCTGGTCGCGCTGCTCGCGGGGTGGATGCTCCCGCTCCCCGCCGCGCTCTCGTGGACCGCGCTGGTGCTCGCGTCGATCGCGGTGCCGGCGTGGCTGCCGGTGCTCGACACGCTGGTACCGTGGCGCGGGCGTCTCGGGTGGCGCGGACGCCTCAGGGCGCTGCGCGCCGACATCGCGCTCGCGGCGGCCCAGTCGGCGCTGTTGGTCACGTTCCTTCCCGCGGAAGCGTGGCTGATGGCCGATGCGATCGTGCGCACGCTCCACCGCATGTCGCTCGGGCACAAGCACCTCCTCGAGTGGCTCACGGCGGACCAGGCGAAGTCCGACCGGCCGCTCGACCTCGGTGCGTACTACCGGCGCATGGCGGGCGGCGTGGCGCTCGCCGCCGTCGCCGTGGCGCTCGTCCTGGTGGGCCGCGGCGCGTGGCCGGTGGCGTTGCCGGTGGCCGCGCTGTGGCTCGCGGCGCCCGCCGTGGCGCGCTGGACCAGCCTCCCGACCGAGCTCGCGGGCTCGCGGCTGCCGTCGCCCGACGACGCGCGCCTGCTGCGGCTCATCGCGCGCCGCACGTGGCGCTACTTCGAGACGTTCGTGACCTCCGGCGACCACATGCTGCCGCCCGACAACTTCCAGGAGGACCCGGCACCGGTGGTGGCGCACCGCACCTCGCCGACGAACGTGGGTCTCTACCTGCTGGCGCGGGTCGCCGCGCGCGACTTCGGCTGGGTCGGCACGGACGAGACCGTCGAGCGGCTCGAGGCCACGCTCGCGACGCTCGGTCGGATGGAGCGCTGTCGCGGGCACTTCCTCAACTGGTACGACACCCGCGACCTGCGCCCGCTCGACCCGCGCTACGTGTCCACCGTGGACAGCGGCAACCTCGCCGGGCACCTCGTGGCGCTCGCGAACGCGTGCCGCGAGGTCGCCGCCCAGCCACTGGTGAGCCCCGAGTGGGCCGCCGGGCTCGGTGACGCGGTGGCGCTGATCCGCGAGGCGGTCCGCGAGGGCGTCGGCGAGCGGCGCACCGCGACCGTGATGCGCTCCCAGCTCGGTGCGGCGCTCGCGCTGCTCGATGTGGCGCTCGCCGACCCACCCGCGACGCCGAGCGCCGTGGCGACGCGGCTGCGCGAGCTCGCCGTGCACGCCGACACCTTGACGGACATCGTCCGCGGCGCCGGCGACACCGCCGACGATGGCGCCGCCGGCGGCGATCCGGCGGTGCTGGTCTGGGTCGAGGCGTTCGCGGCCTCGGTGCGAAGCCACGCTCGCGACCTGGCGCTGCTCGCGCCGTGGACCTCGTCGGTCGCTCGCGACCCGACCGATCCGCTCGAGGTGCTCCTCGAGACGACGCCGAGCCTGGGAGCCCTCCTGGAACGCTGCGAGCAGGCGGTCGCGTTGCTCGCCGAGCGCGACGCGAGCCCGGCGCGGGACGGGCTCACGGCCGAGTCGCTGGCGGGCGCGGCGGGCGCGGCGCGTGCCCTCGTGGCGCGGTCGGCGGCGCTCGCGGAGGCGGCGGACGGGTTCGCGCGCGCCATGGAGTTCGGCTTCCTCCTCGATGAGTCGCGCGAGCTGCTCTCGATCGGCTACCGCGTCGACGACGGCACCCTCGACCCGAGCTGCTACGACCTGCTCGCGTCCGAGGCGCGCCTCGCGAGCTTCATCGCGATCGCCAAGGGCGACGTCCCGGCGCGCCACTGGTTCCGCCTCGGCCGCCGCTTGAGCCCCGTCGAGGGCGGCGCGGCGCTCGTCTCGTGGTCCGGCTCGATGTTCGAGTACCTGATGCCCTCGCTGGTGATGCGCGCGCCGGACGGCAGCTTGCTCGAGCACACCAGCCGCCTCGTCGTGCGCCGGCAGACGAAGTACGGCGCCGAGCTGGGGCTGCCGTGGGGGATCTCCGAGGCGGCGTACAACGCGCGCGACCTCGAGCTCACCTACCAGTACTCGAACTTCGGCATCCCGGGGCTCGGTCTCAAGCGTGGCCTCGGCGAGGACGCCGTGGTCGCGCCGTACGCGACGGCGCTCGCGGCGATGGTGAGCCCGCACGCCGCGGCGGTGAACTTCGCGCGCCTCGGCGAGGCCGGCGGGCTGGGCCGCTATGGCTACTACGAGGCGCTCGACTACACCCGCCGCCGGCTCCCCGAAGGCCAGACGGTCGCGGTGGTGCGCGCGTACATGGCTCACCATCAGGGGATGACCCTCGTGGCGATCGCCAACGCGCTGCAGGGTGGCGCGATGCGCGCCCGCTTCCACGCCGAGCCCATCGTGCAGGCGACCGAGCTGCTGCTGCAGGAGCGCGTCCCCGCGAGGTCGTGGTGCGGCGCGAGCGGGCACAGCCGAACGACTCGGCGGCTCCCGCGCGCGGGCTGATCCCGCCCACGAGCCGGCGCTTCCACTCGCCGCACCAGCCGGTGCCGCGGACCCACCTGCTCTCGAACGGCCGCTACGCGGTGATGGTCACCAGCGCCGGCGCCGGCTACAGCCGCTGGCTCGACCTCGCGGTGACGCGCTGGCGCGAGGACGCGACCGAGGACGGCTGGGGGTCGTTCATCTACCTGCGCGACACGGCGAGCGGTGAGGTGTGGTCGGCCGGATACCAGCCGATGGGAGTCGAGCCCGACTCCTACGAGGTCGACTTCGTGGAGAACGGCGCCGAGATCCGGCGCGTCGACGGCACGCTGACCACCCACCTCGAGGTGGCGGTCTCGCCCGAGGACGACGGCGAGGTGCGCCGCGTCTCGATCACCAACTCGGGCTCGCGTCCGCGCGAGATCGAGGTCACCTCGTATGCCGAGCTGGTGCTCGCGCCGGCCGCGGCCGACGCCGCGCACCCGGCGTTCTCGAAGCTCTTCGTCCAGACCGAGCTCGTCGCCGGGGAGGGCGTGCTGCTCGCCACGCGCCGCACCCGCTCGCCGGCGGAGCGCACCGTGTGGGCGGCGCACCTGGCGGTGGTCGAAGGAGAGTCGGTGGGCGAGCCGCAGCGCGAGACCGATCGGGCGCGGTTCGTGGGGCGCGGGCGCACCCTGCGCACGCCCGCGGCGGTGCTCGACGGCGAGGCGCTCGCGGGGACCACGGGCACGGTCCTCGACCCGATCTTCAGCCTCCGCCGCCGGGTGCGCATCGCCCCCGGCACGACCGCGCGGGTCGCGTTCTGGACGCTCGTCGCGGGCTCGCGTGGCGAGGCCCTGGACCTCGCCGACAAGCACCACGAGGCCGCCGCCTTCGAGCGCGCCACGACCCTCGCCTGGACCCAGGCGCAGGTGCAGCTCCACCACCTCGGCGTGACCCCCGACGAGGCTCACCTCTTCCAGCGACTCGCGAACCACGTCCTCTATGCCGATCCGGGCCTGAGACCGGCGACCGAGACGCTGGCGCGCAACGAGCTCGGGCCGGCGAGCCTGTGGCCGTACGGCATCTCCGGCGATTTGCCGATCGTGCTGGTGCGGATCGACGACCCCGAGGACCTGCACCTGGTGCGTCAGGTCCTCCAGGCCCACCGCTACTTCCGGATGAAGCAGCTCGCCGTCGACGTGGTGATTCTCAACGAGCGCGCGCCGTCCTACACCCAGGACCTGCAAGGCGCGCTCGAGGCCGCCGCGCGCACCAGCCACGCGAGCACGACACCCGAGGGCGACGGCGCGCGCGGGAACGTGTTCCTGCTGCGCGCCGAGCTCGTCACGCCGGAGGTGCGCCGGCTGCTGGCGGTGGTCGCGCGAGCGCGCCTGCTGAGCCGCCGCGGCAGCCTCTCCGAGCAGCTCGAGTCGCTCGCGCCGAGCGAGGCGGTGGTGCCGCGCCGGCCCCCACCGCAGCGCGGCGCGCCGTCGTCTCGAGGTGGCCGCACCCAGGCTCGAGCTCCGAGTTCTGGAACGGCCTCGGCGGCTTCGCCGATTCGGGTCGCGAGTACGTGACGGTGCTGGGCGCCGGGCAGGAGACGCCGGCGCCGTGGGTCAACGTGATTGCGAACCCCACGTTCGGCTGTCAGGTTTCGGCGGACGGGGGCGGCTACACGTGGTCGCTCGACAGCCGCGAGAACCAGCTCAGCCCGTGGGCGAACGACCCGGTGATCAACCGCCCGGGCGAGGCGCTCTACGTCCGCGACGAGGGCAGCGGCGATCTGTGGTGCCCGACCGCGCTGCCGGTCCGTAACGAGGCCGGCAGCTACGTGTGCCGTCACGGCCAGGGCTACAGCCGCTTCGAGCACGCCTCCGACGGCATCGCCCTCGAGCTGCTCGTCTACGTCCCGCTCGGCGACGCCGTGAAGGTCTCGCGCCTCACCATCCGCAACCGCTCGGACCGGTCCCGCCGGCTGTCGGTGACCGCCTACGTCGAGTGGGTGCTGGGAAGCGCGCGGTCGGCCTCGGCGCCGTTCGTCGTCACCGAGATCGACCCCGGCACGGCCGCGCTGCTGGCGCGCAACCCGTGGCGGGCCGAGCTCGAGGCGGGGTGGCGTTCAGCGATCTGGGCGGGAAGCAGAGCGCCTGGAGCGGCGCCCGAGCCGAGTTCCTGGGACGCCACGGCACGCTTGCCGAGCCGGCGGTGCTGGCCCAGGGCCGGGTGCTCTCGGGGCGGGTCGGCGCCGGGCTCGACCCGTGCGGCGCGCTCCAGACCCGCCTCGAGCTCGGCCCCCACGCCGAGGCCGAAGTGGTGTGGTTCCTCGGCGAGGCGGAGTCGAAGGAGCAGGCGAGTGCGCTGGTGAAGCGCTGCCGCGGTCTCGACCACGACGCCGCGCTGCGCGACGTCATCCGACACTGGGACCGGGTGCTGGGCGCGATCGAGGTCCGGACGCCGGATCGTGCGATGGACCTGATGCTCAACCGCTGGCTCGTGTACCAGACGCTCGCGTGCAGGATCTGGGCGCGCTCGGGCTTCTACCAGGCGAGCGGTGCGTACGGATTCCGCGATCAGCTCCAGGACGTGATGGCGCTGCTCGCCGCCGAGCCGTCGCTGGCGCGCGAGCACCTGCTGCGCGCCGCCGCGCGCCAGTTCGTCGAGGGCGACGTCCAGCACTGGTGGCTGCCGCTCACCGGCAAAGGAGTGCGGACCCGGATCTCGGACGACCTGGTGTGGCTCCCGCACTCGATCGCGCACTACGTGGAGGCGACCGCCGACAGCGGCGTGCTCGACGAGCCGGTGGCGCTGCTCGAGGCGCCGCCGCTCGCGCCCGGCGAGCACGACCGCTTCTTCGCGCCCGCCGTCTCCGAGGAGCGCGTGACGCTCTTCGAGCACGGCGCGCGGGCGCTCGACCGCAGCCTGGCGGTCGGCGCCCACGGCTTGCCGCTCATCGGTGGCGGCGACTGGAACGACGGCATGAACCGGGTGGGCGAGGGCGGGCGTGGCGAGAGTGTCTGGCTCGCGTGGTTCCTGCACGCGGCGCTGACCGGCTACGCGCCGCTGGCCGAGGCCCGCGGCGAGGTCGAGCGCGCGCGGGTGTGGCGCGAGCACGCGCGCGCGCTGGCGAGCGCCGTCGAGACGCAGTCGTGGGACGGGGAGTGGTACCGGCGTGGCTACTTCGACGACGGTGCGCCGCTCGGCTCGGCCGCGAGCGACGAGTGCAAGATCGACTCGATCGCGCAGTCGTGGGCGGTGATCTCGGGCGCCGGCGATCGCGAGCGCAGCGCGCGCGCCATGGCGGCGGTGAACGAGCGCCTGGTGCGCCGCGACGATCGCTTGATCCAGCTCTTCGCGCCGCCCTTCGAGAACAGTCCGCACGATCCCGGCTACATCCAGGGCTACCCCGCGGGGATCCGCGAGAACGGCGGGCAATACACCCACGCGGCGGCGTGGGTCGTGGTCGCGGCGGCCACGCTCGGCGACGGCGACCTGGCGAGCGAGCTCTTCGGGGTGCTGAACCCGATCTCCCACGCGAGCTCACGCGCCGCGATCCGCCGCTACAAGGTCGAGCCCTACGTCGCGTGCGCCGATCTCTACTCCACCCGGCCGCACGTGGGGCGGGGCGGCTGGACCTGGTACACGGGCTCGGCGGGGTGGCTCTACCGGGCCGGCCTCGAGTCGATCCTCGGCTTCCGGTTGCGCGGCGCCACCTTGCAGATCGAGCCGTGCATCCCGAAGCGCTGGAGCGGCTTCGAGATCGTGTACCGCTACCGCTCGGCGCGCTACGACATCGTGGTCGAGAACCCCCACCACGTGAGCCGCGGCGTGGCGCAGGTCGAGGTGGGCGGCGTGCTCACGGCCACCACCGAGGCGCGCATCGCGCTCGTCGACGACGGGGCGACGCACCGCGTCCGGGTGGTGCTCGGATGAGCGGCGGGCGGCGAGGGACGATTCGTGATTTCACCGAAAACCGGGCATGTTGTCCATTCCACCAAACATCCAGGCGCAGCCTCGTGGTCCTCGGCGTCTCGGACGAGGAGCACCCGATGAAGGTCGGCGCCGAAATCGAGTCCACGTGCAGGAACTGCGGGGTGCAGCCTCACACCGTGGTGGCCTTGCCCAATCCGTCCACGGCGAACGTCGCGTGCAAGACGTGCGGCGCCGAGCAGCACTATCTCGCCGCGGAGGGGCGGGTGGTCGCCCCGATCATCTCGGTGAATTCCTCCGGGAAGGTCCGCCCCACGCCCCGCAAGCCGAAGAAGCCCGCGCCCGTGTGGCACGCGGACCAGTCCGCGGTCGGTGCGGTGCTGTCGCGCCCGGTCCGACCGTACGACGTCGGCGGGAGCTACCGGATCGGTGACCGGATCGAGCACCGTACCTACGGTCTGGGTGTGGTCGACGCGATCATCGACCCGCACAAGATGCAGGTGTTCTTCCCCAGCGGACATCGCACCATGACTCAGCACCGCCCCGTGGCGGGCTGACGGAAGCGCCGGCGCGGCGTGCAGCCGAGGCTCCGCGCCGCACACCCTCGATGACGGGAAGGGACGACCTCCGTCGAGCAGGAACGATCCCATGGTGGTCTACTCGTTGATCTCTGCAGCGCTCACGTTGGTCATCCTGACGTTCGTCGCGATCCGTGTGCTCGGACACGGCGACGTTCCGTATTTCGCGCCCCATCGGCGCGTGCCCGTCGCGGTGCCGAGCGACCCGCTCGATCGGCCGCGCCGCCGTCGCGTCTGAACGGCGCCGCTTGCCGACGCTCCGTCGCTTCGCCTGGGCTGGTCGGCGACGGAGCGCCGACGCTCCAGGCCGGTCGGCGGAGGGGCGCGCGTCGCGCGCCCGGCGATACGACGAGAACTCGGCGGCGGCACGCGCGTCGATCGCTGTACGATCCGTAGCGGGATCGAGCCGGGTGCCCGCGCGAGCGCTCGTGCCCGTCGCCGGGCACGCAGGCGCGTGCCCGACCGTCGCCGTGCGCGACCTCGGTCTGGACCGCGCGCCCGGGCTCGCTATTCCGGCGCGTGACACACGGCTTCGATGTTGTGGCCGTCGGGATCGAACACGAACGCACCGTAGTAGCTGGGGTGGTACTGCGGCCTGAGCCCCGGCTTGCCGTTGTCACGACCGCCCGCCGTGATCGCCGCGGCGTGGAACGCGTCCACGGTCTTGCGGTCCGCGCTCGCGAACGCGATGTGCAGCCCGGTGACCGGCGCGCCCTCGCTGAGCCAGAAGTCGGGCTTCCCGCCGGCGCCCAGCCCCACCACGCCCGGGAACTCCATGATCACGCCGTAACCGAGCGGCGCCAGCGCCTGCACGTAGAACGCCTTCGACGCCGCCAGATCCTTCACCGCGAATCCCAGGTGGTCGATCATGTCGATTCTCCGTGTCGTGTCGTGGGGTGCCGGTGCGATCGGCAGACCGCCAGGTTGCCACGCGGGGGTCGGACCGGGAACCGGAGCGAGACCCCGTCCCGGGCTTGCTCGGTGAGGGGGTTGCGGCCAGCTTGTGCGTCCTTTTCCTGTGGGGCGGGTGGGCACCGTGATCGAGCGCGATGGGATGATTCCGGAGTGGGCGCCGCAGAGCGGCGTGATGGTCACGTGGCCCCACGACCAGACCGACTGGCGTGACGATCTGCCCAACGTCGACGCGTGCTTCGCGCGCATCGCCCGCGAGGTCACGCGCCGCGAGGTGCTGATCGCCGTGTGCCGCGACGCCGAGCACGTCGAGCTGGTGCGGGCGCTGGTGACGGCGGCGGGCGGCGATCCCCACCGGCTGGTGTGCCCGATCGCGCCGTCGAACGACACCTGGGCCCGCGACCACGGCCCGATCGCGGTGCGCCGCTACGGCGCGGTGCGGCTCTTGGACTTCCGCTTCAACGGCTGGGGCGGCAAGTACCCGGCCGACCTCGACGACCAGATCACCCGCCGCATCCATCACCAGGGGCCTTCGGCGGCAGCCTCCTCGAGCCGGTGGAGCTGGTGATGGAGGGGGCAGCCTGGAGGTGGACGGCCACGGCACGCTGCTCACCACCACGAGCTGCCTGCTCGCTCCCACCCGCAACCCGGGCATGGACAGGGCCACGCTCGAGGCGGCGCTCGTTGCTCACCTCGGCGTGAACCGCGTGCTCTGGCTCGAGCACGGGCACCTCGAGGGCGCCGACACCGACGCCCACATCGACACCCTCGCGCGCTTCACCGACCCGCACACGATCGCCTACCAGGCCTGCGACGACCCCGCCGACTCCCACTACGAGCCGCTCGCCGCCATGGCCGAGGAGCTCGCCGCGCTGCGCGACTTCGAGGGCCGCGGCTACGAGCTCGAGCCGCTGCCCTGGCCGCGCGCGTCGTACGACGAGACGAGCGGGCGGCGCTTGCCGGCCACCTACGCCAACTTCCTGATCGTGAACGGCGCGGTGCTGGCGCCGACCTACGGTGGACCCGCCGACGAGCACGCGCGGGTGGTGCTGGGGCGCTGCTTCCCCGATCGCGACATCGTGCCGGTCGACTGCCGCCCGCTGATCCGGAACTTCGGTAGCCTGCACTGCGTGACCATGCAGCTTCCGGCGGGGATCGTGCCGGATCGGAGCGTCGAGACATGACCACGCGCGCCCCCCGGCTCCCGATCGGCCTGGTCCAGCAGCCGTGCTCGGGCGATCGCGAGACGAACGTCGCGACCAGCATCGCCGGCATCCGCGAGGCCGCGCAGCGCGGTGCGCGGCTGGTGTGCCTGCCCGAGCTGCACGCGGGGCCTTACTTCTGCCAGCGCGAGGACACCCGCGTCTTCGACCTCGCCGAGCCCATCCCGGGGCCGACCACCGAGCAGCTCGGCGCGGTGGCGCGCGAGCTCGGCGTGGTGGTGATCGCGTCGATCTTCGAGCGCCGCGCGGCCGGCCTCTACCACAACACCGCGGTGGTGCTGGAAGCCGACGGCTCGATCGCCGGGCGCTACCGCAAGATGCACATCCCCGACGACCCCGGGTACTACGAGAAGTTCTACTTCACGCCGGGCGACCTGGGCTTCGAGCCGATCGCCACGTCGGTCGGCAAGCTCGGCGTGCTGGTGTGCTGGGACCAGTGGTACCCGGAGGCGGCGCGGCTCATGGCGCTCGCGGGCGCCGAGGTGCTGCTCTACCCGACCGCGATCGGCTGGTCCGCCGAGGACGACCCCGCCGACCAGCAGCGCCAGCGCGAGGCGTGGATCACGATCCAGCGCGCGCACGCGGTGGCGAACGGCGTGCCGGTGGTGGCGTGCAACCGCATCGGCTACGAGGAGGACCCCTCGGGCGCCACGCGCGGGCTCACGTTCTGGGGCTCGAGCTTCGTCGCCGGGCCGCAGGGCGAGCTCCTCGCGCAGGCGAGCACCGACGGCCACGAGGTGCTGGTCACCGAGGTCGACCTCGCCCACGGCGAGGACGTGCGCCGCATCTGGCCGTTCCTCCGCGACCGCCGCATCGACGCCTACGCCGACCTCGTCAAGCGCTTCCGCGACTGACGGCGGCGCGGCGCCCCGGACGGCCAGGAGGCCGTCCCTCCGAGGGAGGGGCGTGGCATTGGTTCGGAGGGCCCGCCTCCCGGCGGGCCGCCGTGGTAAGGCTGGGCGCGCCATGAAGCTCTGCCTCCGCGAGGCGACGACCCTCGCCGCCCCGCCCGAGGCGGTGTGGCGCGTGCTCGCCGAGCCGGCGCGGCGTGGCGAGTGGAACGACAAGATCGTGCGCGTCGAGCGGCGTCGGTCGGGGGCGCCGGTGGTCGGCGAGCGCTACCGGTTGCGCTACCGGCTCTCGGGCCGCGAGCGCGAGATGGAGGCCGAGGTCGTCGTCTGCGAGGCGCCGCGGCTGCTCGCGGTGCGCGAGCACGCGCCCGGTGACCCCGAGCGCGCGGTGGTCGTGACCTGGCGGCTCGACGCGGACGGGGCGGGGACCCGGATCAGCCAGGAGGTCGACGTCACGCGCGCGCCGATACCGGGCGTCGTGAAGCTGCTCATGTGGATCGTCTCGCGGACCGGAAAGCCGCGCGGAGCGACCGTGGTCGAGACCCTCGCCGAGCTGGTCCTGACCGAGCCCGACGGGCGTTGAGCCGACGTCCGGGCTGCGGCGCGAGTCGCTCTAGCGCGCCGGATCGATCATGCCCTGTGTGAGCGTGCCCGAGGACAGGTCGGCGGCGAAGCCGGCGCCGAGGAGGGCGTCGTCCCAGCGCCCGGTGCCGTGGAGGTGCTTGTCGAGCCACATGGTCGCGTACGCGGCGCTCAGGCGGTGCTGCTCGGCGTAGCTCGTGGTGGCGGGGCAATCGACCGGCACGAGGTCGAAGACGATGGGGCCGGCGGCGGTGGCGAGGCCCTCGTTGATGTAACCGATGTGATTCCCGCCGTTGATCTCGAGGTACTGCTTGGCCGCGGGGACGGCGTCGTAGTAGCCGAGCGGGCCGTCGGCGGGCACCAGGCAGTCCTGCGAGCCGCGCTGGATCTGGGTCGGCGCCTCGATGCTTCCCGCCGCGGCGAGGGTCTCCGCGAAGAGGAAGGCACCGAGGTCGCTCCAGCCGGGCGCGAGCGCCACGATCGCCCGGAAGAGCGCGGGCTCGGTGCCGCCCTCCTCGAGCGCACCGGCGCCGCCCATCGAGAGCCCGATCGCCCCGAGGCGGCTCTCGTCCACGAGACCCGCGAGCGGGGACGCCGGGTCGGCGGACTCGGCGAGCAGCAGCCGCGCGCCGCCCGCGAAGCCCCGCGCCCACTCGGTGACGTCGGGGATGAAGGGCGTCGGCGGCGTGACGCCGAGCACCAGGTAGCCGTGACTCGCGAGGTGCTCCGAGTACCAGCTCATCATCGGCGCGGTGGCGAAGAAGCCGTTGAGGAGGACGATCGCCGGCCACGGCGCGGGGTTGCCGTCCGCGGCCGGGACGAACGCGGTGCTCGGATAGTCGCCCCAGTCGGGGTCGGTGAACGTGAACGAGGCGGTGGTGAAGCCGACGGGCCCCGGCGCGCCCGGGTCGGCGTCGACGAACGAGCGGCCGCCCGGTGCGCCGTCGCCGCCGCACGCGGCGGCGAGCGTGAACGCGAGCGCCAGCGCCGCGCGGGCGCCGGGACGGCTCACTTGAGGATCAGCTCGCGGCCGATCTTCTCACCGAGGATCTCGCGGACCTCGCCGCGCTTCGTCGAGGCCTCCTCGACCTTCGCCATCGAGCCGGCGAGCTTCTCCATCACCGCGCGGCTCTTGGCGTCGAGCCCGTCGAAGGCCGCGTAGTTCTTGTATTCGACCACCAGCATCAGGTCCCAGTCGTCGCGGTTGAGCGAGGTCGAGCTCACCACGCGGTACGAGAGGATCGTGCCGTCCTTCTTGAGCGCTTCGTTCATCGCCTTCCAGTCGGTGGCGAGGAACTTCATGTAGGCGTCGAAACCGCCCGCCTTGATCTTGACGTACGTCATGTCGACGACGGGCCCCTCGGTGTAGGGCACGTCTTCGGCGCGGCTGGCGGTGGAGAGTCCGAGGGTGAGGAGGATGACGGCTAGGGCGTGCGTGAGGTTTCGGTTCATGATGGAGCTCCTTTCGCGCGACCTTACGCTCGTCGCCGAGCGCGCGCCAGCCGATCGTCGGTGGCCCCGCGGCGCGGTCACGGCGCCGGGTAGTGCGCCGCGATGTAGCTCACCTCGTCGGTCCAGTAGGGCGGCAGCGAGTCCCACGGGTTGGGCAGGGTGTCGTCGGTGACGAACACGTAGCCGACGTTGCGCTGCACCGCGAGGTCGACGAAGTGCTGCATCGTGGGCACGTCGGTGATCCCGTAGCCGAGCGCCGCGAAGCGCTCGTCGGAGTAGCTCGCGACGTACGGGTCCGGGGCGTACGAGCTCCAGCCGCTGCCGTTCTCGAAGATCACGGCCACGTCGCTCGCGGGCGCGCTCACGTAGCCCTCGTCGACGTGGGTGCCGGGGTTGACGACCACGCGGTCGAGCCCGGGCTTCGCACGGATGTAGTCGTAGAGCGGCTGGTAGTAGGTGAGGTCGGCGGCGCCGCTCGACACCTCGTCGACGAAGATGCCGTTCACCGCCCACGACCCGGCGTAGAGGTCGACGTCGGCCTTCACGGCGGCGAGGTCGCGGGCACCGTAGCTCGTGTACACGTAGCCGACGAGCGTGACGCCCGAGTCGCGCAGCAGCGTCAGGCCCACGTCGTAGTCGGAGTTGGGTGGCGCGCCGCCGGGTCCGTTGTCGGGGTTCACGATCGCCGTGATCGGCACCTGGCTCGCGGCGGCGGCGACGTCGTCCCACAGGTAGGTGCTCGGCGCGTACCAGGACGGATACGAGTAGAGCGGCAGGAGGATGTCGACGGTCTCGGAGCAGTTCGCGCTGGCGAGCCACGCGGGGACGAGCAGCGCGAGCAGCGCGCGTGACGGCAGCGGGCGGCGGTTCATCGGCGGACCTCGTGATCGGCCCGGGAGGCCGACGGGTGCGACCCGCGGACGCTACCACGCCGGGGCGCCGGTCGAGCCCGCGCCTTGACCGGCGGCCGCCGCGCGCGGCGTAATCGTGGAGTTGCGCGGTCCGGGCGAGTCTCGGCGGTGGCGCCGGGAACGGTCGGTCACGAACCGGGGGGGCAGGATGCAGGCGAGCGGACACGAGCGGGTCCGGATGCGATGGGTGGTGAGCGGGGCGGCTTGGTTCGCGGCCGTGGCGGCGAGCGGGTGCGAGCCCACGATCTCGGTTCGCGAGCTGGCGCTCGCGGCCAACGGATCGGGTGCGCTGGTGGCGGATCGCCAGCTCACCGCCGCGGGCCCGTCGCAGAGCAACAAGGTCGAGGCGCACCACCTGCGCGGCAGCGACGGCGCGAAGGTCTACTGGAACGTGGCGATCGGCCTCGACTCCTCCGCCCGCCTCCTCGGTGCCGGAGCGGGCGCCGAGGACGGCTCGGCGAGCGCCGCGTTCGCGGTCATGGTGTCGGGCGAGGGCGGCAGCAGCCAGACCCACGTCCACGGCGACCCGCACGTCGACCAAGGTGGTCATGGACGGTGGGACCTGATGGTCCCCGGCTCGACCGGCACGGCGGCGCTTGCGCCGGTTTCCTTCGACGGCTTCCGCGCGGTGGCGGTCACGGAGGAGGGGCTGCAGGAGTACGAGATCGATCGCGAGACCGGCGACCTCGGCGCCGGGCCGCTCTACCGCAAGGCGGGCGGCTCGTCGCTCGGCTCGCCGGGCAACTTCGGGGGCACGGCCGGGCTCAACGGCGGCGACATGGTGAACAGGTTCGGTGTCACGCCGGACTGCGCGACGGGCGGCAACGCCGATCGCTGCAAGACGGAGGTGGTGCTGAACGGAAAGCTGGTCGAGGGCTCGCAGTCGGTGGGGCGGCCCGAGGGGGCCTGGTCGGACGGGACCGGGCACCTGAGCTTCGCGCGGTCATTCGACCGAACGCTGGTGCTCGAGGGCTCGTTCGGCTTCCGGGGCGAGCTAGCGGCGAACGACGGCTGCACCGCGGCGGGCTTCGACCTCGACGGCACGCCGCTCGCAGTGCGTGTCACACCCGAGGGCGCCGAGCTCCTCGAGGGCACCAAGGCCGGCTTCGTGCCGACCGCGTGGAGCGAGGCGCGCACCGTGGACGCCGACCTCGACGGCGATGGCTGGTTCGACACGTCGTGTGCGATCGCGCCGTACCTCGGTGACGTGTGGGTGGCGTGGGTGGAGCGCGACCCCGCGACCGGCGAGCACGGCAACATCGAGGTCCGCAAGGTGGTCGAGAAGGCGACCTCCGGCCTCAGGGACACGCTCAAGACCCAGGTCTGACGGGTCCCCTCGTCCTCGACCGATCCCGATTGGAGCGCCCATGCGAGGCCGAGCGAGCCGGACCGCCGAGGTCACGGCGTTCATGCGCGCGAGCGACCAGCGCCGCGAGCCGGCGCGGCGCATCGTCGACGATCCGTACGCGCGGCTCTTCCTCGGGCCGATGCTCACCGGAGCCCTCGCGAGCCTCACACGCACCGGCCGCCTCGGAGAGCGCGGCGAGCGGCTCTTCCCGAACCTCACCACCTACGTTCTCGCGCGCCATCGCTTCATCGACGACTGCCTGGCCGCGGCACTGCGCGCGGTCGCGTCGAGCAGCTCGTGCTGCTCGGCGCGGGCTACGACTCGCGCGCCTACCACTTCGCCGCGGAGCTCCGCGGCCGCACCACGTTCGAGGTCGATCATCCGGCCACCGCGGAGCGCAAGGCGCGCCTGGTGCAGCGTCAGCGTCGCCGGCTCCCCGACGCACGCGTGACGCGGGTGACGATCGACTTCCAGCGTCAGAGCCTCGAAGAGCGGCTCGTGGCCGAGGGGTTCCGCCGCGCGCCCACCTTCTGGGTGTGGGAGGGGGTGGCGCCTTATCTCTCGCGCGCGGCGGTCAAGGCCACGCTCGCCACGATCCGCGCGCTGAGCGCGCCCGGCTCCGATCTGGCGATGGACTTCTGGTTCCTCCTCGACGCGCCGGACGCGCTCGCCACCGCGGTGCGGATGTCGTCGCAGCTCCTCTCGCTCCTCGGCGAGCCGGTGACCTTCGCGCTCGACCCCGAGGACGCGCCCGACTTCCTGCGGCGCGCCGGCTTCGTGACCGTGGACGTCGCCCTTCCTGCCGACCTCGAAGCGCGCTATGTCCGGGACGGGCGGCGGATCTACCCCGCCGACTACCTGACCCACGCGCGCACCCGCGCGGCGGGAGGACGACGTCGATGAGAGCTCTCCCGCGCTTGCTGGGCCCGCTGGCGCTCGTGGTCGCGTTTGCCGGCGGCTGTGGTGGCTCCGATCAGCCGGCCACGGTGCTCGATCCGGGCGTGACCGCCGGGCTCGACCAGCGCGGCACCTATCCGGTGGGTGTCCGCACCCTCGACCTGACCGACACCTCGCGCCCAGACGAACGCTCCTCGAACGGCCCGCGCTTCCTGAAGACCGAGGTGTGGTATCCGGCGGCCGAGTCCGCGCGCGGCGCCGCTCCCGCGCCGGCGGCCGACTGGGTGCCGGCGGCGCTCAGGCCGCTGCTGCCGGTCCTCACCATCCGCGGCAACAAGCTCTTCGACTTCCAGACCGGCGCGGTGCGCGACGCGGACGTGGCGCGCGGGCCGTTCCCGCTGATCGTCTTCTCCCACGGCAACCAGGCGTCTCGGTACCAGAGCTTCACGCTCTGCGAGCACCTCGCCAGCCATGGCTTCGTGGTCGCGGCGCCCGACCACATCGGCAACACCGCGGTCTCGGAGCGCGCCGACGGCAGCCTGGTCTTCTACACCGATCCGTTCGGCGAGCCGGCGCTCGAGCGCCGCGTCGGCGACGCGAGCTTCGTCATCACCACCATGCTGGAGATGAGCTCGGCCGCGAGCGACACCTTCCTCGCCGGCGCGATCACCGCCGAGCGTGGCGTGGGGATCGCGGGACACTCCTTCGGCGGCGCGACCACGGTCGCCACCGCCGCGCGCGACACCCGCATCACCGC
The DNA here is from genome assembly GCA_016713535.1 of Deltaproteobacteria bacterium. Classification (GTDB taxonomy): domain Bacteria; phylum JADJOY01; class JADJOY01; order JADJOY01; family JADJOY01; genus JADJOY01. The sequence goes on from JADJOY010000061.1 coordinate 29,695, forward strand.
CGCCGTGCCGATGGCGGCGGCGATCTTCGAGGAGCAGATGCCGCCGCTCACGGTGCCGTCGATCACGTTCGTGGGCGCCGAGGACAAGACGGTGGGGCTCGAGGCGAACGCCGGCAGCCGCGCGATCTTCGAGGGCTCGGTGCCGCCGCGCGCCTTCGTGAGCATCCGCGACGCGGGACACTTCACGTTCTCGGACGCGTGTCTGCTGCTGCCGGGGCTCTTCCTCGCCGACGGGTGCGGCGAAGGGACGCGCTTCGAGGACGGCTCGACGTTCCCGTTCATCGATCACGACGACGCGTTCGCGCTGATGGACTCGATCTCGACCGCGTTCTTCGGCGCGACGCTCGAGGGCGACGGGTCGCTCGGTCGGCTGCTGCGCGCCAACCCGGAGCCGAGCGCCATGGACTACGAGTCCGTCGGCTTCTGATCGAGCGGTCTCGACGATGCCGGTGATCCCGGTCGCGAGCGCCGCCGATCCACGGCTCGCCGACTACGCGCTGCTGGGTGACCCCGCCCGCTTGAGGGCGGCGGGGGCGTTCGTGGCCGAGGGGCGCTTCGTGGTGCGGCGGCTCGTCGAGGGCGCGCGGTTCGCGGTGCGTTCGCTGCTCGTCACCGAGACCGCGCTCGCGGCGCTCGCGGACCTGGGGTCGAGGCTCGCGGCGGTGCCGGTGCTGGTGGCGTCGAAGCCGCTGCTGCGAGAGGTCACGGGGTTCGCGTTCCACCAGGGATGTCTGGCGATCGGAGAGCGGCCCGGAGCGGAGGCCGACCTCGAGCGCTGGCTCGCGGCGCTCGGCGAGGGCTCCCGCACCGTGGTGGTGCTCGAGAACGTGAGCCACGCCGACAACGTGGGGGCGGTGTTCCGCAACGTGGCGGCGCTCGGCGGAGCCGGGGTGCTGCTCGACGCCGGGTGTGCCGATCCGCTCTACCGCGAGGCGATCCGGGTCTCGATGGCGGCGACGCTGCGGGTGCCGTTCGCGCGCGCGGACGCGTTGCCGCACGCCCTGACACGGCTCCGGGCGGGGCGGTTCCACATCGTGGCGCTGACGCCGCGGGCGTCGGCGCCGGCGATCACGACGCTCGCGGAGCGGCTGGGTGCCGAGGATCGGGTGGCGCCCTGGTCGGCAGCGAGGGGCAGGGCCTCGGCGACGCGGCGCTCGCGCTCGCCGACGTGGCTCTGCGTATCCCGATGGCGGAAGGAGTGGACAGCCTCAACCTCGCCGCCGCGACGGCGATCGCGCTCTACGAGCGCGCGCGGCGCTGAGCGGCTCGGCGGGCGGACCCGCTCGCTGGCGGCTGCGAGGGACCGCAGCCCTCCAGCGGGCTTCCCTGGAGGGCCGCGCTCGGTCGCGGCCGATTCGCTGGCGGCTGCGAGGGACGCAGCCCTCCAGCGGTTTCCCTGGAGGGCCGCGCTCCGTCGCGCCGCTGCTGGCGGCTGCGAGGACCGCAGCCCTCCAGGGCTTCCCGAGGGCCGCGCCGGTCGCGGCCGATTGTTGTCGGCTGCGAGGGACGCAGCCCCCAGCGGTTCTGGAGGGCCGCGCCCGTCGCGGCCGATCTGGCGTCGGCTGCGAGGGACCGCAGCCCTCCAGCGGGCTGGAGGGCCGCCGTCGCGGCCTCGCGCGGGCACCCCAGCGGGTTTCCCTGGAGGGCCGCGCTCCGTCGCGGCCGATTCGGTGGCGGCTGCGAGGGACGCCGCCCTCCGGCGGGTTCCCTGGGGAGCCGCGCTCCGTCGCGGCCGATTCGCTGGCGGCTGCGAGGGACCGCAGCCCTCCGGCGGTTTCCCTGGAGGGCCGCGCTCCGTCGCGGCCGATTCGGTGGCGGCTGCGAGGGACGCAGCCCTCCGGCGGTTTCCCTGGAGGGCCGCGCTCCGTCGCGGCCGAGGAGGGCCGCGCTCCGTCGCGGCCGATTCGGTGGCGGCTGCGAGGGACCGCAGCCCTCCAGCGGGCTTCCCTGGAGGGCCGCGCTCGGTCGCGGCCGATTCGCTGTCGGCTGCGAGGGACCGCAGCAGGCTTGAGGCCCGGTCGCGGCCGATTATGGCGGCTGCGAGGGACCGCACCCGCCTTTGGGCCGCCCCCCGCCTTGGCTCGGCGCGCGAGGCGCAGCGGCCTGGAGGCCGCGCTCGGTCGCGGCCGATTCGGTGGCGGCTGCGAGGGACCGCCGCCCTCCAGCGGTTTCCCTGGAGGGCCGCGCTCCGTCGCGGCCGATTCGGTGTCGGCTGCGAGGGACCGCAGCCCTCCAGCGGGCTTCCCTGGAGGGCCGCGCTCCGTCGCGGCCGATTCGGTGGCGGCTGCGAGGGACCGCAGCCCTCCAGCGGGCTTCCCTGGAGGGCCGCGCTCCGTCGCGGCCGATTCGCTGGCGGCTGCGAGGGACCGCAGCCCTCCAGCGGGCTTCCCTGGAGGGCCGCGCTCCGTCGCGGCCGATTCGCTGTCGGCTGCGAGGGACCGCAGCCCTCCAGCGGGCTTCCCTGGAGGGCCGCGCTCCGTCGCGGCCGATTCGCTGGCGGCTGCGAGATGCAGCCCCCCAGCGGGCTTCCTGGAGGGCCGCGCTCCGTCGCGGCCGCCGCTACGGCGACGCGGGGTGCGCGCGGGTCGTGTGTGGATGGTCGAGGCGGCAGGCGCCGTCGGGGGCGCAGCGCCCGGTCCACCGGAGCCGGTTCTTCGCGAAGCGTTCGTAGCCCCAGTCGAGCGCGTGGCGCACGCCGGGCAGGCGGGTGAGTGGGATCAGCGCCCCGAAGCCCACCGCGCCGTAGAGACGGCGGAACACCTCGACGCCTTCGATCCAGCTCCCGTCGGCGAGCCGCCCGTGGATCCGGTCCATCAGCTCGCCCTGGGCCTTGCCGAGCGCCGCGGCGTCGAAGCTCGGCGCGGCGATGTCGGTGAAGCGGATGCGGTGCTTGCGGTCGAGCCAGCGCAGCATCGCGATCTCGCGGGTGCAGAGCGGCAATCTCCGTCGAAGAAGACCTCGACGTCGAACGCCGTACGGGAGCGGCTCATGCGGTGCTCCTCTCCGCCCGCGCGCGCGGGTTACGCCCTCGCGGTGGCTTGCGGTCGTGCAGGGCGGCGGCGGGCCACGCGGCCGCCTGGCGCTCGGAGGGCGCCGCGCGCTTGGCGGGCGCGCTCGCCGCGGCGCGTCGCAGCTCCGCCTCGAGGCCGGCCAGCGCGCGCTTCCCCATCGCCACGAACGCGCGGCGCAAGAACGGCTCCACGAGCCACCCGAACCGCCCGAGATCGAAGTCGGCGCGGTACCGGAGCCGGCTACCGAAGCCGGGGATCGGTTCGATCTGGATCTCGTCGACGGCGCGTAGCCCCGGCGCCTCACCGTGGAGAACCACCCGGCGCGGCGGCTCGAAGCCCGCCACCTCGTAGACCATCGGCACCCGCCGCCCCAGGACGCTCGCGACGAGCTCGAAGCGTGTGCCGAGCCCGAGCGGCGCGGCGGTGGTCCGCCGCGCGCTCACGATGCCGGGATCCCACTCGGGCAGGTGGGCGAAGTCGGCGACGTAGCGGAACGTCCGCTCCGCGCCGAGCTCGCTGACGATCGTCTCTTCGAGCTGGATCACGCGACACCCCCGGTGCGCGGACGGCCATGAGGCCGTCCCTCCGAGCCTTGCCACGTGCCCTCGGAGGGCCCGACTCCCGTCGGGCCGCCGTCCTCGATCAGGATGGCGCGTGTATAGGAATTGTCAACTATTTGTTGATTTTCTGGGTGGGTTCGCGCTCACTCGCCGAGCACCTGCCGGACCTTCTCGGTGAGCAGGTCGACGCCGAACGGCTTGGCCATGAACGCCGGCGTGGGGCCGTCGTGGAACGAGCTGAGCGTCTGCGATTCGGTGTACCCGCTCATCACCAGCACCGGTAGCTGGGGATCGATCTGGCGCAGCACCGCGAGGGTCTCGGCGCCGTCCATCTCCGGCATGCGCCAGTCGAGGAGCGCCATGCGGATGTGGTTGGCGGGGTCGGCGACTCGATCGATGGCCTCGCTGCCGCTGCCCACCGCGATGACGTCGAAGCCGAGCCGCTTGAGGATCCGTTGCGCTGGCAGGCGCACCATCTCCTCGTCGTCCACCACCAGGATCGTGCCGTGCCCCTTCCACGCGCTGGAGGCGAGCTTGGGGCGCGCGCTCTGCGCGGCCTCGGCTGCGTACGGGAAGTAGATCCGGAAGCGGGTCCCGCGCCCGAGCTGGCTCTGGACCTGGATCGCCGCGCGGTGGCCGCGCACGATCCCCAGCACCGCCGACAGTCCGAGCCCGCGGCCGGTGAACTTGGTGGTGTAGAAGGGGTCGAAGATCCGCGCCAGCGAGTCGGCCGCGATGCCGCAGCCGTCGTCGTGGACGTCCAGGTAGGCGTAGAGCCCCGCCGGCATCGACGGCGCCAGGTGCGTGGCGGCGAGGTCTTCCTCGGTCGCGTAGGCTGTGCCGGTGGCGACGCGGATCCGGCCGCCCTGAGGACCGATCGCTTCGGCGGCGTTGAGCACCAGGTTCGAGAGGAGCTGGTGGATCTGACCGGAGTCGCCGAGCATCGCCGGCAGGTTGGCGGCGAGGTCGACCTCCAGGGTGATCCGTGAGTCGATGGAAGCGCCCAGCACCTGCGCGGTCTCGCGCACCAGCGTGCTCAGGTCGAGTGGCCGCGCCTGGAAGTGGCCCTTGCCCGAGTAGGCGAGCATCTGCTCGCACAGCGCCGCGGCGCGCCGCGCGCAGTCCTCGGCGAGGCGCAGCTCGGGCTCGTGAGGGGAGTCGGGTGACAAGCTCGCGCGCACCGCGCTGATGCTCCCCAGCACACCCGTGAGCAAGTTGTTGAAGCCGTGCGCGATCCCGCCGGCCATCGCGCCGAGGCTCTCGAGCTTCTGGGCCTCCTTGAGCTTGCGTTCGAGTCCGAGGCGCTCGGCCTCGGCCGCCTTGGCTTCGGTGCGGTCGCGCAACACCACCACCACGCCCGAGGTGCGACCGTGCTCGTCGCGGATCGGCGAGGCGGTGCCGTCGATCGGGATCAGGGCCTGGTGGCGGTTGCGGATCGCGACGTGCTCCTCGAGCGAGGTCACGAGGCCGGAGGCGAGGGCCGCCGCGGATGGGCTGGCCACCGCCGCACCGGTTTCCTCGTGGACGAGCGGCTGGATCTCGTCGATGCGACGCCCGGTGGCCTCGACCCGCCGCCAGCCGGTGAGCGCCTCGGCAGCCGGATTCAGGAAGGTCACGCGGCCTTCCACGTCCGTGGCGACCACCGCGTCGCCGATGCTGCTCAGCGTGTCGGTGAGCCAGCGCTCCATGCTGCGGATGCGCTGCTCCGTCGAGTGGCGGTGGAGCACGGTCTCGATGGTGGCGTGGAGCTCGTTCTCCTCGAAGGGCTTGGTGAGGTAGCCGAAGGCGCCCGCGGTGCGGGCGCGGCGCACGGTGTCCTCGTCGCCGTGGGAGGTGAGAAAGACCACCGGGATGTCCCAGCGCTGGCGGATCGACTGAGCGGTCTCGATGCCGTCGAGGTCGCCGGCGAGCCCGATGTCCATCAGCACCAGATCGGGGTGGTAGGCGGACACCGCTTCGAGCGCGGTTTCACCGGAGCGTGCGGCACCGCACACGCCGTAACCGAATGCTTCCAGGCGATCCGCCAGCAAGGTGGCGATCGCGGGCTCGTCTTCGACCAAGTAGATCTGTGGTTTCAATAACTTGGCTCCGTCGGGTCACCGAGCCAGGCAGAGCGGAAGGGTACAGGGTGTCCGGATTCGTTAGCAGACTTCGTGCCGGCCTCGGATGTGGAGCGAATTGCTCGAATGGCCGCGCGGCATTGCACGCATGCGGGATCGGGGGGCCTCGATCCGACCGTTTTGACCCACGGGGCATGAAGTACCCGGGTCGAAATTGCCCGCTGGCCGCGGCCACGTCACGAGGTGGGCCGGAGGTGGGTGATCGCCCACCTGTAGCGAAGGCCTACGGCTCGAGCACTAGATCTTGTGCTCGCTTGCGCTCGGGATGGTCCTCACCCATGATGGACATGTGTTCACTATCGATCGGTCTCGGCCGATCCTCCTGGGACTTTTCCGGCCATGGATCTCGCCGCGCTTCGTGCTCGATTGCCCCCTCGGCTGGCCGCCAGCCTGCAAACAGGGGCGGAGGTCGAGCGCGCCGAGCGTGAGCGCCATCGCGGCACGTCGTGGGGCCCGTGGCGGGCCACCGCCCTGGAGCCGCTCGACGCGCTTCTGGGGGGAGGGTTGCGACGTGCGGCGGTCACCGAGATCTGGGGAACCCCGAGCAGCGGACGGCTCGCGATCGGGTTCGCGGCCCTCGCCGCGGCGACCCGGGACGGTGAGAGCGTGGCATTGATCGACCTCGGAGCGGGCCTCGACCCGGCGCTCGCCGCGCTCACGGGCGTGGTCCTCGAGCGGCTCTTGTGGGTCGCGCCCGAGACGGTGCGGGAGGCGCTGATCGCCGCCGAGATCGTGGCGAGCATCGGGCTCGGGCTGGTGGTGCTCGACCTCGGGCTCGCGAACGCGCGGGCGGCCAGCGAGCGCGGGCTCGAGGCTTCGTGGGCGCGGCTCGCCCAGGCGGCCGCGGCGCACGGCTCGGCGCTGCTGGTGCTGAGCCCCGTGCGCGCGAGCGGCTCGGGAGCGCGCGCGGTGGTCCGGGCCGCCCGGGCGCGGGTGGAATGGCTGGCGAGCGGCGTGCCCGAGCGGCTGCTCGCCGGGATCGTGGCCGAGCTGGTGCTGGAGAAGCAGCGTGGCGCGTTTCCCGGCGCCGTCACGCGGCTCGCGTGCTGGCTGCCCGAGGTGATCGGCAGGACGCGCGCACCGAGCGGCTCGTGGGCGCGGTGGAAGCGAGCACGAGCCCGCAGCGGTTGCACGTGGTGCACGCGGTTTCCGCGGCGAGGAGAGCGACATGAACGGCATCACGGAGCGTCGTCTCGAAGAGATCCCCCTCGCCGAGGACGTCGCGGTGAGCTGGTGGCAATGCAAGCCGGTCGAGGTCATGGCGCGCACCGCGCTCATGGGGTCGATCACGCTCGACGTGCGTGAGCGGCGCCCGTGGCTCGAGTCTCGGCGGCTCGCGGGGCACGCCGTGACGGCCCTTCGCCAGCTCGCCACGGTCACGGGAGTCTCCGTGTACGCGTATTGCGTGATGCCGGACCACGTGCACCTGGTGATCGGCCGCTCCGCGCGCTGCGATCTGCGCACGTTCGCGCTGCGCTTCAAGCGTCAGGTGCAACGCGCCGCGTGGGACGCGGGGCTTCGCGAGCGGCTGTGGCAGGCGAGCTTTCGCGGTCACGTCGTGCGCCACCCGGAGCAGCTCCGCTTCGTCATGGGAGAGGTGCTCGAGAACCCGGTGCGCCGCGGGCTGGCGCGGTACTGGAAGGAGTATCCGTACGCCGGCTCGCTCACGCTCGATCCGTGAGGGCCGTTGATGTCCGGATCGTCGGCGGACCGCCGGCGCCATCCCTCGGAGGGGCACGCGTCGCGTGCCCGGCGATACGGCGGCGACGCGCGCATCGTCGGGCACGTCGAGCACGTCGATCCCAGCTCGATCCCGGGCGCCCGACGGGGTGGGCGCACTGAAGCCGGGGGCTCGATCGACGCACGGGAGGGGGAGTGAACCCATGGCCGAACGCAGGATCGTGTGCTTGTGGGTGCCGGATTTTCCACTCGCCGCCCGGCTGCGCGGCGAGCCCGAGCTGGCCGACGAGATCGTGGTGGTGGTCGAGGGACAGGGCGCGGGAGCCTGGGTGGTGGCCCGTACCGAGCGCGCGCGTCGCGCCGGCGTCGAGGTCGGCATGACCCTCGCCCAGGCGCGGGTGCTGGCGGCGGGGTTGGTGGCTCGTGGGCGTGATCCGGCGAGCGAGCGTGGAGCGCGAGAAGCGCTCGGGGACGCCGCCGAGTCGCTCACGCCACGGGTCGAGGACGCGGGTGAAGGGGTCGTGTACCTGGACGCCGACGGGCTCGATCGCCGGTACCCGTCGGAGAGCGCGCTCGCGGAGGCGGCGCGTTGCGCGGCGCGGGTCGTGGGCTTGCCGGTGCGGGTCGGAGTGGCGTCGAGCAAGCGCGTGGCCTACGTGGCGGCGCGGGTCGCCGACGACCTCCGCATCGTGGCCGAGGGTGAGGAGGAGGCCTTCCTGGCGCCCCTCGACGTGGGGTTGCTCGAGCCCGAGCGGGGAGTGGCGGAGGCCCTGTCCTCGTGGGGCGTGAGCACCCTCGGCGTGCTCGCGCATCTCGATCCCGGTGAGGTCGCGAGCCGTCTCGGTCGCGCCGGACGCGACCTGTGCGCCGCGGCCCGTGGGGTGGATCCGCGCGCGCTGGTGCCGCGTGCGCGGCCGCTGATCTTCCACGAGGGGATGGAGCTCGAGTGGCCGCTGGTGTCGCTCGAGCCGTTCCAGTTCATCGCCCGGGCCGCCCTCGACAGGCTCACCGAGCGCCTCGCCGGGCGTGGGCTCGCGGTGGTGCGGCTCACGCTCCACCTCACCCTCGATCCCGCCGGTCACGACGTGCGAACGCTCGAGCTGCCCGCGCCCACGCGCGAGGCCAAGACGTTGCTCGAGCTGGTGCGGTTGTCGCTCGAGGAGCGGCCGCCGGGAGCGCCGGTGGCGGGGTTTGCGTTCGTGGCCGACCCGGGGGCGCCGCGCGCCGCCCAGTCGACGCTCTTCGGCCCCGCGGAGCCGTCACCGGAGAAGCTCGCCACCGCGGTAGCGCGGCTCGGCGCACGGGTGGGAACGGAGCGGGTCGGTACGCCGCGCACCGTGGATGGCCATCGGCCCGAGCGTTTCGCGCGGGCGCCCTACGTGATCACCGCCGCCGAGGAGCCCACGCCACGTCGGCGGGGGCGGCGCAAGAGCGGCGCACGAACGAACGTCCCCGAGCCAGCGCGGGGGACCGGGCGCGCTGGCGTCGGCGGCCTCGGCGGCCTCGCCGGCGTGACGCCCGCGCGCCACCACGGCCTGCTCGCGGTGCGGGTGTTGCGTCCGCCTGTGGCACTGGAGGTGGTCATCGAGACGGGCGCCGCTCACGCCGATCGGATCGGGGAGGGCGAGCTCGAGCTAGGCGCGGTCGAGCAGGGCGCGTTCGCACTCGAGCTGCACCGCTTGCGGCTGGTCTCGGTCCAGTCCGAGCCGCGCGCGAGCGCGACGCGGCGGGGTGAGGCCCGCGGGCCGGTGATCCACGTCCAGGGCTCGGTGCGGGTCGCGTCTGGTCCGTGGGCGCTCGAGGAGGGCTGGTGGGCCGAGACACCGGCGGCGCGCGATTACTGGGACGTCGAGCTGATGGACGGCGGGCTCTACCGGATCTATCGCGACCGCGTGAGCGGTGGCTGGTTCGCCGACGGGCTCTACGACTGAGCCGATCCAGCGGGGGGACGAGCCCCCGCGCTACGGGGTGTAACGGTCAGCGGGGGACGAGCCCCCGCGCTACGGGGTGTAACGGTCAGCGGGGGACGAGCCCCCGCGCTACGGGGCGGGGGACAACGCGCCTCCAGCGCGGGCTGCGCGATGGATGGACGCGGCGGCCGGTCCGCGAGCGGTGGATGCGTAGCGCGGGGGCTCGTCCCCGCCAGTACCAATCTCAGGGGAAATCGCCATGGAGACGGGCACATGTCGGTATCGCCAGCGGATTCGCCTTCCGGCAGCGCTCTACGCGGTGCCTGGCGCAGTCTGCTCGATCACCGTCGCCACCAAGGATCGCCTCGCCGTGCTCGCGGATCCGGTGCTCGCCGAGAAGACGACCGAGCTGATCCGTGAGCATGCCCGACGACGCGCCGTCCCGGTTCATGCGTTCTGTGTGATGCCGGACCATGTCCATCTGGTGCTCGAGCCCGGACCTTCGTGCGACGTCATCCGCTTCGTCGGCGAGCTCAAGAACCTGTGCCAGCGACTGGCGTGGGAGCGGGGCTTCGGCGGACGGATCTGGCAGACGAGCTTCTGGGATCACTTCCTGCGTGCGGACGAAGAACTGCGCGTGGTGGTCGCTTACGTCTTGAACAACCCGGTCCGGAAGGGGCTCGTGAGCGAGTGGCGAGAGCACCGGTACTCGGGGTCGTTGACGATGGACATGTGAGGAAGGCGGGGGACGAGCCCCCGCGCTACGGAGCGGGCTCTCGCACGAGGCGAGCTCCGCGTACTGGCGGGTGATGTGACGAGATCGGGTTCATCTCGCGGCTATCCGGAGCTGCACGCGGCGTCGGCGTTCTCGTTCCTCGACGGAGCGTCGTTGCCCGAGGACCTCGTGGCCCGCGCGGTCGAGCTCGAGCTGCCGGCGGTGGCGCTCGTCGACACCAACGGCGTGTACGGCGCGCCGCGCTTCTACAAGGCGGCGCGCGCCGCGGGGATCCAGCCGTTCGTGGGCGCCGAGGTGGCGCTCGAAGAAAGCGGACCCGTAGCGCGGGGGCTCGTCCCCCGCCAGCACGAACCGGGCGAAAGCGCCGCCGTGGGCGCCTCACGGCTCACGCTGCTCGTCGCCAGCCGCGAGGGCTATCGCAGCTTGTGCCGTTTGCTCACCGAAGGCGCGCGCGGCCGCGCCAAGGGCGACGCGCGCGTCACGCTCGACCAGCTCGAGGAGCACGCCGCCGGACTGGTGTGCCTGACCGGCGGAGACGAAGGACCGGTGGTCGGGGCGCTGGCGCGTCGGGACGACACCGGGGATCGGGCCGCGCGCGCGATGGTCGATCGCCTCGCCGCGATCTTCCCGAGGCGGCTCCATCTCGAGCTCCAGCGCCACCTGCGTCGCGACGAGAAGCACCTCGAGCCGGCGCTCGTGGCACTCGCCGAGCGCCATCGGCTGCCGCTCGTCGCGACCAACGGCGTGCGCCACGCCCGCGCCGAGGGAAAGAGCCTCTTCGACGTGCTCACCTGCATCCGTCACGGCGTGCCGCTCGACGAGGCGGGAAGCCGGCTGGTGGTGAACCGCGAGCGCCACCTGAAAGGAGCGCGCGAGATGAGCGAGCTGTTCGCGGACCTGCCGCGCGCGCTCGACGGGGCCTGCGAGCTGGCGCGCGCCCTCGACTTCACCCTCGCCGATCTCGGCTATCGCTTCCCCGCGTACCCGTTGCCCGACGGCGAGACGCCGATGTCGTACCTCCGCCACATCACCTGGAACGGCGCGCGGGCGCGCTTCCGCCCGCTCACCGCGCGCGCGCAGCGCCAGATCGAGCACGAGCTCGCCGTGATCGCGAAGCTCGATCTCGCCGGCTACTTCCTGATCGTGTGGGAGATCATCCAGTTCTGCAGGGAGCAGGGGATCCTGGTGCAGGGGCGCGGCTCGGCCGCCAACAGCGCGGTCTGCTACGCGCTCTCGATCACCGCCATCGACCCGGTGCGGATGGGGCTCTTGTTCGAGCGCTTCCTCTCGGAGGAGCGCGGTGAGTGGCCGGACATCGACCTCGACCTGCCCTCCGGGGCGCAGCGCGAGCGGGTGATCCAGCACGTCTACGAGCGCTACGGTCCACACGGCGCGGCCATGACCGCGACCGTGATCTCGTACCGCGATCGCTCGGCGGCGCGCGAGGTCGCCAAGGCGCTCGGCTTCTCGGCGCAGCAGTGCGACAAGCTCTCGCGCCGACTCGGCTCGGCCTACTTCGGCGAGATCAAGGACGCCGTCGACCTCGCCACCGAGCTCGCCGCGGTCGGCCTCGACCCTGGCGAGGTACGCGCGCGCCACTTCATGCGGCTGTGGCTCGAGATCCAGGACCTGCCACGCCACCTCGGCCAGCACACCGGCGGCATGGTGGTCGCCGCCGGGCGCCTCGACGAGGTGGTGCCGCTCGAGCCCGCGTCGATGCCGGGGCGGGTGGTGGTGCAGTGGGACAAGGAGGATTGCGCCGACCTCGGCATCATCAAGGTCGACCTGCTCGGGCTCGGCATGATGGCGGCGCTCGAGGAGGCGGTGCCGATGATCGAGCGCCACGAGAAGGTGTGCGTGGACCTCGCGCACCTGCCCGCCGGCGACCCCGCCACCTACGAGATGTTGCGGCGCGCCGACACCGTCGGTGTCTTCCAGGTGGAGAGCCGCGCCCAGATGGCGTCGCTGCCCCGCAACGCGCCGCGCAACTTCTACGACCTGGTGGTGCAGGTCGCGATCATCCGCCCGGGGCCGATCGTGGGCGGCATGGTCCACCCGTACTTCGAGCGGCGCCAGGGGCGTGAGCCGGTGACGTATCCCCATCCATGCCTGGAGCCGATCCTGTCGCGCACGCTCGGCGTGCCGATCTTCCAGGAGCAGGTGCTGCGCATGGCCATGGAAGCCGCCGGCTTCACCGGCGGCGAGGCCGAGGAGCTGCGCCGCGCGATGGGCTTCAAGCGCTCGGAGCAGCGCATGGCGGCGATCGAGGCGCGGCTGCGGGAGGGAATGAGCGAGCGAGGCATCGAAGGCGCGGCGCAGGATGGCATCCTGCGCTCGATCACCGCGTTCGCGATGTACGGCTTTCCCGAGTCGCACGCGGCGAGCTTCGCGCTCCTCGCCTACGCGAGCGCGTACCTCAAGGTCCACCACGCCGCGGCGTTCTACGCGTCGCTGCTCAACGCCTGGCCGATGGGCTTTTACCACCCGGCCACGCTCGTGAAGGACGCCGAGCGCCGCGGGGTGCGGATGCTGCCGATCGACGTGGCGAGCTCGCGCTGGCGCTGCGCGTGGGAAGAGGGCGGGGTGCGGCTCGGCCTGCGTTTCGTGAAGGGCCTGAAGGAGAAGGCCGGCGCGGCGATCGAGGCGGCGCGGCGCGCGGGGCCGTTCCGGGACAGCGCGGAGCTGGCGCGGCGCACGGGGCTCGGCGCGAGCGAGCTCGAGGCGCTCGCGCGAGCGGGCGCGCTCGGGTGCTTCGGGCTCACGCGGCGCGCGGCGCTCTGGCAGGTGGCGAAGGTCGGCCGGCGCGGCGGGCCGCTTCTCGCCGAGCTGCCGGTCGAGGGCGCGTCACCGCTGCCCGAGATGTCGCCGGTCGAGGAGACGATCGCCGACCTCGCGAGCCAGGGGCTCACCACCGGCCCGCACTTCGTCGCTCACCTCAGGCCGGCGCTCGACGCGCGGGGTGTGTTGCCGGCGGCGGAGGCGCTCGCGCGCCGTCACGGCGAGCGCGTGCGGGTGGCGGGAGGCGTGATCGTCCGGCAACGGCCCGGCACCGCGAAGGGGTTCGTGTTCCTCACCCTCGAGGACGAGACCGGCATGATCCAGGCGATCGTGCGGCCCAAGCTCTTCCAGGAGCAGCGCCTCGACATCCTCGGCTCGACGGCGCTGATCGTCGAGGGCGTGGTGCAGCAGCAGGACGGTACCTGCTCGGTGAAGGCCGATCGCTTCGAGCGCCTGCTCACCATCGACACGGTGCCGAGCCACGACTTCCATTGACCGGGACGGCCCGCCGGGAGGCGGGCCCTCCGAACGGTGATGGATCGTGCAGGACGGCACGGCGCTTTCGCGCCTGGTCCCTCGCCGCCGCCGCCGGCGTCGCGGTCGCGAAGGATCGCGACCCTCGAGCGTCTCGTCTGGAGGGCTGCGGTCCCTCGCAGCCGCGCCCGGCGGTCGCGAAGGATCGCGACCCTCGAGCGTCTCGTCTGGAGGGCTGCGGTCCCTCGCAGCCGCGCCCGGCGGTCGCGAAGGATCGCGACCCTCAGCGTCCCTGGGGCTGGGCGCGCCCCGGCGGTCGCGAAGGATCGCGACCCTCCAGCGTCTCGTCTGGAGGGCTGCGGTCCCTCGCAGCCGCGCCCGGCGGTCGCGAAGGATCGCGACCCTCCAGCGTCTCGTCTGGAGGGCTGCGGTCCCTCGCAGCCGCGCCCGGCGGTCGCGAAGGATCGCGACCCCAGCGTCTCGCCTGGAGGGGCTGCGGTCCCTCGCAGCCGCGCCCGGCGGTCGCGAGATCGCGACCCTCAGCGCCGGCTCGGTCTCGCAGCCGCGCCGGCGGTCGCGAGGGATCGCGACCCCTCCAGCGTCTCGTCTGGAGGGTGCGGTCGCAGCCGCGCCGGCGGTCGCGAAGGATCGCGACCCCAGCGGCCTCGTCTGGAGGCTGCGTCCTCGCAGCCCGGCCGGCGGTCGCGAAGGATCGCGACCCTCGAGCGTCTCCGCCTGAGGGCTGCGGTCCCTCCGGCCGCGCGCGGGCGCGGGCCCCCCCGCGGCGCCGGGGGGCGCGGCCCGCAGCCGCGCCCGGCGGTCGCGAAGGATCGCGACCCTCCCAGGCGTCTCGTCTGGAGGCTGCGGTCCCTCGCAGCCGCGCCCGGCCGGCGAGGGATCGCGACCCTCGAGCGTCTCGTCTGGAGGGCTGCGGTCCCTCGCAGCCGCGCCCGGCGGTCGCGAAGGATCGCGACCCTCCAACGGGCGATCGAGGTGCCGTCTCGCGGATCCTGTCGGGGCGGGATCAGATCCAGCCCTTGCGGCGGAAGAACACGATCATCGTGGCGGTCGAGAGCAAGCTGACGATCCAGAAGCTCGGGTACGCCCAGTGCCACTTGAGCTCGGGCAGGTACTCGAAGTTCATGCCGTAGACGCCGGCGAGGAACGTGATCGGGATGAAGATCGTCGAGATGATGGTGAGGACCTTCATGACCTCGTTCATGCGGTTGCTCATGGCGGTCATGTAGGACTCGCCGATCCCCATCGCCACCTCGCGGTAGGTCTCGAGGATGTCGATGATCTGCACCAGGTGGTCGTAGACGTCGCGCAGGTAGGTGCGGGTGGTGTCGCTCAGGCACTCGTGCGGCTCGCGTTGCAGCGTGTGCACCACCTCGCGCAGCGGCCAGAAGTCGCGCCTGAGCACCAGCAGCTCGCGCTTGAGCGCGTGGACCTTGCGGATCACCGCCGGCGACGGGCGCTCGAGGATCTCGTCCTCGAGTGCCTCGAGGCGATTGCCGTACTCCTCGAGGATCGGGAAGCAGTGGTCGACCATCGCGTCGATCAGCGCGTAGAGCAGGAAGCTCGCGTCGTTCTGCCGCAGCCGCGAGCCGGCGCGAGCGATGCGCTGCCGGATCGGGTCCCAGCAGTCACCGGGGGCCTCCTGGAAGGTGAGCACGGTGTTGTGGCCGAGGAACATGCTCACCTGCTCGCTGTCGAGAGCACCGTCGACGAGCATCGCCATGCGCGCGATCAAGAACAGCCGCGCGTGCTGGTCGCCCGTCGCTTCGTAGGGGTCGACCTTGGGACGCTGGGGAACGTGCACCAGGTCCTCGATCGCGAGCGGGTGGAGGCTGTACTTGGTGGCGAGCACGCGGATGGCCACCGGGTCGTCGATGCCGTCGACGTTGATCCAGCGCACCACCGTTCCCGGGGCGCGGTGTTGGTCGAGGAGCGCCTCGACGTCCGTCACGGTCTTCGTCTCGTACCGCTCCGGGCAGTAGTCGATCACGGTGATCGTCGCCGGGCGCTCGGCGCGCGGCATCGTGAGGAGCTGGTCGTGCTCGATGCCGGGCGCGTCGCCGGGCTTGCCGGTCCGCTTGTGGGGGATGACCAGGTGGATGCTGTCGCTCGAATCGAGCTCCTCGATCGGCAGCGAGTCGGTGTCCTCGAGCACGGCGTGCACCTCGGAGGCGCGAACCGCGGCGGGGCACGAGGCCGGCCGCGGCTCGGTTGAAGGCCCGTGGTCGCGAACGTACCATGCCGCGGTGCCGGCCCACGCAAGCCCGCAGCCACCTCACCTCGTGACCCGTCCCCGCGCACTCCTCGCACGACGACCCGACCCGCTCGGCGTGCTGGTGTCGACGGCGCCGCTGGTCGAGGGCGCGCGTCACGTCGCGATCGACCACGAACGCGTGGACCGGGTCGCGGCCGAGCTCGCTCGCGCCGAGCGGCGCGCGCCGGCCTGGCACCGCGACGAGCTCTTCTTCGACGGTACGGCGCGCAGCGTGACGTACGTGCTCCTCGTCGACGCGGTGAACTTCTGCTTCTGGGGCGAGCCGCGCTGGAAGTACCGCTTCCGCGGCCGGTGGCTCGACGGCTACTGGGCGCTCGCCGCGGCGCTGACGCGCGCGGTGGCGGCGACTCCGGCGCTCCTCGAGGCCGACTTCCTTGCCGAGCTCGAGCCGCGTTTCTTCGCGCGCGTGTTCCGTGGCCAGGGGGAGATCCCGCTCTTCGAGCAGCGCTGGCGGAACGCGAGAGAGCTCGGCCGCGCGCTGCGCGACCGATGGTCGGGCCGCGGGACGGCTCTGGTCGAGGAAGCGCGCGGCAGCGCGCCGGCGCTGGCGCGACTGGTCGCCGAGTCGCTGCCATCGTTCGACGACGTGGCGCTCCACGACGGGCGCGAGGTGCGCTTCCTGAAGCGCGCCCAGATCCTGGTGGCCGACCTGTGGGGGGCGTTCGGTGGGAAGCGCTGGGGTGCCTTCGGCGATCTCGAGCACCTCACCGCGTTCGCCGACTACAAGCTGCCGCAGGTGCTGCGCGCGTGGGGGATCCTGCGCTACGCGCCGGCACTCGCCGCGCGGGTGGGCCGGAAGGTGCTGCTCCCGCCGGGCTCGCTCGAGGAGCTCGAGATCCGCGCCGCCACCGTGTGGGCGGTCGAGTGGCTGCGCGAGGCGCTCCACCGTGAGGGCGTGGTGGTGAGCAGCACCGAGGTCGACTGGCTGCTGTGGGACGCGGGGCAGCGCGCGCTCCCCGACATGAAGCCCTACCACCGCACCCGAACGATCTATTACTGAGAGTCCGTGAACCTTTCGATCTCCCTTCCCGATGGGAGGCGCATGCGGACGGCGGCGGGGGATGGACCCCCCGCCGCTACGGTGGCTTTCGTAGCGCGGGGGGCTCCGTCCCCCCGCGAACGCCGGGAGACACGCCATGCCGACCAGGCGTAAGCCCGCCGACCCCGTGACGCTCCTCGAGACGCTGGGCGTGAAGCCGCGTCTACCCGACGCCGCCGACGCGGCGCGGATCGCGGCCTCCATCGCGAGCGAGGCGTCGAAGCCGCTGGTCGAGACGTCGCGAAGGCTGCTCGCGCGGCTGGCGGGCCGCGAGGAGCTCTCGGTCCATCACGTGGCGGTGGTGGTGTCGAGCCTGCCCCGCGCCGAGCACTTCTATCGCGACGTCCTCGGCCTGCCGGTGATGCAGCGCTGGACCGACGACCGCGGCCGCTCACGCTCGGTGTGGCTGGGGCTCGGCGGCGGCGGGTTCCTCGCGGTCGAGCGCGCCGAGCGCACGCGCCCCAAGCGCGGTGACGAGGCGCCCGGCTGGCACTGCGTCGC
The DNA here is from genome assembly GCA_016713535.1 of Deltaproteobacteria bacterium. GTDB lineage: Bacteria > JADJOY01 > JADJOY01 > JADJOY01 > JADJOY01 > JADJOY01. The sequence continues at coordinate 46,797 of JADJOY010000061.1, forward strand.
GTTCGGCATCGAAGCCGCGAGCCGCGAGCGCTGGCGCGCGCGCCTCGAGCGCGCGGGCCACCGGTGTTCCGGGAGACCGCCTTCACGCTCTACGTGCGCGATCCCGATGGCAACGTGGTCGCGCTCAGCCACCACCCCGTGGCGGTGGAGGTCGAGAAGCCCGCGCCCAGTCCGCACCGCAGACGCCCCGCCTCGTTACCGGCCCGCCGGCGCTGAGCCCGGGCGTGTCATCGCCTCGCGAGAGGCACGCGCCAGAGGCGCGCCGACGAGCTCGAGCCGAGTCGATGTGGGGGTGGGGCCCCGCAGAAGCCGCGCTTCTTGCGGGGTGGGGGTCTGGAACAGGCCCCCGAGGAAGCATCGGTAGGCGCGAGGACCTCGCATCCGTGAGTTTCTCGGCGCCGCTCACTGCCAGGCGTAGACCACGTTCGCGAAGGCCTCGTCGTTGCGGCGGAACTGGCCGAGGAGCCCGTCGTCGGGGCCCTCGATCACCAGCACGCCGGCCTCGGCGGTGAGGCCGTCGAGGACCTGGTAGCCGAGCTTCGGCATCACCACGAACTCGCCCCGCGCCATGATCCACACACTCGTGAGGTCCACCGTGAGGGTCTCGCGCAGGAAGCTGCGCCGCATCTGCAGGAGCAGCCGTCCCTCGAGCTGCTCCTGGATCAGGCCCGGCACCGGGTCGAGCATGACGTCGAGGTAGCCGACGACGTCGAAGATCCAGTCGCCGGTCACGTATTCGACCTGCAGGCCGCTGTTCACGGTGTCGCGCTCGACCGAGATCGGGATCGCGGGGATGGGCAGCGTCTGGTTGAAGTACTGCTCGGGGAAGTCGGCGAGGAACTGCTCGACCAGCGGCTGGAAGTCGACGAAGTTCGGGTTGGTGAAGAGCGTGTCGGTGCTGATGTCGTAGTTGAAGCGCCGCCCCTGGATGTAGGCGAAGTTGCCCTTGATCGTGAGGTCCCAGGCGGAGGTCGAGAAGCCGCCGCCGAAGAGGCGGATGCGGTCGAGGCGCGGCGTGAACACCATGTCCGCCGTGACCGTCGGGGGTGTGCCGAGGCCGGGCGAGAACGAGGTCATCGTCCCCGACAGCTCACCCGTGGGGATGGTGTCGTAGCCGTCGAAGTAGGAGAGGTCGACGTCGAAGCCGCCCACGAACGCGCTCCACTGACCGGCCCACTGGAGGTGATTCGCCGAGATCGACAGCGCCTCGCCCTCGCTGACCGTGAGGTTGGTCGTCACCGGGAAGGGCGAGAGACGGTTGAACGGCGGCTCGTCGCTCAGGAGGCCCGGGTCGACGATCACCTCCTGCGGGATGCGCAGGAGCGGCGGATACCAGCGCTCCTCCTCGGTGGGCAGCCGGAACGAGCCCGCGATCGGCAGGAACACGCCCTCGAGGACCATCATCTCGAACGGTCCGGTGGAGGTGACCTGATCGGGGATGAACTTGAAGTCGACCGCCGGGATCCCGATCTTCGAGGCGCTCTCGATCTCGTCGAGGGGGCGGGTGAACTCGGCCGGGTTCAAGCGGTCGGTCGGGTTCTGCGCGTCGAGCTTTCCCCACGCGAACTTCTGGATGCCGGCGCGCAGCGCCGACGCCGGCAGCTCGAGGTCGAGGTAGGCCTCCTCGAACTCCACGTACGGCGTCGAGTCCTGGAACACCGAGCGGAAGTCGTGGACGTTGTGCTCGTTGCTCGGGTCGAGGACGGTGCCGTCGGAGCGCATCAGCGTGCGCGTGACGATCTTGGCCTTCGAGCCGAGCGCGGCCTCGGCGTGCAGTCCGAGGTCGAAGGTCGGGTACTCGGTGGGCGTGCCGTCGTCGAAGCGCAGCACCGCGCGCAGCTTGGCGGAGGCGTCGGCGTCGAGCTTCAGCGCGCCGGCCTCCGCCTCGTAGCCGCGCGCGGAACCTGCGCTCAGCACGGCGGCGGCCACGCCCGCGAGCGCGCGCAACCAGCCGGCGCGCATCCGGGGGAGGGCGAGACGGCTCACGGCGGTCGCGGTCGCGAGGGAAACGGTTCAGCGAGGCGGGGCAGGGGACGCCGTGGGTCGCGGCAGGATCACGGACCCTTCTCGAGCATGCGCTGCGTGAACAGCTCGTCGTCGAGGGGCTTGTCGAACTCGAGGCCGTCCATCTCGAGGAGCGTCTTGTGGCCGCTGTCGGCGCTCGTCATCTCGAGCTTCGCCGGGGTGGGGATGCCGTCCACCACCGTGACGGCCTGGACCATCAGGGTCTTCTCGAGCGCGCCCTTGCGATCGTAGAACTCGGCCTTGGCCGGCAGGTAGTCGCTCTTGCGGATGTAGCTCACCGCCTTCGAGTACTCGTCGTCCTCCTCGAGCTTCTTGGGAGTGCTCTCGATCACCCACACCGCCTGGTCGCCGACGGTGTCCTCGCGCAGCAGCTTGTGCTCGTCGTCGTCGACGTCGCGGGTGGCCATGTCGTCGTACGAGAAGTCGGTGCCCATGAAGCTCTGGTTCTTGTTCGACGACGTGATCTTGCGGGTGCGCTTGAGGGCCGGGAGGTAGAGCCACTGGTCGTCGTCCTGATCGGCCGCCTTGTAGCCGAACTGGAGGAAGCCCGTGCCCTTGACGTCCGCGGGCTCGAGGAAGAAGAGCACCGACTTGCTGTCCGGGCCGTACTTCTTGGTGTAGGTGGTGACCTTGCGAACCCGCTTGTCGCCGGACTTGTCGACCAGCGTCATCGTCATGTTGCCGCGGCGGGTCTGCGGCTTTTCCTGGATGGCCTGCGACTGCTGCATGACGTCGTGAGCGCTGATCGCGTGGGCGGTGCCGCCGAGCAGCAAGGAGAGCGCCGTCGCCGCGCAGACGAGACGAAGGGTGGGTCGCGACATGACTCGAACTCCTATCGGCTTTCGCCGTGCGGGTGGCGCCGCCTCGCGCGCGGCGCCGAAGCGGCGCGCCATTATTCGGATTCCTCTCTTAGCGCGTCAAGGTCGGGAACGGAAACGCGTTTCACTTGCTTTCGCTAAGGTCTGGAAATAGCACGAGCTTTCTTCTTCTGGCGGGAGTTGGCGCGCTGACGCGCCGTGTCAAATTTTCTTGACAGTGGCGGAGACCGCGCTACGCAAGCACCTTCGCGCGTGTTCCCGCGGGTTCTCCGACCGGACGCCGAGCTTCCGCCTCCTCTCGCCATGGAAGCCCCCCGGTACATCGTCATCGAAGGCCCCATCGGGGTCGGCAAGACGAGCCTCGCCAAGCTCCTGGCGGAGGAGCTGCGGGCCCGCTGCATCTTCGAGAAGGTCGACGAGAACCCGTTCCTCGGGAAGTTCTACCAGGACCGCGCCAAGCACGCGTTCCAGACCCAGATCTTCTTCCTGCTCAGTTGTCCAGAGCAGAAGCTGATCGGGCAGGGGGATCTCTTCCAGCGGGTCACGCTCGCGGACTACCTGTTCGCGAAGGACCGGATCTTCGCGCACCTGAACCTCGACGAGAACGAGGTCGCGCTCTACGAGCAGATCTACCGGCTGCTGGATGCGCGCATCGTGAAGCCCGATCTGGTGGTCTACCTTCAGGCCCGCCCGGAAGTGCTGATGCAGCGCATCCGCAAGCGCGGCGTCGACTTCGAGCGCAACATCACCGCGCCCTACCTCGAAGAGCTCACGCGCGCGTACAACGAGTTCTTCTTCCAGTACTCGGAGACGCCGCTGCTCGTGGTGCACACCTCGGAGATCGACTTCGTCGAGCGGCGCGAGGACTTCGACAACCTGGTTCGCGAGATCCGCCGCATGCGCGGCGGGACGCAGTACTATCAGCCCATCGGTTCACGCTGAGCCGGACCACCGCCGGCCGAAGGAGCTCGTACCCTCGCTCGACCCGAAGCGCTCGAACCGTTCCCCGCGCCGTGAAACGCCACCTCGGTGAGCGCGAGCGCCCGGGAGCGAAGCGAGCCGCCGACGTCATCCGGAGCCGAGAGTACCCCGCACCGACCACCCGTGGAGCCCGGCTCGAACAGGCGCTCGATCGTCGCGACCGCACGACGGGCAGCCGGAGGAAGCCATGAGCCCGAAGCCGAAGTCGAAGAAAGTCACCGTTCCCGAGCTGGTCGCGATGAAGGGCCGTGGTGAGAAGATCACCATGGTCACCTGCTACGACGCGACCTTCATGCGCATCCTCGACCAGGCTGGCGTCGAGATGGTGCTGGTGGGCGACAGCCTCGGCATGGTCATCCAGGGGCGATCCAGCACGCTCGAGGTGACGCTCGAGGACATGATCTACCACGGTCGCATCGTGGCCCGCGGGCTCACGCACGCGCACCTCGTCCTCGACATGCCGTTCGGCAGCTACCAGGTCTCGGTCGAGGAGGCGGCGCGCAACGCGGCGCGGCTGGTGAAGGAGGGCGGTGCCGAGTCGGTGAAGGTCGAGGGCGGACGCGAGGTCGCGGCGGTGGTTCACGCCATCCATCGCATGGGAGTCCCGGTGGTGGGCCACCTCGGGCTCACGCCTCAGTCGATCCACCAGCTCGGAGGTTTCCGGATCCAGGGGCGCACCCGCGACACCGCGCAGGCGCTCCTCGAGGACGCGCAGGCGCTCGAGGAGGCCGGCGCGTTCGCGATCGTGCTCGAGGGAATCCCGGGCGAGCTCGCCGAGAAGGTGACCGCCGCGATCCGGGTCCCGACGATCGGTATCGGCGCCGGTCCCGGCTGCGACGGCCAGGTGCTCGTGATCTACGACCTGCTCGGCATGGACAACAACTGGAATCCCAAGTTCACCAAGAAGTACGCGAACCTCAACGACGTGATCGTGAAGGCCGTGAGCGCTTACATCGAGGACGTGAAGAGCGGCTCGTTCCCCGGCCCCGGAGCACACCTTCCACTGAGCCGAATGCCGTGGACACGATCCCGTCGATCACCGCGATGCAGTCGCGGAGCGAGCGCGAGCGCGGCGCGGGACGCCGCGTCGCGCTCGTCCCCACCATGGGCTACCTCCACGAAGGGCACCTGAGCCTGGTGCGCGAGGCGCGGGGCCGCGCCGACGTGGTCGTGGTCAGCCTGTTCGTCAACAAGATCCAGTTCAACGACGCCAGGGACTTCGACAGCTATCCGCGCGACCTCGGGCGGGACGCGCGGATGCTCGAGAGCGTCGGTGCCGACGTGCTGTTCGCGCCCGAGCACGAGGACATGTACCCGCGCGGCTTCCGCACTAGCGTCGAGGTCGACGGCATCACCGAGCGCCTGTGCGGCGCCTTCCGCCCCGGCCACTTCCGCGGGGTCACCACCGTGGTCGCCAAGCTCTTCCACGCGACGCGCCCGCACGTCGCGATCTTCGGTGAGAAGGACTACCAGCAGCTCGTCACGATCCGCACCATGGCGCGCGATCTGAACATGGGGATCGAGGTGATCGGCTTGCCGACGGTGCGCGAGCCCGATGGGCTCGCGATGTCGAGTCGCAACGTGCGTCTCACGCCCGAGCAGCGTGAGCTGGCGCGGGCGATCCCGGACACGCTCTTCGAGGCCGCGAAGCGGGTCCGCGGGGGTGAGAAGGACGCCGCGGGCTTGGCGGGCTGGGTGCGCGAGCGGCTCGCGCGGACGGCGCAGTTCCGAGTCGAATACGTCGAGATCGTGGACGCCGAGGACCTCGCCCCGCTGACCGAGCTGGTGCGCCCGGCTCGGCTCGCCATTGCGCTGCATTTGGGACATACCCGCCTCATCGACAACGTCGCGCTCGATCCTGCATGATGGTCAGAACTCGTCGAGATCGTTGCCGAAAGGGCGGGTCTCCTCGAAACGTTCCGGATCGGGTAAAGGAAATGCGGGCACGAATGACGCGGTAGCGCTACAATTGACCCGAGTCCTCAGTGCGGGATGCGACCTCGATGCCCGAGGCGGATACCCGCGAAGGAGAACTGGATGATCCGCTCGATGATGAAGTCCAAGATTCACCGCGCCACGGTCACCGACGCCAACCTCAACTACGTGGGGAGTGTGACGATCGACCGTGACCTGCTCGAGGCCTCCGACATCTATCCCCTACGAGCAGGTGTGCATCTGGAACGTGACGAACGGTGAGCGCTTCGAGACCTACGCCATCGAAGGACCCCGGGAGGCGGTGACATCTGCCCCAATGGCGCGGCGGCGCGCAAGGTCGCGGTAGGCGACGTGGTCATCATCGCGACCTACGCCCAGATGAGCGACGCCGAGGCCATCCAGCACAAGCCGACGGTCGTGCTGGTCGACGAGGCGAACAAGATCGTGAGCGTGAGCGCCGACGAGGTCGCGTTCACACCCAGCCCCAAGCTCCGCGCCGTCGGCTGAGCCACGGCGCCCCGGACGGCGCGTTCACGAGAGCCCGATTCCGAAGAGGGATGGGGCTCGGCACTCCACAGGGGCTGGGCGCCTGTTGCGCGTTGCGCCTCGCAACGCGCGCCAGGCCCTCTGGCGCTGGGCTCCGCAGCGCACCGTGCACGCTTCGGTTGCGGGCCGGAGGCGTGGCCGGTAGACCGGGAAAACCGCAGAGAGCAACACGAAAGCAAGTCGTCCCGCGGGGTTGCGCGGCGCACGGCACGGCTTCGGCGGGCGCTGGTTCCTCGGGACGAGGCCGCGGGGTTGACCGCGCTCGCAGGATCACGCACCAGAGGCACCCACGAGGGGACTTCCCCTCTGAACGGGTGCGTCGTCCAGAGAGGGTTTCGTAAGATGACGAACGAAGGAGTCGGTGGTGCGGTGGCGTCGCTGAAAACGATTTCCGATCTCGAATCCGCCACCGTGCGATTCGCGGGGGGACTCGGGCGACGGCATGCAGCTTGTCGGCGGCCAGTTCAGCGACGCCTCGGCGATCATCGGCAACGACATCTCGACCCTTCCCGACTATCCCGCCGAGATCCGCGCGCCCGCCGGCACGTCGCGGGTGTGAGCGATTCCAGGTCAAGTTCGCGAGCCTGGACATCCACACGCCGGGCGACCAGGTGGACGTCCTGGTGGTGATGAACCCCGCGGCGCTCAAGACCAACCTCGCCGACCTGAGCCACGGCGGCGTGCTGATCGTCAACAGCGACGCGTTCACGCCGACAACCTGGAGAAGGCGGGCTACGCGCAGAACCCGCTCAACGACGGCCGCCTCGACGAGCGCTACAAGCGTCATGCGATCCCCATCACGACGATGAACCGCCGTGCGGTCGACGGGCTCGGTCTCGAGAAGGGCCAGCGACCGCTGCAAGAACTTCTTCACCCTCGGGCTGGCGTGCTGGCTCTACGGCCGTCCGCTGGAGCCGACGATCACTACATCGACGAGAAGTTCGCGAAGAACGCCACGCTGCGCGAGGCCAACGTCCGCACGCTCAAGGCCGGCTTCAACTACGGCGAGACGGAGGCCATCGGCCTGGCCGTCATGACCGAGTTGCCGGTCCTGATCATCAACATCCAGCGCGGCGGCCCGTCCACCGGCCTGCCGACCAAGACCGAGCAGTCGGATCTCTACCAGGCGGTCTACGGCCGCAACGGCGAACCCCGATGCCGGTGATCGCGGCCGCGTCGCCGGCCGACTGCTTCGACGTCGCGATCGAGGCGAGCCGGATCGCCATGCAGCACATGACGCCGGTCATCCTGCTCACCGACGGCTACATCGCCAACGGCTCCGGAGCCGTGGCGTTCCCCGACGTCGACCAGCTCCCAGGATCGACGCGCCGTTCTACGAGAACGGCCGGCGAACCGGTTCCTGCCGTATGAGCGGGACGAGCCCCTGGCGCGGCCGTGGGCGCTCCCGGTACGCCGGGCTGATGCACCGGATCGGCGGCCTCGAGAAGCAGGACCTCACCGGCAACGTGAGCTACGACGCCGACAACCACCAGTACATGGTCCGCACGCGCCAGGCGAAGGTCGACCAGATCGCCGACGACCACCCACCGCAGCCGGTCGTCGGTGCGCGCACCGGCGACGTGCTCATCGTGAGCTGGGGCGGCACGTACGGCGCCATCGCGACGGCGATCGAGCGGCTCCGCGCGCAGGGGCACGAAGGTGTCGGCCGCCCATCTGCGCTATCTCAACCCGCTCCCCACGACCTCGGCGAGCTGCTGCGCGATTCCGTCACGTGCTGGTCCCCGAGATGAACCTCGGCCAGCTCCGCACGATCCTGCGGGCGCGCTACCTGGTCGACGCCGTGGGCCTCAACAAGGTCAAGGGCAAGCCGTTCATGGTGCGGAGATCGTCGAGAAGGTCGACAAGCTGCTCGCCGGGTCCAAGCACGGTCGAGGCGCCGATGTCGCGACGCGCCGCCCACGCCGTTTCGAGGCTCAAGGAAGAATGCGATCGCGCCGCTGAATCTCACGGCGAAGGACTTCGGCACCGATCAGGATCTGCGGTGGTGCCCCGGGTGCGGGGACTACGCGATCCTCGCGGCCATGCAGAAGCTCATGCCGGAGCTGGGCATCCCGCGCGAGAAGCTCCTGTTCATCTCGGGGATCGGCTGCTCGAGCCGCTTCCCGTACTACATGAACACCTACGGCTTCCACACGATCCACGGCCGCGCGCCGACGATCGCCACGGGGCTCAAGGTCGCGCGGCCGGACCTGTCGGTGTGGGTCGTCACCGGTGACGGCGACGCCCTCTCCATCGGCGGCAACCACCTGATCCACGCGCTGCGCCGCAACGTCAATATGACCATTCTGCTGTTCAACAACCGGATCTACGGCCTCACCAAGGGGCAGGTCTCGCCGACGTCGGAGATGGGCAAGAAGACCAAGTCGACGCCGCTCGGCAGCATCGACCAGCCCTTGCATCCGATCGCCGTGGCGCTCGGCTCCGAGGCCACGTTCGTGGCGCGCACCGTCGACGTCCACACCAAGCACCTGGAAGAGGTGATCGCGCGGGCGGCGGCGCCACCAGGGCACCTCGTTCGTCGAGATCTACCAGAACTGCAACATCTTCAACGACGGCGCCTTCGGGTACGCGACCGAGAAGGGGTGTCAAGGACGACAACATCCTGGTGCTCGAGCACGGGCAAGCCGCTCGTGTTCGGCAAGGACCGCGACAAGGGGTTGCGGTTCCGTGACGGTCAGCTCGAGGTCGTGAAGCTCGGCGACGGTGTCACCGAGAAGGACCTCGTGGTCCACGACGAGAAGCAGGAGAACGGAGTCCTGGCCTAACATGCTGAGCCGCCTCCAGCATCCCGACTTTCCGGAGCCGATGGGTGTGTTCCGGGCGGTGGAGCGGCCGGTCTACGAGGACATGCTCCACGCGCAGATCGACGACGCCAAGCGCCGGAAGGGGGCTCGGCGACATCGGCAAGCTCTTGCTCGACGGGCCGACCTGGACGGTCGGCTGAGCCGACCGCCGCCCGAGGCGGACGCCCAACGGGCGCCGGGAAACCGGCGCCCGTTTCCACGTCGGGAGGGCTCACGCCCCCCCCTACACCCACGGGGAGTGAGAGGCGGCCGTGCAGGGGCGACCGAGGTCGCCCTCAGCGTTAGCACCCGGCACCGCCGGCGATATCGACGACCGCGCTCGTACCGGAGGGCTCACGCCCTCCGCTACACACCCACGGGGAGTGAGAGGCGGCCGTGTAGGGCGACCGCAAGGTCGCCTCAGCCGGCTCCGCCGGGAGATATCGCGCCGGCGCTTGCGGGGGGGCTGGGCGATACCGACGACCGCGGGTCCGGGCGCCCGGCCCCCCGACCGGACCGCGAGGGGCTCACGCCCTCCCCTACACACCCACGGGGAGTGACACGCGGCCGTGTAGGGGCGACCGCGAGGTCGCCCGCAGCGTCCGCGCCCGGCACCGCCGGAGATATCGACGACCGCGCTCGTACCGGGAGGGCTCACGCCCTCCGCTACACGGCGGGGGTCGGTGGGGGGGCGGGGGTGGCCGGCTCGGTGGCGATGAAGCGTCCCGCGGCGTCGATCCAGCCGCGGCGCAAGGCCGCCCCGAGCGCCAACCCCGTCGTCAGGTCCACCGAGAAGTGGGCCGCCACGCCGGGCCACACGCTGCCCGAGACCTGCGCCAGGAAGCCGAACACGAGCCCGGCGGAGACGGCGATACCCACGTGTGCCCGGCAGGTCCAGTGCAGGAGCCCGAAGAGCACCGCCTGGATGATCACGCCCGTGACCGGCTGGAGCGCGCCGCGGAAGAGCACCTCTTCACCGGAGCCCGGCGCACGCCGCGATCAGGCACGTAGTCCACCGGCCGGAAGCTCGCCCAGTCCGCGAGCGGAACGACACGCTCGGCGATGGTGCCGAAGGGCGGCGAGCGACGGATCAGGATGGCGATGCCGATCCCGGCGATGGCGCTCACGCCCAGCGCCGCGACGGTGCCGATCGCGATCCGCCAGTCCCAGCGCAGCGCCTGCCTCAGGTCGGCGCTCGGGCTGACACTGTCGATCGACCACGCGACCAGGAGCTGGACCAGCGTGAAACCGATCGCGAGCCTGAGCAGCGCCTCGCGGGAGTATTGCCCGCGAACGGTGCGCGCCGGGCGCGGCTCGGTGGCGCTCGAATCGGTAACCATGACCCAGTGTCTAGAATGCCGTGTTTGCCGGTCTCCTGGCGAGTCCGCGATCGCGGGGTGCCGATCGGGCCGATGCGGGGGGCCCGGACCCGTGACGGTCTCGCCCGATGACCCGAGGTTGCGGGTGCCCCTGTGTCGTGGCAGGAGTGGCGTCTACCGAGGGGGTGGGCCATGCGACTGGGCGTCATCGGAGAGAATCTCGTCGAGAGGATCCTCGCGCGTACCAACCTCGCCCCGGCCCCGCTCATCGAGACGCAGATCGCGTTCAGCATGGCGCGCGCGATCATGGCGGGCGTGAAGGTCGGGCTCTACGACGCGATCGGCAGCCATGCGAAGACCGCTGCCGAGGTCGCCGCGACTTGCAAGACCGCTCCGAGGCGACCGCCAAGCTCCTGGACACGCTGGTCGGCTGCCGTTACCTGACCTATCGCGACGGCCGCTACCGCCTCACCGAGAAGTCCCGCAAGTGGCTGGTGACGACGTCGCCGCACTCGATCGCGGACAAGCTGCTCTTCCAGTACGACGAGTGGGACGTCGTGGCGAAGTACGAGGAGTACCTGACGACCGGGAGCCGCTCGAGCTCCACGGCACGCTCGAAGGCGGCGCGATCTGGGATCGCTACCAGCGCGGCATGCGCGCCGTGGCGGGGATCTCGGCGGACGAGGTGGCGGCGCGCATGCCGGTTTCAGCGGGCGCGACCGACATGCTCGACATCGGCGGGTCGCATGGCTACTTCTCGGTGTGCGTGTGCCGCCGCCGCGCCGGGCTGCGCTCGACGATCCTCGATCTCCCGGAGGCCATCGAGCACGCGGCGCCGATCCTCGCCCGCGAAGGGATGGGCGAGCGAGTCCGGCACCGAGCCGGGAACGCGCTCACCGACGATCTCGGCAGCGAGACATGGGACGTGGTGTCCCTCCTCCCAGCTCGTCCACCACTTCACCGACGAGCAGAACCGCGAGCTCACGAAGCGGATCGGCCTCACTCGCCGGATGGCGGTGCGTGCTGCTCGACGTGATCCGCCCCTCGACACCGGAGGCCGCGGAGGGGTGGGTGCGGTGCTCGATCTCTACTTCGCCGCGACCAGCCGCTTCGGGCACCTGGCCGATCGCGACCATGCAGGCGTGGCACCGGGATGCCGGCCTGTCGGTGGAGGCGCCCATCCCGCTGCGCACCCCGCCCAACGCGGCGATGGTGGTGGGACGCAGACCGCGCGCGTGAAGCAGCGGCTCTACGGACAGGGACCGCCGATCGCGGTGCCGCGGATGATGCTCGGCACGCCTTGCGGATCGGAGAGCAACGTCTCGAGGAAACATCCGTAGGCGTTCTGGCGCGGGACGCTGCGCGGACACGTAGTGGCCCCTCGCGGATCGGGTCCCTCGTAGCGCACCACCGCGAACGTGAGCGGCGAGCCGTCGGGGCGGGTCTCGTTGCCGCGCACCGGCTCGGCCGAGAGGATGTCGTTGCCGGCGAACCGGATGGCGTCCTCGAGGCGCTGGTAGGGGTCGGTGGTCTGGCTGTCGCCGAGCATGTCGACGCCGATCGCCGCCACCAGCCCGCGCTGCAGGTTGGCGGTGGTCTGGAGGTCGTAGGTGCCCTCGATCACCAGCACGTGCGGGGTGTCGCGATCCTCGGCGGGTCGATCCGGATGCGCCGCACGTAGTTCACGTTGTCGGCCCCGCCGACCGTGTGGTCGAAGATCCCGATCACCGGATGGAAGAGGTCGAGGACCCGTCGTCACCATGCCGAGGTAGAGCTTCAAGATCTCGGAGAGCGGCGGGTCCTGTGGGCCGAGGGCGAACTCGCCTCAGCCGCCGCCCGCCCCGGTCAGCACCGCGCCGCGGAAGCCGTCGTGCAGCGAGGCGAACATCCCCGTCAGATAGGCGCCCAGGCTCTGGCCGGACACCACGACCTTGCTCGGGTCGCAGCGGAGCCGGCCGTCGGGGCGGCGCTGGCGTCGGCGCCGGGGCAGGCGGAGGCGTCGACGCGAAGGGCGAGCAGCACCTTCAGGAACTCGAGCTGGTCGAGGATCATCTGCGCGAAGTTGTCGCGCATCGCGTACGGGCGGGTGAAGTTGTAGGCGATGTAGCCCCGGCCGAGAGTGAGCCGATGCGCTCCGGGTTGAGGTTGCCCGCCGAGCTGCCGGCGCCCCAGCCGCGCAGCGCCACCACGTAGGCGGGCCTCGCCGTAGACGGCGTCGCCACCCACCTCGGAGCACCTGACCGCGACTCACCACCTGATCGGAGGTGCCACCGGTGCCGTGGATGTAGAGGTAGAGCGGAAACCCGCCGCTCTCCATCACGCGCTTCGGGAAGGACACGACGAACGGCACGAGGTCGCGGCGCTGCTCGACGAGCTTGCCGCCCTGCGCCGCGGGTCTGAATCACGCCGCCCGAGACGAGGTAGGACGGCGAGCCGTCCTGGTAGGCGGGCACGTGGTAGGTGCCGCGAAGGCGCAGTACTCGGCGCGCTCGTAGAGCGGTTTCGAGCGGGCCGTCGAGGGAGACGGTGGGCAGCGCCTCGACCTGGCGAACGAAGTCGGTGAGGCGGGTGGTGCGGTCTCCGGTCGAGTACACGGTCGCCGCGATCACGTCGTCGCGGTCGAGGCCTGGCGCGCGCAGGTAGTCACGGAGTGCGGCGAACGAGCTGGCGAGCTTCGCCCCGCCTGGTCACCGGTCGGGTTGCGGCCGGCGAGCGCGCTGCGCAGCACCGCGTGCTGGCCGACGTCCTCGGGCGCGCGAACGCCGAGCGCAGCACCACGGCGGCGTAGGTCGCGTCGCGCTCGAGGAGCACGCCCGACACCGGCAGCATCGTGAGGAGCTGGCCGGGGCGGTAGCTGTCGGGAGCGTCGTGGCAGCGGAGCCACACCGGCACGCGTGAGCCGCAGCGCGCGCCCTCGCTCAGATTCACCAGGAAGTAGGGCGACGGGTACGCGTCGTCGCCATCGGGTCGAGTAGCGGCTCGATGCCGCGGAACGACCGGTCGAACCGGAAGAAGACCGCGCCGCTCTGCGAGAAGTTGGGGATCCCGGAGCCCGCGAGCTGGATCATCCCTGGACGCCGCCCCAGGTTCTTGGGGTGGGGAAGCGGCTCGCATCGACGGTGCCGTCGCCGCGGGAGCCGCACGTCGGCGGGCCACGGCTGATCGAAGAAGCCGCCCTCGGCGCTCAGGTCGGCGGGACCTTGGCGGCGATGCCGGCATTCGAGCGGCGCCGCCGCCCGAGGTGCAGGCGGCGGCGAGGAGGAGCAGCGAGAGCAGTGGCGCGACGCGCGCGCGCGAAGGTCCGAGTAGGCGGTGGATCCTCGTCACGCGATCCGCCGCTCGCTCAGGCCTTGGTGCGGTTGGCGACGATCTTCACGAACGAGCGGCCGCGCAGCTCGTCGAGGGTGATGCCCGTGGCGAGCGCCTCTTCCTCGGTGATCGCGCCGCAGGCGATGCCGCGCAGGAAGAGTTGAGGAGGCCTCAGCGGTGGCCGCGTCGTCGAAGGTGCTGCCGATGAGGGTCGCCTTGGCCGCAGAGTCGATGAACTTGTTCGGGCGTTCGAGGCGTCCGCGAGGCTCGAGGAAGAACTGGTAGACCGCCGCGTAGCGGATCGGGAGCTGCGCCGGGTTCAGGTCCCAGCCCTGGTAGTAGCCGTGCGAGAGCGAGCGCCGGACGTTGTCGTAGTGGAGCTTCACGCCGAGTGCACGACCGCGGTTCTCGGCCTGCTGCTGCGCCGTGAGCGGCTTCCCGGCGTACCCGGTGCTGGCCGACGGGCATGATCGTGGTCGAGCCGTCGCAGACGCGACGCCCCGGGCCGGCGAGGCCGACCTGACATGACGTGGCGCGAAGTCCGCGGCGCGGTGGGTGTGGCGCTGGAACGCCGCGGTGATGTTCACGGGCCCGTGTAGGCGTAGGGTGTCGTACGCCGCCTGATCGTACCCCGCCGCGGGCCGCGCGCACCAGCTGGAAGACCGCGCGTTCGCGTCCTGGCGTCGATGACCGACTGGGGGGTCTCGATCATGAGTCGATCCCGACCGCGCCCTTCGGGATCCCGAGGCGCTCCCTCAGCATCCGTCGAAGAGGTCCGCGAGCGCCGCGACCTGCTTCGGGGACGGCCACCTTCGGAAGCGTGACCACGAACTGGACTGGCACCCCCGCCGCCGGTCCTGGCCGCCAGGCCGGTGAGGAACAGGTCCAGGTCCGCACCAGCGCACGCGGCACCTCGGTGAACGACTTGATGCGGAAGCCGATGGAGGGCGGCAGCGTCTTGGCGGCAAGCCCCAACCCCTCCCCGCCGCCGACGCCGCGTGGCCGTTCCTCCTCGGGGTCCGGCCGGTGGCCGTAGCCGTCCTCGAAGTCGAGGCGGTCTCTTCGATCGGCTTACGGCCGAGCTTCTCACGGACGCGTTGGTGACAGGTGTAGGCGAGCCACGCCGGCTCGTAGACCGTGTGTTTGTGCCCGTCGCCCACCGCGAGCGCCGCGGTCAGCGCGTCGACGTCGGCCGAGCCCGAGGGCAGCGTCCGTGGCCCGGCATCTCGAGCGCGCCTTCGCGAAGGACGCGAAGTTGGGCGCGTACTGGTCGAGCGCCTTGAGGGCCAAACTGCCGAGCCTGGACAGATCGGCCTTGAAGAGGTGCGCGCCGTAAACCGTGTGCGACCGGTTGGCGATCGTGCGGATCGCCGGGGTAGAAGCCGCGGAAGGCTTCTGCCGGGCTCCTTGGCGAGGCGGTCGAGGACTGGCGTGAGCGTCTTTGTCGGAGAGCGTGGTCATGGCGATTACACCTCTCACAGCGGGAGAGGGGGAGTGTAATTTCGGGCCACCACTCGACCGAGGCTCGCGCGAGGCGAGGCGACGCCGTAAAAGCGGCGGGGACGGCGAGCTTGCGCACGCCTGCCGACGGTGGTTCGATCCGCCCGCGACGATGACGAACTGGTTGCCGAGCATCCCGTGACGTCAGCTCGTTTCGGGCCTGGACCGCGTGTGCGGAGGCCGAGCCGATCGACCGCGCGTTGTGGCCGCGGGTCGGGAGCGATCGCGCTCACGACCTCGCCACCAGCTCGCTGCGCGCGCTCGAAAGGGGGCACGCTTCGGGCGCGCGCTGGACGCGGCCCCGCTCCATCCCGAGCCGCTCTCCGTCCTCGGCCACTCGGCGCACCGGCACGACCCACCCTCCTCCAAACTCTCGCGAAGGACCCCCAGTTCAAGTCTGTCTCGACCTGACCAGGCGATGGTGCCCGGCTTCTGTCTGAGCACCGAGCGCTGGGTGAAGCCCCCGCTCGCCCGCCCTCGTCGCGAGGAATCGCCCGACCCGCGAGATCGACAACATGCTCCTCGATCTCGACGCGCTGCAGGAAGAGGCGTTCGCGCTCGCCAACCTGACCCACCGCGCGTCGCTGCACGTGTCCGCGCTTCCTCGTCAGGGGATCCAGCTCTTCGAGCGCCACGGCCTTCGACGGGCTCGGCGAGGACGAGCGCCGGGCGTGGGATCGAGTACTCCGCCTCAAGTTGCTGCGCACCGCCAGCCACCGCGCGGGAGGGCGCCGCCTGGTGCCCGGGCGACCCGTCCAACACCGGCCGGATCCGCACCCTTGCCGAAGCCCTTCCGCGCGCGCGGTTCGCAATATCGTGCGCGACCCGCACTGGTGCTGCCGTCGACCTATCTACCGGGCCGCGTGGTCCTCGCTCAAGGCCCAGCTCCAGCGGGTGTCGGCGGCCGAGGTCGAGAGCTCGTGCTCACGATCTATGAGCGCCTCATGAGGAAGTACGCGACGAGCACCGGGCGATCCCGCCTGGTCAGCTCACCGAGGTGCGCTACGAAGAGCTGGAGAGCGAAGCGACGGTCGAGCTCGAGCGGATCTATGCCGAGCTCGGCTTCGTTTTCGGCGGGCGCCCGGCCTGCGGTCGAGGCCTACCTCGCGGGGCTCGGCGCGTTCCGCAAGAACGAATACCGCGTCGACGACGACGTGGTGGCGAAGGTGAGCGCGCTGGGGCTTCGCGCGCTCGATGCGTGGGGTTACCCGCGGCTCGAGCCGCGGCGTGAGCGGTCGCGCGCGTGCTGCTCGGGGCGGCGCTGTTTCGTGGCGTCGGGCGCCGTTGAGATTGCGAGCCACGCGCGATCCTGCTGCGCTGGTTTTTCTCGCCCCGCGCGCGAGATCTGGGCGCTCGTCTCGCCACCGTCCGGCGACGTTTCCTGGCCGGTTTCGCCCGGCGGTCAGCCTGAAGTTCTTCGCGGCCGTCGATTTCGCTAAGCCGGTGCGCGCTGTCGCGCCTCAGCAGCACCCGTTCATGGCGGCGAACCCGGCAGCAACATGCACGACGACGCCTCGATGACCGACACCTACGCGGCGCCCGGACCGCTCGGCGTGACTCCCGAGGTGCGCTCTCGTTCGCGGGGCTTCGGCGTTACGGCACCGGGGACGTTCGATCGCGCGCGACGGATGGTCGGCGTGGTACGGCAACGGGCGCGGCTTCGAGCCCCAGCGCCCTCGATCCGTTCACGTTGCGCAAGCTCGCGGGGTCTGCGCTGCCGCCGCGCCCGTGGTCCTTTCCGTCGAGTGTGGCGTGGCGTCCTGGAAGTACATCGGCGCCGGCATGTACTTCTATCTCGACGACCGGGATCGCGCGGTGGTGCCGACCACCGAGAACACCATCGAGGTGGTTGCAGGTGCCCGCCGATCCGGCACGCGATTCACGCGGTGCGCAGCTACGACCTGAGCGACGTGGTGGTCGAGCATCCGTGGCCGCAGCGCGACAGCGTGGCGTTCCCGGGTGTTCCCGGAGTGGGAGTGGGCGGCGCTACTGGTACGCCACCACGCTCGGCCGGATCGGCACCGTGGAGGTCGAGACCGGCCACGTCGAGAGCGTCCGGCTCGGCGACGAGATCTGCCGAGAACTCGTTCGCGGTCGGCGAGATTTGGCATCTTCGTCGCCACCTACCGCGCGCTCTACCGCCCGAGCGCAGACGTGCGGCGGGGCGATCGTCACCGACTGGTGGCCGGAGTACGACCGTGGTCCCGCCGCCAAGCCCGGCATGATTACCCGCGGCACCGGCACCTCGGTGCCTCGGTGGGCGGCGCGACGGGCTGGTGGTCCCGTCGACAACGCCGGAGCCGCGGATCCATCGTAAGAGCCCGGGGTGCGCCGCGCCGACGGCGCGTTCGCGTGCAGCGAGCCGGTGTTCGCCGAGGGGCGCGGAGCGCAACCGACATCAGCGCCGTCGAATACGAGCACGCGGGCGAGGGGGGCGTGTCCGCCGGGCGCTACACCGCGATCGTCGAGAACAACTGGGGACACCACGCGTTCCCCGTCGCGCGCACCTGTTTCCGGGCTCACGAGGGTGGACGCCGTTCGCCAGCCCGACGGCACCTTCCGCTGCGAGTCCGTGTGGACCAACCCGGTTCGAGGCGTCAACGTCGCCTAGATATCGCTCGGCGCGGGGCCTTTTCTACATCGGCTTCCGCGGGCCCGACGACGACCCCGTGACCCAGTGGTACCTGTCGGTTTTCGACCTCACCACCGGCCGCGACGTGTACCGGATCCGCGTCGGCGCCGGTCAGGGCTTCAACAACTGGGCCGGCTGCCCCTTCCCCTTCCACC
>JADJOY010000062.1 GCA_016713535.1 Deltaproteobacteria bacterium
TCCTCGGCCTGCCGGTGATGCAGCGCTGGACCGACGACCGCGGCCGCTCGCTCGGTGTGGCTGGGGCTCGGCGGCGGCAGGTTCCTCGCGGTCCAAGGCGCGCCGAGCGCACGCGCCCCAAGCGCGTGACGAGGCGCCCGGCTGGCACTGCGTCGCGTTCGGCATCGAAGCCGCGGGCCGCGAGCGCTGGCGCGCGCGCCTCGAGCGCGCGGGCCACCCGGTGTTCCGGGAGACCGCCTTCACGCTCTACGTGCGCGATCCCGATGGCAACGTGGTCGCTCAGCCACCACCCCGTGGCGGTGGAGGTCGAGAAGCCCGCGCCCAGTCCGCCCCGCAGACGCCCCGCCTCGTTACCGGCCCGCCGGCGCTGAGCCCGGGCGTGTCATCGCCGCGAGGTACGCGCCAGAGGCGCGCCGACGAGCTCCGGCCGGTCGATGTGGGGTGGGGGCCCCGCAGAAGGCCGCTTGCGTGCGGGGTGGGGGGTCTGGAACAGGCCCCGAGGAAGCGTCGGTAGGCGCGAGGACCTCGCATCCGTGAGTTTCTCGGCGCCGCTCACTGCCAGGCGTAGACCACGTTCGCGAGGCCTCGTCGTTGCGGCGGAACTGGCCAGAGGGCCCGTCGTCGGGCCCTCGTTAACCAGCACGCCGGCCTCGGCGGTGAGGCCGTCGAGAGGACACGGTAGCCGAGCTTCGGCATCACCACGAACTCGCCGCGCCATGATCCGCGCAATCGTGAGGTCCACCGTGAGGTCTCGCGCAGGAAGCTGCGCCGCATCCGCAGGAGCAGCCGTCCTCGAGCTGCTCTGGATCAGGCCCGGCACCGGGTCGAGCATGACGTCGAGGTAGCCAAGACGACGTCGAAGATCCAGTCGCCGGTCACGTTTCGACCGCAGGCCGCGGTTCACGGTGTCGCGCTCGACCGAGATCGGGATCAGGGATGGCAGCGTCTGGTTGGAAGTACTGCTCATTCGGCGGAAAGGAACCGCTCGACCAGCGGCTGGAAGTCGACGAAGTCCAGGAGTTGGTGAAGAGCGTGTCGGAGCTGATGTCGTAGTTGAAGCGCCGCCCCTGGATGTAGGCGAAGCGTTCCTGATCGTGAGGTCCCAGGCCCGGAGGTCGATAGCCGCCGCCGAAGAGGCGGATGCGGTCGAGGCGCGGCGTGAACACCATGTCCGCCGTGACCGTCGGGGGGGTGTGCCGAGGCCGGGCGAGAACGAGGTCATCGTCCCGACAGCTCACCCGTGGGGGATGGTGTCGTAGCCGTCGAAGTAGGAGAGGTCGACGTCGAAGCCGCCCACGAACGCGCTCCACTGACCGGCCCACTGGAGGTGATTCGCCGAGATCGACAGCGCCTCGCCCTCGCTGACCGTGAGGTTGGTCGTCACCGGGAAGGGCGAGAGACGGTTGAACGGCGGCTCGTCGCTCAGGAGGCCCGGGTCGACGATCACCTCCTGCGGGATGCGCAGGAGCGGCGGATACCAGCGCTCCTCCTCGGTGGGCAGCCGGAACGAGCCCGCGATCGGCAGGAACACGCCCTCGAGGACCATCATCTCGAACGGTCCGCGGAGGCGGGGACCTGATCGGGGATGAACTTGAAGTCGACGGGATCCCGATCTTCGAGGCGCTCCCCGATCGTCGAGGGGCGGGTGAACTCGGCCGGGTTCAAGCGGTCGGTCGGGTTCCCGCGCGTCGAGCTTTCCCCCCACGCGAACTTCTGGATGCCGGCGCGCAGCGCCGACGCCGGCAGCTCGAGGTCGAGGTAGGCCTCCTCGAACTCCACGTACGGCGTCGAGTCCTGGAACACCGAGCGGAAGTCGTGGACTTGTGCTCGTTGTCCGGGTCGAGGACGGTAGCGTCGGAGCGCATCAGCGTGCGCGTGACGATCTTGGCCTTCGAGCGAGCGCGGCCTCGGCGTGCAGTCCGAGGTCGAAGGTCGTGGTACTCGGTGGGCGTGCCGTCGTCGAAGCGCAGCACCGCGCGCAGCTTGGCGGAGGCGTCGGCGTCGGCTTCAGCGCGCCGGCCTCCGCCTCGTAGCCGTGCTGCGGAACCTGCATCAGCACGGCGGCGGCCACGCCCGCGAGCGCGCAAAGTAACCAGCCGGCGCGCATCCGGGGGAGGGCGAGACGGCTCACGGCGGTCGCGGTCGTGAGGGAAACGGTTCAGCCAGGCGGGGCAGGGGACGCCGTGGGTCTCGCGGCAGGATCATGGACCCTTCTCGAGCATGCGCTGCGTGAACAGCTCGTCGTCGAGGGGCTTGTCGAACTCCGAGGCCGTCCATCTCGAGGAGCGTCGCTGTGGGCGCTCTCGTCGCTCGACATCTCAGCTTCGCCGGTGGGGATGCCGTCCACCACCGTGACGGCCTGGACCATCAGGGTCTTCTCGAGCGCGCCCTTGCGATCGTAGAACACCGGCCCTGGCCGGTAGTCGCTCTTTGCGGATGTAGCTCACCGCCTTCGAGTACTCGTCGTCCTCCTCCGAGCTTCTTGGGAGTGCTCTCGATCACCCACCGCCTGGTCGCCGACGGTGTCCTCGCGCAGCAGCTGTCGCTCGTCGTCGTCGACGTCGCGGGTGGCCATGTCGTCGTACGAGAAGTCGGTGCCCATGAAGCCTCTGGTTCTTGTTCGACGACGTGATCTTGCGGGTGCGCTTGAGGGCCGGGAGGTAGAGGCCACTGGTCGTCGTCCTGATCGGGCGCCTTGTAGCTGAACTGGAGGAAGCCCGTGCCCTTGACGTCCGCGGGCTCGAGGAAGAAAAGCACCGACTTGCTGTCCGGGCCGTACTTGGTGTAGGTGGTGACCTTACAGAACCCGCTTGTCGCCGGACTTGTCGACCAGCGTCATCGTCATGTTGCCGCGGCGGGTCTGCGGCTTTTCCTGGATGGCCTGCGACTGCTGCATGACGTCGTGAGCGCTGATCGCGTGGGCGGTGCCGCCGAGCAGCAAGGAGAGCGCCGTCGCCGCGCAGACGAGACGAAGGGTGGGTCGCGACATGACTCGAGCTCCTCTCGGCTTTCGCCGTGCGGGTGGCGCCGCCTCGCGCGCGCCGCCGAAGCGGCGCGCCATTATTCGGATTCCCTCTTTAGCGCGTCAAGGTCGGGAACGGAAACGCGTTTCACTTGCTTTCGCTAAGGTCTGGAAATAGCACGAGCTTTCTTCGCCTGGCGGGAGTTGGCGCGCTGACGCGCCGTGTCAAATTTTCTTGACAGTGGCGGAGACCGCGTGCTACGCAAGCACCTTCGCGCGTGTTCCCGCGGGTTCTCCGACCGGACGCCGAGCTTCCGCCTCCTCTCGCCATGGAAGCCCCCCGGTACATCGTCATCGAAGGCCCCATCGGGGTCAGCAAGACGAACCTCGCTAAGCTCTGGCGGGGTGCCAGGCCCGCTGCATCTTCGAGAAGGTCGACGAGAACCCGTTCCTCGGGAAGTTCTACCAGGACCGCGCCAAGCACGCGTTCCAGACCCAGATCTTCTTCCTGCTCAGCCGTTTCCAGCAGCAGAAGCTGATCGGGCAGGGGGATCTCTTCCAGCGGGTCACGCTCGCGGACTACCTGTTCGCGAAGGACCGGATCTTCGCGCACCTGAACCTCGACGAGAACGAGGTCGCGCTCTACGAGCAGATCTACCGGCTGCTGGATGCGCGCATCGTGAAGCCCGATCTGGTGGTCTACCTTCAGGCCCGCCCGGAAGTGCTGATGCAGCGCATCCGCAAGCGCGGCGTCGACTTCTGAAGCTAACATCACCGCGCCCTACCTCGAAGAGCTCACGCGCGCGTACAACGGAAGTTCTTCTTCCAGTACTCGGAGACGCCGCTGCTCGTGGTGCACACCTCGGAGATCGACTTCGTCGAGCGGCGCAGAGACTTCGACAACTGGTTCACGAGATCCGCCGCATGCGCGGCGGGACGCAGTACTATCAGCCCATCGGTTCACGCTGAGCCGGACCACCGCCGGCCGAAGGAGCTCGTACCCTCGCTCGACCCGAAGCGCTCGAACCGTTCCCCGCGCCGTGAAACGCCACCTCGGTGAGCGCGAGCGCCCGGAGCGAAGCGAGCCCGCCGACGTCATCCGGAGCCGAGAGAGTACCCCGCACCGACCACCCGTGGAGCCCGGCTCGAACAGGCGCTCGATCGTCGCGACCGCACGACGGGCAGCCGGAGGGAAGCCATGGGCCCGAAGCCGAAGTCGAAGAAAGTCACCGTTCCCGAGCTGGTCGCGATGAAGGGCCGTGGTGAGAGATCACCATGGTCACCTGCTACGACGCGACCTTCATGCGCATCCTCGACCAGGCTGGCGTCGAGATGGTGCTGTGGGCGACAGCCTCGGCATGGTCATCCAGGGCGATCCAGCACGCTCGAGGTGACGCTCGAGGACATGATCTACCACGGTCGCATCGTGGCCGCGGGATCACGCACGCGCACCTCGTCCTCGACATGCCGTTCGGCAGCTACCAGGTCTCGGTCGAGGCGGCGCGCAACGCGGCGCGGCTGGTGAAGGAGGGCGGTGCCGAGTCGGTGAAGGTCGAGGGCGGACGCGGGGTCGCGGCGGTGGTTCACGCCATCCATCGCATCGGGTCCCGGTGGTGGGCCACCTCGGGCTCACGCCTCAGTCGATCCACCAGCTCGGAGGTTTCCGGATCCAGGGGCGCACCCGCGACACCGCGCAGGCGCTCCTCGAGGACGCGCAGGCGCTCGAGGAGGCCGGCGCGTTCGCGATCGTGCTCGAGGGAATCCCGGGCGAGCTCGCCGAGAAGGTGACCGCCGCGATCCGGGTCCCGACGATCGGTATCGGCGCCCGTCCCGGCTGCGACGGCCAGGTGCTCGTGATCTACGACCTGCTCGGCATGGACAACAACTGGAATCCAGTTCACCAAGAAGTACGCGAACCTCAACGACGTGATCGTGAAGGCCGTGAGCGCTTACATCGAGGACGTGAAGAGCGGCTCGTTCCCGGCCCCGGAAGCACACCTTCCACTGAGCCGAATGCCGTGGACACGATCCCGTCGATCACCGCGATGCGGTCGCGGAGCGAGCGCGAGCGCGGCGCGGGACGCCGCGTCGCGCTCGTCCCCCCCTGGGCTACCTCCACGAAGGGCACCTGAGCCTGGTGCGCGAGGCGCGGGGCCGCGCCGACGTGGTCGTGGTCAGCCTGTTCGTCAACAAGATCCAGTTCAACGACGCCAGGGACTTCGACAGCTATCCGCGCGACCTCGGGCGGGACGCGCGGATGCTCGAGAGCGTCGGTGCCGACGTGCTGTTCGCGCCCGAGCACGAGGACATGTACCCGCGCGGCTTCCGCACTCGCGTCGAGGTCGACGGCATCACCGAGCGCCTCCGTGCGGCGCCTTCCGCCCCGGCCACTTCCGCGGGTCACCACCGTGGTCGCCAGCTCTTCACGCGACGCGCCCGCACGTCGCGATCTTCGGTGAGAAGGACTACCCAGCAGCTCGTCACGATCCGCACCATGGCGCGCGATCTGAACATGGAGGATCGAGGTGATCGGCTTGCCGACGGTGCGCGAGCCCGATGGGCTCGCGATGTCGAGTCGCAACGTGCGTCTCACGCCCGAGCAGCGTCGAGCTGGCGCGGGCGATCCCGGACACGCTCTTCGAGGCCGCGAAGCGGGTCCGCGGTGAGAAGGACGCCGCGGGCTTGGCAGGCTGGGTGCGCGAGCGGCTCGCGCGGACGGCGCAGTTCCGAGTCGAATACGTCGAGATCGTGGACGCCGAGGACTCGCCCGCTGACCGAGCTGGTGCGCCCCGCCCGGCTCGCCATTGCGCTGCATTTGGGACCATACCCGCCTCATCGACAACGTCGCGCTCGATCCTGCATGATGGTCAGAACTCGTCGAGATCGTTGCCGAAAGGGCGGGTCTCCTCGAAACGTTCCGGATCGGATAAAGGAAATGCAGGCACGAATGACGCGGTAGCGCTACACCGATTGCCGGAGTCCTCAGTGCGGGATGCGACCTCGATGCCCGAGGCGGATACCCGCGAAGGAGAACTGGATGATCCGCTCGATGATGAAGTCCAAGATTCACCGCGCAACGGTCACCGACGCCAACCTCAACTACGTGGGGAGTGTGACGATCGACCGTGACCTGCTCGAGGCCTCCGACATCTATCCCTACGAGCAGGTGTGCATCTGGAACGTGACGAACGGTGAGCGCTTCGAGACCTACGCCATCGAAGGACCCCGGGGAGGCGGTGACATCTGCCTCAATGGCGCGGCGGCGCGCAAGGTCGCGGTAGGCGACGTGGTCATCATCGCGACCTACGCCCAGATGAGCGACGCCGAGGCCATCCCAGCACAAGCCGACGGTCGTGCTGGTCGACGAGGCGAACAAGATCGTGAGCGTGAGCGCCGACGAGGTCCGCGTTCACACCCAGCCCCAAGCTCCGCGCCGTCGGCTGAGCCACGGCGCCCCGGACGGCGCGTTCACGAGAGCCCGATTCCGAAGAGGGATGGGGCTCTCGGCACTCCACAGGGGCTGGGCGCCTGTTGCGCGTTGCGCCTCGCAACGCGCGCCAGGCTCCTTGGCGCCGGGCTCCGCAGCGCACCGTGCACGCTTCGGTTGCGGGCCGGAGGCGTGGCCGGTACACTGGGACAACCGCGGAGAGCAACACGAAAGCAAGTCGTCCCGCGGGGTTGTCGCGGCGCACGGCACGGCTTCGGCGGGCGCTGGTTCCTCGGGACCGAGGCCGCGGGGTTGACCGCGCTCGCAGGATCACGCACCAGAGGCACCCACGAGGGGACTTCCCCCTTCGAACGGGTGCGTCGTCCAGAGAGGGTTTCGTAAGATGACGAACGAAGGAGTCGGTGGTGCGGTGGCGTCGCTGAAAACGATTTCCGATCTCGAATCCGCCACCGTGCGATTCGCGGGGGACTCGGGCGACGGCATGCAGCTCGTCGGCGGTCAGTTCAGCGACGCGTCGGCGATCTTCGGCAACGACATCTCGACCTTTCCCGACTACCCCGCCGAGATCCGCGCGCCCGCCGGCTCGCTCGCGGGTGTGAGCGGATTCCAGGTCAACTTCTCGAGCCTGGACATCCACACGCCGGGCGACCAGGTGGACGCGCTGGTGGCGATGAACCCGGCGGCGCTGAAGACCAACCTCGCCGACCTGATCCCCGGCGGCGTGCTGATCGTGAACAGCGACGCGTTCACGCCCGACAACCTGGAGAAGGCTGGCTACGCGCAGAACCCGCTCACCGACGGCTCGCTCGAGGTGTACAAGCTTCATGCGATCCCCATCACGACGATGAACCGCCGTGCGGTCGACGGGCTCGGTCTCGAGAAGCGCTCCGCCGACCGCTGCAAGAACTTCTTCACCCTCGGGCTCGCGTGCTGGCTCTACGGCCGTCCGCTCGAGCCGACGATCACCTACATCGACGAGAAGTTCGCGAAGAACGCCACGCTGCGCGAGGCGAACGTCCGCACCCTCAAGGCCGGCTTCAACTACGGCGAGACCACCGAGATGTTCGTGAGCTCGTACCGGGTGGAGAAGGCCGAGATCCAGCCCGGCACGTACCGCAAGATCACCGGCAACGAGGCCGTCGCGATCGGCCTGATCGCCGCGGCGAAGCTCGCCGACAAGCAGCTCTTCTACGGCAGCTATCCGATCACGCCGGCGTCCGACATCCTCCACGAGCTGTCGCGCCACAAGGAGTACGGCGTGATCACGTTCCAGGCCGAGGACGAGATCGCCGCCATCGGCGCGTCGATCGGCGCGGCCTTCGGCGGCTGCCTGGCGATCACCGGCTCGAGCGGCCCGGGTGTCGCGCTCAAGACCGAGGCGATCGGGCTCGCCGTGATGACGGAGCTGCCGCTGGTGATCGTGAACATCCAGCGAGGCGGTCCGTCCACCGGCCTTCCGACCAAGACCGAGCAGGCGGACCTCTTCCAGGCGGTGTTCGGCCGCAACGGCGAGACCCCCGTACCGGTCATCGCGGCCGCGTCGCCGGCCGACTGCTTCGACGTGGCGATCGAGGCGAGCCGGATCGCCATGCAGCACATGACGCCGATCATCCTCCTCAGCGACGGCTACATCGCCAACGGCTCGGATCCGTGGCGTCTGCCCGACGTCGACCAGCTCCCCAAGATCGACGCGCCGTTCTACGAGAACGGCCATGGCGAACGGTTCCTGCCGTACGAGCGTGACGAGCGCCTGGTGCGGCGGTGGGTGCCTCCCGGTACGCCGGGGCTGATGCACCGGATCGGCGGCCTCGAGAAGGCGGACCTGACCGGCAACGTGAGCTACGACGCCGACAACCACCAGTTCATGGTCCGCACGCGGCAGGCGAAGGTCGACAAGATCGCCGACGACTACCCACCGCAGCCGGTCCTCGGTGAGCGCACCGGCGACGTGCTCATCGTGAGCTGGGGCGGCACGTACGGCGCGGTCGCGACGGCGATCGAGCGGCTCCGCGCGCAGGGCAAGAAGGTGTCGGCCGCCCATCTTCGCTATCTCAACCCGCTTCCCCACGACCTCGGCGAGCTGCTGCGCGGATTCCGTCACGTGCTCGTGCCCGAGCTCAACCTCGGCCAGCTCCGCACGATCCTGCGGGCGCGCTACCTGGTCGACGCCGTCGGCCTCAACAAGGTCAAGGGCAAGCCGTTCATGGTGCGGGAGATCGTCGAGAAGGTCGACGAGCTGCTCGGTCTGCGTCCGAGCACGGTCGAGGCGCCGATCGTCGCGACGCGCCGCCCCACGCAGTCGGTCGTTTCGGAGGCTCAAGGATGAATGCGATCGCGCCGCTGAATCTCACGGCGAAGGACTTCGGCACCGATCAGGATCCGCGCTGGTGCCCGGGCTGCGGGGACTACGCGATCCTCGCGCAGGTCAAGAAGGTCATGCCGGCGCTCGGCGTGACGCGGGAGAAGACCGTGTTCGTGTCGGGGATCGGCTGCTCGAGCCGCTTCCCGTATTACATGAACACCTACGGCTTCCACTCGATCCACGGCCGCGCGCCGGCGGTCGCGACCGGCCTCAAGGCCGCGCGGCCGGACCTCACGGTGTGGGTCGCGACGGGTGACGGCGACGCGCTCTCGATCGGTGGCAACCACCTGATCCACGCGATGCGTCGCAACGTCGACCTCAAGATCCTGCTCTTCAACAACCGGATCTACGGCCTCACCAAGGGGCAGGTCTCGCCGACGTCGGAGATGGGCAAGAAGACCAAGTCGACGCCGCTCGGCAGCATCGACCAGCCCTTGCATCCGATCGCCGTGGCGCTCGGCTCCGAGGCCACGTTCGTGGCGCGCACCGTCGACGTCCACACCAAGCACCTCGAAGAGGTGATCAAGCGGGCGGCGGCGCACCGCGGCACCGCGCTCGTCGAGATCTACCAGAACTGCAACATCTTCAACGACGGCGCCTTCGGGTACGCGACCGAGAAGGGTGTCAAGGACGACAACATCCTGGTGCTCGAGCACGGCAAGCCGCTCGTGTTCGGCAAGGATCGCGACAAGGGGTTGCGGTTCCGTGACGGTCAGCTCGAGGTCGTGAAGCTCGGCGACGGTGTCACCGAGAAGGACCTCGTGGTCCACGACGAGAAGCAGGAGAACGGAGTCCTGGCCTACATGCTGAGCCGCCTCCAGCATCCCGACTTTCCGGAGCCGATGGGTGTGTTCCGGGCGGTGGAGCGGCCGGTCTACGAGGACATGCTCCACGCGCAGATCGACGACGCCAAGCGCCGGAAGGGGCTCGGCGACATCGGCAAGCTCTTGCTCGACGGGCCGACCTGGACGGTCGGCTGAGCCGACCGCCGCCCGAGGCGGACGCCCAACGGGCGCCGGGAAACCGGCGCCCGTTTCCACGTCGGGAGGGCTCACGCCCTCCCCTACACACCCACGGGGAGTGAGAGGCGGCCGTGTAGGGGCGACCGCGAGGTCGCCCGCAGCGTTAGCACCCGGCACCGCCGGCGATACCGACGACCGCGCTCGTACCGGGAGGGCTCACGCCCTCCCCTACACACCCACGGGGAGTGAGAGGCGGCCGTGTAGGGGCGACCGCAAGGTCGCCCTCAGCGTTGGCATCCGGCTCCGCCGGCGATACCGACGACCGCGCTCGTACCGGGAGGGCTCACGCCCTCCCCTACACACCCACGGGGAGTGACACGCGGCCGTGTAGGGGCGACCGCGAGGTCGCCCGCAGCGGGCCGGCCCGCAGGGTGCCCCTCCACCCACGGGGGGGAGCGGCTGTAGGGGCACCGCAGGCGCCCGGCACCGCCGGCGATATCGACGACCGCGCTCGTACCGGGAGGGCTCACGCCCTCCGCTACACGGCGGGGGTCGGTGGGGGGGCGGGGGTGGCCGGCTCGGTGGCGATGAAGCGTCCCGCGGCGTCGATCCAGCCGCGGCGCAAGGCCGCCCCGAGCGCCAACCCCATCGTCAGGTCCACCGAGAAGTGGGCCGCCACGCCGGGCCACACGCTGCCCGAGACCTGCGCCAGGAAGCCGAACACGAGCCCGGCGGAGACGGCGATACCCACGTGTGCCCGGCACGTCCAGTGCAGGAGCCCGAAGAGCACCGCCTGGATGATCACGCCCGTGACCGGCTGGAGCGCGCCGCGGAAGAGCACCTCTTCACCGAGCCCGGCGCACGCCGCGATCAGCACGTAGTCCACCGGCCGGAAGCTCGCCCAGTCCGCGAGCGGAACGACGCGCTCGGCGATGGTGCCGAAGGGCGGCG
The DNA here is from genome assembly GCA_016713535.1 of Deltaproteobacteria bacterium. Classification (GTDB taxonomy): domain Bacteria; phylum JADJOY01; class JADJOY01; order JADJOY01; family JADJOY01; genus JADJOY01. Next base: position 10,686 of record JADJOY010000062.1, read on the forward strand.
AGCGACGGATCAGGATGGCGATGCCGATCCCGGCGATGGCGCCCACGCCCAGCGCCGCGACGGTGCCGATCGCGATCCGCCAGTCCCAGCGCAGCGCCTGCCTCAGGTCGGCGCTCGGGCTGACACCGTCGATCGACCACGCGACCAGGAGCTGGACCAGCGTGAAACCGATCGCGAGCCTGAGCAGCGCCTCGCGGGAGTATTGCCCGCGAACGGTGCGCGCCGGGCGCGGCTCGGTGGCGCTCGAATCGGTAACCATGACCCAGTGTCTAGAATGCCGTGTTTGCCGGTCTCCTGGCGAGTCCGCGATCGCGGGGTGCCGATCGGGCCGATGCGGGGGGGGGCCCGGACCCGTGACGGTCTCGCCCGATGACCCGAGGTTGCGGGTGCCCCTGTGTCGTGGCAGGAGTGGCGTCTACCGAGGGGGTGGGCCATGCGACTGGGCGTCATCGGAGAGAATCTCGTCGAGAGGATCCTCGCGCGTACCAACCTCGCCCCGGCCCCGCTCATCGAGACGCAGATCGCGTTCAGCATGGCGCGCGCGATCATGGCGGGCGTGAAGGTCGGGCTCTACGACGCGATCGGCAGCCATGCGAAGACCGCTGCCGAGGTCGCCGCGACTTGCAAGACCGCTCCCGAGGCGACCGCCAAGCTCCTGGACACGCTGGTCGGCTGCCGTTACCTGACCTATCGCGACGGCCGCTACCGCCTCACCGAGAAGTCCCGCAAGTGGCTGGTGACGACGTCGCCGCACTCGATCGCGGACAAGCTGCTCTTCCAGTACGACGAGTGGGACGTCGTGGCGAAGTACGAGGAGTACCTGACGACCGGGGAGCCGCTCGAGCTCCACGGCACGCTCGAAGGCGGCGCGATCTGGGATCGCTACCAGCGCGGCATGCGCGCCGTGGCGGGGATCTCGGCGGACGAGGTGGCGGCGCGCATGCCGGTTTCAGCGGGCGCGACCGACATGCTCGACATCGGCGGGTCGCATGGCTACTTCTCGGTGTGCGTGTGCTGCCGCCGCGCCGCGCTGCGCTCGACGATCCTCGATCTCCCGGAGGCCATCGAGCACGCGGCGGCGATCCTCGCCCGCGAAGGGATGGGCGAGCGAGTCCGGCACCGAGCCGGGAACGCGCTCACCGACGATCTCGGCAGCGAGACATGGGACGTGGTGTTCCTCTCCCAGCTCGTCCACCACTTCACCGACGAGCAGAACCGCGAGCTCATGAAGCGGATCGGCCGCTCACTCAAGCCGGATGGCGTGTGCGTGCTGCTCGACGTGATCCGCCCCTCGACACCGGAGGCCGCGGGAGGGGTGGGTGCGGTGCTCGATCTCTACTTCGCCGCGACCAGCCGCTCGGGCACCTGGCCGATCGCGACCATGCAGGCGTGGCACCGGGATGCCGGCCTGTCGGTGGAGGCGCCCATCCCGCTGCGCACCCTGCCCAACGCGGCGATGGTGGTGGGACGCAGACCGCGCGCGTGAAGCAGCGCGGCTCTACGGACAGGGACCGTCGATCGCGGTGCCGCGGATGATGCTCGGCACGCCTTGCGGATCGGAGAGCAACGTCTCGAGGAAACATCCGTAGGCGTTCTTGGCGTCGGGACGCTGCGCGGACACGTAGTGGCCCTCGCGGATCGGGTCCTTCTCGTAGCGCACCACCGCGAACGTGAGCGGCGAGCCGTCGGGGCGGGTCTCGTTGCCGCGCACCGGCTCGGCCGAGAGGATGTCGTTGCCGGCGAACCGGATGGCGTCCTCGAGGCGCTGGTAGGGGGTCGGTGGTCTGGCTGTCGCCGAGCATGTCGACGCCGATCGCCGCCACCAGGCCGCGCTGCAGGTTGGCGGTGGTCTGGAGGTCGTAGGTGCCCTCGATCACCAGCACGTGCGGGGTGTCGCGATCCTCGGGCGGGTCGATCCGGATGCGCCGCACGTAGTTCACGTTGTCGGCCTCGCCGACCGTGTGGTCGAAGATCCCGATCACCGGATGGAAGAGGTCGAGGACCTCGTCGTCACCCATGCCGAGGTAGAGCTTCAAGATCTCGGAGAGCGGCGGGTCCTGTGGGCCGAGGGCGAACTCGCCCCAGCCGCCGCCCGCCCCGGTCAGCACCGCGCCGCGGAAGCCGTCGTGCAGCGAGGCGAACATCCCCGTCAGATAGGCGCCCAGGCTCTGGCCGGACACCACGACCTTGCTCGGGTCGTAGCGGAGCTGGCCGTCGGGGGCGGCGCTGGCGTCGGCTCCGGGACAGGCGGAGGCGTCGACGCGAAGGGCGAGCAGCACCTTCAGGAACTCGAGCTGGTCGAGGATCATCTGCGCGAAGTTGTCGCGCATCGCGTACGGGCGGGTGAAGTTGTAGGCGATGTAGCCCCCGGCCGAGAGTGAGCCGATGCGCTCCGGGTTGAGGCTGCCCGCCGAGCTGCCGGCGCCCCAGCCGCGCAGCGCCACCACGTAGGCGGGGCCTTCGCCGTAGACGGCGTCGCCACCCACCTCGAGCACCGGACCGCGACTCACCACCTGATCGGAGGTGCCACCGGTGCCGTGGATGTAGAGGTAGAGCGGAAACCCGCCGCTCTCCATCACGCGCTTCGGGAAGGACACGACGAACGGCACGAGGTCGCGGCGCTGCTCGACGAGCTTGCCGTCCGCGCCGCGGGTCTGGATCACGCCGCCCGAGACGAGGTAGGGCGGCGAGCCGTCCTGGTAGGCGGGCACGTGGTAGGTGCCGCGGAAGGCGCAGTACTCGGCGCGCTCGTAGAGCGGCTCGAGCGGGCCGTCGAGGGAGACGGTGGGCAGCGCCTCGACCTGGCGAACGAAGTCGGTGAGGCGGGTGGTGCGGTCTCCGGTCGAGTACACGGTCGCCGCGATCACGTCGTCGCGGTCGAGGCCTTGCGCGCGCAGGTAGTCACGGAGTGCGGCGAACGAGCTGGCGAGCTTCGCCCCCGCCTGGTCACCGGTCGGGTTGCGGCCGGCGAGCGCGCTGCGCAGCACCGCGTGCTGGCCGACGTCCTCGGGGCGCGCGAACGCCGAGCGCAGCACCACGGCGGCGTAGGTCGCGTCGCGCTCGAGGAGCACGCCCGACACCGGCAGCATCGTGAGGAGCTGGCCGGGGCGGTAGCTGTCGGGAGCGTCGTGGTAGTCGAGCCACACCGGCACGCGTGAGCCGTAGCGCGCGCCCTCGCTCAGATTCACCAGGAAGTAGGGCGACGGTGTACGCGTCGTCGCCATCGGGTCGGGTAGCGGCTCGATGCCGCCGAACGACCGGTCGAACCGGAAGAAGACCGCGCCGCTCTGCGAGAAGTTGGTGATCCCGGAGCCCGCGAGCTGGATCATCTCCTGGACGCCGCCCAGGTTCTTGGGGTTGGGGAAGCGGCTCGCATCGACGGTGCCGTCGCCGCGGAGCCGCACGTCGGCCGGCCACGGCTGGTCGAAGAAGCCGCCCTCGGCGCTCAGGTCGTAGCGGACCTTGGCGGCGGTGCTGGCGCTCGAGTCGGCGCCGCCGCCCGAGGTGCAGGCGGCGGCGAGGAGAAGCAGTGCGAGGAGTGGCGTGACGCGCGAACGCGAGGACCCGAGCACGCGATGGATCCTCGTCACGCCGTCCGCCGCGCGCGCAAGCCTTGACGCGGTTCTTGACGATCTTCACGAACGAGCGGCCGCGCAGCTCGTCGAGGGTGATGCCCGTGGCGAGCGCCTCTTCCTCGGTGATCGCGCCGCAGGCGATGCCGCGCAGGAAGAAGTTGAGGAGGCCCTGGCCGGTGGCCGCGTCGTCGAAGGTGTTGCCGATGAGCGTGGCCTTGGCCGCGGAGTCGATGAACTTGTTCAAGCGGTTCGAGGCGTCCGCGAGGCTCTCGAGGAAGAACCGGTAGACCGCCGCGTAGCGGATCGGGAGCTGCGCGGGGTTCAGGTCCCAGCCCTGGTAGTAGCCGTGCGAGAGCGAGTGCCGGACGTTGTCGTAGTGGAGCTTCCACGCCGAGTGGACCACCGCGCGGTTCTCGGCCTGCTGCTGCGGCGTGAGCGGCTTCTCCGCCGTACCGCGGTGCGGGCCGATCGGCATGATCGTGGTCGAGCCGTCGCAGATCATGACGCCGGTCTGGGCGAGGCCGACCTGCATGACGTGGCGCGCGAAGTCCGCGGCGCGGTGGGTGTGGCGCTGGAACGCCGCGGTGATGTTCACGAGGGCCGTGTAGTCGTAGGTGCCGTACGCCGCCGATCGTACCCGGCCGCGGCCCGCGCGCACCAGCTTGAAGACCGCGTTCGAGCCCTCGGCGTCGATGATCGACTGCGGCGTCTCGATCATGATGTCGATCCCGACCGCGCCCTTCTTGATCCCGAGTCGCTCCTCCAGCATGTCGAGCAGGTCCGCGAGCGCCGCGACCTGCTCGGGGATGGTCACCTTGGGAAGCGTGACCACGAACGGGACCGGCACCTCGCCGCCGGTCTTGGCGGCCAGGCTGGTGAGGAAGATGTCGAGGGTCCGCACCGCGCGCACGCGGCACTCCTCGGTGAACGACTTGATGCGGAAGCCGATGAAGGGCGGCAGCGTCTTGGCGGCCAAGCCCTTGGCCACCTCCTCGGCCGCCGACGCCGCGTGGCCGTCCTCCTCGGGGTCCGGCCGGTTGCCGTAGCCGTCCTCGAAGTCGAGGCGGCTCTCTTCGATCGGCTCACGGCCGAGCTTCTCACGGACGCGTTGGTAGACGGTGTAGGCGAGCCACGCCGGCTCGTAGACCGTGTGCTTGTGCCCGTCGCCCACCGCGAGCGCCGCGGTCAGGGCGTCGACGTCGGCCGAGCTCGAGGGCAGCGTCTCGTGGCCCGGCATCTCGAGCGCCTTCGCGAAGGACGCGAAGTTGGGCGCGTACTCGTCGAGCGCCTTGAGGGCCAAACCGCCGAGCTTCTTGGCCAGATCGGCCTTGAAGAGGTGCGCGCCGCCGTAAACCGTGTGCACCGGCTGGCGATCGTGCGGATCGCCGGGGTAGAAGCCGCGGAAGGCTTCGTTGGCCTTGGCGAGGCGGTCGAGGATGGCGTGAGTGTCTTTGTCGGAGAGCGTGGTCATGGCGATTACCCCTCTCACAGCGGGAGAGGGGGAGAGTAATTTCGGGCCACCACTCGATCAAGGCTCGCGCGAGCCGAGGCGACGCCGGAAAAGCGGCCTGGGACGGCGAGCTTGCGCGCGCCGGTCGCCGGTGGTTCGATCCGCGCCCGAGACATGACGAACTGGTTCGAGCATCCCGTGGCGCTCGGCTCGTTTCGGGCCTGGATCCGCGTGGTGCGGGAGGCCGAGTCGATCGACCGCGCGTTGTGGCCGCGGGTCGGCGCGATCGCGCTCAGGACCCTCGCCACCGGCCCGGTGCGCGCGCTCGAGCGGGCACGCTTCGGGCGCGCGCTGGACGCGGCCCCGCTCCATCCCGAGCCGCTCTTCGTCCTCGGCCACTGGCGCACCGGCACGACCCACCTCCTCAACCTCCTCGCGAAGGACCCCCAGTTCGGGTTCGTCTCGACCTACCAGGCGATGGTGCCCGGCTTCTGTCTGAGCACCGAGCGCTGGGTGAAGCCCACGCTCGCCCGCTCCCTCGCGAGGAATCACCCGACCCGCGAGATCGACAACATGCCCCTCGATCTCGACGCGCCGCAGGAAGAGGCGTTCGCGCTCGCCAACCTGACCCACCGCGCGTCGCTGCACGTGTTCGCGCTTCCTCGTCAGGGGATCCAGCTCTTCGAGCGCTACGGCCTCCTCGACGGGCTCGGCGAGGACGAGCGCCGGGCGTGGATCGAGACCTACCTGCGGTTGCTGCGCACCGCCAGCCACCGCGCGGGAGGGCGCCGCCTGGTGCTCAAGGACCCGTCCAACACCGGCCGGATCCGCACCTTGCTCGAGCTCTTTCCGCGCGCGCGGTTCGTGCACATCGTGCGCGACCCGCACCGGGTGCTGCCGTCGACCCTCGGCATCTACCGCGTGGTCCTCGCCAAGGCCCAGCTCCAGCGGGTGTCGGCCGCCGAGGTCGAGGAGCTCGTGCTCACGATCTACGAGCGCCTCATGAGGAAGTACCTCGACGAGCACCGGGCGATCCCGCCTGGTCAGCTCACCTAGGTGCGCTACGAAGAGCTGGAGGAGCGGCCGATGGCCGAGCTCGAGCGGATCTATGCCGAGCTCGGGATCGACGGCTTCGCGGGCGCCCGGCCCGCGGTCGAGGCCTACCTCGCGGGGCTCGGCGCGTTCCGCAAGAACGAATACCGCGTCGACGACGACGTGGCGGCGAAGGTGAGCGCGCGCTGGGGCTTCGCGCTCGATGCGTGGGGTTACCCGCGGCTCGGAGCCGCGGCGTGAGCGGCCGCGCGTGCGTGCTGCTCGGGGCGGCGCTGCTCGTGGCGTCGTGCGCCGCCGAGGACGGCGAGCCACGCGCGATCCCGCGCTGGCTCTTCGCCCCGCGCGAGATCTGGGCGCTCGTCTCGCCACCGTCCGGCGACGCGCCCTCGCCGGCTCGCCCCGGCGGTCAGCTCGAGCGCTTCGCGGCCGTCGATTTCGCCAAGCCGGTGCGCGCCGTCGCGCCTCAGCAGCACCCGTTCATGGCGGCGAACCCCGGCAGCAACATGCACGACGACGCCTCGATGACCGACACCTACGCGGCGCCCGGACCGTTCGGCGTGAGTCCCGAGGTGCGCTCTCGTTCGCGGGGCTTCGGCGGCTACGGCACCGTGACGTTCGATCGCGCGCGACGGATGGTCGGCGTGTACGGCAACGGGCGCGGCTTCGAGCTCCAGCTCCTCGATCCGTTCACGTTGCGCAAGCTCGCGGGGTTCGCGCTGCCGCCGCGCCCGTGGTCCTTTCCGCTCGAGGGCGTGGCGCCCTGGAAGTACATCGGCGCCGGCATGTACTTCTATCTCGACGACCGGGATCGCGCGGTGGTGCCGACCACCGAGAACACCATCGAGGTGCTGCAGGTGCCCGCCGATCCGGCACGCGGATTCACGCGGGTGCGCAGCTACGACCTGAGCGACGTGGTGGTCGAGCAGCCGTGGCCGAAGCGCGACAGCGTGGCGTTCGTGCTCCCCGAGTGGAGCGGGCGGCGCTACTGGTACGCCACCACGCTCGGCCGGATCGGCACCGTGGAGGTCGAGACCGGCCACGTCGAGAGCGTCCGCTTCGGTGACGAGATCGTCGAGAACTCGTTCGCGGTCGGCGAGGACGGCATCTTCGTCGCCACCGATCGCGCGCTCTACCGCCTGAGCGCGGACGCGGCGGGGGCGGTCGTCACCGACTGGCGGTCGGAGTACGACCGCGGTCCCGCCGCCAAGGCCGGCATGATCACCCGCGGCACCGGCACCTCGGTGTCGCTGGTGGGCGGGCGCGACGGGCTGGTGGTCCTCACCGACAACGCCGAGCCGCGCATCCACGTCCTGTTCGTGCGCCGCGCCGACGGCGCGCTCGCGTGCAGCGAGCCGCTGTTCGCCGAGGGACGGAGCGCCACCGACATCAGCGCCGTCGAATACGAGCACGCGGACGAGACGGCGTGTCCGCCGGGCGCTACACCGCGATCGTCGAGAACAACTGGGGACACCACGCGTTCCCCGTCGCGCACCCCGAGCCCGGGCTCACGAGGGTGGACGCCGTTCGCCAGCCCGACGGCACCTTCCGCTGCGAGTCCGTGTGGACCAACCCGGTTCGAGGCGTCAACGTCGCCAAGGCGTCGCTCGGCGCGGGGCTCTTCTACACGTACTTCCGCGGGCCCGACGACGACCCCGTGACCCAGTGGTACCTGTCGGCGATCGACCTCACCACCGGCCGCGACGTGTACCGGATCCGCGTCGGCGCCGGTCAGGGCTTCAACAACTGGGCCGGCTCGCTCTTCCTCCACCCCGACGGCGCGCTCTACTCGACCACCATCTTCGGCCTCGTGATGGTGCGCGACGGCGGCGGGGGACGGATCCCCCCGCGCTACGAAGACCATCGTAGCGACGGGGGTTCCATCCCCCGTCGCCGGGCCCACGCCGCTTCCGTGAGCGACCCAGCTCGAACGACTCACGGCCTCGGAGTCCGGCCCTCCGAGGTCCGTGACGCGCTGCCGTTTCGGAGGGACCGCCTCGCGGCGGTCCGCAGCCGTTGCGGCACCGGCTCTTCGCCGCTCAGCTCGCCGATCGCTTGGGCGCGCGGGTGAGGGCGGCGGCGAGCTCTTCGACGCGCACCGGCTTCGAGATGTAGTCCTGCATCCCCGCGGCGACGCAGCGCTCGCGATCGCCGGCCATGGCGTTGGCGGTCATCGCGACGATGTGCGGACGTCGCTCGCCGGGCCAGCGCGCGCAGATCTCGCGGGTCGCCTCGAAGCCGTCGAGCTCGGGCATCTGCACGTCCATCAGCACCACGTCGTAGGGCAGGCGGGTCAGGCAGTCGAGGGCCTCGCGCCCGTTGCCGGCGACGTCGGCGGTGTAGCCGAGGCGCGCGAGCATGCTGAGGGCGACCTTCTGGTTCACGCGGTTGTCCTCGGCGAGCAGGATGCGTAGCGGGTGGCGCTGGCCGAGCGCCGGATCGGGTGGCGCCGCGTCGGTGGCGCGCCGTGATGGCGTCGGCGCGGCGCCGGTCAGCACCGAGAGCACGACGTCGAGGAGGGCGCTCGGCTTGGATCGGTTTGGTGAGCAGCGCCGCGAAGGCGACGCCACGGGCGCGCGCCTCGGCGTGCGTGGCGCCCATGGAGGTGAGCAGCACCATCGGCAGGGGCGCGGCGTCGCGGCGTGTGCGGATCTCGTGGCCGAGTGCCACCCCGTCGAGCTCGGGCATCTGACAGTCGAGGATCGCGAGGTCGAAGCGCTCGCCGCGATCGAGCCACGCGAGCGCCTCGCGCGGCGACTCCGTGGTGACCGGCTGCATGCCCCAGAGCTCCGCGTAGTCGTGGAGGATGCGGCGGTTGGTCCGTTGTCGTCCACGATCAGCACGCGCTTGCCGCCGAGGCCCGCCAGGCGCTGGACCGGTGGAGCGGCGGTCGGGGGCGTCGGAGATCGCGCACCGCACCGTGAACCAGAACGTCGAGCCGCGCCCCGGCGCGCTCTCGACGCCGATCGCGCCACCCATCAGCTCGCACAGCCGCCGCGACACCACCAGTCCGAGCCCGGTGCCGCCGAACTCGCGAGTGGTCGAGGCGTCCACCTGGCTGAACGGCTGGAACAGGCGATCCACCCGGTCAGGCCGGATGCCGATGCCGGTGTCGCGGACCCGCACCTCGATCTCGGCGCGCCGTCCCGGCAGCTCGCGTCCCTCGACACGGACCACCACCTCACCCTGGCGCGTGAACTTGACCGCGTTGCCGAGCAGGTTGACCAGCACCTGGCGCACGCGGCCCACGTCCCCCACGAGGTGCGCCGGACAGCTCGGCGCCACGAACCAGCTCAGCTCGAGGCCCTTCTGGGCGGCGGCCAGGGCGACCAGGTCGACGCACTCCTCGATGCAGCGCGACACGCTGAACGTCTGCTCCTCGAGCTCGAGCTTGCCCGCCTCGATCTTCGAGAAGTCGAGGATGTCGTTGATGATCGAGAGCAGGTGCTCGCCGCTCGAGCGCACGGTCTCGACGTATTCGCGGAGCTCGGGCTCGACTCCTTGTCGAGCAGCAGGCCGGTCATGCCGATCACCGCGTTCATCGGCGTGCGGATCTCGTGACTCATGTTGGCCAGGAACTCGGCCTTGGCGCGGGTGGCTTGCTCGGCCTCGTCGCGCGCCACGCCGAGGGCGGAGTTGGTGCCCGCCAGGGCCTGGTTGGTGTGCTCGAGGGCGCGGTTCGACTCGCTGAGCTCGCGGCGCATCCGGTTCTTGAAGCTCTCGTACACCTGGGCGAGCCCGAGCGTCACGAGCTCGATGCCGATCGTCGTGGGCATCCACATGAACTCGATGCTGGCCGGCGTCTGCAGCAGCGGCAGCGGCTGCCCGATGCGATCGAGCACGCTGAAGACGCACACCTCGACGATGCACATGATCGTCCAGAAGAGCCCCGACGGGGCGCCGGCGAGCAGCAGCGCGCCGACCACCAGCGCGGTGTCGAACTGGAGCGCCGGAGCCACCAGCCCACCGGTCACGAACGACACCGAGCCCACGTGCAGGAACACGATCGCGAGGCCGAAGTTGGTGGCGACCTGGAACGAACGCGTGGCCCACAGCACGGCGGGCATGAGCACGATGCCGAGCGCCGCGAACAGGTCCACCGCGGCGATCTGACGCGCGCCGATCGAGACGTGGATGACCGAGTAGCCGGCGAGCGTCAGGAACGTGATGATCGCGAACGACACGTTGAGCCGTGACCGGAAGGCCACGTCCGGCCCACCCTCGAGCAAGACCGCCGGGACGAAGTGGTCGAGCAACCGCCGGAGCCGCTTCGAGGAAGCGGCGGCGGTGGCGTTCTCGGCGGCGGGCTCGACCATCAACGGTTGTGCGGCGACCGCGACCCGCCGGGCGACCGGCGGTTGGCGCGCCCAGCAGGGCTCGAACCTGCGACCTACGGCTTAGAAGGCCGTTGCTCTGTCCAACTGAGCTATGGGCGCAAACACGCCGTCGCAACATACTCCGTGCGCGCGAAGCCGAGTCAAGCGCGAATCTCCCGTTCAGCCCCCGCCCACCTCGTGCCTGCCACGCCGTCGCCGAGACGTCTACGGACGGCGCTGGCGTGCCTCGCGGTGGTGGTGGCCGCGCCGCTCTCGCTCGAGGTCGGCCTCCGCCTCGAGGCCGCACTCGAGGACGCCGAGATCGATCGTGGGCTGAACGCGATGCGGCGTCGCCCGCCGCCTCCCAAGGGGGCTGTGGTCAGCCTCGCCGACATCGTCCAGATGACCGCCAACCCGCGCCTCGTCTACGAGCTGATCCCCGGGCTGGACGTGAAGTTCATCGCCCCGCTCACCACCAACTCGGCCGGCTTCCGTGGCGCGGAGATCGCCGGGGCGAAGGCTGCGCGGACGGTCCGCATCCTCGGGCTCGGCGACTCGGTGATGTTCGGCTGGGCGGTCCGCGACGGCGAGGACTTCGTGAGCGCCCTGGCCCGGGAGCTCGCGCGTCGCCACCCGGAGGTCGCCTGGGAGGGGATCAACACCGCAGTGCCCGGCTACAACGCGGTCATGGAGGTCGAGACCCTCGTCGCCAAGGGCCTGCGCTTCGATCCCGACCTGGTGCTGCTCAACCTGGTCGGGAACGACATGGACTTGCCCAACTTCATCCGCCGTCGCGCCGAGCCGCTCTCTCTCGCCAAGTCGTTCCTCGCCGAGCGCATCGGCGCGATGCGGGCGGCGCGCGCGCGCGGCGCCGCGGCGGAGCGCCCCGACGGGATGGTCGCCGCGCCGTGGGTCGCGGGGGGCTTCGCGCGCAACCCCGGGGACGTGCCGCCCGAATACCGCGACATGGTCGGTCCCGAGGCGGTGAAGAAGGCGCTGGTCGAGCTGCGCGACGTGACGCGCGCGCGCGGGATCGCGTTGCTGTGGGTCGGGCACCCGGAGCTCGACGACGGCGCGCGGCGCCAGGCACGGCGGTGGCGGATCGAGACCGTGAGCACCCGGCGCACGCTGGAGCGCTACGCGCGCGAGCACGGCATCACGGAGGTCGCCGGGCCGCCGCTCTCGATCTCGAAGCGCGATCCGCATCCCACGCCGCTCGGACACCGGCTGATCGCCGAAGCCATCGCGGACCGCATGGAGTCGAGCGGCCTGACGCAGGCGCTGATCGCCCGCGCGCTCGGCGCGAGCGAGCCCGCGGGTGGCGCGCCCTTGAGCGCCCGGGACGAGGATGACAAGGTCAGCGCCGCCGCGCCGGCGGCCCCCGCGAGCACTCCGTGAACTACAACACGCTCACGTTCTGGATCTTCTTCACGGCGGTGCTGCTGCCGTACTGGTTTCTCTCCCACAAGCGCCAGAACGCGCTCCTGCTCGCCGCGAGCTACGGCTTCTACGGCGCGTGGGACTTCCGCTTCCTGTTCCTGATCCTTCTCTCGACGATGATCGACTACGTCGGCGGGCTCGGCGTGGCGGGCGTCACCGTGCCGCGGCGCAAGCAGGTGTGGCTCGCGCTCGCGCTGGTGGGCTCGGCGCTCGTGCTGTGCAGCCACGTCGACTACAAGGCGCTCTGGGAGGCGGCTCGCGGCCAGGAGTGGAGCGCGGCGTTGGCGGCGCTGCCGCGCAGGCTCGCCGACTTCGCGATCCCGCTCGGAGCCGCAGGCGCGGTGCTCGCGTACGGGCTCGTGCTGCCGTCGCTCTACCGAGCGCCGGAGGTCTCGCGGCGGCGGGCCTTCGTGTGGATCAGCTTGTCCGCCAACCTCGTGATCCTCGGCTTCTTCAAGTACTTCGACTTCTTCGACGCCAACCTGGCGCGGCTCCTCGGGGCGCTCGGGGTCGAGGTCTCGCCGATCACGCTCGGGCTGGTGCTCCCCGCCGGGATCAGCTTCTACACGTTCCAGGCGATGAGCTACACGATCGACATCTACCGCGGGCACGCCGAGCCCACCACCAGCTTCCGCGACTTCGCGCTCTTCGTGTGCTTCTTCCCGCACCTGGTGGCGGGCCCGATCATGCGCGCCCACACCCTGCTGCCGCAGGTGCTGAAGCCGCGCAAGCTCGACCTCGCGGCGTGGCGCGAGGGCGCGGTGCTGATCGTGGTGGGGCTCGCGAAGAAGCTGGTGATCGCCGACAACATGGCGGCGATCGCCAATCGCGTGTTCGACCGCTTCGCCGAGGGCGGCGGCGCCACCGTGGGCGCGGCCGAGGCGCTGATCGGGCTCTACGCGTTCGCGTTCCAGATCTACGGCGACTTCTCGGGCTACTCGGCGATTGCCCGTGGCGTGTCCAAGTTCCTGGGCTACGAGCTGGTGGTGAACTTCGACCTGCCGTACCTGGCGCAGAGCCCGAGCGACTTCTGGAAGCGCTGGCACATCAGCCTGTCGAGCTGGCTGCGCGACTACCTCTACATCCCGCTCGGCGGGAACCGCCACGGCGTCGCGAAGCAGTACCGCAACCTGTGGATCACGATGCTCCTCGGCGGTCTGTGGCACGGCGCCAACTGGACGTTCGTGGCGTGGGGCGCCTACCACGGAGCGCTGCTGGTGGTGTACCGGGTGCTCGGGATCGCGGACACGGTCGAGGGAACCGATCGCGGGGCGCGTGTGCGGCGCGCGCTGCGCATCGTGGTGATGTTCCACCTCACCTGCCTCGGCTGGCTGCTCTTCCGCGCCGATTCGCTGGCCACCGTGGGGCAGTTCCTGGGGCGGCTCGTGTCCGGGATCTCGGTGGTGTCGCTCGCGGATCTGCTGGCGCTGGCGTTCATGGCCTACCTCGCGGCGCCGCTCCTCGTGGCGGAGGCCGTCGCGGGCGGCGAGCGCCAGCCGGGCCGTGTGCTGGGGGCGCCGCTGTGGGTCAAGAGCGCGGCGTGCGCCTACCTGCTCGGGATGCTGCTGGTGTTCCACTCGCGCCAGAACGTCGGCTTCATCTACTTCCAGTTCTGAGCGGCGCGGTGTGGAGGTCCGCGCCTCCGGCGCGGCCGGCAGGGGAGGGGCCCGCGCTGCGTGCGCGGCGATACGACGAGCCTGATGCGCGGGGGGGCGCCCGGAGGGCTGACGCCCTCCCCTACACTCCCACCGGGTCGCCTCGGTGTGGAGGGCCGCGCTCCGTCGCGGCCGAGGAGGGGCACGCGCTGCGTGCCCGGCGATCCGGCGAGCCGGATGCGCCGCCGAGCGCGCGGATCGCCGTCGGTCGCGATCGATCGCTCCTGCGGGAGGGCTGACGCCCTCCCCTACACTCCCACCGGGTCGCCTCGGTGTGGAGGGCCGCGCTCCGTCGCGGCCGAGGAGGGGCACGCGCTGCGTGCCCGGCGATCCGACGAGCGTGATGCGCCGCCGAGCGCGCGGATCGCCGTCGGTCGCGATCGATCGCTCCTGCGGGAGGGCTGACGCCCTCCCCTACACTCCCACCGGGTCGCCTCGGTGTGGAGGGCCGCGCTCCGTCGCGGCCGGGGAGGGGCACGCGCTGCGTGCCTGGCGATCCGACGAGCCGGATGCGCCGCCGAGCGCGCGGATCGCCGTCGGTCGCGATCGATCGCTCCTGCGGGAGGGCTCACGCCGTGGCCGACACTCCCACCAGGTCGCGTCGGTGTGGAGGGCCGCGCTCCGTCGGGAGGGGCACGCGCTGCGTGCCCTGGCGATCCGACGAGCGTGATGCGCCGCCGAGCGCGCGGATCGCCGTCGGTCGCGATCGACTCGCTCCTGCGGGAGGGGCTGACGCCCTCCTACACTCCCACCGGGTCGCCTCGGTGTGGAGGGCCGCGCTCCGTCGCGGCCGGAGGGGGGCACGCGCTGCGTGCCTGGCGA
>JADJOY010000063.1 GCA_016713535.1 Deltaproteobacteria bacterium
GTACGGGAACCCGTAGGTGCTCGATCCACCGAGGACGGCGATCCGGAGCGATCCGGCTCGGCGAGTCCGAGCCAGCCGAACCGGGTTGAAGGTGCGTGCGGCGTCCGGGCGCAGCGCCACGACATCGCCGTCCACGCGAAAGGGGTTGGCGTCGACGGCGAAGCCGTGGCTCGGATCGAACGGCGGGGCGTGCGGCGGCCCATGGCCGTCTCAGCGTGAGTTCGATCAGCGTGGCGAACACGCCGGTGAGGGCGACGCCCACGAGCAAGCGGCGGCGAGACGCCGGGCGGGTGGCGGGGGTGGATCGGGGGGACGGGCGGACGGTCACCGCGGACGAGACGCTGACGGAGGACGAGGTCGGGACGCGAGGTCCACTCGGTTGCGCTCACTATACTGGCGCGTCCCGCGGTGCCGCCGCCATGACCCGACGCATCCAGGTCCTCTCCGACGAGCTCGTGAACCGCATCGCCGCCGGCGAGGTGGTCGAGCGGCCATTCTCCGTGGTCAAGGAGCTCGTCGAGAACTCGCTCGACGCGGGAGCCTCCCGGATCGCGGTCGAGCTCAGCGGGGGCGGGAAGGAGTGGATCCAGGTCACCGACGATGGCGTCGGCATGGGCCCGGCCGACATCGAGATCTCGCTGACCCGCCACGCCACCAGCAAGCTCGCGAGCGCCGCCGACCTCGACGCCATCGGGACGCTCGGTTTCCGAGGCGAAGCGTTGCCCTCCATCGCGGCCGTCTCGCGGATGGCGCTCGTGAGCCGGCCACGGGATCGGGACGCGGCCTTCCGCATCGACGTGGAGGGAGGGCGCGTCGTCGCCTGAACCGAGGCGGAGCGCCGCCGGGCACCCGTGTCGAGGTCTCGGATCTCTTCTTCAACACGCCCGCACGGCGTGCTTTCCTGAAGGCGGACGGCACCGAGCTCCGCCACGTCGCCGACTGGATGCAGCGCCTCGCGCTCGCCCGTCCGGACGTCGGCTTCAGCCTCGTCCACGACGGACGCGTGCTGCTGGAGGCGCCCCCCGCGGCGACCCTCACCGACCGCGCGCTCGCGGTGCTGGGGCGGGACGTGGCGCGCTCGCTGTTCCAGGTCGATGGCATGGAGGGCGAAGCCGCGCTTCACGGGCTGGTCGCCAAGCCTGGCGTCACGCGTCCGAGCGCGGGAGCGCTCTACGTCGATCTGAACGGACGGGTGATCCGCGATCGCGGCGTGATCCACGCGGTGGTCAGTGGCTATGGATCGCTGAACCCCGCGGGCAAGTATCCGATCGTGGTGCTCCACCTGGAGGTGCCGCTCGACGCCGTGGACGTGAACGTCCATCCGGCGAAGACCGAGGTGCGGTTCCGTGACTCGTCGGGCATCCATCGCCTCGTGCACCATGCGATCCGCGATGCGCTCAAGGTCGCGCCGTGGGCCGGACGTGAGGGCTCGGGCGCCGTCGCGCCGCCACCGCCGGACCCTGCCGAGCCGCCACGTGCTGCGGCCGTCACTTCCGCGCCGGAGGCGCCGTGGCACGCCTCGGTGAGGTCCTTCGCACCGTTCCTGGGCAACGAGCTGCCTGGCTGGACCCTCCGCGAGACCTCCACGGTCATGGCGCCGGTGACCGACTCCGCGCCCGACGCGGCTCGCCTCCCGTTCGAGCCCCGGCCGTCGCTCGAGGTCGGCAGCGCGGGTTTCTTCGCTGCCTTGCGTCCCATCGCTCAGCTCCACCGCACCTATCTGGTGTGCGAATCCGCGTCCGGGCTCGTGCTCATCGACCAGCACGCCGCGCACGAACGGGTGACGTTCGAGAAGCTGCGCGGCCAGTTGCTGGCGGGCGCGGTGGCCACCCAGGACCTGCTCCTGCCGGAGCCGGTCGAGGTCGGACCGGTCCGCGCCCGCGTCGCCGAGGAGCGTGCGGATGCGCTCGCGCGTCTCGGGTACGCGCTCGAGCCGTTCGGCATCGGCACCGTGCTCGTGAAGCGGGTGCCCCGCGCTGCTCGTGCGGTACGGTGACGCGGCCGGTTTGCTCGACGATCTCCTCGAGCCCGACGGGCCGCTCGTGGCGAGGGGGTGCCTCCACCGGGGCCGATGCGGCGCTCGAAGAGGTCCTCGGTCGCATGGCGTGCCACGGCTCGGTGCGGGCCGGGCGGGTGCTCTCGATCGACGAGATGCGAGAGCTGCTTCGCTCCCTCGACACCACCGATTTCCGCGGTAACTGCCCGCACGGACGCCACGTCGTCCTGGAGCTCTCGCTAGCCGAGATCGAGCGCCGGGTCGGACGCCGGTGAGCACGTCGCGCGCACCGGTCGTCGTGCTGTGCGGACCCACGGCGGTGGGAAAGACCGCGCTCGCCGTCGACCTCGCGCGCGAGGTCGGCGCGGGAAGATGGTCGGCGCGGACTCGCGCCAGATCTACCGGTCCATGGACGTCGGCACCGCCAAACCCACGGTCCTGGAGCGTACCGCCGTTCCGCACCACCTGATCGACGTCGTCGACCCGTCGGAGGAGTTTGATCGAGGTCCACCGCCAGACCGGCCAGCCGCTGAGCTCGTTCACGGCGACCACGCCGCTGGTGGGACGCATCGTCCGGGTCGTGCTCGACCGGCCGCGAGAAGAGCTCGACGCCCGGGTGGACGCGCGTGTCCACGCGATGTGGTCGAGCGGGTTCGTCGACGAGGTGGCGGCGCTCAAGGCGCGGGCTCGCCCCCCGGTGGCGCAGGCGCTCAACGCCCTGGGGTATCGCGAGATCCTCGAGCACCTCGACCGTGGCGCCGCGCTCAGCGGGCCGGAGGCCGAGGCGACGATCGCCCGGATCGCACTGGCGACCCGCCAGTTCGTACGCCGCCAGCGCGCCTGGTTCCGCCCCGAGCCGGGCACCGACGTGGCGCATCCCGAACGCGACCGTGAGCGGGTCCGTCGCCACCTCGCCGAGGTGATGGAGCTGCGTTCGTGAGGACGGGAGGGGGCGACCGAGTGTCACGGGGTAGCGGGGCTCGCACGCGGGAGTGGTAAGGCATGGCCACGTTCGGTATCATCCGCGCCGCTTTTCGATCGCGCCGGGGCAGCGTCCGCGCGGGGCGGGACGCGCGGTGTGGCGCAACGGAACCAGGGGGGATGGATGATTCGAAGGAACGATCGAGGCTTCACGCTCGTCGAGCTACTGGTCGTGATCGCCATCATCGGGATTCTCGCGGCGATCGCGATCCCGCAGCTTCTCGGCACACGTGACAAGGCCAGGACTGCGACCTGCGACGATACCTTCAAGTCGCTCTCGGGCGAGGTGGCGAACGAGCTCGACGGAGCGTTGAACGGCGGAACCGGTCATTGCGCCACGACGCAGAACACCGGCGTGATCGCGTGCGTGATCTTCCAGCACACGGACGAGGACAACCCACGCAATCGAAACCAGCAGGCCTTCACGGTCGCGTCGCCGACCTCCTGCCAGGTGCAGCTCACCACGCTCAGCACGAATGGCGTGACGTTCACGCAGCAGCCCGACAAGGGCGGAGCGACCCGCACGTTCTCGATCGCGATCAACTGACCTGCTCGCCGGCTTCTCACCCACGGCTCGGGCTGCGGGTCAGGGGGCCAGCGCGGAGCAGGTGATGGCCATGCGAACGGCCCGGTTGGCGACGTCCAGCCGGGTCGTCGCGCTCCTGTTCGGTGTGCTCGCGGCGTGGCTGGCGCCGGTGGCGCCTGCGCGGTCGAGTGAACCCGACGAGGGGGAGCGAAGCGAGGGAGCGGGGATCTCCTGGGCGCTGCTGCCGATCGTCGGATACAGCCCCGAGACCAGCTTCTCGGGCGGCGCGAAGTTCCGCGACAGCGACCTCTTCGGCTGGGGCGCGGTCTTCGACCTCCAAGCGAGATACGCCGTCGAGCAACAGCAGTACGCCGAGGTCGGGCTCGAGGATCCCCACGTCTTCGGCTCGCGCTTCTCGCTGGCGAGCGACGTGGTGTGGGACTCCGACCCAGCGAAGGAGTTCTTCGGGCTCGGGAACGACTCGCGCGGCCCCGATTCGAGCTCGAGCCATCTGTTCCAGAATGCGTCGGCACGCGTCGCGCTCGGAGTGTGGTTGCTGCCGGAGCTCCATTACTCGTTCGCGGTCGCCGTTCGCCAGGTGGAGCTCGGCGTACCGCGCCCGAACGGCGACGCCGTGGAGGCGACGAAGGACGCGTTTCCGGACCTCGTCGGTGTCGATGGTGGACAGGTGCGCTCGCTCCGGCTCGAGCTCGTCTACGACGACGCTCCCGAAGCGCTCCGGCCGATCGATGGCTGGCACGCCGGCGGCTTCGTCGAGGAGGTCGGTCCCACGCTGGACAACGACTTCAACTACACGTTCTACAGCGCGGAGGTCGCGCGCCGCGTGTCGCTCTTCCGCGACTGGCTCGTCGTGGCCGGACGGTTCCGCGCTCAATACGTCGAGGGTGTGCCGGACGAGATCCCGTTCTGGGCGGAGCCGAGCCTGGGCGGTGCGGACAGCCTGCGCGGGTTCTTCCCCGATCGTTTCATCGGTCGAGGGAGTGCGCTGGCCAACGCCGAACTGCGGGTGAAGGTGGCGGCGTTCGCGTTCTTCGACTGGTGGGACGTCACCATCGACGCCGTGGGCTTCGGCGATTTCGGCCGCGTCTATCTCGCCGAGGAGGCGTTCTCGAAGCAGGTCGTCAAGGACTGGAAATCGAGCTGGGGCGGCGGCGTTCGTTTCTTCCTCTCCTCGGGGCTGGTCGCGCGCGTCGACCTGGGCTTCTCGGACGAGGAGAGCGCGCTCACGTACCTGCGGTTCGGGCAGATGTTCTGAGGCTCGCCGCCGCGCCGGCGCACAATCCGAGCAGGAGGTCCTCGATCGCGAGCGTCACGTTGGCACTGGTGAGGACGCTGGCGCGCAGGCGGGCCACCTGATCGAGCGCGTCGGCCACGCGGCGCCGCGGCAGGTTCCCGATCACGCCGCCTTGCAGGTCGGACTCCCCGTGCACGCGCCGCGCGAGAAGATCGGCCAGGGCGTCGAGGAGCTCTGCGGCCGTGGCGCGCTCGCCGCTCAGCGACTCGGCGAGGTCGAGGACCGCGAG
This sequence comes from Deltaproteobacteria bacterium, assembly GCA_016713535.1. GTDB lineage: Bacteria > JADJOY01 > JADJOY01 > JADJOY01 > JADJOY01 > JADJOY01. The sequence continues at coordinate 5,048 of JADJOY010000063.1, forward strand.
GATCGACTCGGGACGCAGGGCGGCGAGGGGAGCCTCGAACCGGCTCGGCTCGAGACCACCCGAGCGCGCGAGCTCGAGGGCGGAAGCGACCGAGCCCGCGGCGCGGGCTACGACGGACGCGACCTGGGACGGCACCACGTCGGTGCCGAGCTCGCGCTCGAGGATCGCGGTCATCGCCGCAGGGTCGATCGTACCGAAGCGAAGCTTCTGGCATCGACTACGCACCGTCGCGAGGAGGGCGCTGGGCGCCGACGTGACGAGCAGCAGGCTGCGGCCGGCGCGTGGCTCCTCGAGGGTCTTGAGGAGCGCGTTCTGGGCCTCTGGGCCCATGCGGTGGGCATCGAGGACGATCGCCACCCGAGTCGTGCCCTCGACTGGCCTGGACGCGAGCCAGGAGTTCAGCTCGCGAACGGTCGCGACCCGGATCGAGCTCGACGCCTTCCCCTCGAAGTCACCCTTGGTCGCGAGCCGCGCGCGATCGCTTGGTCCTCGGGGAGCACCACCGAGAGATCGGCGTGGACGCCCCGCGCGAGCCGCTCGCACGACCGACAGCGTCCGCACGCATCCGAGCCGATCCGCTCCGCGCACAGCAGGCTCGCGGCGAACGACCGCGCCGCGCGCTCTTTCCCGACCGACTCGGGACCGTGGAGGAGATAGGCGTGGGCCGGTCGACCGTTTTCGAGTGAACGCACGAGCACCGAAAGCGCGCGCCGCTGACCGAGGACCTCGCCGAGCTTCATGGCGCGTCCGCCGTGCGCCCTGGGCCACGAACGGGTCGGGACATCGCGTCGACCAGGAACCGCTCGAGGAGCAACGTGGCGTCGCCCGGTGTGCTCTTGAGGGCGCGGTCGAGGGCGGCGAGGCCACGCAGCATCCGCACGAGCTCGCTCGCGTGATACCGGAAGGCGCCCTGGAAGGTGCGGTAGCAGCGGAACGGGTGGCCGGACGCGAGAGAGCCCGCCCCAGGGAGCTCGGAGAGGCCCGGAAAGATCCGGCTCTCGAACTCGCGGCTCGAGGTCGAGCGCTGTAGTCGGGAGGCGAGCGGTCCATCGATGAGGAGGCGAGCACGCAGCAGGCGTCGCGTCTCGCTCGCGATCGCTGCCAGGATGCGCAGCACCGCGCCGACCGAGTCGCCGTCACCGCCGGCGAGCAGTGCTCGGACCCGGGCGAGTGCGTCGGCGACGTTGCGGTCGCCCAGGCTACCCTGGAGGAGGAAGATCGGATCCTCGCGGTCGCGCGCGACCAGCGCGCCAACCGCCTCCGCGTCGATCGTCCTCGAGTCGCCGACGTAGAGCGCGAGCTTCTCGACCTCGCGCGCCAGACGCTCAGGGTCGGGCGGGACGCGGTCGAGCAGCGCTGCGCGCGCGTCGCTCTGTATGCGGAGGCCCGTCGTGGCGAGCAGCCGGTCGAGGACCCCGGCCATCTGGCGGTCGCCTTCCTTGCCGGGGGCCACGTCCAGCGACAGCACGGCGCCTTGCTGCTTGATCTCGCGCACGACCGGGTGGGTGCGCTCGACCTTGCGGGCCGTGATGACGAGGGTGTTGGCGCTCGCGCGGCCGCTCGCAAGTGCGCTGGTGAGCAGGGGGATGCCCCCACTCGCTGGCGGGATCTCGCGACGGTCGCGCTCGAGGCGGGCGTGGATCGCCGCGCGCCAGCGATCGATCCGGTCGCCCCGTGCGATCGTCGTGCCGAGCACCTTGTTGATCTCGTCGAGCGCGCCCTTGGTTCCCTTCGCGATGTCGGCTAGCGAGAGCCCGGCTTCGGAGAAGAGCACCACGGCCTTTCGCGTCGACTCGTCCTCACGGCCTTGCTCCCAAAGCTCGGCGAGCTGGTCGACGAGCTCGGCCTGATCGCGCTTGCCGGACAGGAACGTGGCGCCGAGCACCAGCACGACCCGGCGACCGCCCAGCATGGAGACGGAGCAGAGGTCGTCCGCCACCTCCGACGGGCGGGCGGCCGCCCCGTCGTACTTCACCAGGTTGAAGCTGCGATCGACCTCGGGGACGATCGCGTACGCGATCGTCGCGCGGCGTCGCGCAGGCTCTGCTCGGCCTCGCCGGTGAGCAGGTAGGCGGGCAGGGCCTTGCCCTGGCCGATCTGCGCCAAGGAGCTGCTCGAGGTCGGCGGCCATGCGCGTGGACTTCGCGGGCTGGGTCGCGACGGCGGCCGCCAGCGAGCGGTCAGAGGTAGGTCAGCCAGTCCTTGTGCTTGTCGTCCGCGCCCTTGACCGCGCGGAAGTACGCTTCCTGGAGGGTCTTCGTGACGGGGCCGGGCTTGCCGCTGCCGATCGAGCGTCCGTCGAGCTCGCGCACCGGGGTCAGCTCGGCGGCGGTCCCCGTCATGAAGAACTCGTCCGCCATGTACACCTCGTCGCGGCTGAAGCGGCTCTCGAGCACCGTGTAGCCGTGATCGCGCGCGAGAGTCATGACCGAATCGCGAGTGATGCCAGGCAGGGCGGCGCCGAGCGTGGGCGTCTTGATCACCCCGTCCCGAACCAGGAAGACGTTCTCGCCGCTCGCCTCGCAGACGTAGCCCTCGGTGTCGAGGAAGAGCGCCTCGTCGTAGCCGTCTCGCTTGGCCTCCATCTTGGCGAGGTACGAGTTCACGTAGCCGCCGCACACCTTGGCCTTGGTCATGAACGAATTGACGTGCGGGCGGATGTACGACGAGACGGACGCGGATGCCATTCTTGAGGCCTTCCTCGCCCAGGTAGGCGCCCCACGACCACGCGGCGATCATCACCTGCGTGGGGTTCTTGTCGGGGAACAGACCCATGGTGCCCGCACCGAGGAAGACCAGCGGCCGGATGTAGGCCTCGGCGAGATCGTTCTCGCGCAACACGTCGAGGAGCGCCTGGCTGAGCTGCTCGTCCGAGTAGGGGACCTTGAGGTACACGGCATGCGCCGAGTGGCGCAGCCGGCGCATGTGCTCGGGGAGGCGGAACACGGCGCTGCGGCCATCCACCGTCTTGTAGCAGCGGATTCCTTCGAACACCCCGACGCCGTAGTGCAGGGTGTGCGTCAGGACGTGCGTGGTGCCGTCCTTCCAGTCCAGCATCCTGCCGTCGAGCCAGAGCTTCTTCGCTTCGACCGTCATGAGCGCCCTCGCCAGTAACACCGCGAATGAGATGGGACTGCACGATTTGTGCGGAAAGCCGCGACTTTACCACCGCGCCTCGCGGAATTCACCGTCACGGTTCGCAGGCGTCGCGTCGGTCCGGCTTGCCCTCAGCGCACGGCGGCGCTCTCGAGCCGGGCCGCAGCGCCCGCCGAGCGCTCGTGCGTCAGCCACCACACGACGGCTTCCCGGACCCCGTCGGCGAGAGCGATCCGCGGCGACCAGCCGAGACGATGCCGGGCCTTGTCGTTGGCGCAGAAGAAGTCGCGCGGTGACTCGCCGACGACATGGAGGTCGAGCGAGTGGACGTGCACGCGCTCGAGGAGCCGGGACGCCGTCCGGCACAGACGCGCGGCGGCGAGGGGAAAGCGGCGTGGCCGCAACGGCACGCCGAGCGCGTCTGCAATGGATCGGAAGAAGCCGCGGGTCGTGTAGACCTCGGTGTCGGCGACCCAGAACACCTCCCCGCCGATCCCCGGGACGGTGGCCGCCGCGCCGACCGCGTCCACGAGGTTGTCCACGTACACCATGCTGCGACGGTTGAGCCCGTCGCCGAAGAGCGGCGGGCGTCCGCTCGCGATCATCCGCATGAGTCGCGAGCGCCGTTCGGGCTGGCCCGGGCCGTAGAACATCGCGGGCCGGAGCACCACGGTCTCGAGTCCCTGACGCCGGTTCGACTCGAGGACCACGAGCTCCGCCTCGCGCTTGGTGCGGCCGTATTCGGTCTCCGGTCGGCACGGCTGCTCTTCGGTCAACGGCCGATGGTCCGTGTTGTAGCCCTGTGCCGCCTCCGAGCTGACGTGACAGAAACGCCTGGCGCCGGCTCGGCTCGCCGCCTGAACGGCGTTGCGCGTCCCTTCGACGTGGATCGCGTGGTAATCGCCGAACCGCTCCGGGTGCACGACGCCCGCGCAATGCACGACGAGCTCGACGCTCCGCGCGGCGCGCTCGAGCGCAGCTGCATCGCGCACGTCGCCACGCTCGACGGTCGCCCCGAGCCGCTCGACGGGCTCGGCGTCACGTCCCGGCTCGACGAGACAGCGAACGTCCTGGCCTTCGCCCGTGAAGCGTGCCACGAGCCGGGTGCCGAGCCAGCCTGGAGCGCCTGTGATGAGGACGGTCATCGACGGCGAGCCTCGGGTCGCGGGCCGCGTCGGCTCGTGACCAGGAAAATGTGGCCGGATTCGGTGGGGAGGATTCGCAACCTACCATCGGCGTTGACCCTGTGGGAGGGCTGGCCAATGCTCGCGCGGTGACCAGCGGCGGCGAGTCGGCGCGGGCGGAGAGCGGCGCTCCGGTATCCGGGCGTGGCGGCGGCGCGATCGATCGAGTGCGCTCGATCGCGCGCGGCGCGGTCATTTTCGGCGCGGACGCCGTGGTCGCGCTGGTGCATGCCGTCGCGCTCTTCGCCGCCGTCCGCCGAGGTTCCAGTGGGTCGTGGCCGTGGCGTGGATCGCGCTGCTCTCGCTGCGATCACCGGGCGCGAAGCTGCTGGCGCGATCCCGGCCGCTGCGATGCGCGGCTCGGGTGGCGCTGTTCGCGTACGTGGCGGCGTTCTGGCGTGGTTATGCCTACGTGGTGAGTCCGTGGACGCGAGGGTGGTGGCGGTGCTCGCCGCCGCGCCGCTCGCCCTCGGCCGTCGTCGCGCGGTCCCGCGGTGGTTCGTGGTGCCCGCGGCGGCGAGCCTGATCTGGCTGGGCCGCGACGCGCCCGTCGCCGTGGCGACCAAGCTCGCCGCCGCAGGCGCGGTCGTGGCGATGGACGTGGTGGGATCGCGCCACTGGCTCTTCATCCGCGCCGGTCGCGAGGTGACCGCGAGCTTCGTGGCGATCTTCGGAGTCCTGGTCGTGGCGGCGTCGTTCTACTACCGGCCGGATCCGACCACCCTCGACGAGGTCCGGTCTCAGGCTGGGGTACACCTGGTGGCGCCCCGCGGCAGCGGACCCCTTTCGGCGCGCGCCCAGGTGTATGCGGCGGTCCCGGACTGCGATGGGCGCGCGGCCGTCGTGGTGGTCCACAAGTCGTCGCTGGGATACCACCTCCTCGACTTGCGGACCGGCGCGATCGAGCCGATCGGCACCATTCGGGACCCGAGCGACGACGTGCTGTTTCGGTGCGAGGACCGCGAGCTGCTCGTGGGCGACTGGCGCTCGCGCAGCGGATTGGTGGCTCGCGCGGACGCTCTGCCAGCGCTCGAGCTGGTTCGCTCGTACGAGGACCTGGTGGTCGGGCCGGGGCCACTGGTCGAGTCCACGGACGGGGAGCTGCTCTGGCATCTCGACGCGCGCGACATGAAGATGCGCGTCGCCGAGAGCCGGTCGGGGATGCTCGTCGCGGCGACCGACCGGTTCGCCTTCGGGGTGGCGGTGCTCGATGGCGGCCGTGCGCTCTCTGCGAGCCCCGGCGAGCTGGTGGAGTGGCGGGTGGAGCGGCAGGTCGCTGACCCGGCGATGCGCGCGTGCGACGAGTGCGCGGGCCGGTTGGTGGCGCGCACGGTGGCTCCGCTCGACCGCGGCTGGCTCGCGCCCGCGCGCTGGCTGACGCCGAACGCGTGGATCCACTACACGGCGGCCAGTGAGGATCGCGTCTTCGTGTCGTCGCTGCAGGAGAGCTCGGTCGAGGCGTTCGCCCGCCGGGGCGACGCGCTGGCTCCGATCGCGCGGGCGCAGCTCGCGGGCGGCGCGCGGCACCTGGCCTACGCTCCGCGCCACGATCTGGTGCTGGTGTCCGGGTGGACGAGCGGTGTGGTGACGGTGCTCTCCGGACGCGACCTCTCGGTGCTGCGCACCGTCCGGGTGGGCGCTCGGCCGCGAACCGTGAGTCTCGCCGCAGACGAGTCGATGGCGCTGGTGGGCACGGGAGCGGGGATCGTCGCGATCGACTTGGCGGCGGTCGGTCGGCCGCCCGGGACACCGTGACGGCCGGCCGTCGCGCGCCGCGGGTTCCTCACGTGGGCAGGTCCGGCTCGGCGGATGTAAGCTCGGCCTCCCTTCGCGGTCTCGGCGAGATCGTGCCTCCGAACCGAAAAGTCGAGCCCAGCCGATCCGAGCGTCCTCCAGCGAACGAGCGCGAACCGTGAGCGCGCGGGTTCTCCTGGTGCGGCCGTGGAGTCGCCGCATCCCGACCGTGGTGCCCAGCCTCGGGCTCGGCTACCTCGCCGCGGTGCTGCGCGCCGCAGGCCACCGCGTCACGATCGTCGACGGCATGCGCGAGCGCATGGCGCCCTCGGCCTTCGCGCGGCGCCTGGCGGCGGCCTCCTACGACGTCGTGGGCTTCCAGGCGTTCACCTGCGATCTGCCTCAGGTCCGCGACCTGACGCGGATCGCCCGCGAGCGCCTGCCAGCGGCGACCCTGGTGCTCGGGGGGCCGCACGCGAGCGCCGACCCGGCCCACGCCCTCGGCTACCTCGCCGACGTGGACTTCGCGTTCCGGGGCGAGGCGGAGCGCGGGCTCGTGGAGCTCCTCGAGGCGCTCGCGAGCGGGCGCAGCCCGGACGGCGTCGAGAACCTGGTGCGGCGCGCCGGTGACGGAATCGAGACCGGCCCGGTGCGCTTCGTCGAGGACCTGGACTCGGTGCCGTTCCCGGCCTGGGACCTGACGCCGCCGCGCGAGTACCCGCCGGCGCCGCACGGCCTGGTCGCGGGCGCCTTCCCGGTCGCGCCCTTTCTCGTCACCCGTGGCTGCCCGTACCTGTGTACGTTCTGCGACGCTGTCAGCACCGCAGGACGGCGGCTCCGGGTGCGGAGCATGGAGAACGTGCTGGCCGAGATCGACCAGCTCGTACGTGACCACGGCGTCCGCGAGATCCACCTCGAGGACGACAACTTCACCACCAACCGGCACGTGGTGCGCTCGTTCTGCGAGGCCTTGCTCGGCCGCTCGAACCCGGTCACGTGGTGCTGCCCGAACGGGATGCGGCTGGACACCGTCGACCGTGACCTGCTGGCGTTGATGCGACGTGCCGGGCTGGTGGCGTTCGCCGTCGGGATCGAGTCCGGCTCGAGGCGGGTGCTCGACTCGATGCACAAGGACCTCGATCTGGTACGGACGCGCGAGAAGCTCGCGATCGCGCGTTCCCTCGGCATCAAGACCACCGGCTTCTTCATCGTCGGGTTCCCGGGCGAGACCGAAGACGACGTCCGCGAGACGGTCGATCTCTCGCTCTCGCTCGAGCTCGACCACGCGCAGTTCTCGAATTTCCTGCCGTTGCCCGGCACGCGCGCGAGCGAGGAGATCGCCGCCGGGGACGGACGAGCCACGGCGTGGAGCGAGTTCCTGACCACCGGTGGGAAGGGGGCGGCGGCGGTGGGCTTCGACGTGGCCGCGTGGCAGCGCCGCGCGTTCCTGCGCTTCTACCTGCGCCCGCGCACGCTCCTGCGCGTCCTCGCGCAGGTCCGCGAGTGGGCGCACTTCCGCTACATGATGAGTCGGGCCTGGCGGGTGTTCGCCTGAACCGTCGCGCGCGTCGGTCCGTTCAGGAACCGCCTCGCACGAGACGATCGAGGTCGACGCGCACGGCGCCCACCACGGAGCCCAGGAGCAGCGCGTGGCCATCCGGCGTCAGGGAGAATGTGCGCATGCGGCGGCCGACGTGGACGTGGCCACGCACCCGTAACGTCTCCCCGTCGAGCGCGTCGAGGGCGCCGCTGTCGCGGTTGCCCACGTAGAGGGCACCGCGCGCCTCGTCCCAGAGCAAGAGGCGTACTCCGCGCTCGAGGTGCACGCTTCCCTCGATGCGCAGTGGATCGCGACGCAGCTTCGAGATGGTGCCGGCGTTGAAGTAGGCCGCGTAGATCGTGCCGTCCTTCGCGAGCGCGACCTTGGTCTTGTGGGCGGCCGGGACGACGCCCCGCCACCGCCCCGGCAGCGCGATGCTGTCGAGCTCCGCGCCATCGACCTTGCGCAGGACGCGGACTCGCCCGGCGTCGCCGAGCACGAGCTCGCCGCGGTCGTCGTCGATCACGAAGTCCCAGAGCTTTTCGCCGGTCGCCACCAGGTGGCATTCGTCCGAGGCGAGGTCGGCCACCGCGATCTCGTTTTGCTCGTCGAGGATGTAGAGGTTGCGTCCGCTGCGATCGAGGATGAGCCACCACGGCCCGCGCACCGGGCAGCGGTGGGGGAGCGGCTCGAGATGAAGGACGCCGAGCTCGCCCGGAGGCCGGCTCTCGTCACGGCGGAGGCGATAGAGCCTCGCCTCGAGGAAGTTGGCGACGTAGATCGAGTCGTTCGCGCAGTCGGGGGCGTAGTTGTCGGAGGCCATGAAGCGCATCCCGGCCATCGAGGGACCGCCCTCGGCGGGGAAGACGACCAGCCCGCGCTCGCGCTCCTTGCTGCCGGCGACGAGTGGCCAGCCCGCGCACGGCTGGGTGAAGAAGAAGGCGCCGGAGCGGATCCGCTCCGCTTCTCCGCGAAAGGCGGCGGTCACGACCGGCTCGGCGAGGGGCTCGTTCGAGGGCATGAACGCCGTCTGCCCGAGGCGGCCCCAGAACGACGTGAAGCAGACGAAGCAGGCCAGCACGATCGGCCCCGCCTCGGCGACCAGGCGTGCGCGGAACACCAGCCACGGGGTCAGCAGCACCGCGGCGTGGGCGGCGAAGCTCACCAGCCTCCAGCGCACCGGCATCGCGAAGGGTCCGGCCAGCGCCGGAACCAGGCTGGCGGCGATCAGGACCCAGACCGCGTGACGCGCGTCGGCGAAGTGGAAGATCGCGATCAGCGCGACGAACGCACCGAGTCCGGCCACGACCTCGGAGTCGGGAAGGAGCGGTGCCCACGTGGCGAGGAGCCAGAACTGCACGGCCACCAGCGCCAGGAACGCGCACCGCGCGACGATGAGCCCGCGTGGGCGCCCCTGCCCGAGCCAGCGCCTGAGCGCCCGCAGCATCGGCAACAGGCCGACCAGGATGAACGACAGTGGCGCGAACACGATCCCCCAGATCGGCAGGATGCCGGCCGTCTCGACGAGCTCGCGTCCGACGGCGGGTGGTGTCCCAGGTCTGCGACCGGAGGCCACGCCGATCCCGTAACCGAGCGCGAACCCGAGCGCGCCCGCGACGAGCGGCGGGACCATGAGCGCCAGGAACCCGCCCGCGACCGCACCGAAGAAGTAGCCGGCCTCGGTCCTCACGCCGGCCTGGCTCGCAACCTCGGCGAGCCACGGCCCCCCGATCCGCGACCAACGCTCGGCGGTCTGCGCGAGCCCGAGCGGGATCGCCGCCAGGTAAAAGAGCCAGCCCAGTCGCTTGGCGAGCTCGTGCCGGGTCATGGCCGTGGAGAGGGGCAGGCGAGGGCGGCGAAAAGGCGCGCGCTTGAGTACCATGAGCGGCGGACCACGGCGAGCCCGGCGTCGGCTGCGGTTGACGTGCCGGGGGTGGGATCGCAAGATTCCGCCGCTCCTTCCCAGCGGTGCGCCAAGCTCCCGAAATCATGCGTAACCGACGCCTACCTGCGGTCGCCGGACGGTTCTATCCCGCCGAGGAACGCCGCTGCCGCGACGAGGTGGCGGCGCTGCTCGCGGGTGGCGCGCCGCGTGAGCCCCACGACGGCATCCCCGTGGCCGGAATCGTGCCGCACGCGGGCTGGATGTTCTCCGGGGCGGTCGCGGCGCATGTGATGTGCGAGATCGCCTCGCGCTGCACGCCTCGGACCGTGGTGCTGTTCGGTGCGGATCACTGGCTGGAAGCCGCTCGCCACGCGCAGCTCTACGCCGACGGCGTGTGGACGACGCCACTCGGGGACGTGTCGATCGACGCGGAGTTGGCCGTTCGAGTCGAGGAGGTTGGGCGGGGCATCGTCCAGGCGCGCGCCGATGCGCACCGCCGCGAGCACTCGATCGAGGTCCAGGTTCCGCTGATCCAGGGCTTGTGGCCCGGGGCGCGGGTGCTGCCGATCCTGATCGGGCCGGCGGCCGAGCCGGAGCTCGTCGGCCGGCTGGTGGCGCGGGCCGCGGCCGATCGCGCCGACGTCGTCGCGCTCGGTTCCAGCGATCTCACGCACTACGGTCCCAACTACGACTTCACCGCTCACGGGCGCGGCCGTGCCGCGCTCGCGTGGGTGCGCGAGGTCAACGACGCCGCGATGGTGGCGGCGACCACGGCGATGCGACCCGATGAGGTGCTCGCCGAGGCCAATTGCCACGCCAACGCCTGCGGCCCCGGCGCGATCGCAGCGACGCTCGCCTTCGCGCGCGAGCGCGGCGCGGCGCACGGTCGGCTGGTCGACTACACCACCAGCCACGACGTGCATCCGCGCGGCGAGCCCACGGATTTCGTGGGCTACGCTGGCGTGGTCTTCGAACGCGCCTCGGGCTCCACGCGCGAGCCCGGGTCCACGCCCCACTGATCGCGAGTGGTCACGCTCGCGTACTCGATCCCGGAGACCCGTTCATGCCCGAGCCCGTCATCACGCGCTTCGCTCCCAGCCCGACCGGTTACCTGCACGTCGGTGGCGCGCGGACGGCGCTCTTCAACTGGCTCCTCGCGCGCCACTCCGGCGGCAAGTTCTACATCCGTGTCGAGGACACGGACCGTGAGCGCAACCGGCCCGAGCTCTTGCTCCCGATCCTGAACGGGATGAGCGCCCTCGGCCTCACCGCCGACGTCTTCGAGGGCGCGGGCGAAACGTGCTTCGACGGCCTCGTGAGCGGCGATCCGTGGGAGCGTCGCGCGGTGCTGCAGTCCAAGCGGCTCCCCGCCCACCAGGTCGCGGCGCGCCACCTGCTCGACTCCGGAATGGCCTATCGGTGCGTGTGCAGCGCCGAGGAGCTCGCCGAGCGCCGCACGGCCGCGCAGAAGGCGGGTCGGCAGCCGGGCTACGACCGCCGCTGCCGGGAGCTCGCGGTCGGCGAGGACGCAGCCCCGTTCGTGGTCCGCTTCCGTAGCCCGCTCGGCGGCACCACGGCGTGGATCGACGAGATCAAGGGGGCGCTGGCGTTCGAGAACGACCAGATCGAGGACTTCGTGATCCTGCGCTCCGACGGCACGCCGACGTACAACCTGGCGGCGGTGGCCGACGACGCGTGGATGAAGATCTCGCACGTCGTACGCGGCGACGACCACGTCTCGAACACGCCCAAGCAGATCCTCCTGTATCGAGGGCTCGGCTACGAGGTGCCGCGCTTCGCCCACGTGCCGATGATCCTGGGCGGCGACCGTTCGCGTCTCTCGAAGCGCCACGGCGCGACGAGCGTCACCGCCTACCTGGACGAGGAAGGCTTCCTCCCGGATGCGCTCCGCAACTATCTCGTGCGTCTCGGCTGGAGCCTCGGCGACCAGGAGGTGATCAGCCTCGAGGAGATGATTGCTGGTTTCTCGCTCGAAGGCTGCGGAACGGCCGCGGCCGTGTTCGATCGGGACAAGCTCACGTGGCTCTCCGGGCACTACGTCCGCCACCGAGACCCGGAGGTGCTGGCTCGCGAGTGGGCTCGCTTTCTCGGGCTGCCGGAGCGCGGTGACGCGCGCGTCGCGGTGGCCGCGGACGCTCGCCTGGTGCGGATCGTGAGAGCGCTGCAGGAGCGCGCCAAGACTCTCGCCGAGATGACCCAGCTCGGTCAGCTCTTCCTGACCGCCGACGACCGCGTCGCGCTCCCCGCGCCCGACAGCAAGGACGCGAAGAAATGGCTCACGCCCGATGGAGTGGCCGCACTCGGCGAGCTGCTCGCGGCGCTCGACGGCATCGAGCCGTTCGAGACCGCCGAGATCCACGCCGCGCTCACCCGGCTGGCCGAGAGCCGGGAAGGCAAGCTCGCGCGGGTCGCGCAGCCGGCGCGGATCGCGGTGAGCGGCGGGACCGTAAGCCCGCCGATCGACGAGACCCTCGCGATCCTCGGCCGCGAGGTGGTCCGCTCGCGGCTCGGCCGGGCGATCGCGCATTTCCAGGCGGCGTGAACGTCGCGCCCGAGAGGCGCGAGGAGTGACCGTGACCGATACCCCGACCCGAGACATCAAGTTCTGCCCCGGCTGCGCGAACGCGGTGAAGCCAGGCGCAAAGTTCTGCCCCCAGTGTGGCTTCGAGCTGGTGAGCCTCGCGGCCAAGCGTGGGGCGGGATCGACGGTGGCGATCGTGGCCGCGGCCGCGCTCTTCGTCGGCGGAACGGTGCTGCTGGCCACGCGCGTCAAGGGCCCGGGCGCTGCCCCTGGCGGCTCGCCGCGCGGACCGGCGGACGTGATGACCCAGGCCGCGGCGCAGGGGCAGGGTGTCGCGTCGACGGCGGCCGGGCCGGGGCGATGCCGGCCGTGGACAAGGCCCAGATCGAGAGCGCGCTCAAGCCGCTGCGCGATCGCGTCCAGGCCGAGCCCGACTCGACCGACGCCAAGCTCAGGCTCGGCTTCGGCGTGTATCGCGCGTCGAGCCTGATCCCCGACTACGCGACCGAGGCCGAGCAGATCTTCCGAGAGATCCTCGCCAAGGAGCCCGAGAACCTCGACGCGGCCGTGTCGCTCGCCAATGTCTACTACGACCTCGAACGACCCGCGGACGCGATCCCGCTCTACGAGCGGTTCCTCGGCAAGAACCCCGACGAGGCCAGCGTTCGCACCGACCTCGCGACGATGTACCTGTACACGAAGCGCACCGACGACGCGATCCGCGAGTACCAGAAGGTCATCGCCGCCAAGCCGGACTTCGTGAATGCGTACTACAACCTCGGCAACGCCTACCACGCGAGCGGCGACACCCAGAAGGCGCTCGAGACGTATCACAAGGCGCAGGCTCTCAACCCGCCCGGTGAGATCGCGCAGGCGATCGAGAACGTGGTCGCGAAGCTCGAGGGGCGGGCCCCCAAGGTGATTCCACAGGCGGTCGGTCCCGACGGGCTCCCGCCGGGGCATCCGCCGCTCGGCGACGGAGGCGGTGCGCCGGCCGCCGGTGGCGGCGAGGTCGCGATGTCGAGCGGCCCGCAGGGCGAGGTGGAGGCGGTCTTCAAGAATCATCCGATCATCGGTCCGCGGGTGTCTCGCTTCGAGTGGGATCACGAGACCCAGCTGAAGGTGTGGGTGCGCGACTTCCCGATGAAGCAGATGCCGGAAGGCGTTCGTACATCGTTCATGACCAAGATCGGAGCCACCCTCGGCGAGCTCCACAAGAAGACCGGCAACGCCGATCCGTACCGCGCCGAGATCGTCGACGAGGCGACCGGTGAGGTGATGGCGACGACCGAGGGCTGAAGGCGGCGCGACCTACGGCGCCGATCCGCTCACGAGCGGCGCTTCCCGGCGGCAAGCTGATCGAGCGACACCGGTGCGCCGTCGTGCACCGCGTAGACGCCGTCCGGGGCGAGGTCAGGCGGGATCTTGGTCGCGAGCCCGCTCGGATTCTCGATCCAGCGGGTGCGGTTCGGCACCTCGCGGCCCGCGGCGATCCGCACGCCGGCGCCGAGGAAGGCCTGGTGGCCCACGGCGATCCCGAGCAGCAGGTGGTGGCTCTGGACCACGCGGCCCTCCACGCGCACCGGGACCGGCCCCGTGAAGCTGGTGTCGAACTGCCACGCACCGGAGGCGAAATACGCCTCGCGGCCGAGCACGGACATCTGCACTCCCGGGAAGCTCGACTCGCTGCCTCGCATCAGTACCGCGAAGCTCGCGATGCCGTTCCACGAGATCCGAGCTCCGCGCCCGATCACGCTCCACTGAACACGAGCGTGCTGACCGACGCGTGCCCCGTCGGCGAGGATCGAGCCGCGCACCACCGCGCCGGCATCGACGATCACGCCGTCGCCGAGCACGCAGCCCTCCACGGTGGCGGTCGGGTGGATGAAGCACCGTCGCCCGCGGTGCACGAACGTGCCGAGCACTCGGCGCGGGGTCCACGGGAACGCGCGCACCAGCCGCCACGTGAGCCACGCCCACCACCGTGGCTCACGGGCGCGCGCGAGCGCCTCGCACAGGCCGCCGACGATGTTGGCGAGCAACACGTGGATCCAGTGCCGGACGTGGAAGACGTAGCGCGGGGTCACGCCCATCGGGATGCGCTCACCGATCGCGAAGGGTGGCGCGCTGGTGGGCAGGACGCGCTCGGCCGGGTCGAGGAGCAGCGGTACGAAGCGCTCGAGGTCTGCGGGGTCGAAGCGGCCGTCGCGCGACCAGAACACATCGTAGAGATGGGCCGTGCGACCCTCGACCTCGGCGGTGCGCAGCTTCATGAAGGAGGAGGTGAAGCGGACGAATGCACAGTCGGGAAGGGCGAGGACCCGGTCGCGGGCTTCGCTTCGTGCGTCGTCGGTGAAAGCGCGCAGCGCCTGCGATCCGAACACCACGTCCGCACCGACGATGAGCGCGGGACCGCCGGCGGTAAGGTCCGCCGGGTTCCGAACCTCGATCACCTCGAAGCCGGCGTCGGTGAGCACCTTCCGCCGCCACTCGCCGATGGGGCGCGCGAACACCTCGAGCGCGTCGGCCGGCTCGTTCCACGGTGCGACGGGCTCCGGTCGGGATAGGACGTAGGCTCGCATGAGGAGTGGGTCGCGGAACGCCTCGGGGCCGCGCCCGGGTCATTTACCGGAGGCCTACTTTGCGAGCAAGGGATCGCTCGAGAAATCGTTCCGTACCGCGCCCCGCGGGCGCTGGAATACCGGCCACGACCTTCGTAGAACGGCGGAAAATTCCCGCGATCGACGCAAAATCGTGTGTAGAGCTTGTGCTTTACAAAACCTGTAAAGCAGTTGCTAGACAAAATTGTAGAGCAGTTGCTTTACAGACGACTCGCTTTGACGTGAATTTCCCGGCCCTGGTAGCTTCGCGCGCCCACTCGCCGGGCGATCCGGCCGCCGAGTTCCCCGCATCCCACGAGGGGCCATCGTGACGAACCGCGCGTACATCCTCGAGAGCGATCGCACGATCGCGCCGTTCGGCGATCCGGTGTCACAGGTGTGGATCGGAGACCGGCGCCTCGCGGCGCACCAGGATCGGACGCTCGGCGAGCTTGGCTTCGAGGTCCGGCGCGTCCAGTCGCTCGGTGACATCCCGGACCCCGAGTACCTGCTGCTGCTGGATCACGTGTTCGCGTCCACGGGCGTGATCCGGCGATTCCTCGCGGGTGCCCGCGTCGCGTCCGGGAGCTCCGTGCTCGCGATCCCGCGTGGTCCCCTGGTGGAGTTCACCCGCCGCATGCAGGACCTGCGCTTCGGAGAAGGACTTCGGCTACCCGTCGGGAGAGCGCGCCGTGTACGGCGTGTTCTACGTGCGCGGGGGGTGTGTGAGCGTGGACGAGCTGCTCGAGAGCGCACGGCGCGAGGTGGTCGAGCTTCGCGAGCGCTCGTTCCCGATCGACCTCGGCGCGATGGGCGCGCGTGGTCGCACCATGAACGTGCCGCTCGCCAGCGGCGTGGTGATGCACCTCTGCCACTGGGTGCACGTGTGGCAGGCCAACGTGTTCGCGATCGGGCTCGCGTGGGCGCGCGAGGCCGGCCGGCGCAAGCTCTGGCTGGCGTGGATCTCGCTGCGCTCGCTCTTCGCGACCAGCCGCGGGCGCCTCGCCTACGGTTTCCTGGGACGTCTCAACGTGATCGGAAAGGGTGCCCTGATCCACCCGAGCGCGATCGTCGAGGGCTGTATCCTCGGCCCCGGTGCCCACGTAGGCGCCGGCGCGCAGGTGCGGTTCTCGGTGCTCGGCGCCGGCGCGTCGATCGGCGAGCAGGCGATCGTCAACGGCTCGGTGGTGGGCGACAAGACCATCATCGCCCAGCAGGCGATCCTCAACCTCTCGGCGATCTATCCGGAGAGCTTCGTCAAGACGATCCAGGGCGGGCTGGTGGGCAGCGAGTCGTTCGTCGGCGGGCGAGTGCGCTTCTACGACCTCAAGCTCGAGGGCACCATCGAGGTCGATCACCAAGGCCAGCTCGCCGACACGGGCCTCAACTTCCTCGCCGGATGCGTGGGGCATCGCGCCTCCATCTCGGGTCCGGTGTGGTTCTACCCGGGCCGCGCGATCCCCAACGGCTACCGCATCATCCAGCATCCGAAACAGGTCGTGGGGCGCATCCCGGACGGTCTCTCGACCACCGAGTTCCTGGTGAACCAGGGGGGCCGGCTCGTCACGGTAGCGGAGGCCCGCGCAGCCGCGACCCGCTCGCTCAAGCCGAAGGACTGACGCTGCCGCGCCGGTGAGCTCGTTCGCGGGTCACGCGCCCGCCTCGGGAGGCCCACCGCGCGGCACCACGCGCGTGGTTCGATCGCTGGAAAAGCGACGCCGCGTCGGCTCCGACGGTTCCGGGGGTGCGACGCTGTCGAACGAGAGCAGCGCGGCGAGCACCGCCAGACAGTAGAGAGCACCGAGGAATCCTGTCAGGAACGCGTTCCCGATCACGCGCAGCAGCGCCACGCCGACCAGCCCGCTGCCCGCGAGGAACGCGAACGCGCCGAGCACCCGCGTCGAGCGCCGGTAGCGCGACCACACCACGAGAAGCCCGCCCCACGCTCCGAGCGCGATCCCGCCCAGGAGCAGAGCGAGTGGGTACCAGGCGTTGGGGGGCGAGCTCATCTCGTTGCGCCGGGAGCGCCCTAGCATGATGCGCCCTGGCCAGGCCTGGAAAGCTCCGGCGCGGCCGTGAAGCGTAGGGCCGATCGTCCCCCGAACGAGCGTAGGACGCGGTCGAAGGTGTATCGTCGATGGGTTGAACCGACGCGGGCCCGCGTGGCCCGCACACCTACCGGGAGAGACCCACCCATGCGCCGACCGCTCCTCCATCAGGCCCTTGCGATCCTCGGCACGCTGATCCCCGCCACCCTCGCGGCGCTGCCGGCCGCAGCGGGCTACATCGACCACCTGAGCGATCCGAGCGACATCGGCCGAAACAAGGTGCCGCGCACCGGGACACAGCGGGTGCTGGTGCTCCGGGTGGAGATCGGCACACCACCCGACTGGAGCGAGGTGGCCGGCTTCTACGATCCCGGCAACGCCGTGGACGGGTTCACCCGCTACTGGGAGGTGCAGTCGCTCGGTGTGTACCGTCCGGAGGCCGAGCTCGCGCCGGTGGTGCACTACGACACCTGCCCGATGCCGGCACCCCACGACGACTGTGTCATCGACCGCGGCGACGTCACCGCCCTCGAGCCGGCTCTCGCGCTGCTCCGCGACGCCCTCCGGCGCGCGCACGACGAGCTCGGCGTGGACTTCAGCCGCTACGACCAGAACGGCGACGGCTGGACCGACGGCGTTGCCGCGATCATCAACACGGACGTCGGTGGGATCGCGCTGCCGGTGGCCGAGCTCTCCGAGACGTTCCCGGGTTTCACTCCGGCCGACTTCACCTTCGACGGCGTGAGGGTGAACGCCGTGGCGGTGGCGAAGCGCAGCGACACGCGCAACTACCTCCACGAGTTCGGCCACCTGCTCGGCTTCGACGACATGTACAACGAGAGCGCCCTCGACATCAGCTTCCCCGACTTCGGCTGGGAGCCGAACCCGGGCAGTGCGTGGTCGCGGATGGGCAGCGGCTACGGACGCTTCACCAGCCTCAACGCGGTCGATCGGGTGAAAGCCGGTTGGGCGACCGTCGTGCCGGTCACGTCGTCGCTGCCAGCGGCGGTGGTCCCGCCGGTGCTCGAGAGCGGAGTCGTGTATCAGCTTGGCTCGGGCAACGAGTACTTCCTGATCGAGAACCGCCGTCCCTCGACAGTTGGCGACGCGTGGTATCCGTGGGATTCGGACATCCCCGGCCGCGGCGGGCTGGCGGTGTACCGCGTCTCCGACACCCACAAGCCCAACCCGACGTTCACCATCATCCCGCGCCTGCTCGAGTGCCCGAACTGCAACGAGTTCGGCCCGTTCATCTTCTTCGAGCAGGCGGACGGGCTCTTCGAGTACCAGAGCGAAGCGGGCTTCGACCACGAGAAGGACGAGGCGGACTTCTTCCAGACCGGCGACGAGCTGGTTTCGCGGCCGGACAACACCCTGCCGGTCTCGCGCACCAACCTGGTTCTTCGCTCCAACTACCTGGCGGGCGCCGTGACCGGGGCCTCGGTGCGCAACGTCGACTCGGATGCATCGTATCCGGACGTCGTCGCCACGCTCGACCCGTTCACGCCGCCGCTCTGCGGTCGGATCCCGGCGTCCTCGGGTGGTGGGCTCGCGTCCGCGATCCCGCTCGCCGTCGCGTTCGCGGCGGTGCGGTGGATGGCCGGTCAGCGCGGTGTTCGCGCGCGCGCGCGAGCCTGAGCGGCCTGCGGCGGATCGGTCTCGCGCACGCGGGTGGTATCCTCGGATCCCGCCCTACGTCCGAACCGTTTCGAGCTCCGTTGACCGCCTTCACCGCAAACCGAGCGGACCACGCCCGCGGCCCGTCGCGCCGACTCACGAGCCTCGCCGCCGTCCTGCCGGCGCGGAACGAGGAAGGCAACATCGAGGCGGCGGTCCTGGAGACGTGGCACGAGGTGGAGCGCCTGGCCGAGCGCGCGGAGATCATCGTCGTCGACGACGGATCCTCGGACCGCACCGCCGCCCTCGTCGAGGCCCTCGAGGGACAAGTTCCATCGCTCAGACTCGTCCGCCACGCGCACGCGCGTGGCTACGGCGCGGCCGTGCGCAGTGGGTTCGCGGCCGCGAACTCCGAGTGGCTCTTCTTCACGGATGCCGATCGCCAGTTCGACGTCGGTGAGCTCGAACAACTGGTGGCGCTGAGCGACGACAACGACGTGGTCGCCGGAATCCGCGCGCGCCGCCGCGATCCGGCCCATCGCCGGCTCATGGCCCGGATGTGGAACCGTTTGATTGCCCTCACGCTCGGCGTCCGCCTGCGGGACCTCAACTGCGCCTTCAAGCTGCTGCGTGCCGAGGTGGTGCGGAGCCTCGACCTCTCCACCGACGGCTCCGCATTCGGTGCCGAGCTCGCGCTCGCGCTCGAGCATCGTGGTGCGCGCATCGCTCAGCTACCGGTGTCGCATCGTCCACGCACCTGGGGGCGGCAGACCGGAGGCGATCCCGCCGTGATCCTGCGCGCGCTGGCGGACTACTGGCGCTTGCTGGCGCGCTTCCGGGGCGGGCGCCTCGCGCCGTCCCGGGCTGCGCTCGAGGGCGGCCAGCCCCGAGCCAGCGGCGACGAGGCGCGCTAACCTCAACGGATTTCGCATCACGCTGCGTCGCCGCGGAACGGCGACCGCATTCATGCGAGGGTGCTCATGAAGGAACGCACGCTGTCGATCATCAAGCCGGACGCCGTCGAGAAGAACAAGATCGGCGCGATCCTCTCGAAGTTCGAGGACGCCGGGCTGCGCGTCGTGGCCGCCAAGCGCCTGCACCTGACCAGCGAGCAGGCGGGTGCGTTCTACGCGGTCCACAAGGAGCGCCCGTTCTACGGCAGCCTGTGCGAGTTCATGACCTCGGGTCCGGTGCTGGTGAGCGTCCTCGAGGGCGAGAATGCGATCGCGCGCAACCGTGAGCTGATGGGCGCGACGGATCCGGCGAAGGCGGCGGACGGAACGATCCGCAAGCTCTACGCGACGAACATCGAGCGCAACGCCGTGCACGGCTCGGATGCGCCCGAGACCGCGCGGGTCGAGATCGGGTTCTTCTTCAATGGGCTCGAGCTTCCACCGATGGAGTGACGAGTTCGATCGGGGCGCCTCAAGCTGTTTGCTTGATGGCGCCCTGAGCGAGTGCTACCGTGCCCGCAGTCGCAGCGCCGATGGGGAGACCGACGACATGACGATCCGCAACCGACACCGCTGGCTGGCCTTGGTGATGCTCCTCTCCCTCGGTGGCTGTGGCCCCTCGGTGAAGATCGTGCAGCCCGCCGACGGCGAGGTCGTGGAGGCCAGCAGCCTGGTCGCACGCATGGATTTCAGCGCGCCGGCGAGAACCTTCCAGGTGGTGCTCGACGGGTCCGACGTCTCGCGCGGTTTCTTCCTGACCGATTCGCAGGCCGCCGGTCAGGTCACGGGGCTGACCACCGGAGACCACGTGCTTTCCGTTTACTACCTCGCCACGACCGGGTTCGAGGACACCGACCAGGTGGTGTTCTCGGTGTCGGTCCCGGTCAGCCTCGATTCGATCTCCGCGAGCCCGCTGACGCTCGACCTCACGGCCGGTGAGACCGCGTCGTTGACGATCACCGGCCACATGTCCGACGGCACCACCGAGGACCTCACCGCGGACGCGAATACCCTGTACGGCTCGAGTGACACCGGCATCGTGTCCGTGTCCGAAACCGGTGTGGTGACCGGCGTCGCTGCCGGGACCGCGACGATCGGCGTGGCCTTCGACGGCGTCTCCACGACGATCCCCGTGACCGTCACGGCCGCGGCTGGCTGATCGGCAGCACTCGTCTCGGTGTGGCGTCGTCACGGTTGGACGTGGCGGCGCGGACCGCTCGCCTCCGAAGCCACCCGATGCAGGGGCTCCGTCACGCGGCGCTCGCCACTCCTTCCGGCAAGCGGATCTCGGTCACGATCGCGCCGGACGCGGCGCACGGCGGCGCTTTCGCCGCGAGCCGCATCGCCGACCTGCTCCACGCGGTCGTGGGGCGCCCGCCGGTCCTGGGGCTCGCCACGGGTCGCAGCGTGGCGCCGATCTATGCCGCGTTGGTCGAGACGTTTCGGCGCCACGAGCTCGACGCCTCCCGCATCCAGACCTTCAACCTCGACGAGTATCTGGGGCTCGACGCCGATCATCCCGCGAGCTTCCGGCACTTCATGCGCGAGCAGCTCTTCGATCCGGCCGGAATCCCGCGGGACTCGTGTCATTTCCCCGAGGCCGCGGCCGACGAGGGTGGGGCGGACCTCGCGGCCTACGAGAACGCGATCCGCGCCGCGCGCGGGATCGACCTCCAGCTCCTCGGGATCGGCGTGAACGGGCACGTCGCCTTCAACGAGCCGGGCTCGAGCCGCCACACCCGGACCCGCCGCGTGCGTCTGGCCGACGACACGTTGCGAGAGAACGCCCCCTCCTTCGAGGGTCTCGGGCCGATGCCCACCGACGCGGTGACCATGGGCATCGCGACCATCCTCGAGACCCGGCACGTGATGCTGGTGGCCTGGGGAGCTGCCAAGGCGGCGCCGCTGCGGAGGGCCTTCCTGGGCCCGGTCTCGAGCGCCTGCCCGGCGTCCTACCTCCAGGAGCATCCCGGCACCGTGGAGGTGGTGGTGGACCGCGCCGCCGCCGGCGAGCTCGAGCGCGCGCTCACGTGACGATCGGCGCCGTGCCGCCGGCCAAGCTACACTTCGCCGCCTCATGAGCAGCTCCACGGGAACCGCGTTCCGGATCACCACCTTCGGCGAGAGCCACGGGCCCGCGCTGGGCGTCGTCGTGGACGGCTGCCCACCGCGGCTGGCGCTTGCACGCGAGGAGATCCAGCGTGACCTCGACCGGCGTCGTCCGGGGCAGAGTCGGCTCACTACGCCGCGCGGCGAGCCCGATCAGGTCGAGATCCTCTCCGGACTGTCACGGGACGGACGGACGCTCGGTACCCCGATCGGTCTCTTGATCCGCAACGAGGACGCCCGCGGCGGCGACTACCGCGAGATGGACGAGATGTTCCGGCCATCGCACGCCGACTACACGTATCAGGCGAAGTACGGCATCCGCGAGCCGCGCGGGGGTGGGCGCGCGAGCGCGCGTGAGACCGCGGCGCGCGTCGCCGCCGGAGCGGTCGCCCGCAAGCTGCTGCAGGTCGACACGGGCGTCGAGGTGCTCGCCTGGGTTCGACAGGTGGGGTCGATCACCTCCGACGTCGATCCCGCGAAGGTGCGGTTGGCACACGTGGAGCGAACCCCGGTGCGCTGTCCCGACCCCGCCGCCGCTTTGCGCATGATCGAGTGCATCGACCAGGTGAGGCGCGAGGGCGACTCGATCGGCGGCGTGGTCGAGGTGGTCGCGCGGGGCGTCCCGGCGGGGTGGGGTGAGCCGGTCTTCGACAAGCTGGAGGCCGACCTCGCCAAGGCGCTCCTCTCGCTGCCCGCGTCCAAGGGCTTCGAGATCGGCAGCGGCTTCGGCTCGCTCGGGATGAAGGGCAGCGAGCACAACGATCCCTTCGTGATGCGCAAGGGACGTGTCAGGACCAAGACCAACCAGTCCGGCGGCATCCAGGGCGGCATCTCGAACGGTGAGGCGATCGTCTGTCGGGTGGTGTTCAAGCCGACCGCGACGATCCGCAAGCCGCAGGTCACGGTCGATGTCGACGGGCGTCGACGCACGCTCGCGGCTCGTGGCCGGCACGACCCGTGCGTGCTGCCGCGCGCGGTGCCGGTGGTCGAAGCCGCCGTGTTGCTGGTGCTCGCGGATCACTTCCTGCGTCAGCGCGCGATCGCCCGCTGACGCCCGCGATGGAGGGCCCGTGGCTCAGGGCTGCGGGAGGTGAAGGCGCGACAGGAGCTGCTTCTGAAGCAAGCTCGCGGCCGGCCCACTGCTCGTCAGCGCGACGAAGCGGTCGAGCAAGCGAGCCGTCGGGGTCTTGGGGAAGATCTCGACGGGATTCGCCGCGAGCAGCGCGCCCATCGCGCCCCCATCACCCTCGACCGCGAGGCGTCCGGCAAGACCGAACGCCAGCCCGGCAGCGAGGAAGTTCGCGTAGCCTCCGGGCGGCAGGAAACCCGCCTGGATCTCGATGTTGTGGGCCATCTCCGGACTCGAGGCGAGCAGCCCCGTGAGGTCGGTCTGGTCGCCGAGCTTGGCGATGGCCCGGTTCGGGTCCTTCACCGCGGCCTGCAGCCGGTCGTAGCAATCCGGCGCGGCGATGCAGTCGAGCACGAACGGCACCTTGAACTCGCCGTCGGCCTTGCCGGTCGCGACCGGCACCTGCATCGGAAGGGTGGGATGGCCCTGCAGCAGTGCGCGTGGTCCACGAACGTCGAGTTTCACGAGGCGGAACGAGCCGCGGGCCGCTTCCGTCCACCCGTCGTGCTCGACGCGTGCGGCGAGTCGCCCGAGCGCGGTGGCGTCGAGCGTCTGCACCGAGTTCGCGATCAACGCGTGGATCAGGGCGGTGGGCGGCAGCCCCTTCACCTCGGTCGGGACGTCCGGGCCGAGCCGAGCACGGAGCAGCTCCTTGGCGCGCTCGGACACGAGCGGGTCGTCGCTCTTCATCTGCTCGACCAGCCGCGCCGTCTCCTGCATGTCCTTGGGCTTGACCCACAGCGCCGCGAGGGGCTTCGCCGTGTCGGTCAGCACCACCAGGATCGGGTCCTTGGGCTCGACCGCGTAATCGAGAATCGCACCGACGTCGGACCCGAGCTGGACGACGACCGAGCCCAGCACCAGCAGCGACAGCGCGAGCGAACCGACGAGCGTCGCGATGAAGCTGCGCGTGACCCAGCCGAGCGCGGCGACGAGCCCGAACACGATGGCGAAGCCGAGCAAGTTGAGGATCACGCGGTCTCCCTCGGGGCCGTCCGGTCCGACGCGCCCGAGTGTACCCCAGCCGGGTCGGCCGCGGACGCTAGACGAGCCGGGCCAGGTTCAGCGCCGCCCCGACGTTCGGCGCGAAGGCCTGGTTGATCTCGACGTGGTTCGCGCACGGGCAGGTGCCGCAGCTCAGCACCTCGAGTCCGCGAAACGCCCGTTCGAACGCCCGGGCGCCGTCGCGCAGCACGTTCCCACCCGGTGGGCTGGCCTTGTTCTCGGCGCAGATCACCACGTCGCCGTTGACTTGCACCCGGCAGAACAGGAACCCGCCCGCGCACCGTGACCACGAGAGGTCGGGCCATTCGCGTAGGTAGCGGAGGCCCTCGATCGAGTTTGCGATGACCCGCGAGCGCCCGCTTCGCTTGGCCTCGATGAGGAGGTCGATGGCCGCGCGGTAAGCGCCGACCGCCGGGTAGACGTCGGTGCGGTCCTCGGGTGGATCGAAGACCGGCTGAAACGTCAGCGGCACGTCCTCGCTCTCCCCGAGCGCCAACAGCTCGTCGACCGCATCGAGGCTCAGGCGATGGAGGACGACGGTCACGCGGCGCTTGATACCTCGATCGCGAGCCAGGCGAAGGCTCTCGACGACCTTGTCGAACGAGCCCGCGCCGCGCACCTGGTCGTGGACCTCCCGCCCGCCGTCGAGGCTGGTGGTGAGATCGGTGATCCACCCCAGGATCTCCTGCTGGCGCTGCAGGAACGTGCCGTTGGTGTTGAGGCTGACCGAGAGCCCCAGGTCGTGGCCGCGCCGCGCGAGGTCCACGACGCCGGCGTAGAGGAGAGGCTCGCCGCCGGTGAAGACCACCTTGCGTCCGCCGAGCCGCGCCACCTCCTCGAGGAGGTGGCCGACCAGCTCGCTGGGGAGCTCGATGCGCTGGTCGCTGGTGCGCGTGCAGTAGTCGCAGCGGAAGTTGCAGCGCAGCGTGAGCTGGATCCCGACCACCAGTGGCGTTCGCGATCCCAGGACGCGTGCCCCGATGAACGGCAGAGCCAGCGAGGTGGCGGTACGAAGGTTCATGGCCGGGCCGAGGCGGGATCGACGGAGGGGAATGGCAAGTATCCGGGCCGGGCTCGATGTCCGCAACTCGGCGAGTCACGGCCGGGACCATCGCGCCGGGCGCGCGGTTGTGTCACTCGGCGAGGGCCGCTCGCAGATCGTCGAGAACGTCCGGATCCTCGCAGAACACCTCGGCGAGGCTCGGTAGGTCGGTCGAGGACGAGCGGATGTTCGCCACGACATCGCTTCCGTCGCCGGCCTCCTCGAGCCCTCGCGCCGCGAGGAACGCGAACCAAGCCGGGAGGGCCAGGAGCATCGCCGTGGCGCGGTGCACCGAGCCGAGCACCGGGTCGGCCGACAGCTCGAGGTGCGTGCCGGCGCTCGGAGCATCGGGGAGAAGGTAGCCGGCGCGTTTCGGCGCGCCCCGCAGCGCCTGCTTCGTGGCGCGCCCGTCCGGCTTGGCCGTCTCGAACATCCGCTCGGTCAGGTACGCCGCGATCTCGGCGCGCGCCAATTCCGCGCGCGCGCGGGAGAAGCCGTGCTCACGGGCCAGCACGCCGCAGAACTCGAGCGAGAGCAGGAACACGACCTGTTCAGCCTCTTCGAGGGTTCGGACCCCGCGGATCTCCGTGACGTCGAGCCCCTCCCCGGGGCGCTCCGTCCGACGGGTGACGAGGTCGCCCAGGAAGCTCAGATCGACGTCGCCGATGACGCGAAGTCGCTCGACCAGCTCCGCGGGTGCCGAATCGAGATCCGGGTTGGCGTCGAGGGCCTCGACGATCGCGATCTGGACGTAGACGTCGTGGAGCTCGTCGAGGATCTCCGGGCGCTCGTCGTCGCCGAAGGCGTCGGCCTCCAGGGCGAGCCGGCCGGCTTCGGACGCGGCGCTCGGCCGTCCATGATAGAGGTACGCATCCAGGAGCTGGAGCAGTTCCTCGGGGTCGTCCGCGACGTTCCGCGCCATGTCGAGCAGCGCCGTGGAGGTTCCCTCGTCCTGCAGCGCCATCCATGCGCGCAGCGCGCGGTCGAACGCGCCGTATTCCTGGAGCACCGCGGGTCGGTGGGAGCGTGCGGTGTCGAGGAGCCGGCCCACGTCCGCAGCTCGACGAACCTGGAGCAGCTCGATTCCGATGCTGTTGATCAGATCGATGCAGGTCTCCGCGTCGAGCGGCGCACCGTCCGTCAAGCGTGCGAGGGTGAGCTCGTAGCGCCGCTCGAGCGGCTGATCGGCCAGCTCGTCCCAGATGGGATCGAGCGGCTCGTCGTCGTGATCATGGTCGTGATCGTGGTCGTGATCACAGTGCTCGCCGTGGACATGCTCGTGCTCGTGGTCAGGCTCATCGTGGCCATGCGAGCCGTGGTCATGGCTGGGGTCGTTGCATTCGTGTTCGTGGTGGTGGTGGTGGGAGGCCGCCATCGCCGTCGCGCGACGGGCTTCCTCCATCTTCGCCAGACAGCACTTCTTGAACTTCTTGCCCGAGCCACAGGGACAGGGGTCGTTCCGGCCAGCATTCGTCGCAACCATGGGGGTGATGTCTCCACGCGGCCGCAACCGACCGCAAACCCGGAAAGCTATCGACGACCGGATGCGGATGGAAGCGTCGCGGGGGCGAGGCGCTTGGGGCCGGCGGCGAGCGCGAGGAGAAGTGCCAAGCCCGCGATCGCGCTGATCGCGACCCCGCGCCAGAAGGGCGTCGGAACGTACCGCATGCGCACGACGTGATGTCCGGCGGGCACGTGCACTGCACGGAACATGACGTGCGCCGGGTGAATCGTGGTGGGGACGCCGTCGACCTCGGCTTCCCAGTGCGGCGCGAAGGGCTCGAGGACGACGAGCCAGGCGGGCCTGCTCGCGTCGACGGTCACTGCGAGTCGCTGTGTGCCGAGAACCCGGAGCGCCGCCCGATCCGCGCGCACGCCGGAGGCGAGACGCTCGGTGCCGTCTTCCTGCGGCGACACGCCCTCCACGAGCGCCTCCAGCCTCGGATCGATCAGTCCAGCAGGCGCGTCGTCGAGGAGGCGCAAAGCCTCGCGAGCGTCGGCGACGGGCCGGATCCGGTCGGCGATGAACGCGATCGGCAGCGCGGTGTCGCGGGAACTGGCGGCGATCGCGGAGCGGGTCCCGGGGGGCGCCGCGCCACGTTCCTCGGCGACCAACCACGCGACCGCGAGCGCATCGAGCCTCGCGGGCGGCGCCACCCGAGCAATCGAGTATCGCCCGACGTTGCCCGTGAAGAGCATGGTACGAGCCGGGATGAGGCCGATCTCGCCGGTGACGGACCGCAGGCCGTGGGCCGCGAGCCAGTTCGGCAGCACCTCACCCGGCGACCCTCCGATGCCGTAACCGTCCACGAACGAGGGGGGACGCGGCTCGCGCGCGACGGGTACCTCGGAAAGTACCCGCGCTCCGACGGGAGTCGGATGGCTGGCTCGCATCGCGGCCACGAGTGCGCTCGCGTCGCCGGCCATCGACGCCTCGGTGCTGGGAAGCTCGCGAATCCACGGGGAGGCGTGGAGGCCGAGGTCGAGCATCGCCGCCGCGAGGACGAGCCCGCCAGGCCATCGAGACGTCGCCCCATGACGACGCAGGACCGCCGTGGAGAGTAGCGCGAGTCCCAGAAAGAGCTCGGATCGAATCGCCGAGGCGCGGGCCGTCTCCCACGCGGCGTCCCGTCTGGCGGTCGCCGAAGGGGAAGGTGGGAGATCGGTGAGGTGGTGCCAGGCCGTGCGGGCCACGGGGAGGCCGGAGCCGATTGCGGCCAGGGTGACGAGCGCAGCAGCGATCGTGGCGCGTCCCGCCCACGCTGCCACGCGGGACCGATCGCGGTGGCGGGTCGGGTCCGTGACCACGTCGAAGCCGAGCCCGGCGAGGAGGCTCAAGGGGAGAGCCCCCAAGACCAACATGCGCGAGGGGATGCGAAATCCGCCGAGAGGGGGGATCAGCGCGCGCACGAGGGGTGCGAGCGGTGTGCGATCGCCGAGACCGTAGACGATGGCGCCGATCACGAGCAGCGCGAGCAAGCGCGACCGTGGCGCTCGTCGCGCGACCGCGCTCGCCGCCAGCAGCAGCGGCACGAGCCCCACGTAGAGGGGGATCTGGGTCGCCACGGACGGGCCGACGTAGGTGCTCGTGTACTCGTTCCCGAGCAGATCGGGCGAGAGCAGGCGCGCGAGCCCCGCGGGCGCCAGCAGGATGCCGCCTCCATCCGCTGGCGCGAGCCCGAGGTGGCGATGGGACTGTCGAATCGCGTCGAGAGTCGGCAGCACCTGGTGCGCCGCGAGTGCCGTGCCGAGCAGCCAGCCCCCCACGAGCGCCAGCCACGACGCCGGGCTCGTGCGCATGGCGGGATCGCCGAGGATCCGTGCCACTGCGTAGGCCCCGACCAGCATCCACCCGTAGGCGACGTACTGGAGGTGTCCGGCGAGCAGCATCAACGCGACCGGCGCCGCGGTCAGCACGAGGCGCACGGGCTCGCGCCGGCGCACCGCGTCCTCGACGATCCAGAAAGCCGCCGGGATCCAAGCGACGACCGCGAGCTGGGGCAGCTCGCCGGCGGTGATCCGGGTGAGCAGCGCTTCGGATCCGGCGAAGGTGGCGCCCGCCAGGGCGGCGGCCGCGGGCGAGCAGCCCAGCGCCCGTGCATGGCGTTGCGTGAAGCAGCCCGCGAGCACCAGGTGAGCCAGGCACCACAGCGTGATCGTGCGCGGTGGATCGAGGACCAGGTTCAGCAACGACAGCGGGTAGGCCAGCGACACCACGGCGAGGCCGTGGAACGGTAGGCCACAGAGCACGTTCGGGTTCCAGTGGGGGAATTCGCCTTCGGCGATCTGTCGCCAGGCCCACGTCCACCACGGGTAGAGCTCGCCGAGGGTGTCGTAGCCGTAGAGCACCGTCCCGTGCTGCAACACGGGCGCAAGCAGAAGCAGCGGCAGCGCGGCGGGCGCGAGCGCCGCCGCGATCCGGTGTGCTCGGGTGGGCGACGAGGTCGGGGTCACGCGCGGGGTCACGCTCGCCGCGAGGCGGTGAGCGAACCGGGGGGATCTTACTCTCGTCGCGGCCCCGGCCGGCACCAGGCTGGCGCTCGTCCCTCTCGTGTATGGTTGGCCCGCCCGCCGGTGGGGGGCCGGTGTCGCCATCCGCCCGGGACGCGAGCTGCCGCCGAGGCGCGAGTTCCCGTGAAGCTGCAGCCGCCCAGGACCACCTCGTCGCGTCGCGCCTGGCAAGAGCGCCTCGTGCTCGTCGCGGGTCCCGCGGTGATGGCGCTCGCCTTGCTCGCGCCGGGACTGCGTCCTGGTGGAATCGTGTTCGGTTGGGACACCGTGGGCGAGCACTTCGCATGGGAGTCGTGGGTGTGGGATCGATACGCGAGCGGTCGCAGCGCGCTCTGGAACTCGCACGTCTCGTGCGGCTTCCCGTTCCCCGCACAGGGGACCACCGGCGTCTTCTATCCGCTCGCGCTCCCGCACCTGTTCCTGTCCCACGGCCAGGCCACGGACGTCGTGCTGTGGCTC
Organism: Deltaproteobacteria bacterium; assembly: GCA_016713535.1. Classification (GTDB taxonomy): domain Bacteria; phylum JADJOY01; class JADJOY01; order JADJOY01; family JADJOY01; genus JADJOY01. The sequence goes on from JADJOY010000063.1 coordinate 34,002, forward strand.
CACCTGTGGATCCTCGCCGCGGGCTGCGCGGCGTTCGTGCGCTGTGTCGGCGGAGGTGTGACCGGTGCGCTGGTTGCCGCGATCGCCTCGCTCGTCGCGGGGCCGATCGTGGGCTCGGTGCTGCTCGGCGGTCGCGCGCAGACGTTCGCGCTGGCCTGGATCCCGTGGATGCTGGTGGCCACCGAGCGGGCCGCGGCGCGCCGGGACGTGAGGTGGTCGTTGGCCGGAGGTGGCGTCGTGGGCCTGTCGTTGCTCGCCGGCCAGCCGTTCGCCACGGCGCAAGGCCTCGCCGGCTCACTCGGTTACGGATTGCTGCGGGTCGTCGATGATGGAGGGGGGCGTCGCTCGCGGTTGCGCGACGCGACTCTCGGCTGGCTCGTGATGGTGGTGGTCGGCGCGTCGGTCGCGGCGCCTCAGCTCGCGGCCTGGATCGAATACCGGCCTCGGGCGGGCGGCCAGGGCCAGCTTCCTGCCATTCTCGAGACGCTCGGTTCGCTCCCGCCGAGACAGCTCGTCACGCTGCTCTTCCCGGGGTTCTTCGGCGACGAGGCGACGACACCCTACTGGGGACACTTCCTCCTCTCGGTCGTCAACCCGTACCTCGGGTGGGGCGCTCTGGTGCTGGCGCCAGCGGCGTTGAGGACGCGCTTCGGGCGCGTGGTGCGAAGCCTGGCCGTGATCGCCGGCGCATCCCTGCTACTCGCCATGGGCGCCCACGTGCCGCTCGTGTACGAGCTCTGGCGCCGCATCCCGGGCGCGGCGGCGTTCCACTTTCCTGCGCGGTGGCTGGCGCTCGGCGCGATCGCGTGGTCGATCGCCGCGGGTCTGGGCGCAGCACACCTCGCCGACGCGTCGACCGGGGATGGCGCGTGGCGCCGCGCCGCTCGACGATCGGGCGCGCTCGCGTCGATCGCGGTCGTGTTCGCCTTGGTGATGACGCTCGGCTCGGAACAGGGCGTTGCCCCGGGCTGGCTGCGCGTCTTTCGAGCCGCGCAGGCGGATCCGCTGCGGGCGAGCGCGACACAGGACGCGGCAGCCGAGGTCTGGATGACGAGCGCTTACCTGGGGAGCAAGGCGTCGCTGATGCGCGGGCTGGTCGCGGCGGTGGCGGTGGCCGTGGCGATGCGCGCGATCCCGCGCGTCACGGCGCGGTCGCGGGCGGTGGCGCTGGTCGCGCTCGTCGGCGCCGATGCAGGCCTCTGGGCCTGGCGGTACGGGTGGCACGTCGGCCCCCGAGAGCTCGAGCTGCCGCCGCGCGTGGTCGAGCGGATCGCCGCCGGCGACCCCACGAGCCGCTACGCGACCACACTCGCCCCGTCCGACACACCGGGCCCGCGCGAGTTGGTCCGTCACTTCTCGGGCCTCGATCAATATGCGCAAATGCCGATGCACGCGGGCATGGTGGCGGGTCTGGATGCGCTGCAGTGGGGGAGTTACGGGCTCGACTCGATCAACCGGGTGCTCAACCGCGGGACGATCTTCGCGCAAGGGTTCCCCGCCGATCGCCGCTGGCTCGACTTCGCAGGCGTCCGGTGGCTGATCGCGCCGGCCGACGTGACCTCCGCCCTCGATCTCGACGGCTTGCGCGTGAGCCCTGAGAGCCAAGGCTTCCACGAGCTGCGCAGGGTAGCGGTGGGTCCCGGCTACACGATGTTCGAGAATCCCCACGCGCTGCCGCGCGCGCGGCTCGTCGACGATCCGATCGTCGCGGCCGACGAGGCCCGTCTGTGGCAGCACCTCGACGAGCCGGCCTTCGACCCCGCCGCGCAGGTCGTCGTGCTGGCACGTGACCTGGATCCCTCGGCCGGAACGGCGAGCGGCGTCGAGTCCTTCGAGCCGCGGGTGGAGTGGCGGGAGCGCGACGACGGTCACATCGGGCTCGAGGTGCACACCCCGACCGCGAGCCTGCTGGTGGTGGCCGAGAGCAGCTACCCCGGCTGGCGGGTGTCGGTGGACGGGGAAGAGCGGCGGGTCGTCGCCGTCGACGGAGCCTTCCTGGGCGTCCAGGTACCGGCGGGGGACTCGGCGATCGTGTTCCGTTATCGCCCCGCATGGTTGTGGCCCTCCCTGCTCGCGAGCGTGGTCGGACTGGTGCTCGTCTCGGCTGCTGTGGTGTCCGGGGCGAAGGCACGCGTGCGTCGGCACCAGACCAGGGCGGTCGAGTCATCTCGCCTTGCCGTCGCGGAATCGCCGTGAGTACGATCGATCTCGTTCGCGCCCACGGTCTCCGGTGCCGCGCTCCCGCGGACGGGGCCACCGGCCTGCATGCCGCCCCCTTCGGCAGGCGCCGCGACGGGAAGTGACGATGATGCCGTCCATCGGCCACCGAGGGGAAACCGCTGCCGCGCTCGGTGACGATCCCGCCGAGACCGCGGCGCGGATGGTGGGGCGAGGGGAGCCTTCCGGCTGGATGTGGCCCGAGCAGCGGCGCGACGTTCGAGCGTTGGCCTCGCGGTTCGCGTCCGGTGCGCCGTTCCCTCACGTGGTCCTCGAGCCATTCCTCGATCCCGCTCGAGCGGAAGAGGTCGCCCGCTCCTTCCCGCGCGCGGATCCGAGCTGGATCCGCTTCACGCACATCAACGAGCGCAAATTCGGCAACCCGTCCGTCGCGACGTTTCCTCCCCCCCTACGCGACCTGGTGGCGGAGCTCTCGTCGCCCGGCTTCGTGGCGTGGTTGGAGCAGGTGACCGGTATCGCGGGATTGCGGGCGGATCCGGACCTCTGCGGCGGCGGCTTGCACCAGACCCAGCGCGGTGGGTTCCTCAACATCCACACGGACTTCTCGAGTCACCCGCAGCGGTCGACCTGGCGTCGGGCGGTGAACCTGGTGTTGTTCCTCAATCCCGACTGGCGTGATTCGTATGGTGGTGCGCTCGAGCTGTGGCCCGCCGACATGAGCCGGTGCGCGGTACGGATCCCACCGCTCCTCAACACCTGCGTGATCTTCCAGGTCGGGCGCGAGACCCGTCATGGCCATCCCGATCCGCTGGTCTGTCCCGCCGATCGCTCCCGGAACTCGCTCGCGCTCTACTACTTCACCGAGGAACTCGGCCCTCCGACGCGCCACGCGACCAGGTACTATCCGCGCCCGGGCGATGGCGCGCGAGCGGCGCTCATCCGCGGCGAGAACCTGGCGCTTCGCGTGTTCGACCTCCTGAGGCGGCGCGGCTGGGTGACCGACGAGGCGATGAGCCGGGTGCTGGCGCGGCTGCAGCGCTGATCCACCCTCCCACCGCCTCGCGGATGCAGCGGGTGTCGGGCGTCGCGATGAACTCGAAGGTACCGGCCGACCCAACGTGACCGTCGGCTCGGAGGTCGGGTCGCGGCCGCCGGCGGAGGTGGCGTGGCGAGGTCGGGTGGCCACCGCAGGCCACGGCGTCGCGCTGATCGCGTGCGCCGTGCTCACCGCCGTGACGCTCGCGACCGTTCCCGACCGGCTCGGTGCGCGCCTCGTGCTGTTCCGGGCGCTGGCTCTCCCCGCGGCCGTTCTCGCTCAGCCGTTGCTGCTTCATTCGACCCTGCTGGGCGGTGTGCTCGCAGCCGGGCTCGCGGCGCAATTCGTCGCAGCACGCGCGAGCGGCGGCGGTTTCGTTCCAGCTGGCATCCGATCCGGAACCCCGTGGCTGCTGCGCGATCTCTACTGCTGGTACCACGCGTTCGGTCTGCTCCCGGTGGCGGTCCTGCTGATCGTGTCGAATGCGAGCCGCCTGGTGGCGCCCGCGATCGTGCTCCTCTATGCGTACCACTGGATCGATTCCCCGGGTCTGCGGAGGTTTCGCGGCGCACTCGGTCGCGTCGTCAGCTTCTCGAGCTGGGCGCTCTTCGCCGTGGTCGCGTGCGTCCTGGGCGCGATCGCGACGAGCCAGGCGCTGCTGGCGGTGGCGGTGTGTGTGCTCGCGGCGGCGACTGCGGTGATCGACCCGCGTGGTTCGCGGGCGGTGCTCGCGGTGTGGGCGGTCGGGGCGCTCTTGATCACGACCTGCGACCAGTGGCTCTTCGTCGCGCTGGCGGTGGCCGATACCCTTGTCGCATGGCGACTGGGCTTCTTCGACCCCCGGGTCCTGCGCCGCGTGCGCGCCAGCTCGCTCGCGGTGCTGCTGATCAGCCAGCTCCTGCTCGGCCGCGGGATCGGACTGCTGATGGGCTTTCGTCCGATCGAGCGGCTGACGATCGAACGTCAGCCATCGGTCCACGTGGTTGCTCCGTATCCATGGTGGCGAGATCGGTCGTTCGGTGAGCACCTCACGCTCGCGGCGCCGGCCTGCGACGGCGGTGGCGCCATCTACGGCGCGGTGTCGACGTCACGGTGGGTGGGCGGGGGGCCCGACGGGATCGAACCACGCTTGCGCCGGGTCGACGGCGCCGGGCGCCCGGTGGCCGAGGGGCACGAGGTGCTGGAGCCCGCCTATGGATCTACCCTCGACTGTGAGCGCAAGCGGCTCTGGATCGGTGCAGGCATGGGGTCGACCCTGTCGGCGATCGACACCGAGACGCTGCGCGTCGTCGGGCGGGTCGAGCTGGCGTGTCGGCAGAACGTGCTCGGAGTCACCCGGCTGCCAGGGCGTGACTGGCTGGCGGTCGGCTGCGGTCCGACCGTGTTCGTCGACGCGGCGTCGCTGCGGCCACTCGCAAGCGTCGGGGCGGGCTCGTTCGACGCGCGCGAGCGCCTCGGCGAGATCGAGCTCGCGTCCGCCGCGGGCGCCACTCGGTTGAGCGTGCGAGTGGGGCCGGCCGGGGAGCCGCGGCTGTGGCCGATCGGCGGTACGACGTGGGAGGCGTTCGAGGCCGCGGAAACCCGATGGGGGCCCGTGACCTCCGAGCTCGGTCGGCTCGTCCGGTACGACGAAGCGGCGCTCACTCCCGCCGTCAGCCGTCGCGTGGGCGGCTGGATCCGCTACCTGCGCGCGCATCCGCGCTTGCCGTATCTGACCGCGAGCGACTATCTGCGCGGCCGGGTTTACCTGCTACGCCTGCCGGATCTCGTCGTGATCGACGAGTGGTTCGTCGGCGAGCGTCCGCGCGAGGCATGGCTCGACGACGCCGGCCGAGCGATCTGGGTCGGTAGTGCCGCGGGGGTGGTGCGCATCGACCTTCCGCCGCTCGAGGAGCGCTGAGTGTCGGTCCTGACGTTGCTCACCGATGGCCTGCTGCTGGCCGTGCTGGTCTGGCTGGTCCGACGCGGCGCACTCGCGCATGCGCGCGCCCGGTGGTTCTCACGCGCGAAGCACATGGAACGAGCTGCCGGGAGTGACGCGCTGCGTGTGACCGTCGACGATGTCGACGCGCTGGTCGTGGCGCACCGCCCCAGCGGGATGCGCTGGGCCGACGTCCGCCCATGCGGTGAGCCGCTCGCGCTTTGCGCCGGGGGCGAGGTCGTGAGGATCCATCGCACGCCCGACGGATCCGTGAGCCTCGAGGCGGAGGGCGACATCGCGGTCGTCTCGGAGCGCTCGCTGGGCGCGATCGGTGCCTGGACGGAGGCGGCGCCGCACTGGGTCGTGGCACCGCGCGGTCCGAGATCGGCAGGCGAGGGCGGTTGACGCGGGTGCACGCCGAGAGGCCCGAGGCGGGCGAACCGTCTCGGTGGACGGTGGCCTGGATCGCCGCCGGGCTGGTCGTCGCGCAGGCGCTCACCTGGACCGGGCGGCTCGACGGCGCGCGACGGGGGGCCGGCGACGGGCCGACCACGATCGCGCTCGACGCCGAGGTCGGCCGCGTGTTCGTGGGGTTCTGGAACTCGCGGACGGTCGAGGCGGTCGATCCCGCGGAGCCATCGCGCAGGGTTTCGGTCGTGACGGGACACCGCCCGACGCAACTCGGCTGGCTGCCACGCTCGAAGGCGCTGGTGTTCGCCTGTTACTACGAGGATCACCTGTGCGTGGTGCCGGCGATTTCCGCTGGCGGTGAGGTGCGCTGTTTCGCCCCCGGCGAGGGGGGCGGGGGCGAGCGCAGCTGGGGCGCGACGCCGGGACGGCACTCGTCGTTCGCACGTCCCCACGGCACGTTCCACGGCCACGTCGAGAGCTTCGTCGTCGACGACGACCAGGACCGGATCTACCCGCTGGCGGGCCACTTCTCCGGCATCGGACTCGACAAGGATTTCGAGTGGCTGAGCTCGGCTCGATGGGACGGAGAGCGACTCCTCGCAGATGGGCCGGGCCTCACGGTGCGGGTGACGTCACACGACCACGACGCGCAGCCGCTCGCCATCGACGGCTCGGCCGGGGTGTTGTGGTGGACGTCGCCGAGCGAGCGCGTGGTGCGCCGGGTCCGTGTTGACGGGCTGGTCGAGGAGGCGACGAGCGGCCCGCTGGGTACCTTGCCGGTGGCGATGGCCGTCGATCGAGGTCGCCGCGTGGTCTGGGTCGGCGATGGCGTGCGGGCCGAGCTGCGAGCGATCGACGCCGACACGCTCGTGCCGACCGAGCGCTTGAGCACCCCCACGCCCGTATCCGCGCTCGCGTTCGACGATGCAACCGGTGCGCTATGGGTCGTGTCGCGCCGCGGCGGCACTCTTGGCGTCCTCGATGCGGGCGCGAAGGCCGTCCGCCCGGTCTACGACGTGGATCAGCCGAGCGCGGTGGTGCTCGATCCCGTGCGGCGCCTGTTGTGGGTCGCGAGCCTCGGCGATGGCGTGGTGCATCGACTGGCGGCTCCGGCGAGCTCGGCCCGATGAGCGGGACCACGGAATCCCGAGCGCAGCGAAGCGCACGTTCCGCCGGCCGCCGTGTCGCCGCCGTCGTCCTCGTGAGCGGCGTGCTGGTCGTCGGCTACGCGCCGTTTCTCCACGCCTACAATGCCGTCTACTACGGCGCGGTCCTACCGTGTCGCTCGATCGGCATGGTCTGGCTCTCGATGCCGTTCACGTTGGCGGTGCCGCTCCTGGGGTTCGCGCTCGTGGCGCTCGGAGCAGGCTTTCTCGCGGCGAACCGGGGGCCGTCGCGCTCGCCCTTGGGCTTCGATCCGGAGGAGCTGGCCGATCGGCTTCGGCTCCCACTGAGACTCCTTGCGGCGGTCGCGCTGGTCAGCGGTGTCGGCTTCGCGATGTCGTCGGAGGTGTACGATCGCGAGCCGCTGGAAGGCGTTCACTTCACGACACCGCGTCGCGAAGAATGGGTGACCGTCGCGCTCCCGGCAGTGGTCGGGCTGGGAGTCGCCGGTGTCGGCCATCGACTGCGCGATTCGCGGCGAGCCTGCGCCGCGCGAGCTCCCGTGACCGCCCGGGCTTCGCGGCTGGCCGTCGCGGCGTCATTCACGGGTTGGCTGCTCCCGATGGCTGCGGTCGGGCGCGGCGGCTGGGACGTCCACTTCGACGTTCCCCCCGGATTCGTCTTGGTGATCGAGTGGGCGCTCGGACTCGCGGTGGCCGCGGCCTGGGCAGGGGGGGCGTCGCGATCGGTGCTCGCCCGCCTGGCGGCGGCGTGGGTGCTCGCCGACCTGACGCGGGTGATCTTCGGCGACAGCGCGACGGCCCTCATCTACGGTCGAGCCCGCGACTTCACGTTCTACGAGCGCCAGCTCTTCACGGTCGGTCGGTTCGTGAACGGCACCGTTGCGATGATCTGGATCGCGATGCTGGCCGGTTGCTGTGCGCTCCTGCTGCGCGACAGTCGTCTCGCCTCGCCCCCGAGCCCGTCGTCGGCGCAGGAGGCCCGGGCACCGCGGCGATCGGTCTCCGGGAGGCTCGCCGAGCTGGCCGTCTGGTGGTTCCTGCTGCTCTCGGTGGCGTGGTTCGTGTTCTCGATCAGCGGCCTCCACCTCCTCAGCCTCCACGATCGGGTGGTGGGCGAGTGCGCACCCGAGGGGCGGAGCGCGACCGGTCGCACCCTCGCGGTGGTGGTGAGTGGATTGCAGATCGCGGCCGGGTGGGTGCTGTCCATGGGCGCTGCGCACCTGATGACGTCCGCGGCGATCGAGCTCCGCACCGTGCAGCGGGGCGGGGCCTCCGGGCGAGAACGTTCGGACGCGCGGGCGTGGCAGGCGATGCTGGCCACGGCGCTGCTGCTGTGCGTGATCTCGTTGGTTCGTCTCGGGTGGCGGGCGGCGCAGCTACGGTGAGGGTCGAGTCGTGCCGCTACCGGCGCCCGAGGCCGCCGCGAGACGATCCGCGATCATCTCAGCGATGATCCGGCTTCCGGTGGGGTTGAAGTGGACGTGGTCGCTCTCCGGTCGCAGGAAGAGCTCGGGCTGCGCCACGAAGCGCGGCACCGGATCGATCGGGGCGATGCCCAGCTCCACCGCGACACGAACCAGCGCTCCGTTGTACGCGCGATGGATCTCGGTGTAGTCCGCCTGGTCACTGAGGTAGGGCGAGGTGATCAAGACGACGTCCGCGCCGAGGGCCCGGGAGCGTGCGACCAGCGCACGGAGGTTCGCCTCGTACCGATCGAGCGGTACGCGCACCCCGGGCCCGGGGATGTAGACGCCCCGGCCGAGGCCACGCCGCAGCAACTGGTAGAGGCCCGATCCGTCGAGGAGCCCCTGAACCCGTAGCACCCAGGCCGGCGGCAGCTCGACCTGGTCGTCGGGACGGCCGCCCATGGCGGGGACGTGGTCGTTCCAGGCGAGCTGCACCGTGACGACCGTGGGGGACGCGTCCTCTCCGTAGCGCGCGAGGTAGCGAAGCGCCTGTTCGGTCGAGTATCCCGGCACGCCCGCGTTCCAGACCGAGACGCCGCCGGCCAGCCTGGACGCCAGGATCGGCTCGACCATCTCGGGGTAGCCGTGGCCGTCGTCCATGACGGTGACCGAGTCGGCTAGGCACAGGATGCGGTGCGACGCGCCCGGTGCGAAGGACGGCGCGTCGCGCCCGGGGAGCTTCCAGAAGAGCACCGGATCCCGCACGACGTATGCCCGCTTCTCGAGGAGGATCGGGATCGTCCACGCCGAGCGTATGGCGGGCGCCGGTACGAGCCGGCCCGCCAGCTCGAGCGTCGCGAGGAAGCCCAGACCGATGAGCGCGGTCCAGCGCACCCGGGACCGTCGCGTTCGAGGTGCGAGGCTGACCCCGAGCGAGCGAGTCATCGGACGCCTCGAGCCGGCTCGCGCCGCAACCGGAGCCACAGCCCCACCCACCCGAGCGCGCCGAGGGCGCTGAACGCGGCGCCGTAGAGGAGCGGCCGCGGTCGGTAGGCGAGCACGACCTCGTGTGTGCCGGCTGGCACCGGTACGGCGCGCAAGGCGAGGTCGGCGCGGAGCACGGGGTGCGCGACGCCGTCGATCGACGCGCGCCACCCAGGGTCGTATGCGTCCGCGACGACGAGCAAGGTCGCTCGGGAGGATTCGACCTGGATCGTCAGCTGTTCGTCCCGTTCGCTGGTGATGCTCGCCTCGCCCGGAGCGAACCCGACCGACGCGAGCGACCGGACTCAGCCCGGCGTCCGCGACGTCCTCGGCGATCAACACCACGCCGTCGCTCGGAAAGTCCGGCGCGAGGAGCCGGGCGCGGGCGGCATCGAGCTCGTCGGTCACCTCGATCGTGCGAGCGAGGAACACCCGCGGGCGCCGGCGTGGATTCTCGAGGACGCGCAGCCCCGCCATCTCCGCGCGTGGCGTGAAGTCGGTCTCGAGGAGCTTCTCGCTCGGCCACCGTCCGGTGGGCGCGAGCACCCATCGAACCCCGAGGAGGTCGAGGATCGGGGGGTCCTCCACGGTCTCGTGCTCGAAGCTCGATTCAACGCCGGCGAGGGCGCGGTAAGCGCTCGCCACCACGAAGAAGACGCCGCCCACGTCGCGGCGGCGCTCGGTCATCGAACGATGGATGTAGGACTGAGAGAACCGGTTGAAGCCCGGATAGCTCAGGTCGAAAGCAGGCGGCCGTGGGACGGTGCTCCCTGGAACCAGGGTCAAGGTGCGAACGCCCGGCTCGGAGGAGAGGACCGAACGAAGCGCCGGGGGGGTCTCCAGGCTACTTTCCGGGACCGTGGTCAGATAACGCTGGCCCGACGTGATCAGATCGATCGAAGCCAGCGCGAGCCCCGCAGGGCCGATCCACGAGCGCGACCGCGGCACCGCGATCACTCCGAGGCCACAGGCCAGGGCGAGCCCCAGCGCGCGCAGGGTGGCGTCGCGTGCGCCTGCGTAGCGTGACGGCGCTCCGGCGCGCCACTCCGCCTGGGCTTCGCCGGGCTCGCTGACGATGAACGAGTCGACCCGCGCCCGCACCGCGGTCTCGAAGCGCTCGAAGCCGCTGGACCGGTTCGCGTCGCCCCCAGCGAACAGCAGCGCGGCGCCAGCCGCCAGCACCGCGGGCAGGATGGCGGCGCAAGCCCCGTCCGGCCACGAGCGGTGGTCCGCACTCTGGCACGCGCCGAGGCGGCCGAGGCCGAGCCCGCCCAGGATGGCCAGACCGAGCGTGGTGAGATGCAACCACCGGACGGGCATCCGGAAGAACGCGAACCCCGGCAGCGCGTGGAAGAGCCAACGGTGAATCGGGGTGTAGGCGCTGAAGGCGACGGCGAGACCGAGCAGCATCATCGGCAGGATCGCGGTCGCGCCCCGCCGAACCCGCCACGACCGGAACGCCCAGGGGATCGCCGCCAGGGTGGCGATTCCCACGTAGGGAGCCGACATCTCCCGGACGAAGCCCTCCCAGTATGGGGTGGTGATGGCGTCACCGAAGAAGTCGGGAACCACGAGCCGGACGAGCTCGAACGGGTGGATCGCCCCCGTCGTGGTGGCCATCCAGTCGAGGCCACCGCCGCGGTTGGAGTGGCTGACGTACGAGAGGGCTGGCACCAAGGTGATGCAGGTCAACGTCAGACCGAGTGCGATCGCCGGAGCGACCTGCGTCACGACTCGGCGCAGCACCAGCCGGCGCGGAGTCATCCACGCGAGTGCCGTGGCGCAGACGATCGCCGTCGCTACGAGCGTCTGGTACGCGTACTGGACATGGCCCGCAAGGACAGCGAGGGCGGTGACCATCGCGAGCCACGGTAACGACTGCCTGCGCCCGCCGAGGACCTCGAGGGCGAGCGCGAGGCACCAGGGGGTCCAGGCCATGGACTGCAGGTGGGGGATCTCTCCCAGCCCGACGTGTCCCGCGACCAGCCCGCTCGTCGCGTAGGCGACGCCTGCGAGCGCACTGCCCCACGCATCGGCGCCGAGGAGCCGGGCGAGGCGCTCCGTACCCCAGCACGCGATCAATCCGGCGAGGGCGAACGACAGGCCGATGGCGAACGGATGCGGGAGGACCAGGTGGATCCACTCCAGCGGGTAGAACACCGCCTGCACCGGGTCGGCGTGCATCGGGTACCCGCACAGGACGTGTGGGTTCCACAGTGGCAGCTCCCCGCGGCGAAGGCGGTCGAAGGTCCAGGCGCGCCAGAAGAGCTTTTCGTTGACGACGTCGAAGCCCGACGGAACCCCGCCGTCCAGGAGCGGCGCATGAAACACGAGCACCGCGAGGCTCGCCATCCAGCGCGCGCCGCGCTCCCTCGCCGACCTCGCTGGGTTCGGCGAGGCGGGCTCTCGGTCCGTCATGGGATGGCGGCGGGAGGTCGGTGGGCGAGGACCGTGAGCGGCGAGTACGGGTGGATGTGGGCGGGGCAGGGTCGCTGCTTTGACACCGGGGAGAGCGGCATCCTACCATCCTGGCGCCCGACGCCCCTCCGTCGCGCCCGTCGCTCGGCGCTTCATGCCTGATCCCTCAGCCCGGACCCCGTCGGACAGCCGCCCCGAGGTCGTGCTCGTCAACCCGCATGGTTGGCGCTTCATCGGCGACGGCACGGTTCCCTCGGGCTTGCTGGCGGTCGCCGCTCCCCTGACGGAGCGGTATCGCGTCACGCTGATCGACCAGCGCGTCGAGAAGCACTGGCGACGCCGCCTCGACGAGGCGCTCACGCGAGCCCCACTCGCCGTGGGTGTCACCACGATGACGGGCAAGCAGATCCGCGACGCGCTCACGGTCGCGCGACTCGTGCGAGAACGAGGCAAGACACCCATCGTGGCGGGTGGCGTCCATCCGAGCCTGCTGCCGGCGCAGACGCTCGAGCACCCCGACCTCGACTTCGTGGTGCAAGGTGAGGGCGAGGAGACCTTCCTCGAGCTGTGCGAGGCGCTCGCGGAAGGGCGGGGTGTCGCCGGTGTTCGCGGGCTCTGGCACAAGCTGGACGGACGCCCGGCCACCGCCGGAGCCCGACCGCCTCTACCGGCGGCGGATCTTCCTCGGCTTCCGTACCAGCTCCTCGACCTGGATCGCTATGTTCGCACCATCCGGTTCGGCCGGACCCTGAGCGTGTTCTCGTCGAGGGGTTGCCCGTTTCGATGCTCGTTTTGCTACAACGTCGCCTTCTTCGGCGCTGCGCGGTGGAAGCCGCTCGACCCAGATCGGGTCGCCGACGAGACGGCCGAGCTGGTGCAGCGTCTCGCGCTCGACCACGTCCAGTTCCTCGACGACAACTTCTTCGTGAGCCGCGACCGGGTTGCGGCGATCGCCGAGGCGCTGCATGCGCGCTTGCCACGGCTGCAGTGGTCCGTGCTCGGCGCACACGTCCAGAACCTGCGCCGCTGGGACGTCGCCTCGCTCGTTCGTCTCCGAGCGTGTGGGCTGCGCGAGGTGCTCGTCGGTGCGGAATCGGGTGCGCAGCGCGTGCTGGATGCGATCCGGAAGGACTACCGCGTCGAGGATCTGTTCGCGGTCAATCGCCGGCTCGCCGAGGCCGACATCGAGCCGACCTACAGCTTCATGAGCGGCATCCCCGACGAGACCGACGAGGAGCTGCGGGCCACCATCCGCGCGATGCTGCGCCTCGAGGTCGAGCATCCGGGCGCGACGGTCGGCAACATCAAGCCATTCCTTCCCTACCCGGGCACCGAGCTCTACGACGTGGCCTCTGCTCGGGGATTCGTTCCGCCGAGCAACCTGGCAGAGTGGGGAGACTTCGCGAGCTACAACTACGGCGGGGTGAAGGTCGGCTGGCTCAGCTCCGCCGAGCGCTACCGCCTCCTGTGGCTCTATTACGGCACCGTGTTGCTCTCGCCGGATTACCTGTTCCTGCGCTCCGTGCTGTTCCGGTGGGTCGCCCGCCTGGTGGCGCCGCTCATGCGGCGACGAGTGGAGCGGTTCGATTTCAGGTGGTCGGTCGTGCCTCGGCTCATGCGCTTCGTGCAGGCGCACGTGCTCTGACCAACGGGCGGAGGGGACGAGACCGATCGTGGCGAACCGATCTTCGACGAGCGTGCTCGGCGGTGAGCCCGCCGTGGTGCTGTTCTACCCGCGCACGGGGTGGGACCGGGAGGGCATGGTGTCGCTGCCGCTCTCGGTTCTCGCCGTCGGCAGCTACCTGTCGTCGCGAGGCGTACGGGTCCGGATCGTGGACGAGCGCGTCGAAGCCGAGCCGCTCCGCGCGCTCGAGGACGCGATCGGTGAGCTAGATCCGCTGTTCGTCGGCGTGAGCGCCATGACTGGTTTCCAGATCGGCGGCGCGCTCGCCGCCGCGAGCCGAGCGCGGAGCCTGCGCCCCGGGATCCCGATCGTGTGGGGCGGCGTCCATCCATCGCTGATGGCCGAACAGACGCTGGCCCACCCCCTCGCTGACGTGGTCGTCCGAGGCGAGGGCGAGGCGACGGCGTTCGAGCTGGTCGAGGCCCTCCGCGGCGGACACGCTCCTTGGTCGGTGGCGGGTGTGAGCGCGCGTGCTCCGGATGGCGGACTTCATCACGCGCCGGACCGGCCCTTTCTGGATCTCGACGAGCTTCCGTTCCTCTCCACCGAGCTGGTCGATTTCCGGCGCTACGTCACCCGTCAGGTCCTGGGAGACTGGGATCTCCGAATCGCAACGAGCCGCGGCTGCCCGCATGCGTGTTCGTATTGTTACAACGTGCCGTTCAACGGCCGGCGGTGGCGCGCCCAGAGCCCGGGGAGGGTACTCGCCGAGCTCGATCACCTCGCGTGCGCGTTCGGGGTCCGGGCGTTCTACGTCGGTGACGACGACTTCTTCGCCAATCGCCGGAGGGTGCGGGAGCTGTGCGAGCTGCTCATCGAGCGCGGCAGCCCGTATCGCCTCAAGGCGAACTGCCTCCTCGAATACCTGGTCCGCCTCGACGGGGAGGAGCTGGCACTGTGGCGACGAGCTGGTTTCGTCGAGCTCTACGTCGGTGTCGAGACCGCGAGTCCCGAGATCCTCGACTCGGTGAACAAGCGGGTCGAAGGAGGCGACGTGCGGGACGCGAACCGCAGACTGCGCGAAGCCGGCATCGTTCCCGTGTACAGCTTCATGGCCGGTTTCCCGGAGGAGACGCCGGCTCGTCTCCAGGCGACGCTCGATCTGATGCGCTACCTGAAGCGAGAATATCCCGCGGCGCGGATCACCCAGCTCCATCTCCTGACCGTCTATCCGGGAACTCCGCTCTACCCGAAGGCGGCCGCGCTCGGTGTGAAGCTCCCCGCGACGCTCGAGGCGTGGAGCACCCACCACTGGAATCGCATCGACTACCCGTGGCTCGACGAGAGCACCAAGCGCTTCTTGCGCGACGCGTCGTTCTTCACCGGGTTTCTCGACGGACGAACGCTCGCCGAGTACCTCCTCGACGGTGCCGCGGTGAGGAGCCTGGTGCGGATCTACGGCGCGATCGTCCGTGCGCGCATCGCTTTGCGGTTCTACCGTTTCATGCCCGAGATCCGGCTCCTCGCGAACCTCGTCGCGCGACGTCTCGAAGCGCCCGCGACCTGAAGCGGCGGGTCCGTCGAGGCGGCGCCCAAAACGCCTTCTCGTTGTGGCGCCCGTTTCGACGTGGGACCGCACGTTTTCCGTGGACGGAGGCGGTCAAACGCTGTTACAATGTGGCCTAGAGTTGAGTGCCCGCAGCCATGGCCAAGCATCGTCGTGACAAGACGAATTACCTGATCCAATCGGTCGCGCATGCCCTCGACGTTCTGGAGGAATTCAAGGGCGATGTGCCCGAGTACGGCGTGACCGAGCTCTCGCGGAAGCTCAAGCTCCACAAGAACAACGTGTTCAGGTTGCTCGCCACGCTCGAAGCGCGGGGCTACGTCGAACAAAACAAGCTGACCGAGAACTATCGTCTCGGCATCAAGATCCTCGAACTCGGCCAGAGCTACATCCGCCAGACGGGGCTCGTCCGGCAGGCACGACCGATCATGGTCGAGCTGGTCGGCGAGGTCGACGAGACCTGTTGTCTGATGGTGCTCCGAGGCGGACAGGCGGTGTGTGTCGACGCCGTCGAAGCGAGTCAGACCGTCCGCGTGGTCGCACAGGTCGGGGTTCACCTGCCGGCGCACGCGACGGCGTCCGGCAAGGTGCAGCTCGCCTTCGAGTCGGATGCCGAGATCGAGCGGTTGGTGGCTTCCCCGTTGAGGTCGTTCACGTCGCGGACGATCATCGATGCCGAGGCGCTACGCAAGGAGCTCGCCAAGGTGGCACGCCTGGGTTACGCGAGCGAGGACGAGGAGTACGAAGACGGTGTGCGCTGCGTTTCGGCGCCGATCCGTGACTACACCGGCCGCGTCGTGGGCGCGCTCACCGTGTCGGGCCCGGCTGCGCGACTGACGCCCGAGCGGATCACCCGCGAAGTCTCGGCCAAGGTCGTGCACGCGGCGATCGAGGTGTCGGGCCGGCTTGGGTTCGAGATCGAGCGAACCGGCACCGGCTGAGTGCAGCAAGGGTGCGTCGTGGCGCCTGGCGGCGTCTTGATCGTCCATCCCGGGGCGCTCGGGGACGTCGTCCTGGCCCTCGGTCCGGTCAGCCGTGTACCGCGACCGGTATGGCTTGCGGTCCGGGGCTCGGTCACCCGACTCGCGCCATGGGTGCCCGCGGTGGAGCGGTGGATCGACCTGGAAGGGCCCTGGGGGCCCGCGCTGGTCGGGAATGGTGATGGGAGCTGGCCTGCCGAGCTCGCCGGGCTGGGCGAGGTGGTCGTTCTGCGCCGCGACCCTGATGGCGAGCTGGAATCGGGCCTGAGTCGTGTGCTCCGGGCCCGAGCGATCGTCGCCTCCGCTCAGCCAACCCAGGGGATGTCGGCGCATCGTCACGTTGCCCGGCTTCTCGGTGTCAGCCCCGAACCGATGGAGCGGCCCTGGATAGCGGTCGGAGCGGTCCGGGTCCCGGGAGAGGTGGTGATCCATCCGGGCAGCGGCGGACGCGCCAAGCGGTGGTCCATCGACGGATTCCTCACCGTGGCGCGCATCCTCGCGGCGCGCAGCACCAGGATCACGTGGATTCTCGGAGAGGCCGAGCTGGACGTCGGCCTCGATCGCGGGCTGCGCGGGGACGTTCTTCGCGCGCCAGCGCTCGAGGAGGTGGCGCCAATCCTCGCGCGCGCTGGTGCTTACCTCGGCAACGACTCGGGTGTGAGCCACCTCGCCGCGGCGGTCGGGACGCCGTCGGTACTCGTGTTCGGTCCGACCTCGCCGCAGACGTGGGCACCCGCGGCGCCGTGGGTGGACGCAGTGCGTGGCGACCCAGCCGCCGACCCGATCGGATGGACGCTGGATCCCGACCACGTCGCGCACCTCGTGCTCGCCGCGGCAAATGGTTGACGGTCCGGAGCGAGGGCTCGGATACTCCCGCGTTCCTGCCCGGGAGATCCGCCGTGCCCGCACCCAATCGATCGTCCGACGCCGCGCCGTACCGAGCCTGGTTCGAGTGCTACAACCGCTGTGGCGCACGCTACTCGCTCAAGGAAATCGTCTACACCTGCGAGAACTGTGGGTCGCTTCTCGAGGTCGTTCACGACCGCGAGCCGCTCGCGAAGTCGTCCGCTCCGCGCTGGATGCGCCTCTTCGAGGATCGCTACCAGCGCACCCAGTGGCCCTACGGCAGCGGCGTGTGGGGCAAGAAGGAGTGGGTCTGCCCGGTGGTCGACGACGAGAACATCGTGTCGATGTTCGAGGGCGGCTCCAACCTTTTCTGGGCGGAACGCTACGGCAAGGAGATCGGTGTCGCCGACCTGTGGGTGAAGCAGTGCGGCAACAGTCACACCGGGAGCTTCAAGGACCTCGGCATGACGGTGCTGGTCTCGGTCGTCAAGCAGATCATCTCCGAGGGCACGGACATCCACGCGGTTGCGTGCGCTTCCACGGGAGACACGTCCGCGGCGCTCGCCGCTTACTGCGCCGCGGCAGGCATCCCGAGCATCGTGTTCCTGCCACGCGGCAAGGTCTCGACCGCCCAGCTCGTGCAGCCGATCGCCAACGGCGCGATCGTCGCGTCGCTCGACACCGATTTCGACGGCTGCATGCGGGTCGTGAAAGAGGTGACCAGGGACCGGACGATCTATCTCGCCAACTCGATGAACTCCCTGAGGGTCGAGGGTCAGAAGACGGTCGGCATCGAGATGGTGCAGCAGTTCGACTGGGAGGTCCCGGACACCGTCATCATCCCGGGCGGAAACCTCGGCAACGTAACGGCCCTGGGGAAGGGCTTCCTGATGATGAAGGACCTCGGTCTGATCGACCGACTGCCGCGGATCGTGGTCGCGCAGGCCGAGCGGGCGAATCCGCTCTACCTGAGCTTCCAGAACGGCTTCCGGTCGTTCGAGCCGATCGTCGCGCGGAAGACGCTGGCGAGCGCGATCCAGATCGGGAACCCGGTCAGCATCCGCAAGGCGATCGACGTGCTGCAGAAGTTCGATGGCATCGTCGAGGTCGCCACCGAGGAGGAGCTTTCGAACGCGGCGGCGCGCGCGGACCGCACCGGCATGTACAACTGCCCGCACACCGGGGTGGCGCTCGGAGTGCTCGAGAAGCTCGTGGCGACGGGCGTGATCGAGAGCGACGAGCGTGTGGTCGTCGTGTCCACGGCGCACGGGCTCAAGTTCACCGAGTTCAAGGTGCGCTATCACGAGGGCGTGCTCGAGGACGTCGCGACGCGATATCGCAACGTCCCGCTCGAGCTTCCGGCCGACCCCGCCGTGGTTCGGGATGCGCTGCGCCGCGAGATCGACCGCCGGCGCGAAGGAGAGCGACGATGACCGCCGAAACGGGGGGGCTCGGCACCCGGGCGGTGCACGGCGGCGAGGACCGCACCAAGGCTGGGTACGGTGTGACCGTCCCGGTGGTGCAGACCGCGACGTACGCGTTCCGCGACACCCGCGAGCTCTGCGACTACATGGACGGAAGCATCGAGCGGCCCGAGTACGGGCGCTACGGGAATCCGACGCAGTCCGCGGCGGAGCGCAAGCTGGCAGCACTCGACGGTGCCGAACGCGCACTGCTGTTCTCGTCGGGAATGGCGGCGGTCACGACCACGCTGCTCGCGCTCCTTTCGCAGGGGCAACACGTGGTGCTGACCAGCGACTGCTACCGGAGAACGAGACAGTTCTGCCGTGCGGTGCTGTCGCGGTTCGGTGTCGAGTTCACCCTGGTCGCGCCGGACGACTGGGAAGGGCTGGAGGCGGCGATCCGGCCCTCGACCCGCCTCATCGTCAGCGAGTCTCCGACCAACCCATACCTCCACGTGATCGACCTCGAGCGCCTGGTCGCGATCGCTCGCGCTCACAAGGTGAAGACGCTGATCGACTCGACGTTCGCGACGCCGATCAACCAGCGCCCACTCGAGTTCGGCGTGGACCTCGTGGTCCACAGCGCGACGAAATACCTGGGCGGACACAACGACCTCCTCGCGGGCGTCATCGCGGGCAGTGACGGCTTGGTGCGGGCGATCCAGGACCTCCAAGGGGTACTTGGCGCGGTTCCCGATCCGCACGCGTGCTACCTCCTGATCCGGGGAATCAAGACCCTCGAGCTTCGAGTCCAGCGTCAGAACGCCTCGGCGCTGGCGGTCGCCCGCTTTCTCGAGGCCCATCCTCGCGTCACGCGCGTCTACTATCCGGGCCTCGAAAGCCATCCGCAGCACGCGATCGCGCGCGCCCAGATGGCCGGGTTCGGGGGCGTGGTCGCCTTCGAGGTCGCAGGTGGCCTCGAAGCGGGAAGCCGCCTCGTCGACGCGGTTCGGATCCCGTACATCGCTCCCAGCCTCGGCGGGTGGAGTCGCTCATCGAGCAGCCGGCGCTCGCGAGCTACTACGAGCTCTCGCCCGAGGAGCGCGCTCCGTGGGAATCCGCGAGAGCCTCATCCGGCTCTCCGTCGGGATCGAGGATGCGACCGATCTCGTCGCGGATCTATCGCAGGCCCTCGAAAGAGTCTGAGGGCCCTCCCACCGACTTCGATGGGATCGCGCGCCCGAGGGACCATAGGGACGAGTCTCGGCACCCTGGGTGACGAGATTCGTCAGTGGATTCGGGTGGTCAGGCGGCGGAGCGAGATCGAGCCGCCAATGGCGCGGTGCGCCAATTTTCGCCCCGAACGAGCTCAAGCTCACGTCATGGTTCGAGTCTTTCGCTCGCGACTTGTGCGAGGCGCGCCTGGATGCACTCAGGAACCGGTCTCGAGCTTCGATGGCACCGCCCTTGCTCCGGCGTGGGATCGCTGGTTGTCAGTCGCCAACCACGAAGACTCTGGGAACCCACAACGCCGCGCGTGCGGCAAAGGAGAGAGGGCTATGCGGAATAGCAAGGGCTTTACCCTGATCGAGCTTCTGGTCGTGATCGCGATCATCGGCATCCTCGCCGCGATCGCCATCCCGCAGCTTCTCGGCGCTCGTGAGAAGGCGCGGAACGCGACCTGCGACAACATCTACGTCGCCCTCAACGGCGAAGTCGCGAACGAGCTCGACGGTGCGATGAACGGCGGTACGGGTCAGTGCTCGACCTCCACGAACGCTGGCGTCGTGACGTGCGCCCTCAACAAGCACGTTGACGAGGACAACCCCCGTAACCGCAATCAGCGGGCCTACACGACCACGCCGTCCAACTCCTGCCAGGTCGGTCTCACCAGCCTCAGCTCGAACGGTGTGACCTTCACGCAGCAGGCGCTCCAGGGCGGCACGACCCGTACGTTCTCGATCCGCGTGGACTGAGGTTTCCCCACGGGGTCGGCTCTACGAGGC
This sequence comes from Deltaproteobacteria bacterium, assembly GCA_016713535.1. Lineage (GTDB taxonomy): Bacteria > JADJOY01 > JADJOY01 > JADJOY01 > JADJOY01 > JADJOY01. The sequence goes on from JADJOY010000063.1 coordinate 53,909, forward strand.
CCGTCTCAGGGAACCGGCCGGGGGAAACCCCGGCCGGTTTTTTTTGTCTGGGGTCCGAAGCCGTGGCGGGCCTCGATCTTCACGACTGATCCTGGCGTCGTTCCGGACGTGTTCTGTCGCCTGCGGCCGGGGCTAGCTTCCGGCGCTACTTCGGGGACTGCTCGCCTCTCATCAGCGTCGCCAGATCCCGCTGCACTTCATCTTCGCTCCTGTGCGAGGCGTGCCAAGCGCGGCGACCAACCGGAATCCTCCTCGCGGCGGCGGAGCCGGACCGCGACGCGGACGAAGTCCCCGTGATCGCGGTCGCGTTGCCGCGACGCACGATCGCGCTGGCCTGACCGGGTCGCTGCCACGCATGCTGGCGAGAGCGGCGCTGGTCACATCGCCTGGGGTTCGCGCCGCCGATCGGGTCGAGAATCGCGATCGCGAGCTGGAAGCGGATCGATGGGGTCGACGCGGTGACCGTCCGCGGAGCGCCGCTCAAGAAACGGCTACCGAGAGGGGGCGTGGTACAAACCGTGTCGGCATGGACCAGGAGGGTGGACCTGGTCGAGTTCGGCTGTCCCACCGATCGGAGGGCGGTCGGGTCGACGAGTTTACTGGTTCGACGCGCGACGCATTCCTCCGATCGGCGGGCTGTCGCGCGTAGGGTTGAGCCGTGCCGCGCGCGAGGGCTCGTCCGCGGTCTCAAACGTGCGGGCTTGCGCGTGCTCGTGGCCGTCGCAGGCGACGGTCTCGAATTGGAACGACCTCGTTCCGTGATTTGGTGGGCGCGTGAGGCTGTCGCGCGCTACCACAGTCTGGCGCCAGCCGGACGCGCGTGGCCCGTGTTGATCGCGCTGCTCGTGACGGTCTGCGGCATTCGGCCTCTTGTCGTGGTCACCCATGGGTGGTGGGCGGCGGGCGCCGTCCCGAACACGTTCGACTACG